>JAKJER010000056.1 GCA_022705325.1 Planctomycetota bacterium | reverse complement strand
CACGCTTTCGGCCCATCGGCGACTATAAAAGCATGCCAAACCCGAGCGCGCCAGTATAATCTGGAGAAAACTCCAAGAAATGTTTAGCGGCCGCGAAAGTTAGCAATCTGAGTGCCGAACAGGATTGGGACAGATACCACAATTCGGCGAATTACGGTATCTGTCCCCGTATCTCCGTATCTGCGTATCTGTCCGGCGTGAGTTCGAAATGTCGGTAGGGTCCGGGAGGAACCGGCTGTCAAATAGGGGTGGTGTGATGCCGGGCGGAAGCGAACGACGCAGACAATAAGGATATTGCTTTCCTCTTGTGCGACGGTAGAATGCTCAACGACATGGTCAGAGGCAAAGCCATTACCGCAACCATTCTCAACGCCGCCATTCCTGGCGGGCTACTTCTGCTGCGCAAGCCAGCAGGCGGAGACGGCTGATGCTCTGATTCAGACAGGACCATTTGCAGAGAATCATAGAAGCCCGTTTCCGCAAGGAAGCGGGCTTTTTCTTTTACCTCGTTTTGGAAAGGATTAGCGCGATGGAACAGATGGACAAAGAGAGATGGTCTTCAATGGCAGACTGCTATGACAGGATGGCCGATTACCTGGTGCCCCGCTATCATATGCTCCAAGATGAGGTCATTGCGCTGCTGCTGTCCGAATGCAAGCCCGAACTCATTGTGGACCTTGGTGGGGGAAGCGGGATATTCATCGAGAAGATCCTGGATGCGTCTCCATCATCGCGCGCGGTATGGGTAGACTCGTCGGAGGATTTTCGTCGGGTGGCGACAAAACGGCTCGGGCGTTTTGGAGAACGCGTGGTGTTCGTCGCGTGTGCCTTCGAGGACAATTGGCAAGCTGCCTTGCCCGAAGCGCCTGATGCGATTTGCTCGATGTCAGCCATCCATCACCTGGATACTGCAGGAAAGCGAAGGTTTTACAGTTCGTGTTTCGAGACCCTTCGTCCCGGGGGATGGTTCTACAACATCGATGAGATGTCCACCCTTTACGACGATGCATACCGTCGGACGCTGGCGTATTGGATACGGCATGTTGCGGATGCCCGGGCAAACGTGCCGCCGGAATTGAAGCCATATGCCTCTGCATGGTGCGAGAAGTTCGACGGGTGGAGGAAACGCAATGTCGAGAATATCGGCCAGCCGAAACAGCCGGGCGACGACATCCATGAATCCTTCGTATCGCAGATGGAATGGCTTCGGGAGATCGGGTTCGTGAACGTGGACCTGTTCATCAAATTCCAGCTCTGGTCGGCCATCGGCGGCCAGAAACCCGCGACCTGACCAAGCGAGAGCCCCGCGAGTTCGAAATCACTGTAGGTCCCGGTGCGGACGGGTCTGTTAACCACTGGCGGGCAGTTCAACAGAGAGTCCGAGAGTTCGGCGCGTTGCTCTCGGCGTGCGGGTGAGAACGTGTACGTTCACGGCCGCAACGTGGTGGAGGCGGGTTGAAACAGAGAGTGCGGCCCGTGCGGGCGGAAACGCCGTAACCCTTTGTCACCAACGAGATACGAAAACGCCCGGCCATTCTCATGGTCGGGCGTTTTTGTTAACTCAACCAGCCGCGTTAGTTCGACTGGTTGAAAGAAGCTCGCCGTTTCGGACTCGAACCTGGAACCCACTGGTTTACAGCTCCCACCTGCCGACCACCATGACCAAAATCCTGGCTACATCCAACCTAACTCACGTTCACCGACTACCCCCATGCACGTCCATCGCGTCGGCTGCCTTGACCATCGGAGGTGGCCACCCCAAGCGGAGTGACCGGCTCGTGCCATTCCAGGGGGATACGGCCAGCGGCAGCGTCCTGCATGAACCATTCGGCAGGCTCCACAGGGCGCGATCGTTCGTCCTGGGGCGCGGTCAGGGCGCGTGCGGTGCGCGGCAGGACGCACGCAGGGCGCGAGAGGGCGCGGGCAGTTCGCACGGCGACGCGGGGGCAAGTTGCGGCGGCTGCGACGGTTGAGCAGAGCGGCGCGGGCCGGTCCTGGTCCGGCAAGCGGGGAAATGCGCCCTGAAGCGCCCTTCGGGTGTTTGCCTGAGTCTCAGGGCTCGGGCGTTCGGGAAGACACCCCCAAGGCCCCGACCCTGACGGGTCGTCGCCTTGAGTGTGGCACCGCAGACCGGGGGGCACCCCGAGCAAGACACCCCCAAGGCCCCGGTCCTGACGGGCCGTGGCCTTGAGCGTGGCACCGCACAGGGCGACTTGAGGGTGGCACGCTGCGGGGGGGCAGAACCGCAGAACGCCGGCCGGGGTGTCCCGGCTTCGCTGCGCTACGCCGCGGCTCGCTGGCCGGGCTTATAGCCGATTTCGACCGCCAAGCCGACCCGCGGATCGTCCGGGCAGTCGCAAGAGCTCTCAGGGCCCGCGGCCGCGTTCGGCCGGGCGTCTGGCGCCGGCAAATGCCAGGGCAATCGCAAAGTCCCCGTTCTGTGGTGGCATGGACGTCTCGCCCATGCGTTGCAGGGCCGTCCCGGGCCTGCACCACGGGCGGGACGCCCGTGGGACACACGGGCAAGATGCCCGTGCCACGAGAATGCGATTGCCCTGGGCAAGTGCGAGCCAGGCTGGCAATCGCCCGCGCCGGCGGTACAATCGCCCGGGTACAATCGCCCGGGACTGCCCGGTCGAACCGGTCAATGCCGATCAACATCTTGCGGAAGGGTAAAGCAATGAGACGACTGGTGTCTCTGATTCTGATGGCCGTCTTTGCCTGCCCCGCGTGGGCGCAGGCGAACAAGAAGCAGGCCAAGCGGAAGGCCGACGCCCAGACAGGCCGGCCCAAACAGATCAACCGCGGCGACCTGACGGGCAACATGCAATTGCTGAACCTCTGGGGCGAACGGCCCGAGCCGGTGCAGCGGGCATACGAGGCAGCCTACAAGATCCTGTCGGCTCGTCCCGACGCGACGTTCGCCGAACTGGCCCGCGACGCGGAGGTGAGGCGGCTCTGCAAAGAGGCGGGCATGACGCACCTGGGCGGGCCGATGCTCGGGGCCGTCCGCGACGACGGGGCGAGCGTGTGGCTCCGCACGCTGGGCCCGGCCAAGGTCGAGGTCCGCGTCAGCGTCGACGGGCAGGAGAAGACGTTCGGCCCGATCGAGAGCACCGAGCAGACGGACCTGTCGGCCGTGGTGGCGGTGAGCGGCCTCAATCCCGCCACGCGATACCCCTACCGCGTGCTGGTGGACGGCAAGGCGATCGCCGTGTCCGCCGCCTGCACGCTGACGACCGCGCCCGCGGCGGGGCCCGCCAAGGCCCGCATCGCGTTCGGGTCGTGCTTCCACCGTTGGGGGCTGGGCAACCCGCGCCAGGCCGAGGCCATCTGCAAGCGCGAGCCCAACGCCCTGCTGGTCTACGGCGACATCGCCGTGCAGGACCGCGACGCCCACCTGGGCCTGCACCGCGCGGACTACCTGCTGCGCGACTTCCACCCCGCGTGGCAGAAGATGGCGGCCTGCATGCCGGTCTACGCGACGTGGGACGACCACGACTACTTCAACAACGACAAGTGGGGCATCCCCAAGGGCTGCACCGACGCCGACCGCCAGGGCGTGTGGGACGTCTTCCGCCGCGCCTGGAACAACCCGTCGTACGGGTTCGGCGATGGCGGCCGGGGCGTGTTCCTGCGCGACCGCGTGGGGCCGTGCGACATCATCATGGTCGACCACCGCTACTTCCGCACGCGATCGGCCGGCGACGACAGCGCAGGGGGCAACCTGCTCGGGCCTGAGCAGATGGAGTGGCTCCGCAAGCAGTTGCTCGACTGCAAGGGGCCCTTCATCATCCTCTCGTGCGGGACGATGTGGAGCGACTACGTCAGCAACGGCAAGGACTCCTGGGGCGTGTACGACCCCAAGGGACGCGAGCAGATCTTCAGCCTGATCGAGAAGCACCGCATCGCCGGCGTGCTGCTGACCTCCGGCGACCGCCACGGCGCACGCGTCTTTCGCATCCCCCGGCCCTCGGGCTTCAGCCTGTACGAGTTCGAGCCGGCCAGCCTGGGTGGACGAGGCGACGGCCCCTCCGCCACCAACCCCAAGTGGGACACCCAACTGTTCGGCCGGATCGGCCAGTACGCCTTCGGCGAGTTCGAGTTCGACGCGGCGCCCAGCGACCCGCGCGTGACGTTTCGCCTGATCTGCGACGACGGCGAGGTGCTCTATGAACTGACACTCAAGCGAAGCCAACTGACCCCGCCGTAGCGCCGCCGGCACGGCCGTCGGAGCGACCGCACGTCGACGGGCCCCTTGCCGCCGGGCCCGTCCATGGCGAAGAGGCCCCCCAGGAATGCAAAGCAAAGACCCGCGAGGATCGCTCCCGGCGGGTCTTGCCCCTCTCTGCATCCCTGGCGCCCTTGCGAAGCGCCTGCGCTTGTCAGTGCTGTGCCATGCGGCGTCCTGCCGACGCCGATCAGTCGTGCCGCGAGGTGCTGCGGGCGGGCACGAAGAGGTATTCACCGTCCAGCACGTCCCTGATCTTCTGGAGGGCCAGGTTCTGAATCTGGCGGACTCGCTCGTTGGTCAGCCCGACCACCTTGCCCACCTCGGCAAGTGTCCGTCCCTTGCCTCGCGAACCGATCGCGAAACGTTCCATGACGATGGTCAACTCGGTCTGCGAGAGGCTGGCCCGATTCTTGAGCAGGATCTCTCGCACGGCGTCGATGCTGTCCTCGCGCTGGGTCTCGTGCTTCATCACGTCATGGTCGCTGGTCTCGAGGTCCGGATCGTACTCCGTGGGGAACCGCTGGTGGTGCTTGCCGGTCTTGGTCGCCAGGCGGTTGAAGCTCTTGAGGACGGCGCGGCAAGCATAGGTGGAGAACTTGAAACCGCGCGAAACGTCGAACTTCTCCACGCTCCGCAGCAGGGCCATGTTGCCCTCGGAGATCATCTCGGTGAACTCGACGTTGGGGATCTTCGTCCGCTTGGCCATCGCGAGCACCAGGGCCATGTTCGCCTTGACCAGGTCGCTACGGGTCGCCAGGACCCGCTCGAACCACGTCACCATCATGCGGGCCCGGGCAGCCGAAAACCGCTTGGCCTGAGTCTGGATCAACTGGGCCAGCCGGCAGCGGGCATAGTTGTAGCGGAGGAACAACCTCACTTCGTCGCGCCCGCTGAGAGCGGTCTTGTTCTTTCGCCCGCGGGGCATGTCTTCGGGCACCTCGGGAAAGTGTGTCCATTGCGGGATCTCGATCTCCTCGGCCTGCTCGCCGAACAATTCGGTCTCGGTGGCGGGATTGGAGAACGAGGGATGATCGACGTAGTCCAACTCAGCAGGGATGCGGCTATACAGCGCGACCTGCTCGCTGGTCAGCACCTGCTTCAACTCGCCCAGTTCGGGGCCAGCGTGCGAGGTCTTGGTTTGAGCAACCGTGCGTGTCAATGTGGCCGTGTCCATGGTATTCCTTTCCTATCCCGCTCTGATGGAGGCTTCAGCCGGGCGTCTGTCCTGATATTCGATTTCCAATGCCTCTGTGCGACTCTGCCATAATGATAGAAAAGTGGTGTTGTGTGTCAAGTATTTTATTACAAGAATATGTATCAGATATCAGAACATAGACGTTCCAGCAGAGATGTTCACCATATCTCGCTTTAATATCGATACTTATACGGACAAACAGTAATGGAACAGGATGCTCGGTATCCGGAGAGATGGTATGAATTCCCGGGCGGTCACGCATCAGAGTTGCAGAAGGACACTTGGTTTGCCCGGAATCGGAGCAGCTAGACTTTGCCCGCTCGGCCAAACAGCCGTCGTACCAGAAGGCCCTCCCCTGACTGATTACCTTCTACTGCGTGTCCAATGAATTGTAGGGCGTACCCAGCCGCAAAGAACGCCCCTGCCTGAAAATACCGCCCAAAAACCAGCAGCAAGGGGGCGGCCACGAAGCAAGCGGGGATGCCCACCATGTGCAGCCAGAAGCTCACCGGATTGCGGTGGCGGCTCATCCAGCGGGCGATGGGACCTGGACGCAGCTTGTCTTTCGTCGCCTTGTGGGGCCGCGGTCCGGTCTTGCGAGCTTTTGCCGTTCGTCTGCCCATGTCAAATGGACCGCTCGTTCACTTTCCCAGCCACTGCGGCAGCAGCAGGGCGATCTGCGGGACGTACGTGATCAGCAGCACGCCGATCAACTGGACCAGCAGGATCGGCAGGATGGCCCGACAGATCTCCAGCATGGGGCGGTTGAAGCGGTAGCTGGCGAGGAACAGGTTCATCCCCACCGGAGGGGTCAGGAAGCCCAGTTCCAGGTTGGCCAGGAAGATCACGCCCAGATGGAGCGGATGGATGTCGTAGCGCATCGCGATGGGCGCCAGCAACGGCAGGATCACAATGATGGCCGAGTACACGTCCATCAGGCAGCCGACCGCCAGCAGGAAGGCGTTGAGCAGCAGCAGAAACAGCAGGGGCGACTTGACGGCCGCGGTGACCTGGTCGACCAGGTAGTCCACCAACGGGATGTCGATGTCGTCCACGATGATCTGCTTGTAGAGGATGTAGTTGGTGAGCATCTGGGCGACGCCCAGGATGAGCAGGACCCCGCCGATGACCAGGGCGGTCTCGACCAGCACGCGCGGAAGCTTGCAGGTGAACTTCAGGTCCAGCCGCAGCAGCGTCTGACTGAGCACCGCGTACAGGGCCGTCAGGGCCGACGCTTCCACCACCGTCATCCAGCCCTTGAAGATGACCGTGAGGCACAGCACCGGCAGGAGCAGTTCCCACTTGGCGCCCCACAGGGCCGCCAGACCCTCACGAAGCCGGAACGGCGGAGGTGTGTATTGTTTGCGCGACGGCCCCATCCACCAGCCCAGCGCGCCCGTGACCACCAGCAGCACGATGCCCGGCCCGATGGCGGCCAGGAACATGTTCTCCACCGTCACGTCCATGCGCTGCTGGGAGGCGATGACCGCGTACAGGATCAGGGGCAGGCAGGGCGGCAGGAGCATGCCCAGCGAACCCGCACCGGTCAGCAGGCCCAGGGCCCGCCGGGGGGCGTAGCCCGCCGACAGCAAGGCCGGCATCAGCAGCCCCCCCAAGGCCAGGATCGTCACCCCGCTGGCGCCGGTGAAACTCGTGAAGAACGCGCAGACCAGAATGGTCACGACTGCCGGGCCGCCTCGGGCCCACCCGAACCAGGCCATGAACACCCGCACCAGCCTCGCCGACGCCCCCCCCTGGGCCAGCACGTACCCCACCAGCGTGAACAGCGCCAGGGCCGGCAACTGCGGATTGGTCACCAGCTTGTAGTGGTCGATCGGCAGCGAGGCCAGCGTTCGCACGTCGGACCAGAAGAAGACCACCGCCGCCCCGCCGAGCATGACGAAGATCGGTCCGCCCAGGAAGATGCTGGCCAGCAGGACGCCCAGGGCAGGCCAGAACAGCGTTTCCGGCTCGATCGTCGGGGCGATCTTCCCCGCCCAGGCCAGCCCAGCCGGAAGGGCCTCCGGCGCCCAGCGTGCGAACCGCGGGTTGCTCAGCACCAGGAACGCCAGCGTGCCCGCCGCCAACACCGCCGCGATCGTCCGCCCGCGCCAGCCCTGCCCGCTGTGCAGCACGATCCGCAACGCGATCAGGCCGAAGCCGATCGGCATGGCCAGTTCCAGCATCCACGGGCAGATCCCGTACGCCAACACCTCCGTCGACTTGTACTCCTCGATGACGTACTGGATGCTGGCGATGCACAAGGCCGCGGAGATCACGGCCGCGACCGCGCCGGAAAAGACCTTGGCCGCCGCGGAGGGCCAGCCTTTGGGCAGGAACTCCGCCGTCGCCATCGACAGCAACCGCCCCTGCCGCGCCGCGATGGCCCCGCCCAGCAGCCCCAGAATCAGGCTGCCGTGCTGGACGAACTGGGTGGAACCGGAGATGCCCGGACGGGCCAACTTGCGAAACAGCGACTCCAGCAAGGGCAGAATCATCATCGCCGCCAGCGTGAGCACGACGATCGTGTTCTCGACCAAACGGAAGATCCGGACGATCAGGCTCGGCGCCTGCGCCGGCGCCGGCGGCTGGGCCTCGCTCTGCACGTCGCTGGCGGGGGCGGAGGTCATCTCACTTGGCCTTCTGGGCGGCGCGGTATTCCTTGAGCAGTTCCTGCACCCGGTCGAACTGGTCGCTCGGCACGCTCTTGGTCCGAATCGCCGGGTAGGCAGCCTCGGCCATCTTGCGCCACGCGTCCACCACGGCGGGGGTGGCCGGATGCACCGTCAGCCCGCGCTTCTGCATGGCCTTGACCGCCTCGGCGTTCTCCTCGCGGCTGCGGCGCTGGATTTCCTTGGCGGCCCACGCGGCGGCCTTCTGCATCGCCTCTCGAGACGGATCGCTGAGGCGGTCCCACGCGTCCTTGGTCACCACCAGCCCCCCCACCAGCGGCGCCCAGTCCAGGTCCAGCATGTGCGGGGCCGGTCCGTCGAACTGGCCCGCCAGCGCGTAGTTGGGCGACGAGCAGACCGCCTCGATCAGTCCCGTTCGCAGCCCGGTCAGGATGTCCGTCACCTCCAGCGGCACGGGGTTGAACCCGGCCGCCTTCCACAGGTCGATCACCTTGATGTCGCCCGCCCAGGCGAAGAGTTTGAGCGGCTTGAAGTCGTCGGGCATCGTGGCCGGCTTGGCCGAGAAGAACTTCACCCAGCCCGAATCGCCCATCCCGACCAATACGAAACCGCGGGCCAGGAAACGCTTCTCCAGGTCCGGTTGCAGCTTGCTCCGCACGTAGTCCACTTCGTCCAGGGTGCCGAACATCATGGGCATGTTCTGGATGGCGGTCACCGCGTCGTCGATCTGGGCCAGCCCGGTTGCCGTCAGCATGGCCGCCTCGATCTGACCCACCCGCATCCGCTTGACCACCTCGGCCTCGCCGCCCATCCGCCCGTCGGTGTAGAGGATGAGCCTGGCCCCCCCGCCGGGGGCGTTGCGCCACTGCTCGCCCATCTCCAGCAGCACCCGCTCGAACGCGGTTCCCTTGGGCGCCAGCGTGGCCAGCCGAATCCGCGGCGGGGCCCCGGCCGCCGCACTCGCCAACAATCCCGCCATCAACCATCCTGTCACTGCCGTTCGCATTGCCTCACCGTTCCATTCGTGTCCGTTGCGTCAAAACAGGTCGTTGACCCGCGACAACAGCCAGCGGGCCCGGCGCTGCGAGACCAGGTTCGTCAGCCGCCACTCGGGCCGGGCGTCCGGCGAGACCGCCAGCGCCCGCCGCAGCATGGTCTCGAACTCTTCGCGATTCAGTTCCATCAGGCTCACCGATTCCGCGTACGACACCATCGGCGCCGCCAGTTTCCCTTCGCTCAGTTGGACCGCCCGCTCGAAGTGCGGGCGGATCCGCGACTCGGGCGTGCCCGAAGCGCCCTTTCTCGCCTGCTCGTACGTGATCAGGAACGAGTGGATCGCCCCGTTCTCGTACGATTCGTTCAGTTCCAGCGCCCGGTCGATCAGCGCCTCGACCTTCGGCTGGTCGGCTATCAGGTCCGGGATATCCTTGGAGACCGCGATGCCCAGACCCCACGATGCCGCCGTCCAGTATAACAAGCCCACGTCGGCCTTGTCGGCGGCCCGCACCGCCTGGCGCGGGTCGCGGGCCAGCGCCTCGCGAAAGCCCGGATGGGCCACCTCCAACCCGCGCAGGCCGTAGTCCCGCCCGCGAAGGTACAGCCCGCGGGCACGGACCCGCAACGCGCTCGCCAGCGCCAGCTTCTCGCTGCGAGGCGGGGCGTCCGCCGGCACGTCCAGACGGATCGGCCGGCCGAACCGCCCCAGCGACACCGCCGTCACCGGCAGCGTGCCGGACTCCACCTCGTCGGCCTCCTGGTCCACGAAGACGTACGCGTACTGCGTGAACCCCGAGCAGGCCGCCAGCAGCAGGCCCCGATTGTCCGGCGCCTCGAGCAGCAGGCCCTCGATCAGCTTCAGGCTCAAGGGCATGGCCTCTCGAATCAACTCCGGATCGGCATCGGAAGTGAAGACCGCGCTGCTTTCGTTGAATACGACGGCCAGGTTCTCCACGGCCAGCCGTCGCAGGTTGCAGCCCCCCATGACCACCGAGCAGGCCAGGGCGCCGGCCAGGAGAGTCATCGTGCGCCCGCGCGAGGCCGGGTGTCTTTGGGTGCGACAGGCGTCTCGCCTGTCGCGATGCAGGGGCGTCGCGCACCCGCCGGAGGCCGGGGCCACGCGCCCGGCGCGAGAAGGGAACCTGAGATGGCTGACGCTATCGGCGGTCACTTGTCCGGTTCTGCACATAGCGCGGGATCTCTCCGGCACGTCTCGCGGCCCGAATCGTACTCGCTGGCCCTACGGCGCAGGCCGCCTGCGCCTTAGCCGCCATTCTACCCAGCTTAATCCGCGAGCCAAGAAAATGCAAACGCGGGTCGTCGTCTACAGGAAGTGCCTGTTCACGAACAGGGCCTCGATCTGGTTGAGGGCCACGCCCAGGAAGAAGTCCATGGCGATAATGGACATGCAGTTGGCCACGAACGCCTGCGTGCAGGCCCGGCCCACGCCGGCGGCGCCGGCCTGGCAGCGAAAGCCCTTGTAGCACGAGACCAGCGCGATCACCACGCCGAAGAACACGCTCTTGATCGGCCCGTAGAAGACGTCGAAGGCGTTCACCGCCAATTCGGCGTTGCGCCAGAAGTCCTGGGCGTTGACCCCGTACACGAACACGCTGACCGCGTAGCCGCCCAGGATGCCCATGAAGTCCGCGTACATCACCAGCACCGGGATCAGCAGCACGCAGGCCAGGAATCGCGGCACGACCAGAACCAGCAGCGGGTCGGCCCCCATCGCTCGCAGGGCGTCGATCTGCTCGGTCACCCGCATGGTTCCCAGCTCGGCCGTCAGCCCGCCCCCCACTCGCCCCGCCAGCAGCACCCCCGCCAGCACCGGACCCAGCTCGCGCAGCACCGCGACGTTCACGATCGACCCCATCTGCGCCACCAGGCCGATCGCCCGGAACTGCATCACCATGTGGACCGCCAGCACCGCCCCCACGAACGCCCCGATGATCAGCACCACCGGAACGCTGCGGCTGCCGACCTCGTACAACTGCGGCAGCAGAAGGCGGAGGTTCCGCCACCGCGTCACGCCGGCCGGCAGCCACATCAGCACCCGCCCGCTGAAACGACAGAAGTCACCGAAGGTGACCAGGCTGCCCAGCGTCAGCGCTCCCATGTTGGCGACCAGCCGCATACTCTATCTCCACCTACTTATCTACCGGCCCCCTCAGCCCCCGTCAAGTATAGCCGCCCCGCCGCCCAGGGGTAGTGGCACGGCCGTCCCGCCCGTGGCAGGCAGCGCTCCAGGTCCCCACCCCCAAGGTGGCCGTGGTGCACACCGCCAAGCCCTTGGGGCTCCCACCGGGAATGCCCCTGCTGCACCGCCGGCTCCACGAGGACAATTCCGCTTGCGGATTCAGCCCCGGGCGTGTAGGTTCTGCCGCATCCTCCTTCGGAGCGGCCCCGCCCGCCCGGACGACCGCATCGGAAGGACTTTGTACGTGCACCAGCGGCCAGGCCGCACCAGAGGACCAGACGTGGGCGAAGATTTTCAAGAGACAGCCGGCGACCAGGACGAGCAGATCATCGTCGCCGCCCGACAGGTCGCCTGCCACGCCTGCGGGCGAGGCATCGGCATCTCGGGCAAGCAGCCTTTCGCCCTCTTTCCCTGTCCTCATTGCCAGGCCCGGCTGACCGTCCCGGGCAAGATCGGCGAGTTCCTCCTGCTCAAGGAACTCGGACGCGGCAGCCTCGGCGCCACCTACCGCGCCTTCGACCGCCACCTCAGCCGACAGGCCGCCGTCAAGGTCGTCCGGCGAACGGTGGCCGCTCACCCCCAGCAGGTGAGCGCCTTCCTCCAGGAGGCCAAGGCCCAGGCCTCCCTCGACCACCACAACATTGTCCAGATCTACTCCCTCCATCGCGAGCAGGAACGCCCGTACATCGTCATGGAGTATCTGGGCGACGGCAGCCTGAGCGACCGCGTTCAGTCCGGCCCGCTGGACGAGCCGGCCGCCCTGCAGATCGGCCTGGCCCTGGCCGAGGCCCTCGGCGCCGCCGCCTCCGCGGGCCTGCTTCACGGCGACATCCGGCCGGGCAACGTCCTCTTCGAGCAGGACACGCCCAAGCTGGTGGACTTCGGGCTGGCACGCTTTTTGACCCCCTCGCCGCAGCTCGCGGCCAGCCTGCCCTACATGGCCCCCGAGCGTCTGGCCGGCCAGCCCGCCGACGTCCGCGGCGACATCTACAGCCTCGGCGCGACGCTCTTCCACGTTTTGTCCGGCTCGCCCCCCTTCGCGCCCGAGGCCGCCGCCGACGTCCAGGCCCGCCAGCAGCACCCCGCCCCCAGCATCCTCAAGGTGCGACCGGTCCACCCCGCCACCGCCGTGCTTGTCGACGCCATGCTCGCCGGCGACCCTCAGCGCAGGCCCCAGGACTACGACGCCTTGCTGGCCCTGATGCGCCAGACGCTCCAACGGCTGGCCGGCCAGTTCGTCCCGACCCCCGCCACCGCCGCCCCCGCCGTCCGCGTCGCCAAACCGAGACCGGTCGTGCGGAAGAAGAAGGCCGACCTCCGCCTTCTGCTGCTCTTCCTCATCCTCCTGCTGTTGGGCGTCGCGCTGGTCATCGGCATCCTCTTCTTCGCCTGGAGCATGAACCGGACGCCTCCCACAACCTGGGAGCCCTGACCGCCTCTCCTCACGCGGCCGAAAAACTTCGACTTGGCGGGTTGACGGGTCAGCCGATTCGGGCAATAATGGTGATGTCAAGCATGTCCTGACCTGCTGCGGTCTGTCGCATATCTCGAGGGCTCGCAGCCAACAGGCTGGAGGCAAAAATGATGGCCGTGAGAGTACTGTTCACATTCGCCGTCCTGGCCGTTTGCCTGGCCGTCCCCCTGCAAGCCGCCGGACTCTACTTTCTCAACACCAATGGCAGCGGAACGTATCCCGGGCAGATCGACCGCCTCAACGTCGACGGGGATCCGGGAAGCCGCACCACCGTCGCCGACGTCGACCCCTCGCCGTTCAGCAGCATGGGCGCCTGGCGCGGTTTCGCCACCGACGGGCGGTACTTCTACTACGTCAACACCTCCAGCGGCTCCACGGAGGGGCAGATCGAGCGGACCAACCTGGACGGGTCCAACCGCGCCGTCGTCGTGCCCGCCGCCGCCAGCCAGTTCTCCAATCACAGCGATTGGCAGGGCTTCGCCACCGACGGGCGGCACTTCTATTACCTCAACACCGAGAACTCCGGCGCCGGCGGCGGGCAGATCGACCGCACCAACATGGACGGCTCCAACCGCCTCACCGTCGCCGACATTGCCCCCTCCATCTACAACAGCATCGCCTCGTGGAAGGGCTTCGCAACCGACGGGCGATCCTTCTATGTCCTCAACACCGAGGGCACGCCCGACTACGCCGGGCGCATCGACCGCCTGGACATGAACAGCGCCAACCGGGTCGTCGGCGTCTACGACGTCGATCCGGACCCCTTCGGCAACATCGACAGTTGGCGCGGCTTCGCCATGGGCCCCGCCTACAAGCCCCAGGCCCACTATCGCCTGGACGAGGCCCCCGGCGCATCGGTCGTCGCCGATTCAGCCGGCGGAAACGACGCCTCGCTCCTCCATCCCGCCCGAGTCAGCCAGGGCGTCGTTTCGAGCGGGACGTTCGGCTCGGCCTACGACCTCCAGCCGGCCGGCGGACAGGGCGGCGGCATCGACCTGGGGACCAGCCACACCGTCCGGCCCACCGACGACTTCACCCTCTCCTTCCGGTTTCAGGCCGACACGCTCAACCAGTTCGACCGCTTTGTGGAGGCCATGAACGGCACGGTCGCCACGTCTCGCGGCTTGCGGATCGACATGGGCAGCTCAGGCAAGAAGATTCGCGCCCTGCTTCGCGACGGCTCGGGGTCGTCGGAAACGCTCGAATGCAACGAGACCCTGCAGGCCGGACAGTGGTACTTCGCCTCCGTCCGATACGACAAGGACGGCCAACTCCAGGTCACCGTCGCGCCGGACACCGCCTCGCCCGGCGGGACGGTCATCGCCGACCACACCCTCTCGCAGGCCGCCGCCCTGACCAACGGCATCGCCTACGCCGCCAACCAGCGCGTCCTGCTGGGCGTGGAGTCCTCCTCCGCCGCCGCCGCCAACGCCTTTGACGGGCGGCTGGACGACGTGGCCTTCTACGGCTCGGTCCTCAGCGACGACCAGCTCAAGTTCGTCCGGCGCTTCGGGGCCCAGACTTCCCTGCCCGACGAGGCCTGGGACGCCGCCGACGCCGGCGCCGCCTCAACCAAATGGGCGTCCAACCTCGGCGGGGGCGAAGACTGGAACCTCTCCGGCGGAGCGGTCCTGGTCGCCAACGACTCCAGCACGCGCCTGGACAACGCCCTCCGCCTGGCCGGCACGGGCAAGGCCCAGGCCGCCTCACTCCTGCCCGGCCGAAACGAGAACCTCACCGTCGAGTTGTGGGTCCGCCCCACCGACCTGCTCGGGCAGGAGATCCTCATGGAGGCCGGCGGCGACGGAAACGGCTTCAGCCTCCTGCTCGACGACAACCGACTCCGCTTCCGCCTGGACCAGGACGCCGCCTCCGGCTGGTCCTCCGCCGAGAACCTGGAGGTTTCCACTCTCCTGGCCCCTTACCTGATGCAGGACTTCTTCCAGGTCGTGGGCGTGATCGACCTGCCGGGCGATGCCGTTGAACTGTACGTCAACGGCGAGCTGGTCGCGATGGGCCTGGCCCCCGCCGATCTCACCGCCTGGGCCGGCGGGAACAACGACTGCCTGGGCAGTTCCAACGGCACAGGCAACAACATCGGCGGCAGCGATGGTGGCGACCTGAACGCCTACGGGGTCTTCGAGGGCGACATCGGGGCCGTCCGCATGTACCACCGCATCCTCTCGGCCACCGAGATCCGCGACAGTTTCAGGGCCAACATGCCCGTCCCCGAGCCGCTCACGCTGTCCGCCCTGGCCCTGGCGAGCGCTGCCCTGGGCGGCTACGCCCGACGGCGGCGCCGTTGAGCCTGCCCGCCCGCGAACCAGCCGAGGACCCGGGAACGAGCGCAGCCGCCCCGTGGCCGCGTTTTCTCCGCGCGGACGACCCGCGGGTCGGCTTGACGATCCGACGAGCGTAGAACCGCGGCTGCGCCTCTCGGCCGCGGCGTCTCCCGATCAGGCGCGGCATCTTGCCCCGCCCGCGCCCACCGGAAGCCTCCCGCGGGCTTTCCCGACCGCCCCCGACGCGCCCGGGCGCTGCGACTGCCGGAGGGCGCTTCAGGGCGCGGTTGACCGCCCTGCGCCGCGACGGTCCCTCCTTTTCTCCCCCGGGGATTAGCCCGTTCCGCGAGTCGCGAACGGTCGCGCCCTGCGAGCGCCCGCGGGCGCACGGCGCCGCCCGCGCCGCGCCCGGTCCGCGAATCGCCCGCGAACCTTCGCACAGACCGTCGCGCACTGACGGGCAAGAATTCCGAAAAAAGTGCCCTCCGCAAGCCACAGCCGCCCGGGGGCTTGCAACGATCTTTTTCGTCCTCCCCTTTTTCTGCCACAAAACGCCCCTCGAAATGTCCTTACCAAGGGGGGCCGCCCCCCAATCGTCAATCGACAATCGACAATCGACAATCCCAGGAGTCCCCCATGCCCCGCGCCAAAGACTACGACGAGTCCGCGCTCATCCTCGCCCTGGCGGCCGCCAGCGAGTCCGCCGCCGCCGTCGCACGACGACTCGGACTCAGCCCCCGCTACGTCCAGAAGATCGCCGCCCGCCAGGCCCGCCTCGACCTCCAGCCCCGCATCGCCGCCGCACGTCGAAGCCTCGACGACGAACTCCGACGACAGGCCGTCCCCTTCGCACGCGAGCTGCTGGCCCACCACATCCGCCTGGGCCTGGCCGGCGACGGAGAGACCGCGCGCCGATGCCGCGAGTTCGTCCTCACCCACCTCCACGCCCTCTCGCGACACGACCGCCTCGACCGCCAGGCCGCCGGGCGGCTCGACATCTCCGCCGCACGCTTCCACCTCCAGCGAGAGAAGCTCGCCCCCGACCCGCGGCAGGACGACCCGGCCGCCGACGCCCCGTTCAAGTACTACAGCTACGACGACTGGATGCTCCACAACTACATGGTCGCCGACCCGAAGCTCAAGGACGATGCGCCCGACGAGGAGTCCACCGTCGTAGCCAACTGCGACTGGGGCCGGGAGCCCGAACTGATCGCCCCCGACGAGCGAGTCAGCTTCGACCAGGAGGCCCAAGGCCCGGAGGCCGCCGCCGGCGACGACGCGGAGGACGACCAGGACCCCGACGCTCTCGGGCGGAAAATGGAAAGTCCGGGGGCCAGGGATATCGTCGCCGAGGGCAACCGATCCCTGAGGCGGGCGATGCGGGCCATGTTCGAGAACCGCCGCCCCCGTGGTCCCCAGGGCGGCGACGGCGCCGCGCCGCGGCGAATGCCGCCGGGCTACCACGACGGGCACGTCGAGCCGCCCCCGCCCGACAACCGGGACGTGCCCCTCACGCCCGCCGGCCTGCCGCGCCTGTCGTTCTGGCGCGAGGGGCCCGGGCAGGTCGGCTACTTTGACCAGCCCCAGGACGACGGCGGGACCTACATCTACGACCCGCCCGCGCCGCGCGACGACAAGCTCCACTTCACGCCGGACGACTACCGCAAGCGGGTGGTCTTCAGGCCGCCCTTCGGCCCGCCCCGTTTCCTGCCCTACGTCCTGGCCCGCCGCATCGGCCTGCTCCCGCCCGACTTCGAATAGACCCGCTTCCCCGGGCGCCGCCGCCCCGAAATCGGCTTTACAACCGATCCGAGGGACGGCATCATACGTCTGTCGAATCGCCGCGCGCCGCACCACGGAAAGGGAAACGGCATGGACGTCGATCGCCTCTACAACCAGGACTGCATAGCCGGGATGCAAGCGATGCCGGAGGGCTCGGTTGACCTGGCGTTCGCCGACCCCCCCTTCAACATCGGCTACAAGTACGACGTGTACGAGGACCAGCTCGCGGCCGACGAGTACCTCAACTGGACCCGCCAATGGGGCGCCGCCCTGGTGCGGGCCCTCAAGCCCGACGGGACGTTCTGGCTGGCCATCGGCGACGACTTCGCCGCCGAACTCAAACTGATCTTCCAGCGCGAACTCAAGCTCACCTGTCGAAGCTGGGTCATCTGGTACTACACCTTCGGCGTCAACTGCAAGTACAAGTTCAGCCGCAGCCACACGCACCTGTTCCATTTCGTCAAGGACCCGAAGGAATTCACCTTCAACGCCGAGGCAATCAAGGTCCCCTCGGCCCGGCAACTCGTGTACGCCGACGCCCGCGCCGACTCCAGCGGCCGCCTGCCCGACGACACGTGGATCCTCCGCCCGCAGGACCTGAGCGATGGCTTCCAGCCGGACGAAGACACCTGGTACTTCCCCCGCGTCTGCGGGACGTTCGCCGAGCGGGCGGGCTGGCACGGCTGCCAGATGCCCGAACAGCTCCTCGGGCGGATCCTCCGCGCCTGCTCGAACGAGGGCGAACTCGTGCTCGACCCGTTCGGCGGCAGCGGGACGACGCTGGCGGTGGCCAAGAAGCTCAACCGGCGGTTCATCGGTTTTGAACTCTCGCCCAACTACGCCGCCGCCATCCAGACCCGCCTGGACTCGGTGTCGGCGGGCCAGCCGCTGGCCGGCGCCGAGGAGCCCAAGGTCTCCGCCCCGTCGACGGCCAGGGGCAAACGCCGGCGGGATGACCGAAGCGGCATGCCGCTGCTGAAATGAGGTTGCGGAGCCGCCGTTCGCTCGCACGTGTCGGGATGTGTCTACAGTGCGCCGCTCCGGGGCCCGGGGTTAGCGCCGTGCACAACGCCAGGCCCAGCCAATCTTCGCGCTGTCTTGGCGCTGCGGAGGCCGGTAGATATCCTGTCGCCAGGTCGGCCATGCCGGCCTGCAAGGCGTCACGGAAAGGAGAACCAGAAATGGCCAGAAGCGCGCGGTCTGTTTTCGTCTGTGCGATCGTCTGTGCGGTGTTGCCGTGCTTGCCCGCTTCGGCGGCCGAGGACAATGATGAGGCCGCCATTCGCGCGATCGTGGAGCAGTGGAACAAGGCCTACAGGCAAGGACCTGACGCGGCGGACCTGGTCCTCGGCACGCTGTCGGACTCGGCGTGCGTGACGGCTGTGCCCACGCGTCCCACGGCGCGGATCGTGACCAAGGCCAACTTCGCCGAGGCCCTCCGCGAGGAGCTCAAGGACGCCGGGAAGTTGGAACACCGCACCGAGCGGATCACGGTGACCGGCACGGCGGCGGCGGAGATCTGGGTGCTGGTCCGCAAGGTGGGCCAGGGACAACGGGAGTCCCCGCGACAGATGAGCCTCTACGCCAAAGAGAAGGCGGGCTGGCGCGCGGTCTGCAGCCTGCCCGCGCAGGCGGTGATCGCCCTGTTCCAGCCGGACCAGGCGCAAGACGTGCCTGCGGGCGACCCAGCTGCACTGGCCGAGGCCCGCGCCGCGGCGGAGAAGTTTGCCGCCCTCAGCAACGCCGCCATGGCCGCCCCCAAGGGCCAGGGCCGACTCGAACCGGGCGATCTGTGCGACGCGGGCTTCGCCGGACTGTTGCCCACCTGGCCCCACGCCACCGTGCTGGATAAGGCCGCCATGCAGAAGGCCCGCACGGAGTGGCTTGTGGAGCGTCCATTCCGGGCCGGGCGGGAGACCGTGCTGGCGGCCGCCGCGCCGCATGACACCGTGGCGTACGTCCTCAGCCAGTGGGACGAGATGCCGCCCGCCGGGACCCCCTTCCGCCAGCTCGTCGTCCATGGCCTGGCCCGCCAAGCCGACGGCTGGAAGCGGGTGCTGTCGATTCCGGCCTACCACGTCCAGCGGGCGCTGCTGGACACGCCCGAAACGGCCGCCGTGCGGAAGGCCGCCGACGAGTTCGTGGGCCTGTTCCGCCTGGACCAGCCTACGCCGACATCCCGGCTGGATGACATGCTCGACCGGGGGTTCCTGCAAATCGGGTCCGATTCCCGAGTCTACACCGGGAAAGCCGCAAACCTGGATCTGTACACGCGCGGGCTGGCCGGTCTGCGGGGAGCCTTCGCGCAGTTCTTCTCCTGGTATGAGATCGACGCGATCGAACTGCTGGGTGACGCCGCGTGCGTGTCCGGGCGGATCCAGATGACCGGCACGACGAAGGACAACGTGCCGTTCCGCCGCACCGTACTGGAGACGCTCGTTTTCCGCAAGGCCGGCGACACCTGGAAACTCGTCCACGAGCACTCCAGCCTGCCCAAGATGGACATGGGCGATGCGCCCGCCCGGCGAGACTGACACCGTTGAGTGCAGCGAGCGCCAGACCCCTTCCTGCAACGAGGTGAACACGGTGAACGAGCGACGTGGCATCAATCGTCGCCAGGCTATTGCCCTGGCCGCGAGCGGGGCGGTTCTGTCGCGCGGAGCCCTGGCGGCCGACGCGCCGCCCGCGCCGGGCAGGCTGGCATTCTCTCGCGAGTTGCCCGTGGGCAAACCGTACGACGTCGTGGTCTGCGGGGGCGGGCCGGCGGGCGTGGCCGCCGCGCTGGCCGCACGAAGGGCTGGATTGACGGTCCTGCTGGTGGACGCGCAGGGGCAACTCGGCGGGATGGGCGTCTCGGGGCTCGTCTCGCACTGGCTGGGCGGGCGGTCCAGCGACTGCTCCCGCTGGGTCGTCGGCGGGATCTTCCGCTCGCTGGCCGAGCAGGCCGCCCAGGCCGGCATCGCCCTGCTGCCCGGGCCGACCAAGACCAAGTATCAGCCGCACGGATGGTTCAAGGGCCAGCTCGAAGCCGGCGTGCCGTTCGACCCCTTCGCCATGGCCCGCCTGCTGGATGAGCGCATGGCCCAGGCGGGCGTGGACGTGCTGCTGCTCACGCAGGCGGTGGACGCCGTGCTCGCGGGCGAGCGGATCACCCACGTGGTCCTGGCCAACAAGAGCGGCCTGACGGCCGTGCCCGCCGCGGCCGTCGTCGACGCCACCGGCGACGCCGACATCGCCGCCCGCTCCGGCTGCCGGACCGTCAAGGGCCGCGACGAAGACGCCCTCATGACGCCCACCACGCTCATGTTCCACGTCGACGGCGTGGACCAGGACGCCCTCTCGAAGTACATCCACGAGCACAACGCCCCGCGGTTCCGCAAGAAGATCAAGGAGCTTCGCCAGGCCGGCAAGTGGCCCTTCCCCTACGACATCTTCATCAGCGTCCAGCTCGATCGACCGGGGACGATGATGATCAACACCAGCCGGCTGGTCGGCATCGACGGCACGGACGGAGCGTCCCTCTCGCGCGGCATGGCCCGCGGGCGCGACGAGACGTACAAGCTGCTGGCGATCCTCCGCGAAGAGTTCCCGGGCTTCGCCGCCGCCCGCGTCAAGGCCGTCGCCCCCCTGCTGGGCGTGCGAGAGACGCGGCGAATCGTCGGCCCCTACGTGTTGACGGTCGATGACGTGAACCGCGGGCGCGGGCTTAACGAGGCGATCGGCCTGTCCGCGTACGGCTGGGACCTGCCCGACCCGAAACGCCCCAGCGACAACCCGGCCCACGGCAGGAAGCCGCCCGTGGCGGCCATCCCCTACCGCGTGATGCTCCCCCAGCCGGTCAGCAATCTGATCTGCCCCGGGCGGGCCGTCAGCGTCGAGCGCCCCGTGCTGGGCCCGCTGCGCGTGAGCGCCCCGTGCATGGCCATGGGCGAAGCGGCCGGCGCGGCCGCCGAGCCCGTCGTCCGCCGCAAACTCGCCTTCGCCGAAGTGGACGTGCCCGCCCTGCGCCAGACGCTCCGCAAGCACGGGGCGATCGTCGAGTGGAAAGTGTGACTGCCCGGTCTGTCTGAGCGACGGGGAAGCCGGACATCTACTCCGCGGCCAGGCGGGCAATCTCCGCGTATAGCGCCGGAGAAATGCGAAACCCGATTCCGGCCCGCAGGCGATCCATGAGCGGCTTGACCGCCGGGATCATTCCGATCTCCTTGGCTCGAACCAATGTGGCCAGGACGCCCACAGGCTTCAATCCAAGCGACAAGGCAACCGATCGGGCAGCACGCTCGTCGACCAACAGCGCGGCGGCGCCAACCTCAAGCGCCAGCACGATGGCCTCCGACTCACCTTGGTCAAGAGTCTGCTGCAGATGCTGCACCTGCTTGGCGTCTCGAGGCGCCTGGATTCGCAAGCCGGGAATGGCCGTGCAATCCAGGGGGGGCAGTGCGGAAGCGCGACTCTCCAGTTCCTTCGCTACTCCCGGCGGCACAAGGACCTCGCCGTATATCCGCTGAAGCAGCAACGTCAGATTCAAATGGTCCAGGGCTCGAATCGGAGAGCTGTCGCTGACGACCACGCTCATGGCTGCGGTTCCCCCATATTCCGCAGCACGTCCAGGTCCTGGCGCAGTTCCTCAACCGTTGGCCGATAGATCGCGATCCCCCGGCGTCTCAGTTCGCCTTCCATTTCCGCCCGCCCCAGTCCGGCGAACCTGGCCGCCCCCGGCAGGCTCAGCCGCTCCGCATCGAACAGCCGACACGCGATCTCGATGCGGGCGCTTCGCTCGTCCATCTGCAACGACTCAAGCTGCTCGTCGCTAATGATCAGCGGCATGGTCTCACCTCAGGTCGATTATACCATCCAACTCGTTCTGAGTGCCACTTTTGCCCCGGCTCGCCCTTGCCGCGGTCCGCCGCCGCGGATACACTTCCACGGTCACGAGCCGATGGCTCCGCACGAAAGGATCTCGCCATGAGCGAAGAGCAGAACGTACCGCCCGCGCCGGCCAACCCGCCGGCCCCCGACGCCGCGCCCGCCTCTGCGGCGCCCCCCGCTGCAGCGCCCGCGCCGGCCGCCGCGACCAAGCCCGAAATCACCTACGACGACTTCGTCAAGCTCGACCTTCGCGTGGCCAAGGTCCTCCAGGCCGCGCCCCACCCCAACGCCGACAAGCTCCTCTGCCTCACCGTCGACCTGGGAACCGAGCAGCGACAGGTCATCGCCGGTCTCCGCGCCTACTACGCCCCCGAGGCCCTCGTCGGCAAGCAGATCATCGTCGTGACCAACCTCGCCCCGCGCAAGATGCGGGGCCTCGAGTCCAAGGGCATGTTGCTGGCCGCCTCGCACCAGGCCGAGGGCCAACTCCGCGACGTGGTCATCCTGATGCCCGACAAGGAAGTCCCCCCGGGCTCGCCCGTGTCGTGATCGAAAAAGGGGGCAGGAACCTTTTTCAAGTTGCCCGTCCACAAGCCTGCCGGAACAGCCGCAGGAAAAGGTTCCTGACCCCTTTCCGCCGCCGGGCGTGCGGGTCGGCTAGAAGTTCGCCGCCTGCACCTCGAAGTACGCCTGCGGATGCTTGCAGACCGGGCACTTCTGCGGCGCCTTCTCGCCCTCATGGACGAACCCGCAGTTGCGGCAGCGCCAGACGACGGGCTTGGGCCTGGCGAACACCGACGACGCGTCCAGGCTCTCCAGCAGCTTGCGATAGCGGGCTTCGTGTTCCTTCTCGATCTTGGCCAGGCCGTCGAACAGGCGGGCGATGTCCACAAAGCCCTCCTCGCGGGCGGTCTGGGCCATGCCGGGGTACATGCTCGTCCACTCGTGGTTCTCGCCCCCGGCCGCCGCCAGCAGGTTGGCCCGCGTGTCGCCGATGCCTTCCAGCAAGTTCAGGTGCAGCTTGGCGTGCTCCTTCTCCTGCTCGGCCGTCTCGGCGAAGATCGCGGCGATCTGCTCGTAGCCTTCCTTGCGGGCCACCGAGGCAAAATACGTGTATTTGTTGCGGGCCTGCGATTCGCCCGCAAACGCGTCCTTGAGGTTCTGTTCGGTCTTGCTGCCTTTCAGTTCGGTCATCGGGGTCTCCTTCTCGGTTGGCCGCATTATAGCCGCCGCGTCCGCGGCGTCCAACCGCCCTTGGGTTTGACAGGCGCGGCCGCGGGGACGATAATCGCCCGCACATGACCAGCAAGACAATAGGCCGGCCCGGCAGCCTGACCGATCTGGTCGAGCTGCACGTGCTGGAGGCCATCCGCAAGAACCGCCTCCAGGTGGGCGACGCCCTGCCGCCGGAGCTGGTGCTGTCCAAGCAGCTCGGCGTCAGCCGCACCATCGTCCGCGAGGCCCTGGGCCGCTTGCGCATGCTCGGGCTGCTCGAGTCGCGCAAGAAGCGCGGGATGGTGGTCAGAGAGCCCAACTTCCTGGACGGACTCCGCCGGGTCATGGACCCGGCCTTCCTGCGCAGCCGGACCCAGCACGACCTGTTCGAGATGCGCCTGGTGCTGGAACTGGGCCTGGCCGACCTGCTGTTCATCCGCAAGACCCCGCAGATGCTGGATGAACTGGAGCAAGTCGTCCGGCGCGAGCGGCGTGCGCGAAGCAATGCCCAGCGGCTGGCGCTGGAGATCGAGTTTCACTCCTGCCTGTACAAGATGGCGGGCAACCGGATCCTGGGGCAGTTCCAGTCGCTGCTCCAACCGTTCTTCCGTCAGGTCGTCCGGCAGGAGAGCAGCACCGGCCGGCGGCGGGGCGGCGTCGACCACGCGGAGCTGGTGGCGATCCTGCGAGGGGGCAGCGTGGAAGACTTCCGCCGGGCCATGCGGGAGCACCTGGCCCCCCACTTCGACAGCATCAAACCCTGAACGCGGCGGACTCGCCGCCTCAGAAGCTCACCGGTCGCGGCGGGTGGTTCCCTGAAGTGGACCCGGCCGGCTACGGCGCCGCCGGGCGGGATTCGCTCTCGGGGCCGGTGGGCTTGATGATCGTCTTGGCGGGCCGGTCGGCAACAAAGATGATGTCGCCCGCGCGGAACCCCAGCTTCTCGCCCGCGTCGGGGCTGATCTTGAACATCGTCCGGTCCTTGCCCTCCATGACCACCGCCTCCGACTCCAGGCTCTCGCGCCGGAAGCTCTCGCTCGCGCCCGCCGGGCCCGGGGATTGCTCCTTCGCGTGTGCGGTCGCGAACTGGCTCAGCAGGGCCTGGGCCTGGAGTTGCTGGCCCTGGAAGTCGGCCAGGGCCCGCTCGGCCCGGACACGGCGGTTGCGTTCGATCAGCCAGAGGCCCGACAGCGAGGCCATGATGAGCACCAGCAGCACGGCGACGACGATGTTGAACCGCGCGTCGCCGGCGCCCTTTGCGGGTTCGACCGAATCCAGCGGGCGGCCGTCTTTGGACGGATCGCCGGGCAGGTCCAGGTCGTCCAGTTGATCGTTGGTCATCCGTTTCCTTTCGCCCCGCCGCCGGAGCCCGGCGGGGGTGGGTTCTGGTCAAGAAGCGCACGTGAGGATACCATAAAGCGCCCGGCAAAACGAAGGGCGTTGCCGCGACAGGGCCCACGACGAAAGGACACGATGAAACTCCAAGGCAAGAAGATCGCGATCATGCTGGACCAGCAGTACCAGGAGCTGGAGGTGTGGTACCCGTATTACCGGCTCAAGGAAGAGGGCGCGGACCTGGCCCTGGTGGGCCCGCAGGCAGGCGCGACGTACGGGTCGAAGCTCGGCTACCCGTGCGTCTCGACGGCGGCCGCCCGCGACGTCGACGGGGGCGATTTCGACGCCGTCCTGGTGCCCGGCGGCTGGTGCCCCGACTTCATGCGCCGCGACGAGTCGATGATCCGGTTCATCCGCCAGGCCGCCGAGGCGGACGTCGTTCTGGCGGCCATCTGCCACGGCGGGTGGATGCTCTGCTGCACCGACGCCCTGCGGGGCAAGCGGGCCACGAGCTTCCTGGCCATCCGTCACGACATGATGAACGCCGGCTGCGACTGGGTTGACCGGGAATGCGTGGTGGACGGCAAGCTGATCACCGCCCGCAAGCCCGACGATCTGCCCGCCTGGACGCGGGCGATCATCGACGCGCTGGCATGACCATGCGGACGCGGGGCCTGTTCGCGTATTTCGGCTACGAGCTGCCGCTGGCACAGCGGCTGGCGTTGATCGCACGCGCGGGCTTCGCGGGCACGGCGATGTGGTGGGCCGACGACGAAGCTCTGGTGCGGGCCGGGCGACGCGCGGAGATGCCCGCGATGGTGCGCGACGCGGGGCTGGCCCCGCTGAACGCCCACCTGAGCTTCGCGGACTGCAATGACATCTGGTCGCCCAGCCGGACCGTCCGCGAGTCGTGGCTGGCCCGCCGGGCGGCGGACGTGGAGGAGTGTGCCCGCCTGGACGTCCCGTGCGCGATCCTGCACGTGACCCACGGCGTGGACGCGCCCGAACCGACCGGCGACGGGCTCGACGTGCTGGGGCGCCTCGTGCGCCAGGCCGGGCAGGCGGGCGTGACGCTGGCGGTGGAGAACACCCGGCGCGACGACATCGTCCACCGGGTGCTGGAGACGTTCGACTCGCCCGCGGTGGGCTTCTGCTACGATTCCTCCCACGACTGGATGTGGGGCCGGCCTCGCGGCGGAACGCTGCGCCGCTGGGGCGCGAGGCTGGTCCAGACCCACCTGGCCGACTGCGACGCCGAAGGGCACGACCGCCACCTCCTGCCGGGCGACGGGCCGCTGGACTGGCGGGAGGTGGCCTGTTCCCGCCCGCGTATCGCGGGCCCTTGATGTTGGAGGTCCTGCCTCGCGATCTGGGGCGCTGGGCCTCGCCCGAGGCGTTCCTGGCCGAGGCGAAGCGCCGGCTGGAGCGGCTGGAAGGCCTCCTGCCGGAGGCGGGCGGCTAGGACCGCTCGAACAGCGCCGTCCCGATCCGCACCATCGTCGCGCCCTCTTCGATGGCCACGCAGAAGTCGCCGCTCATGCCCATCGACAGGTGCGCCAGGTGGGCGTCGCCGACGTGATGGTGGCGCATTTCGTCGAAGATCTCTCGCAGGCGAGCAAAGGCCGCCCGCGCCTGCTCGGCCTGCTCGCCCAGCGAAGCCATGGTCATCAAGCCCACCAGGCGCACCTGCGGCAGGGTGCAGACCAGCTCCGCCAGGTGGGCCGCGGCGGCCACCGCGCAGCCGTGCTTCTGCGGCTCGTTGGAGCAATTGACCTCGATCATGATGTCCGCGCGGATGCCCATGCGGTCGCAACGCGTGTTGATGTCCTCGGCCAGGCGCAGCGAGTCCACCGAGTGGATGATGCGGGAGACCTCCAGCACGTGGCGGACCTTGTTGCGCTGAAGATGGCCGACCATGTGCCAGCGGACCGGCGCGGCAGCGGGCGGACCGCCCGGACATCCTTCGAGTTCGCGAACCCGCTGGATGAGCTGCTGGGGACGGCTCTCGGCCAGATCGCACACGCCCAGTTCGACCAGGTCGCGGATGTCCTGGAGGTCTCCGGACTTGGTGACGGCCACCAGCGTGACCTCGCCCGGACTTCGTCCGCAGCGGTCACAGGCAGCCTCGATCTCCTGGCGAATCCTCCGCAGGTTGCACGCGATTAATTCCTTGCCAACTCCCATGCCCACCGAAGATACCCGCAAAGGGGAAAACTGGCAAGGGAGGTACATGGATTGCGGAATGCGGACCTGCCTGCCGGCAGGGCAGGTTGCGGATTCCCCGCCCGGGCGCAGTCGTCGGCAGCCGAAGACCTGTGATCTTGCAGGACCGTGTCCTACCGTGCCACCCCGAGCACGATTTCCGCCGGCACGCCGATGTCAACCACGCGGACCTCCCCGGTGTAGCGGTCCGCGCCGGGCGCGTCGAAGCCCTTCTTGGAGGCCACCATCGTGATCGTCAGGACGGCGCGAACGGCGGGCCCGTCGGCCTGACCCGTGTCGCAGTCCAGGCCGGTGGGGATGTCAACGGCGACCACGGGCCGGCCGGCCGAATTGACCTGCTCGACGCAGCGAGCGAGATCGCCCCGGAGAGAGCCGCGGATGCCCGTGCCCCCCACCGCGTCCACCACGACGTCGAACTCCGCCAGCCGCCCGGCCAGGGCGTCCAGGGCCGGCCCCGTGCAGGGACGGATCTCGTGGGCGAGTCCGCGAAGGATGCGGAAATTGGCGGCGGCGTCCTCGCTGAGCTTGTCCTCCCCGGCAACCAGGAACGTGACGACCTTCCAGCCGCGCAGGGCCAGGTGGCGGGCGATGACGAACCCGTCTCCTCCGTTGTTGCCCGCCCCGGCCACCACCGCCAACGACCGGGACTCCGGCGCGAAGAAACGCTCGATCTCGTCGGCGCAGGCCCGACCGGCGTTCTCCATGAGCACCAGCCCGGACACGCCCAGGGTCTGGATCGCGCAGGCGTCGACGCGGCGGACCTCTTCGCGCGAGAGCGGTCGCATGGGAGGCTAGTCGCTTTCGATGACTTCCTCGATGGCCGAGCGAAGATCGGCCTTCTGTTGCAGGCCGACGAACTTCTTCCGCATCTCGCCGTTCTTGAAGATGATGACGGTGGGGATCGACGAGATGCCGTATTTGATGGCGGTGTCGCGACAGGAATCGGTGTCGACCTTGCCGATGGTGACTCGGCCGGCGTACTCGTTGGCCAGGTCGTCTATCACCGGGGCCAGCATCTTGCAGGGCATGCACCAGGCAGCCCAGAAGTCCACCACGGCCACCGTGCCGGGTGAGAGTACGTGAGAATCGAAGCTTTCGTCTGTGAGCGCCAACACGTTTTGCGATGCCATTGATCAGGCTCCTTCCAAAGCACAACAAGTCTACGCAATGCTAGGCACGCCCGGGACGGTTGTCAAAAGGAAAAGGCGGCCCGGACCGCCGCCCGAGCAGGGGCAGTTGACAGCGCATCCTTCGTGCCCGTACCATTTTGGCACGTGACCTTCTCGCCCGTGGCGGGGGCTGCGGGGGCAGGCACCCATTCCTGAAGAGGTGGCGGATGAGCATCCTCGTTCGGTGCGTTTGCGGCAAGGCGATGAACGTAAAGGACGAGCACGCGGGCAAGCGGGGGCGCTGCCCGGCCTGCGGGGCGATCATCGACATTCCGGCGGCGACGACGACGCAGCCTTCAACGCCCCCGGCGACCGCTCCGCGTCCGGCGGCAACGACACTTCCCGCCGGTCCGCCCGTGGCGCCGCCCTCGCACGCGGCGCCCCTCTACGAGGGCTTGTCCGAGCGGGCGCCCCGGCTGGGCAACCGCATGTACGCCGTGCTCCTGCTGGCGCTGGTGCCGCTGATCTGGAATACGCTGAGCGACCCGGACGACACGATGAGGCGTCTGGCCCAGACCATAAAGGCCAACCCCGAAGTCGCCCGGCAGTTCGAGCAGCGGGAGGACGCGACGATAGACGATCTGCTCCTGGCCCTGCCCGATCACCGCGTCCAGGGCGCCATGGTCGCTCGCGACAGTTGGGTGCATTGGGGCATGGCCCTTGCGGCGGGCGGGCTGTTCTTTGCCCTGGCCATGGTCACGCTGCGCAGCCGCGACCACAAACCCCGCCCCCTGCTGATCGTGGGATTGTTCACCGGAACGCTCGGCATCCTTCTGCTGCTGGGTTTCCAGTACGTCGCCGACTGGACCCAGGGCGTCTGGGTCCGCGGCCGGGGGATCGTGACAATCCTGTTCTACATCGTCAAGTTCATCGGCTTCTCGTACCGGGCCGCCGAGGACCCGTCCAACGGCTTCCTCTTGAGCTTTGTGGGCTACACGTGCGGCGTGGGCTTCTGCGAAGAGGTCTGCAAGGCCCTGCCGCTGCTGTGGCACTTCCGGACGCAGGGCAAGCTGACGTGGCGCGGGGCGTGGGTATGGGGACTGGTCAGCGGCGCCGGCTTCGGTGTCGCCGAGGGCATCCTCTACAGCTCGCGATACTACAACGGCCTGTCCACCGGCGGAATCTACGGCGTGCGGTTCCTCTCCTGCGTGGCCCTGCACGCGATCTGGTCAGCCGCCGTCGGCGTGATGCTCTACCGCCGCCAGGACCTCTTCCGCACGGCCGAGGGCTTCCTCGGCATGGTCGCCCAGACCATCGTCGTCATCGCCGTGCCCATGGTGCTGCACGGCCTGTACGACACGCTGCTCAAGCAGGACTACGCCGTGTGGGCTCTTGTGGCCGCCGTCGCCAGTTTCGCCTGGCTGGCCTGGCAGGTCGAACGCACCGTCCGTCAGGAACGCACGAACGCCCTGCCTGTGTAGAAGTTCTTGCTTCCCGTCCGGCTGCGTGATGCAATGGGCCTGTGGACGCGGAGACCGGCCGCGCCGCAAGGGCGACGCCGGACGTTGCGTCATACCCCAAGGAGAAGCAACGCGATGTTCTCGATTCGTGTGACGTTCAAAGGATGGCTGTGCCTGCTGGCCTTGATCTCGGCGGCCGCCCCGGCCGTCGCCGCCGACGCCCCGCAGACCCGCGTCGCCCGCTGGAAGGGCGACGCGAAGGCGGCTTTCCTGCTCATGTTCGACGACAACACCCCCAGCCAGGCCCGCAACGCCATCCCGGAGATGAAGAAGCGCGGCTTCACCGGCACGTTCTACGTCTGCCCGAACAAGAAGGGGCTGTGGACGCCGGCGTGGCAGAAGGAAATCCCCGCCAGCGGCATGGTCCTGGCCAACCATACGGTGAACCACGCGTTCGTCCCGGACCTGCCCGCACTGGAAAAGGAGCTGGCCGCCTGCAACGAGGCCCTGTACGCCATCTACTCCGACCGCCCCCGGCCGTTCCTGATGTCGTTCGGCAAGCCGGGCACCAATCCGCCCCTGAAGCTCACCGACAAGCAGATCCAGTCGGTGCTGCCCAAGTACCACCTGGTCGACCGCGGCCCGTTCCTGGGCGCAGCCATCCACTACAAGACGGGCAAGGCCATGATCGCCGCCGTCGACAAGGCCATCGCCGCCGGCTCAGCCGGCTACATCGTCTTCCACGGCGTGGGGGGCGACTGGATCTCGGCCCCCCTGCCGGACTTCATCGAACTGCTGGACTACCTGGCCGCCAAGCGCGACCAGGTGTGGGTGACCGACCATATCTCGTCGCATAAGTACGACGTGGAACAGAAGACCGCCAAGGCCGCCGTCGTCACCAGCGGCGCCGACAAGATCGAGCTGACGCTGACCTCGCAGGCCGACCCGAAACTCTACGACCAGCCGCTGACGCTGATCACGCCCGTGCCCGCCTCGTGGCGCAAGTGCCAGGTGACCCAGGGCAAGCGAAAGGCGACGGTGGACGTCGTCGATGGCGCGGTCCGCTACGAGGCCCTCCCGGGTCCGGAGCGCATTGCCCTGGCGCCTGCGGAGACGCGCTGATACGGGCAACACGGCCGGACGGAACGCCCTGTTCAGGTTCTGCACGCCCCGGCGACAAGCTTGTACGTGACGGGCCAACAGCAGAGGTGCGCCGCCGCAGCGACGCACCTTCTGAAGTCTGCCCTGAATATCTCTTCTCTGTGCCCTCCGTGCCTCTGTGGCCCAGGGCCTCACGCCAGCCCGGCGGCCTGGACGATCGATGGCATGCACATGTCCCAGCCGAGCGTCATCAGGTGGGCGCCCTGGCAGCAATGCTTCATCTCGCGGATGAGCTGCCCGCAGATGTCGATGGAGACCTTCTGGCGGTCTTCCTTGGCCGCCTCGCTGAGCTTTTTGATGATCCAGTCGGGCACGACCACGCCGGGGACGAAGTTGTTCATGTACTTGGCCATCCCGGCGTGCTTGAGCATCACGATGCCCACCAGCACGGGCACCTTCAGGTGGGCGATGCCGGACATGAACTTCTCGAAGGCGGCCGGGTCGTACACCGCCTGGGTCTGCACGAACTGGGCGCCGGCCTCGACCTTCTTCTCCAGCTTGATGATCTGGGGCTCGATCTCGTCCGTGCAGGGCGTGACGCAGCAGCCCTTGAAGAACCGCGGCGCGCCGTCGAGCTTGTTGGGATTGCCCTTCATGTCCAGGCCCATGTCCTGGCCGCTCTCCAGGATGCTCATGGCCTGGAGCAGGCCGACGCTGTCGAGGTCGTAGACGCCCTTGGCCTCCTTGTGGTCGCCCATGGTCGTGTGGTCGCCGGTCAGCGCCAGCACGTTGCGGATGCCCAGCGTGTAGGCCGACAGCAGGTCGCTCTGGAGGGCCAGGCGGTTGCGGTCGCGGCAGACCATCTGGTAGACCGGCTCTATGTCGCGGTCGACGAGCATGTGGCTGAACGCCATCGACCCGGCCCGCATGACGGCCGTCTGGATGTCGGTGACGTTGACGGCGGTGACGGAGTTCTTGAGGTATTCCTCCGCCTCGTGCAGGACCGGGCCGACGTTGGTGCCCTTGGGCGGTCCGACCTCGCCGGTGACGACGAACTGCCCGGCGGCCAGGGCGGCCTGGAGTTTGCTGATCGGTTCGCTCATGATTTGGTCTCCTCTTCGACCATGTCCTTAAGAACGAGCCGCCGGACGCCGTCGCTGCGGTCCTTGCGCCAGTTGCGCGGGGGGCGCAGCTTGCGGAGTTCGTCGAGTCTGCCGGTCTCCTGGAGCTTCTTGTAGATGAGCAGCCAGCCGCAGTCCATCTCGGCCTTCACCTCGCACTTGCCGTGGTTGGTCCCGCCGCAGGCGCCGTTGACGAGGCTCTTCGAGCAGCGGGCGATGGGGCAGATCCCGCCCGTCCAGGCCAGCACGCACTCGCCGCAGCCGTGGCAGTACTCGGTCCAGACGCCCGGGGCGGTGTTGGCGGCCAGGTGCTGGGTGTTCATGCCCGGCAGGATGCGGGCGGACGCGAACTGTTCGCCCATGTACTGCACGCCCACGCCGCAGGCGATGGAGACCACCGCGTCGTAGGAAGCCAGGTCCTTTTTGAGGTTGGCGAAGAACTCCTTGTCGCACTGGCGCGTGATGGAATCGAAATCGACCTCCATCGCCAGGCCCTTGGCCCCGGCGGCCAGGCGAAGCTGGCTGGCCAGCATCTCGGCCTGCCGCTCGCCGCCGGTCAGGCACACCGTCACGCACCCGCCGCAGCCGAGCACCAGCACCCGCTTGCACGACGCGACCATCTCCATGATCTCGTCGAACGGTTTTCGTTCCGCTACGATCATTATTTCATCTCCTACGACCCATGTCCTGGCCCAGATTGAATCACCAAGTCCACGAAGACCACAAAGCTCACAAAGAGAAGAGATAGAGAACACAAAGAGAAGCCTTCAGCGGAACACTGCCGCTTTCTGCATTCTCATTCTTCCGCGTGTCATTCACGTCCAATTCCCACATCCGCGCCATTGCCTTGAACCACTCGTCTTTGTGATCTCTTTATGTTGTGATCTTCGTGGTCTCTGTGATCTTGGTGATGTCCGGTCACATCGGCGCGATGGCGTCCGCCGCGGCGGCGATGGCAGCCCGCACGGCCTCGCGGCCCTTGGAGGCCTCCTCGACCAGCACCAGCCTGCCCGCGTCCAGGCCGATTTCCTGGAGCAGGTCCCGCCCCTGCTGGACGCGCTTGCGGATGCGCTCGGTCGCGCCCGGGTAGCGGTCGGCGCCGATCTCGGCGGCCACCACGATCACGCCCTGGGCGCCGGCCTCCAGGGCGTGGAGCATCTCGGCGGTCGAGAGGCGGCACATCGAGGGCAGGTAGATTTCCGCCACGCCGGGAATGGCGTCTTCGCCCTGGGCGGACCAGGCGGTGGCCGGGGCGTAGTGCCCGCAGACGTAGGCCACCACCTTGCGCCCCTTGAGGGCGGCCAGTTCCTTCTTCGTCCGCTCGATGAGCGAGCCCGGCTGCCAGCCTTTGGCGATGATCGCGTTGGCGGGGCAATCGGCGACGCACATGCCGCAGGCCTGGCACAGATCGCTGTCGATGCGGGCCACGTCGATGACCTTGGGCACGCCGAACGGGCACACCCGCAGGCAGGTCAGGCAGGCGGCGCACTTGTCCACCAGCACCTCGGCCCCGCTGCCGCAGCTCATGCAGCGCCGCGCCTCCGTCAGCGCCTGCTCGATCGTCAGGTTGTGGTCCACGGCCGCGAAGTCGCGGCTGCGCTTTCCGGCCGGCTCGACCGCAACGGCCGTCCGCTGCGCCCGCTTGACGGCCTGGAAGCACGGGCTGTCCGGATCGATCTTGCCGATCGACGGCGGGAGGGCGTCGTCGATGCGGATCTCCCGCCCGCTCAGGAAGGCGTCGACGGCCTTGGCCGCCCGCTGCCCGTTGGCGCAGGCCTCGACGGCCGACCCCGGCGCCGTCACGATCTCGCCGCAGGCGAACACGTTGGGCACGCTCGTCTGGTGCGTGGCCGGGTTGTACTCCAGCCGCCCGCGGGAATCGAGCTTCAGGGCGCTTCCGGCGACGAAGCCGGTGTCGGCCATCTGACCGATGGCCAGGATGATCGTGTCGCACTCCAGGACGCCGGTGTCGCTGTCGTCGTACTGGGGGCTGAAACGCCGCTGCTCGTCGAACACCCGCGTGACCTTGCGGGTCTTCAGGCCGGCGACCTGGTCGCCCCGGCGGACGACCTCGACCGGCCCGCGCCGGTGGATGAAGGCGACGCCCTCTTCCCTGGCCTCGTCCTGCTCCCACTGCCAGGCGGGCATTTCCTGCTCGTCTTCCAGGCAGACGGCCCGGACGCGCGCGGCGCCCAGCCGGACGGCCGAGCGGGCGGCGTCTATGGCCACGTTGCCGCCACCGATGACCACGACGTCCCGGCCGATCTCGACCGGCTTGTCGAACGCCAGGGCGGTCAGGAAGTCCAGCACGCCCATCACCCGCGGGTGGTCGCCGCCCGGCAGCGGCAGCGAGCGGCTGCGCGACAGGCCGGCCGCCACGATGACCGCGGCGAACCCGGCCTTGTTCAGCAGATCGTCAACGGTCTTGTCCTTGCCGATCTCCACGCCGGTGACCAGTTCCACCCCGTGGGCGCAGATCCAGTCCACGTCCATCTGGATCACGTCTCGCGGCAGGCGGTACTTGGGGATGGCGGTAGCCGGGATGCCCCCGCCGACGGGGAACTTCTCGAAGACGGTCGGACGATAGCCGAGCCGGGCCAGGTCCAGGGCCGCCGACATGCCCGCCGGCCCGGCGCCGATGACGGCGACCTTGGCCTTGTCCTGCCTGGCGGGCTTGCGGACGGATGCGCCGCGGGCGCCCTGCAACTCGGCCACGAACCGTTTGACCTCGCGGATCGCCACGGGCGAGTCGATGTCGGTGCGGCGGCAGTTGCTCTCGCAGGGGTGGTGGCAGATGCGCCCGCAGACGGCGGCGAAGGGCAGGGCGTCGCGGATGACGTCGATCGCCTCCCGCCATCGTCCCTGGGCGATCAACTCGACGTACGCCCGCACGTCGGCGTGCACCGGACAGTTGTACCGGCACGGGGCCCACTGGCGTTCCAACAGCTCACTCGTGCCGGCCAAACCGGCCAGAGCATCCGAGGTGAGGTCCGTCTTGCTCATCTGATTCTCCGCACTCGCCGGAACCGAACACACAGAACCCTCGGCCGGTCCCGAAACCGGGGATGGTAGCGCATCGGGAAACCCGCGTCAACGGCCAAGTCCCGCTGCGACGGCCCGGGTATCCGCTGCTTGTCAGCCAGGTCTCTGACACAAACCACTATAGTGCATGAGGCCCTCGAATAGAATCAATCGAGATTGCAGAGCAACCTGCCAGACCGCCTGGCGCGTGAACCTACGCGACCCGGCCAGGCCGGAACAGACAGCCGCCCCCTCGGACCGCTTTCGGTCGTCCGGGGGGGCGGCACGTGTGCGACGGCGATGTCGGTCCGCGGCTATTTGGCCGGCTGGGTGGTCGGCGCGGGGGCTTTCTTCTCAGCGGCCTGTGTGGTCGGGGCCTCGCCCTTGCTTTCGACGGCAGGGACGACTGCGGGCTTGGTGTCCGCTCCGCCGGCCGCCGGGGCCTGGGGCGCGGCGGGCTTGGCAGGCGGGAAGATCTTGTCGATCACGCCGCCCTTGATCTTGATGCCCGCGCCGACGGTGGCCAGCGTGATGGCCACCAGCATGGCCAGGTTGAACGCCACGCGGCGGATGCCGCGTCCGACGGCGTCGCCGATGCAGCTTCGCTTGTTGTTCATCACGAAGAAGATGATGTACGCGATGGGCAGCATCGTCAGGCAGATGGCCGACGCGACCACGGGCATCCACAGCGGGCTGGGCATGATCACGCCCAGGATGCCGATCGACGGGGTCAGGGCGAACAGGCGGAATCGCTTGGTGGTGTACTCCAGGCCGAGCATCTCGCACCAGGTGAACCCGCAGACCACCATGTGCGTGGAGATGGCTCCGGCAGCCATGCCGAAGAAGCCCAGGTCGAAGATGATGCGACCGGCCGGGCCGAGCACGTCGGCCAGGGCCTTGGAGGCGATGGCGGGGCTGAGCTTGGAGGCGTCGGCGACGCTGTTGGGGAAGGCGTTGGCGCTGGCGATGATGATGAGCGAGGTGACCATCACGAAGGGCAGGAGCATGGAGCTGAACAGGTCCCAGCGGGCCAGGCCCTTGTGGTGCTTGCCCCAGCCCTTGGCCAGGATCGAGTAGGGGTACAGGAAGGTCATGTTGATGCCGACGCTGGCCCCGATGGCGCCCAGGATGACGGTGATGGACCCCTCGGGCACGGTGAAGCCGAAGAAGCCCTTGAGGATCCGCCCGCCGCTGACGCCCCTGACGACGAAGAACCAGATCACCGCGAACAGGAACGCCAGGATGACGATGCGGATGACCCAGCGGAGGAAGGTCTCGTAGATCTTGATGCCCTTGGCCCCGCTGCCATAGTTCCAGACGGTGAGAATATTGATGCACAGGATCAGCACGCCGGCGGCGATGCGGACGGCATAGGTGCCAGCCCCGGTCGCGCCGACCACCCCGCCCGCCTGGGCCAGGTCCAGTGCCACCGCGCTGGCCAGCCCGTATTGCGGGAAGTGCCAGATGATCGACGCGATGATCGTGGCCAGGGCCCACAGGAAAGCCGCCGACGGATGCAATTCGCGAGACACCTCTTTGTAGGGCCTCTCGCCGGTGGTCAGCACCCAGTTGCCCAGGGCGGCGAACATGACAATGCCCAGCAGCATCGCCACCGGCTGGACCCAGAGCAGGTCGTAGCCGTACTTGGCCCCGGCGACCACGCTGGCCACCGCGCTGCCCGCGCCCAGCGTCATGGCGCTCTGCAACCAGGCCGGACCGGTCATCTTGGCGTACCCGCGGATCCGCGAGAAGAACGGCTTCTTCTCCAAGTCCTGGAGGTACGCGTTGTCCTTCGCGATCTTCTCGGGGTCCCACTTGGCGGCCATCGGCAGGCCCTTGGATTCGGCCATCGGCAGTCTCCTAGATCAAATAGTGAAGTCGATTCGGACGAAAGAGTCCCGATCATCGGGAAAACCGGCGGCCCTGTCAAGGTCTACTGTTCGCCTGCCCCGGGCGCAGGGCCGAAGGTCCGCAACCCCAAAACCCAGGACACGCGACAGGAGGGTCCAGGGCCGAAGGCCCGCAGTGTACCAGCCCAGGGCCCGCGACAGAGGAGTCCAGGGCCGAAGGCCCGCAGTGTACCAGCCCAGGGCCCGCGACAGAGGAGTCCAGGGCCGAAGGCCCGCAGTGTACCAGCCCAGGGCGCAGCCCTGGGGTCGCGGCGGCCGGAAGAGGGAGCCCTGAAAGGGCGATGTACCAACGCTGGTGCCAGACGGGGCGACCACCGCGCTAGGGCATCGGCGCACCCGGGAACCACACGACAGGAGAACAAGCGACACGGAGGTTCGATTGGCGTTTGTTTACCTCGCCCTTTCAGGGCTCAGGTTTCCCCGTCACGCGTACCCTGGCCTGCGCTGCGCTCCGGCCAGGGCTGATATACGCCGCCCCGTTCGGGGCTTCATCTGCACGCCGACGATGACCCTGGGCTGCGCTCCGGCCTGCCTGCCGTAGGCAGGCCAGGGCTGATATACGCCGCCCCGTTCGGGGCTTAATCTGCAAGCCGATGATGATGCTGGGCTGCTGCGCTCCGCTCCGGCCTGCCTGCCGTAGGCAGGGCAGGCCTGATATACGCCGCCCCGTTCGGGTGCATCGATGACGAGGGCTATTCCCAGACGAACCGCTCGTCATATTCCACATTGTGCTTCTTCAAGAACAGGATGAACTCCTCCTGGAATGTTCTTTGGCGGTGGTGTTCCTCCTGGCGGAGGATATAGGCTCGCACTTCGTCCACGTTAGACGCGCTGACGGAGAACGCGCCATACCCGGCCTGCCAATAGAACTCCGCCAGGTCCGGGGATCTGGTCTTCACCCATTTCGAGGTCCTGGTCTTCACCTTCTCAACCAGTTCGGCGATCTCCACGCGGCGGCCTAGCGAACACAAGATGTGCGCATGATCGCTCACGCACTTGATCTGGATGGCCGGACAACCGATCTCGCGCAGCATTCCACCCAGATAGGCCCCCATTTCAGCGGCAACACTCGGTGTCAGGAACGGGCGACGATGCTTGGTGCTGAAGATCACATGCACGAGAATCTTCACCAGCGATTGAGCCATTGCGGGCTCCTTCCCTTTGGCGTCATATTCGGCAGAACAGACCTGACTGTCAAGTCCAGATGGTCTGTTCCGTACCGCCTGGCGGGGCCACCTCTCCGGTCTCCGTCGCATCGCACAACCCGGTTGAACGCGGTGCCAGGGCCGAAGGCCCGCAGTGTACCAGCCCAGGGCGCAGCCCTGGGGTCGCGGCGGCCGGAAGAGGGAGCCCTGAAAGGGCGATGTACCAACGCTGGTGCCAGACGGGGCGACCACCGCGCTAGGG
>JAKJER010000055.1 GCA_022705325.1 Planctomycetota bacterium | reverse complement strand
CGCCATGGACGGCGTCCGCACCGCGCGCCGCCTGGGCAGCAAGCGGGCCATCCTGGCCTACCGCCGAAGCCGCGACGAGATGCCCGCCCGCCTCGAGGAAGTCCACCACGCCGAGCAGGAGGGCATCGAGTTCCTCTTCCTGGTCGCCCCGCTGGAGATCCTCGGCGACGAGCAGGGCTGGGTCCGTAGCGTCCGCCTCCAGCGGATGGAACTGGGCGAGCCCGACGCCTCCGGCCGGCGCCGCCCCGTGCCGATCAAAGGCAGCGAGTTCGAGCTGCCCGCCGACCTGATCATCGTGGCCGTCGGCACCAGCGCCAACCCGCTGCTGACCGCCACCTGCCCCGAGCTCAAGCTCAACAAGTGGGGCAACATCGAGATCGACGACACCCACATGACCTCCATGCCGGGCGTCTTCGCCGGCGGCGACATCGTCCGCGGCGGGGCCACCGTCATCCTCGCCATGGGCGACGGCAAGAACGCCGCGAAGGCCATGGACCGATACCTGCGGCAGAAGAAGGGCTGACCCCCGCCGCCTGCGACCCGCGAGACCGCCGGCCCAATGTCCCGTTTTTCCGGAAAATCCGAGACGACAAATCTGTCCGCGAGTCTCGGATAACTCCTTGCGTTCAAACGCCCTGTGCGATTCCCTGTAATACTGCAAAAATCTGAATAATCTGAAAAACAGGCGCAGGACGGGACACGAAACCCCCCCAATGGGACATTCGCTCCGCCCGCGCGTCGCAGTCCGGGGGGATAGGGTTCTCTTTCATCGCGGGCTTCATCTGGAAGTGATTTCGGAACAAGACCTTGCATCCCGCTCCGCTCTCGATGCGAAACCCGACGTGTCGGCCTGACGTTGCCCGTCCTTGACCGCTTGTGTCGCCGCCGTCTGGAGCGGCGGTCAGTGCTCTTTTCTCAGCACCGCTGGCGGGCGGGTGTAGGTGGGCAGGAGGTGGTTGAAGTCTACGAACCCTCCCGCCGCCGCCAGGCGCCGCCCGACGCGCCAGACGCCTTCCGGCGTGGGCAGCCACAGGTCCTGCGGCGCCAGCGCGACGCCGTCGGCCCGGAGGTCGCGGTAGCCCAGCCCCTCGCCGATGGCCAGCAGGGGTCTGGGCGCGGCGGCCAGGAACTCCGCCGGCGTCAGCACCTCCGGCCCAGCCGCCGGGGCGATCTCCTCCCCGCGACGGACGAATCGCTCGGCGTAGATGAGGCCTTCCCGGGCGTCCAGGACGACGGCCAGGTGCTCCCACGCCAGGGCCCGCGCGTTTTCCGCTACCGCCAGGGTCGTCGGCACGCCCACCAGCCGCAGCGAAGGCAGGAGCTGGCCCAGCGTGCGGGCCACGGTGATGCCCACGCGCAGCCCCGTGAAGCTGCCCGGCCCGGCGGCCACGTACGCCTGGCCCAGGTCGTCGACGGTCAGGCCCTCGTCGCGCAGGAGGTCCCTGAGCCGTCCCACCAGGTGCGTGGCGTGGCGGCTGGAGGCGTCGAACGTCACCGTGCGGGCCAGGCGGTCGCCGCGCCCCAGGGCCAGGCCGCCCACGCGGCAGGAGGTCTCGATGGCGATGGAGATCATCTCGCGCATGGGAGGATTGTACGAAAGCCGCCCGCCTCGGGCAATCGCCTGCGACGGGCGGAGCGGGCCGCCGGCGGCAACCGACCCGCCGAAAGCTCAAAGCGCATTTGACAAAAGCCCGGTCACCCCCTAGCATTAGCGATCTTACGAGAGTGCTCAACATGATAGCGGTCATCAGCGACATTCATTCGAACGTGGAGGCCCTGTCGGCCGTCATGGACGACATCGCCCAGCGCGGCGTGCAGAAGATCGTCTGCCTGGGCGACATCGTGGGCTACGGCCCCGAGCCCGCTCGCTGCCTGGACATGGTGATGGAGCGTGCCTCGGTGTCGCTGATGGGCAACCACGACTACGCGGTGCTCTACGAGCCCAACAACTTCAACGTCGGGGCTGAATCCGCCTGCTTCTGGACGCGTCAGCAGCTCGAGGAGGAGAGCGACAAGCCCAGGCGCGACGCCCGCTGGGCCTTCCTGGGCTCGCTGCCGGTCAAGCACACCATGCCGGGCGAGGAAGTGGGCCTGGGCGAGCTGATGTTCGTCCACGGCAGCCCCCGCCGGCCCATCAACGAGTACATCTTCCCCGACGACGTCTACAACAATCCCAACAAGCTCCACGGGCTGTTCGAGCGGGTCAACCACCTCTGTTTCGTCGGGCACACCCACGTGCCGGGCATGTTCCTGGAGACGCCCGACTTCTACAGCCCCGAGGAGCTGGACTGGGTCTACGAGGTCAACCCCACCCGAAAGGCCATGATCAACGTGGGCTCGGTGGGCCAGCCCCGCGACCGCGACAACCGGGCCAGCTACGTCATCATCGAGCCCAAGGCCGTGCGATTCGTCCGCGTGCCCTACGACACCGAGGCGGTGGTGCGAAAAGTGCTGGCGGTCCCCGACCTGGACGATTACCTCGGTACCCGACTGCGCGACGGACGATAAGGAGCCTTCGTGAACCTGCGACGATTCAGCCTCATCCTCCTGGCCTTTTCCATCGCCCTGATGGGCCTGGCCGTCTACCTGCACCAGCAGAAGCCCGAAGGGTCGGCCCACCAGGCGTCCGCGGCGGCGCCGGCCGCGAGGCTTCCCCTGGCCTCGCCCGCGACCGAGCCGGCGGCCAGCCAGCCGGTGGCCGCGACCCGCCCGGCGGCCACCCAGCCTGCCGCGCCGGCGGCCACCCAGCCCGCCGCCACACAGGCGGCCACCCGCCCAGCCTCCACGCTCAAATGGTTCGACGACACCCGCTCCAGCGGGGGCACCTACACCCTCGGCGGACTGACGCCCCCCAAGGGCGAATTCAAGGACGACTATCTCCTCCAGGTGGAGGTGCTTGGCAAGGGGGCCGCGATCAACACGGCCAAGCTGGCCGACTACTACGCCACCGTCGACGACAAGCAGTTAGCCCGCTCCTCGAGCGACCACCAGGCCTACCTGGACAAGGTGAGCCAGTCGGACGAGTACAAGGGTCACTACAGCCTGCTCAACCCGGTCACGTCGTTCTCGCAGACCTTCCTGCCGCTGTCCACCCAGACGCTGACGGTGCTCGCGGGCGACGGCGGGGGGGCGTCGATCAACTCCAGCCGCTTCTGGCGGCTGGCCGGATCGAGCCAGGACGACCGCAGCCAGTCGATCACCTTCGAGGCCACCTTCTACCGAGGGGCCAGCCCGGCCGAGGCCAAGCCCGCCCTGCGGGTCCGCAAGACCTATACCGTCCGCAAAGGCAGCTATTCGGTGGAGGTCTCGCTGCGCCTGGAGAACCTCGTCGGCGAGCCGCTGACGGTCTCGCTGGACCAGCTCGGGGCCCTGGGCGTGCCGCGGGAAGACGTCCAGAGCGACCAGCGCCACGCGAAGGTGGGGCGGCTCAAGGGCGACCAGGACGTGCAGGTCAAGAACGCCGAGGCGGACCTGGGCAAGATGTTCCTGCACCAGACCGCCGACGTGGGCGCCAGCGACGGCGCCGAGTCGGTGCTGTGGCTGGGGCAGGTGAACCGCTTCTTCGGTTCGATGCTCTACCTGGTGTCGGAGGTCGAGGGGCGCCTGGAGGCCCCCGAGTACCAGGCTACGTTCTACGTCGCCGCCGCCCAGGAGACGCCCAATTCGCGGACGTACCTGACGGGCGTGAAGATGCCTCAGATCAAGGTCGCCGCCGGGCGCCCGCGTGACATCCGCTTCGACCTGTACGTGGGGCCCAAGAAGCGCCAGATCTTCGTCGACAAGGACTACCCGCTCTACAACCCGCTCTACCAGAAGCTCGACTACATCGGCACGATCGATCTGGGCTCGTGCTTCTGCGCGTGGCACTGGCTGACGCTGGCCATGATGTGGCTGCTCCAGACGCTGTCGGTGGTGGCGCTGGGCAACTACGGGGTGGCCATCATCGTCCTGGTGGTCCTGGTGCGACTGGCCCTGCACCCGCTGACCAAGAAGGGCCAGGTCTCCATGTCCCGGATGCAGAAGATGGGCCCGGAGATCCAGCGCCTCAAGGAGAAGTACGCCGACGACAAGGAAACCCTCAACCGCGAGATGATGGACTTCTACAAGAAGCAGGGCTTCTCGCCGGTGATGGGCTGCCTGCCCATGCTGCTCCAGATGCCCATCTGGATCGCCCTGTGGAGCGGCCTGCAGGCCTCCGTCGAGCTGCGCCACGCCGCCTTCCTGCCCGTGTGGATCACCGACCTGTCCGCACCCGACTCGCTGATCGTTTGGGGCAGGAGCCTGCCCGGCGTGGGCGACCGTCTGAACCTCCTGCCCATCCTGCTGACGGTGGCCATGTTCTTCCAGGCCAAGCTCCAGCCCACCGGCGTGGCCGCCACGCCCGACCAGGCCCGCCAGCAGCAGATGATGAAGTACATGATGCCCGCCATGATGCTCTTCATCTTCTACGGCATGCCCAGCGGGCTGTCGCTGTACGTGATGGCCTCCACGTTCGCCGGCGTGGCCGAGCAGGTGATCATCCGCAAGCACATCCAGGAGCGAGAGGAACTCGAAGCGGCCACCACCGTCAAGGTCAGCGGCGGCGGGCTCCGCTCCAGCCGGCCCAAGAAGCCCAAGGGACCGTTCTGGTTCAAGAGGTAGCGGCCTTCGGGAACGGCGCACCATCACCAAGACCACCAAGGTCACCAAGATCACAAAGAACGAAATAGAGATCACAAAGAACGGACTTTGTGGTCTCTATCTCTCTTTCTTGGTGGTCTCTGGGACCTTGGTGATCTTGGTGATGGCGCCGGGGTCGCGTCACTGGCGCGGCCGATCAGTTCTTTCCCCTCACCGAGAACACCGCCAGGCGCCCCGAGCGGTCCTTGCAGGCGACAAGACCGTCGCTGAAGGCCAGGTGCGGATAACAGATGTCCCGGGCGATCCGGTCCACCCGGGACAGTTCCTTGTACTGGCTCGTGCCCGGTCGGGCCTCCACCACGGCCAGCCTGCCCTTGCCGAACGCCAGGACGCGCTCGTCGGCCGTCACGATCAGCGAGCCGTGGTAGAAGCTGCCTCCCTGCCAGCGGACCTTGCCGGTGGCCAGGTCGATGCAGCGCAGGCGGTCGTCGATGGTGTAGATCGCGTCCTTGTGGATCACCGGGCTGCACACGGTCGAGAAGGCGCGGCTTTCCCAGACGCGGCTGCCCCGGCCGGCCGTGAAGTCCACCAGGTGCATGTGCTCGTGGTTGTAGCCGCTGGTCAGGGCGACGCGGCTGCCCGTGACGGCCGGCGTGGGGATGTTGCAGGCGAACTCGGTGGTCCAGGGATACTCCGCCAGCGTCTGCCCGCGAGCGGCCCCGTCGAGCCGGATGACCTGGAGCTTTCGCAGCGACAGGTTGGCCAGGCACCTGGCCCCGCCGACCGACAGGGGCACGGGGATGGCGCTGAGCCCGGCGGGCTCCTTGCTGGCCGAGGCCCACAGCAGCTTGCCGGTGCGCTTGTCGAAGGCGGCCAGCGTACCCAGCGGCGGGCCGACCTCGAGGATCGCCTGCTCGCCGAGGACCAGGGGCGAGCCGGCCATCCCGTAGTCCCGCAGGCCTCCGCCCACGTTGGGGCGCTGGGGCACGTCGTAGCGGTCGTAGAGGTTCTGCGTCCAGAGCGGCTTGCCCGTGCGGGCGTCCCAGCAGGCGAAGTCGCCGTCGACGCTCACCGTCAGCAGCAGCCCCGCCCCCACGTCCAGCGTGGGCGTGGACGACGGCCCGCCGTACTCGCCCAGGTCGCCCGCGCGGCGCCGGCCCTGAAAGCGGCAGGGATACGATTGCTTCCAGATTTCGCGCCCGCTCGCCGCGTCCAGGCAATACACCGTGTCCGTGCCGCGGGCGTTCTGGCTGCGCCCCTGCGAGACGTTGCCCGACCAGCCCATCACGTACAGCCGCCCGCCGGCGAGGATGGGCGACGTGCAGCCCATGCCGACGTCCTTCTCCCACAGCTTCTTCGGCGGCCAGCCGGCGGGATAGTTGGACGACTCGCCGCTCTTGCCGTTCAACTCCGGCCCGCGCCACTGGGGCCAGTCGGCCGCGGAAGCGAAGGACAACGACGACAGAAGCAGAACCAGCGCGAAGAAGCGAGCCTCGGCCAGCCGCCGCCGTGTCCGGATGTGCGAGAGGATAGCCATACTCATCCTTCGTCAGGGTGGGCAGTCTACTCTTGCCGCTTGCCGGCTTGTTGGGCCCGCTCGATCAGTTCGACCAGCGAGACCATCTTGTCCTGGCGCGGCTGGGTCATGCGCTCGATCTGCTCGGCGCTGAAGTGGGCGCGGACGAACGCCTCGACGTCGAAGGTCTCCCACCAGCAGTCGAAGACCTTGCGGCAGGGCAGGTCGGCCGCCGGCTGGCGACAGTACGAGAAGGCCACCTCGTGGCCCAGCATGGGGCAGCGGCGGACGCGGCAGTCGTGGTCGGTTATGGGCATTCTCAAGGACCTACAGGACAAAACAAAGGACACAAAGGACTATATCATGTCCTTTGTGTCCTTTGAGTCCTTTTTGTCTCTGGTTTCTCGTCTACCGAGCCGCCTGCCACTTGCCGCTGCGGCGCTCGGGCGCCGGCGGAAGCGGCTGGATCGACTCCAGGCTGGCGGCGAGTTCTTCCTCGGGCAGGGCGTGGTCGACGAGTTGGCCCTGGAGGAACTTGTCGTAGCCGACCAGGTCCATCAGCCCGTGCCCGGACCAGTTCATGACGATCACGCGTTCTTTGCCTTCCTCGCGGGCCTGGTTGGCCAGATCGATGGTGGCGGCGATGGCGTGGCTGGTCTCGGGGGCGGAGATGAACCCCTCGGTGCGGGCCCACAGCAGGGCCGACTCGTAGCACTTGATCTGGCTGTAGGCCTGGGGCTCGAGCAGGCCCTCGACGATGGCCTGGCTGACCAGCGGGGCCATGCCGTGGTAGCGCAGCCCGCCGGCGTGGATGGGTTCGGGGATGAAGTTGTGGCCCAGCGAGTGCATGGGCAGCAGGGGGGTCATCTTGGCCGTGTCGCCGTGGTCGTACATGAACGGCGCCTTGGTCATGGTGGGGCAGGAGCGCGGCTCGACGGGGATGATGCGGATGTCGGCGCCGTGGATCTTGTCGCAGACGAAGGGGAAGGCCAGCCCCGCGAAATTGGACCCGCCGCCGGCGCAGCCGACGATGGCGTCCACCTTCTTCTCGCCGGCCAGGGCGAGCTGCTTCTTGGCCTCCAGGCCGATGATGGTCTGGTGCAGCATGACGTGGTTGAGCACGCTGCCCAGGCTGTAGCGGGTCTTGCCCGTGGGGTCGGTCACGGCGGCCTCGATCGCCTCGCTGATGGCGATGCCCAGCGAGCCGGGGCAGTTGGGGTCCTTGGCCAGGATGGCCCGACCGGCGTTGGTCTCGCTCGATGGGCTGGGGATGCACTTGCCGCCCCAAGTCTGCATCATCAGCCGGCGGAAGGGCTTCTGCTCGAAACTGATCTTGACCATGAAGACCTTGCACTCCAGCCCGATCAGGCTGCACGCGAAGGACAGGGCCGAGCCCCACTGGCCCGCCCCGGTCTCGGTGGTCAGACGCTCGATGCCCGCCTGCTTGTTGTACCAGGCCTGGGGAACGGCGGTGTTGGGCTTGTGGCTGCCGGCCGGGCTGACGCCCTCGTTCTTGTAGTAGATGCGGGCAGGCGTCTTGAGTTCCTGCTCCAGCCGCCTGGCCCGGTACAGCGGGCTGGGGCGCCACAGCTTCAGCAGGCCGAGGATCTCCTCGGGGATGTCCACCCAGCGGTCGCTGCAGACCTCCTGCTCGATGATGTTCATCGGGAAGACCGGCGCGAGCATCTCCGGCTTGACGGGCTGTCCGTCGGGCCCCAGGGGGGGCAGCGGCGGGGTAGGCAGGTCGGCGGCCAGGTTGTACCACTGCCGCGGCATGTCCTTCTCGTCGAGGAAGATCTTCGTTTGTTCCATGCGATTTCCTGTGCTCTAGGCCAAAGGGGTCTACCGGGCGCCTCTGCGCCGCGAACCCTTCTTATACTTCCCCCCGGCGGGGGCGTAAAGGGGTTTTTTGGCCGGCGAGGGGCGAGCGGAAAAGGAAGAAGAGGAGTTTCAACAGATGAACTTCCAAGTTCCAATTCTCAAGGGGAGCGTTCCAAAGGGCAATGTTCAATAGGCTCCAGTCTGTGTTGATCGGCCTCGTTCGGCCTTGACCATTGGTCCTTTCGTTGAACATTGACTACTGACCATTCATCTGTTGGAAACTCTCCTCTGCTTGGACGAACCCCTATCCGTGCCGCCCCGCCCGCTTTCGGAACACTCGTACGCCCTCGTGCCCGTTGTAGGTGATCAACAGGGCGCCGTTGGCGGCGAAACGCTCGAAGAGCCGCTCGATCACCCGCTCCTCGCCGGGCCAGGGGTAGGCGAAAATGACGTCGAAGTCGCAGATGTCCAGGTCCATCTCCGCGTACGGGTCCCGCCCGCCGACGGCCAGCCACTCGAACTCCTCGGTCTGGGCGGCGATGGCCTGTCCCTCGTGCGGGACGAAGTTGCCCAGGCAGAAGCCCGCCCGGACGTGGTGGCCCCGGGCCAACGCGCCCGCCAGGTTCACCAGGTCGCCCTCCACCTCGATGCCGCAGGCCTCGAAGCCCAGCATGGCCGCCAGGCACGTCACCACCCCCGCCCCGCTGCCCCATTCGCAGAAGAGGGGCCCCGGCGCCAGGTGCTCCTCGGCTACGTGCCGCAACGCCCCATACACCAGGGCAAAGTCGCTGGGAACGAACGAGTGGATCGGCTCGTTCAGGCGGGACTGGATGAAGGCTTCGATGCGGGCGTTGGCATCGGCGATGAAGGCGCTCACCTTCGGCGGGATGGGCGGCAGGTCGGCGGGCAAGGTAAGGCGAATAAGTGCCATGGGGCTATCGTAGCATCGAAAGCGCCGCAACGAAAGCCTCGGACCTGCCCCGGAGGGGGCGCGGGGGCTTTGCGGTTGAGTCCCCAAATGCCAGAGGGCCTTCCCGGCTGGGAAGGCCCTCTGTTTCAGTCGATCGACCTGGTGAAGCCGTCAGATCAGCTTCTTCCGGTCCATTCGTGTAATTCGCTTCATTCGTGCAATTCGGGGTCAGAACTCGTACTTGATCTGGAAGCCCCAGGCGCCGTCGACGTCGGTGTTGCCGACCTCGCCCATCCGGCCGTAGGCGACGGCGACCACCAGGTTGGGGTTGACGATGTAGGCCAGGGCGGCTCCGTGCCAGTTGCCCTCGTCGCCCACCACGCCGGGGACGCGGCTGTAGGGGTTGGACTTCTGGCGGAACTCGTAGAAGGCGGCCAGCTTGTCGGTGACCATGCAGATGACGCTGCCTTCGACGCTGAAGACGGCGTTGTCGGTGAAGCCGGTGTAGCCGATGTTCGACGCGCTGGAGTTGCGCCCGCCGACGGTGAAGATGAAGGGTCTCTCGATCAGCGGCATGACGACCATCTTGGAGAGGGTCAGCGTGTAGTCCACGCCGTAGTGGCGGCGATAGCCGGACGCCCGGAGCCCGCCGATGGGCTGGAGCTCCTTGTCGAGGTTGTCGATGCCCTGGTTGTACTTGAAGATCGCGCTGGCGGTGACCTGCGGGCACCAGGAGCCGAACTCGTTCTCCTTGATGATCACGGCCGTGCCGCGGAACTGGTTGAGCCACACCTCGTCGCGGATGTGCAGCGCCCCGCCGCTGACCTTGCGGATCACGTGGGGCAGCGTGCCCAGGTAGAAGCGACCCAGGGCGTAGCTGACCTCAAAGCGCTGGAAGAAGCTCTGCGAGACGGCGGCCACCATCAGGTTCTTCTGGTGGCCGGTGTCGATGAAGGTGTACGAAACAGCCGGCCCGCGCGTGATGGAGCCTTCGGGCCCCGGGTTGATGAGATAGGCCACCGGGACGGTCAGCGTGCCGCCGGCGCCTTCGATGGTGTGCAGGGGCAGGGGCGGGCCCTTCTTGGCGGGCTCTTGCACCTTCACGACCTTCTCTTCCTTGACCACGGTTGCCGGACCCTTCGGCTGGGTCGCCTGCGCCAGCCACGTGCCGTTGGGGCTGTTCAGGTCGGCAGGGGTCTGGATTTCGCCCGCGGCGGCGAGCCAGCCGCTCTCGGCCTGATCGGCCACGGCGGGTACGCACAGGAAAGCGAGCAACAGCAGCATGGACAAGCGGTTAACCAGGCGCATACCGATTCTCCTTATTGGTAGCCAGTCATTGTGAACCGCGTAACGTTGACGCATTCTTTATCGGCACCCAGCCAAAAGTACAAGTAGTTTTTTTCAAGTGGCGAATTTTTTTCGCCCACCCGTCCGGGCGAGCGGCCCCCCAGGGCCGCCATCTGCCCCTTGAACCGCCCCTCTCCGGCGGGTATAAGCCTCAGCTATGTTCACCGACAACATCCTCGATTTGATAGGCAACACGCCCCTGATTCGGCTGCGGGGAGAGAACGTATTCGGCAAGGCCGAGTTCCTCAACCCCGGCGGCAGCGTCAAGGACCGCGTGGCCCTGTCGATGCTGGAAGGGGCCCAGCGCCGCGGGCTGCTCAAGAGCGATTCCATCATCGTCGAACCGACCTCCGGCAACACGGGGATCGGGGTGGCCCTGGTGGGCAGGCTCAAGGGCTACCGAGTGCGGATCGTCATGCCCGAGGGCATGAGCGAGGAACGCAAGAAGATCATCCGTGCCCTGGGCGCGGACCTGATCCTCACGCCCGACGAAGAGAGCATTCCCGGTGCGGTGAAGGTGGTCAAGCAGATGGCCGCCGAGGACCCGCGCGTCTACGTGCCCCAGCAGTTCGAGAACCCCGACAACCCCCGCGTGCACTACGAGCAGACCGCCCCCGAGCTGTGGCGCCAGTTGAACGGCGAGATCGCCTGCTTCGTGGCCGGCGTGGGCAGCGGCGGGACGCTCCAGGGCGTCGGCAAGTTCCTCAAGGAGCACAGGCCCGATGTGCGGATCGTCGCGGTCGAGCCCAAGAACGTGGCCGCCCTGCTGGGCCACGAGCCCGGCCTGCACGCCATCCAGGGCATCGGCGACGGATTCATCCCCGCCGTGCTGGACGTCAGCATGGTTGACGAGGTCGTGGAAGTCACCGACGAGGAGGCCATCGACACCACGCGCCAGCTCGGACGCGACCTGGGACTGCTGGTGGGCGTCTCCAGCGGCGCCAACGTCTGGGCTGCGCGACAGTTGGCCACACGCATCAAGGGCAACATTGCCACCATCCTGCCCGACCGGGCCGAGCGGTATTTCAGCACAGCCCTGCTGTAGCTCCCGGCGTACAATACAGGCGATGGCCGATCCGAAGAACAACCCGCCCCCGCGGGTGGTTGTCGCCTCGCAACGGTTGCCGCGACGGCGGTTCAAGACCAACCTGCGCATCCTCATCTATCGCCCCGGTACGTTCCTGCGGTTTTATCGCTGGCCGCTGGTCGTCCTGGCGATCGGGGCGGTCCTGGACGCCGTCACCACCTACCGCAACGTGAGCGCATACGGCCCAGCCGCCGAAATCCACCCAGCCGCCCGCCTGCTCTGGGAGATTCTGGGGGTCTCGCCCGTCTCGGTGGCCCTGGCCAAGGTCGTCCAGTGCGCGTTCGCGTGCCTGATCGCCGGCATCTGGCGGCGCTGGTGCGGGCCCCTGCTCGTGCTGGCCGGCGTGCTGTACGCCCTGGCGGCCGTCAGCAATCACTTCCTGCTGCTGTGATCCATCGCCTCGCCCAGGCGGGCCAGGGCGTGCATCAGGGCCGCCCCGCGAAAGTAAAAGTCGGGAAACTCGCCCGTGGCGGTGGTCAACGCCGTGCCGGCCGGCAGGGCCCTGGGCAGGGGGCTGGCGCCGTCCAGGAACATGGCGCCGGCCCGCCGGGCGCACGAGCGGGCGGCGTCCAGATACTGACGCCGGCCGTGGCGGCGGTAGGCCTCGACGTACAGGAGGATCGCCCGGGCGTGACGGGCGGGGTCCTTCTCCTTCGACAGGTCGGGCGGGCTGTCCGCCGGGGCGGGCTGGTCAGGCTGGGACGATGCGGCGATCTGGGACCAGGGCTTCTTGAAGTGCAACTCCGCCAGGCGGCGCAGCTTGGCGGCTGCCTCGGGCAGAGGTTTGGCCAGCCTGTCCGCCAACTCGGCGGCGTGCCCCGCCAGCCGCATCGACTGCCCGGAGGCGGACTTCTCCTTGATGCCCTTGCCCGCGTCCGGCTCGAAGGTGAAGGGGTAGAAGCCGTACTTCTCGCTCCGCCCGACCGCCATGTCGAGGACCTTGTGGAGGATCGTCTCCATCCGGCGGCGGAAGTCGTCGTCCGTGGAGGCCAACCAGGCGGCCGTCCACACCCGCAGATACGCGCCGAGATGCGCGGGGAACCCGCTCAGGCTGCCCGTGCGGTCGTCCAGGCCGCGGTAGTCGCCGTGGCGGCAGTACCAGGCCTTGTCCTTGTCCCAGAAGTGGGCGTTCCAGATGCCCAGGGCGTAGCGTTCCAGCGGCGTGGGTTTGCCCGGGGCCTCCGCGGGCAGGCCGGCCAAGATGTCCAGGAACGGCACGGTGTCCTTGATCTCGTGGTAGCAGGCGGCGTACAGGTGCTTGGAGGGCCCCGCGAAGTAGGTGGGGCATTCGTTCTCGAAATCCCAGCCCAGGTGTTCGCCCCAGGGGTACAGCCCGGCCGGTCCCTGCGTGTGACGGAACCACCACTCCAGGGCTTTCTTCGCCTCGGCGGCGTAGCGCGGCTCGCCCGTCAGGCGCGACAGGTCGAACAGGAACTCGTACAGCTCGCGGTCCTCGTACGGGTCGCATCCGTACAGGGTGACCTTGTGCGGCCCTTCGCTGCCCAGGCCCTTGGGGTAGTTCAGCACCTTGTTGAAGTCGAACAGGCCGAACACTTGCAGGCCGGTCTCTTTCTGCGGAAAGGGCTTGCCCGTCTTCTTGTTGACCGGCGTGGGGGCGAAGAGGGGATAGGGCGTCAGGCGGGGCGGGTCCTCGCGGGTCAGGGCGTTGGCGAACAGGGGGCTGTGGACGGGCCCGTATCGGTCGCGGCCGTGGCGGATCATGCAGTCGGCGAACGAGCGGGCCCGCGCGAGGTAGTCCGCGGCTTCGCCCGCGTCGTCGGCAAGGGACGCTCGGGCGAGCAGGGCGGTTGTCAGCGCGGCGGCGACGCAGAGCGGCAGGGCCGGTCGAATCATGCGGCCTTCCTTTCGCCCTGCATTGTCCGCGCCGGACCCGCCCGGCGAAAGCCGAAAACCGCGGGCGTCGCGAAGGCGGTTTGTGTTGCCAGCCGCCCCCGCGGGCGGGTAGGCTCTGCGGCGGATCGCCCGCGGTGGGCGGCGACAGACAGAAGGAGACGCCATGACCTCACCGGCTGATTCGTATCGCTCGTTGACCGAGCGTGTGCAGGAAATCTCGCTGCTGGTCTCGTGCGCCGGCCTGCTCGACTGGGACCGCGAGACCTACATGCCGGCGGGCGGGGCGGAGCACCGCTCTGCCCAGTTGGCCCTGCTGGCCGGGATGTGCCATGAGCGGTTCACGGATGCGGTCACGGGCGAGCTGATCGCGGCGGTCGAGAGCAGCGAGGTGGTGGCCGATCCGCTCTCGGTGGAAGCGACGAACATTCGCGAGCTGCGCCGCAGCTACGACCGCGAGACCCGCCTGCCCAAGAGCCTGGTCGAGGAGCTGTCGCGAACGACGTCGCTGGCCTACGGGCATTGGGTCGAGGCCCGCCAGGCGTCGGACTTCAAGCGGTTCGAGCCCTGGCTGGACAAGGTGGTGAAGCTGAAGATGCAGGAGGCCGACTGCATCGGCCACGCCGGCCAGCGGTACGACGCCCTGCTGGACGACCACGAGCCCGGCGCGACGACGCAGTGGGTGGCGTCGGTGCTCGAACCGCTGCGGGCGGAGCTGGCCGGGCTGCTGGAGCGGATCCAGGGCTCCAGCCGCCGCCCTCGCGGCGAGATCCTCCACCGCCGCTACGCCCGCGACGCCCAGGAGGCATTCGCGACGCGGGTGGCGGGCGAACTGGGCTTCGACTTCCAGGCCGGGCGCCTGGACCCGACAGCCCACCCGTTCTGCTGCGACATCGGGCCGGGAGACACCCGCCTGACCACGCGCTACAACGAGAACGACTTCGGCGACGCCTTCTTCAGCGTCATCCACGAGACCGGGCACGGGCTCTACGACCAGGGCCTGCCCCGCGAGCACTGGGGCCTGCCCGCCGGCGAGCCCGTCTCGCTGGGCATCCACGAGTCGCAGTCGCGATTGTGGGAGAACTTCGTCGCCCGAAGCCGCCCCTTCTGGCGCCACTATCTGCCCGTGCTGGCGGAGCATTTTTCTCAGTCCCTCGCCGACGCGGACCTCGACGCCTTCGTCTTCGCCGTCAACGAGGTCCAGCCCTCGCTGATCCGCGTGGACGCCGACGAGGTGACCTATAACCTCCACGTCATCGTGCGGTTCGAGATCGAGACGGCCCTGCTGAGCGGGCAGATGGCGGCCGGCGACGTGCCGGCGGCCTGGAACGAGAAGTACCGCCGACTGCTGGGCATCACCCCGCCCGACGACGCTCACGGCTGCCTCCAGGACGTGCACTGGAGCCACGGCGGGATCGGCTACTTCCCGACCTACACGCTGGGCAACCTCAATGCCGCCCAGCTCTTCGCCGCCGCCCGCGAGAAGCTGGGCGACCTGGACGGCCTGATCGCCTCCGGCCAGTTCGGGCCGCTTCTGGAGTTCCTGAGAGCAAACATCCACCGCCGCGGACAGCAGTACCGGGCGCCGGAATTGATCCAGGTCGTCACCGGCAAGCCCCTGAGCCACCAGGCCCTCATGGACCACCTGCGAACCAAGTACGAGGAACTGTACGGGTTGTAGGGATATCGGATTTTCGATTTGCGATTTTCGATTTGGTATCATCAAACGCGGAAGTCGCAATCACAGTCGACAGTCAACATGGATCACGTGCCGGAACTCAACGAGGCCTTTCGACAGGCTCTGCTCGAAACGATCCCCTGCGCGGTGGTCATCCTCGATGCCCGCAGGCGGATTGTCTACTGGAACCGCTCGGCTGAGGAACTGACCGGCTACCCGGCCGGGGAGATGCTGGGCCAAAGCTGCGACACCATCGCCGTGCAGTCGGCCGACAGGCAGGACCCGGAGGTGATCGAGGCGATGTGCCCCTTCCGCGAGCAGGCCGACGGCGCCCACGAGCAGTGCCGCATCCTCCGCAAGGACGGGACCGAACTGCCCGTGGTGCGGATTGCTCGAACGGTCACCGACGCCTCGGGCACGCTGCTCGGCGCCATCCAGGCCATCGTGGACGTCAGCGTGATCGAGCGGTCCACCCAGGAGATCCGCCGCCTGCGCCGCGAGGTCGCCCGCACCGGACGATACGGACAGATCCTCGGCGCCAGCGAACGGATGCGAAGCCTCTTCGAGATGATGGAACTGGTGGCCGACACCGACGCCAGCGTGGTCATCGAGGGCGAGACGGGCACGGGCAAGGAACTGGTGGCCCGCACCCTCCACGCCCAGGGCGCCCGCGGCAAGGGGCCCTTCGTGGCCGTCCACTGTGCCGCCTTGCCCGAGACGCTGCTGGAGGCGGAGTTGTTCGGGCACGTCCGCGGGGCGTTCACCGGCGCGGTGGCCGACCGCCCGGGCCGCTTCGAGGAGGCTGTCGGCGGGACGATCTTCCTGGACGAGGTCAGCGAGGTCCCGCTGTCCGCCCAGGTCAAGCTGCTGCGGGTGCTCCAGGAACGCGAGGTCACCCGCGTGGGCGAGAACGCCCCCCGCTCGGTGGACGTGCGGGTGCTGGCCGCCTCCAACCGCGACCTGGCCGGCGAGGTGGCGGCGGGTCGGTTCCGCGAGGACCTCTACTACCGCCTGCGGGTGGTCGCCCTGCGCGTGCCGCCCCTGCGAAGCCGCCGCGAGGACATCCCCGACCTGGTCGCCCACTTCCTCGATCGCTACAACCGCAAGTATCAGCGGCACGTCGAGGGGCTCGAGCCGGCTGCGATGCAGCGCCTGCTCCGCTCGGACTGGCCCGGCAACGTCCGCCAACTGGAGCACGCGATCGAGCACGCGTTCGCCGTCAGCCCCAGAACCGCGACGGTGCTGGCGGCCTCGGCCCTGCCCGCCGACGTCCAGCAAGCCTCGCCGCCCGGGCCCTCGCATGGCCGTCGCTCAACCCCGCCCGCCGACGAGCGGGACCAGGTCGAACAGGCCCTCCGCCAGGCCGGGGGGAACAAGTCGCAGGCCGCCCGGATCCTGGGCCTGACGCGGATGGGGTTGTACAAGAAGATCAAGCGCCTGGGGCTGACCGACCCGCAGGCGTGACCACGCGGACAATGTCCGGCTTGCTCGCACGTTTGCCCTGGAGCGGCGGGAGGATCCGCCGCGGACGAAGAACACGAACGGCTTGCTTGGGAGACTTCACATGAAGAAGCTCGCGGTGCTGGCTCTGGTTGGACTGGCGGCGGCGGTTTCGGCGCGGACGGCCTTGGGCGATGAGAAGCTCGCCTTCAAGCTTGACGACAAGGGCAACTTCGTCTTCGACACCGGCGTGGTCAAGGGCGCCCTGGTCAAGGACGCCGCCAAGGCCCCGGGGATCAAGCCGATCTCGCTGGTGAACCCGCCCGTGCAGATCGACAACGCCAACGGGCTGCTCATTCCCTACCGCTTCCTGACCCCCGAAAAGCGGTTCGGCGTGGGCGCGTGGGAGTGGCCCCGCACGGGCAAGCTGCTGGACGACGGCTCGGCCCAGTTGACGTGGCTGGCGTGCCAGGACAGGCCGTTCGAAGTGTCGGTGGCCTACCGCTTCTCCGCGCCGGACACGCTGGACGCGACGATCACCTTCAAGGCCGGCTGCGACCTGCCCAAGTTCGAGCTGTTCGTGGGCTCGTACTTCAAGGCCTTCCCGGAGGCCCGCGTGTACGTGAAGGACGCGGGCGAGGGGAAGCCCGGCTTCCTGGACGCCCCCAAGGACAAGGGCGCGTGGCACTGCTTCCCCAAGGGCGACGAGGTTCTGCCCCACATCAAGGACGGGCGGTGGAAGCACCCGCCATATCCGCTGGACTGGACGTTCCGCCCCGCCTTCGCCGCGCCGCTGGGCATGCGCCGCCAGCCCAAGAGCGGCGCGTGCGTCCTTCTCATGGCACCGCCCCAGGACTGCTTCGCCCTCTTCATGCCCGAGCAGGCCATGGGCCTCGGTTCGCTCTACTTCACGCTCTTCGGCAAGGACGTGCAGAAGGGCCAGACGCTCGTCAGCCATCCGCGGCTGGTCTTCGGAAAGAACATCACCGACGAGCAGGCGGTGGCGAAGTACCAGGAGTATCTCAAGACGCTGGAATAGTCTGACCGCCCATTGTGCTCTATTCCCCGGTGGGCAAAGCCCACGGACCTGGCCCCAAGGGCAGGCCTTCCGTGGGCTTTCGTTCCACGATGAAGGATCGACCCATGAAGACTGTTGTCGCGATGTGTACGCTTGCTTTCGTGTTCTCTTGCGCAACGGCCGCCGACGCGCTGGACCGTACCGCGCAGGCAACGGCTGCGGAGAAGATCCTCGGCATTTCGCCGGTCGTGCCGGCGGGGCTGGGGGCGAACATCCACTTCACCGACCCGCGCCCGGGCGAGATGGAGATGCTGGCCGCCTCGGGCATGACGTGGGTGCGCATGGACTTTACCTGGGGCGGAACGGAGCGAAAGAAGGGCGAATACGACTTCAGCCGCTACGACCGCCTCCAGGCGGCCCTGGACAAGCACAACATCCGCGCGCTGTACATCCTGGACTACGGCAACCGGCTGTACGACAACGAGTCCGGCCCGACCCGCGGGCACGTCCTGCCGCCGACCAGCGACGAGGGGCGGGCGGCGATGGCCCGCTGGGCGGCCGCCGCCGTGACGCACTTCAGGGGCAGGAAGATCCTCTGGGAGATGTGGAACGAGCCGAACATCGTCAACTTCTGGAAGCCCAAGCCGGACGCGCAGGCGTACGTCAAGCTGGCCCGGGCGGTGGGGGCGGCGATCCGCAAGGCGGCCCCGGGGGAGTTGTACATCGGCCCGGCCACGTCGCGGATCGACATGGCCTTCCTGGAGGAGTGCTTCAAGGGCGGGCTGCTGGAGGACTGGGACGCGGTGTCGGTGCATCCGTATCGCCAGTCGCCGCCGGAGACGGCCGCCGCGGAGTACGCCCGCCTCCGCGAGATGATCGACCGCTACGCGCCCAAGGGCAAGCACGTGCCGATCCTCTCGGGCGAGTGGGGCTACTCGGCTGCCTGGAAGAAGTTCGACGAGGCCAGGCAGGGCAGGTACATGTCCCGCCAGTGGCTGGTGAACCTGTGGTGCTCGGTGCCGCTGTCGATCTGGTACGACTGGCACGACGACGGGCGCGACCCCCACGAGGCCGAGCACCACTTCGGGCTGGTCAGCCACGAGTACCGCAAGGGGCAGGACCCGGTCTACGCGCCCAAGGACGCCTACGAGGCCGCCCGCACGATGATCGCGACGATGAAGGGCTTCGCCTTCGCCGCCCGCCTGGACGCCGCCGCGGACGACAACTACCTCATGCGCTTCGAGAAGGGCGGCCAGGCGCGGTTCGCCGCCTGGACCACCGCCGACAAGGGCCGCGAAGTGACGCTCAAGCTGCCCGCGGGCCGCTACCGCCTGATCGGCCACACGGGCAAGCCCGCCGGCACGCTCACCGCCGACGCGGGCGGGGCCAGGCTCGCGCTCAGCGACGCGGTGGTGTACATCGTGCCCGAGTAGCGTTCGCAGTGGCGCCCCCCAGGGGCGGGTCCGCGGGCCGTATGCGTCTAAACTTTTCGCGCGGGCGGAGCCGATACTTTTTCCATGCGAAGGTCTTGCCAACTCCTGTGGCTATGCGCGCTGGTTCTGCCTGCCGCCCTGATGGGCGGCTGCTCCGCCCATGACGGGCGCGAGGACTGCGTCAAGCCGGCCGTCGCGGTCATGAAGTTCGAGAACCGCGCCCCGTTCCCCCACAACTGGAAGATCGGCGACGGGATGAAGGAGATTCTCGTCGACCGCCTGATGGCGACCAGCCGGTTCCGCGTGATCGAGCGCCCGGAGATCGACAGCGTCATCCGCGAGGTGCAGTTCCAGAACAGCGGATTGACCCGCCAGCAGCGCCGCGCCCCGGTGGGGCGGCTGACCAACGTGGAGTACCTCATCAAGGGCACGGTGACGGACTTCGGTCACGTGGCCGCGGCACGCGGGTTCTTCGGCACCAACAACCTGTCGATCTTCGGCGGGGGCAACCGCGCGGTCATGGGCGTGATCCTGTACATCGTGGAGGTCGAGTCGGGCGAGATCATCGCCAGCACGTCCATCCAGGAATCGGTCTACGCGGGCGACGTGTCGGTGACGGCCGGCTACAAGGACGTCGCCTTCGGCGGGAGCGTGTTCTTCAAGACGCCGCTGGGCAAGGCCACCGAACGGGTGGTCGAGCGGGCGGTGGACCGCGTGGGCGACACGATCAGCTCGCGCCCCTGGGTGCCCAAGCTCGCCCTGGTGCAGGCCGACGGCACGGTCATCATCAACGGGGGCAAGGAGCGCGGCGTCGAACCCTACGCGACCTACGAGGTTTTCGAGCGCGGCCAGCCCATCTACGACCCGGACAACGGCGACGTGATCGGGCACCAGCCGGGCAAGAACATCGGGCGGGTGATGATTCACGAGATCAAGCCCCGCTTCAGCGTGGCCCGCATCATCGCGGGCCAGGCAGCCGACTTTCAGATCGGCCAGTCGTGCAGGCGATGCGCGGGAGTGGCGGCTGGCTCCCTGTCAGCACGCTAAGACTCCCCTGGTTGCATGGGAGTTGTGAGACTCATGGGACGGCATGAGCCCCATGGCTTCCGCAGCCCTTAGTTCCGTTCACCCCACCTCGACGATCAAATCCAACTCGACCGGCGCGTTGAGCGGCAGCTCGGCCGCCCCGATCGCGCAGCGTGTGTGGCGCCCGCCCTCCCCGAACAGCTCCACCAGGAGATGGCTGGCGCCGTTGGCCACTTTCGCCTGGTCGGTGAAGCCCGCATCGGAGTTGACGAACACGTTCAGCCGCACCACCCGCGTCACCGCGTCCAGCGAGCCGGCCAGGGCCTTGATCGCGGCCAGGGCGTTCAGGGCGGCCTGGTGGGCGGCGCACTGGGCGGAGTCCAGCGTGACGTCGGTGGGCACCTTGCCGGTTGCCGTGAGCTGCCCGTCGCGCAGGGGCAGTTGACCGGCCGTGAAGATCAGGTTGCCCGTCCGCACCGCCGGCACGTACGCCCCGACAGGCGTGGCCGCGGCGGGCAGGTTCAGGTCCAGTTCGCGCAACCTCTGCTCGACGCTCATGGCGTTCCTTTCCCGCCGTCGGGGGCGGCCTCACGCCCCGGCCGGCTCGTTCTCGTCCGACTCGCCCGCCTGTTCCTCGGGTACGTCGCTGACGTACGTCCCCTCCGGCGGCGTCTCGGGGTTGTCCGGGCGGTCTTCGTCGTCCGGTTCGGCAGGCTCGTCGGAAGGTTCGTCGCGGATGGCCGCCAACGCGGCGTCGATGCCCGCCAGTTCCCCGTCGGCCTCCGCGGGCCCATCGTCATCCGGGTCGTCGTCCCCGAAGGTCTCCAATTCCTCATCCTGGGGCTGGCCGTCCGGCTCGTCCGTTTCGTCCCATTCCGCCGGCGCGTCGGGGGCCTGGGCCTGTTCCTGTGCGCCGCTCTTGGCCTGGATGACGTTGTCCTCGACGGCGGCGTCGGCGGGCGGGTTGGGGTGCAGTTCGATGCGGATATGTCCGAAGTTGCCTTCCTGCGTGACCAGGATCTTCTTCTGCCGCACCAGTTCGAGCATGGCGATGAACAGCCCGACCAGCTCGATGCGCCGGGTGCGTCCCTCGAAGACCTGCCCGAAATCCAGCGGGCCCTCGCGGTAGAGGCGGTCGAGGATGTCGGCGGCGTGCAGTTCCACCGGCGTGTCGTCGTAGACCACCTCGTGCAGGCGCGGCGTCGAGCCGATCGCCTCCAGGATCTTCGTGAACGCGTCGAACAGGTCCCAGATCTGCACGTCTTCGAGGTCCTTGTCGCTGTCCTCGATCCCCTCGATCTTGCCCGGCTTGCGGGGGTGCCTCAGCGACTGCGCGATGGCGGCCTCGTGCAGGTCGCCCGCGGCGTCCTTGAACGCCTTGTACTCCAGGAGTTGGCGGACCAACTCGGCCCGAGGGTCGAGTTCCAGCGTGTCGGAGCCGCCTTCCTCGGGAGGCGGCTCGGGCAGGAGCATCCGCGTCTTGATCTCCATCAGCGTGGCCGCGAAGACCAGGAACTCGCCCGCCAGGTTCGGGTCGAGCTGCTTCATCAGGTCCACGTACTCCACGTACTGCCGCGTGATGCGGGCGATGGGGATGTCGTGAATGTCCACCTCCTCGCGACGGATGAGGTAGAGCAGCAGGTCCAGCGGACCGTTGTAAATGTCGAGATTGACCCGGTAGTCAGCCATCGGCGACATCATACCACTGACCGTCGAGCGTTGTCTATCGACCATTGAAGAGGGGAACGTGGAAGCGAAGAGAAGGCGGGGCAGACTCCTGAGAGTCGGCTAGCCGGCGTTCAGCGGCGCGAACTCTTCTTCGGGGAGGGCTTCCTTGTTCAGTGACTGCAGGACTTCGTTCACGTCCTGAAGACTCACCGCCGAGGGGGAGACGATTTCAAGGCCGATGGGCCTTCCGTCGGCTGCAAAGTCGGCCACAAGGCCCGGCTTCATCTTCTGGGTGCGGGCCACCTCGGCATTTGCCCCACCTGGGAAGTACAAGTAAGCGGCAACAGGCCTGCCGTGCCTGTAGGTCACCTCGAGATATGTGTCCCGTGTCATCACTCTTATTCTATGCGGTAAGCGGTGATTACGGCAAGCTTTCGCCTCAAGGGGTCTGGTTCGACCACGAGTTCCCAATCGCGCCCCTCCCAGCGGGTCTGAACGAGGTACCTGTCGGGGTCAATGTCCTTTGTATAGCCGGTTGCGTCATCCAGCATGATCCGCATGTCCAGTTCGTTGAACCTTCGCTTGGCCATGCGCCGCAGGAGGTGATGGGTCACCTCGACCTCCCATTCCCACCACTCCGGCCAATGGACTCGCTCTGGCATTCCCGGCCTCGTCAGTATGTGGTGACGATCCCCACCGCCTCGCGGACGCGCTGCATGGTGGCCTCAGCCGTGGCGCGGGCCTTCTTGCCGCCCTCGCGGAGGACGTCGCGGACGTACGATTCGTCCTGGAGCAACTGCTCGTAGCGCTGCCGGGCGGCGTCGAAGGTCTCGTTGACCAGCTCGGCCAGCCGCTTCTTGGCGTGCCCGTAGCCGTAGCCGCCGGCGCGGTACTTGTCGGCGATCTCCTGCTGTTCCTCGGGCGTGGCGAAGAGCTTGAGCAGGGCGAAGACGTTGCACTGCTCGGGGTTCTTGGGAGCCTCCAGCGGGGTGGAGTCGGTGACGATCTGGGCGCAGCGCTTCTGCGTCGCCTTGGGCGTCTGGAAGATCTCGATGGTGTTGTTGTAGCTCTTGGACATCTTCTGCCCGTCGATGCCGGGCACGACGGCCACCTCGGGCACGATGTACGGTTCCGGCAGCACCAGCACTTCCGAGCCGACCGCCTGGTTCAGCTTCACCGCCAGGTCGCGGGTGATCTCGATGTGCTGCTTCTGGTCGGCCCCGACGGGCACGAGGTTCGAGTCGTAGATGACGATGTCCGCGGCCTGGAGCACCGGGTAGTCGAACAGGCCCATGCTGGCCGTCAGGCCCTTGGCGATCTTGTCCTTGTAGCTGGTGGCCTTCTCCATCAGGCTGACCGGGCAGACGCAGTTGAGGATCCAGCACAACTCGGTCACCTGGGGCACGTCGCTCTGGGCGAAGAAGACGCAGCGGTCGGGATCGATGCCCAGGGCCAGGTAGCTGCGGGCCACGTCGAGCGTCATCTCGGCCAGGACGGCCTTGTCCTGCACGCTGGTCAGGGCGTGGTAGTTGGCGATGAAGTAGTAGCACTCGTGGCCCTGCTCCTGGAGGCGCAGGTACTGGCGCAGGGCGCCGAAGTAGTTGCCGATGTGCAGCTTGCCCGATGGTTGTACGCCGCTCAGGATTCTCATGGTGCTGTCCGTTTCGTTGTCGAATGCGGAAAGCGCCTATGGTAGGAACGCGAAGGGGCTGCTGTCAAGAACGCCCCTGAGGCACTTGGGGATGGGCACGCCTCCGCGCGGGCGTTTCGGTTGCCGCAACCGTCCGTCTCCGGGTGCAATACGGACGGAAAGGGCGTTCCATGGTCTTGTCGCGCGACAAAGCTGTGGCCACCTTGCGGGACCTCCGTGCGGAGTTGGAGAAAGCGTACGGCGACCGGTTGCGGCGCGTTTGTCTGTACGGCTCGTATGCCCGCGATGAGGCGACAGAAGACTCCGATATCGACATCGCAGTCGTACTGCGCGGGCCGGTGAATCGCGTCCGGGAGCGGCACAGGATGGCCGCCGTTGTGTCCGATTTCTCCCTTCGCAACGATTGCCTCATGACCGTGTTCTTCCTTTCCGAAGAGGAGTACCTCCACCCCCCGTTCGCCGTTCAGCGAAGCATCGTTCGAGAAGGGGTGGAAGTGTGAACGACGAAGTCCGCCTGCACATGGAGCGCGCGGCGAAGTTGAACGAGGCGGCGGAGCAACTGCGGACCTCGGGCTTCCATGCCGACTCTGTCAGCCGGTCCTATTACGCCATGTTCCATGCCGCAACGGCTCTTTTCGTCCGGAACGCGTTTGCCTGCAGGCGTTTCTGCGCAGTATAATCCGCCCGGAGACAAGCCAGGCATGATGCAGTGCGTCAACGAGTCACGGAAGGCGGCAGGCAGGGCGTGGGGCGTGCGGGTCGCCGCGATTGCGACGTCGTTGACGGGGCTGCTGTGCCTGGGCTGCACCCAGCCCCAGCCGCCCGAGCCCGTCCCCGTCACCCCTCCGCCGACTCCGTACCGCGAGGAAGCGTATCGCGCCATCCCGCGCCCGGAGCCCGTCCGCCGCCCTCCCGAAGTGCCCATTCGCACCGTCCGCGTCGGCCGCTCCCAGGCCGGGCGCGAGATGACCATGACCATATTCGGATCCTCCGATCGCCCGGTGTTCATCTTCGGGGCGATCCACGGCGACGAGCCGGCCGGCGCGGTCGTCGCCTCCAGGCTGATCGACGAGCTTCGCCGCGACGTCGCTCCCTGCCGCACCTGCCCGGTGGCCATCCTTCCGGTGGCCAACCCCGACGGCCTGGCCGCCGGCAAGCGGACCAACGCCCGGGGCGTGGACCTCAACCGCAACTTCCCCGCCCGCAACTGGGTCAAGAGCAAGCCGGACAACCGGAACTACGGGGGGGCTTCGGCGGGCAGCGAAGTCGAAACGAAGGCCCTGATCCGCACCATCGACCAGCTCAAGCCCAGGCTCATCATCACCATTCACGCCATCTCGCGAGGCCGCCAGTGCAACAACTATGACGGCCCGGGCGCCGAGGTCGGGCGGGCCATGGCTGCACACAACGGCTACCCGGTCAAGGCGAGCATCGGCTATCCCACACCGGGCAGCTTCGGGAGCTGGGCCGGCATCGACCGGAAGATCCCCGTGATCACGCTGGAACTGCCCGCCGGCACGAGCGGCGAGGCCTGCTGGAAGCAGAATCGCGAGGCGCTCCTGGCCGCCATCCGCCAGAGCGGCTCGTCCTGAGTTCCCGGCGGCGTCCTCTTGCGCTTTGATCTGACGTCGCCCGCAAACGGGGGTGCCATCCGATGCGACCCGAAGCGGAAAACTCCCCGCAAACAGCCCGGGGGACGTTCGCCTCCTGAAGACAGATCGCCGGCATCCGACATCCTCTCCGTCTCTGGACAAGGCTATGGTATACTCATGTAGGCAATCTGCACCGCGGGACGTGCATGAAGCAGCGGGTCTACATTGAGACGACGATTGTCAGCTATTTGACGGCCAAGCCGAGCCGGGAACTGATTCTGCGCGCCCATCAGGATGTGACGCGGGAGTGGTGGAGCGAGAAACGGGAACTCTACGACCTGTTCACTTCACAGCTCGTGCTGGACGAGGCGAGCGATGGCGATGCAGAGGCGGCCGCAGATCGACTGGCCTTGTTGGCAGGCATGAGTCAAGTGCCCGTGACGCCAAGCGCCATGGACTTGGCCGAGGAGTTGCTGAACCAGGGGCTCTTGCCCACCAAGGCGGCAACCGACGCGGCACACCTTGCGTTGGCGGTGTTGCACAATATGGACATTCTGCTGACGTGGAATTGCCGTCACTTGGCCAACGCTGCTATCCTTGGCCGAATTGGCGACTACGTACGCAGCAGAACGTATCGGATGCCCATCGTGTGCACGCCGGACGAGTTGGCTGGCGACGTTGGCGAACATGGAGCATAGGATGTACAAGGATCCCATAGTCGAGGAAGTCCGCAAGAACCGTCAGGCCCGCGCCGAGAAGTTCGGCTTTGACGTGCGCGCAATCATGGAGGACGCTCGCAAGCGCGAGCACGCCAGCGGGCACTCTATCGTCAATCTCCAGGACCAGGACAAGAAACGCACCGTCCACCCCCGCAGTCGCGAGTCATAGTCCGCAGCCCCCATGGCCGCCTGTTGAAGAAGCTGCTTCCGCTGCGGGCGGGTCTTTTGCCTTCGTTGCGGCGTCGCGAAAGCTCGACAAATCCCTTGGATTCGCCTTCGCTTCCGCTCCTGGGTGCTCGGCAGAATGCTGCACCCTGGCACTACCAGTTCGCGCCTCGCTCTCCGGACGTGCGCGGGGCGCAGGCACCATGGGTTCGTGCCATCCGCGCACGCAAAAGCCCACGCGCCTGTCCCGTGAGGGTGGCCTCCCTTGGGGGCAGCGGCCGTGGGCTTTGCGAAACCCGGCGGGTTACCTTGCGGATCTATCGAATGCGGTACACCTGACCGCGGAGCTTGATGACCAGGTCTTCGCCCTCGCGCTGGGTGGCCAGGAGCTGGTTCTCCGACACGCTGTTGGCGCGGACCAGCGAGAAGTACTCGTCGCTGAATCGTTTGATCTCCTGGATCTTGTCGGCGTCCTTGTCCAGGTCGACCTTGGCGGCGTTGGGGGCGATCCACGTGCGCCCGCGGCGATACAGCGTGCCCTGCTCGGTCTGGCGGACGGTGGTGACGACCTCGTCGGCCTTCTTCTCGTAGCGGTCCACGCGGGAGTACCCGTACATCTTGGCCGCGGAGTGCCCGGTGACCCTGCCGGCGGCGTCGGTCATCGGCGTCGAGGCCGCGGGGGCCGCCCGGACCGCTTCATTCAACGCCTGGCGGTTCATCGCGTCCATCTGCCCGGCCCCGCCGCGGAAGCTGCCCGCCAGCCCCTCGGCCGCCGCCAGCCCCTTGGCCCGCAGCTCGCGCGAGTCGGCCAGGCGGGTGTTCTCGTCGGCCAGGAACGACGTGTACGGCGTCATGATCCCGTGCTTGAGGCTCAGGTGGATCAGTTCGTCCAGGACCTCCTTGGACTGTCCGCGAAGCTGGATCTCGTCCAGCAGGAAGCCCACGCGACGGATCGCCCACAGCTTCTCCACGAACTGGTACGTCGGGTCCTTCTGCGTGGCGGCCAGGCCCACGCGGTACTCGAACACCCGCTCCTTGCCCTCGTAGACGCCCTTGACCAGGAGCTGCGTCTGGAGCTTGCCGTCCGCGATGTTCTTTTTGTCTTTCTCGATGAAGTACCGCCCAGCCACCAGGAGCTGGTCGCCCTCGAACAGGTCGCCGACCTTCCGCGGGTACATGTCGGTCAGTGTGACGCCCGGCACCTCGACCTTCAGGTCCGTCATCACCGGGTTCTTGATCTTGGAGTACAGCGAGGCGATCTTGGCCTCCAGGGGCTCCTTCTCCTTGACGTAGTCGCTCTTGCCGTGGTTGTCCTCCACCAGGCGGTCCAGCAGGCGGACGTTCACGTCGTAGCCCACCCCGAAGGCAAACAGCCTGGCCCCGCAGCCGTTGGCCTTCTTGGTGTCCGAGAGGATGTCGGCTTCGCTGGTCTTGCCCGCCGTCGGCAGACCGTCGGTCAGGAACAGGATGTACTGCGGACGCTTGGCCTTGCCCTCGCAGTACTTCATCGCCACCTGGAGGGCCTCGTGGATGTTCGTCCCGCCGCCCGCGTCGGTGCGGTCCAGGCGCTTCAGCGCCGACTCGATGTTCTTGCCCTCGGCCGGCAGGAGCTTGTCGCTGTAAGGCGAGACGCCGTCGTTGTACGCCACCACGGCGAACCGGTCCTCCTGGTTGAGGTTCTTCAGGATGAACCGCAACGCCTCCTTGGCCTGCTCGATCTTCTTGCCGCTCATCGAGCCGCTGTGGTCGAACACGATCACCACGTCCTTGGCCACCACGCTCTTGGCGGCCGTCCGCGGGTTGGGGCTGGCCAGCAGCAGGAAGAAGCCGTCCTTGCCGTCCTCCTCGCGATACGTCAGCAGGCTCGCGCCCACCGCCTCGTCGGCGGCCTTGTAGAACACCTGGAAGTCCGTGGTCGGCAGGGTCCCCTTGGCCGAGTACTTGGCGATCACGTGCCGCGGGTCCTTGCGCTCCACGTTCAGGTCGTGCGTGGGGGAGTAGACGGCCGTGATGTCCGCCTCGCCCTTCACATCCACCGTGACCTCGACGCTCTCGATCGGGCGAGAGGAGAACTTCTCGGTGTTCAGCGGGTACCACACCTCGACCAGGTCGCGGTCCTTCTTGCACACCTGCTTGTAGGTGACCAGGACCTTGGCGGGCTTGTTCGGCTCCAGCGGGAAGGCCCGCGTCTTGTACAGCCCGAAGCTGACGTACTCCAGCAGGGCGGGGTCTTTCTTGCGGCGCACGATGGACTCGTAGATCTGGCGCGCTTCCTCGGCCCGCATGAGCTTGCCCGCCATCTCCTTGCCGTCCACCACCAGCGTCATGGAGTCGATCGCCGCCCCCGGCGGGATCGGGAAGAGGTACTCCACCTCGATCGCACCCGCCCCGGTGTTGACGAACTCCTGGTCGATCGACACCGAGGCCACCTGGTCCCGCACCGTCATGTTCACGTGGTGGTACTTCACCGCCCACGAGCCGCGGACCTGGATCTCCGGCCGGATGGGAACGATCATCCCGTCGGCCAGCAGTTGTCCGCCCAGAAAGGCCACCGTCAATAGCGCCAGTACGATGTGTCTGCTCTTCATGATCTGCTCCTTAGTCGCTCGGCCGGGCCGAAAGCCGACTGCGACAGGCCCAGCCGTCGTCGGTCCTATCGTCGCCTGTCATTTTGACGCGCCCCGCGGGCAAGTGTTCCGGGAAAACGGACTTTCCCATTCGGTTTTCCCGAAGTGTTACAGCGGCGTTACAAGGCAACGCAGGCATCTGCCTGCGATTCAGGATCGTATGCCCTCGTGGGTACACTGGGTTCTGAGCCTCAGGCAGGAATGTCTGAGCTACCGGGCGAGCCCATAGAACGCCGCCGCGTTGTCGTGGAACAGCTTGCGCTGCTGGTCGGCCGGGCGGCAGGCCACGATCTCCTTGAGTGCCTCCACCCACTGGCGCAGCGTGGCCGCCCGCGTGCAGACGGGCCAGTCGCCCGCGAACATCACGCGGTCCGGCCCGAAGGCGTCCAGGCAATGATTGATCGCCGGAGCGATGTCGCCCGGTTGCCATTTGCCCTCTTCGCAACGGGCGACGATGCCGGAGATCTTGCACACCACGTTCTTCTTGCCGGCCAGGCGATCGACGTCGCGCCGCCACTGGTCGGCGTCGTGCGGGGGCTTGGTCAGCGTCCCCGCCACGCCCGGCGCGAAGGCCTTCGGATGGGCATTGCCCACGTGGTCCAGTACGAACCGCGTGTCGCCGCACGCCTCCACCAGCGTCAGGGCGTCGCCCAGGCCCGTCGGCGGGGGGCACAGGTCGAACCGCAGCCCCAATTCGCCCAGCCGGCGGACGTGGGAGATGAACGTCTTGTCGGCGTACAGCTCCGGCCGGCCCTTCGGAGCGGGTACGATCTGCCGCAGGCCCTTGAGGTTCGCGTCATCCTGGAATGGCGCGAGGTACTCGCGGAAGCCCGCGTCTTGCAGCCGCCCGCCGACGACGGCGGCCACCGTCACCGTCTCGCGCTGCCGGCACTGCTCCAGGATGAGCCGGGCCTCCTTGGACTTGTCCTCGTCGGCGACGGCCACCTCCATGTAGACGGCCTTGGCGATCTTCAGCCCCGCAGCCGCCTGGTCGTAGTCCCGGGGCAGGAAGCTCCGCTTGAGTTTGCCGTCCACCCAGGGCAGGCGGAGCTTGTCCAGGTCCCACAGGTGCTGGTGCGTGTCGATGATGGGCCCGTCGTAGCGACCGGCCGCGGGGGGGCTGTCGGCTGCGCCGGCCCGGGCGGATATGGCGGCGATCGCCCCGGCGGCCAGCGTCACGAACTCTCTGCGGGTGGTCTTCATGTCGCTGCTCCTGCTGCCGTATAAGGGTAGCCGATGAGGCGCAGACGCTCCACAGGATTCCGGTCTCCCCATGGCCCGGGCGTAAGCTGTCCCTTCCACGGGCGTTAGGCAAGCCGGAAGGAGAACGGGTCGTGAAGATATCCTCTCGCTTGTGCGCGTTGGCGGTTGCGGTGGCGTCCTGCGGGCTGTTCGCGGCGGACAAGCCCGCTGTGCAGTCGCCGCCCGCGGGCGCCATTCAGGATGTCTGCTTCGTCGCCGACTTCGACAAGACCCCCCAGCGGTACATGATGATCCTGCCGGAGGGCTTCCAGGCCGACCGCCCGCACGACCTGCTGGTGGCGCTGCACGGGCACGGGTCGGACCGCAGGCAGTTCGCGACGGACAAGAGGCCCGAGTGCCAGGCCGCCCGCGACGTAGCCGCCAGGCACAAGATGGTCTTCGTCTCGCCCGACTACCGCGCGCCGACGTCGTGGATGAACGCGGCCGCCGAGGCGGACGTGGCCCAGATCATCGCGGACCTGAAGAAGCAGTACCGCGTGGGCAAGGTCTTCCTGACCGGCGGGTCGATGGGCGGGCTCGGCTGCCTGGCCTTTGCCGCACGCCGGCCGGAACTCGTCGACGGCGTGGCCTCCATGAACGGGACCGCCAACCTCCTGGAGTACGACAATGCGACCTTCCTGCCCGCCATCGCCAAGAGCTACGGCGGGACGAAGGCCCAGATCCCGGCCCAGTGGAAGGCCCGCAGCGCCGAGTACTGGCCCGAGCGCCTGACCATGCCGGTCGGCCTGACCACCGGCGGCAAAGACACCGCCGTTCCGCCCGACAGCGTCATCCGCCTGGCCGGCGTGCTCAAGCAACTCAACCGGCCCGTGCTCCTGATCCACCGCGAAACCGGCGGCCACAACACCAACCTCCAGGACGCGACGGCGATCCTGGAGTTCGTCATCGAGAAGGCCAGGAAGCCGAGCGCCGGTACGCCAGTATCCGGGGCAGAGGATCACGAGCCATGACAGCCGCGGGCATTCAACATCTGTTGGTTCTTCCGGTTTTCTTCCCTGAATTCGCGGCAAGTGACTTGTATTCGGAATCCGGACTCTGTACACTGTACATATGCCGGAAATACGGTTCGAGTGGGACGAGTCAAAGAGCCGTCTGAACAGACGCAAGCACGGGGTGACCTTCGAGGAGGCACAGACCGTCTTTCTGGACGAGAATGCCCTCCAGTTTCACGACCCTGACCATTCGGCGGACGAGACCCGGTTTCTGATGCTCGGCATCAGTCTCCGACTTCGCGTCCTGGTTGTCTGTCACTGCTATCGCGCCAGCGATACCGTCATACGCATCATCTCCGCACGTAAGGCCAACAAACGAGAAGAAGCGGACTACTGGATCGCAAGGTGAACTTATGAGAAAGCACTACGACTTCGCAAAGATGAAGGGCAAGCGCAATCCCTACCTCAAGGCGCTGAAACAGCCGGTCACAATGCGTCTGGACAAGCAAACGGTGGCCTACTTCAAATCCCTGGCTGCCGAACTGGGCATGCCCTATCAGAACCTGATCAACCTGTATCTGCGCGACTGCGTCTTGAACGGGAAGAAACTCACGCTGAAATGGGCTTCGTAGTGAAGGGGAGATAGCCTCGATCTGTGCCTGCGGGCGACATGATTCCCGCCTCCTCTTCGCACCCGCCCGGCCCGGGCCGGGAATATCCGCCGCCCCCTGACGATATTCATGGGGTCGGCCTCGCGCGGACCAGGCGGCTCCGCGGGGCGGCGCAGGAGAACGATGATGAGATCATTCTTGACCGGGATCAGTGTCACCCTGTTGCTCGCGACCGCGGCGACGGCGGGAGACAAGAACCCCGCCACCGACTGGCTGCACGAGGCGAAGGTCGGGGCGTTCATGCACTTTCTTCCCTCCGAGTCCACCTATCCGCTGGTCGACAAGTTCGACGTGTCCGCCGTCGCCAGGCAACTGGCGGACGCCGGCGTGCGGTACCTGGTTTTCACGCTGGGGCAGAATTCCGGCTACATGAACTCGCCCAACGCGGTCTACGAGAAGCTCGCCGGGTACGCCCCCCATGAGCGATGCTCCAAGCGAGACCTGCCCAAGGAACTGGCCGCGGCGCTCAAGCCGCACGGCATCCGCCTGATGCTGTATCTGCCTTGCCAGACGCCCAATCGCGACCTGAAGGCGGTTCGCGCCTTCGCCCTTCCCGAGAAGCCCGTCAACGGCGACCGCCGCCTCGACCCCGCCTTCGCCGCCAGGTGGGCCCGGGTCATCCAGGAGTGGTCCGACCGCTACGGCCAGAGCGTCTGCGGCTGGTGGTTCGACGGCGGGTACAAGGGCGTGGCCTTCAATTCCGACATCGCCCGCGTCTACGAGCAGGCCGTCAGGCACGGCAACCCCAACGCGGTGGTGACGTTCAACCCCGGCGTGAGCCTCAGGCGATGGACCGACAGCGAAGACTACACCGCCGGCGAACTCAACGAGCCCTTCAAGTACGCCTGCGCCGGACGCTGGCTGGACGGTTCCCAGTGGCACGTGCTGACCTTCCTGGGCAAGCACTGGGGGGCTCGCGGTACTCGCTTCCCGGACGAGCAGTGGACCCGCTGGGTATGCGACGTGACCGCCAAGGGCGGCGCGGTCACGCTCGACCTGGGACCCAACTACGATCCGTCGGCCGGGGCGATCGGCACGTTCTCGCAGGAACAGTGGAAACAACTGCGGGCGATCGTTGACGCGGTCGACAAGGCCAAGGCCGTCCGGGAAAGCCGTTGACCAGGCGGGGCGCTTACGGTAGCCTCAAACCCGTCAGCAGTCGGCCTGCTGGCGATTGCAGAATCTTATCCCCAACCGTCAGGAGTCGCACAGGACTATGAGCAAGCCAATCACTCGTCGAAACTTCCTCCGTACCGGGGCGGCTGCTTCGGCCAGCGTCTTCATCATCCCCGCGGCCAGCGCCCGCACCTACGCCGCCAACGAGAAGATCCGCTTCGCCTGCGTCGGCATCGGCGGGATGGGGGGCAAGGGCGTCAACGTCGCCTCCGGCGAGCAGATCATCGCCGCCGCCGACGTGGACACCAAGCACGCCGCCGGCGCGATCAAGAAGATCCAGGGCAAGTTCCCCGACGCGAAGATCTACACCGACTATCGCAAGCTCTTCGACGAGCAGAAGAACCTGGACGCGGTCTGGGTGGCCACGCCCGACCACCATCACTTCCCCGCCAGCGTCCGCGCCCTGGAGGCGGGGTGCAGCGTCTACTGCGAGAAGCCCCTCTGTCACGACCTCTACGAGGCCCGCAAGCTCCGCGATCTGGCCAAGGCCAAGAACGTCGCCACGCAGATGGGCAACCAGGGCCACTCCGGCGAGCATGTCCGCCTGCTGGTCGAGTGGATCTGGCAGGGCGTCCTCGGCGACGTGACCGAGGCCCACGTCCGCCCGCCCTACAACCAGATGGACTTCGGCTCGCGCGATCCCGGCAAGGTGGCCTCCGTGCCCGAGAACCTGAACTGGGACCTCTGGCAGGGCATCAACAAGGAGCGGGAGTACCGCACCGGAATCGTGCCGGCCAAGTGGCGCGGCTGGCTCGACTACGGCACGGGCCTGCTGGGCGACTGGTTCTGCCACAACGCCGACGGCGCCGTCTGGGGCCTGAAGCTCTACGAGGCCGACACCTGCGAGGTCGAGTGCGAAGGCGAAGAGGCCAACGGCTTCAACTGGCCCCACGAGGTCCGCGTTTCCTGGAAGTTCCCCAAACGCGGCGACATGGTCCCCTGCATCATGCGGTGGAGTTCGGGCGTCTACAACAACTACGACGAAAAGCCCATGCCCTCGACCGTGGACGCCGAGAAGGTGAAGGCCGCCGCCAAGCACCCCAGCGCGTACTACGGCACGAAAGGCATGGCCGTCTCGGGCTGGTGGATGAACGGCGTGCGCCTGTTCCCCGAGGAGTTCCAGAAGCAGATCGGCAAGCCCAAGCAGGTCCTGCCGCGGTGCAAGGGCCACGAAGCCGACTTCCTCAACGCCATCCGCACGGGCGAGAAATCGTCGGCCGACTTCGACTACTCCGCCCGCCTCACGGAGATCATGCTGGTCGGCAACGTGGCCAACCTCGTCCGCGAGAAGCTCACCTACGACTTCCGCACGGGCAAGTTCACCAACAGCGAAAAGGCCAACGCCCTCCTCAAGCGCCCCCAACGCAAGGGGTGGGAGTTCGGATACGTGTAAGATGAGGCTGCAATTGTTCGCGCCGCCTTACAACTGGGCAACTTCCTGCGTCGGCTGGCCTTGCCATCCTTTGTGAAGCGCCGGTCTCTGACGACGCCGCGGGAGACGCTCGTCAAGATCGGGGCGAGGGTCGTGGCCCACTCCAGGTACGTGATCTTCCAGATGGCGGAGGCGCCGTTACGAAACGGCTGTTCCCGACGATCCTGGAACGGATAAGGCGACAGCGGTCAAGGCAGCGGGGGAACCCCACGATCGGTGACAGGATTATGAGATAGGCCGACGACGGTCGTCGGCGAGAAGCAATCCACGAAACCCCGGCAGAAAGGGCCCGTCGATGGACCTTGGCATGGACATGTGGAAGTACTTTGGCATCACCCACACTGACCACACGGTCATGAATCCCTTGAGCCTGGAGAAGACCCAGGAGCTCGTGGGTCTCTTGCGGCTGCCGGAGGGCGGGCGCGTCCTGGACGTGGCCTGCGGGAAAGCAGAGTTTCTGTGCCTCGCAGCCGAGGCGTACCGCGTGATGGCTACGGGCATCGAGCTTTCCCCCTACACCATCGAGGCGGCCCGCAAGAACGTGGAGACCCGTGGCCTGGCCGACCGCATCGAGTTGCTCCACATGGACGGCGGCGAGTACAAGCCGAAAGCGCCGGAGAGTCTGGATCTGGCCTCCTGCATCGGCGCCTCCTGGGTGTTCCAGAACCACAGGGGCACGCTGGCGGCCCTGACGAAGATGACCCGGCCCGGGGGCCTGGTCCTCGCAGGCGAGCCGTTCTGGATGACCGACCCCGACCCGGAATACCTGAAGTTCACGGGCGATGATCCCAACATGTTCGGGTCCCACGCCGGGAACGTGACCGTTGGTGAGGACGTGGGCCTCGCTCTCCTCTATACTCAGGTAGCCAGCCCGGACGATTGGGACCGCTACGAGGGGCTCCAATGGCAGGCTGCGGAGCGATACGCAGCCGACCACCCAGACGATCCCGACGTGGAGGCCCTGCTCCGCAGCGCCCGCCGGAGTCGCGACGCCTATCTCCGCTGGGGCCGCAACTGCCTGGGCTGGGCCCTGTACCTCTTTCGAAAGCCCTGAAACCGGGCAAGAAGGTCCGCCCCGGATGCGGCGTCCCGGGGAGTCGTCAACGGCTCATCGAGTTCGGCCCGAGCTGTCGCGACCGGCCATTCGTCGCCGACCTGACGGCTGTGCTGGATGAGCACGGCGTGCGCACAACAGGAAAGAAAGACCACGTCCTTTTCTGGGGCTACCGGTTTGAGTCGCCCCGTCCACTCGCCAGTCGCGAACCAGCTTGCCCGCAGGCAGGTCGACAATCGACCATCCTCCTGCTATCCTGTGTGCCTGCATGGGAGACAACCGTGTCAGAACGACCTGGACAAACCGAGCTGGAGACCCTGAGGCGTCTGTTGGCGCTGGCCCGCGAGGAGGACCTCGGAGCGGGCGACGTGACGGCGGCGCTGTTGCCGGCTGAGGTAGCGGCCCGGGCGGCGTTCGTGGCCCGCGAGGAATTGGTGGTGTGCGGGGCGGCCTTCCTGGCCGAGATCGCCGCCGCCTACCACGCCGACATCCGCACCGAGACCGTGCTGGAGGACGGTTCGTCTGCTCCGGCGGGGGCGGTCATCGCGCGATGGTCCGGGCCGGCGAGGGCGATCCTGTCAGCCGAGCGCGTCGCGCTGAACTTCCTCCAGCGCCTGTCCGGGGCCGCCACGGTGACGCGGGCGTTCGTGCGGGCTGTTGCCGGCACGCGGGCGGGCATCTACGACACCCGCAAGACCACGCCCGGCTGGCGGGCGCTCGAGAAGTACGCCGTCCGCTGCGGGGGCGGGCGGAACCACCGGATCGGCCTGTACGACGCGGTGCTGGTGAAGGACAACCACCTGGCGATCCTGGCGGCGGCCGGGCAGGTGGACCCCCTGGCGGCGCTGGCCGGGCCGCTGGAGCGGGCCAAGGCGGCGCTGGCGAAACAGCCGCCGCCCGGCGGGTTCATCCAGGTCGAGGTGGACACGCTGGAGCAGTTGCGCTCGGCGCTGCGCCTGCCGGTGGACATGGTCCTGCTGGACAACATGGCGCCGGACCAGTTGGCCCAGGCGGTGGCCATCCGCGACCGGGCGGGCCTGGCCGGGCGGGTGGAACTGGAGGCCTCCGGCGGGGTGACGCTGGCGACGGTGCGCGCGATCGCCGAGAGCGGCGTGGAGCGGATCTCGGCGGGGGCGCTGACGCACTCGGCGAGGTCCGTGGACATCGCCCTGGACGTGGAGATCGGGTGAAGGCGGAGGACGGCATCCTGGGGCTGCTGTACGACCGTGGCGAGGCGTGGGTGTCGCTGGGGGAGTTGGCGTCGCGGTGCGGGGCGACCGTCGCGGCGGCGGAGTCGGCCCTGGCGGCGCTGGAGCGGCGCGGGCACGCGTTCGAGCGGTCGCCCGCCCAGGGGGTTCGCCTGGTCCGGCCGGTGCGGCTGGACGCCTGCCTGATCGAGCGCGGGCTGAATGTCCGGCGGGTGGGCAGGCACGTGCTGTGCTTCGACGAGGTGGACTCGACCAACGACGTGGCCGCCGACGCTGCCCGCCAGGCGGACGCCGACGGGCTGGCGGTGCTGGCGGAGTCGCAGCGTCGCGGGCGGGGGCGGCTGGGGCGGCAGTGGGTCAGCCCTGGCGGGGCCAACGTGCTCATGAGCGTGCTGCTGATCGACCAGCCGCAGCGCCTGGCGCACGACGCGCTGACGATCGCGGCGGGGCTGGCGGCGGCTGAGGCGATCGCCGACGCCTGCGGGGTGGACTGCCGCCTGAAGTGGCCCAACGACGTGCTTGTGGACGAGGCGAAGGCGGCGGGCGTGCTGGTGGAGATGCGGCGGGTGGCGGGGCGCCGGTGCATGGTGGTGGGACTGGGGGTGAACGCGAACGCCGCCCCGCCGGCCGGATCGGTGGACCGGCGCGCGGTGAGCCTGGCCGAGCGCTTGGGGCACGCGGTGGAGCGCGTGGAACTGGTGCGGGCGTTGTTGCGGCGGCTGGACGAGCGGGCGGGGCAGGTGGCGGGGGGCGAGTTGGAGACCCTGCGGCAGGACTGGCTGTCTCGGTGCGGGATGTTGAACCGGCGGCTGGCGGTTCGCTGTGCGGGCAAGCGGTACGTGGGGCGGGCCCTGGACGTGGACCCGCTGGGGGGCCTGGTGTTGTGCGAGGACAGCGACCGGCGGGTTCACTTGCCGGCCGAGCACTCGACGATCGAAGAAATGGAAGGCGACAAGAGCGGATGGTGAGCCAACGGTGAGCATGTCGGCGGCGGCAAGTCAGCGGCTGGCGGTGGTGTGGACCGGCGCGTGCCAGGTGTTGTGGGCGTTGTGCCTGGTGGTGCTGTGGGGGGCGGCGTGCGACGGCTCGGGCACGGGCGCGGTTCGGACGGGCGCGGCGGCGCTGGCGGCGGTGGCGTTGGCCAGCGGCTGGCCCGCCCGGGCGGCCTGGGCGATTCGGCGCGTGCTGGCGTGGAGGCGCGGTCAGGCGGCCGCCGTCGCGCCGGCGCCGGCGGGGTCGTGGTGGGTCGGCGGGGGCGACGTCCGGACGATGGGGCGGCTGCTGGCGGTGACGGCGGTGCTTACGGCGGTGGGCGGGCTGTTGAGCACGGCCGGCGTGTTCCTTGGCGGGCGCCTGATGGGGGCGATGGGGAGTTGGATGGCGTGGGACGCGGTGTCCTGGTCGGCGGTGCTGCTGGCGGTCCAGATCGTGCTGCTGCTGCCGCTGGGCGCGGCGGTGGCGGTGACGTTCCAGGCGGCGGCGGTGCTGCGACCGGCCCCCGAGGGCGACGGCTGCGCGAGCGTCTGCTACGACTACGGCTACGCGGGCGCGTTGGGGGCGGGCGCGTTCGCGGCTGTCTGGGCGGCGGGGCTGAGCATGCTGGGGGTGTCGATGGTCCTGGTGGTGGCCTCGAGCGCGGGGGCGGCGTGGCTGCTGGGCGGGCGCCAGGGGGTGGTGCCCCCGCGGCGGATCGAGGTGCCTCTGGAGCGTCCGGCGGCGTGGCGCCAGTGGGCGATCGCGGCGCAGTTCGCCTGCCTGGCGGTGATCGTGCTGGTGCAGATTCGACTGGTGGGCGATGCGACGGCCTGGGGGGGCGTCGTACGCGGCGGATGGCTGGCCGTGACCCTGGGGGCGTGGGCCGGCCTGATGGCGTGGACGGACAAGCGCGAGCCCGCCGAGGGGCAGGCGCAGACCAGCGGGGCGGTCATCGCCCTTGTGGCGGCCGGGATGACGCAGTCGGCACTTTTGGCCGGCGCGATCGTGGCCCAGGGCGAGGGACGACCCGCGCTGGCGACGACGCTGCTGATGCTGGCGGCTGCGGGCCAGCCGATCTTCGCCGGCGCCGCCGGATGCCTCAGCAGCCGCGCGCGACGCGGATACGCGATCCGCGGCGGCCGGCCGGGCGGGTATCTCGCCTGGTCGTGCTGGGGCCTGGCCGCCGGGACGGTCGTCTACCTGGTGCTGGCCGAACAGACGACGGGCGCGGTGCTCCTGCTGTCGGCGGCGGCCGCGGTGTTGGTGGGGGCGGTGCTGGCGGGTGCGGGCCGGCTGGAGGGGGCGGGCAGGCAATGGTCGTGGTCGCTCGGCGGGGCCGTCCTGATCGCCTGTCTGGCCGCGGCGGTCCTGCCTCCGATGCGGCGCTCCGCCGACCGGATCGCCCGCGGGGCGTGGTTGACGGTCTGGACGGCCGACGGAGCCGCCGCCCCGCCGGGCCTGGCGGCGCTGCGGGGGGCGGATGCCGTGCGGCTGAAGCGTTTGCTGCGGGCGGCGCTGGAACAGGCGGGCG
>JAKJER010000054.1 GCA_022705325.1 Planctomycetota bacterium | reverse complement strand
CACTACCGCGACGGCGTGATCAAGGCCATCATCGAACCCTGGAGTTGAGTCGAGGAACCCATGGCAAGCAACAAGCACCCCCTTGCGGGCCTGGCGATGCTCCTGCTGGCGACCGCGTCCCTTGGGGCGGCTGCGCCTGACCATCTGAGCGACGAGCAGATCGACCGCCGCATCCGCGAGCACCGCACCGGCGAGCTGGTGGTGACCGTCCTCGATGCCGCCGGCCGGCCCCTCGCCAACGCCGACGTTCTCGTCGAGATGAAGGCCCACAAGTTCCTCTTCGGCTGCAACCTCTACGCGTTCGGCAAATGCGGGACGGACGAACTGGAGCGGGCCTACCGCAGCCGCTTCGCCGACCTGCTCAATTTCGCCACGCTGGGTTTCTACTGGGCCAGCTACGAGCGCCAGCGCGGGCAGACCCTTGCCGAGTACGTCGGCCAAGCCGCCGCCTGGTGCCGCGAGCAGGGCATCCGCACGAAGGGGCATCCGTTGTGCTGGCACCAGACCACGCCCGCCTGGCTGGGAGACCTCGACGCCGCCCAGGTCGAGCGGGCCCAGTTCGACCGCATCCGGCGCGAGGTCGAGGAGTTTCGCGGGCGGATCGACACCTGGGACGTCCTGAACGAAGCGATCGTCATGCCCGACTACCAGGGCGGGCGAAACCCCGTCGCCGCCCTCTGCCTCCGCCTGGGTCGCGAAGGCCTCATCGCCAGGTGCTTCGACGTCGCCCGCCGCGCCAACGGCGGCGCCACGCTGGTGCTGAACGACTTCCGCCTGGACCCGCCCTACGAGAAGCTCATCCGCCAGTGCCTGGACGCGGGCGTCGCTATCGACGCCATCGGGCTCCAGTCGCACATGCACGGACACTACTGGGGCGCCAAGCACGCATGGGACGTCTGCGAGCGGTTCGCGAAGTTCGGCAGGCCGCTGCACTTCACGGAGGTGACGATCGTCTCGGGCCCGCGCCCGAAGGACCCGCCGCCCGGGCAGCGGCGCCTGGCGGGCTGGCAGACCACCCCTGAAGGGGAGGCCAGGCAAGCCGAGCAGGGCGCCGAGTTCTATCGCGTGCTGTTCTCGCACCCGGCCGTCCAGGCCATCACCTGGTGGGACTTCAGCGACCTGCGGGCCTGGCAGGGCGCCCCCGCCGGGCTGCTCCGCAAGGACATGTCGCCCAAGCCGATCTACACGCGGCTTCACGACCTCATCCGCCGCGAGTGGTGGACCGCCCCGCAGCGTCTCAAGAGCGACCCGCAAGGGCGGATCACGATCCGCGGCTTCCTCGGGCGCTACGAGGTTATCGCCGGACACCTCCACGCAACAGTGACACTGGACAAGCCCGGGCAGAATGCCCAACAGGTGAAGCTCACGCCGCGGTAAGCGTCTGCTGGACGCCCCCAGATGGCACGCCCGCATCGGCCCAAGGCGCGATCGAGGGCTTGCCGTTCGGCGACGTGCGTTCTCCAAAAGCGGTTGGCTGATCCGCGCGGAGGCGGTATTCTGATGGGTGACAGACTGGAGAACCCGCATGTACTTTCGCTTCGACTGCGTGCACTGTGGCAAGAGTCTGAGAATCCGCGAGGAAGACGCCGGGCGAAAGGCCCACTGCCCCTACTGTCGAAAGCAGATTCGCGTGCCGGACGCTCCAGCCGCCGCGGCGGCCGGCAGCGCCGCAACCGCCGAGACGTCCGCCCTGGCCCGCGCAGCCGCCCAGCCGGCCCCGCAGGCGCAGCCCGCGCGGACCGCCAGCGAGGCCGGCGCTTCGGACGGCACCAACGTCAACACGCTGCTGTCGGGGGCGATCGGGCTGGGCGCGACGGTGCTCTTCTACCTGCTGCTGGCGCCGATCAAGCGGACGCCGCTGGGCGACCTGTTCTACGGGCGGGGATGGGTGCCCCCGCTCGAGGTCTTCCTGATGATGTGGTCGGCGGCGATCCTGGTGCTCAAGTATCGCAAGCTCTCGGCCCAGAAGGAGTCCATGCTGTTCGACCTCCTCTCGTCGCGGCTGGGCGAGGAGATCACGCCCGAGAACGTGCACCAGTTCGACCGCCACGTGCGGGAACTGCCCACCCGCCCGCGAGACAGCTTCCTGATCACCCGCGTCCTGCGGGGGCTGGAACACTATCGCGTTCGCAACAGCCCCACCGAGGTGGCGACGATCCTCTCGTCGCAGTCGGAGATCGACTCCAACGCCGTCCAGTCCTCCTACACGCTGCTGAAGGTCTTTATCTGGGCCATTCCCATCCTGGGTTTCATCGGCACCGTGCAGGGGCTGGGCGTGGCGGTGGGCGGCTTCGCGGGCAATCTGGACAAGGCCCAGGACGTGGCCGCCCTGAAGCAGTCGCTGGGCCAGACGACCAGCGGCCTGGCCGTCGCGTTCGACACCACGTTCATCGCGCTGATCATGAGCCTGCTGCTGATGATCCCGGCCAGTTCGCTCCAGAAGAACGAGGAGGACCTGCTGAACTGGGTGGACGAGTACTGCAACGAGAACCTGCTCAAGCGGCTGCGGGACTCGGGCGGGCCCGGCCTGCCCAACGACAAGGAGCTGATCCGCGCGGCGATCGCGGCGGCGATGGGCGTGCACCACGCGGAACTGCAGGCCTGGACGGACAAGCTGGAGGCGATCGGCTCGACGGTGACGCGCCAGGTGGCCGACGGGTGGAACGCGATGCACGAGCACATGCGATATCAGCACGAGCAGAGCGTCTCGCAGTTGGCGGCGGCCGCGGGGGAGGTGGTGGACCGCCAGTTGGCCAACCTGAAAGAGATCGACTCGATCAGCCAGAAGGTGACCAGCCTCCAGCACGAGCAGATGGAGCAGCTCAAGCTGGCCAGCGAGGTGGTGGACCAGCAGTTGCGGGGAATGGAGCAGCGGGCCCGCAGCCACCAGGAACTGCTGGAGCAGCAGATGGGACAGGCGATCCATCGCTCGTGGGAGGGCCTGGTGCAGGCCGACCAGCGCTCGCAGAGCGCCCACGCGGAGGCGGCCTCGACGATGCGCCAGGCGGCCGAGAACGTGCGGGAGCACTTCGCAGCCCTGGACGAGGCGCTGCGGTCACTGAACACGACGCTGGGCGAACTGGGCGGCAAGCAGGTGGTGATCCAGGCCCCCCCGCGAAAGGGTTGGTGGCCCTTCGGACGCCGGGGGGACGGCGGTGGCTAAGCGGCGCGACGACAGCCCGGGGATCTCGCTCTTTCCGTTCCTGAGCATCCTGGCCTGCACCATCGGCGTGCTGACGCTGATGATCGCCGCGATGACGCTGAGCCAGGTCGCCGTCGACCAGAAGGACCAGAACGACGAGCAGGCCCAGAAGCGGCTCGACAAGTACCGCGCCGCCCAGGAGCGGACCCGGAAGGCGACGGAGGAGATCCAGACGCTGGAGGCCCGCCTGGACGAGGCGACGGCGCTGGCGGCGGAGTTGGAGAAACTGCGCCGCGAGTTCCAGGCCCGCAGCGAAGCAGCCGCCAAGGCCTTGGCCGAGGCCAAGACCCGACGCGACCAACGGGAGATACTGCTGGCACAGGCGCAAGAGCTCCAGAAGCAGGCGGCAGCCCGCCAGGCGGAGCAGGAGAAGCTCCAGAAGGAGATCGAGTCGCTGAAGGCTGAGCTGGCCCGGCGCAAGGACGTGCAGGAGGGCGTGGTGCAGGTGCACCCGGGGGGCACGGGGACCGACATCCAGGGGTGCTTCATCGAATGCGCCGCCTCCCACCTGGTGATCCACGAGGGCGAGCCGGCCGTGGTGAAGCGCGACGAGATGGACAAGGACGCCCGGCTGGTGGCCCTGCTGGACCGGATCGCCAGGCAGCCGGACCGCGCGGTGATCTTCCTGGTCCGCAGCGACGCGGTGTACACGTACCAGTTGGCGGCCCGGCTGGCCCGCAGCCATTACGCCCGCCACGGCAAGCTGCCGATCCACCGCGAGGGCAAGCTGGACCTGAGCCTGTTCAAGAAGGACAAGAAATAACGACATGGCCCGGCGCCGCCACAACAGCGAGATGAACTTCGACTCCATGATGGACACGCTGACCAACGTGGTGGGCTTTCTCGTCCTGGTGCTCATGCTGGTGCAGCTCGGGCTGGGCGAAGCGGTGGAGCGGATCCGTTCGATCGACCCGCTGGCGTTCGGGCTTCGGGACGAGGACGTCCGGCGGACGGTGGAAGACGCGGAGGCGCAGTGGCGGACGGTCGCCGAGTTGACAGCCCGGTGGGACCAGGCCCAGCAGCGCAGCGGGGCTGACCGGGAGGAGCTGGAGCGGCTGAAGGGTTCGCCCGCGGAGGCGGTGAAGGTGGCGTCGGTGGACCTGGAGCAGGCCCGCAAGCTCCTGGACGAGGCCCGCCGCAAGGCCCAGGAGTTGGAGAAGCGCCTGGCAGGCTTGGTGGCCGAGCGGGAGAAGCTCAAGGGCCAGCTCGACAAGACGCCCGCGCGGGCGGCCCCGCCCACCAAGATCGTCAAGCTGCCCAACCCGCGGCAGCCCCCCAAGGGGGCCACGGAGATGGTCTTTCTTTGTCGCGAAGGCAAGGTTTACTGGGTGGACCAGGACAACCTGCTGGACCGGGCGATGAAGCGAACGGCCTACTTCCAGCGCCAGAACCGCAACAAGCCCACCGAGGTGGACGGCGAGAAACTGACGGCGTTCTTCGACAAGCCCCCGCCGGTCCAGGACACGACCTTTCGCCTGCGGATCCGGATCATCAATTACCGCCCGTACGCCGTGTTCGAGCGGCTGCCCAACGCGGGCGAGACAGCCGAGCAGATCGCGCACCCCCAGTCGGCCTACCGCAGGGCCCTGCGAGTGGCGACCCTGAAGAACCGCTACGCGCGGTTCATCGTCTGGAGCGACAGCTTCGACGCGTACCTCGAGGCCCGGCGGATCGCCGACGAGATGGACCTGCCGGCCGGCTGGGAGCCGACGACCATGAAGGACGAGTGGTACGCTTACCTGGGGGGCAACCTGATGTGCACGGACAAGCCCAAGCCCCCGCCGGTCAAGCCCCAGCCGGCGGGTCCCCAACCGGCCGGCCCGCCGCCGCGCCCCCCGCTGCCCAGCGAGCCGATCGACTGACAGCCCGCGGCCGGTGCCCCCCCCGGCGGCTGAAACCTCCAGGACCGGCCCAAAGGCCCCAGGCCGCGTGCGGCCGAAGACCCGACCCCCTTGCGGGTCGTCCTGCGATGGCCGAGGTTCCTGATGCCCCGGCCGGCCGAAGGCAGGCCGCGCCCGTAAGTCGCCTTTCGTCGGGCGGGCCGGCCGGTCCTCTCGACCCGTCCCGGCAGCCCCAACAAGTCAGTCCGTCTTCTTCAGCTTAAGAAGGGCCTGAGCAAACGCCTCGCCGATCCGGCTGTAGATCTTTGCCGAGCCGAGGTAATGAAAGCCGGCATTGGACCTTTCGGTTTCCAAACGCTTCAACTCCTCGGCGGTGAAGTTCTCCTTGATCAGCTTTTCCTTAAGCTGTCGCGCCGCGTCTTTGTCCAGTTTGCGCGCCTCGCGGCCGACCGGCTTCACGACCTTCTCAGCCATCCGCCGGTCCAGCTCGCCCAGCGTCCGATCCCAATACTCACCCGTCCGCACGGCAGCGACGTTGCCCTTGAACTCCGGCATGTCCGCGGGCGCGGCCTGGGCGTTCTGGAACGGCCCGTCCGTTACCCCGCCGACGCCCAGCACGCCGATCACAAAGGGCATCTTGGGGGCGCCCAGGTCCTTGCGAACGTCGCGGATGAAAAGTGCCAGCAGCCGGCTGTACTCGGAGTAGTCTTTTACCCCTTTTTCCACCTCGGGATAGGGCCCGATCATGTCGTTCCAGCCCTGGAACCAGACGAAGCCCGCGATCTCGTACCCGGCCGCCTTGTCGTAGGCCGGATGGTACTTGCCCGGGTCGGCGAGCACGGTTTTGACGTGCTGCATCACCTTCTGGTAGTACTTGTGCTGCTTCTCTGCCTTGTCCGCGATCAGCTTTGCGGCTGGTATGATTCCCTTGTTGCCCTTGCGGTCCTGCACCTTGCTGGGGTCCGGGTAGTACGGCCCGGCGCTGGGCGGGCGGAAGTCGGTGTGGAGGTCTTTGCCGCCCCAGGAGGCCTTGATGATCAGGATCGGCTCTTTCAGGTGTTCGTACAGGGTGACGCCGAATGCAAGCTCCGGCCCGAACGCCGTCTCCTCTTCTCCCGCGCTGCCGCCGAACCCGACGGTCAGCGGCCCGTTCCTGGTCGTCTCCTGACCCCTGCTCGAACTCAACGCGGCCACCTGAACGTCCTTGTACACGCGCGGCTTTCCATCCGCGTCCACCATCCTGTCATACAGGGCCTTGGTCTGGGGGTCCTTGGCCATGGCCGGCAGGGTTTCGGGGCGGGCCTTGCCCTGCATGTTGGACTGGCCGGTCATGATGTAGACTTTGAGCGGCCCCGCGACGGCATTTGCCGCCGCCAGCGCGGTCGCTACGACAACCAAGCTCACGAAGCGTACTGCCTTCACTGCACTTCTCCTTGCTGCAAGATAATGTCCCAGAAACAACGCGTGAATACCGAATGCGGCAGCCCCTCCCGCATTATGCCCAACCTGCCTGTGGTGGTGCCATCCGTGGGGCCCGGACCCCCGGCCGCCGGCGTACCACACGGCTGCGCCCGTAATGGCATTCTGAAGGCCATCCCCCCCTATTCCGCCGCCAACGCCATTCCGACCAGCGCCGCGAGCTTCGCCGGCGCCGCCTCCGGCGCCGCCTCCGCCGCCGCCAATAGCGTAACCGCCGCTCGCAAAGAACTGCTCCCTTTCATACTCTGCTCCTTCCCGAAGTAGGTGAACTGAAGTGGCCTGTCTGCCTCGGTTCTATGAAAGAGACAGCAGAGCCTCTTCTTTCCGGCCGGCGGGCCGACACGAGGCCACCTCACTTCCTGTCGCAGATTATAATCGGAATAAATTCTCTATAGGGAAAAACAACTTCTTTTTTGGGAAACGCTCTCTCTTCACGCAATCTCGAATGTGCAGGTCGCGGGTTGTCCCCCGGACAGGCGCACCGTCGCCGTCTTCCGTCCGCAGCCGCTTCGCGCGGTCAGAGCTCCTTGATGCTCCGCAACTTGGGCGGATTGGTGTCCGCCTTGACCTTGGCGATGATCTTGCGGAGCAGTTCGGTGTGCGGCTGGAGCATCTTGGCTTCCCTGTGGTTGGCCAGCTGCTTTTCGAGCTCGAGCAGCCGGGGCAGGAGGGGTCTGGCGGCGCCGCCGTAGCTCTGCAGGGCCTTCAGGCAGCCCATGATTCTTCCGTTCTTGCCCCATCGCTCGATGTCCAGGATGTCGAGGCACAGCGGCATGGCTTCGGCGACGTGATGCTTGGCCAGAAGCGCAAGCCCCTTCGTGCGGATGCCGTCGGAAAACATGATGCCGCTGGGCGCCCGCTCGGCGACCGCATCGAGAATCGCCGGCAGCAGCGGCTTGATCTCGTCGAAGGTAAGCTGGTCATACACGATGGCGAGGCTGCTCCTCGCCTTGCCGTCTTCGTTCTTCAGGCCGGCCCGGACGGCCTTGCCCAGCAGTTCGCGGTCGATTCCCGTGAGCGACTTGCTGAGCAGACCGCCTTTCCTGTCAAACAGGGCGAAGCTGAGATACCGCTGCTCCATGTTGCGCGGGTCGTTCTTGGGGTCGCTCTTGGTGAGCCGTTCCAGGATTTCGGGAGCGGCCGACCTGGCCGGCCCGCCGATGCCCGCCAGCGCCTCGGCGGAGAGAATCCGCAACCACAGGTCGTCGCTGCGGAACGTCTTGAGCAGGGCCGCCACGGCCGGGGCGCCGCGGTCCTTCTGCATCTCGATGGCCCGGCAGGCGCCGTACCGCGCATAGGCGTCCTTAGCATCGAGCATGCCGATCAGCCGGTCGATCACGTTGTCCTTACGGCGTGCCAACGCCTCGGCGACCCGCTGGCGAACGACCGGCGACCAGTTGCCCAGCCGGGCGAGGAGTTGGTCGATGGTCAGACTGTCGTAGAAACTCTTGCGGTCCCCTCTGGTCCAACCGCCGCCGTCCTCCACGATGCTCTTCGCTTCGGCCATGCTGATCTGCGGGACCTGGCTCTCGCCCTTGCCCGTCAGGTAGATCTTCTTGAGCGGCATCGCGTAGGCCAGCAGAAACACCCCGGTGCAGTCCCAGCCTGTGTACTTGTCGCCTTTCACGTCGGGCGGGCCCTGGTGAACGAAGGTGCCGTCCCATTGGCGGGCCAGGTCGAAATACCAGGCGCCGAACTCGTCCATCCACGCGCCGGTGGCGTTGGGCCCGGAGAGGCTGATGGAGGGCATGGCCCAGAGGATGTTGAAGAAGTTTCCCGTATGGCCGTAGTCGCGTTCGGCGCCGTGCGCGGCGGTCCCCATCCGCGAAAAGTACTCCGCGGCCTTGCTTTCGCCCAGCAGGCTGAACATCACCGAGGCCATGCCGTTCTTGCCGTTGGACTCGTGGTTCTGAATCCACGGGACGTGGTCGCCGTAGGGGATGCAGCCCTTGCCGACGTAGAAGCGGAGCAGGCGCACGCTCCGCTCGATGGCCGGGCCGGCCTCGCTGACGCCCGCCTTGCGCGCCAGGATCAGCGAAGAGGTCAGCGGGATGCCCGGGGCATTCATCATCCCGTAGGCACACGCGCGCCCGTCCGGCTCGGCCCAGCCGTGGCTCCACGAGCCGACGACGCTCTGGCCCAAGGCCGCCTCCCGCACCAGACGCCGCATGCCCGGCAGGACCGACTCGTCGCCGGTCGCCATCTTGTACTCCGCCAGCAGCGAGATCACGTAGCCGTAGTACCAGGGCTGGAAGCCGCCGCACTGGAACTTCGCCGCCCATTGGGCTTCCTTCTTCACCAAAGGCAGGTACTCGGCCTTGCCGCTGGCCAGCAGCGCAAGCGCATTGAGGGATCGCGGGATCCCATTCTGACGGGAGTAAGAAGGCTCGGCCATTCGCTGGGCCAACACCTTGCAGCCCTGCTCGAGAATGCGCCTGGACTTGGGACAATCGTACGGGGCGGTCGCGCTGTACGTGCCCAGAACAGGCAACTTCACGACGACCGCATCCGTCTTGCCGCCCCGCCAGCGGATCAGCGACAGGTTCCCGGCGCCAGCCTCCGACTCGGCCACCGTCAGCGCCTTGCCGAACTCCGTTCGCGGGTCGTACGAGAACACCTTGCCGCCAACGCCGAGGATCACGTCGCCGACCGCGAGGGTCCCGTCCGCGGGCGATCCCTTGTCCACCTTCGTGACGCAGATCTGCCGCGCGTCCGTCGTCGACGTCTGGCTGGTATAGATCCACCCGCGAAGCCCGGTGGCGCCGAGGTTCCAGTCGTGACTCGCCCCATCGGGGATCTTGTCGCCCTTGGTGAAGTCAGGCTTGTCCACCTGCTTCTTGCCCCGCGCGCCGAGGCCTTGGGCGGCCGTGACCAGAAGCATGGAAATCGCGAGGATCGCGATTCCGGCGAACCGATGGATGCGGGCAATCATGTCCTTACCTTCTCTTAATGGGTTTTGCAGGTAGTCGGTAATCAACGACTGGATTATAATCCATGAAAATTCATTCTCGGGAAAAACGATATCTGTTTTGGGAATACCTGTCCCCCCTTCAGCCGAGGCGAAGCGTCACTCTCCCTAGGGGCCGAGCCACCGCCGGCGGTACTCGCCGGGGGTTATGCCGAGTTCGCGACGGAAGACCTGGTGCAGCCGCGTCGCCGTGCCGAAGCCCGCGTCCAGGGCGATCTCGGCCAGTGAGCGCCTGGTGTCGGCCAACTCTCGCTTGGCGCGCTCGATCCGCACGCGGCGGATCTCCGCGGCGATCGGGCGGCCCAGCCACTTGCGGAAGTGGTTCTGGAGCGTACGAGTCTCGGCGAAAACCGCCCGGGCCACGTCCTCCCGCCCGATCGAGCGATGGCAGTTCTTGGAGATAAACTGCAGCGCGGCGACGACCAGTTTGTCGTCGGCGGCGATCGAGTCGGTCGACTCGCGGACCACCACGTCCACCGGCGGCAGGTGAATCTGCGGGGGTTGGGGCGCCTGGGGGAGAGACCGGCTCGCTCGAGTTTGCCGGGCGTTCATCAGTCCTTCCAGCAGCCGCGCCGCCTCGTAGCCCACCTTCTCATAACCCCGTTCCAGACTGCTGAGCGAGGGGCGGGGGTGTTCGCAGAGCGTCAACTCGTTATTGCCGGCGACGATCGCCACGTCCTGCGGGACCCGCCAGAGGCGACGATGGCACATCTGGACGATCATTCGCCCGACTTCTTCCGTGGCGGCGAACACGCCCACAGGCGGCTGCCAGCCTTCCATCCAGGCTTCCATCCGTTGCTGGAATTGCCGCCACTGGCTGTAGCTTCGACTCAGGTGGACCGGATAACTGCCGACGACGCAGGAGCAGCCGGCCGCCTGAACCACCTGGCGAAAAGCAGCCGCCTGAGATTGCACCGCCCGATCGGCCCGCCGCAGGACGGCGAATCGGCGCAGGCCCCGGCTGAGCAGGTGCTCGGCCACCAGGCGCCCGCCGGCGGCGAAATCGGGAAATACCCCGGGCAGACGTTTCGAGGCGGGCGAGCCGAACCAGACATTCACCACCGGCAGGTGGAGGCGTCGGGCCCGGTCGGCCAGTTTCTCGGTGGCCCGGGCGATGATGCCGTCGTACGGCAGCGACCCGGTCGGCTGGACGGGTAGACACTCGTCGGCAAACTCGTCGATCACCGTATGCCAGCCTTGCTCCAGCGCATACTGCTGAGCGCCCGCGAAGATGGCCGCATGACGCTTGTGCGACCATTCGAGGTCCAGCATGACAGCGACGTGTCGTGGTTTCGAGGCCATCGGTGCATTCCCATAAACGGACTATTATTTCCTGATAGTGTAATCCATTCTGCGAGGATGCCGCAACTCAGTCCCACGCACATGTCAATCCCACGCACGGGGGCCCGATGGACCTGCCTGCGGGAGGCAGGCATGGGCGGAAAGCGGGACGAGCACCCGCGGTGGAATGTGAAGTGTGCCGTGAAAGCTGGGAGCCGTATGAATGCGGCTTGCGGAGGCTCCCGGGGCGCGCCTGAACCGCCGCCTTCTTTTTGCATTGGACGCCTGGCCGGGCGATGCGGTAGTATACATATGATACCTTCGCCGCCGTCGCGGGCGGCACGACCGGGAGAGCCTGTGACCATGATCGACAATGCCTTGCGTGTCTGTCTGTGTTGCGTGTTGGCCGGGCCGCTGCTGCTGGGCGGCTGCGAGAACGGTACGGGGCTGCGGGCGACGACCCAGCCGGCGGTGCGGAAGGTCGAGCCGCCCCTGAGCCTGCTGCTGCCCCGCGAGATCCGCATCCATCCGTTCACCGGCACGCGGACGTTCGACGAGGCCGGCGGGATCCGCGGCGTGGACGTCCGCATCGAAGCCGTCGACGCCTACGGCGACACGAGCAAGGCGTTCGGCGAGTTCCGCTTCGAGCTGTTCACGTACATGGCCAACAGCGAGAACACCCGCGGGCAGTCGCTGGCCACGTGGGACGTCTCGCTGATGGACGCCAAGGCCAACCTGCTGCACTGGGACAAGATCACGCGGACGTACAAGTTCAAGTTGCAGTGGGACCAGGCCATCCCCGTGGGGCAGCGGTTCGTGCTGGCGGCGGTGCTGTCCAGCCCGTACACCGAGCGGCTGTTCGCCCAGCGCACGTTCATCTCCGGCCAGTAGGGCCGGTGGACCGGTTAAAGGAGACGCCGATGACTCGCACAACGACGTTGGTTCTAGTGGCGGCCCTGGCCCTGGGCCTGTTCTGCGCCGGCTGCACGAAGTTCACCCGTGAGCGTTACGAGACGATCTACGTGGGCCAGCCGCAATTCGAGGTCGAGGCGACGCTGGGCGAGCCGTACGCCCGGTTCTCCGACACCTGGACGTACATCAACGAGAAGCCGTTCTACAAGGCGATCATCCAGTTCAAGGAGGGGCGGGTCAGTGACAAGGCCTGGGCGGACGAGCGGGTGATCGAGGACCATCCCGACGGGAAGAAGCCGGCGGGCCCGGGCGGCAGCACAACCATCCGCGGCAGCGGGACGGTCGTTCAGTAGAGGCGGTTATTTCCTTTCGGCTGCGTCCGGGGCCGCCTGTTGGGCGGCCTCGGCCTTGCCTCGGGCGTCCAACGCGGCCGGCGCCGTTGTCGCCGCCTTCATCTCGGCCTGACTCCCCGGACGCTCTTCGCGCAACACGACCGTGATCACCAGCGACTGGAGGGTGGACCCGGCGGGCTGGACCTGGAGCGTCTCGCCGGGCAACTGCACGGCCGGGCGAGTGGTATAGGGGGCGGGGATCTGGGCAGCCTGCTGGACCTGGCGCATCTGGTCCGCCTGGGCCATGTGCGAGTTCTCCGGCTGTGTGGGCTGGGTGGCGGCCCCATTCTGCCTTTCCAGCACCTCGATCTGCTGTTTGCGATCGGCCAGGACCTGGGTGCTCTGGGCGGCCGGCTCGATTCCCGGCATCATTCCGCCGCTGGAAGCATCCTTGGCAGGAAAGCCGGCCTTGAGGGCAAAACCCTTCTGCGCGGGCCTGGTCGTCAGCCCCGCGATCTGCCCGCTGGCCTTGCCCTCGATGGCTGGAGCCTCGGCGGCGGGCGGACCAGGACGGTCAACCTCAGCCGGCGCGGTCTGGACCTGTGCGATCATCATCTTGGCCATCCGCGTGGTGGCCGGCGAGCGCGAGGCTCTCGCGAGGGCCTGGTCGTCAACGGGCGAAGCGGCGCCGGCGACAGCCAACGTCTGCTCTGCCGGCCGGTCGCCCGGACGGGCCCAGGCGACCCGAAGGGCGTCGAGTTCACCGCGGACCTGGCTGACCTGTTGCGGGGTCAGGTGGGCGACGATCTCGACCTGCTTGCGGTCCTGGACAGCGTAGTAGACGTTCGCGCCCGCCGAGTCTTTCCCCGTGCGATACTTGTCGCTGACAGCGGTCAGGCCATTGCGGGCCAGCACGGCCTCGACGCTGCGGCGGCCGTCGGTCAGGTCGGCAGTGCGAAGGAGGACGCGACCCAGCCGGATCTCGCCGCCGCCCTTTTCAAAGACTCGCCGGTCGGACCATTCGGCGTCCAGCTTCTTGTTCTTCATGGCCAGTTCGGGCAGAGGCGCGGCATCCTTGGCCGTCGTGGCAGGCGCGCTGGGCGCCGGCACGGGCGCCTTGGGGGCCTCTCCCCCGGTCCCGAGAGGTTTGGCTGCGCCCGCCCCGCCGGCGCCGCGGCGCACCTCCGGCGACGTGCGACTGCTTTCGTCCCTGGTGCCGGCCTTGGCGAGTTCCTCCGACTCTTTCATCCGTTCCGGCCCGCCCGGCGCGGGAGGCCCGGCGACGACGTCGCCGACCGACTTGGGCGAACGCGGCGCCGCGACGACGGGCGGCGCGGCGGGCTTGGCCGCCGGACGGCCCGCGGGCGGAGCGATTGTCTTCTCGCCCACTTCCGCCCGGGACGGCCTGGGGGAGTCGGACCGCGCGCCGTTGTCGTGATCGCGGACAGTCGCCTCCAGCGACACGGCTGGCGGCGGGGGCTCGGGTTTGTTGTTCGCGGGCCTGGCCGCCATCTCGTGCATGGGGGGCGGCTTGACCATGTAGAGGATCATGTACAGGACGACGCCGGCGCTGAGCAGGACGACGGCGGCCGTGGCCAGCGAGATCCATCTGAAGGACCGCGAGACCATCGCCGAGGGCTGGCCCAGCAGGTGGGCGCGTTCGGCGCGGGCGAGCACGCGGGCGGCGAAGCCCTCGGGCGCCTTTCGCCCGGGCAGGGCGCGGACGAGGCGGCGGACGGAGCGAAGGGCTTCGAGTTCGCCTTGAAGGTGGGGATCGTCACGGACGGCCTTCTCGACTCGGCGGGCCTGCTCGTCGCTCAGTTCGCCGTCCAGCCAGGCGGAAAGCTGTTCCAGGATGTCATCTCGATCGCTCATGCTTCTTCTTAGCCCAGCAGGTCGCCCAGGTTCTGGCGGAGGACCGTTCGAGCCCGGTGCAGGCGGCTCTTGACCGTGCCCACGGGCACGTCCAGCACCTCGGCAATCTGCGAGTAATCCATTTCTTCCACGTCTCGGAGCACCAGAACGGCCCGGAACTCCTCGTCCAGGTCGGCCACGGCTTGCTCGACCTGGGCGGCTGACTCGCTGGAGATCGCCGCCGCCACCGGTGACGGGCAGCGTTTCTCCGCCAAGGCCGCCGTCAGGGCCTCGGCCTGCGTATTCTCAAAATCGTCGCTTCCGGTCAGCGACTGAAACTTCAGTCGCCCCCCCCGCCGTCGGTGCGAGATCGCCAGATTGGCCGCGATCCGGAACAGCCACGTGTAGAACTGACTCTGTCCCCGGAACTGGGCGATCCGCTCCATCGCCTTGAGGAAGGCCTCCTGGGCCAGTTCCTCGGCATCGGCTGCCTGGGGGCACAGCCGCATCACCAGGTTGTAAATCCGGTCCTGGTACTTGGTCACCAGCAGGCCGAACGCCTGCATGTCGCCCTTGCGAAACCGTTCGACCAGGGCCGCGTCATCCAACGTGATCGTCCCTCTCGCGGGGGCCTCGCCTCGGCCCGCCGCCGACTTGTCGCTCGGTATGTTTGACGCTCGCTGGGTCACAATGTTCCCGAAAAAAGCCGGACACAACCCCGGTTCTCCGCCGCCCGGGCGGCGCGCGCCGGACCGGCCGGTTAGACCGGTCTACTATACCCGATGCGGCCGCATTCTGGCCAGACGGTTCCCCAAAAACCGCGCCCGCGAGAGGACCGGCGGCGCCAGGCAACCTCCCTTTTGCCGTGTGTTGCAGGACGGGTTTCGTCGCGAGGACGCGGCCTCCGGCCGGTCGACAGGAAGCGAAAACAAAGGCGAATCCCGGTGATTCTCCGAGGGTTCGCGACGCCGGGGCGCGGGTCCAGGACCCGCCCGCGGCAGAAGCCGCTTCTTCAACGGGCTGCTAGCCCTTGCCAATGCGCGTCCTTGACGGTAGAGTGTGCCCTTTGCGCTGCGGCGATGCGGTCGCCGCTCGCGAACGACAGCAGAAAGGGACAGCAGCATGATCGACTTCGAAGGCAAGAACGTCTTGGTCACCGGCGCCGCGGGCGCCATCGGAAAGGGCATCGCCAAGGGCTTCCGCCAGTACGGAGGCAACGTGTTTCTCAGCGACCTCAAGCAGGAAGGGGTCGACCAGGCCGTCGCGGAGATTCAGCCCGCGGGCCAGGGGCTGCTGGGCGGACTGGCCGGCGACGTCGCCGTCGAGGCGGACGTCCGGAAAGTCGTCCAGGCCGCCGCCAGCCTCTTCGACAACCGCGTGGACATCCTGGTCAACGTGGCCGGCATCGTCGCGCAGGGAAAGATCGAGGAGATCACCGAGGCCGACTGGGACAAGATCTTCGCCGTCAACTGCAAGGGCTCGTTCTTCTTCTGCAAGCACGTCGTGCCCATGATGAAGGCCAACAAGTTCGGCAAGATCCTCAACTTCTCCTCCAAGAGCGGCAAGACGGGCTCGGCGCTGATGAGCCACTACTCGGCCGCCAAGGGCGCCGTCATCTCCTTCACCCACGCCCTGGCCTACGAGTTGGCCGACTCGGGCATCACCGCCAACTGCCTGTGCCCCGGCATCACCGAAGACACCGGCGTCTGGAGCAACGTGTCGAGCGGCTACATCAAGAACCTGGGCAAGAGCCGCGAGGAAGTCGTCAAGCAGTTCTCCGCCAAGGTCCCGCTCAAGCGCCTGGCCAAGATCAGCGACGTGGTGGCCGTCACGCTGTTCCTGGCCTCCAGCGGCGCCGACTACCTGACCGGGCAGGCCATCAACGTCGACGGCGGGCGGGAGATGCACTGACGCCGCGGGCGGCCTGGGTATCACCAAGGCCACCAGGCACCCCAAGACCACAAAGAAGAACCAGAAGAGATCACGAACAAGAAAGAAGGACACCGCCATGCCAGGCATCTACACCCGTCAGCAGTTGGCCGCCGTCATTGACCACGCCGTGCTCAAGCCCATCCAGACCGACAAGGACGTGCTGGACAACTGCAGGATGTGCGACGAGAACGCCGTGTTCAGCATCTGCGTGCGCCCCAGCGACGTGCGGCTGGCCGCCCACGCCCTGAAGAACAGCCAGACCAAGGTCTCGATGGTGGTGGGCTTCCCGCACGGGGCCAACGCGCCGTCGACCAAGGCGGCCGAGGCCCGCCAGGGACTCCTCGACGGCGCGGTCGAACTGGACATGGTGTGGAACATCGGCAAGTTCCTCAGCGGCGACGCGAACTGGGCCCGGCGCGACATCGAGGCGGTGGTCGCGGAGGCCCGCAACTTCAAGGACGTCAAGGTCAAGGTCATCCTGGAGACCTGCTGGCTCAACGACGAGCAGCTCGTGCAGGCCTGCCGGATCGCGCAGGCCGCCGGGGCGGACTTCGTCAAGACGTCCACCGGCTTCGGCGAGGGCCCGGCCACGCCCCACGTGATCGACATCATGGTCAAGACCGTGGGCCAGACCATGGGCGTCAAGGCCTCGGCGGGCATCCGCTCGTACGAGACGGCCGCCGGCTATCTCGACCAGGGCTGCACCCGCCTGGGCGTGGCCTCGACGCTGGCCGTCCTGGACGGCGCGGACGCCGCCGCCAAGGGACAGCAGGGCAAAGGCGACGCCGCCAAGGGCGGCAGCTACTGATTCATTGGAGCACACGATGCCAGAGATGATGAAAGCCGTCGTCTTCCACGGCCCCAAGGACATCCGCGTGGAGACGGTCAGCGTCCCGCCGTGCGGGGCGGGCGAGATGCTGGTGAAGGTGGACGCCTGCGCCGTCTGCGGCAGCGACATGAAAATGTTCCACCACGGCAACCCGCGGACCAAGCCGCGCACGATCCTGGGGCACGAGTTCACCGGCCTGATCCATACGATCGGCGAGGGCGTGAGCGGGTTCTCGCCCGGCGAGCGGGTGGTGATGGCGACCAGCGTCTCCTGCGGAGAGTGCTACTACTGCCGCCGCGGCTGGAACAACATCTGCTCCACCGTCTCCCCGATCGGCTTTACCTGCAACGGCGGGATGGCCGAGTACGTCGTCATCCCCGCGCAGGCCATCCGCGTCGGGCACGTGGTCAAGGTGCCCACGCACGTCAAGAGCGAGCACGCCGCCCTGAGCGAGCCGCTGAGCTGCGCCGTCAACTCGCTGGAGAACTGCACCCTCCAGCCGGAGGACTTCGTCGTCGTCTCCGGCGGCGGGCCCATGGGCATCATGAACGCGGTCGTCGCCCGGGAGATGGGCGCCCGCGCGGTCGTGCTGGCGGAGATCAACCCTGCCCGGCTGAAGGTGGCCGAGCAGTTCGGCTTCGACCTGCTGGTCAACCCGGCCGAGCAGGACCTGGTCCAGCTCGTCCGCGACCGGACCGGCGGCCTGGGCGCGGACGTGGCGATCGTGGCCGCCCCGGCCGCCCAGCCCCAGGAAGAGGCCCTCAAGCTGGTGCGCCGTCGCGGCACGGTGTGCCTGTTCGCCTCCCTGCCCGCCGACCACTGCATGATCACCATCAACAGCCGCACCCTCCACTACAACGAGCTGCGGCTGGTGGGCACCAGCGACTCCACGCCCAAGCAGGTGCGCAAGGCGGTGGAGATCATCGCCAAGGGCAAGCTGCCGGCCGACAAACTCGCCAGCCACATCCTCCCGCTGGACGGCATCCACGAGGCGTTCAAGCTGATGGCCAGCGGCGAGGCCCTGCGGGTGGTGCTCAAGCCCTAGCAGCCCGTTGAAAAAGCTGCTCCTGCTGCGGGCGGGTCTCTTGCCTGCGCTCCGGCGTCGCGAAAGCTCGACAAATCGCCTGGATTTGCCATCGCTTCCGCTCCTGGGTGCCCGGCAAGACTCCGCGCCCTCGCGACGGAGCCCATTTCTCAACGGACTGCTAGCGCCAACGGTACAGGTCTCACGACCCCAGGCCCACGGGATGCCTTCCGCCACGGCGGACAGGGCCGTGGGCTCTTTCGTGCGGCGCCGGTCGCATGAACCCGGGCACAGTTCTCTTGACATTCTGCGAAAAGACGTTATCTAATCTGGGACTTGGTTCGTTGCCGGCTGCGCCGCAGCCGGAGCGGGCCTGCACTGTGGAGAACAGGCGAAGAGCAATGGGAATCGTAGTGATGAAGTTCGGCGGCACGAGCGTGGCGGATGCCGAGCGGATCCGCGCCGCCGCCAGGCGGGCCATCGCGACCCGCAAGCAGGGCCACCAGGTGGTGATGGTGGTCTCCGCGATGGGGCACACGACCGACGAACTGATCGCCCTGGCCAAGGGCATCACCGACAACCTGCCCAAGCGCGAGATGGACCAGTTGCTCGCCACGGGCGAGCAGGTGACGATCTCGCTGGTGGCGATGGCGCTGGAGGAGCTGGGCCAGCCGGCCATCAGCTTCACCGCCGGGCAGATCGGCATGATCACCGACGACGTGCACACCAAGGCGCGGATCAAGTCGATCGACGTGCGGCGCATTCACGAGCAGCTCGAGAAGGGGCGGATCGTGATCGTCGCCGGCTTCCAGGGCGTCACCGAGGACGGCGCGGTGACCACGCTGGGGCGAGGCGGCAGCAACGTGACGCTGGTGGCGGTGGCCGCCGCCCTGAAGGCGGACATGTGCGAGAACTACACCGACGTGGACGGCATCTTCACCGCCGACCCGCGGATCGTGCCCAACGCCCGCAAGGTGGACCGCATGAGCTACGACGAGATGCTCGAGCTGGCCAGCCTGGGCGCCAACGTGCTGCACAACCGCGCGGTCGAGTTCGCCAAGAAGTACAATGTCCCCATCCACGTCCGCAGCAGCCTCAACACCAATAAAGGAACCATGATCGTGGCTGAAACCGAAACCATGGAACGGATCGTCGTCAGCGGGGCGGCGTTGAAGGACAAGCTCGCCCGCGTGAGCCTGCGCAACGTGCCCGACAAGCCCGGGGCGGCCGCCCGGGTCTTCCACACCATCGCCACCCACAACATCGTCGTCGACGACATCATCCAGACCCTGGACGAATCGGGCAAGGCGACCATCGCCTTTACCGTCGAGATGGGCGACCTGGACGACGCCAAGCGGGTCATCGGCAGGCTGTGCGACGAACTGGGCTGCCAGGCCGTCTTCGAGGACCATCTGGCCAAGGTCAGCGTGGTCGGCGTGGGCATGAGGGTCCACACGGGCGTCGCCGAGCGCATGTTCGCCGCCCTGGCCAAGGCCGGCATCAACATTCAGAACATCACCACCAGCGAGATCAAGATCTCCGTCCTGATCAACCGCGATCAGGCCAAGGAGGCGCTGCGCCTCGTCCACGACGCCTTCGACCTGGGCCAGAAGCCCAAGAAGAGCCCCTCGAAGGCCAGGGCGAAGAAGAAGTAGCCCGGGCAGAGTTTGAACTTCGAGAGCCACGGGAACCGTTGCCGGTCCCGTGGCTCTTGCTTTCCGGTTCGCCGACGGCCCCGTGTCGACGCGGGCGCCGCTGCGCTTGCATCCGCCGCCCCGGGCGGCTATGTTCCCACCCATGCCGCGGTCCGCAGCCCCGACAACCCGCGACGAGCCGGCCGGCCCCGTGGAGGCCGCCGTCCTGATCGTCTCCTACAACAGCCGCCACCACCTCGACGACTGCCTGCGGTCGGTGCTGGCCAGCGACGACGGCGAGATCGGGCGGCACGTGGTGGTGGTGGACAACGCCAGCCGCGACGGCAGCGCCGCCTTCGTCCGGGAACAGTTTCCCCAGGTGGACCTGGTGGAGTTGGACGCCAACCTGGGTTTCGCCGGGGGCAACAATGCCGGCCTGGAGCACATCCGGCGACGGTATCCCGCGACGGCGTACCTGGCGTTGCTCAACCCCGACACCATCGTCCGAAGCGGCTGGCTGGGCGAGCTGGTGGCCTATCTCCGCCTTCACGACGACACCGCCGCCGTCCAGGCCAAACTCCTGATGCACCCGCAGAGCGACCGGTTCAACTCGGCGGGCAATCGCTGCCACTTCCTGGGGTTCGGGTTCGTCACCGCCTGCGGCCAGGAGGACAGCGGGCAGTACGACGAGCCTCGCGCGGTCGACTTCGCCAGCGGGGCCGCCATGGTCGTCGACGCCCGCCGGCTGGCGGAGGTGGGCCTGTTCGACGAGCGGATGTTCCTGTACCTGGAAGACACGGACCTGGCCTGGAAGCTCCGCATCCAGGGCTGGGCCGTCGCGTACGCCCCTTCGAGTGTCGTGTATCACAAGTACGCTTTTGACAAGAACTACCGTTTCTACTTCTACTTCGAGCGCAACCGCCTGTACCTGGTGCTGATCTACTACCGCCTGGCGACGCTGCTGCTGCTGGCGCCGGCGCTGCTGGCGATGGAGTTGTGCCAGTGCCTGTTCGCCCTGGGGCGGGGCCTGCTGGGCGACCGGCTACGGGCATACGGCTGGCTTCTGTCGCCGGGCAACCAGGCGGTGATCCGGGTCAGGCGTCGCCAGGCGCAGGCCCTGCGACGGCTGAGCGAACGCGAGTTCATGGGCGGCTTCGCGGGGCGGATCGAACACGCCGCGGTGACAGGCCTGGCCCGGCTTGTGGACGCGGCGTTCGCGGCCTATTGGGCGGTGGCACGGCGCCTGATCTTCTGGTGACAGGGTTTAGGGTTTAGGGTTTAGGGAATAGGGGATAGGGAGCGGGAGCTGGGAAACTGCGACCTGAGAATCGGTGCGCGTGGACTCTAGTTGTTGGCTCGCCCCTGTTCCCTGATCCCTGGTCCCTGAGGCGTTCAGGGCTTCTCCCCCACCACCAGGCCGTGGAGCTTCATCGGCCAGGGCAGGGGCATGGAGCGGGCGGCGAACACCCGCAGGCCGACCTTCCGCATGGCGGCCTTGAGGGTGCGGGTGGACCACTGGCGGAGGTGGGCGGGGTCGAACATCGCCTCCTTGAACCGCATGCAGATCACGCGGGCCAGGAAGAAGGCCCAGTCCACCGGGAAGACGACCAGGAGCCTGCCGCCCGGCTTGAGCACGCGGGCCAGTTCCGCCAGCGCCTGCTCGGGCTGCTGGAGGTGCTCGATCACCTCCATGAACGTGCAGGTGTCGAAAGTGTTGTCGTCGTAGGGCAGTTGGAGGATGCTGCCCTGGCGGACGGGCAGGTTGTGCCGGCGGCAGATCTCGATGTTGGCGGGGTCCACGTCGAGGCCCTCGACCTGGCAGTCGGGGAACTGACGGATGAGCTTCTCCAGGGTGATGCCCTCTCCGCACCCGGCGTCGAGGATTCGCCCCTCGCGGACATAGCTCAGGGTGATGCGGTCGCGAATGTCCCAGTATTTTCGCCCCACGCCGGGCCTGGCGTAGGCCTCGCGCTGGCTGACGTCAACGTCGCGCTGCTGGGCTGTCACGGGCATCGTGTGGCTCCTCAAGTCTCCCCGCCCCACCGCGGGCCGGGAGCGGACTGGTATTAAACAACGCCCGCCCGGCCAAAGGCAAGGCGAAATGGCCCGGGCCGGGCTGGCGGGTGCGGGCGCTATCCGCTTGGCAGGGGTATGCAAGGCTGGTAGAATCCCGCGAATGTCAATCGGAAGCCTCATTCGCAAGGTCCTGGGCCCCCGCGTGTTTCAGCACGTGGGGCGGGCCTACAGGCGCATCTTCGTCGACGTGCGGAAGACGGCCCAGGTGCTGGCCGAGATCATCCCCCCCGGCGCCCACGTGGTGGACATCGGCGGCGGCGACGGCGAGCCGCTCAACTGCCTGCTGCGCCTCCGCGACGACATTACGGTCACCATGATCGACATCAGCCCCGTCGTCGGCTGGATGATCGAGGAGAGCCTGCTGGGCCGCGTCGAGCGCCTGGCGGGCACCAGCATCCGTCAGTACCTCCAACTGGGCCCGCGGGCGATCCAGGCCGCCGTGGTCAGCGACGTCCTCCACCACGTTCCGCCCGGCCAGCGGGAGGCCTTCCTGGGCGACCTGCGCGACCTGCTGGCCCAGGGCGGCTGCAGCCTGCTGGCGGTCAAGGAGTTCGCCCCGCACGGCTTGCGGGGACGGCTGGGCTACCTGGCCGACCGATATGTCAGCGGCGACGCGAACGTCCGCCTGATCCCGCCCGCGGAGTTGGCCGACCTGCTGCGGGCGGCCCTGCCGGGGGCCCACATCGAGGACACCCGCCTGTCCAGGATTGACTCCCCCAATTACGCCCTGCGGGTGTCGCTTGCGACACCGGGCCGGTGACCCCCCGCCGGGCGCGACGGGCCTCTCGCCCGTCGCGGACAAGCCCCCTCCTGCGCCCCGCCCCGGACGGCTTCCATTTTTTTGAGTTTTCCCGGGAACTTTTGGGCCGCTCGCGCGCCGTATAGAGAGTGGCCTCCTTCATGGTTGTGGTCTGCGCCGGCCCGGGCCGTTGGCACGATGCGTCAGGCCGGCCCGAACCCACAAATGATTGGAATTGTATTGACAATGTTCGGAAATCCAGCTAGTTTCCGCGTTGCTGCTTGTGGTGCCAAGGCGCGGTGTGACATGGGGTATCTTTCACGAGTTTCCCCTATGCTTGCCATCGGGCGAAATGTCACACTGTGATCTTGGCGGATTGCGATAATACGGCAGCATCCGTCGTCCCCAAAAGGCAGTGCGTCTATGGAGCGTCGGGGCCCATGTAGGCCCTTCGGCCGGTATGCAGGTCCGGCCTACACAGTGAAGGAGTATTTCGTATGTCCACCAGCGGATCCAATTGCGACATCGCCCGGCAGAATCCAACCCTGATGGAAGATCTGGAAGCCCGGCTTCTGCTGAGCACCGTTTCCGTTGGGGACCAGTTCATCTACCGGGAGGCGAACGGCTCGCTGATCCGAGTGGACGTTCAATCCACGGACGTGACGGGCCAGACATTCCCCTTCCCGCCCGTGGGGCAGATCGAGTTGATGCGCTGGGAAGCCGGCAACGTGGCGGACATGCCCGGCTGGCTGAACGGAGCGCCCATTGACGGCGGGGCCACCTACCGCCGCCTGGACGAACCTCGCCCCAACGTCAGCGGGCGAACGGGCATCGTCGCCCTCGCCAGCGCGGGCGGCGTGATGTACGCCTTCGACTCGGCCACCTCTGAGTTGGTCTCGCTGAACCCGGTCACCGGGGCCACCATCACCAACCTGGGGCAGGTGCCGGACAGCGTCGAGCCGACGTTCTACTGGGACATCCGGGCCATGGCCACCTCCGGCGGCAACATCGTTGCCGTGGGCTACCTGGTGGACTCCGTTCCGGGGACCGACCCGGCCCTGCCCAACCCGGCCGGACCGTACCTGATCACGATCACCGGCCTCCCCGGCGCTCCCGTCGGACAGCGCGGGCCGGTAATCACCCGCAACGCGCAAACCACCACCATCGGCTTCACGGACCTCACGTACATCGGGGGAACGCTGTACGGGACCGACGGCGCCGCCATCTACGGCATCTCCGCCGGCGGGGCCGTCTTCTCGCAGGTGAACCTCGCGGTAGGCGGCATGGAGGCCATCGAGTACGTCGGCGGGACGATGTACGGCGTGTCGGGCGACCAGGTCTACACGATCAACATGGGCAACGGGGACTGCACGGCCCTCAACGGCTATCTCGGCCGAGACGACCTGAACGTCCTGGCCTCGCTGGGCGGCGAGTTGTACGGAATGTTCCCGGTGGGCAACCGCAACCGCCTGGCCCTCATCCGGACAGACGCCCCGGCGAATTCCGGGCTCTTCAGCATCTACATCGCCCAGAGCGACCGCTACACCGTGTTGAGCATGTCCACCATCGGCGAGACTCGGCAAGCGGTGTATATCGGCGACATGCAGCAGAACATCGACGTGTTCACGACGCTGGTGCCCAACACGCAGGACATCCTGCTGTACGACACGGCCGCCGGCCAGACGATGGTGCTGAACCCCAACCCCAATTTCCTGCAAGCCCCGGCCGGCTCGGGAGCGGTTGCCGTGGGCTCGGTGGGCGGCATAGCCACCACCAACGTGGATGTGTTCTCGCCCGCCGCCAATCCGCTGGGCGTGTTCCCCGGCGGAGACGTGTATGGGGGCATCTTCATGGACCAGGAGCCCCTGACCAACCCGCTGGTGTCGCGGATGGACATGGGGCGGATCCTGGTGGCCGGCACGGTCGCCGGCAGCGTCCGTGTGACCGGCAGCCTGGACGTGCTGGAAGTGGGCTACCTGTACGGCAACGTGCACGTCGGCTACGACGTCAACAACATCATCATCCAGACCGACTTCGCCCGCGCCTCCTTGCCCGTCTGGCCGGACAACGCCCTGATCTCCGTGGGCGGCATGCTCCGCGAGATCGACATTTTCGGCACCTCCTACGGCACGATCAACGTGGACGGCGGGATCAACATTCTCGACCGCGACCCGCTGCTGGTCAACCACAGCGCCGAGCCCATCTGGGAGATGGAGTACCGCCCGCTGATCGACCCGTTCGACATCTACTACGTCCAGAACTTGCCCAACGCGCTGCGCCGGCACTGGACGCTCGACGGTCAGATCATGACCGTCTCCAACGACACGGCCGACCAGGCCCAGTTCCTCTACAACGCCACCGGCACGATGAGGCTGTGGGGCAACCTGCTGGAAGACTTCGTCCAGCCGGACGACGACTTCGACTGGTACGCCATCTCGCTGCTGGCCGGGCAGACCATCCGCCTGGACACCCGCATGGGTCACATCGACGACCCGCGCGAGACGCTGTTCCAGAACGTCATCGTCTCGCTCATGGACGCCGAGCAGCACATCCTGGGCAGCGCGGGCGAGGAGACCGTCGAGGACGAGGGCTTCAACAGCCGCGGCTCGACCCCCGAGGCCCTGACCTTCACCGCGCCCCAGGCGGGCGTCTACTACCTGCGGGTCGCGCCGGCGGTGCCCTATCCGGGCGACTACACGGTCTTCCTGTACGACAGCACGGCCGTCAGCCTCGGCGCGGTGGACGTGGCCGGCGACTACAGGCCCTCGTTCGGCGGGACCGGGGCGACCTACGGCTACGACATCGCCGTTCGCAACGGCAGCTTCGGGGCCTTCGAGGTCACCGGGGGCAGCTATTCCAACACCGCCTTTGTGATCGGCGGCGGCGACCTGGTCAGCTACCGCGCCGGCACGATCGGCCCGATCGTCAACGGGTTCTACACCTCCAACCTGGTCATCAGCGACGGCAGCATCGGCATGGTGGAGAACGTCGGCAATACGTACCTGGCCGCCACCATCGTCGCCGGGGCCACTGACGGCTTCTACGACGACAACGCGTTCATTCAGAATATCCACGCGCGGGGCGAGTTGGTGGCGTCCCGGCTGTATCAGAGCCCCAGCCAGGTGCTCAGCGGGGTGTGGGCCACCGGCAGCATCGGCACCATAATTGTGGACGACTACCTGCATGGCGCGTCGAGCATCCACGTCAACTATGACGACTCCGGTCCCGGCGCCCGCATGGACCTGCTGTGGGTGGGCGGCGACTGGGGGACGATGAACACTGGCATTCCGACGCTGGCCCACGGCATCAACTCCGACATCGGCATGGTGCGGGTGGAAGGCACGATCTACACCTGGTACGGCGGGAATGTGGGCCCGCTCCAGCCGACCAGCAAGACGCAGGGGCAGTCGGTGATCCTCGAGGACGACGGCGGGGCCCGCGTCCGCGTCACGCCCGCCCTCCAGGTCGACGACAACGGCGATCCGGTCGAGGTCAACGGCGAGGAAGTCCCCTCGCAGTACTCGTATTACGTGATTCCGGTCCAGAACGTCGCCGGCGAGAAGATCGGCGGCGTGGTGGCCCGGTTCGACGCGGTCGGCCCGGTGACGCTGGACAACCTCACCGCCGGCAACACCGCCGACATCGGCCTGCTGAATCTCACCGGAAACGGCTCGGTCAGCCTGACCGGCGTGGGCGGAATCAACGTCTACCAGGTGGTGGGCGACAACGAGGTGGACGGCTTCGCCAACGCTACCGACGGCGACGTGGTCTGCGGACATTTTGAGGGACTCACCGGCATCAGCGTCCAGGGCAACCTGGGCCGGGTCGTGGGCGACCTGGGCCAGTGGCTCGAAGGCGTGGAGGTGGCCGCCGCCGCCAGCCAGGCGGGCTACTTCAATCGCAAGGTCAACGGCATAGTCATCGACGGCGACGTGCAGCAGGTCCTGGTGGGCGGCTGGCTGGGCGACCTCCTGGTCACCGGCCTGGCGGCCAACATTGAAGTCAACGCCGACGGCCTGACCTCCGACACGGGCTTTGACGGGGTGATCGGCGTGGTGCACGCCGGCGAGATCGGGACTATCAACGTGGGCGACGGCCTGGCCGACGACGGCTCGGGCGATCGTGCACGGGCGGCGATCCTGTCGGGCAGCACCATCCACCGCGTCGAGATCAGCGGCGCGGGCAACTGGATTGACGGCTCGGTCCTGGCGATCGACGCCATTGAGGAAGTGGTGGGCACCGACGGGGCCTCGCTGACGGCCATCGTCTCGGCTAGCCCGCTCACCGGCTGGAGCGTTCGCGCCGCGGCCGCCGACCTCATCCCCACCGGGTGGATCGGCAACGTGAGCTTCAGCGGCGTCGGCGCCATCATCGAGGCCGCGGAGATCACCGGGCAGTGGGTCGGGGTCATCGAGACCTCGGTCAACAGCGACGGCATCCTCCACTGCTGGTTCTCCGGCTCGATGGCCGCCCCCGACACCTACGCCATCGCCGGCGTCAAGGCCGGCGGGCCCGGGCTGACCTACACCGACATCGCCGGCAACGGCGGCTCGCTGGGCCCGATCCAGGGCGTGGGGCCCAACGCCGACATCGTGGGCAACAACATCGACTGCACCGACGGCCTGGTTGAACTCAGCGGGCGGCGGATATACGAGAACACCTTGTCCATCCCGGGCACGGTGGGCAAGATGTCCGCCACGCTGGACATCTTCGGCAACTTCGACGTGTCGGTCGGCGCCATCGAGAGCCTCTCCACCGGCACCAATTTCGCGGGCAACTACTTCCAGGTGGCCACGGAGATCACGACGGCCCGCATCGGCGGCAACTTCGCCAGCTCCGATCTCATCCTCCGCGGGCCGCAGGGCACCCGCCTGGGCCTGCTGGACGTGCAGGGCAACATCAGCGGCACGATCACCGTCGCCGGGTCCATCGGATCGATCTACAGCCGCACCGGCCTGATCTCCGCGACCATCACCACCGTCGAGAACCCGACCTCGGCCGACGTGGATCTGATCTGGACCAAGAACGGGTACAGCGGCAGCCTCTCGGTCGCCGGCAACGTCCGCAACATCACCAGCATGGCCACCATGGGCATCGACCCGTCCACGCTGTCGGACTACGTGCCCAAGCGGTTTGACATCGCCGGCAACCTCACCACGCTGCTGGTCCGCACCTCGACGCCGGGCCAGGCCGCCAACCTGTACACGGCCCTGTACATCGGCGGGTCGCTCACCACGCTGAACGTGGCCGGCAGCATCTTCGGCGACATCCGCGTCAACGGCAACATCACCACGCTGCAGTTCACCGGCGACATGGGCGGCTTCTTCAACCTGCCCGCTCCCACCCGCCTGGGCAGCGTCACGGTCTTCGGCTCGTTGACCAACTTCGTCGTGCCGACCGGGGCCAACATCGTCGGCGACCTGACCATCGGGGCCTCCATCAAGAGCCTGGTGCTCAGCGATCCGACGGGCAACCCCGCCAAGGGCAACGTCATCGGCAACATCACCAGCCTCTACGGCTCGATCGACCGGCTGACGGTCACCAACGGGCGGGTCGACGGCAACATCACCGCCGCCCTGAAGCTGGGCTACATCTCCATCCGGGGCACGCTGGCCGACCCCGCCAACGTGACCGGCAACCTGACGGCCAACATGGGCGGGCTGTCGTCCCTGAGCCTGTACTACGGCAACCTGGGCGGCAACGTCAGCGCGTTGGGCGGCGACATCACCACCCTGTCGGTGGTCGGCGGGAGCGTGCTGGCGACCTCCACGATCCAGGCCGTCGGCAGCGCCCGCAACATCTCGGTGGCCACCGGCGATTTCGAGGGCAACCTCAACATCGGCGGGCGCGTCGAGATGCTCAACGTCGGCGGGCAGTGGGGAGCGGTCAACCAGGGCGGCGGGGCCCGCAACAGCCTGATCATCGGCTCGGGCGCCGGCGTGCTGCGGGTCTCCAAGAACGTGGGCAACGCCGTTGACAACACCGTCTGGCAGATCAACGGGCCGGTCACCCAGCTCATGATCAGCGGCCAGATCACCGGCGCCACCGTGGGAATCGCCGGCGACACGAACGCGATCTCGGTGTTCGGCGCCGTCAACAACACCGTCTTCAGCGGCGGCTACATCGCCGGGCAGCCCGTGCAGTCGGCGAACCTGACGTCCTTCACGGCCGGCTCGTGGAACTCGTCCCAACTGACCCTCGGCGTCGATCCGGGCGCCGACACCCTGTTCGGTACCGGCGACGACGTGTCCGCGGCTGGCCTCAGCCAACTCACCCGCCTGATCAGCCGCGGCGCGGTGACCGGCGTGGGCAACCAGGTCGTGGTGGACACCGGCGTGACCAGCGCCCTGCCGGCGGGCATCGCCCTGGTCGTGCTCAACGGCGTGCAGCCCGCGCTCGAACCGGTCGGCGGGGCGGTTATCGCCGTGGCGGCCGGCCGAAACGTCGCGCCCGACGGCGTGACCATTACCCTGGGCGGAACCGGCACGGGCACCTACAACTCCGCCACGGGCAAGCTGATCCTCAACAACACCACCACCGCCACCTCGCTGACGATCAACAAGACGGGCGTGGCCAAGCGCATCGACATCGAAGCGGGCGACGACCGCAGCCTGGCCACCCTGATGTTCACGGGGACGGCCCAGGCCGGCGACCTGACCTTCGACGGAAAGATCAACGTCGTCAACGTCGCCCAGGCGGCCAACAACTCCAACTGGGTCCTGCCCGGCGGGGCCACCTCGGTGATGGTGATGGGCGCCTTGAACAACGTCAACCTCGTCGCCGGACACGTGATTACGACCGTCGTCCGCGGCGCGATGACCGGCGGCAGCATCACCGTCCGCGACCTGCGCGTCCTGCAGGTCCTGGGCAACCTGTCGGCCCCCGTCACCACGACGGTGGGCTCCATCGGGACCATGAACGTGACGGGCTCCGTCACCGCGCCCGTCACGTCCGCCGGCGGGCTGAACTACCTCACCGCCGCCGCCCTGGAGGGCGACGTGCAGGCCAACCGCGGCGACATCGGCGTGATGCTCATCCGCGGCGACGTGTCCTCCAACATCCAGTCCGTCCTCGGCTACATTCGAGTCATCCAGATCATCAACGGCTCGTTCGGCTCGCTCGACGAGGACATGGCCATCCGCAGCATGACGGGCATCGGCTCGTTCGTGGCGATCTCCTACACCACCACCCCGCAGCCCCGCTACACCTCCGGGGTGATCTCGACCAACGGCAAGATCAACCAGATCTCCATCACCGGGTTGAACATGTCCACCCGGGTGCGGGCCGCCGACGGGATCAACGTGGCCTACATGGACGACATGATCAACGGCCTGCTCTCCAGCGGCAGCGACATCTACACGGTGGTCATCCGCAAGAACATGCTGGAGAGCGACATCGTTTCGGGCTTCGACCCGGGCGACGCGGGCTTCGACGCCGGCAACGGCGGCAACGCCGCCACCGTGCGGATGGACGCCCGTACCCACCCGCAGGCGTGGGTGACGCCGGGCAACGTTGACCGGCTGGCGGGCGGCGACATCCGCCTGGTCCAGGTCCTGGGCAACATGACCGCGTCGACCATCGCGGCGGCCGTCGGGCCGGGCAACGACGGCTGGTACTACACCGAGGACGATCAGGTCCGCGGCAACGGCTATGCCCAGCGGGTGATTGTCAGAGGCGTGATCTCCGGCTCGCTGGATCCGACCCAGAGCTTCGGCATCTTCGCCGCCGGGGCCATGCCCAACGTCACCGTGCCCCGCCTGCCCGTCGGCAACGCGTACATCGACGACGTGCTGGCCGGCGGCGGCGCCCCGCGGGTGGCGGCGGTGAAGGTGGACGACACCTCCATCACCATCGCCCTGACCGACGACATCGACATCTCGACGGTGAACAATCCGGGCATGGACCCGACGCGACCCACCAGCTTCGAGGTCACCATCTCGGTCAACAGCGTCTTCGGCGACGCCGACGACTACAAGATCACCGACATCGGCGGCTTCACCGTCACCTACTCTCACCAGACTCGCGAGTTGAAGCTGCGCCTGACCCAGGGCACCTGGATGGCCATCAACAAGGGCACCAACTTCCTGGTCCGCCTGGACGGCTCGATGGTCACCGACAAGCGGGGCAACCCGCTGGACGGCGAGAAGGGCATGTCCTGGCCGTCGGGCGACGGCGTGGCCGGCGGGGAGTTCCTCTACCGCTTCGCCTACGGCGACTCGGGCGACACGATCGCCGACTCGACGCACCTGAGCACCGGCGTGCCGATCCTGTACGCCAACCAGGTGCACAAGATCCGCCAGACCATCGGCGACAACCGCGCCCCCGCCCTGCCGCAGGACGACGTGGACTACTACACCATCAGCGTCCACGAGGGCGACGTCCTCTACTTCTGGACGCCCGCGCCCATCGCCACCGGCGTGGACCCGCTGGACGAGTTCAACTTCCTGGAGCCCTCCCTCAGCGGCTACGGCTACCGCGCCACCGCGGATGCCGACATCCGCATCTTCGCCGCCTACGATCCGTTCACCGGCTACCTCGGGCCCTACGAGTTGAGCATCCTGCTGTTCAACGACGGCAACAGCAACTTCACCTTCGACGACGCCACGCAGGCCGCCACGGCACTGACGTGGGTGGGCAACACCACCAGCCCCGCCGACGAGGTCGAGACCATCCTCGCCCCCGACGACTACGACGTCTACAGCCTGGGCGTCCTGCCGGCCTGGACCCGACTGGACCTGAGCCTGGACACCCTGATGATCGGCAGCCGCCTGGACCCGAAGATGGCCGTCTTCAACTCCGCCGGCGAGCTGGTCGGATCCATCGTCTTCAGCGAGAACCCCGGCGGCGACACCCTGGCGCTCGACACCAACATCACCCTCCAGGGCTCGGTGATCACCACCCAGGCCGACACGTACTATGTGGCCATCGGCGACATGTACCCCGTCTCGCCCGACGAACAGGTCACCGGCAGCTACGACCTCACGGTCACCAGGACCCAGTTGGCCGCCCAGGCCCCGGCCAGGCAGGTGGTCTACGTGAACTTCAACGGCGGCGTGGCCGACTACCTCCTCGAGGCGGGCAACCGGGTCGATGCCTACCAGCAGCCGCTGACGGCCGCCCGCTTCGGCTTCGACGCCTCCTTCACGCAGATCCTCATCAACTCGGTAATGGACACCATCCGTGCGGTCTACCAGAACTACACCAACATCACCTTCACGACCGTCAAGCCCATGACCGGGCAGTACAGCACGATCTACGTGAGCAACGACTACTCCTACGAGGCCGGCCTGCTGGGCCTGGCCGAGCAGATCGATACCGACAACAGCGACCACAGCGATCAGTGCACGGTGTGGGGCGCGGAAATCGCCTCCAGTTACCACGCCGAACTCGGGCACACGGTGGAGCAGGTGGGCAAGGCCATCGGCAACACCGCCGCCCACGAGTTGGGGCACATCCTGGGCCTCAACCACGTGCAGAACGAGTTCACGATCATCGACTTCGTCACCGGCGAGGCCGTGGCCCCCACCAACTGGGTCATGGGCTACAGCTTCTACGACAGCGACGAGGTCCTCAGCGGCCAGGTCTACGTCGACGAGTACGACCTGCTCGACCTGGAGTTCACCACGCACGAGAACCTGATGGTCAGCCCGAGCAACGAGTTCCTGATCGGCTACCAGAACAGCGTGGCCTCGCTCTGGACCATCGCGTAGGGCCGCACCACAGGCTCCAAGCCCCCTATCGCTCGGGCGAGCTTCCAACCGGAAGCCGCCCGAGCTTGCTTTTCGCCCGCCCGCGCCGCGGTTCCCGGCCCGATCTTCGACGCCCGGAATGTGCCGTGGTGACCGGCGGGGGATTTCGGAAACGAGACTCCGGGAACTTGGCCGATTCCCGAACACAGACTTGCCCTCTCCACCCGCCCGCAGAAAGCGGCTTCGTCGCTTGACAGGAAGCCGGCGGGTTGAACAGGTTCTGGGGGAGAGGTTAATGCTCTTGCGTACTACCCGCCCTGAGAACGCCGTGGCCGTGTCCACGCAATACTGATGATGTCCTGTTCTCTACGCCGGGGAATAGTCCGGCCTCGGATCAGGCGTAGGGATTCTCTGAATAGACTAGACACAATTCCAGGAAGGAGTAGAATATCGAATTGGCCGGACAGGGAGGTCGGCCGAGTCATTTCGAGATTCTCGGTCAAAGGTGCTCGCCGGGCTCTGCTGAAGCCCAGGACAGACGGCGGGGCTGGCCGGGACAAATGGGTTCAACTCAGGCTTACCTAGTGACGTTACGTTGCGGGTTCGGGGCTGCTGAAGTTATGCCTTAGCAATCAGGGAGAGGATTCATGTGCGCTCGTGCGAGTCTTGGGCATTCGGGCGAGTGCTTCGGCACTCTCACTTCATCGGGTACGACACCCCTCCCTGCAAGGCTCTCCGTTGCAGTCCTCACCACTCTGCGTCGTTGCGGCAGGTTGTCTTGCGGCGATGGTTTCCGCCGCGACAGCACGGTCAGTCTCGACTCTTCCTCGCCTGAGCAGCGATGGCCGTTTGCCCGCTTGGCGGCTTGCCAGTGGATGACCTCCGCAGGTCCCTCCCGCTGCCGAACTGTGTATCCCCCCCGGGCTCTGCATACCGGCAGATGCCCTTGCATCTGCATCCTGTCGACAATAGGAGCGCTCTATGGCTACGCCACCGTATCGTCCGAACAGACAGGATCACGCACCGGCTTTGCTTCGACGCTGCCAGTGCCGCCCGTGGGTCCTGGAAGCCCTGGAGGATCGAGTCATGTTGTCCACAAGCTTATTCGTGGAACAACTGACTCCTACCGGCGGCGCCGGCCACCCGTTCGACCAGATGGAGTTGCAGTTCAGTGAAGCCGTTCGGGACGGCACGTTCACGCTGGCCGACGTGACGCTGACCGGCCCCATTGGCGAGATCGCGCCCAGTGCACTAAACAAGCTGGCCGCCGACCGCTACGAACTGGTCGTCACGGGCTTGACCGGTCTAAACACGTACACGCTCGAAGTCGGCCCGGACATCCTGGCCGACGCCACCGGCGACCAGATGGACCAGGACCGAGACGGCACGCCGGGGCAAGCCGGCGACGGCTACACGGCCGCCCTGTTCGCCAATGGCGCAACCATTGCGGACGGCGACGGTACGTACGATGATGGTTCGCTGGTGATCTACGGCAACACCGTCACGGTCAACGGCGCCCACACCTTCGATGTGGTCGATGTGGCCGGCGGCGCCACGGTCAACGCCAACGGCGACACACTGGGTGTCTACAACTTGTCCCTGACCGGTGCTTCGACCGTGAACCTGGCGGGCGGCTCGACAACGACGGCCCAGGAAGCGATTGTCCTCACCGGCAATTCGACGCTGGTCTGCCGGAGCATCGACAACACAGCCGAAGTCGGCGGGGAGTGGATCGGCGAGGGGGTGACGATCAATGCCGCCAATCTCACCGTGGAAGCAGGCTCGGTCATAACGGCCGATGGCCAAGGCTACGTGACGTTTTGCGGTCCCGGCGGCGGAGGCTATGGCGGCGGGGGCAGCTACGGTGGGGCGGGCTCGGGGTCCGCGGCAGGACCGACGTACGGATCGAATACGTTCCCCGTGGATTTAGGCTCCGGCGGCGGCCGGGGCAACAGCATTTCCTGGTCCTATGGAGGCGGGGCTATCCGGCTCGACGTGACAGGCACGATGACCCTCGACGGCGAGGTATCTGCCGACGCTCAGACTGGCGGGCCATACGCTGATGGCGCGTCAGGAGGCTCTATCTTCGTGACGGCGGCCACGCTGGTCGGCTCCGGCCGATTCACGGCTGACGGAAAGTCGGGATACAGCAGCGCCCATGGTGGGGGTGGCCGGATTGCGGTCTACTACAACACGGACGGGGGATTCACGGGTTTCAGCACATCCACCGCTTCCGCGGGAGGCACTGGCGCCGGACACGGCACGACCGCGTTCTTCGACAGGTCCGTGCCGGACTATCTCATGGACGTATACCAGCACTACGAGGTGGCGCAGCATACCGAGATATCTCTGGGTTCCCTGGTACTGCACGATGCCACGTTCTGGATCGGCGGAGGCACAACAGTCGATGTAGCTGGTGATCTCCATGTGCTGGGCAGTTCTACCGTGATCTGCCGGAGCATCGACAACACAGCCGAAGTCGGCGGGGAGTGGATCGGCGAGGGGGTGACGATCAATGCCGCCAATCTCACCGTGGAAGCAGGCTCGGTCATAACGGCCGATGGCCAGGGCTACGCCACCACAGCCGGACCGGGCGGCAGCGCTGCCGGAAGCAACGCCGCGGGAGGCAGCCATGGTGGCGCAGGCAGCGGTCCGGCCGGGCCGACGTACGGGTCGGCCGCAGTACCGCTGGACCTGGGTTCCGGGGGCGGTTTCGGCAACGCCGGCTCGTGGTCCTACGGGGGCGGGGCGATACGACTCAACGTCGCCAATGCCCTGACCCTGGACGGGGAGATCACGGCCGACGGGCAGAGCGGCGGCAACTACGACAGGGGCGCGGCCGGCGGATCGGTGCTGGTCAATACGGGTACGCTGGCCGGCTCCGGCCAGATTACGGCCGACGGGAACGACGGTTGGACGGCCGACGGCGGCGGCGGGCGCGTTGCCGTCTACCACCGCGTCGGGATGTCCCTGCCCGTGCCGAACCTGACCGCTGCCGGCGGGCCTATGGCAGGGGTCGGCACGGTGACCATTACCGACGCACCTGTCTTCTTTTGGGTCGGGCCAGGCGATGCTCTTCTGCACGACACCGAGACGCTCGCCTGGGACGCGGTGGGCGTCAACTGGGCCGCAACGGCGGTTGACGTGACCGCCTATGGCAGTCGGATCGATATCGGCACCGGGCTGCCGGCCCAGGGCACGATCGACTGGGATACCACGACGGCTTCAGACGGTCAGTACGAGCTGCGCTCCACCTACCTGGACCCATCTTCGATGATCCTTGGCAGAGCCGCCATGACAGTTCTCATCAACAACGAGGCCACGTGGCACTCCGGCCGCATCCAGGCGGACGAGACATGGGCCGCGGGCGAAGTCCATGTGGTGGAGGGCGACGTGCAGGTCGCCGCCGGCGCACGCATCACGGTCGAGCCCGGCGCGATCGTGAAGTTCGCCAACAGCGTCGGCATCACAGTGGAGGATGGCGGTTTCCTGGACGCGCTGGCCACTGAAGCGTCGCCCATCGTCTTCACCGCGCTGGCCGACGACACGGCCGGCGGTGACACGAACTGGGACGAGGACGGCTCGGCGCCCATGCCCGGCGACTGGTCCGGCGTCGGAATCCTCGGCAGCGGCCAATTCAACACAACCGAGCACACCCAGCTTCGCTATCTGACGACCACGCACAGCGGCGTGCTGCCGGGCAGCCAGGCGTGGGGCGGCTCGACTCTCCACCATGTCACTGCCAATGTCACCGTGCCCAACGGCGTCACCCTCACGATCAATCCGGGCGCGATCGTCAAGTTCGACGCGGACTGCGGTATCACGGTCCAGACCGGCGGCACGCTTCTCGCGCAGGGCTCCGTGGTCCAACCGATCGCGTTCACGTCCATTCGGGACGACAGCGTCGGCGGCGATTCGAACGGCGACGGGAATGCCACGGCGCCTGCGCCGGGCGACTGGACTTGGCTGTTCATGGACGGCGGCCAGGCGACGATCGACCACGCGCTGCTCAGCTATGGGGCCGGGCCCACGGGGATCGGGGACGGCTCCCACATCGGCGTCGTACGCACCCAAGGCGGCGCGGTTGTTACGCTCGCCAACTCGGTCATCCGCGACCCCTTCTGGGGCGGGGTCACCGCCTGGGGAGGCGGCGACGTGACCGTCAGCAATTGTCTCATCACAGATGCGGCACGGGCGGTCACTGCCGACGGCGGAACGGTGCGCCTGATCAACTGCACGCTCGACGAGAATCAGGTTGGCCTATGGCCACACGGCGGCGCGCTGACGATGACCAACTCCATCATCAGTAACAGCGGCACGGCGGGCGTGCCAAATGGGGCGACGTCGGTCCAGTACAGCAACATCTGGTCCCCGACGGGCGACAGCTACCAGCCGGGCGTCAACGGCAACGTGTCGGTCGATCCGCAGTACCGGGGGCCTGTCCGTGGTGACTACCGCCTCGGCTACGTCAGCCCGATGATCGATTCTGCCGACGGCACGGTGGCTCCAGCCACCGACCACATGGGCGCCCCGCGCTACGACGACCCGCGCACCCCAAACACGGGTGTGGCCGATGGCGGCGGCGAGTTCCCTGACATGGGTGCGTTCGAGTTCGTCGAGACCGCCGAGTCCAACATCGATCTGGCGGCCAGTTCGGTCAGCGGCCCACCTACTGCGGTCGCCGGCCAGAGCGTCACCGTCGCGTGGACCGTCGTCAATGTCGGCACGGAGCCGGTGGTGGGACCGTGGCACGATCAGGTCCTGATGGACGGCCAACTCGCGGCCGAAGTGGTGACGGGGACGGGCGTGGTGCTGGGCGTCGGCGAGAGCATCGACGTGTCGGCGGATGTCCGCGTTCCCGGCGCGGTCGTTGGCGAGCATCACTGGAGCGTGGCGGTCAACGCGCGGTCAGACGTCTTTGAGGGGCAGAACCGCACCAACAACTACCTGATGTCCCTGGCGCCTTTCGAGCTCGACGTGCTCGAACTGGTCGTGGATGGCCCCGCGCTTGACGGGACCTTCACCTACGTCGGCCAGTCGGACTGGTTCAAGTTTGTCCCGGTCGCAGGCCAGGACATCCGGCTGAGTCTCGACCTGGCTGGCGCAACTGGCGGGGTAAACCTTTATATCGGCGAGGGCTACATGCCCACCGCTCAACACTACGACTTCTGCCAGGACCAGTGGAACTCGCCATCGGTCACCGCCTTGGCCCCACAGACCGATGCGCAGACATATTACGTGCTGGCCGTGCCGGTCTCGCTCTCCGGCCCCACCGACTTCACGCTCTGGGCCCACGCACTGGGCTTCCAGTTGGATTCGGTGAGCCCCGACGTGATCAATAACAGTGGCGAGGTAACCCTGACATTGACGGGCGGGCAGCTCGCCGCCGACATGACGTATCAGCTCATCGATTCCGCAGGCAACGCTTACAAGGCGGCCCCCGTGGACGTCGCAAACTCCTCTCTGGTCTACGCCACGTTCGACCTTCCCAATGTCCCGACCGGAGAGTTCAGTGTGCGGGTCACCGCTGAACCGCCAGCGGCGCAGCAACCGTCGCGCGACGCGCCCGAGGGTAGCGTTGCCGCTGCTACTTCTGCCCTGCAAGCAGCACAGACGGTGGAGAAGAAGGGCGGGACAATAGTGAATGGAAACCCGGGCAGATTGGTTCTTGTTGGGAGCGCCAAGACTAAAGTGGTCAGATGTCTTGCGCCCTACAAGATTGGTTTCAAACTAGTTAACAATGGGGGAAGCAATGTGATGATCGATTCCGTGTCGCTTACTGGAACGGGGTCACTGTTTGGCAGCCCCAATGCCGAGGATGTGCTCCAGGCTTACATCGGCCTGGTCATTACGCCGCATACCCCTGATCAACTAACGGATCCCTTAATAATAGTGGATCTATTTGCATTGGGCTATCCGCATGGTACGACAAATGTAGAAAGCTGGCAGTTCACGGTGCGCTACAAAGTACGTGAGTCCGGTGTCGTGGTTTTAAAAGAAGTGTCATCGTTCGTCGTTACGGAGACTGTGGTGCAATCTGGCGATCCGAACGACATGAAGAGCAGCGGGTTCGGGCCAGAAGGTTGGGTGCCCAGCCAGGCGCCGATCACGAATACGATTCGTTTTGAGAACATGCCCACGGCCAGCGCGCCGGCCGCACGGGTCGTAGTGACCAGCCAACTCGCCAGCGACTTCGACTGGAGCACCTTCCAGTTCACAGACATCCGATTCAACACCGCGATCATCGACGTGCCGCCCGGACTCCAGGGCTACACGACGCAGGTCTACGTCCAGGCCGACCCCAACCCGGTCAACGTGACGGCCGCCCTGAATCCCGCGACGGGCGTCGTGACCTGGATTATGGAGTCGATCGACCCGGTGACCGGCCAACTGGTGACCGACCCGTTTGCTGGCTTCCTGCCGCCTGATGACGCCGACTATAATGGGTGCGGTTCCCTCAGTTACAGCGTCCAACCCAAAGCAGGACTCGCTACGGGCACCCAGATCACCGGTCAGGCGAGCATCGTATTCGACGTGAATGCGCCGATGGAAACCAATATCGTTCTCAACACGATCGACGCGGGCGGCCCAAGCAGCCAGGTCGATCCCCTGCCGGCCACGGCGCCGGGCGCGAGCTTCGACGTGTCCTGGACCGGTGCGGACGATGCCGGCGGGTCAGGCGTGGCCTCCTATGACATCTACGTCTCGGACGACGGCGGTGTCTTCCAACTCTGGCTGGACGACACCCCGGACACCTCGGCCCAGTACACTGGCGAAGGCGGCCACACGTACTCCTTCTACAGTGTGGCTACCGATCATGTCGGGCATCGAGAGACCGCCCCTGCGACCGCCGACGCCACCACTACAGTGCCGCCGGGTGTGGAAGTCACGATCGGCACCGGGCAGGCGCCGGCGTTGATGTTCACCGACGCCGATGGCACGAAGGTCACCGTGCGGCTGATCGGCGGGACGGCGACCGTTGTGCTGGCCGGTACGAGTCTGGCGGTGGCACAGAGCGTCCGCGGGGCTACGGTGACCGGCGCCGCCGTCGGGGGCGGGCAGGATGTCAAGATCGCCGACATCCAGCTCCTGACCGGCGGGGCGACGGCCATGCTGATGATCACCGGCTACGGCGGCGACCGGCGGATCACGGTCGACAGGATCAGCGGCAGCGTCCTGCTGAGCATGCTCAACG
>JAKJER010000001.1 GCA_022705325.1 Planctomycetota bacterium | reverse complement strand
CCCGGCAGGCCGACGCGTTCCTCCTCCACCCCCCCGCCGACATCCTGGGCGGCCTGAGCGACCACCAGCAGCCCGAGTTCAGCGCCCTGCTCTACCTGGACCAGAGGGAACCCCACCCCAAGCCCGCCGCCCTGCTCCAGATGCCCCCCGTCAACGACCTGCTCTACGGCGCGCGCCCGGGAGGCATCGGCGAGACTTCCGCCATCATCATCCTCATCGCCGGGCTCTATCTCATCTACCGAACCTACATCAAGTGGCAGTTGCCGGTCATGTTCCTGCTGTCGGCCGCCGTGGTCGCCGCGGTCGCCCCGGTCCACTTCGCCCGAACCGGAGACACCGTTCAGGCTGTCTGGTGGCCCTTCCTGCACGAGGGCGCCGATGTCGGCTTCATCTACGTCTGCTATCAACTCCTGGCCGGCGAGATGCTGCTGGCGGCCTTCTTCCTGGCCACCGAGATGACCACCCGCCCGGTCACCTCCGGCGGACAAGTCATCTTTGCCGTCGGCTGCGGCAGCCTTGCCATGATCCTCCAACTCTACCGGCAGGTCCCCATTCCCGCGTACATGGCCGTCCTGGCGATGAACACCTTCGTGCCCGCCATCGACTCGCTCTGGCGGCCTCGCGTTCTCGGTCGGCCGTTCTTCTGGCGCCTGCGGCGCAAGCGAAACGACTTCGGGGAAGACTGAACGAAAAGGCCCACGGAAAGGCTTGCGTGGGCTCTGCCTCGGCGGACGACGGCGGGACGGTCAACTCGAGGGCTGGAGGTTGCATCGCTCAAGCCTGGCCAACAAGGCGGCCCGGGTGACGACCAACAGGGCGGCTGGACGCGGGCGCCTTGCCGGGTCGCCAGGCCAGAGGCCGCCCGGCGCAAAGAAAAGCCTCCGCATCGTGCCGATGAGCCGCCTCGAATAAGAACCCATTATTTCAGGTGGGGCGCTACCAGCCGCCGGAGCGGCTCGGGGACGCGCCCCGATCAATGGGTATCGGTTCTTTTCATTCGGCAGCTCTGTCGCACACAGCAGAGGCTTGTAACTCGTCGTGATGCTCCCGCCTCGAGCGTGTCGCAGGGCTTCTCTTCACATGTTTATTCTACCCCTAGTATCGAATACCGTGGGTCAAAAACTTCAGTGAATTGAAGCCGTTTATTGAGGAATTTGCCAAATTTAGTTGAGGCAACGAATTGCGTGCGAAAGTTTTTGCCTTTCGCGTTTTCGCCGATCAATCGGGCGCGACCCACGGTCGGCGGGGTCAGGCTCGCAGTTCGGCGCCGAGCTTGTCGCGGGCGGCGGCGACGACCTGCGCGACCTGCTCGTCCACCTGTTCGCTCCGCAGCGTGCCCTCGCTGGAGCGATAGGTGAGCTGCAGCGTGACGCTCTTCTTGCCCGAGGGGACAGGCTTGCCCCGGTAGGTCGTGACGTAGTCCAGCGACTGGCGCATCGGCTGATCGATCGCCAGCACGATCTCGCTGAGCTGGCGCCAGGTTGTGGCATCCTCGACGATCAGCGACAGATCGCGCCGCACCGACGGGTATCGCGGCACGGGCGAGTACGTGCGGACCTCCTGGTAGGCGTCCAGCAGCGCCTGGAAGCTCAGCGCCGCCGCGGCGATCGGCTTCTCCAGGCCGTAATGATGCTGCACCTTCTCGTCGATCATGCCGATCCGCCCGGCCGGCCTGGAGTCCAGCAACAGTTCGGCGGCTGCTCCGCCAGCCAGGCCCGGCGTGTCGGCGGCCTGCACATCCAGACGCGAGGCCGGGCACAGATCGGCGATCAGTGCCTCGACCGCCCCGCGCAGCTCGCCCAGCGAGAGCGTGGTGACCAGGGCCACCTCGACGTGTTCCTCGGGCAGTCCGGCGGAATCGCCCTGGCGGAGCACGGAGGCGATCTCCCACAGGCTGACCTCTTCGGTCCCGGCGTCCTGGTTGGTCTTGCAGGACTGCAGCAGGCTGGGCAGCAGCGTGGGGCGCAAGATGTTGTTGGTCTTTCGGACCAGCGGGTCCACGCGGATGCCCCGGGCCTGGGCGAACAGTTCCGCCTCCTCCTGGTCGACGAAACTGAAGGTGAGGGCCTCGTCGAACCCGGCGGCGCACAGCGTGCGGGCGATCCGCTGGCGGACTCGCTGCGGCCGCCCGACCGGCATGACGGCGTGCGCGATCCGCCCGCCGACGGGGATCTTGTCGTAGCCGTGGAGGCGGGCGATCTCCTCGATCAGGTCCACCTCGCGGGTCAGGTCGGCCCGGCTGGTGGGGACGGTGCAGACGATCCGCTCGCCCTCGATCCGAGGGGCCAGGCCCAGGTGAGAGAGGATTTCGACCTGGACGCTCGTCTCGATCTCCAGTCCCAGCAGGCTGGACGTGCGCTGGGGGCGCAGGGCGACCTGGACGGGGGCGACCGGTTGGGCCCAGACGTCGACGAGTCCCTCGGCCAGCTTCCCGCCGGCGAGTTGGATGATGAGTTGACAGGCCCGGAGGGAGGCCTGGTCCACGCCCACCGGGTCCACCCCGCGTTCGAAGCGGTAGTTGCTCTCGCTCATCAGGGCGAGCTTTCGGCTGGTGCGGCGAATGGACAGCGGGTCGAACTGGGCGCTCTCCAGCAGGACGTTGACGGTCTGGTCTCCGACCTCGCTGTCCAGCCCGCCCATGATGCCGGCGATGGCGACGGGCTTGTCGGCGTCGGCGATCACCAGCATGGAGGGGTCCAGGCGGCACTTGGTCTGATCGATGCTGACCAGCAGCTCGCCCTCGCGGGCCCGGCGGACGATGATGGCGTGGCCGGCCAGGCGGTCATAGTCGAAGCTGTGCAGCGGCTGGGAGTACTCCATGAGCACGTAGTTGGTCACGTCGACGACGTTGTTGATGCTCCTCATGCCGACCGCTTCGAGGCGTTCGACCATCCACGCGGGGCTGGGGCCCACCTTCACCCCCTGGATCACCCGGGCGGTGTAGCGGGGGCACAGGGCGGGGTCGTCCACGCGAACGGTGGTCAACTCGTCGCAGACGCCCTGGCGGGGCAGGTCGGCGATCACGGGCGGGTGATAGGCCGCCCCCGTCACCGCCGCCACCTCGCGGGCTACGCCCAGATGCCCCAGGCAGTCGCCGCGGTTGGACGTGACCTCCAGGTTCAGCACGATGTCATTGTCGGTCTCGACGATCTCCTCGCAGGACAGTCCAGCGTCGGTCAGCCTGGCCGCCAGTTCGGCGGCGCTGACGGAAACGTCCACGTAATCGGTCAGCCAGTTCAGCGATATCTTCATGGGATCTACCTTCCATTCCCGCCCGGGCGACGTCTCGCTGCCTCGCCACGCGCGGGATTGACAGATTGGTCATCCTACCGCCAACAGGCAGAATGTTCAAAGGGTTTTGGGTGCGATAGATGCGCGCTGGCGGCCACCGGCCCCTCTGCGGGGCCTGAGTGATGGACCCGCGCGGACTGCGCAATCTTCAATCACTCCGCTTGCTTCAATAAGGTGATACCCCTAAAGGTTTTCCCGGATATTTCTTGAGAAAACTCTGGGAATGTCTGCTGGCCCGGATTAGGATACGGGTGTCCTATCGTGTTCCTGCCGCTTGCTCACTTACAGAAGAAGGAGAATGCACATGTGGAAGTCCGCGCTCTGTTCGGTCCCCCGCCCGCGTTCCTTCAAGCCGCAGACCAAGCCCATCTTGCCCCTGGCAGAATCGCTGGAGGAACGATTCCTCCTATCGGGGTCACCCACTTTCGACGAGTATGGAGTGTTCGACCTGGCCGGCGTCAGCGCCGAGTTTGACTCGGTAGAAGTCCTGGCTGGTCAGAGCATCATCAACTCGGGCGGGTACGCCGAACTGACTACCACGGATCTCACGGTCAACGGCGGGAGCATCGACATCGGGTACTCTCTCTTGAGAGTGACGGGCACGGGGCTGATCACAGGCACCTTCGAGGCGCCCGGGACGGTAGCCGCCGACCAGATCGTCATCGACGGGACGGTGGCGATGCAGGACTCGGCCTCGCTGACGCCCTTCTTCCTCACCATCAGTGCCGGCGGCACTCTGAACGTGACGGGCCTGACCGGCGGGTACGTCATGCCGGATTTTTCCACCCTGGACGCCGCCGGGACAGTCTCCGGATCGTTCAGCACGGGCTTCGGCACGTGGATGACCATCGGCGGGGCAGAGCCCGCCACGTTCCACGCCGGGGACCTGGCTCTCGGGCCCTGGTCGGACAACTGGTTCGACTTTACCGAGGCCGGCTACGACCAGATCGTCGTCACCGGGAGCGTCGCGCTGGACGGCATGTTCACGATCGGCCTGGCCGACAACGGCCTGACCGGGCCGTTCGTGATCATTGAGAATAACGGCATCTACCCGGTGAGCGGCGCCTTCGAGGGACTGCCCAACATCGAGGGCGGCAGCACGGTCATGATCGGCGACCAGGCCTTCCAGCTCTTCTACACGTACGACTCGGCCACCGGAAGCCTGACCGACGGCAACGACGTAGCACTGGTGATCCCGGGCCTGCCGCCCGAGGGCGAGCCGCCAGTAGCCGTCAATGATGACGTGCAGGGCCAGATGAACACGCCGCTGGTCATCGATGCGGAGACCCTGCTGGCCAATGACTACGACCCCGACGGCACGGCTGTGCAGATCGTTTCGGTCGCCCCCGCTGACACGCACGGCACGGTCGTGCTCAACGAGGACGGCACGATTACCTACACACCGGAGGCGGACTGGTTCGGGGTGGCCACCTTCGAGTACACCATTGCGGACGCCGACGACATGACCGGCTCGGCGTTCGTCTACGTCGACGTCCAGCCGCCCGCCCAGCTTTCGGGCTGGGTGTTCCTGGACTTCAACAACGACGGGGTGCTGGACCCCAACGAGACCCCGCTGAGCGGGGTGGTCATCACGCTGACCGGCCTGAGCGACGCGGGCGAGGCCGTCTGGGACGTCCAGTACACCGACGCCGACGGGGCCTACTCCTTCACCGGCCTGTCCGCGGGCGTCTACCAGATCGCCCAGACCCAGCCGGGCGACCTGATCGACGGCATCGACACGATCGGCTCGCTGGGCGGCGTGGTCGGGCCGGACGTCTTCACCGACATCCGGGTCGAATCGGGCCAGGCGGGCATCAATTACAATTTCTCCGAGCAGGCCGTCGCCGTCCAGCAGGGCCAGGCCGCCCCCATCGGCTTCTGGCAGAACAGGAAGGGCCAGGCCCTGATCTCCTCCCTGAACGGCGGATCGACCGCCACGGACCTGGGCAACTGGTTGGCTGCCACGTTGCCGGGCGCATTCGGGCAACTGGCCGGGCAGACCAACGCCCAGGTCGCCGACTACTATGTCGCCCTCTTCCGCGCCAAGGGCGGCAAGCTCGAAGCCCACATGATGGCCACCGCCCTGTCAACGTACGTGACCACTGAATCGCTGGCCGGCCTGGTGGGCGAGGCGTACGGCTTCACCATCTCGACCTACGGGCTTGCCTTCGCGGTGTACAACGTGGGCACGAGCGGTGCGGCCTTCGGAGTGGAGAACGGAACGACCCTGACGGTGATCGACATACTCCGGGCGGCCGACGCGCAGACGATCAACGGCCTGCTCTACGGCGGCGACAAGACGTTGCGGAACCTGGCCCTGATCGTGTTCTCGGACATCAATTCCGACGGCAGCATCTAACCGCACCTTCAGGCGTCCGAACGTGGCCGGACGCCGGACCTGATGAAGCCCACGGGAAACCGCCCCCAAAGGGACGGGCCCGTGGGCTTTGTTTTTGCTTGACACGCAGGGCGGCGACGGATGAACTGTCTGCGACGCGTCAGATCCCACGATGAAGGTGTCTCTCGTGCCACAGGCAAAGCACAAGGGTGGGACGATATCACAGCCGGGCCATCGGTCGCACTTGGCTTGCGCGCCGCTCTGGGGCACCTCCAACTGCGCCCGCCCGTCGGGCGGCTTGTTTCTCTCGGGCTTTGGCTGACTGGGCCTGGACGTATCGCACTCGTGGCGAGTGCCGGCGGCGGGCCTCCCGAGAGTCTGGCCCCTCGTGTCGCACCCGGCGGGTCGGTGCAGCCGAAGCCGACCTGCCAAATCCACGGCCTCGTAACCGCGCCCTCTCCAGGCCCGCCCTGAAGGGGGCCTGGAGATCGTCCATGACCCGCACCCATTCGTCAGCCCTTCTCGCCCTGGCTCTGCTCTGCCTGTGCCCGACCGCCCGCGCCGAATCGGGCGACACGTGGCTCTCGCTGGCCCAGGCCACCCAGCCGGCCAAGGCCCAACCCGCCCCTGCCGCCGTCCAGCCGGCCGGACCGGCTGAACCGCAGAAGTGGGAGAGGCCCCTTCCGCTCTACTTCGGACTGGACTACGTCCTGGCCAGCGACTACATCTTCCGGGGCGTCAACTTCAGCGAGTTCGCCCGCGAAGGCCGGGAGAAGCCCAGCCACCAGCTCACCGTCTGGGTCGAATATGACACGGGCGTAGCCGGCACCGTCGGAGGCTACGTCTGGTTCGACTGGTTCGCCGCCAACCGCACCCTCGTGCCCGGCACCGACAGCAACCTCTACGAGGCGGACTACGCCCTCTACTGGCGCTACAACATCGAGAAGCTCTACACCACGGTGGAGATCGGCTGGGCAGCCTACACCTACCCGCCGTTCACGGGCGACTTCCACACCACCTACGAGTTGTGGGGCAAGCTGACGTTCGACGACTCGGTGCTGTTCGGCACGAAGGGCCCGGTGTTCAACCCGTACGTCCAGTATTGGCATGACTACGACGTGGTCAAGGGCGGATGGCTGGAGCTGGGCGCCAAGCACGACTTCGCCCTTGCGGAGTTGGGCATGGGCGACGTGCCGGTCCTGAAGGACATCACAGTCACGCCGTCGCTGGCCCTGGGCATGGACCACCGCTACAACACCAAGGCCCTGGGCTTCTCGCCGGCCACCCGGCTGGGCAACATCCAGTACGGGCTGGACGTGGTCTACAACGTCAGCCAGGCCCTGGGCGTCCACGAGCGATGGGGCGTGGTGAAGGTCGGTCCCTTCCTCCGGTTCAGCCAGGCCCTCTTTGACGAGATCACCCAGGACGAGTTTTGGGGCGGCCTGAAGGTCTCGTACGCCTGGTAAGGGAGAACGTCCATGCAGACCCTCTGGTTCTGGATAGCGGTGCTGGCGTATTTTGCGGCGGTGATGGCCGTCGGCGTGGTCCTGCGACGTCGCGAGAAGGCCCGCGCCGCCCAGGCGGGGCAGGGCCTGGAGTTCTGGATCGCCCGGCGCGAGCTGCCCGGCTGGTGGCTGGGCGTCTCGGTGACCGCGGGCTGGCTCATGCTCGGCTGGCTCAGTTACGGCATGGCCCAGGTCTACCAGTACGGGGCCACCGGCATGTGGGTCCTTTTCCTGCCGTGGTTCGTCCTGTGCTTCATCATCGTGGCCATGACGCCCTGGGTGCGGCGCATCGCCGCCGTCAGCGTGCCCCAGGCCCTGGGGCGCCGCTACGGCGTGTCCGCGCGGGCGCTGGCCGCCTTCTTCTCCTTCTTCGTCTTCATCATCTGGACGCAGGCCGAGCTGTTCATTGTCGGCGAGCTGGTCAGTCCCTTCCTGGGTCTGGGCGAGCTGAAGTGGCTGTGCATGGGCATCGTCGTCGCGCCCATCTTCGTGTACATCCTGGCGGGGGGCTTCCGGGCCATCGTCGTGACCGACGTGATCCAGTTCAGCCTGATGGCCGTCTTCATGGTCGTCCTGGCGACGACGGCCTGGTCGGCTGCGTCAGCCAAGGCGCCCGAGGGCGTGTGGCAGGCGCTGTCGGCACTCAAGCCGCCCGGCAACGCGACCGCCTGGACGTTCGACCTGTGGTCGTTCGGGAAGCTCTTCCCGTTCATCCTGCTGCTGGGCTTCCTGCCCGGGTGGATGGTGGAGCAGGACCTGACGCTGCGCCTCCAGGCCGCCCGCTCCACGCGGCAAGCCATGATCGGGGCCGGCGCCGCCTTCGTCCTGATCATCGTGTTCGTACTGGCCCTGCCCTGCCTGACAGCCTTCTGCGCGCTGGTCGCCTTCCCCCCCGCGGGCCAGGCCCCCGCAGCGGCCGTCGGGGGCGACGCCACCGGGATCATCTCCGCCTTCGTCTCGCAGATGCCGCTGGCCGGCGCGGTCTTCATGGTGGTGGCCATCGTCGCCTGCCAGATGTCCACGGTGGACACCTTCACCAACGTTTCGGCCATGCCGGTGGCGTACGACCTGCTCCAGCCGCTGCTGTTTCGCGGCATCACCGAGCGGGGCAAGGTCGCCCTGGGCCGGATCGTCACCGCCGCGTGCCTGCTGATCGCCTGGGGCCTGGCCTGCGTCTCGACCAGCCTCAGCGACGTCTACAATCTCTCCTCCGGCGTGCTCTCCGCCTGCATCGCCGTCCCGGCCCTCGCCGCCTTCTGGCGGCACACGACCCTGCCGGGCGTGCTGGCGGCCAGCCTGGCCGGTTTCGCCGCCACGCTGGGCATGTACTGGTTCGAGTACAAGGTCGAGAACTCTGTGGCTTCGCTGCCGGAATGGTTGCACGCGTCCTACCAGTACAACTACGTCGCCGCGGGCGTGGTCGTGTCGGTCGTCGTCCTGGTCGCCGTCAGCCTCCTGACGCCCCGCTCGGCCGCCGACCGCCTGGCGGCCGTCGAGGCCAGGCCCGTCGACGACCCGGACACCTTCACGCGAGAGGTGACTTGACCCGGCCGCCCGCGGATTCAAAAAGCGACATTCTCAAGCAGACTCCGGGAGCGAGCCTCGTCCTTCAGTCCCTGGTGGGCTCCCAGCGGACCGACAGGTTCATACTGTCGACCTTGCGGACGTCGTCGGTGCCGATGTCGACGTACACATGCCCGGCCCAGGAATGGGCAAACATGCCGTGGGCGTCGTTGCCCTTGACACCAGGCCACACGCCGACGAAAGGCCACTGGTCGAGGCTCTTGCGGCACCGCGTCGTGGAACCGACGGTCAACAGGAAACCGTGCGGAGTCCCTATCCACGGACTGTGAACGAAGGGCGTCTTCTTCGAGGCCAGTTCGCGTCGGGCTGCGTCGAGAAGCCGGCAGTCGACGACGATTCTGGGGTGCAGCGACTTGGGCAACAGACTGAAGGCCTCGCCGTCGAGTCCGTAGACGGTGATCCTTGCGTTTCCCGTGGGGGTGATGCCGGAAATCACCTCCAGGACGCCCAGCCGCTGGGAATTGTCGAACCCCTTCTGGAAGACCTTGTCCAGCAGGTCCTGCTCGTCCTTCACGACCGCGTTGCGGAAGGCCCCTCCGCGATACCATGGCTTGGCCAACAGGACGTGCGGCGGGGGAAAGACGGGGTTAGGGTCCAACTGGACGACGGGCGACGGAAACACCTCGAGCGAGACGCGGGTCTCCTTGCCGTCCCGGACGGGCTCATAGGCCAAGACGCCGGATGCCTTTGTCCTGGCAATGGCCGACAGCTTGGGCTCGATCTCCTGCATCAGACGACTGTACACCTTCTGGTCCACCTCGATCTGGACCGGAATGCGAAGCCGCGTGGGGCTGATCGGCACGGGCTTGCCCGGACAGGAGACGGCCAGCACCTTCTGCGGCAGATCCGCCAGACAGGCCTTGACCACCTCGGCCGCTCCCTGGCGGGCGTTTTCCTCGGTGACGATGCGGGCGTGGATGTTTCGCCCCTCGGTCTTCTGCGTGACGACGCGGTTGGCGACCAATTGCTCCATCAGCCTGCGCGTGCGGATGCGGGCCAGGAGGCGGCAATGATGGGTGGCCCCCTCCTGCCACCGTTTCAACACATCGTATTTCTCCACGAATGCATTGGTGGCCGTGATGATCTTCTCCTGGATCACGTCATTATGGTCCACGATCGTCTGGGCGTCGACCAGCACGCCCACTGCCTGCTCGACAGCCGTGACCAAAGCGCTCTTAAGGGCGTCGTCGGGCGTGAGGCCGGCTCCGCTGGCCACCACCGATCTGGTCTCCTCCGTGTCGTTCGAGGCAGGCGCCTCCGGCGGGAGCTGCTGGCCCTTGACCTTGTCCTTTTTGGCCCTGTCCGGTCGAGGCACTCGCTGGGCCTGAGCCTGCGCAGCCCACGCCGCAAGGCACGCAATCAGAATCGCCACACAAGCCAGGAGTCGCATAGGACGCTCCTTTCCCGGCCGGTCGCGACCGGCCGACTGTCAGCGTTTAGATTTGCCCGTCCCCGAGAACACAACAGGTTCGATGGCGCCCATGCAGCGCGTCACCTGCGGCAGCTTGTCCAGCGGGACGGTGAACTGGTATTCGTAGCGCATGAGGGCGTGGTAGTACATCGCCGTCCCCGAATGGTGCGTGCACAGCGGGCTGACAAAGAAAGAGTTCTTCCGCTTCTTCGCCCAGAGACCCACCTTGCCGGCGGTCGGGAATCTCAATTCCTGAAAGCGGTAGTTGTCGTTGACGGGCTGGTCGCCCTCCATGATGACCGTCCCGTCGCTGCCGCACAGGGCGACGCGCAGGCGGTAGCGCCGCTCCGCGAGGTCGCCCAGGACCGGCGCCAGGTGCTCGCCCAGGGCGAAGGCGGTCAGCCGCAGTTGCGTGCCCTCGGCGTTCATCCCGGTCATCAGGTGCAGCACGCATTTCGCCTCCCCCAGCCGCTCTTCCAAGTCCTTGAGGTTCTCCGGGTCCAGCGTGTAGCGGTGAGGGGAGTTCAGGTCCCTCAGCTTCTTCTGCCCTGGCCGCAAGTCGCGCCGCCGGCTCATGTACGCCGCGCGGGTCGTCGCGAGTTTCGTCAGCAGCGGGGTCGCGCCGGCCTGGAACCGTCCCCACGCCTCCAGATCCGGCGAGACCTGGACCTGTACGCTCAGCTTGGCGTGCGTGTCGTTCTTCTCCAGCACCTCCGGCTTGCCGGAGATCGTCACCTTCATCACCCGCGCCGGGTCGAACTCTCCCAGGGCTTTGCGGAGCATCGCGGCTGCGTCCTTCTCGTTGGACAGGTCAAACTGCGCCTGGCGGTACAGCAGTTCGCCGGGGATCGGCCGAACGGCCACGTTCTTCGCCCGAAGCTTGTCCCACATCTGGCCGATCTCCACCAGCGCCACGATGCGGGCGTAATGCAGGCCGTCCTCCTGCCAGGTCTTGAGCACTTCGTACTTCTGGACGAACCCCCGGCTGAAGGTGAGAATCTCGTCCTTGACGAGTTGGTCGTTCTTGACGCGGGTTTCGCTGTCCACCAGCACGCCCATGACCTGCTCGATGGCCTGCCCGAAGGCCGCCTGGAGGGCCTTGTCCGCCTGGGCCGCCACTCCCGTCGCCGTCACCTGCATCAGCTTGGGTTGATCCTGGGCTCGCGCAAGCGGCGCCAAGATACCACCCGCCAACACCAGAATCGCCGATAATCCGATCACGTTCGTACGCATAACGTCTCCTTCTCATTCTCGACCATCAGGGCGCGATCCTCTCGATGCAGGCGGTCACCCGGACCACCTTCCGCAGGTCATCGTGGGAGATCTGGACCTCGGTGTCGAAATCCATCACCGCCCGGTACTCCCGGTACCACCACAGCAGCGGGCTGACCCACCAGGTGCGGATGCCGGCCTTATGAGCCAGGCCGTCGGCCATCATATCCCGGTAGTCCATGGGCTCGACCTGGTACTTCCGGCCCATCACGGACTTGATGAGTTCCTGCTGGGCCTTGGCGACGACCAGGCCGTCGGCGGTGAGAAACTCGTACGCCAGGCGGTACTTCTGTTTGGCCGAATCCTCCAGCACGCCCTGGAGCGCCTGGGGCACGCGATAGATGTCCCACTCCGTGCGGTCGCCCAGCGGGTTCATGCTCTGCAACAGGGATACCAGAACCCCTTCGCCCGCGATGCGGGCCTTGAGTTCCTTGGCCGGCGGGCTGACCAGTCGCTGCTGGCGGAACCCGTCGGCCTGGCATTTTATGGCGGACCGCTGCGTGGAGACCTTCACCAGGAACGGGCGCAGGTCGTTGGCCAGTGCGTTCCACTTGACCAAGTCAGGCGAGAGCTTGACCGTGGCGCGGAGTTTCGCGTGGGAGTCGTCCTTGGACACCATCTCGGGCTTGCCGACGATCTCGACCTTGACGAGCTGCTCCATCCGGAAGCCGGCCATGAGCTTGGCGAATACCTCCTTGGCGTCCTTCTCGTTCCGCAGGTCGAACTTCACTTGGCGGACCAGCAGGTCGCCGGGGACCTCGCGGACGGCGATCTTCTGGGCGGTCAGGCGCTCGGCCAGTTTGCCCACGACGACCCTGGCCCGGATGCGGGCGAAGTGCAGGCCGTCCTTCTGCCACGAGTCGATCACCCGGTACTCCTGGATGTCGCCCCGGGTGAAGGTGAGAACCCGGTCGCGGACGATCTGATTGTTTTTGACCAGGGTTTCGGCGTCCACCAGCACGCCGACCACCTGCTCGATGGCGTTGGAAAAGGCGTTCTGCTTGGCACTGTCGGGGTTGAGCCCCGCGCCGGTGACCACGACCTCCATCAGCCTGGCCTGCTCCTGGGCCCGCGCGGGAGGAGGACTGGAGGCCGCGACTATCAGAATCATGATCGCCGACAGATACCTGATCGCATTCGCACTCATAACGTATCCTTTATTCTCTTGACCGCCGGTAGGCCGTCAGGTGCCGCCACGGCATCTACTTCGTCTTCCACTTGGGGCGCAAACTGGCGGTCACCTTCTTGACGTTTCGCAGTTTGTCCACCGGCACCTTGACCCTGCACTCCTGCAACGCCGGGTAGCAGTAGAACCGCTCTGCATTTGTCTTCCAGAACAGGAGGGGCCCGATAAAATGGCCTTCCACCCGCCAACTCGTATAGAAGTAAGGCTGCGCTTCGTGCGAGTTGCTCCATCGCAGCACGTCGATCGGCTCAGCCGCCAACTCGTTTCCGCCTGCGTCCTCCAGTGCGACGTGCAGCCGGTAGGTCCGCTTCCCGATATCGCAAAGAGCCTCCGCAAGGGGAGCACTGATTTTATACACCTTCCAATACGTGATATTGCCCTTCCCATTCATGCCCTTGAAAACGTTCAGCAGCAGCGAGGCCTCCTTTCCCAGGCGTTTCTCAATCTTCTTGTATTCCTCGATAGCGTCACTGAACATGAACCCGCCGTAGGCCTCGCCCATTCTCAAGGTCAAGACATCCGTTCCCGAGGACAGTTTCGCAAGCAGGGGTTCGAGGTCCTGGAGGAACTTGGCCCAGGCGACCATGTCCGGCACCATCGACACGTTCACGCGCAGCGTGACCTGGATATCATCCTTCTCCACCACATCCGGCTTGCCTTCGATCTTCACCTTGGTCAGCCCGTCCAGTTGGAAGGCGTCCATGGCCTTCTGGAACATCTCCACGGCCTGTTTCTCGTTCTGAATGTCGAAGGTCACCTGGCGGTACAGCAGCTCGCCCGGCACCTCGCGGACGGCGATCTTCTGGCCCCGGAGTTTCTCCGACAGCTTGCCCACTTCCACCAGGGCCTTGATTCGCGCGTGGTGCAGCCCGTCCTGCTCCCATCTGCGCACGACTTCAAACGTCCGCACGAAGCCCCGGCTGAAGGTGAGGATCTGGTCATGGACCACCTGTTCGTTCTTGACCAGCGTCTCGGCGTCCACCAGTACGCCAACCGCCTGCTCAATGGCCTGGGAGAATGCCGCCTGGACGGCCTTCTCCGCATCGACGGCCACCCCAGTCGCGGCGACCTCCATCAGCTTCTCGTCCGGCTTCTTTTCGCCGTCCTTCTTCTGGCCGTCTTTGCCGGCAGCGGGCCCAACCATGTCGCCCAGATCCACTGTCACCTCGGCACCGGGCGTCGACCCCGCCCGCGGAGTCGACGGGCGCGGCCCGGCCGGCGGGGTCTTCTCCGCAGGTGAGGCCAACTCCCGCCTCTGCACCTCGCGAACGGCCGCCTTCGGAAAGGTCATTTTCTTCCCGTCCGGGCGGGTCAGCTCGTAGTTGTCACCTCTCTCGACGACTTGGCCCTCATACTCGGTCCCGGTTCTGGTCACCAGCACATCCGCCTGGACTGTGGCCGCAGCCAAGAAGAGGATCAGCCACGCCGTAGTTGCCATGCCGCGAATCATTGCAGTCTCCTTTCGGGCCGAGGTCGGGTGCGAGTGTCGCCTGGCCGCGCGACCTACAGGTCCTTGTCGTCTCCGACCTTTCCGGTCGGGCCGGGCTTGGTGGCGGGGCTGGGGCGCTTGATGTTGGGGTTGTTCTCGTCGGTGAATCCGCTGCCGCCGGGCGTGCGAGTTCCGCCGGAGCCGCCGGGGGCGGCGTTCGGGTTGACCGGCTGGAGGATCTTGCTCTCGGCCATATCCTTGGCGGTGGCGGCGGCGGCGTTGGTGAGACTGGGCACATAGACGCTCATGCCGTAGGCCCAGGCGTGGTCGCCGTCGAACCAGGTCTTGGTGTTCACGCCGGGCGGCAGGACGCCGCGCCGGGCGCTGCGGTAGACGTCGGTGGATTCCATCTTCGCCACGAACGTCTGGCGGGCCTGCTCGAGCTTGCGAACGCCGCCGGGGTTGTCCTTGGCCAGCGGATCATCCTTCTGGAGCGTCTCGTACTCCTGGACCTGGTCGTGCATGGACTCGCTGACGCTGCCCATCCAGGTGGCTTTGTCGCCGATGATCAGCCCGCAGAGGGCGTCCTTGGCCCGCATGGAGGCGATCTTCTGCGACTCCAGGTTGAGCTTGGCCTGGACGGCGGAGTTCTTGCTGGACCGCACGACCACGCTGCCGAAGCCGACGAACGCGGTCTCGCCGGTCTTTCGCATGGTGATGATCCGCCCGCCGACCGGCGGGGCCAGGCCCGAGCGGACCTCGGCGATGACCTGGTTGAGCCCCTCGCGGAGGTCGTCGGCCTCGACCGCCTGCGGCGCGGGCCTGGCCAGGCGCCCGCGAGTCCTGGGCGTGGTCACGATCGTCACGTACACCGTGTTCTGCGAGGCGTCGTCGCGGACCTCGTAGACCACGAAGCCCCGCAGCATCATCGCCACGCTCTGACGCAGCGATTCGGCGCTCTGGGTGGAGATGTTGGTCATCTCGTCCTGGGGCAGGTTCACGTTCGACAGAGCCTGGCGGATCTCTTCCTGGCCCTCGGTGGTCAGCCCGCCGAGGATCTCAGCCAGGTTCTTCTTGGCCTGCGTGAAGGCAATGACGTACGCCTGGCGTTTGGCGATCCGGGTGGCCGTGGGGTTCTCCATCGTGCGGTACGTGCCCGCCCCGGTGGCAACGAACCCCAGCCCGCTGGGGAACTTGACCATCTTGGCGCCGACTTCGGCGGTGTCGCCGCCAGCCAGTTCCTTCTGGTTTTGTTGGGCGGCGGCGTTCATGGCGTCCTGGGCGGAGCCCGCCGTGACGACCTTGCCTTCCACCTTCACCTTGGCGGCCTCCTTCACGTCGGTCGGTCCGCCCTGCACGGGGGGCAGGAAGTCGTCGGCCGTCACCTGGGCTTGCGCCGAACCGGCCCACAGCGGCAGGATCGTCGCCAGCAGACACGTCAGGGCAATGTTCTTGAGGGTCTTCATGATCGATCTCCTTTGGCGTTCGCGCTTATTGAGGTTTCTCTACCGGCTCGAGCGGGACGTCGCCTGCCGGCTGGGTGGCGGGTGTAACAACGTTGAGCAGTTCCTGCGAGGCCCGGCGGTAGGCTTTCTCGGCCAGTTCCTGGGCAGCGGGCAGATCGATGGTCAGTGCGAGGTCGCCCGCCTGCTCGAAGAACTCGCCCGCGCCGCTTTCGGCAAAGGCGTCGACGGCCTCGCTCAGCAGGCGGAGTGCGTCGGCCTTCTGGCCCAGGCCGACAAAGCACCGGGCGGCGTCCAGGTACAGCCCCTGGGAGACGAGCTTGCGGGAATGCAGATGCTTCCACAGGAGCAGGGCGTCGGCGTGGTTGCCCCGTTTCATCAGCTCGCGAGCCTGGAGGTGCATCGCGTCGCGGTAGGCCAGGCGGACCGTCTCCACCGAGGCGGGCGTCTGAAGGTGGGCGGCCAGGTCCTGCTCCTGGGCCAGCACGTAGGCGGTCGCCCAGCCCTCGTGCACCGCCGACTTGAAGTGGAAACTCTTGACCTCCCCTTCGACGCGGAACTTGCCGGCCGCCTGGGCCAGGGCCTGGCCCAGCGTGGAGGCGTCGGTCAGCCCGGCCGAGGCGTACTGGTCCAGCAGTGACTTGGCCTTGAGCAGTTCCTGAACGGCCAGCAGGTGGGTGAGGTTCATGACGGCCGGGCCCGCCTGGTCGCCCGCGGGCCCGGTGGGCATGCGCTTGCACGCCAGGCCGAACAGCACCCCGCCCGACCGCCCCGACCAGCGGGTCTGGTCGGGATGCTGGCGGAGCACGGTCAGCATGGCCTGGCGGATCTGGCTGTCCACGTCCGCCCGGGAGAGCCAGCCGGCCAGCGCCCGTCCGCCGGCGTCGCCGCCGTCCTCGCCGCGTCCGGGCCGGGTGGAGGCCGCCGGCAGGGCCTGGAACTCCACCACCAGCCTCGTGATCTGCCCAGCCGTCACGTCGAGCCGGCTCTCGTGGGGCGTTTGCCCGTCCAGTTCCACGCGGACGGTGTGCGTGCCCGGCTGGACGGTGAACAGGCCGTCGGACTGCCCCAGTTCCTTGCCGTCCAGTTGCACGGTCGCCCCGGAGGGAATGGTGCGGACGTACAGACGGGTGGCCGGAGGCGCCGCAGCCCCGTCAGAGACCCACGAGCCCGCCGCCAACACCCCCGCCAGCATAAGTGCTTTGATTCGCATACGATGCCCCCATCTGGTCGGGGTCACTTTATCCGGGCTGTCCGTGTCAATCAACATGATTGTGCGTCCTTTCGCCCCGTATATGCGCCCGCGCGGCGGAATCTGTCGCGCGTTCTTGAGATTTTTCCGCCGCCGCGATAGCATCCCCTCCAACGGGAGCCCGACGGTGGACCCTCAGACACAGCCCGGATTGCTTGAACGACTCGCCGACGCCGGCGACGCGCTGGCCTGGAGAGAGTTCTTCGACCGCTACTGGCGGGGCATGTTCCTGTTCGCCCGCGGGCAGGGATGCTCCGACAACACCGCCGAGGAGGTCGTCCAGCAGGCCGTGTGCAGCGTGTTCGAACAGCGGCAGGTTTTTCGCTACGACCCCAGCCGGGGCAGGTTCCGCAACTGGTTGTTCACCATCGTCCGCCAGAAGCTCGCCCTTCACCGCCGCAGCGAGGCCCGCCAGCACAAGGATCCCCCGGACGCGCCGCCCGGCGACGACGCGCGACAGGCGGACGAAGACCCCCAGCAGGCCTGGGACCGCGCCTTCGAGTGCACCCTTCTCCAGGCCGTCCTGGACGTTGTCCGCCAGGAGGTCCGACCCGAAACCTACCAGGCCTTCGAGTTGATCTGCCTGCACGGGATGGACGCCGCCCGGGCAGCCGAGATGACTTCCCTGTCGCGCAATGCCGTCTACCAGGCCCACAAGCGGGTGATGGCCCGGCTGCGAGAGTTGACCGGCAGCTATGCCGCGGACGGAACGCTGGACGAGCGGGTCCGCCGGGCGCTGGAGGCCTACCCCCCGCCGTCGGTCTGCCGGACCATGGCGACCAGGGTCGAGGCGAGCCTGAGCCGCTCCAGGGGGATGTCATGATCGACCGCGACGCCAGCACACAGGGGCCGCCCGCCAGCCACGCCCCCGCCCCGCCGGACATCCCGGACCTGGAGCTGCTTCGCGTCATCGGCAGCGGCGGATACGGGCAGGTCCACCTGGCCCGCAACCGCGTCACGGGGCGCCTGCTGGCCGTCAAGACCGTCCGCCTCGAAAGCTTCGGCGGCGAGCGAGAGATCGCAGCCCTGGTCCGCTACGAGACGGCCATGCGAAAGGGACACGAGAACCTCCTGGCCATCCATCACGTGGGGCAGGCGGGCGGGTTCCTCTATTACACGATGGACCTGGCCGACGACGTCTCGGGCTCGCCCGCGTCGGATTCCCCGTCGTATCGCCCGGCCACGCTGGCCGAGCGGTTGGCGGACGGGCCCCTGCCGCCCGGCGAGGCGCTCGACCTGTCCCGCCAACTCCTGGCCGCTCTGCGGGCCGTCCACCAGGCGGGCCTGGCCCACCGCGACGTCAAGCCCTCCAACTGCGTGTTCGTCGGCGGGCAGCTCAAGCTGGCCGACTTCGGCCTGCTGACCTATACACAAGGCAGCGTCTCGCGGGTGGGCACGCCCGGCTACTTCCCGCCCGATGGCAGGATGGACGCCGGCGCCGACGTGTACGCCGCCGGGCTGGTCCTTTACCAGATGATCACCGGCCTGCCCGCCGAGGCGTTCCCCCGCCTGGGCCCGATGGCGCAGGCAGCCGGGACAAAGTCCGCCGCAGCCCTCAACCGCGTGGTCCTGAAGGCCTGCCAGCCGATGGCAGCGGACCGGTTCGCCAACGCCGACGAGATGCTCGCCGCCCTGGAGAAGGGCGTCCCGCCGATCCGCCCCGCCCGGGCGAAGGGCCCACGCCTCACTCGCCGGCGCGTCGTCGTGGGCGTCATCGCCCTGCTGGCGGCCGGGGGAGCTCTCCTCTACTACTGGACCGGCGCCCCGGTGCGAGTGTACGTCAACTTCGTCAGCGAGCCGTTCGAGGCCACCATCATCCTGGACGGCCGGCCCGTCCTCGACCCCAGCGGCAAGCCCTACACCACGCCCTGCACCATCCCCGACCTGCCCGCCCGTGCCACGCGGGTGAGCTTCCGCCTCAAAGGCTACGCCGACCACGACGCCGGACAGGTCGACCTGGCCGCCCGACAGGAGATCCAGGCCCGTCTGACCCCGCGCACCAACCCCGCAACCACCCGGCCCGACAGCACGGACCGACCAGACGGGGGATGAAGATCGCGCCGGGGCCTGAGATGACTGGCATGAGCAAAACGCGGCGCATCTTGCTTGCAGTCGTTGAGGCTGTTGGCCTGCCTGGGCGGGCACATGCGCCTCCAAGGCCGTCATAACTCAGTCCGCGATGTCGGCCGTAATATTTGACACCACGGCTTGAAGCCATATGCTGAGATGTTCACCCGGCTGATGCCGGTAGAGGCTGCCGCACCGGGCGGTCAGCCACCCCCGACGAACATAATTCATCTTTCGTGAAGAGGCGCACATGGATCTGCTATTCTTGCTCGCCCGGCGCGGTAACGAAGAACTCAACCGGTGGCTCAGTGAGAACCCCCTCGTCCTGGGCGGGGTCTTCCTCCTGATCGGGTTGGCCGTCGGAGGGTGGGGACTCTACGAACTGAAGAAAGGCGTGGCCTACAGCAAGCGCGGCAAGGTCGTCGAAGGAACGCACGGGAAGGCGTTAGCGATCATCCGCATCGTCGCCGGCGCCGGCTGCATCCTCTTCGCGGTGATCAAGATGATCCTGGGCTGACTCTGCGCTTTCACTTGGCAGCCGCTTCCACGGCCTGGCCTTTCTTCAACGCGATCTCGTATTGTCCGGCTGCGTTCGGCGCGGGGGAGATCGCTGCCCCGTCGAGGGTCCACCTGGCGGGTTTGCCGGCGAAGGGGTCGGCGATGCGGAGCGGACCATCGCGCCCGGCGGTGATCCGCAGCCAGGTCGTGCGCCCACCGTCGCGCCGGGCGGAGACGACGTGCCCGCCCTCGGCGCACAGGTCGCGGAACTCGGCGCGGGCCATGCGTGCGGGCAAGGCGGGGAAGATGCGGATCACGCCGCTGTGCGGCTCGCCCGGCGCGGCGCTCCAGCTCTGGAGCAGCATCTCGTGGACGGCCTGCATGGCCAGGAAGTTGCCCTCCAGTGTGAACGGGCGATAGGTAAAGTTCGACAGGCCCGAGCGTGTCTGGTCGCCGTTGGCGTGGAAGCCGTTGCGCAGCACAAACGCCCTGACGTAGAGGTCCAGGTACTTCGCAGCCGCCTCCGCGTCGCCCGCACGGGCCCGCAGGCAGGCCATCCACGAGAAGCTGTAGCCGCACCACGCCTTGGTCCCCAGGCGGTCCCACTGCTCGCAGCTCGCACGGAGGATCCGCCGCTGCGCCTCGCCGCCGTCCACCGTGATCAGGTTGAACGGATGGATCGCCATCAGGTTCGAGAGGTGGCGATGGCTCTCGGCGAGGTCCTCGCGCCGGTCGAGCTTCAGCTCGCCGCGGTCGTTGACGTGGAAGTCGCCCAGCCGCTCGGCTGCCTGGCGCCAGGTCTTGGCGTCGTCGGAGCGGCCCAGGGCGGAGGCCATCTCCGTCAGCGACAGGAAGAGCATCTTCATGCAGGCCAGGTCGTAGTTGGTGTTGGGCACGAGCCACGCCCGGGCGGAGTTGTTGTGGATCTCGGGCGAGCTGGACAGCGGCAGGACGAGTCGCCCGTCGGCGTCGTCCTTGAGCAGGTGGAACAGGCACAGGCCGATCTCGCGACAGAAGGGCCAGGCCCGCTCGCGGAGGAAGGCGTCGTCGCCGGTGTAGAGCCAGTGCAGGTAGAACAGGTGGGCGTTCCACGCGCCCATGGTGGGCGAGAGGCTGTACTGTCCCCAGCCGCCCAGCGGCCTGCCTGCCAGCGACATCACGCCGGGGATGGCGGCACCCGGTGCGCCGTAGAAATCCTTCGCGAAGGCCCGCCAGGTCGGCAGGCGGTCGAACAGGTAATCCAAGAAGCACGCGCCCTCATGGAAGTGCCCGGCGGCGTAGTAGGCGATGTACGTCATCTGCGTGTTGAGGTCATTGTGGTAGTCGCCCTTCCAGGGCGGCAGGCCGCCGTTGTCGGCCGTCCAGACGCCCTGGAGCGGCATGGGAGGCGAGCCGCGCCGCGACGCGGCTCCATAGAAATATCGCACGAGATAGTACTGGCGGAGGATGGCTTCCTCCGTAGCAGGCAGGGCGACGGCGGAGCGGGCCCAGAAAGTCTTCCACCAGGAAACGTGCGGGGCGAGCATGTGCTCGAACCCGCCGGCCAGGGCGGCGGCGACGCGTTTCTTGGCCTGCTCGGCGAAGTCGGCGCCGTCGGCCGACGACGTGACGGTAATCGCCAACTCGGTCTGCCCCTGGCGCTGGGCCTGACCCACGCAGACGCAGTACTTCAGTCCGTCGGCAGCCTGCTGGACGTACCACTGGGTCTTGTCGTCCGAGCCGAACGCTGCCGGCGGATAGCCCAGCGCCTTGGCGGCCGCGGAGTCCGGCCCGCTGTCGCCTTCCTGCTTTCGGCCGAACGGCGTGGTCAGGCGGAGGGCCTTCACCTTCGCGCCGTGCAGGCGGATCATGGCCACGGGCTTTTCGGCGCTGAAGAACGCCTCCAGTCGGCGTTGTCCGTCCAGGTGCGCGATGCCGCGGGCGGACGCGAAGTCGAGCTCGAAGCTCTCTGCCGACGCCGACCCCTCCAACTCGATCTCCAGCCTTCCCGCGGGCAGCTTGGTCGGGTGCGGGCGGCTGTAAGGATAGTCCATGATGCGGTTGGCCTCGCCGGCCTTGCCCGCGCGGACCAGCGAGATGATGTGGGCCCAGTTGAACTCTTCCGGCTTGATGCCCGCGGCGGGGCGCTCATCCCACAGGTCGCCCCGATCCAGAGAGAGGCGTATGAGGTTGCCCTTGCCCCACAGCAGCCCGCCCAGCAGGCCGTTGCCCAGGGGGATCGCCTCGTCCCAGGTGTTGATGGGCGCCTTGAGGCGCAGGTTCAGCGTCGCTTCGGGTGCGGGCGCCAGCCCCAGCAGGTCCGGCTCAGCCGCCGGAGCGGCGGCGGCCGGGATTGCGGACAGCAGCGCGATCACGATCGGAAGGTCTCGCATAGCTTCGGCCTCCTCAGTCCGTGAGAAGATTGTCGGCAGGAGTGCGCTGATACACAAGCCCCCAAACCGTGGTTACCGCCCGAAACGGCGCCGCGGAATGTCTTTCAGCCTTCTTACGCTTCCGCCGAACTCTGCCAGGCGCGCCGCGCTTTCTCGAGCGGCCAAGGCTACAAGCCCCATATCCACCAGCTTGTTGATATCGGTCGTACCCGTCAGTTCTTGCGCCCTAGCGAGGATGCCGTCATCGATGTGGACTGTGATCTTCATACGTCATTATTATGCGAACGAGTGGCACTGCTGAAATATCGAAAATCGAAAATCGTCAATCCCTCGGCCCGAAGGCATCGCGGATTCGGTCGGGCCAGTTGGTGGTGACGGACCTGGCGCCGCACTCGGCCAGGGCGCGGGCGGCCTCGGCGTCGTCGATGGTCCAGACGTGGAACTCTTTGCCCGCGCGTTTCAGCTCGGCAGCCAGCGTGGTCGCCAGGCCGCCGGTGGCCCCTCCGACGCCCAGGCCGTCGGCGCCGGTCGCCTTCAGTCCGGCCAGCACGTCGGCGACGGCGGGGCTGGGCTTGCCCGCCTTGTCGCGGCGGAAGCCCACCAGCCAGAACGCCTTCAGGCCAGGCAGGTCGGCCTTGCAGCGTTGGATGACCGCCTTGTTGAAGGAGATGACGATCGTCTGGTCGCTCTCGAGCCTGGAGCGGGCCAGGCCGGACTTGAGCGGGGGGACGATGTCAGGCCCGCACTTGATCTCGATGTATATCCGTTTGCCGGCCGGCACGGTCGCCAGCACCTCGTCCAGCGTGGGGATCTTCTGGCCCGCGAACTTCGGGGCCTTCCATCGCCCGACGTCCAGCTTGCGCAGGCTGGCCAGGTCGCTGTCGGCGACTTTGAGGTCGCGGCCGGCTGTTCGCTTGGTGGAGGCGTCGTGGATGCAGACGACGTGCCCGTCGCGGGTGAGGTAGAAGTCGCCCTCGATGCCGTCGGCGCCCATCTTCCAGGCCAGCTCGAAGGCGGCAAGGGTGTTTTCCGGGGCGGCGGCGGAGGCCCCGCGGTGAGCGATGACGAGGGGCATGGGGGCCTCCCGGGCGTCGGCGGCCTGGCCCGCCTGGCCGGCTGCCCGGCGCAGCGGTCGCGGCGCCAGCAGCAGGGCCAGCAGGCACAACGGCACGAGTACGATGCGGATGATGCGGACCATGAGCACGAGTCTACCCTCGCCCACTACGTATTGCCAAGGGCGCCTCGGCCCGGTATTCTGATGGCATCGTGGCGCCAGCCCGCTCGTCGGGACCGGTCGGCGCCGATGGAAGCGTACGATACCTTCTCTGGAAAGGGCCTGACCATGAGGACGTGGATCGGACTGCTGTTGATCGCGGCGCTGGCATGCGGGGTAAGCTCCTGCGGCAAGGGCAAACCGGGCGGCAAGAAGGCCGACGGCAAGCTCACCATCGCCGTCATCCCCAAGAGCATGGGAGGCGACTTCTGGGAGACCGTCCGCAAGGGCTGCGAGCAGGCGCAGAAGGAACTCGGCATCGACATGCGCTACCAGGGCACCCAGAGCGAAACCGAGATCGCCGAGCAGAAGAAGATCATCGAGAACATGGTCAGCCTGAAGGTGGACGGCATGTGCATCGCCCCGCTCAACTTCGACGCCAGCAAGGGCGCCGTCGAGAGCGTGGCCGCCGCCAAGATCCCTGTGGTCATCTTCGACAGCGACGTCGACAGCAAGTCCCGCGTCAGCTTCGTGGCCACCAAGAACCTGCGAGGCGGGCAGATCGCGGCCGAGCACATGATCAAGCTGCTGGGAGGCAAAGGCAACGTGCTGGTCCTGCGCTACCTCCAGGGCACGGGCAGCACCGAGGAGCGGGCCAAGGGCTTCATCGAGACCGCCAAGGCCGGCGGGCTGACCGTACTGGCCGACCCGTACCCCGACGACGGCTCGGTCGTGGGCTGCAAGAAGGCCGCCACCAACGCCCTGGCCAAGTACGTCAAGGACGGCAAGCTCGAGGTGGACGGCGTCTTCGCCTGCAACCTGTACTCCGCCGACGGCATGCGCAGCGCCCTGGACGACCTCCGCAAGAGCGGCGTGGCGGTCAAGGGGCAGTTCATCGGCTTCGACTCGTCGCCCGACCTGGTGCGGGCCGTTCAGGAAGACCGCTGCGCAGCCCTGGTGGTGCAAAACCCGCACAAGATGGGCTACCTGGCGGTCAAGACGCTCGTCCAGCACCTGCGGGGCGAGAAGGTGGAACCCAGCGTGGACACCGGCGCGGAACTGGTGACCAAGGACCGCCTGGAAAAAGAGAAGCCCATCCGCGAACTGGTGGGCCTGAAGGATTAACGGCCTGGTCACTTCAGTGACCCGGGGCCTTGCATCGCCCATTGGACATGCAGGACATCGAGCACAATCCCGCCGCCCGCCTGGTGATGACGGGCGTCCGCAAGAGTTTCGGCGCGACCCACGCCCTTCAGGGCGTGGACCTTGAGGTGTGCTCGGGCGAGGTGCTGGCCCTGGTGGGCGAGAACGGCGCCGGCAAGAGCACGCTGATGAAGGTCCTCAGCGGCGCCCACCGCCCCGACGCCGGGCAGATGCGGCTGGACGGGGAACCCTACCGCCCGCGCGATCCGCTGGACGCCCGCAACCGCGGGGTGGCCATGATCTACCAGGAGCTCTCGCTGGCGCCGCACCTGTCGGTCATGGAGAACATCCTGCTGGGCATCGAGCCCTCTCGCGGGCCGCTGGTCCGCTGGAACAAGATGCGCCGCATCGCGTCGGCGGCCCTGGCGGAGGTCGGCAGCAGCGAGATCCCCCCCGACACTCAGGTCCGCCGCCTGTCGATCGCCAAGCAGCAGCTCGTGGAGATCGCCCGCGCGGTGGCCACCGACTGCCGCGTGCTGGTCCTGGACGAACCCACCAGCAGCCTGACCCAGAAGGACACGCTCTGCCTGTTCGACCTCATCCGCCGCCTTCGCAGCCGCGGGCTGGCGATCGTGTACATCTCGCACTTCCTGGAAGAGGTCAAGGAGATCAGCGACCGCTTCACCGTGCTCCGGGACGGGCAGACCGTCGGCGGAGGGACGACCGCGGAGGCGACGGTGGACTCGATCATTCAGCTCATGGTCGGTCGGAAGGTCCGCGACCTCTACCCGCGCTCGAGCCGCAGGCCGGGCGAGGTCGTGCTGGAGGTGAAGGCCCTCTCGGGCGGCGACAAGCCCCGCCAGGCCTCCCTGTCGGTGCGGCGGGGCGAGGTGCTGGGCATCGCGGGCCTGGTCGGCGCCGGGCGGACCGAACTGCTGCGGGCAATCTTCGCCCTCGACCGCGTCCGGTCGGGCCAGGTCCGCGTCGGCGCGTACACGGGCCCCGCCTCGCCGAGTCGGCGCTGGGCGCAGGGCGTGGGGATGGTCAGCGAGAACCGCAAGGAAGAAGGCCTGGCCCTGGGCCTGTCGATCGCGGAGAACATCACCCTGCCCCGCCTGCGGGGCCTGGGCCCGGGGCGGCTGGTGCTGCCCTCCCGCCAGCGCCAGGCCAGCCGCCCGTGGATCGAGAAGATCCCGATCAAGTGCTCCTCGCCCGCCCAGAGCGTCCAGGCGCTGTCGGGGGGCAACCAGCAGAAGGTGGCCATCGCCCGCCTGCTCCACGCGGACGTGGACCTGCTGCTGCTGGACGAGCCCACCCGCGGCATCGACGTGGGGTCCAAGGCGGCCATCTATCGCCTCATCGACGAGCTGGCGGTGGGCGACGCCGCCCAAGGCAGGCGCCCGCGGGCGGTGGTGATGGTCAGCAGCTACCTGCCCGAGTTGTTCGGGGTCTGCGACCGCATCGCCGTGATGTGCCGGGGGCTCCTCAGCACCGCCCGGCCCGTCGGCGAGTGGGACGAGAAACAACTGATGCTGGTGGCCACAGGCCAGGAATAGACCGTCATGGAACAACTGGACAGACAGGACCTCACCGCCTCGCCGTCGATCTGGCAGTCGGGATGGTTCAACACCCTCAGCCGGTTCGCCGCCCTGATCGCCATCTTCGTGTTCTTCACCGCGCTGATCGGCGAAGACTTCTACAGCGACATGAACCTGGAGAACATCGCCCGCCAGAGCGCGGTGTACGCGACGGCCGGCGTGGGCATGACTTTCGTCATCATCAGCGCGGGGATCGACCTGTCGGTGGGGTCGGTGATCGCGCTGGCCCTGGTGATGGTGGCGTACGTGTTGAACCTGCACACCACGACGGTGACAGACGGCAAGGAGACGGTTGCCTACTTGATCAAGGACTATCCGACGCTCGTGCCGATCCTGGCGGTGCTGGCGGCGGTGCTGGCGGCCACCCTGGCCGGCGCGATCAACGGCCTGCTCATCGTGGGCTTGCGACTGGTCCCGTTCATCGTCACGCTGGGCACGATGATGATCTTCCGCGGGGCGGCCAAGGGGGTGGCCGAGGAGAAGTACATTACGCCGGTCGCCGACACGTGGGTCGACACGATCATGGACCCCACGCTGGTGAGCCCGGACCCCGCCCGCAATTGGCTGATCCTGCCGCCCGGCGTGTGGATCATGGTGGTCTCGGCGATTGTGGCGGCGCTGCTGCTGCGGTACACGCGGCTGGGGCGGCACATCTTCGCGGTGGGCTCCAACCAGGAGACCGCCCGCCTGTGCGGCGTGCACGTGGGCCGCACCAAGGTCGTCGTCTACATGCTGGCGGGATTCTTCGCCGGGCTGGCCGGGCTGATGCAGTTCTCCTACGGCGGGGGCATCGGCGAGCCGACGGCGGCGATTTCGTACGAGCTGTACGTCATCGCGGCCGTCGTGATCGGCGGGGGAAGCTTCCTGGGAGGCGAGGGATCGGTCCTGGGAACGGTCATCGGCGCGTTCATCATCGCCATCCTCTACATGGGCGGCCAGCAGATGGACTGGCCGAAGTTCGTCCAGGAGATCGTGATCGGCTCGATCATCATCATCGCCGTCGCCCTCGACCGCCTGCGACACTCCAAGACCGGATAGTAGCCCGTAGTTGGCAGCCGGGAGCCAGCGCTCGGCAGAGAGTGGTAAGTAGACAGGAGCCGGTGTTCCCCGGCTACAGGCTACCAGCTACTGACTACTGCTGCTTCTGGCGGATGGGGATCTGGACCTCGCCGTACTTCATCCACCACCACACCAGCGGGGTGTTGTAGGCGAGCAGCCGCGGATGGTCCACTTGTTCGTACTGGAGGTGTTCTTCGAGCCACTTGCGCAGCCTGGCCAGGGGCTCCTGCATGTTCGCAGCGCTGTACGCGCCCTTAACCGCCACGCTGACCACCAGGATGGGTTTCTCGGTGGGCCGGCTGGCCATCGGACGGGTGGAGGCCTTGCGTTCGGCTTCCTGGCTTCGGTAGTACTCCGACATGGAGAACAGCCCGCGCTTCTTCCTGACCAACTCGCCGTCCACGAGGGTGAACTCGACGGGGATGGTGACAGCCAGCGGGCCCTCCCGATCGCGCTCGAAGAGCGAGGCGAAGAGACGGTCCTGCCAGCTCCCGCCCACCCAGGCGATGCGCGAGGAAGGATATCGCTTGGTTCGGACCAGCCCCGGCACCGACGGCGGAGGATATTCCGACGGAAGGCCCGATTCCATGGTCGGCGTGAACTTGAGGGTCTCGATGGCCGGGTCGAAGGCCTTGTCCAGGAGGGCGACCGTCTCGCGCGGACCCGCCGCCGAGACCGCCTGCTCGAGGGCCTGGCCCAGCAGGTACGAGGCGTCGGACTGCTCGCGAGCGTCGTGGATCGCCTCCCGCGTCATCTTCTCGTACAACTGGGCGGCCTCCCGCTCCCGGCCGGCCTTGAGCAGCTCCTGCCCCCGCTCGCGGGCCATCCGCAACACCCACGTCGCCCGCTGACGCTTCTCCTTCCACAGCCGCAGCGAGTCTTCCGCCTCCGGGCTGGGTGGCACGCCGCAGCCGGCCAAAACCCCGGCCGCCAGCCCCACAACCATCCAGAGGAACGCGTGTCGCATGCCTACCTGCGCTTTCGCCATTGCACCCATGTATAAATGCGACTCCACGCGCGGGGATTGCCAAAAGATTCCGCGGGCGCCTCCCCGCTCCCCCGGGCCGGGCGAACGGACAACATTCGCCCCTGGTGTCCGTTTGTTCCTGGGTACAGTCTCGCAGCAAAGGAACCGCCATGACTCGATATGCCTGCGTCGTCGCCGCCCTTGCATGCTCCGCCGCCTGCCTGGCCGCGGGCCAGCCGACAGAGAAGCCCTCGGCCGGCGCCGTCCTCGCCTACTACCGTCTCACCGAGGGCCAGTCGATCTACGACCGCTATTACCACTTCCTGGGCGACGGGCCGGCCACGCTGGTCATCGACGTCAAGCCACAGAAGGGCCACGTGCTCCAGTTGCTCTGGGGCTCCAAGAACGACGAGCGGACAGCCACCCTCCGCATCAACGGCCAGACGATTGAACTGGTTGCCGGCGGGTACAAGGCCTTCCGCTGGCTGGACGTGATCGTGCCGGACAAGGCAGCCGCGGGCGGGAAGTACGAGATCGCGCTCTCGGGCCCGCCGCGGTTCGGGCGGGCGGCATTCATCGCCGAATTCCGGCTGGTGGACCCAGCCGCCGCAACATCCGCCCCGGCGGAGACGAAGACGCCGGCAGCCAAGATCGTCGCGAAGTTCGAGCGCGGGCGGATGGAGCCGGCGGGCCCGGCCTTCCCCGAGATGCAGGCCATCTGGGACCGCACGCCGACGCCGCCGGCGCAGCCGCTCAAACCGCCCGCGCTGGAGGCGGCCTTCCGCCGGGCGGAACGGCATGCCCGCTCGGCCAATGAGCAGTTCTTCCGCTGCCGGCGATTCGTCGACGGCTGGCTCGCCCGCGCGGGCCAGACGGGGCTGATCCCGCGGAATCTCCACAACAGCAAGGACCTGTGGAACGGGCGCGACTCGGCCGCCGACAACTGGTCGTTCATGGTGCTCACCTGCTTCCTGACCGACCGGGCGATGTTCGAGGGGCGAATGGCGCAGATGCTCCAGACCGAACGGAAGCTCACTGCCCGCGTGGACCGCCTCTGCGACGACGTGTCGATCACCACCGGCAAGTTTGTCCGCAACCCGCTCAACCTCGACGCGACGATCTTCGACTCGGCGGAGTACGTCAAGGACGGCCTGGTCCCCCTGACCGAATGGATGGGGCCCTCGCCGTGGAGCGAGCGGATGATCGAGCTGGTCGACGACATCTGGAAGAACGCGACGATCGACACGCCGCACGGGAAGATCCCTACGCGCAACGTCGAGGTCAACGGCGACCTGTTGCAGGCCTGCGCGCGGATCTACTGGATGACCGGCCAGGCCAAGTACCTGGACTGGGCGATCCGCCTGGGCGACTACTACCTGCTGGGAGGCAATCACCCGACGCGGGATTTCGCCGACCTGCGCCTGAGCGACCACGGCTGCGAGATCGTCAGCGGGCTGTGCGAGCTGTACACCGCCCTGCACTTCGCCCGCCCCGACAAGAAGAAGGCCTACCAGCAGGCGGTGCACGAGATGCTCGACCGCATCCTGGAGGCCGGCGTCGACGCCAACGGGATGATGTGGATCTCCTTCAAGCCCAAGACGGGCGAGCACCACAGGTCCATCTGCGACACGTGGGGCTACACGTATGACGCGATCTACAGCGTCTACCTGATCGACAGGAAGGAGTCGTACCGCCAGGCGACGCGCAAGGCCCTGGCCGCCCTGCCCCAGTACGCCGCCCACAACTGGGGCAACATGGACGGGCACGCCGATTCGGTGGAGGGGGCCATCAACCTGCACAACCGCGAACCGATGGAGTCCACCGCCCGGTGGATCGACGCGGAAATCAAAGACGTCTGGCGCAGCCAGCGGAGCGACGGCGTGATCGAAGGCTGGCACGGCGACGGCAACGCCGCGCGCACGGGCACCATGTACGCCCTGTGGAAGACGCAGGGGCTGACCGTCCAGCCGTGGCGACAGGACGTGCGCTTCGGGGCTGTGGTGGACGCGAGCGAGCCCGCCCTGCCGGCCCGCAGCGCCGTGCCGGGCGGGGCGACCATCCTGCACGTCAGCCTGACCGCCGACCAGGATTGGTCCGGGCGGCTGGTCTTTGACAAGCCCCGTCACAGGCTGCACCTGAAGCTGCCCATCGACTACCCGCGGATCAACCAGTTCCCCGAATGGTTCGTCGCCCAGGCGGACAAGTCTTACACCCTCCTGGACCGCTCCAGCGGCCAGACCAGAACGCTGACGGGCAGGCAACTCCAGGCGGGCGTGGAGGTCCAGCTCCAGGCGGGCCGGGAGCTGCGCCTGACGGTGACGGCGGAGGGCAACTAGCGGACGGTTACCTGCGCATTCGCCTGCGCAGTCCCAGGCCCGACGCCGATGCGCCCAGCGCCAGCAGCACGGCCGTGCACGGCTCGGGCACGCCGGTAAGGCCCTCTTCGAACAGCTCCATTACTTCCGCGTAGGAGAGGGGATAGTCGTAAACGGAGAACTCGTCGATGCCGCCCCGCCAGGCCTCGTTGTTGCTGTAGCGGCTGCCCAGCCAGAACTGCGCGGGCGTCACGCTGGACACGGTCCTGTCGAAGGTCTGGAACAAGGTCCCGTTCTGGAAGACCTTGATCTGATCGTCGCCCAGCAGGTTGTCCCAGGTCAGGACCAGGTGCGTCCATTCGTTGTTGGGGATGAGGCTCTCGTCGATGGTGCCGATGGACTGGTTGTTGAGATAGAGGCTCCACCCGGCCGTGGTATGGTACAGTAGTGTTCGTGCGCCGCCGGAAGCGTCGAAGAGATAGCGGGCGGTGGAATCGGTGAAATCGCGGTAGGCCCAGATGCTGAGCGAGCCGCGCCCGCCCATCGACTGGGGGGCGAAGTCCACCACCGCCCGATCGCCGGCAGTTCCGGTGAACCACAGCGAGTGATTGCCTCCGTAGCCCAGCGGCACGTTGGTCGAGCGGGTCACATTGCCAAACAGCGTTCCCGTCAGGGTCCCGGTGGTCGGGCTGATCGTTGCGCCGGAAGGCTCGTCCATCAGCCAGGCCCGCGAGCCCAGCGAACGCACGCTGTTCTGGGCCAGCCACGCCACCTGGTCGGCGCTCAGGGCGACGTCCCAGTGGGCGTACTCGTCGATCTTGCCGCTCCAGCCCTCGGTCTTGGACATGCGGCTGCCCAGGAACACCTCGGCCGGACTGACCGCTGAAACGGACACGTTGAACGTCTGGAACAGGGCGCCGTTCTTGTAGATCTTCTGCTTGGCGACAGGATCGGCGCTATCCCACACCAGGGCCACGTGCGTCCATTCCCCCACCGGAATCAGGTTCCCGGCGGGCGTTCCAATCGACGTGTTGTTCAGGTACGTGCTGATCCCGGACGTGCGGTACATCAGCGTGCGGGCGCCGCTGGAAGCGTCCATGACGTAGTGCGGGCTAAGCCCGTCGTTGTCGTAGACCCACAGCGAAAGCGACCCGACCGTTCCGCTGGGCACGCCGGTAACCGTCGCCCAGTTGGAAGGCACGTTCATGCCCGTTCCGGTGAAGCTCAGGCTGTTGTTGCCGGGGTAGGCCAGCGGAACGTCGCTGGACCACTGCGGGGTGGCCGACCCGCTGTTGCTGCCCATCGTGCCCGAGCCTGGCCCGGTCCACGGCCAGAAGGTCGTGCCGGACCCCTGATCCAGCAACCACGAGGACGATGGCATGGGCGGCGCAATGGGCGAGGCCCAGACGGTCAACGGAAGCCATGCAAGAACCGCAGCCACGAACAGCAAGCCGCAAGCGGACACGCGAGCGTTATTCATGATCGACTCCTCGTCTTTCGGGTCAGACCGAAGGGCAGACAGGTGATCTCCGTACTAGTGATATGTTATGGCACCTTACGTTTTTCCGCAAGGGGGATGGAGCTAGATTGTTCTCCCCGGGGGGCTTTCCCCCGCCGCGCCGGTGCGGGTACACTGATCACTCCGCGTGCCGCGGAAGGAAAGGTCGCCTTCATGTATGCCAGACTTGTCGCACGTACCGCCCTGCTGACGCTGATGTTGTCCGTGCTGCCGGCCCGAGGGGCCCAGGCGGACGCGTCGCCCGCCCCGTCCGCGCCGGTCATCATCCTCAAGCTCGACGACGTCACCCGCAGCGGCGCCCATGGCCAGGCGCCGGTCTCGCCGCGCTGGCAGCGGGTGGCCGACTTCATCGAGCAAGAGAAGATTAAGGCCTCCTTCGGCATCCTGGGCTACTCGTTGGAGGAAGACCACGCCGCCTATTTCACCTGGATCAGGGACCTGGCCAGACGGGGCTCGATCGAGTTCTGGAACCACGGCTACGAGAACAAGGCCGACCGGTTCAAGGGCACTCCGCCGGCCGAGCAGAAGGAGGCCCTGTTGAAGGTGCAGCGGCTGGCCAAGCAGAAACTGGGCCTGACGCTGCATGTGTTCGGCCCGCACTGGGGGCCGACCGACAAGAGCACCGAAGCCGCCCTGGCCGAGATCCCCGAGATTCGCGTCTGGTTCTTCGGCCCGGCCAAGCCGCAAGGGGGGCAGGTCAGCCTGGAACGCATGCTGAACCTCGAGTCGCCCACCTTCGTGCCCAATTTCGAGAAGTTCAAGGACGGCTACGAGCGCTTCGGCCGCCTCAAGCCGTATCTTGCTCTTCAGGGCCACCCCAACGGTTGGACGGACGAGCGGTGGGAGAACTTCGTCAAGATCGTCCGCTACCTCAAGGACAAGGGTTGCACGTTCATGACTCCCTCGCAGTACGTCGCGTCGATCCAGGGTGACGCGAAGTAATGGCAGACCGCCCGGCGGTCCAGCCTGGCCGTTGACATCGCGGGCAATTCAGCCGTAGGATCGTGTAACCATTTCGGGAGAACCACGTGATCAAGATCAGCATGCACACCGACAACTGGCGGTGCCTGAGCGGGGGTCTGGACGCAGCCTGCCAGGCGGCGAAGAAGTTCAACCTGGACTACATCGAGTTCGGCGTGGTAGACGGGCAGGATTTCATCCAGGGCCTGGGCTACGCCCCGACGGTGAGCCTGGACGCCAATCCCATCCGCCTGAGGCGGTACCTGGACGGCCTGGGCTTGCAGGTCTCGCAGATCGACGCGGGCTTTCCGATCACCGGACCCAGCGGGGCCACCTTCGGCGTGCGGTACGTGCAGAAGGCCATCCAGTTCGCCGCCGCCATCGGCTGCCCGCAGGTCGACACCACCGACGGGGCTTCCAAGCCGCCCGGCTACAGCGACGCGGAGATCCTGGCCATCACCAGGCAGAACTACCGCCAGATCCTCGAGTGGGCCGAAGACTACAACGTCGTGGTGAACATCGAGACGCACGGGCCGTACACCAACGACCCGGAGATCCTCCACGAGATGCTGCACTTCGTGGACACGCCGCTGCTGCGGTTCAACCTGGACACGGGCAACACGTTCATCGCGGGCGGCAACCCGGTGGACTTCCTCAAGCGGTTCCTGCCCAAGCTGGCGTATCTGCACGTCAAGGACGTCAGCGCCTCGCTGGCCGCCAGCCTCCGCGGCGAGGACACCGGCATCGGCGTCTCCGAGTCGCCCATCGGCCAGGGCGTCAACGCCCCCAACATCGCCGAGTGCGTCCGCCTGCTCAAGCAGGCCGACTGGGACGGCTTCCTCAGCGTCGAGTGCCTGGGCACCGATGACAACCTGGCCGCCTCCATCGGCTGGCTGCGGGAGCAACTCGCCAGGTAGTCCGCACCGCCCCGGCGACGAAGGGCCGTGAAATGACTGGGATGACATTGCTGCCCCGCCGCTCGGCGCCCGCGCGGCGGCTGCACGGGAATCTCGTCGCAGCCCTGCTCTTGCTGTCGGCAGAGGGTCTGTGGGCAGCGGGGCCACCCGAGCAGCCGCCGACGTTCAAGCACAGGCCCGTCGCCGGCGCTGCGGACCACTTCGACGTGCCCTATCTGCCGGACCGCCGCACCGAGCGGGCATGGCAGGACCGCTGGGTAACGTTGAACGTGCACGTGCCGACTGGCGCAGAAGGCAGCCGGCCCTGCATCGTCTTCGTCCATGGCGGCGGGTACGGCGGCGGCGACAAGGACGGCGGGTATCGCGGCGCGGGCGGGCCGCCCCATGCGCTGCTGGAGCAGGCCGTCCGCGAAGGCTTCGTCGCGGTCAACCTCAACTACATCCTCAACGTTGCCCCTGACGGCATTTTCCCCCAGGTATGGCTGGACTTTAAGAACGCCGTCCGTTTCCTGCGGGCCAACGCGGGCAGGTACCGCATCGACCCCGCCCGGATCGCCGCGTGGGGGTTCTCGGCAGGAGGATGGCTGGCCGGCTCCGGTTCGTTCACCACCGCCGACGACACCCACCGCGCCCCGCGGACCGACCCTGCCGCCGACTGGCACGTCCGCCGCCAGCGCGACCAGCACCTGCTCCTGCCGCTGGACGACCCCCGCACGACGCAGGTCGACCAGAGTTCCCGCCTGACGGCGATCGTGGCTGACTTCTGGCCCAACCGGCACCTGGACCTCTATTCCGCCGACGACCCCGCGGTGCTCACCTACGTCGGCAGCGGTGCGGAGCACGAGCTGGTGCGCCTGGCCCGCCGGGTGGGCAACGAGGGCGTCGCTCTCGTGCTGACCGATCCGAGGTTCGCCGGCAAGGCTAGCCTGCACGTACCGCCGGTGGACTCGCCCTGCCGCACACTTGACGGATCGGGCAGAAGCACGCTCAAGGATGAGGCCTTCGCCTGGCTCAAGCGGAAACTGGTCGACGCGCCACGGGCCGTCCCGCCCGAGGCCCGGCCCATCCGCCGCGTGTTCGCCGACGCGGCTGCAGTCCGCCTGCTGGCCGCCTCGCCCGCCGATCGCATCCGCTACACCCTGGACGGGAGCGAGCCGACCGAGAAGTCGCCGGTGTACTCGGCCCCGTTCACTGTCGCCCAGACCACTACAGTCAAGGCAGTCGTCGAGGCCGACGGCTTCGCCCCGTCAGCCGTCGCGACCTTCACGTTCACCAAGGGCCAGCCCCCGCCGACGATCCGGGGCCCCGACCACCTGCCGCTCGCGACCGTGGGCCGGCCCTACTCGGTGCGGTTTGAGCCAGCCGGGCCGGGCGAATACACGTGGAATGTCGGCAGCCACGCCACGCCGGAAGTGAAGATGCACACCAGAGGTTTGGTCAAGCCGCCGCTCGGGGTCCTGCTGGATGCCCGTACCGGCGTGCTGTCCGGCACGCCCACGCAGGCCGGGGCGTTCACCGTGACCGTCCATCTCGCGCGCGGCTTGGGGCAACTGGCGGACGTGCGAACGTACGTGCTGCTGGTTGCCGCAGGCGAGAGTGACGGTCAACGCCCAGCCGACGAGAAGTGATCGTTGCCCGCCGCATGGCCATGGCGCATACTCGACGTGAATGACGCAGTTATCCAGGAGAGAAGCTATGAATACCCGGCTGGGGCGATGGGCCTGCGCGTGGGGAGTATTGTGGCTTGCCGCCACCGCGAGCGGGGCAGACTGGCCCGCGTGGCGCGGCGACGCCGCGCGAAGCGGGGCCTGCGCGGAGCGCCTGCCGGCTGAACTCCACCTCCGCTGGGTCCGCGGGCTTGCCTCGCCCCGCCCGGCCTGGCCCAACGAGTCGCGCCTGCACTTCGACGCCGCCCACGAACCGGTCATCCTCGGCAAGACGCTCCTCCTGGCCTCGGCCAAAGACTCGACGCTGACCGCCTTCCGCACCGACACGGGCGAACGGGTCTGGACGTTCTGTGCGGACGGGCCGGTGCGGGTGGCGCCGGTCGCCTGGGACGGGCGGGTCTGTTTCGGCTGCGACGACGGCTATCTCTACTGCGTCAGCGCCGCCGAGGGCAAGCTGCTGTGGAAGGTCCGCGGCGCGCCGGAGAGCCGCCCCCACCGCCGCCATCTGGGCAACGGCAGGCTTGTCTCGTATTGGCCCGTCCGCGGCGGGCCGGTGCTGGCCGACGGGACGATCTATTTCGGCGCGGGCGTCTGGCCGACGCTGGGCGTCTACGTGGTCGCGGTGGAGGCGCAGACGGGCAAGCTCCTCTGGCGCAACAGCGAGGCCCAGTTCATCGAGAAGGTCCGCGTCGACCACAATGAACTGTTCGACACGGGCCTCTCGCCCCAGGGACACCTGGCCGTCGCGGGCAACCTGCTGATCGTGCCCAACGGGCGGTCCATGCCCGCCGTCATGGACCGCAGGACGGGCAAGGTCCTGCGCTACCTCCAGGGCTACCGGCACGGACACTGCCGCGTCGTGGCCGCGGACAAGGTGGCGTTTGTCGGACCCGACGGTGCGATCGACCTGGCCACCGGGCGCGAACTGGGCAGCCGCTGGGCTGAGTTGGGCAAGGAAGCCCCCGCCAGGCTCGACATCAAGAAATTCTCCTTCTTCGAGAGCCCGATCTTCCCGTACAAGAAGCAGCCCGGCATCTCGGCCTGGTCCGCCGTGGACAAGGGCGTGGTCTACGGCTCGCAGCGAGGCACGCTCTACGCCTACGACCTGGAGCGCCCGAAGGTCGGGGAGTACGAGACAAAGCTCTACGGCCAGATCAACGCCCGCCCCCAGCAATGGGACTTGCCGGAGTTGTGGACGCTCTCGGCTGGGCAGGCCAAGGGCCGGAGCATACCCGAACTGGTCATCAAGGCCGGCGACCGCCTGTACGGGCAGGTTGGTTCCTCGCTGGTGGGCGTGGACCTGCCCGCCAAGGACGACAAGCCCAGGGTGGTCTGGCAGCACGACCTGAAGGCCCCGTCGCTGTCGCTGGCGGCGGCCGACGGCAAGCTCTTCGCTACGACGGCCGACGCGATCTACTGCTTCGCCGGCGAGAAGGCCCCGCCGCGGACGTGGGAACTGAAGACCGCCCCCCCGGCCGGACGCGACGACGACTGGTCGCGCCGTTGCGGGGAATACCTCCGGGCCGCCAAGACCAACGAGGGCTATGCGCTGGTGCTGGGACTTGAGAATGGGCGGCTGGTCGAGGAACTGCTGGCCCGGTCGGACATGCGGGTGATCGCCCTCGACGCCGACGCGGCCAAGGTGCGCGCCCTGCACGAACGGATGGTCGCGACGGGCCTGTACGGCAACCGCGTCGAGGTTTTCGCGGGCGAACCGGGGACGTTCCACCTGCCGGCCTACCTGGCCAGCCTGATCGTCTGCGAGAAGGAGGTCCTGGACGAACCCGCCCGCAAGAAACTCCACAACGTGCTGCGCCCTTACGGCGGGACGCTCTGCTGGTCGCAGGGCGGCAAGCTGACGACCGTCCGGCGCGACGGGCCGCTGGAAGGCTCGGCCGTCTGGACCCACGAGTGCGCCAGTCCCGATCGCACGTTCTACTCGAGCGACAAGCTCGTCCGCAGCCCGCTGGGCATTTTGTGGTACGGGCAGGGCGGCGAGAACGAGTTCTTCTCCAACAACGACTACGGCATCGGCGTCAAGCCGCAGGTCATCGGCGGGCGGGTCTTCGCCTTCTCGCTGCCCATGAAGACCCTCTTCGCCTACGACGCCTTCACCGGGCGCCACCTCTGGAAGCTCAAGGTTGACCCGTTCACCCGCTTCGCTTCGATGGAAGACGGCGTGTACGTCGCGTCGGCGGACACGGTGACCGTGCTGGACCACGCCACGGGCCAGCCCCTTCGCACCCTCCGCCACGAAGCCGCCGGCGGCGCCGAGCGAAAGCCTGTCGTCAGCGACATCCGCGTGGGGGACGACACGATCGTGGTGGCCATCGACTTCCGCAAGAAGCCCCGCATGATCGAAAAGGGCCTGTGGGACTCGACCGTGCTGGTGGCGATGGACCGCAAGAGCGGACGGACGCTGTGGACGAAGACGGCCAAGCACCGCTTCAACAACAACGCCCTGGCCCTGGGGCGGGGGATGGTCTTCGCCATCGACTCGCCCTCGCCGACACTGTCGGAGACCATCAAGACACCGAAGGACGCGCCCAAGACGGCCGAGTCCACGATCCTGGCTATGGACCTCCGCACGGGCAGCGTGAACTGGAGCGCCGCCGTCGAGAACCCCTTCCGCGTGTACGACGTGGGCGGGTGGACGGCCATCCGCGGGCACGACGACTGGCTGGCTTACGACCGGCCGCTGGACCTGCTGCTGACCGGCAAGCAGGGCAAGGCCCGGGCCTACCAGGCCGCCGACGGCCAGCCGGTCTGGGAGCGCAAGGGCTTCTACGGCGGTCAGCCGCTCATCCTGCGCCAGGCGACATTCATCGACCAGGCGGGCGTCACCTGGAACGCCCGCACGGGCGAGGTGGCCGACGAGAAGCGTCTCTTCGCCCGCAACGGGGGTTGCAACTACGCCGTCGGCGGCGAGCACCTGGTGTTCCTGCGCGAGCGGTCGGCCTGCACGGTCGACCTCCAGACCCGCGAGAAGCACTACCTCCGCAACGTCCGCTCCGGGTGCAGCAACAGCCTGGTCGCGGCGGACGGCCTTCTCAACGTGCCCCTCTACGCGGTCGGCTGCGTGTGCAATTATCCCGTGCAGTGCTCGCTGGCGCTGGTGCACCAGCCGGAGGTGGCCGACTGGGCAGGGGCCGAACCGGTGCGGCTGGCGGCGCCCGGCCCGGACACCCAGCCCGCCAGGTAAGGGCCCCCGCCCCGCCCGTGCCTGTAACTTGCGCGGGTTGCGGGCCACTATCCGCTCAGAAGGCGTACTGGACGCCGAAGAGATTGACAACCGATAGGCGGGCCGGCGCGACGCCGGCCCCGATTTCACCCGGACGCCGCTTGACGCCGAGCCCCGGCGACGGTAGCGTTTGAGGCAGAGTTCCTTCGGGAACGTGCAGGGGTGACACATGAGGACGACCATGAACAAGCGACGTGCGATCGCGATGGCAGCCCTGGCGGTGCTGGGCCTTTGCCCGATCCTGCAGGGCCAGACGTATTCGCCGTTCGAGGCCACGGGCGTCTATGCCCGAACGACGATCTACCCCCCCGCCCCGCCGGTCCAGGCAGTCGCCCCGCAGGACCCCGCCCCGCTGGAAGACTGGCAGCTCGACCACTTGCTGGGGCCGATCGCCCTGTACCCCGACCCCCTGCTGGCCCAGATCCTGCCCGCGGCCACCTACGACTCGGAGATCGTCCGCGCCGCCCGCTGGCAGGCGGCCTACCCGAACATGGACGAGCGCCAACTGGCCCTCCTGCCATGGGAACCGTCGGTCAAGGCCCTGCTGCACTATCCCGAAGTGCTGGCCATGATGAGCGACAACCTGGAGTGGACCCAGGCGGTCGGGGCGGCTTTCCTGGCCCAGCAGGGCGACGTGGTGGAGTCCATCCAGCGCCTCCGCCGCCAGGCCCTGCTCAGCGGAGCCCTCCAGACCACCAATCAGCAACAGGTGCTCGTCGAGGACGGGTACATCCAGGTTCTGCCCGCCAGCCCCCAGGTCGTCTACGTGCCCACGTACGATCCGCAGGTCGTGTACGTCCGCCAGACCATCGCGCCGGCCCGCCCGCTGATCACCTTCAGCATCGCCCGCACCGTCGGCGCCTGGCTGGACAACGGCTTCGACTGGCGCCGCCGCTGGATCCACTCCGGAAACGGCTGGCACGTCGGCTGGCGGTTCGACGATCACCGCTGGCGCCGCGATGACAAGCCCGTGGTCATCATTCGCTCCCCCTACAGCCGCGACTGGAACACCCGCCCCGGCGAGCTGCGACCCTGGGCCCACAACAACGCCAAGCCCAAGCCCATCCTGCCGCCCGTGTTGATCGGCCGGCGCAGCTACGACGACCATCGCGGCTGGAACGACCGGGACGGCTGGGACCGCGATCGACGCGACCGGGACCGCGATGACCGCCGCGTGATCGTGCCGAGCGGGCCGCGCAAGCCCTTCTCCCTGCCCTTGCCGGGCCTGCGCGACAAGGTGGACCCCCGCCATACCCCGCCGCCGCCGACGGTCCGAACCACCCCGCCGCCGACCGTTCGTACCGTCCCGCCGCCGACGGTCCGCCCGTCCACGCCGTCGCCCTTCGGACCCTTCCAGAACCGCGATGACGTCCGTCGCTCGCTCGAACGGGCCGAGCAGAGCCGCGGGCATCTGTCGGCCACGCCGCCCAGGACGGCCACGACGCCCCAGCCCGCCCGCCTGCCCGCGCCGCGCGCGACGACTGTGACGCCGGGCCCGCTGGGACAGCCCAGGTCGCCCATGCCGACGCCCCTTCCCAACGACGACGCCCGGCGCGAAAGCGACCGCGGGCACCGGTCCATGCGGAAGTAACCAGACAACCCGGGAGATGAACCGGCCGGTTGGCCGGTCCGACGATTCACACGACAAGGAGCGCACGATGTCCGATATGACAAGCCGGAGTGGGACGTGGCAGGCCGCCCGCGGGGCGGCTCTGCTGTTGACGGTTGCGCTGGTCCTGGCTGGGTGCGAGCAGCCCCCGGTGGGCCCCGCGCCCGTGGTGTATGTGGCCGGCCAGCCGGCCGGCGACCAGCAACTCTTCGACAGCGACGAGCAGGCCGCCCAGGCGCTGGTGAAGGCCGCCTCGAGCAAGGACCGCGACGCCGTGCGGGCCGTGCTGGGCCCGGTGACCAAGGACCTCTCCAGCGGCGACTCGGTCCAGGACGCCAACGGTTTCGAGCGGCTGGCCCAGCACGCCTCGGCCAAGATGCGGGTGGAGAAGAAGTCGACCGAGTTGTCGATCGTCCACATGGGCCAGGAGGACTGGCCGTTCCCCATCCCGCTGGTCAAGACCGCGGCGGGCAAGTGGTTCTTCGACACCGCCTCCGGCAAGGAGGAGATCCTCGCGCGGCGCATCGGGGCCAACGAGTTGAACACCATCAAGCTCTGCCGGGCCTACGTGCTGGCCCAGCGCGAGTACGCCTCCAAGGACCGCAACGGCAACGAGGTGCTCGAATACGCCCAGCGGCTGTCCAGCCGGGCCGGCACCAAGGATGGCCTGTACTGGGCTGCCGGGGCGGGCGAGGAGCAGAGCCCGTTCGGGCCGCTGGCGGCGGAGGCCGCCGTCCAGGGCTACACCAACCCGCGCGGGGGCGGGCGGAGGCCTTTCCACGGGTACTACCTCAAGGTCGTCACGCGTCAGGGCCCGGACGTCCCCGGCGGGCGCTACGATTACGTGATCAACGGCAACATGATCGCGGGCTTCGCCCTGGTCGCCTGCCCGGCCCAGCACGGCAGCTCGGGAATCATGACCTTCGTGGTCAACCACCAGGGCAAGGTCTACCAGAAAGACCTCGGCCCGGGCGCTACCGTCCGCGACATCACCGAGTACAACCCCGACAAGACCTGGACGCTGGTGACCGACTGAGGCTGACTCTGGAGATTGCGTGCCGGATGGCCCTCGACTACCGGCCGTGATCGAAATCGCGGGGTGCGGAAACGCAGCCGGATTCGCCACAATCCGACCAGGAGGAGCCGTCCGCGTCGGCGGGGGTTCGGCTGGAGCCGGTCGTCCGTGACTGCCTGGAGCGCGTGCAGCAGACGCTGCTGATTTCGGGCTACAAATGCATCGAAGGCGACGCTGCCGCCTGGCCGGCAACGGTGGTGCTGATGGTGCGGCAGGACGACGTGCTGGGCGTGTCGCCGCTGGAGTTGGCCGACCAGGCTGTCGGCAAGCTGACCGAGCACAGCGACCACAAGTACAAGGGCCTGCTACTGGTCGGCTCGCGGTCAATCGACGAGGGCGACCTGCGGGGGAGGATCGAGTCGGGCCCTTCCACCGCAGCCTACCTGGACGCCCGGGGCGGACAGTTCCTGCTGGAGCGGCGGGTTTCCTGGCTTCGGCAGGAGGCTCTTCGCCCGTTTCGGGCCCACAACCTCCGCCGGCTGCTCGACCCCGCCTCGCTGACCGCCAAGGCCGCCCGCATCGACTGCCCCGCCACGCTGGCGGATGACGTGAAGGAGTACCAGGAACAGCGGGCGTTTATGAATCGCTCTCAAGAGCTGTCGTGTGTCCGCTGGCCGTGGGTGTCCTTGTCTATCCTCGGGATCTGGTTGGCGGTGCTCGGAGGGATGGTGGCCCTGGCGGGCTCCCGGACCCTCGAAGCGGTATTCCTGCAATGGGGCGCACTGTACGGTCCGCGGGTAGCCGGGGGGCAATGGTGGCGCGTGATCAGCACCGGCGGGGTGTGTGCCACATTGGGTCATTTGATATTCAATCTACTGAGCGTTCTGCTGCTGGGCGGGATGCTGGAGATCCTCCAGGGCCGATGGCGAGTGGCGGCGGTGTTCCTGTTCGGCGTCGTGACCAGCAGCCTGCTCAGCCTCTACGTGCATCCGACGATGGTGTCATGCGGTGCCTCCAGCGGAGGCCTCGCCCTGGTGGGGGCAGCAATCGCCGTCGGCGTGCGCTTTGGCGGCGAGTTCCCTCGTCACACGCGCTGGCCGCTGGTTGGCCTGCTTGCCATGGCGGCATTGTTGACAGGGTCGAGTTCTTTCGAAAAGCATGTTGACTGGGCCGGCAGCCTCGGCGGGCTGATTGGCGGGCTGGCGCTGGGCCTGCTGATTGTTCGTTCGCCGATCCGCGTCGCCTGGCCGGGGGCGTGGGTGTACCCGGCCCTGCCGGCCTTGGCGATCGCGACGCTGCTCTTCGCCGGCTATGCCGTCGCCCGCGTGCCGGCCGACGCACCTTGGGACCCGAAGAATCCGAGGGCCGAACTCCAGCAGAAGCTCGCGGACCTGCAACGCGAGGGGGAACTCCGGACCTTGCTGGAAGACCACCGTCGCCTGATTGCGGCGCTCGAGGCAATCCATAGAGACGTCCACGCCGGCAAACGAACGCGGGAGGACGGCCTGCGAGCATTCGATCAGACCCTGGTGCGCATGCGGGATTACGTCCGGGTAATCGAGGCGAGGCAAGGTCCACCGGCGACGCCCTCGGCCGGAAAGGACGGTGAGAAGCTCCAGGCACTGCGCCGGCTGCTTGAAGCTCGGTTGGCCTACGCGTCGCTCCTGCGGAAAGACCTCGAGCGTCCCTCGATGTCGATCGCCGCCCTGCACCGCGCCAGGATGAATGCGCAGCAAGGGGAAATGGAATACACCGAAACGTTGCTGCGTGCCGAAGGGCTGGACCTTGGCCGCTCGTCGACACCCGGGGCGGGAAAGGGGGCAGGAACCTCTTCCGCGCCGCCCGGGCAGGACAAGGAGACAAGAAGATGAAGAGGTTCCTGACCCCTTCTTCATCGCGCGAACGCGTGCTGGCGGCGTTGGCTCACGAACAGCCGGACCGCACGCCGCGGGACTTCTGGGCGGAGGCCCCCACGATGGAGCGGCTGTTCGCACACGTGGGGCATCGCGACAAGGACCGGCTGCTGGACCAACTCGGCATCGACGTGCGCCACCTGGAGGCGCCCGCGCCGCCCGAGCGGCAAGTCGGCGAGGGCGTCGTCCAGAACTTCTGGGGCGAGCGGTACGTCTACAAGCCCACGCCCTGGGGAGCGATGCGGGAGGACGTGAGCGGCACCCTGGCCGACGCGACGAGCCTGGCCCGGATCGAGGCGTTCGACTGGCCCGCGCCCGATTGCCTGGATCGCTCGACCCTCCGCGAACAGTGCCGCCGCCACGAGGACCGCGCCCTGCTGTACGGCTTTGCCGACGTCTGGCAGCGCCCGGCCCTGGTCCGCGGATGGGAGAACATGTTCGTCGACATGGTCGAGCACCCCGACTGGTGCCACTTCCTCTCGCGGAAGTTCACCGACTTCTACCTGGAGGACTACACCCGGGCGGCCGAGATCACCGCCGGGCGGATCGACCTGTACCTGGTCATCAGCGACCTGGGCAGCCAGCACGGCCCGCTGATCTCAACGGCGATGTTCCGCGAGTTCGTCGGCCCGTACCTTCGCGAGATGACCGCCCGCATTCACCACCTCGGCGGGCGGGCGCTGTTCCATAGCTGCGGCAACATCCGCCCGCTGATCGGCGAGATCGTCGACTGCGGCGTGGACGTGCTGGACCCGATCCAGCCGGTCGGGCCGGACATGCAGCCGGAGGCGCTCAAACGCGAGTTCGGCGAGCGGTTGTGCTTCCACGGCGGGCTCGACATGCAGACCCTCCTGCCGCACGCCTCGCCCGCGGAGGTGACCGCCCAGGCTAGGCGATACTGCGAGGTCCTCGGCGCCGACGGCGGGTACATCCTCGGCCCGGCACACCTCTTCCAGCCGGACGTCCCGCCCGAGAACGTCCTGGCCGTGTACGCGCAGTAACTCGGGAAGTTGTGCCTCACTTCGGCTTGGCCGTCAGGCCGGCCTGCAGGTGGTAGAGGTCCCACATGGCGTGGATGAAGGGCGAGGGGGCATTGGTGCCCTTGGTTTGCCCGAGCTTGCGGCTCTCGGCCATATGGCGCACCGCGTAATCGAAATAGGGCTCGTGGTTCCAGTCCTTTCGCCGGCCCATCAGACCGGCAGCCAGGGCGAAGGCGGGGATGGCCGACCCGTTGATGTCGCGGTACGGCGTTCGCCAGCCGCGGTTGTCGGCTTCGGGTTGGTAGGCATGACGGATGCCCCAGTCGGGCAGGCCGATGTCGGCGGCCTCGTAAGGCGCCTTGTCCTGGGCCCTCGAGTCGGGCTTCCACTTGGGCGAGTGCGTGATCCGGACGGATTCCTTCGTGACGTAGAACGTCTGCTCGTCATCCTGGAAGCGGGTCTTCCACGTCCCGACCGCCAGCATGTGGCGGTCCTTGAGCATCGCCCCGGCAAAGAGGATGGGCCACTTGCGACCCAGGCTGTGCCCGCCGTTGGCGGGCCAGCCGCCGCCGGCGTCGGCGATGCCGGCCGAGTCGATGCCGTACTGCACCAGTGGGACGACCAACTCGCTTTTGTCCGGCGCGCCGGGGAGCTTGGCGAGGTCCAGGTGGACCAGCAGGGACAGGTGGCCGACGATGTGGGCCATGTCGCGCCCGTAGTTGGGCATGTTCTCGGAGGGGTGGACCATGGCGCCGGCGTACTCGTGGACGTGGTCGATCCACGGCCGGGACATCCTGCGGGCCTGCTCGCGCGGGTCGGGCGTGCCGGGCGGCGGGACCAGGTTGAGCAGTTGCGAACGGTCCAGGTCCTTGACGTTGAACCGCACGGTCTTGTCCGCACCGCAGTACGGCGGGCGGAAGCTGCCGGCCGGGGCGGCCGCCGGCAGCACCGTCAGGATCGCGCCGGATCGCGTGACCGGCCGCGGCGCCTTGGTCGTGCCGTTGAAACCTGGCGTACCGGGCTCCTTGTGAGCCGGCGAGGTGTACAGCCAGCTCACCATCGACACCAGCGATGTGTGGGGCTTCAGGACCAGCGGGTTGTCGGCCGAAATGCCCTTGCCGCCCGGCCGGGCGGCGTTGAGTTCCGCCCGGTACGAATTCAGCGAGCCATCGTACCCCTGCAACTCGTTCGTGCCGGGGTTGACCATCGAGCCGTCGTCGTCCGGGCCGGGACGGAACGCGGCGTCGTGCAGGTCGGTGGAGATCTTCACGATCGTGACCGGGCCGACAACCCAGTAGTCGCCGGTGACGAACTGGCCCGCCGGGTAGTCCTTGTCGAACGTCCACGTGATGCCGTGGTGGGTGACGCTACGGGCGGCGAGAGCCGCCGACGGGAGGATCGAAAGGGCCAACAGCATCGCAAGCGCGCAGCGCGGGCGGGAGATCATGGTTTGGCGTCCTTGACAGGCTGGGTTGTCGACCGGCGGTTCATCCTCGTCCTTCCATCGAGCGGCCCGCCCGCAAGCGCCGGGCCGTCTCGACAGCGAAGTCTACAGTTCCGCGCCCCGTGGCCGCAACTTGAATGCAGCTTGGGCGCCGTAGGCGCGGGGTCCGGCCTCGCTCACTTGGCGGGTAGTGGAAGGCGAATCCGGTCGTTTCGGACGGTGGCAGTCCCTAGGACGAGACCCGGCGGGCTCGTTTGAAGGCTAGAACCCAATCGTTGAAATGCAATTGGTCCGCCAGTTCCCCGGGCGGAGGCACGTCTCGGGGGTGGACGAGCGGGAAGGGATCGATGAACTGGATCCCGCGTTCCCGCAAGGCCGTCCGCCATTCCCACTCGACCCATCGCGAGCGGCTGGCGGCCTGCGACCAGAACAGGTACATGACGTCGCGGGCCTTGATCTCTTCAAGCAGTCTGTCCTGCCATTTGTCTCCGGAGCGGAGACTGGCCTCGGCGTAGAACACATTGAGGTCGGGTATCCCCTTCTGGAGGGCCTGAATGGCGGTCAGGACCGTGTCTTCGTCCTCGCTGGAGTAGGAGATGAACGCCGAGCGGTGTTGCACTTCCTTCGATGGCGTCCGGGTCTCGGGCGCAGCCTTCGCGCCGACCTCTACCGTGAACAGAACCTGGGCGATCCGGAGTCCTTGGGCGAAGATGCTGGCGGTGCCCAGCTTCGGCCCGGCGGCGGCGTCCGCGGGAACGCTCACGGAGAACTGCGCGTTGCCGATTTCTCCCTCCCAGAGGATCCAGTCTTCCTGCGGTTCGACGTGGAAATCCGGAACGCACAGGCGAACGGTCAGCACGATCCCGCGGGCGATCTTGATCGGTCCTTTGGTCCTGATGAGCACCTTGCCGTCCGCAGCGGCCTGCTCGGCCTGTTGGATGACCTCCGCCCGTTGGGCCTTGAGGTGGGCCCAGACATCAACGAGAACAACCTGCCCCGCCGTCGCAGCCGGCGGGCTGGTTACGGAGAAATGAACCAGGTCGACCCGGTCGCGAGGCACCTGGGCCTCGGCTGGGGGAGGCTGCGAAACCGTCGCCCCCACGCCAGGGCGATGCGGCTCCATGTCCACGTGCAGGAGTCCAGGCGGGGCCTTGTCCGTGAGGTCTCTCTCCAGTTCAACGAAGAACGTCAGGTACCAGTGACGAAGGTGGACCGTGGCGGTCGGCTGATCGGGGTCGATCTGGCGCAGCGAATGGGCAGCCTGGTCAAAGCGGTCCCTCATGGCGTCCAGTCGGCCTCGCTGCTCAGCCAGGCGCCGCAGTTGTTTCATTTGCTGCGCCAAGCCCAGGAGCAGATGGCCCGCTGAAGGCGGTTCGGGTTGGTGGCATCTCTGCGACAGCCTGCCACACATGTCGACTATCAGATCGCAGCTTCGTGCCCACCCGGAGGAGTTCTGATCCTGATACGCCCTGTCCGCCTCCTCTCGGATCGCCTCGAGACGGCGCTCGAGTTCGTCCTGCCGGAGGGATTCATCCTTCGAGACCAGGTTGGCGATCATCTCGCGGACCTCTCTGGCCTTGGATTCGAAGAAGTCCCGCGGCGGATCGGGACGCCAAGCCGGGCGAAGGAAACGATCCGGCGCGAGGGGTTCCTGGACATCTTGAAGGCGGGCGTGGGAAACGGCTTCTTCATCCATGCTCCCGGGCGGACCGGCATCGATGGCGAATGTCTTGGCAACGCAAGGTTCCAGACCCGGGATATGCACTTCGCCCTCTATCCTGCCGTCGCTCGAAATGGTCAGATGGATCTCCACCCGGCCTCCGGGCCGCAGGGCACCGGGGAGGTCGGTGATGATCTCGCATAGAAAGGTGTCTCCTTTCAGAAGGCCGATGCGGATGGAATCGCACCCCGTGTGCGAGATCGTTGCGAGAATCACTCTGCTAAGCGGAAGCGGAGTGCAGGCCGGGGCGACCTCGATGAGGCCGTCATCCGTCTGAAGGAAGATCGGCTTGGGCAGCGCGCGTGCCAGTATCTCCCCCTCCTCCACCGAAGCCTCCATGCCGGGCATCCGCGCGGTCCGCCTGTCGGCCAGGAGCGCCGCCCCCAAGGCTGTACAGAGTTGCGGCTCGATCAGCCGCAGCGGACGGCCGAACTCCTCCTCCAGCCTCCGGGCCACCAACGGAATCTGCGATGAACCGCCAACCAGGAGGATCTCATCGACGTCGTCGGGGCGGATCGGCTTGGGGCGATTCTCTTCCATCACCTGCCGGCAGATCCGGATCGTGCGCTCGATCTCCGGGCGAATCAAGTCCTCGAACCGGCTGCGAGTGATCTCCAGGCGAGCGTCCACCGCTCTTCCGGATCGGTCCATCAGGCCGATGTCGGCAGGCTGAATCAAATGAGCTTCCCGCTGAGACAAGGCGATCTTGGCCTGTTCGGCAACGGGCATCAACTTGTCCAACGTATCCGACACGGGATCGCGGTCGAGGTCGTAGCCCCGCAGGCACAACTGGTCCAGGGCCCATTCCGCCAGCCTGCGGTCGAAGTCGCAGCCGCCCAGAGAGTGGTCGCCGTCAAGGGCGACGATAGAGTCGCCGGAGATCTCCCCGCCTCGTTTTTCCAGGACGGCCACGTCGAACGTCTGACCTCCCAGATCGTACGTCAGGATGCGGAGTGGATCGCGGGCAAGATTCGCGGAACACCCCAGGACCGCAGCCACCGGGTCCGGGACGATCTGAACCTCCTGGAAGCCGGCCATCTCCCCCGCCTTTACTATCGCCTGCCTGGCGGGCATCCCCAGCCACGCCGGCGCGCTGATGACCGCTTCCTCAATCCTCTCTCCCAGGCGGCCTTCAGCCAGACCCTTCAAGTATCTCAACACGTGCGCGAGGATGTCCTCCGACCGGAGTTCGCGCCTGCCAACGCGGAACGTCCTGTCGGTCCCCAAGGCGTGCCGGGGAACCATGACCGGCGCGTGAGGCTGGCCCGAACCGAAATCGGTGGCGCGGACGAGGATGATCCTGCCCAGTTTGTCCTCCGTCACGGCCGAAGGAATCAGCGCCTGGTTCAGCCGGTCCGTAATGACCGTGCAGCCAGGACAGCCGCCGACCGAGAGGAACCCCTCACCAGAGAAAGCGCCGGAGACGGCGATGGCGCTTCTGGTCGTGCCCAGATCGATTCCCAGACGCTTGCTCATGGGTGATCTCGAATCCAAACGGGGCGATCCGTGCCTTCCGTACAGGGCATTTCTCCCCCTGGTCAGTTGCAGGCCCTGCGCCAAAGCCAAGGAGACCGCTTGACGGCCTAAACTTATCCGACCCCGTACAACCAAGCAAGGGCGAATCGTTTCTCGCCCGTCGGTCGGCAGCGCCGGTGACGACGCCCAGAGCGTCACCGTCAGCCAAACGGGGAGCTTGACGTGCTCAAGCGGCGAGACATAGTATTGAGCCGCGTGTTCGCCCATTACCCTCTGCCGCACAAGGAGACCCACGATGAGAACCGCCCCCTTCCGCCTCGCCTGCCGGCATTCTGCGATCGCCGCTGTGCTCCTGTCGGTCGTACTGCTGGCCCTGCCGGCAGCGGCCCAGCCCAATGACCTGGTTCACAAGCCCTGGCTACTGGACACGGGCTTGACGTCGCGGTCGATCTCGTTCGAGAACCCAACCGGCGCGCCGGGCGAGGGCGGCAAGGCGGCCAGCAACCTCGGACCCACCCGCAAGGGCGCCCCGCAGCGGTCGATCAAGCCGGGCGAGACGGTGCAACTCTGCGACATCGAGGGCCCGGGCACCATCCGCCACATCTGGATCACCACCGACCGCTCGCCCGCGGTGCAGCGGGCGTGCGTGATCCGGGCGTACTGGGAGGGCCAGGAGCACGCGAGCATCGAGTGCCCCATCGGCGACCTGTTCGGTTTCGCCCACGGCAAGATCATGTCGTACCAGTCGGCGGTGCACTCCTGCGGGCCCACCGGGGGGCGGAACATCTGGCTGCCCATGCCCTTCGCCAAGCGGGCCAAGCTGACCTTCACCAACGAGGGGCCCAAGGCCGTCCCGCTGTACTACCAGATCGGCTACACCATCGGCGACAAGCACGGCGAGGGCATCGGGCGGCTGCACGTGCTCTTTCGCCGCGAGAACCCGACCACCGAGAAGAAGGACTTCGAGTTGTTGCCCCAGCGCAAGGGCAAGGGCCGGTTCATCGGCTCGATCATCGGCATCCGCAACCTGCACCCGGGCGACTGGTGGGGCGAGGGCGAGATCAAGGTCTACATGGACGGCGACAAGGAATTCCCCACCATCGCGGGCACCGGCAGCGAGGACTACGTGGGCTTGGCCTGGGGTATCCAGCAGGCCGCCTTCCTCTACAACGGGTGCAGCCTGAACGAGAAGGACTTCGTCTCCATGTACCGCTGGCACCTGTGCGATCCGATCGCCTGGCAGAAGGAGGCCCGCATCACCATCCAGCAGATCGCCTGGAACAAGGGCCTGAAGGAGACCTCCGACGACTGGTCCGCCGCGACGTTCTGGTACGAACCGGTCCCCAGCGCCCCCCTGCCGCCCATGCCGGACGTAAAGGCCCGCACGGCGGACATCTGGAAGTAGCCCGCGCGGGACGACGGCCTGGCAGACCGTTTTGCCCGAGTCCTCGCCCGGGGCGGGAATTTGATTCCCGCGATCCTGCCTTCCTAGCATGAAAGAGAAAGGATCAAGGCGAGACATGGGCGCCAGGGCGCTGGGCACTCTTGGCGGAGGGTTGGCCGCGACGGTCTCGACGGCGGCGTTTCTCGCCTGCCTGTGCATTCGTCCGGCGACGGCACGAACGGACGAACCCTCGGTTGCTCTCGTCAAGCCCAGCCTGCTGGCCGACGCGGGGACCGCCGTTCCGGGCGGGAGCTTTCGCCTCGGCGTCCTGTTGGAAATGCAGGAGGGCTGGCACGTCTATTGGAAGAACCCCGGCGACGCGGGATTGGCAACGGCTGTCGAGTTCCATCTGCCCAAGGGCCTGCGGGCGGAGCCGCTGCACTGGCCCACTCCGCAGACCTTCCGCCAGCCGGGCGACATCGTCGGCTACGGCTACAGCCGTCAGGTCCTGCTGTGGACGCGCGTCGAGGTTGCCGACGACTTCCAGCCGTCCGGCCCCGTGGACCTGCGGGCCGACGTGACCTGGCTGGCCTGCAAGGACGCTTGCGTGCCGGGCGAGAAGTCCCTGGTCCTGCGTCTTGCGACAGCCGCCTCGCCGCACGAGTCCCCTTCCGCCGATCTGTTCGACCGGTGGGCCTTGCGCCTGCCCGTGGAGGCGGGGAGTTCGCCGCTGGTCGCAGCCTGGAGCGTCAGCGGCGCGATCGACCCCACGTCGCGCTCCGGACGGTTCGCCTGCTCGATCACCTGGAAGTCTCCTCCGGCGCGCGTGGAGTTCTGCCCGGCCGCGGGAACCCGGCTTGCGATCGACGGCGCGGAGGCCAGGACGTTTGGGGCGACGACGAACGTCACGTTCACCGCCTCGCGTCTGGGACCGCCCGGGCGCGGCCCGGGCGTGCTGGAGTTGATCGTAGTCGCCGTGGCCGACGGCAAGAGGCACGGCGTGATCGTGCAGGTTCCGTTGAACGGTTCCCCCCGGCCCGGGCCCGCGCCCGGCGCCGCCCCCGAAGTCCGAAGGAGCTCAACATGAACGCGAACATCCGCAACTCCCTGATCCGGGCAGCCTTTGCCTGCGGCGTCCTGCTATTGGCCGCGCCAGACGCCCGGGCAGCCGACGTAGCGCCCGGCTCGGCTGCGCCGGCCTTCACCCTGACCGATCAGGACGGCAAGAGCGTCAGCCTGGCCGACCACGCCGGCAAGATCGTGGTGCTGGAGTGGATCAATCCCGACTGCCCGTTTTCGCGCCGCCACCAGGAGCGCGGCACGATGAAGGCCCTCGCCGCCAGGTACGCCCCCAGGGGCGTGATCTGGCTGGCGGTGAACTCCACCCACTACTGGACGGCGGACAAGAACAAGCAGTGGGCCCGGAAGAACACGCTGCCGTATCCGCTGCTCACGGACAGCCCCGGAACGGTCGGCAAGGCCTACGACGCCAAGACCACGCCGGACATGCGGGTGATCGATCCCAAAGGGGCCATCGCCTACATGGGGGCCATCGACGACGACCCCGGCGGCAAGAAGGACTCTCCCACCAATTACGTAGCCCAGGCCCTGGACGAGCTGCTGGCGGGCAAGGACGTCTCCACGCCGCGGACCAGGCCCTACGGCTGCTCGGTGAAGTACCCGCCGAAGTAGTCCAGCCGGCCCGCGGGCACGACGGACCTCCAACGAAGCACCCCCGGGAACGAACCCCGGGGGTGCGGTGAGAGTCTCCTTCAGAACGCCCTGAGGGCGCACCGGGAACCTAGCCGTCGAGGGTCCAGCCGTCGCGGTACTGGCGGGCGATCAGGGCCTGGGCCTCGGGGCAGTCGAGGACCTTGCCCGCGGCGCCGTCGTACTTGAACTTCTTGCCCACGCGATAGGCGATCAGGCCCAGCAGCATGGTCTCGATGGCGTTGCCGCTGTACTCGAAGTCGCAGGCGGTCTTCTTGCTGGGGTCCTTGCAGGCCTCGATCCACTGTTCCTGGAAGCCGCCCAGGTCCGGCAGGACCTTGTCCTTGGAGCGCGGCTTGTAGTAGGCCATGTCGGCGTTCCTGCCGTAGGGCAGCAGCACGCGCGAGGCGAAGTCGGCGACGAGGAAGCCCTCCTTGCCCTTGAACATCACGCCGTGCCCGACCTTGTTGAGGTCCACGTAGCCCTGGGGCGAACGGGGCATGTCGCCGCCCATGTACCACGAGAGCTTGATCGGCCCGTGCCAGTCGTTGGCGGGGAACTCGAAGCTCGAGGTCATGCGGACGGGGACGACGTCCTTGTTGAACGGCTCGCCGGTGGCCGAGGCGGAGGTCGGCAGCTTGACGTCGATGGCGTTCCAGGCCAGGTCCATGACGTGGCTGCCCATGTCGCCGATCTGTCCGGTGCCGAAGTCCCAGAACATGTTCCAGCTCAGGCAGTTGGCGCCGGGCCCGCCGGCGAAGTAGCCGGGATTGTAGGGGTGCATGGGCGAGGGCCCGATCCACAGGTCGTAGTGCAGGTGCTTGGGCGGGTCGCCCTGGGCGGGCAGATAGCCCGGGCGCGGGATCTTGCGGTTGCCCCAGGCGTAGACGTCAGTCAACTCGCCGATCGCCCCGTCGATCACCATCTCGCGAACGCGGTTGAAGTTGGGGATCGCGTGGCGCTGCGTGCCGACCTGGGTGGCCAGCTTGCCCTTCTTCTTGAGCCAGTGCTCCCGCACGACGCGGACCTCGTGGACGCAGTTGCCCAAAGGCTTCTCGCAGTAGACGTGCAGGTTGCGGTTGAGAGCCCAGTTGGAGATGAACGCGTGCGTGTGGTCGGTGGTGCAGCAGACCACCGCGTCCAGGCCCTTCTGGTCGAGGGCCTTTCGCCAGTCGACGTACTTCTGGGCGTTGGGGAACGTCTTGGCCCCGAACTCCAGGTGGTTCTCGTCGATGTCGCACAGGGCGACGACGTTCTCCTTCTTGAGCACCCCGAAGTGGGCCGCCCCGCGACCCCACGTGCCGATCAGGGCGATGTTCAGCTTGTTGCTGGGCGCGTCGGCCCCGCGAATGATCGTGCTGGGCAGGAAGGTGACTCCCGCGCCGAAGGCGGCGGAGGTCTTCAGAAACTGGCGGCGGCTGCCGAGGGACGTCGAGGGCTTGCTGGGCATGAGCGGTTCCTTTCTTGCCGGTTAAGGTTCAGGAGATTCATCCGGTGCTTGCGTATCTTGGTTAAACGCGTGGCCGGACGGCGTGTTGCCCTCCGCCCGCCGAAGGGTCGCATCCGTCGCGGCGGCATGGTACAATTCCGTCGGCGGGCAAGTTGGTCCCGCCTTCACCCGTTAGGCTGGCAGAACAAATGAGGTGCTGGATATGACCGACACGAGAACCGTCGCTGTTGCGCGATCCCTGTCAGCCGTCGCCCTGGGCATGCTGCTGCTGAGCGCAGCATTGGGCGGGGCGGCATCGGCTGCGGACCAGCCCGCCGCGGCGGCTGGGGCCCAGCCTTCCCATCCGATCGTCCAGCCGGGCGAACTGGCGTTCGAGGAGATCATCTTCGTCAAGCGCCGCCCCTACTCGTCGGACCATTACTACACCGACATCAACAACGGCACCTCCGCCGACCGCTTCGACGCCCGCAACGGCATCTACATCTTCAACCTTCGCACGCGCAAAGAGCGTCCGGTCGTGACGGCCGCCCAGATGCCGGGAGGCAAGGGCTTCCTCGGCAAGATCAGCCTGTCGTTCGACGCCAAGAAAGTGGTCTTCGACTTCCGCGAGAATCCCGGCGCGGGCTTCCGCGTCTGGGAGGTGGGCGTGGACGGGCAGGGCCTGCGCCAGGTCGCCAAGGCCCCGCCGGACGAGGAGGAAAAGGCCGCCCGCTGGCACAAGGGCTGGCACACCGACGACATCCACCCCGCCTATTTGCCCGACGGGCGGATCATCTTCTCCTCCAGCCGCTGCGAGCGCACGGTGCTGTGCGGCGGGTCGGCCCACCTGACCGTCCCCACGCTGCACCGCATGAAGGCCGACGGCACGCAGGTCGAGCAGCTCTCGTTCAGCCCGGTCAGCGAGTTCTGCCCCGTGGTGCTCGACGACGGGCGGGTGATGTACCACCGCTGGGAGTACGTCGACAAGGGCGCCCGCGTGTCCAAGACGCTGTGGTCGATGAACCCCGACGGCTCGTGCCCGCAGGAGATGTTCGGCCTGTCCGACGACGCCACGCCCGTCTACATGTACCCGCAGCCCATGCCGGGCAGCACCTCGCGGGTGGTCTGCGTCGGCACGTGCCACTTCCCGCAGGGCGGCTGCCTGGGCTCCATCCTGCTGGTCGACTGCGACATGGGCATCCGCGTGCCCGGGCCGGACCCCGACGAGCCCGGCTTCGTCCCGCTGGACCCGCAGTACCCGGTGGTCAACATCACGCCCCAGGTCTTCGTCGAGCGCCACACCGAGCCCGGCTGGCACTTCCGCACGGCCGACGGCACGTACGTCCACGACCGCAACGGGCAGAAGGGCAGCCTCTACACTCACCCGTTCCCGGTCGACCAGAAGCGGTTCCTGGTGAGCTACAAGGTCAAGGCGGAAGATCACTACAAGAACGTACCCAACGCCTACGCCCTGTACCTGCTGGGCATCGACGGAACGCACCGTTTCATCCACGCCGACGCGGACCTGTCCTGCTGGCACCCCACGCCGTTGGTCCCCCGCCCCCTGCCGCCCCAGGTCCAGTGCGAACATCGCGACGAGGCCTGCGCCAGCAAGGAACAGGCCGTGTGCGTGCTGGCCGACATCTACCGCGGCATGGACGGCGTGCAGCGAGGCGAGGTCAAGTGGATCCGCGTCAACGAGGTCCTGCCCCGCTACTGGTCCACGGGGCGGCGATGGAACCCCTCGCTCAGCAGCAGCAGTTGGAAGGGCGCCCTCTGGCCGCGCGTGCAATGGGGCGTCGTGCCGGTCGAATCCGACGGGTCGGCCCACTTCCTGGTGCCGGCCAGGCGGAACATCTTCTACCAGGCCCTGGACAAGGACTTCCGCGAGATCCAGCGCGAGCGGACGTATGTGAACTACGCCCCGGGCGAGGTCCGCTCCTGCGCCGGCTGCCACGGGCAGGCCAACTTCACATCGGCGGCGGTCCGGGCCGCCAAGCCGCTGGCGCTGTCCCGCCCGCCCAACTCTCTCCAGGCGCAGCCCTGCGACCTGAAGGCCAACGGCGGCGACGACAAGCCCGGACAGGTCATCCACTACCCCACCGACATCCAGCCGCTGCTGGACGCCAAGTGCGTCAAGTGCCACAACGAGAAGGACCCGCCCGCCAAGCTCCGCCTGACGGGCGAAACCACCACCTACTACAACACCTCCTACGAGGAACTGGCCAAGCGCGAGCTGGCCGGGCCGCTTATCAGCGAGTTCACGTCCTTCTCCAAGGGCGACCAGGGCAACTGGAACGGCGGCTACCTGCCGCCCAGGAGCCTGGGCTCCTACAAGAGCAAGCTGATGGCCATGCTCAGCGACCCCAAGCACCCCCAGAACGCCAAGAACAACCACGCCAAGCTCCTGACGAGCATGGAGCTGATGCGGATGGCCCGCTGGGTCGACAGCAACTACCAGTACTATGGCAGCTACTTCGGCCGGCACCACCCGCAGTGGGCCAAGCCGGAGACCAAGAGCGACGCGTACGACCCCGCCGACTTCCGTCGCCGCGCGACCTTCGAGGAGTCCATCGGCTTCCTCGCGCCGCCGTGGCACCGGTAGGCAGGACCGGCACATGAAACCCCTGGCGAGGATGGCGTTGTTCGCGGTTCTATCGACTGGATGGGCCGAACCCGCCCAGGCCGGGGGCGCGGAGATCGACCGCCAGACTCTCGACAAGTGGTCCGCCCCCTACCGTGGGTGGCACTACCACCCGGACCACGTAATTCCGGCCGATCCGAAGATCCCCGGCCACGAGAAATTCCGCAACGCCGACGTGCCCTGCGTCTACCAGCTCCCCGGCCAGGCGGACAAGTGGTACATGAGCTTCATCGCGTTCGACGGCAAGGGGTACAACTCATTCGTGGCCGAGAGCGCGGACCTGGTGACGTGGACGCGTCCGCGGCTGGCGATGGGCTTCGGCCCGGCGGGCGAGTTCGACCACGGCGGGTGCGTGATCGGGGCGTTCCTGTACGAGTCGTACGACATCAAGGCGCCGCGGCTGCTCAAGAAGCGCGACGGCAAGTTCTGGACGCTCTACGGGTGCTATCCGCGTCAGGGCGGCTACGAGCTGCGACCCGGCTACGAGGGGGTGGCCGTCAGCGACGACGGGCTGACGTGGCGGCGGGCCAAGGACAAACCCACGCTGGCCGTCCAGGACGGCGACTGCGCCGCCTGGGAGAAGGACTGCATCTATCAGCCGTGGCTGGTGGAGCACAAGGGGCGGTTCTTCGACTTCTACAACGCCGCCCACGGCGGGATCGAGCAGACGGGGCTGGCGTTCTCGACGAATCTGCTGGACTGGATGCGCTACCCGGCCAACCCGGTCATCGCCAACCGCCCGGGCGGATACGACGAGAAGTTCGCCTCCGACCCGAAGGTATTCCGCGACGGCGACCACTGGACGATGTTCTATTTCGGCGTGGGCAAAGGCGGGGCGCACGTGATGGTCGCCTTCTCGCGCGACCTGGTGCACTGGACGGCCCACGGCGAGCCGCTCTACAAGGCGGGCGGCAACCCCAGCGGGCTGGACAAACAGTACGCCCACAAGATCTCGCTGGTCTACAAGGCCGCCAACGAGACCTTCTACATGCACTACTGCGCGTGCGGGCCCAAGGGGCGCGGCATCGGGCTGATCACCAGCAAGCCGCTGCGGTAGCTGCCGCCCGCAAGCCCTACGGCTCGTCGTCGTCTTCTTCCTGCTTGCCCTTCTTGCCCTTGCGCTTGGTCGCGGACGGCTTGGGACGGCTGGGCGAGGCGTACGGGCCGTTGCCCGCGGCGCACCAGGCGAGGTCCTCGCGGATGCCGGGCAGGTTCGCGAAGGGTTCCTTCGAGCGGCGGCAGTAGTCCTGGAGATGGAGGGCGAGTTGGCGGACGGTCTCGCGGCTGGCGGGATCGGTGAAGAGGTCTTTCATTTCCAGCGGGTCGGCGTCGAGGTCGAACAGGCTCGGGTCTCGGTCGGCCCAGATGACCAGCTTGTGGCGGCGATTGACGGCCATCAGCCACTGGCCCTGGGCGTTGCGGGAGAAGGCGACGTCGGTCCAGTCGGCGGGGGCGGCGCCGCGGAGCAGCGCGGAGGCGTCGCGGCCTTCGTCGGCGGCGTCGCCCTTCGCGCCCAGCAGGCCCAGGATGGTGGGCTTGAAGTCCACGGTGGCCCACGCCTGCTTGACGATCGTGCCGGGTTTGACCAGGCCCGGGGCGTAGACGAGCATGGACACGCGCGCGGAGGCCTCGTAGGGCACGCCCTTGTTGACCCGCGCGTGCTCGCCGCACATGTCGCCGTGGTCGGAGGTGAACACCACCACCGTCCGCTCGATCAGGCCCGTTTCCTTCAGGCAGGCGAGGATCCGCCCGACGCAGTCGTCGATGCACTTGACCATGCCGAAGTAGCGGGCCATGTCCATCATGGGCCCCTTGTGCGAGGGGCGCTGGGCGCCGGCCGCCGAGGCGGGCGCCTGGAACTTCATCCGCGCGTACATCGTGTCGTAGGGCGCCCGGACGGTGTTGGGCCCGTGCGGGTCGGGAATGCTGACCATGTAGCAGAAGGGCTTGTCCTTGTGGGCGCGGACGAACTCGACGGTGCGGTCGGTCAGGAAGTCGGTGGTGAACGACTGGCGGTCGGCCCCGGCGACGCTGTCGGTGGGCCCCTTGGCCGAGCGGGCCTTGACGCGCGGCCCGGCGGGCGTGTTCTCTAGCTGCTTCCAGTGCCCCCGGTTGAACATGCAGCGGTTGTCCTGGAAGCCGAACTTGCGGGCGGGTGACCAGCCGGGCTTGGCTGGACCGTCTAGGTGCCACTTGCCCGCGTAGCCGGTGGCGTAGCCCGCGCGGCGCAGAGACTCCGCGAAGGTCACCACCTCGCCCAGCATGGGACGGTCGTTGACCGGGGCCCCGGTATTCTGGGGGAACCGCCCCGAGACGAACGACGCCCGCGACGGGGTGCAGACCGGCGAGGAAGTGTAGAAGCGGTCGCACAGGGCGCCGTGCTCGGCCAGCCAGTCGAGGTTCGGCGTCTCGACCACCGCGCCCGGCCCCCACACCAGTGCGTGCTCGGTCTTGAGCTGTTTGCGGTAGCAGCCCAGCGTGCGGAAGTTGTGCTCGTCGGTGTGGATGACCAGCAGGTTGAGCCGGTCGCCTGCCGCCTGGGCCTGTAAGTCGCCCAGGCTGGACGAGGCGGCCAACAGGGCCCCCGTCCGAACCAGGAACTCGCGTCGCGTCTGTTTCACGGGACCATCCTCTCCGTCCGACGCCCGGCGCCGGCCGGGCCGTCTCTGATTACCGAATGACATGATACCTGTCAACCATGAGCGACACGTGAGATGACCGCACCGGGGAATCAGGATATAATGCCCCTCAGGTCCACCCAGGCCTCAAGCGGCCCGGCGGGGCCGGAATCGAGACAGACCATGAACACCCTGTCGCGCCTGTCGGCACTGGTGGTCCTACTGTCGTGCAGCCTGGCAAGCGGGATCAGCCCCGCCGAGGCCGGCCGCCAAACGGACGCGGCCCGCAGACACCTCAACCAGGTCGAGCGCCAGTTGCGCGACGCCCAGGACGACGTGGCCCGAGCCAAGCGAGACCTGGAAGACGCCCAGCGCCGCCAGAAGCAACTCCCCGACCAGATCGAACAGGGCAAGAAGCAGATCTCCTCGCTCAAGAACCGACTGGCCGAGGCGGGAAAGTCGCTCGATGAGGCGCGGGGGAAGATCGCCCCGGCCGAGCAGGCCGTCAAGCAAAAGCAGGAGGCCGTCGCCCCCGCCCAGAGGCAGGTGCCCAAGGTCCAGGCCCAGGTCGATGCCGTCCGCATCCGCCTGTGGACGCAGATCCAGCAGAAGCCGGACTACCGGGCGGCGGCTGACGCGCAGGCAGCCGCCCAGAAGCGATACGACCAGGCGTGCGAGGCGTGCCTGGCCGAGTTGGGCAAGGTGGAGTCGTACGCGAAGCTGGCCCAGGAACTGGCCCGCCGGGAGCAGGAGCTGGAGGAGCTTCGCCAGGCCAAGGCGCCGGTCTCGAGGGTGGGCGCCGCCAGCACGCAGTGGATCGAAACCAAGAACGAGGTCGAACGGCGCAAACAGACGGCGATGGAGGGCGACGTCGCCATCGCCACCACGCGGAGCGAGTTGAAGACCGCCACCGACGCCCTCGATGCACTGAAGGCCAAGTACGAGCAGGAGATGAAGTTGCACCCGGATCTGTCGCCGCTGCTGGCGGAGTTGGAGAAGGCCAGGAAGGCAGCCCAGGCGGCCGAGGCGAATCTGGACAAGGCCCGGGCCGAGCTGGCCGCCGCCAGCAAGGCGATCGAGCAGAGCCAGTCGCAGGAGAAATCCGCCCGGGAGAAGCTCCAGCAGGAGGAGCAGGAGCTGGCCCGCAAGCAGAAGTCGCTGAACAGCGCCGACGACGACGTCAAGGACGCCCGCCGCCGCATCGACAACCGTGAAGACGACGTGAACCGCCTGCGCCGCGAGCGAGAGCGGGCGGAGGACACCTTGCGAGACAAGCTGCGTCAGGAAAGCCGCGCTCGCAGTTCCGGAAAGAAGAAGTAGGCGCCCGGCGAAGCTTTCAATTACCCACATCTTCCGCAAACCGACCCCCGCCGGTTTATCCGGCGGGGGAGGAAGTCTGGGTGGGCTAGTAAGCGGGCGGGTCCTCTTCACCGGCCCCTGCCGGTTTATCCGGCAGGGGAAGAAGTCTGTCGGCTTGTGGCCAACTATTGTAGCCAAGCACACTTGTTCACCTGCCGCTCAAGGCGGCAGGGGCCCGGGCAAATGTGGTCCGCTGGTAGCTTGCTCAAACTGATCCACCTGCCGCACAAGGCGGCAGGGGTTAAGATGTGGGTAATTGAAAGCCGGCGAAGTCCCTGTTGCCCCTCAAGGCCGCCCAGGCCAAGCCCGAACCATCCGGAACCCCGGCGCCGGCGCGGCTGGCGCGTTGACTGGCCGGGTCCCCCGGCCTACCATTCCACGAGTGAAACGACTCCACGGCACCTTGGCATGTGGGCGGATAACGCGGCGGGCCCTGTTGTGGGTCTTCCTGTGCGCGGTGCAGACCGCGTGGGCGGCCGAGTCGCGCAGACCCAACGTGATCGTGATCTTCACCGACGATCACGGCTGGGCCGATCTGGGCAAGCAGGACGTGCGGAAGGACATCCGCACGCCGCACCTGGACTTGCTGGCGGAGGGCGGGGTCCGCGCGACCAACGGCTACGTCACCGCGCCGCAGTGCGTGCCCTCGCGGGCGGGCCTGCTGACGGGGCGATATCAGAACCGCTTCGGGCTCGAGAGCAACGGCGAGAAGCTGGACGGCTTCGACGCCCAGCAGACCATCGCTCATCGCCTGAGAAAGGCGGGCTACGCCACGGGCATGACCGGCAAGTGGCACCTCGGGCCGCCGTCGCAAATCACGCGCCACGGCTTCGATGACGTCTACTGCACCCAGGGCGGCCCGCGAAACACGTGGGCCAATTTCGACCTGGAGGGCGGAACGGTCCCCGGCCAGGTCGTCAAGAACGACCTGTATCACCTGGACGCCAACTCGGCGGCCGCTTGCGCGTTCATCCGGCGCCACCGCGACAAGCCGTTCTTCTTCTACCTGGCCTATCGCGCGCCGCACACGCCGTTGGACGCCCCGCCCAAGTACACCTCGCGGTTCCCCGGGCCCATGCCCGAGCGCCGCCGCCAGGCGTTGGCGATGATCTCCGCCGTGGACGATGGCGTGGGGCAGGTGATGAAGACGCTGCGCGAGTGCGGGCTGGAAGACAAGACGCTGATCTTCTTCCTGGGCGACAACGGGGCGCCGCTGAAGATCCACAAGACCGACTCTCCCCTGCACGGCGACCCGGGCGGGTGGGACGGTTCCCTGAACGACCCGATGAACGGCGAGAAGGGCATGCTCAGCGAGGGCGGCATCCGCGTGCCCTGGCTGGTGTACTGGAAGGGTCGCATCCCGGGCGGGCAGACGTACTCGCACCCGGTCATTTCCCTGGACATCGCCGCGTCGGCCGCCGCCCTGGCGGGCCTGGCAGACCGGGCGGACCTGGACGGGGTGGACCTGCTGCCGTACCTGACCGGGCAGAAGAGCGATCCCCCGCACGAGCGGCTGTTCTGGAGGTGGATCGCCCAGTCGGCCGTTCGCGAGGGGCAATGGAAACTGCTGGTCGGCGGCAAGCGGCAGTACCTCTTCGATCTCCAGTCCGATCCGCAAGAGAAGCACAACCTGCTTGAGCGGCATCCGCAGATCGCCCAGCGACTCCGCGCCCGCCTGGAGGCGTGGGCGGGTGAGCTTCAGCCGCCGGGCCTGGCGACCAAGCCGATGGCGCCCGTTTGGGAGGCATACTACGACTTCTACCTGGAGGGCAAGCCGGCGCCGGCCGCCGGCGGCACGGCGCCCGCGCCGGGCCCGCTGCAAGGCTGGGTCGCCCGCAACAGCAGCGCGGAAGTCAAGGACGGCGCCCTGCACGTCTGCCAGGGCGAGGGCTCGCAGCAGCGCCCGTTCCTGGCCCGGGCCAATCTGCACGTGACCGGCCCGGCCCGCGCGGAGGTGGCGATCCTGTGTTCCGCGGGGGGCCAGGCGGGTTTCGCCTGGCGGCTGGAGGGCCAGAAGGACTTCCCGCCCGGCCAGGTGGTCAGCGTGAAGGTGCCCGGCTCGCCGCAATGGCAGAGCCTGTCGGCGGAACTGCCGGCCAAGGGGCGGATCATCCACCTCCGTGTGCTTCTGCCGCAAGGCGAGTGCAAGCTCCGGCGCGTCGCGCTGACCAGCACGAAAGACCAGTCTGCGGAACGCTGGAGTTTCTCAAAGCCGTGAGCACGTCGCGATGGTTCGCGCTGGCTGCCCGTGTCGCAGGATGCGTTCCCTCGGGCGCGTTCGGCGTGCTTCAAGGGCTGGGCCCACAGCGGCTGGGCGGGCACATGGCGCCGCTGGGGCTGTAGGACCTGAAGAACCACGCCGACGAACTGCGGAAATGGGCGCATCGGACGGACGACGCGATCCTGCGTCCGTGATCGCGCCCGAGTGAGGGTACCTGCTTCCGCCGCCCGCTCACGCGCGGCCGGTTCGGCCGGACTCGTCCGCCGCGCGGGGCGGCACGGACGGGGCCTGGCCCAGTGGCCAGAGCGGCTGCTCCAGGCCCTTCACGTGCAGGTCCATCTGCGGGAAGGCGATCTCGATGTTGGACTCGCGGAAGACCCGGTCGATGGTCATGTTCAGATCGTGTCTTGTGGCCAGTCCATTCTCGATGTTCACGTAGGCGCGCAGCTCGAAGTCCAGCGAGCTGGCCCCGAAGCCCATGAAGAAGCACTGTGGGGCCGGGTCCTCCAGAACGTTGGGGTGCTCGCCGGCGATCCGGAGCAGAAGCTTGTGCACCAGCTCGACGTCGGACCCGTAGGCCACCCCGACCGGGAAGACCAGGCGGAAGGTCCGGTTGGAGAGCGTCCAGTTCAGCACCCGCCCGGTGATGATGTCCTTGTTGGGGACGATCAGTTCCTTGCAGTCCCAGTCGGTGATGGTGGTGGATCGCATGCGGATCTGCGAGACCGATCCGCTGACGTCGCCCACGGTGACCAGGTCGCCTACGCGGACCGGGCGCTCCCAGAGGATGATCAGGCCGCTGACGAAGTTGGCGAAGATGTCCTGCAAGCCGAAGCCCAGGCCCACGGTCATGGCCGCCACCAGCCACTGGATCTGCGACCAGTCCATGCCGATCAGCCCAAAGGCCACGATGGTGCCCACGATGGTGATGACATAGCGGCAGAGCGTGGCGACGGCGAAGCGGACGTCGTCCTTGATGGGCAGACGCTGCAGGATGACCATCTGGAGCAGCCCGGGCAGGTTGCGGGCGGCGATGACGGTGATGACGACGGTGAAGAGGGAGTAGAACAGGTGGGCGATGGTCACCGTCTCGCCCCACAGGGGCTGGCGGGTGAAGACCATCACGGCCGGCAGGACGTCACGCCAGATCACCCACAGCCCGCCCAGGAACGTCAGGCCCGTCACGGCCCGCAGGAGATGGCGCGTCTGCCCGCTGATGGCAGCCAGGCTCACCTTGGGTTCCTCGGCCGCCGGGGACGGGGCGCCCTCGGCGGGAGGTTTGGGCTCAGCCTGAGCGGCGGCCTGGGCAGCCTGGCGTTCCTGGAATCGCTTGATGGCGATCCGCCGGCGGGTCAGCATCAGCCATCGGATCACCAGCCCGTAGACCAGCAGGATGGACAGAACCAGCCACAACGTACTGGCCACGCGGAGGCTGAGTTGCACCGCAGTGTAGTAGTAGCCCAACACCACCAGCGCCCCCACCGCCACCACGCCCGCGGCCGCCAGAGGCAACCACAGGTAGCGGGAATGGAACACCCAGCCGCTCTCGCCGTCGGTGAAGCGCTCCGCCAGCACCCGCGGGCGCAGCACCCACCACAAGACGATGAGGATCTCGACCTGGGCGACCAGGAACGCCACCCGCCCGAGGGAGGCCTGCCAGGCCTGCTGATCGCTAGCCTCGCTCAAGGCGATCAGGAACACGACCGGCAGCAGCGCGTACTGGAGGGCGCCGACGGCCTGGCCGAGCAGGACGGTTCCCTCGGCCTCCCACCCGAAATGCTTGACGCCCAGCCCGTTGGGCAGGCAGGCGTAGCGCAGGATGTTGAGGGCCAGGAACAGTCCCGCCGTGGCCAGGGTGGCCTGCGCGAGGGCATAGGCGAAGCTGCCGGGCTCGGCGGTGGCCAGCAGGCGCCACGGCGCCAGCGCCAGCAGCGCCGGCCCCAATGCGCTGAGCAGCAACGTGTAGAGGCCGGCCTTGAACGTGGGCCTGATCGAACAACTGCGGACCTGCTGGGGGGTCGTTTCGACCCATCTCGACAGGCGCCCGCGGACTGTGGGGCGAAGGACCAGGGCGGCGATCAGGCAAGCGGCAATCAGAACGGGCAGATAGAACAGGTCGCGGGCATCCTGCCAGAGTGCCAGGGCCGCAGACCTCCAATCGTCGTGGCGGACAAGACTAAGGAAGTCGCGCGGGACAGCCGCCAGCGCCCGCAGGCCCAGCGGCGGATGGCTTTGAAGCCAGAGGATCCGCTCGTCCACAACGCGGGCGAGCGAACGGGTGAGGTCCCGCAACTGGACCTGGGCGGTCTCCAGGTCGACCAGGGCGTTGAAGTACTTGTCGGTGTCGGCGGTGAGCTGGTCGAGGTACTTCAGGCGGCTTTCGACCTGATCGGTGATGGCCGCGGCAAGGTTCTCGCGCTCCCACTCGCTGCGGGGCGGCGCGGCGCGGGCGAGGATCTGCTGGACGGTCGCCTTGACATTGCCCATCTTGGCCCGTTCTTCCTCCAACTCGTCGCGGGCGAGTTGGGCGGCGGCGATTTCCTCGCGCTTGGAGCCCTGGGCCCGCAGGGAGCGGCTGAACTGGGCCAGGTCGCCCCGCTTCTCCTTCAGCAGGGCGGCCATCGCGTGCGTCACGCCCGTCCGGTTGAGACGGTCGCGGATGGAGTCGAACTCCTTCCTCGTATCGCCCGCGCGCTTCTGGGCGTCCTGGACCTGGTCGGAGACTTGCTTGATCAGGGCCAGCAGACCCTTGGGCCCGTTGAGCCGCTCGGCCAGGGCGAGGTTCTTCTCCGCCAGCTCGCGGACCAGCGGGTGGGCGTAGGCCGCCTTGCGGGCAGCCTCGCGGGCCTCGGCCTCCATGCGGGCGGCCTCGTCGGTGCGGGCCTTGACCAGCACTTCCTCCAGCAGGGCGACCTTCTGAGTCAGGTGCTCGCGGCGCCGCGCAGCCAGGGCCCGCTGCGCCGTCAGCAGGTCTCCGAAGCCCTCGTAGGTGGCCAACTCCTTCTCGTGACAGACGATTTCTTCCTCGAGGGCCTTCTTCTGGGCCCGCAGAAGGACCTGCTCGGCCTTGAGGGCCTGGGGCGGCTGGCCCTCGGCGGCAGGAGCGTCCAGCTTTCCCTGGATCGCGGTGATCTGCTTGCGGGCGTCGGCGACGAGCTTGGGGATCTCCTGCCGCCTGGCCGGGCGGTTCTTGATCTGGTCTTCCATGTCACCGACGGACTTCTCCACTTCGGCCAGTTCCGTCTTGGCGGCGGACAGTTCCTCTTTGGCCTTCTCAAGGAGCATCCCGGCCGGCGCTTCGAACGCCGGTCGGGTGGCCAGTTGGGCCTCCTGATCCTTGACCGCCACCACCAGGCGGTCGGGCGCCTCGAGCTTGGCCGTCCGCGCCGCCCAGTCGGCGGCGGCCTGGAGCTTGGCCAGGGCCTGAGCATACGAATCCAGGATCTTCTTCTTCACCTCGGCGTCCAATGCGGTGGCTGCCTCGATCTCCTGGACCTTGCCCTGGATGGCGGCCGGGGTCAACTCCAGTTCGGCGGCGCTGGCGGGACGTGAAGTGGCCGCGGGCTGGGTCTGGGTCGTCGCGTCGTCGCCGCGGGCGAACGCGGCGGGCAGGGCCAGCAGCAGCCCCAACATGGCCAGAGCGGTCCATTGTGTTCTGATCATCGCGGAAACTCTCTTCCGGGCTAGCGCCCCGTCGTTCAGCCTTCGTCGTGTCGTGCTTGGGGCCAAGCACTCGCCAGGTCGCCGCCACGCGAGGGGCAAGCGGCCCTCGGGCCTGCCGGCCTGCCTCGGCGCGGAATCTCGTTCGCCTGGCGGAAGTGAATACCACCGTAGCGTCACTCCACGCAACCAGTCTACCCGCCAGGGCCGGGCCGTTCAACGCCGCCGCCCACACCCGCGCGAGACGCCAAAACCGCAAATCGTCAATCACGGGTCCGCGCCTGCGTTTGGACTGCCCGGGGGACAGGAGCGAGACCATGATCCGAATCGTCTGCCTGTTGGCCGCCGCGACCGCGCCGGCGGCCCAGCCGGCGCCGACCGACCCGATCGTCTGGGAGAGCGCCCGCTTCAGGCTCGTGCTGGGCCCGGACGCGACGTGGCGTTCGCTGACGGACAAGCAGGCCAAGGTGGAGCGGTGCTTTGCGCCGGGCAAGGTGGCGATGGCCGCCGTGACCGTCGCCCCGTCCCTTCCGCCCCCGCCCACGGGGGCGCACACCAGCGTGCACGACCATCAGAAGGCCCTGGCCCTGGCGCCGCCCAGGCAGTGCAATGCGAACTCGGCGTCGTACGTGCCGGTCAAACCTGCCGGGAACGCCGCGGCTGCGGGCGGCGAACTCGTGTTGCGCTTCGCCGGCTGCGACACGGCGGCGACCTACGCGGTGGCCGTCAGCGACGACTGCATCCAGTTCACGTTGAAGAAGATCGAGGGGACCCGGCCTACCGAAATGACGCTGCTGCGTCTCGCCACGACCCTGCGGGCACGGGTGGGCACCCGGCTGGGCCTGGGGTGGGATGAGTCCGCCGGGGTGGGCATCCTGGCGGCCAATCGCCAGGTCCGCGGGCGGGCCATCCCGCACAAGGACCACGCCGAGCTGCTGGCCACCACGCAGGACGCCCCGGGTCCCAGGCTCGAAGGCGCTTCCGCCGCCCTCTACGCCGCGCCCGAGAAAGAGCTGGACGCCCTGCTGGAACGCCTCTCGCGCGGCTTCGACCTGCCGCGGAACGCCTCCGCCCGGACGCCCTCGCGATTGCTGCCGCTGGCGCGGCGCTCGTACTGGTTCTTGCACGTGCCGCAGAAGGACGCCGGCCGCGTCGTCGAACTCTGCCGGCGCTCCGGCATCAGGCAGGTCATGATGATCTCGCACTCCTGGTGTTCGAGCGTGGGGCATTACACGTTCAACAAGACCTTCTATCCGGACGAACTGGAGGGCCTGAAGGCCACGGTCAGGAAGCTGCACGACGCGGGGATCCTAGTGGGCATGCACTGCTTCGCGTCGAAGATCAGCAAGATCGACGCCTACGTCACGCCCGTGCCCGACAAGCGGTTCTGGGTGGACCGCACCGCGACGTTGGCCGACGACGCCGGACCTGCTGACACGTCCATCCATATGAACGACGACCTCCGCGAGTGGCCCGGCAGCCCCGTCGCGAGGCAGAAGCTCTGGGAGGGCGGCGTGGCCAAGCATCGCGAGGTGATCCTGGACGACGAGATCATCGCCTACGAGTCCATCGGCCCGGAGGGCAAGTGGGACACCTTCCTGGGCTGCAAGCGGGGCGCGTGGAAGACCGCCCCCGCCGCCCACAAGGCCGGCACGGTCGGCCGGCACTACGGCGTGGACGGGTGCATCAACGGATACATCGTCGACCAGGAGACCTCGCTGCTGGATGAGACGACGAGCCGGCTGGCTGGGATCTTCAACGCCTGCGACTTCGACATGGTGTACTTCGACGGGGGTGAGGACGTCGACCGGCGGCGGTTCGACCACTACGTCACCAACTTCCAGGCCGTCGCGATGAGCAAGTTCCAGCGCCGCCCGCTGGTGCACATGGGGACGATCATGACGCACGGGCTGTGGCACAGCTTCACCCGCAGCGGAACGGTAGACACGTATCTCAACACGCTCCGCGGGCACATCCAGGCCGGCGGGACAATCGAGACCTGGCCGACCGTCCGCGACCACATCGACCGCTCGGTGCGGTACATGCAAAGCATCGGCGATGACCGCATGGTGGGCGAACTGGGGTGGTTCGGCATCTGGCCCAAGGGCAAGGACACCGACGGCCTGCAACTGGACGAGATCGAGTACCTCATGTGCAAGTCGCTGGCCCATGACGCCCCGATCTCGCTGCAGACCAGCTTCGCCCAGATGGACCGCCACCCGCTGACAGGCGGGGTCCTGGAGATCGTCCGGGCCTACGAGGAACTGCGGGCGAGCCGCAGCGTCGGCGCCGCCACGCGCAAAAAGCTAGCTGGGCCCAAGAAGGATTCCCTCCTGTACGTCGCCAAGCCGGGCTCAGCCCCGGAGCTGCTGGCGGCTGAGCCGGCCGACGTCGCCGGCGGGCGCGACGTGCGGGCCATGCTCGCCCAACGAGGAAACGACGTGGTGGCGTCCGTCTGGCACTACACGGGCCAGCCGGGGCGGTTCGAGTTCGGCCTGGCCAAGGGCAAGCCGCGGGCGACGGACCTGGCCGGCCAGCCGGTGGGCCTGGCCAGCGAGGAGGTCGGCGGCTACCTGCTGGCCCTGCCGCCGCGACGCACGAACATCCTGCTGCCGAACATAACGCTCGACCAGGCGAGGGAAATCCTGGCCAAGGCGCGGGTGGAGGCCGTGGAGCCGAAGAAGTAGAGGCTCTGCAATTTGAACATCCAATGTTCAGATTGCAGAGCCTTCATTCACCCCATCACCAGCCGCAGGATCGCGAAGTAGGCGACGGCCAGGACCGCGGTGACGATGGCCGAGCCGAGGATGGAGCGGTAGACCGGGGCGAAGGGCGTCTCGAAGTAGCGGTTGCTGACGACGTAGCAGAGGTGGATGGGGCTGATCATCTGCCCCAGGTGTCCGAAGGCGTAGGCCAGGGCGACGTACGGGGGCAGGGCGGGCTGGCCCGGCAGGGCGGCCACCAGGCCCAGCACGATGGGGAAGCTCGTGCCCACGAACCCGACCGCCAGCCCCGTGACCATGCCCGCCACGAAGGGCAGCGCAGCCACAACGGCTTCGACAGGCAGGTGGATGGCGGCCAGTTCGGAGGCGATCTGGGGCGTGGCGTTGACGCTCTCCAGGACGTGCTGGAAGACCATCACGGTCAGGACCAGCAAGCCCAGGTCGTAGATGGAGCGGTCGGCGAAGGCCCGCAGGAGTGTCCGCCCGCCGACGCGGTTGAGGCGGACCGTCCACGCCAGCGAGACCGCGAGCCCCAGCGTAACCGGCAGGTACTTCTCCAGGACCATCCGCCCCTGCTCGCCCAGGGCGGACAGGTCCAGCGCCTCTACGGCGGCGGTGGCCGCCGCCCACACCGCCAGGATGACCGCGATGGACGAGGTCTCGCGGAGCAGGCGGCGCTTCGTGCCGGCCGGCGCGGGCGGGGCGGTGGCGTGCAGGTCGCTGTGGCTGCCTCGGAAGATCAACAGGCCCGCTGCGGCCATGAAGATCCCCAGCGGCATCTGGAAGGCGACGAACGCCCCGAAGGAGCGGTCGGTCAGCGTCATGGCCAGGATCACGCCCGGGTACAGCGGCCACCAGTGCTCCCAGATGTGTCGGTACCAGTAGTTGACGGCCGACAGGAACGCCCCGCTGACCTTGACCTCTCCGGCGGCGGAGCGGACCATCGGCGCCGAGAACAGGGCCCCGCCGGGCATGGGCAGCAAACCGATGAGCGCGGGCAGGGCGGCCATCGCGACGGCGGGGCGGCGGAAGAACGCGCGGGCCAGCGTGACGATCCGCTCGAGCTGCCCGGCGAGTTGCATGGTCCTGGACAGGACCAGCAGGAGGATCTGCACGGTCACCAGGGCCAGGGTGGCCGGACGGATGGCGCCGGTCAGCATCAGGCAGGGCAGCTTGCCCGCGGCGCCCATGAGCAGGCCCAGCACGACCGCCCCGGCCAGGATGGCCGCCGCCAGCGGCACGCGCAGGCGGGCCAGCACCAGGATCAGGGCAAACGCGCCGATTGTCACGGGGAACGCGTACATCGGGAGCATTGTAGCGAATCGTGAAGTCGTTGCTTCGCGGATTCGCGAATTGGCGGATACGCGAAGACCTGGATCACTGCAGTGACCAGGCCGGGTCACTGCAGCGACCCGGGAGGCGCGTCGCCTCGCAATCCGATCAACTCCTACCGCTTCTCCTCGCGGAAGACGACGCGGCAGGTGCGGGTCGTATCGCAGGTGCGCGGGTTGGGCACGAGGATGAAATCGTCGGTCACAACCGGCTTGAGGTGCTGGCCTTCGACGATGCGGACGTTGCCCACGCGGCGCGGCAGGAACGCCACGAAGGGCCTCCCGCCCCGCTGCGAGCCGTTGGCGTTGACCGGATCGAAGCTCTTGTCGCCCCGCCGCGGAAGGACCTCGAAGGTGAACGTTCCGTCCTTCTCGCTCAGCGTCTGGTCGTAGGCCTTGGGCGCGTCGGCCATCCGGGCCTGCCAGGCCGGGTCGCCATAGAAGGCGACCACGTCGCGGTCATGCAGCAGGCCCAGGCCGGTCATGAGCGCTCGGCGGTCCGCGCCCTGCGCAGCCGCCGCCGGCAGCGCGGGGCGCTGGCCCGGCTTGGGCTCCAGCGGCAGCAGGTTCGGAAACTCCGTCGCCAGGCGGTGGACCAGGGCGTGGTGGTTGGCCAGGAACGCCTCGGCCAGCGTGTAGCGCCCGGGCTGCTCCACGAACGTGTCCAGGCAGCCCCACCCCGCGTAGCCGAACCACGTGGGCACGGTGTAGCCGATCATCTGGTGCACGCCCGCGGAGTTTATCCAGGCCAGGGCCATCGCGTCGGGGCCGTTGACGTGGCCCATCAGGCAGTTGCCCACGGCCAGGTAGACCTTCGGGTTCGGCGAATGGATCGGGTGGGTCTTTCCCGCGGTGTCGTAGCCGATGAGCTGCCCGGCCTTGGGACGGAACGACCCGTTGCGATAGCGATAGCCGATCTGCCAGTCGCGTTCGGTGGCGTGGCCGGAGGTGACGAACAGGTCGGCCTGGTAGTCGTTCAGGGCCGCCACCAGCGCCGCGGTCGAGTCGGCGGGGCCCTTGGATTCCTCGATCTTCCCGCCGGGCTTCTTGCGCACGATCTTGCCCGCGTTGAGTTCGCAGTACCAGACGCCCTCCTGGCACATGTCCAGGGCGATCTCCGTGCCGGCGGCCGCCTTGCGGACCGTGAGCGGCTCGGAGTGTTTGGCGATCCGCAGGGCGTTGGCGGCGTCGTAGCCGGTCAGGATGCCCCAGAAGGCGTCGGCGTACGGGTCGTCGTCGATCTTCGTGACCAGGCGGTGCACGTCGGCTACGAACTGCTTGCCCGCCTCGCCGGGCCGGGCGACGAAACACACGAACCGCGGGTGCGGGTCTTTCAGCTTGTCCAGCGCGTCGGACACGGAGGCGTCGTACTCGATCAGCCAGCCCTTGTGCTTATCCAGCAGGGCCTGGGCGACGGCCTTCCAGCCGGCGTCGGCCAGCGTGGCCTTGGAGGCGACGACGGCGTAGTCGCCCTGGGCGGAGCGGGCGACAGGGACGAAGGACAAGGCAGCCAGCAGCGCGGCGGCGATAGCGAGGCGCATGGGATTCCTCACGGGGTGAAGGCCTTGCGGAGCAGGGCCAGGCTCTTGGGGATGGCGGTGCGCCAGTCCTCCTTGCCTTCGAACTCCAGGCTGACGTAGCCGTGGTAGTTGTTCTGGCGGAGCAGGCGGGCGATGCGGTCGTAGTCCAGGTCGAGGGCGTACCAGATGCCCCCGCCGTAGTACGTCTTGGCGTGGACGTAGACGGCCTTGGGGGCGATCTTCTCCAGGCGATCGTAGGGGTCTTCGAGGAAGTTGCCCGTGTCCATCGTGACGCCCAGCCAGGGCGAATCGACGGCGTTGACGATCCGCAGCAGGCCCTCGGGGGTCAGGGCCAGGCCCCAGTGGTTTTCCAGGCCGAGCACCACGCCGCATTCCCTGGCCTTGGGGATGCACTGGCGGAAGGCGTCGATGACCCAGGCGAAGGCCTGGTCGTCGCTGACGCCCGGCAGGCGGTCCTCGATGCCGCGGCGCTTCATCAGTTCGTCGAAGCTCTTGCTGGTCCCCCACCGCCCCGTGTTGACGCGGACGGTCGGGATGCCCAGTTGGTAGGCCAGTTCGATGCAGCGGATCGTGTGCTCGACGTTCTTCTTGCGCTGCTCCGCGTCGGGATAGAGGAACCCCTGGTGAATCGACAGCCCGCAGAGGTCCACGCCCTCGACCAGGGCCGTCCGCTTGAGCGACTGGACGTACGACCGCTCCTCGCCGTCCATCTGGCGGTGGAGGACTTCCACGCCGTCAAAGCCCATCGCCGAGGCCTGGCGGATGCATTCCTCGATCGACAGTTTCGAGTCCGGCCGAAAGCGCCAGAAGGAGTAGGTGGAGACGGCGACGCGGTTGCGGCGATGCCGGGCGGCCTGCCCCGCCGGGTCGGGCGCCGCCTCGGCGCTTGGCGCGGCGCCAAAAGCCGACCCCGAAAGCCCGGCCGCCCCAACCGCCAACGCCGAGGTCAACAGGTCTCGTCTGTGCATGGTCATACAGGCGATTGTCCGCACCGTCCAAGGCGGACACAAGGATAATCGGCGGCGTCCCAGCCGCAGCAAGCCGCGTAGCCCGCCGCTACGGCGGACCGCCCGCCTGCATGTTCGCATACAGGTCCTGGAGGGTCCCGTCGGCCATCGCCCGGCGGACGGCTGGCACCTTGCCTCGATACTGCGACAGCTTCCGCCGCCCGAACACGCGCATCAGCAGGCTCGGCAGGTTGAAGTGCGACTCAATCCTGGCCCCCGGCATGCGCTCGCGCAGGAGTTCCTGCACGTGCCAGGCGTGGCTCTCCATGAGGGTCATGATGGGCTGGACTTCCTGCATCGTCCGCATGGCGTCGGCGAAGTTGCCGCCCCGCATGACCAACTCGGCCGCGGCGCGAACGATCCGGTTGACCCGGTCGAACAGGCCGGGGTACTGCACGTGCTGCCCGCGGTGGACCAGTTCGTGGGCGAGCACGAGCCTCAGCCCGTCGAGGTTGCTGTCGTCGACGTTCTCGCGGACCACGCACACCTGCTGGGCGGCTGGATCGTAGGCGGCCAGCACCACGTTCTCGACGACGTACTCGACCAGCCGCTCCAGCAGGTCCCGCGGGCCGTCGTCCCTCACGGCCAGGCCGGCCCCCCGCAGGCGGGCCAGCAGGATCTCCTCGTAGCCGCGGCTGCGGGGCAGGATGCGGACGCCCAGCGACGACAGGGCTAGGCCCCAGCCCGTCAGGCGCTCGACCTGCGGGGCCATCTCGATGATCAGCTCCCACACCATGCCGCGTTGAATATCCAGCCTGGGCATTGATAGCTCCCGTCCGGGCTTATTCTACCGCCGGTTCCAGGAGGGTCAATTGCGGCCAGGGCCCCCGCAGCGGATGAGACATGATCCCCCCCCCGGTCAACGCCGCCGCGGCCGGCAGGCACAAGCCCACCGGCCGCGGGAAGACCCCCCCGGGTTTTTCACGCCAGGTCACACCACTGAATGTCGCCGGAGCAGTCATGCAGCGTCTGACCACTGAGCGTCACGTACGCCCCCGCAGAACCCGCGGGGCCCCAAGGGTTGCGGAGCGTGATCGTCCCGGCGGCCAGGTCAACACTCGCAACACCGTACGCGTGACCCTCGATGAGTTGCGAGGCCGCAGCCGCCTGCTCGATAATGACGCAGACGGCATGGCCGCTGTCGAGCTTGGAGGCGATACAGGACAGCATGATCATGCTCTGGGCCGCGTCACTGACGGAGAACCAGTTGAAGGAATCCAGATCCCTGAACCCGATTCCGCTCTGGTTGAGGCCCTTGAAAGCTTCCGTCGCCGAGCCACTTCCGAGCGAGGCGTACGTGTTGGCGCCTCTGCGATAGTGGGCGTAGGCCTTCTCGACGATGGCGGGCCACAGGCAGCCTCTCACGCCAAACCCGGCGTACGTTGGGGTCCCGCTTGCCCGTGTACGAGTTGGCAGGTCACCATCCACGCGGTAGTAATTCTCTCCGCCAAGGCGAACGGCGTAGGTTCCGTCGCCCAGCGAGACCACGGTCTGGCGAATCGCGTTGGGGTCCGTCTGGGCCACGGCGCCCATGGAAGCCATCAGCCAGCAGTCGCCGACTTGCCCCTGATCGATATCGTCCGCGCTCGGCCCGGCCTCGGCGAACAGGGTGATGCCCGCGAAATTCTTGTAGTTGGCGCCGTCGGTGGGATCGGCGATGTCGTCGCCGTCGAGGGTGCGGTCGGCCCCGTTGGCGAAGCCCGCGACCTTGTGGAGGTTGGTCGCCTTCTCCGCGGCGCTGGCATCCATGACGTTCTCCGAGCAGTGGCCGAACGGGAGCTTGAGGCTGTCCACCCAGAAGCTGTCGAAGTCGCCCTGCCCGTACAGCACGTCGTTCAGGGCATCGTCGATGCTGACCAGCGTGTCGTTCCCCGACCCGCCGTACAGCCAGTCGCTGCCGGCCCCGCCGTACAGGCTGTCATCCCCCCCGCCGCCCAGGAGAGAGTCGCTTCCGCCGTCTCCGTGGAGTTCGTCGTTGCCGTCCCCCGCATCCAACCTGTCGTTGCCCTCGCCGCCGTGGAGTTCGTCGGCTCCGTCTCCGCCCAGGAGAGAGTCGTTGCCGTCACCGCCCAGCAGGAGGTCCTGGTCGTCACCGCCCAACAGCGTGTCGGCGCCCGCCTCGCCGTGGAGGACATCGTCGCCCGCGTGGCCGTTCAGGTGATCGTTTCCGGCGCCGCCGAACAACTGGTCATCGCCTCCCTGCCCGTAGAGACCGTCCACGCCGTCGTCGCCCCAGAGACGGTCGTCGCCGCCCCCCCCATCGAGGCGGTCGCACCCGTCGCCGCCGTGGAGTTGGTCGCTCCCTTCGCCGCCCCACAGTAAGTCGTGACCGGCGCCGCCGTAGAGAACGTCGTCGCCCGATTCCCCCCGAATCGTGTCGTTCCCGCCCATGCCGCTGATCTTGTCGTTCCCCTCGCCGCCCCAGATGGAATCGGCGGCGCTTCCGCCTACGATGAGATCCGCCCCGTCCCCGCCCTCGATGCTGCCGGGCATCGCCCCCTCGATCCGGATCTCGTCGTTCCCGTCATAGCCGAAGATGGCTACCTTCTTGACGGTGGTGCGCCATACCGCCGGCAGACCCGGCCGCGTGTCGCTCAACGGGGTCCCGCAGGATCGGGTTTCTCCATTGACCGTAACCGACTGGAGGCGACCCCAGGCGTCGGCCTGGACAACCACCGAATCGGCCTTGATGGTGCCGTAAACGTACAGGGTGTCGCCGACCACCTGCATGGCGTCGCCCGCGCTCATGAAGATACGTTCTTCCAGCCGTTCGGCCACCGGGCCCTCGGCCGGCTGAACCCGCGCCTGGGCGAGGAATCCCTTGTCGTTCCCGCCCGCTTGCCGTTTCGTGTTGTTTCTCAGGTTTCTCATGGTTGTTCCTCGTGTTTACCGGTTGTTTCGTCTGGTTTCTCTCGCCGCACCTTCCGGTATGCGCGCCGGGGGCAGAATCTGCGCGGGGACAGAAAGAAACCGGCGAAATCTGAAAATTGCTCCCCAGCCCCCTGCAAATATGCTCTAATGAGGCCGTTCCCGGATGGTCGGCTGCCTTCAGCCGGCGGCGGACGGCCAATCCGCCCGAGGGAGCGCAATTCTATGGATACCACCGACATGCGCGGGATGGACAATCGGAACGCCCGGTTCCAGACCACGCACTGGTCGCTGATCCTGGCCGCCCGCACGCTCGACGCCGACCGGCGCCGCCAGGTGATGCAGGAGATCCTCTCGCGATACTGGCATCCGGTGTACGCCTACCTGCGCCACGGCTGGCGGGGCTCGCCCCAGAAACAGCAGGACGCCGAAGACCTCGCCCAGGCGTTCTTCGAGGAAATCGTCCTCCGGCGGGGACTGGTCGGCCTGGCCGAGCAGGCCCGCGGACGCTTCCGCACGTTCCTGCTGACGGCCTTGAATCGCTACGTGGCCCAGGTGCGCCGGCGCCAGTCGGCCCGCAAGCGGATGCCCGAGGGCAAGCTGCTGCGGCTGGAGTGGGAGGAAACGGCGCGGGCGCTGGAGCCGGCGGACACGGCGACCCCCGCCGAGGCGTTCCAGCGGGCGTGGGCGGGGCAACTGCTCAAGCAGGTGCTGACCGACGTGGAGGCCGAGTGCCGCCAGGCCGGGCAACTCACGCACTGGGAGGTCTTTCGCGAGCAGGTGCTCGATCCGATCTGGAGCGACCGCCCCGCCGCGCCGATCGAGCAGGTGGCCCGGCGGCTGGGGATCGAGCAGGTCAAGACCGCCCACAACATGATCGTGACGGTGAAACGCCGGTTCCGGCGCGTGCTCGAGGACCGCGTTCGTTCCCAGGTCGCCCGCGAGGACGACATCGACCAGGAGATCCGCGACTTGATCGAAATCTTCTCGGCCGGGGGCGCAGATGGCTGAGGGTTTCGGCATACCGATAGCGCAGGCCGGCGCGAAGGCGAAGACCATGAGTGAACGCGAACATGGGAATCTGCGGACGGACCAGTTGGCCCGCCTTCTGTCGATCGGGCAGGAGCGCGAGCTGCCCGCGGAGGCCGACTGGGCCGACGCGGTGGTGGCCGACCTGCTCGCCGCCCGCCTGGCCGGGCCCGCGTGGCTGCTGAACGACTCCCTCCAGGCCGGCGACCTGATGGGCCGGGCCGGCGCCGAGTCGATGCGCGCCGACGGGCGCAGCCTGCGAGATGCCCTTCTGGACCCGGCGACGGACCTGGCCGAACTGACCCGCATCAAGAGCGCAGCCAAGCGGTCGGCCGACCGGTCAAAGGACGATCGGTCCCGCCGGCCCGAGCATCTGGTCGCATTGGCTGTGTACTACGGCGCCATCGCGGCCGCGATGGTCCACCGCGGGCGAAAGATCACCGCTTACACCCCCGCCCAGTTGGGCGGTTGGACCGCCCGGCTGGCCGGAAAACGCTGGATGGCGCCGGACCTGGCCGGCCTGCTCCGCAGGGCCGGCACAATCTGCCGACGGAATTCAGGGGACAACCATGACGCCCCACCCACCCGAGAATGACGAGCAGCCTACGCGCAACGAGACGACCGCGCCGCCGTACACGGAGGTGTCGGCGCCCCGGGCCCCCGCGCCGTCGGAGGGCCTGCCCGCGCCGGGCGCGACCTGGGGCCGGTACCTGGTCGAGCGGTCCCTGGGCGCCGGCGGGCAGGCGGAGGTGTTCCAGGCGTACGGGCGGTTCGGCGTGGCCGGGCACGTCGCGCTGAAGGTCTCTCGTCGCGCCGTGCCGGACGACCAGGTCTCCGCCTGGCTGTCGGCGGAGGCCGACGCCCTGGTCAAGCTGGACCACCCCGGCATCGTCCGGGTGGTTGACGCCGGGGTCGAAGGGGGCCTGCCCTACGTGGCCACCAGCCTGGTCGACGGGCTGCCCCTGGACAGCTATGTCAAGAACGAGCCCCCCGCGCCGCCACGCGTGCTGGACTGGATGCTCCAGTTGACCGATGCGGTCCACCACGCCCACGCCCGCGGCGTGGTCCATCGCGATCTGAAGCCCCAGAATATCGTCGTCACCCCGCAGGGCCGGCCGATGATCATCGACTTCGGCGTCTCGCGCCTGATCAGCCCGTACGATCCAGCCCTGCCACGGGGCGTGTCGGGCACGCCGGCGTACATGGCGCCGGAACAGGCGCGGGGTGAGGCGTCGGCCGATCAGCGGGTGGACGTCTTCGCGCTGGGCGGCGTGCTGAAGTACCTGCTGACGGGGTCCACGCCGTACGGGGACTCGCCCGGATCGTTCCAGGCCATATGCGATGGCCGGGTCGAACTGGTCGATGAGGGACGCGGTTCGGCGCTGCGCCGCGGGCTGGCCCGCGTGGCCAACCGGGCGCTGGCCGCCGAGGCAGACAAGCGGCTGGCCAGCGTCGATCAGATGCACCGCAGCCTGGCGTCGCTCCGCAGCCGGCGCCAGATGCTGGTCGCTCTGGGCGGGGGCGTGGCCGCTGTCTCCGTCGCCGCCCTGGGCTGGAGGCTGCTCGCCCCCGCGGGGCCCTCGCGGGCGGCCTCGGGAGAAATGACCATCCACTTCCAGCGAGCCAACCAGAGCGGCTCCTATCAGGTCCTCACCGCCGACCTGCTGCCCCTGGTCAGCGGCGACCGCATCCAGGTCCAGGTCCGCTTCTCCCAGCCGCTATGCCCCTACCTCCTGGGCGCCAGCACCGACGGCCAATTGGCCGTCCTGTACCCTCCCGAAGATCAGGTCCCCGGCGCGGTGCGGGAGCTGTCGGTGCCCGCCGACCGCAACGAATGGTTGCCCCTGACCGGACCGGGAGGGACGCAGACGATCCTGCTGTTGGCCTGCCGCCAGGCCGGACGGACCGCCTCCCAGGTCCGCCAGGAGTTGGGGCAACTTGGCTCGGCGCCCGCCATCGACGGCGTGGGCATGCTCCTGGCCGAGGGCAAGGACGTGCGATTGATCGCGAACCCCGCCGCCACGCATCGGGCGATCGGGAGCAAGGCCGTGCGGGCCGAGAAGGGCCTGCTGGCCGGCCTGATGGAAAGGGTTCCGCGAGAATGGGCTATGGTCCGCGCGTTGAGCTTCACCCACCTGCCTGCCGAGAGGCAGGTCAGGCCCGACCCGACCAGCCGCGGCGCTCTGAACGACGGGCCGGACGGCCCGAGGTGACCGCGCGAGGCCCGGTGCGAGGCCATGCTCCTCATCGTGGGTCGCCCAGGAGGATGAATCCCGCCCAGTTGTGGGGATGAGCGAACGGGTGGGCCGAGACGGCCCGCCCCTTGGGCGCGGTGACGGCCGACCCGAGCCCGCGCGTCAGCCCGTTCAGCGCGGGCTCGCGCAGGGCCAGGTCGTCCAGGTCTTCCCGCGTGAGGGCCCGCAGCCATGCCTTGGCTTCCCGCAGGGCGGCGGCCTTGCTCTTCCCCGCCTTCAGGCTGCGATAGAAACGGTGCATCAACAGGGTCGTCGCGGCGTCAGGCACGTTCCACAGGCTGATCACCAGGGAGGACGCCCCGGCATACAGAAAGGCCGTGGACAGCCCGACCACCCCCTCGCCCCGGACGTCGCCGCCCAGGGCGGTCTGGCAGGCTGACAGGACCACCAGGTCCGCGTCGAGCTTGAGCCGCAGCGCCTCCCGCATGTGCAGCAGGCCGTCGAAGGACTCCTGTGCGGGCGCCATCGCCAATAACAGGGCCGACAACTCCGGGCGTTGGGGGTCGGCCAGCCCATGCGTTGCCAGATGAACGTATCGGCACCGGCGCAGCGTGCCGGCCTCACTGGCCTCGAACAGCTTGCCCTCCGACGCGTCGGGCCCCAGCAGCAGGCGGCAGCGGTCCTGTCCGAGTGTGGCGGCAATGAGCTGCACTTCCCGCCGCGTCCCCGGCAGGCGTGGAGGCGCCGCCGTCCTGTCCGACCGCAGAACCCGCGCAACAGCCGCCAGGGCCTCCGCCGGCTGCGACAGCGGATTCGGCGAATCGCCCGGTGAGCCCATCTGCGCCAGTTGCTCGGCGCTGAACGGGGGGTCGCCCATCGCGAACAACTCGTACGTCCATCGCGACGAGGGCGCCGAGCGGCGCCGGCGGCAGAGAAGGTCCAGAACGGTCACCGACGGCGCGGCGCTGACCTCCCATCGTCGCCCCAGCCAGGGCCAGTCGGCCGGATCCGTCTCGCCCGGCGCGGGGCGGCGCGTCAAAAGCATGTCCACGGGGAGATACGCCGCCCAGTCCTGGGCGATCACGATCAGCTTGTCCGTCCCGGCCAGGTGAGGCTCCAGGAGGGCGAAGCGTCCCCGGTACACCGCGGCGAGGTCGTCGGCGGGCATCGCCTGTCGATCCGAAGTGCGGGCCGAGTCCAGGATGTGGCGAATCTGCTGCTGTTCCCCGCCGGGATTCCACCCGTCGGACAGGTTGACCCACCGTACGGCGTCGCGGCGCACGACGTAGCCCCAGAGGCACTCCCCGAAGGCCAGCCATCCGACAATCGCCGTGCGCTCGTCCAGGACCGGGCACGCGGAGGCCCGATCGGAGGTCATGGTCTCGATCGCCTGAGCGACGACGAACGGCGAGCGCCGTTTGCCCAGCTCGGCCGTGAGGGCGTCGTATTCCATCTCCTGCCGGCCCAGTTCCTTCACGAGTTCGTCGGCGGGCTTGCCTTCTTGTCTTCGCGATGCGATCTCGTTGTTGAGCGCATTGATGCGTCCGAGGACGGGCTCGATGCGCCGGCGATCGCTCTCGTCCAGGACGGCGGTCGTCTGGGCCCCCGCCAAGGCCAGCAACTCCCTCAAGCCCAGGGCGCTGCCCTGCTCCGCCAGGCGCAAGGCATCTTCGTCCTTGCAGAGCTTCAGGGCCAGGAACGGCACGAGTCCGGGCACGGCAAAGCGGGCCATGGCGGTCGAACGAGTCACCGGCGAGACGGCCGCCAGGGACCGCGCCTTGACCAGATTCTGCTGCGCCGCCGGGGCCAGGGACCAGGCGACCTCCCACTGGCCCTGGTGGGCGGCGACCAGCGCCCGCTGCAAGGCCGCCATCGCCGTGTAGAGATGGTCCTGCCCGAAGGCCTTCTCGAAGATGGCCCTGGCCCGGTCGAGCAGCCGGCCCGCAGCCGCCAGGTCGCCCTCGGCGCGGCACAGGCCTGCCAGGTCCACCAGGGCCTTCGCGACGGCGGGATGGTCTTTGCCGGCCAGTTCCTCCCGCATCGCCAGCGCCCGCTCGAACAGCCCGCGGGCCTCACGCAGTTTCCCCTGCGCGAGGCAGGCGTCGGCGAGGTCTTTCCGGCACGCGACGGCCAGGAGGTTTCCGGGGCCTTCCATGCGCTCGATGGCGGCGGTGCTGCGCCGGTAGATTTCCTCGGCCTGGTGGGCCTGGCCGCGCATCAGGTACACGTGTCCCAGCTCGTGCAGGCCGTACTCCCTGACGCAAGCCTCCAGTTCCGCGTCCACGGGGACGCCTCGCCGTCTCAACTCGCTCAGGCGGTGCGTCCCTTCGATGGCCGCCGCCCGCCGCAGGGCGGTCTCGGCCAAGCCCAGCCGCCTCTGCGCCATGTAGACCAGGCCCAGGTTGTGGTAGTTCTGTCTGAGCAACATCGAGGCTGCCCCGGTCGCCTTTTCCCGCGCGGCCAGGGAGCGCATGAGGAACTCCTCGGCCTGGGCGTATCGTCCCTGCTCCAGACAGATCACGCCGAGGTCGTTCAGGCTTTGGGCGGCGCCGAGGCCGTCCGGACCCTCGATGCGTTCTCGAACGTCGAGGGCCTGGCGGTGGCATTCCTCGGCCCGCAGGTACTTTCCCTGCGCGCGGCACATGTAGCCCTCGCTAGCCAGCGCGTCGCCCAGGAGCGCCTGGCGGGCGGCAGGCCGGTCGCCAGGTGCGTTCTTCAGGATCGCCACAACGCAGGCGTATAGCGCCTCGGCCATCGCGTACCTCTCGGCGGTCCGGTAGACGTACGCGTTATTGTGCAGGCGTTGGGCCAGGCTCGGCTCCCAGGGCCCGCTGGCGCGACCGACGATGTCCACAATGCGGGCGCCGGCGGCTTCGGCCTGCTCGAATTGCCGGAGGTTCACCAGGGCCTCGCCCAGCCCCGAAAGCGGGCCGATCAGTTTGACGTGGTCCCGACCGAAGGCCTTCTCATCTAGGGCCAGCGCTTCGCGGAAGGCCTTGGCGGCCTCTTCATGCTTGCCCTGCGTGCTGCACGCCCAGCCGAGTCCCAGCCACCGCGCCGCGGCGGGCGTCGGCTGGCCCGGCGGCGACTTGCTCGTCGCGTCGATGGCCTTGCGGAAGAGCCTCTCGGCCTCGGCGGGCTGTCGCTGAAGGCACAGCCACCCCAGTCGCGTCCAAACCCCCGCCAGTCGATCGGGCGCCGCGCCGGGCTGTTTCAAGAGGATCGCCTCGGTCCGGCGGAGGGCGGCTTCTTCCTCCGCCCTCGCGTCCTGCTCCTTCCCGGTCGCCTGGCCCACGGACGCCGATAGAACGGTCCCGCCGGCCGGGAGCAGCAGGGACGAGCCGGACAGGCCCGAAAACGTCAGCATCATCGCCCACAGGAGCGAGAGGTGTGGAGTCACAAGGGGGCTCCTTCCGGCAAGCGCGCCCGCGGAGGTGGCCCCCTGGCGCGGCGAGGGCCGCACGGGGGGCTCGGCGAGCACTCCTGCCGCATGCGCCTGCCCCTATCTTACCCGATCCGCCGCGTTCGGCAAGACAGGAACCCTCCGGCACGCGGGCCTGTTTCAAGGCAGATTTCGAACTTGACATCCCTTGTGGCGGCACGTATAGTCATGGGGCTTGAGGCGCTTTCGTCCGCACGGGGCGCCCGCGTCGGCCTGGCCGGCGCGGAATGGGCGAGTGAGGTAGCGGCCACTCGTTCAGACCTCCGGACGAATCCCCAGCCGCGACAACTGGTTGCCCGCCGGGTCTTCAGCGCCTCGTGGTTGGCCCGGCGACCAGCCTGCCTGCAGGCAGGTGAGCCTTTACCCGGTGGTGTAATTGGCAACACAAGAGGTTTTGGTCCTCTTATTCCAGGTTCGAGTCCTGGCCGGGTAGCGATTTTTCCGGCGACGTCTTGACGGGACGCCTGCCTTGATCGGTTCGGACGCATACGGCGACACGCACGACATGAGCACGACCGCGATACTACTGGCCGGCGGCAAAGGCACCCGCATGAACAGCGACCTGCCCAAGGTCCTGCACGAGGTGTGCGGGCGGCCTATGCTGGCGTGGGTGATGGACGCCTGCCACCAGGCCGGGGCGGACCGCCTGCTGGTGGTGGTGGGCCACCGCAGCGATCTGGTCCGCGAGCAGTTTGGCGGCGCCGCCGACGTCGAGTTCGTCGAGCAGAGCCCCCAACTCGGCACGGGCCACGCCGCCATGGTCTGCCAGGACCGCCTGACGGGCCTGGAAGGCCCGGTGCTGGTGCTGGCGGGCGACGGCCCGCTCATCCGCAGCCAGACCCTCCGCCAGCTTCTGGACACCCACCGGCGCGAGCAGGCCGCCTGCACCCTGGCCACCTCCATCCTGGACGAGCCCGCCCGCTACGGACGAATCCTCCGCGACCAGGGCGGGACGCTGCTGGGCATCGTCGAGTACCTCGACGCGACTGAGCAGCAGCGGGCCGTCCGAGAGGTCAACGTCTCGGTCTACTGCTTCGACGCCCAGGCCCTTCGCTGGGTCCTGCACCGCCTGACCAACCACAACGCCAAGGGCGAATACTACCTGACCGACGCCCTCGCCCTGCTGCGACAGGACGGGCAGAAGCTGGCCGCCGTGGCGGCCGTGCCGCCCGAGGACGTCCTCAGCATCAACACCCTCGATGAGCTCCAGCAGGTCAGCTCGATCCTGTCCGACCGGCTGCGGGCCGGGGAGGCTTCTCCATGAGCAATTTGAAGCTGTTCGCCGGGCGGGCCAACCTGCCCCTGGCCTCGAAGATCAGCGACTACCTCGGCGTGGGCCTGGGGGCGGTGAAGATCAACGCCTTCCCCGACGGCGAGCTGATGGTCAAGCTCGAGGAGGACGTCCGCGGGCGCGACGTGTTCATCATCCAGCCCACCTGCGAGCCGGTCAACGAGACCCTCATCGAGCTGCTGGTGTTCATCGACTGCGCGCGGCGCGCGTCGGCCGAGCGGATCACCGCGGTCATCCCCTACTTCGGCTACGCCCGCCAGGACCGCAAGGACGAGGGTCGCACGCCGATCACCGCGAAGCTGGTGGCCAATCTCATCGCCACCGCGGGGGCGGACCGCGTGCTGACCATGGACCTGCACGCCGCCCAGATCCAGGGCTTCTTCGACATCCCCGTGGACAACCTGCTGGCCGAGCCGGTGCTCAGCCGCTACTTCGTCCAGCGGGGGCTGGAGAACCTGGTGCTGGTCAGCCCGGACGTGGGCAATACCAAGCGGGCCCGCGTCTACGCCGAGCGGCTGGGGGGCGAACTGGCCATCATCAACAAGCGCCGCGTCAGCGGCGAAGAGGTCGCCGTCGGGCGGATCATCGGCGACGTTCGGGACAAGACCGTGCTGATGATGGACGACATGATCTCGACCGCGGGCACGGTCTGCGGGGCGGCCGTCCTCTGCCGCGAGGAAGGCGCCAAGCAGGTGTTCGTGGGCGCGACCCACGGCGTGCTGTGCGGGCCGGCCATCGAGCGGCTCGGGGCGGCCCCCATCGACGAGATCATCGTCACCGACACCATCCCGGTCGGCCAGGACAAGGTCCAGCAGATCGGCAAGCTGCGGGTGCTATCGGTGGCCGGGCTGATGGGCGAGGCGATCCACCGGATTCACAATGACGAGTCGGTCAGCAGCCTCTTCGCGATCGAGAACGGCGGACAGGCTTGATCGGATACAGAGCTTAGAAACGGCGACGGCGGGCCTGCAGCCCGAGCCCGGCCCGAGTGAGGCCGGCGGAGCGTGCGGCGCTGGCGGTCGGCCGACAAGGAGAACCAGACATGGCCAAGTTGACGGCAAAGAGACGCGACGCCCTGGGTACCCGCAAGGTGCGGGGCCTGCGCAAGAAGAACCTGATCCCCGGCGTGGTCTACGGGCACGCCCAGGAGAACATCCCGGTCGCCCTGGACGCTCACGACCTGGAGGTCGCCCTGCACCACGGCGAGAGGCTGTTCGAGCTGGACGTGGACGGGCAGGTGCAGAACGTCCTGGTCAAGGACGTGCAGTACGACGCGATGCAGCAGGTCGTCCTGCACGTGGACCTGGCCCGCGTGGACCTGGACGAGCGGGTGGAAGTGACGGTGCCGCTGGTCCTCCGCGGCACGCCCGCGGGCCTGGCCGAGGGCGGCGTGATGCACCAGCAGGCCGCCGAAATCGACCTCGAGTGCGCCGTCCGCCAGATCCCCGAGGACATCCGCGTGCCGATCAACGACATGAAGATCGGCGACATGCTGCACATGCGGGACGTCAAGCTGCCCGAGGGCATCACCCTCTTGAGCGATCCGGAAGCCATCGTCTGTGCCCTTACGGTGATCGAAGAGGAAGCGCCCGCCGAGGAAGGCGAAGAGGGCCAGGCCGAGCCGGAAGTCATCGGCGAGAAGAAGCGCGAAGAGGAAGAGGAAGAAGAGAAGTGACCTGTGTCTTGTAGCCTGTAGCCAGCAACCAGTAGCCAGTGACGAGGAGTGCCGGCTGCCGGTTGCGGGCAACAGGCTACCGACTACAGGCTACGGGCTACTGGCTACAGATGATGAGCGATCAACGGGTGCGGTTTGTGGTCGGGCTGGGCAACCCCAGCCGGCAGTACGAGCGGACGCGGCACAACGTGGGCTTCCGCGTGCTGGAGGCCCTGCGAGGCCGCTGGCTGTCGCGTGCGGGCCGGTCGGCCTTCCTGGGAAGGCTGGACGACGTGCGAGTCGAGCGGGACGCCCGGGCGATCCGCGTGTTCCTGCTCGAGCCGCAGACGTTCATGAATCGCTCCGGGCAGGCTGTCCGCCAGATGGTGGACTTCTACAAGGTCGAAGACCTGTCCTGCCTGCTGATCGTGCTGGACGACCTGGCCCTGGAAGTCGGGCGGCTGAGGCTGAGAGGCGACGGATCGGCCGGCGGGCATAACGGCCTGGCGGACATCCTCGACCGCCTGGGCACCACGCAGGTGCCCCGGCTGCGGATCGGCATCGGCGCCAAGCCGCCGCTGATGGACCAGGCCGACTACGTGCTCTCGGCGTTTACCGCCGACGAGGAAGAGCAGATCGCCCCGGCCGTCCGTCGGGCGGCCCAGGCGGTCGAAGACTGGCTGTTCCAGGACCTGAGTCGCGTGATGGAAACCTACAACGCCAAAGGGCAAGAAAGCTGAACCCAGAAAGGGCAATCGAGATGACTGCAAAACGAACGTACGAAGGTCTGTTCCTGTTGGACGCCGGCCAACCGGACTTCGAGGCCGCCAGCCGGCCTGTCCGCGGGCTGCTGGAGCGATACCAGGCCGACATCCTGTCCATCAAGCCGTGGGATGAGCGCCGCCTAGCCTACGAGATCCAGGGGCGGCGGCGCGGGCTGTACGTGCTGACCTACTTCGCGGTCGACCCCGCGCACATGAGCGAGATCGAACACGACTGCGAGCTGTCCGAACAGATCCTCCGCAGCATGATCCTGCACAAGGAAGCGCTGACCCAGGAGCAGATCAACGCCGAGACCCCCGTCACCAGCGGGGCCAGCCGGGTCGGGCAGGAAGAGGAAGAGGCGCCGGCCGGCGACGAAGAGGAAGATCGCCGCCCCCGCCGCGGCGAGGGCGAAGGCCGCCCCCGTCGCAGCCGCGAGGTCCAGAGCAAGGACGCCGACGAGAACGCGTCCGAGGACGAGGGCGAACCGGTCAAGGACGAGGAAGAACAGGAATAGGCCCCTCCCGCCCCCGGCCTGTCGCCGGCGGGGGGAAGACCAGGCCGCAACAAGAAAAAGGAAGCGGACATGGCAAACTACAACAAGGTCATCCTGGCCGGCAACCTGACGCGGGACCCTCAGTTGAGTTATCTGCCCAACCAGACGCCGGCAGTCGATTTCGGCCTGGCCGTCAACCGCAGGTGGCGCGATCAGCAGGGCCAGCAGCGGGAGGACACCTGCTTCATCGATTGTCGCGCTTTCGGCAAACCGGCGGAGATCATCAATCAGTACATGCGCAAGGGGCGGTCCATCCTGGTCGACGGGCGCCTGCACTACGCCACCTGGGAGAAGGACGGCCAGAAGCACAGCAAGCACCGCGTGGTCGTGGAGAACTTCCAGTTTCTGGACTCCGGAGGGGGCCAGGGCGGCGGGTACCAGCGGAATTCCGCTCCGCCGCAGGCCCGGCAGGCGCCGCCCGCCCACCAGGCCCCTGCCCCGGTCGAGGACGCGGGCGAGCCCGCCCCCCCGGATTACGACCAGGGCGGCGGCGGGGACGAGATCCCCTTCTGATATCGCTGACTATCGGTACGACACCGTAACCCAACAGGAAACCTGTAGCTAAAGGAAATCGAGATGCCAAGACGAATGATGATGGGCGGACGCGGCAGGCCCCAGAAGCGTAAGCGCAAGCCCCGCTTCCGCGAGCAGGCCAAGTGCCGCTTCTGCCGCGAGAAGCTGCCCGAGGTGGACTACAAGGACATCGCCACCCTGTCCAAGCTGATCACCACGCAGGGCAAGCTGTTCAGCCGAAAGCGCAGCGGCAACTGCGCCCACCACCAGCGCTCGTGCATGAGGGCGATCAAGCGGGCCCGATTCATGGCCCTGATCCCTTACGTCGGCTAGGCCCAACCTGAAAGGACAATCCACATGAAAGTGCTGCTGCGACGCAACGTCCCCAAGCTTGGGCAGATCGGCGACCTGGTCGAGGTCAAGCCGGGCTACGCCCGGAACTACCTCCTGCCCCAGCAGTTGGCCGTCGAACCCACGCCGGGCAACCTCAAGGCCGTCGAGGTCGAGAAGAAGAAGCACCTCGAGGAAATGGCCCGACTCCGCAAAGAAGTCGAGGCCCGGGCCAAGGCCGTCGAGGGCAAGGAAGTCACCATCACCGCGCGGGCCAACGAGGAAGGCCAGCTCTACGGCTCGGTCGGACCCGCCCAGGTCGCCGAGGCCCTCACCCGCGAAGGCGTCTTCGTCGAGGCCGACAACGTCGCCCTGGACGAGCCCATCAAGAGGCTCGACAAGTTCGACGTGACCCTCAAGTTCGCCCAGGACGTGACGGCCACCGTCCACGTCTGGGTCGTGCCCGACCGCGAGAGCCAGGAAGCCGCCGAGGCCGCCCGCGCCGCCCAGGCCAAAGCGGAAGCCGAGGCCGAGCAGCCCGGCGACGAGTAGTCTCCAGGGCCGGCGCACCGGGCGACACCCTCCTGGATCGCCGCCCAAGCGGACGCCATGGGAGTTGTGGGAAGACCCTTCCCGCAGCTCCCATGGCTCTGTTGGCTCTGACAAGACGGCCGAGCTGGCTTATAATCCCGTCATGCGTGCCTGCCGCCTCATCCTGGTCCTGCTGCCGACCGCCCTGGCGGCCTCGCCCCTGCCGGGCCAGGCCCGCCCCCACGACACGTTGGGCGAGTACATCGCCCGCGCCCGCCAGGCCGCCTCAACCCTGCCCGGCGACCGCCAGAGCAAGCTGCTGGCCCTGCTGGGACGCTCCTGCCTCAGACACGTCCGTCGCGAGGCCGACGACTGCCTCGCCCAGGCCGCCCGCGCCGCCGCCAGCCTGGACGCCAGACAGGCGAGCGACCGCCTCCACCTGCTGGCTGAAGCCTACGCCGAGGCCGGACAGGCCGACCGCGCCCTCCAGACCGCCGCCGCCATCGACTCCTTCAGCCGCCGCAGCCGGGCCCTGGCTGCCGCCGCCGTCGCACAGGCGAAGATCATGGACCTCCAGGCCGCGGAGCGGTCCTTCGACCAGGCCAAGCGGGCCGCCGGGGCCGACGACGAGCCGCCCGGTCGCGTCGAGTCGCTGCTGGCCGTTGCCCGGGCACAGGGCTCGCTCGGCCGCCGCGCCGACGCCGCCGCTACCGTCAAGCTCGCCTTTCAGGAGGCCCTGGGCGTCGAGGACGACCAGCGGCGCGTGGCCCTGCTGGAGGCGGTGGCCCTGGCATGGGCGCGGGCGGACCAGCTCGACCAGGCCCGCGCGGCCGCCCGATGGATGGGCATCCCCTACGGTCAACGGCCCGAGGACGTCCGCTCCGTCCTGCCTCGGTTCCACCTGGCCAGGCTCCTGCCCCAATTCGCCCTCTTCCAATTCCACGACGGGCAGACCGAGCAGGCCGCGGAAACCCTCCGCCGGGCCGAGGAAGCCGCCGTCGGCATCACCTACGACGACGACCTGGCCGGCCTGAACCGCTGCGAGTTGCTCTGCCGCCTGGCCGCCGCCAGCCTGGAGATCGGCGAGGGCGAGTTCGCCCTCCACGTGCTGGGCCAGGCCCGCGACCTGGCCTCGGGCGTCCGCCTCGCCTGGCACCGACGACAGGTCGCCCGCCTGCTGGCCCGCGCGGGCGACGACAAGGCCGCCCAAGCGGTGGCCGACGACATCGCCGGCACCGCCTTCGCCCGGGACCGCGACGCCCGACGCGAGCAGGCCCTGGCCTACTCCGACCTCGCCGACGAGCAGTTCCGCGCCGGCCGGCCGCAACCCGCTCGACGCTCCGTCGAGTTGGCCCGCGCCGCCGCACGCGCCTGCCCCGAATCGACCACCTGCGACTGCCTGGCCCACCTGGCCTTCGTCCTGCTCGACGCGGGGCGCACCCAGGAGGCCCGGGCGACGCTCGACCAGGCCGCCCAACACCTCCAGGCCATGGCGTCCAAGAGCCGCGAGCATCTGGCTATGCGCCTGGCGGAGGGACTGGCCCGCTGCGACGACGTGCCGGCCGCCCGCAAGCTGCTCGAACAACACGTGGACGCCCAGCGGTCGTTCGAGGCCCGATCCGCCCTGTGGCCCGTGCGGATCGAGAAGGTCAAGTCGCTCGCACAGCGCGGCCAAGCCGAGCCCGCCCGCCGGGCCGCCGACGAAATCGCCCGGGACGGCGCCGACCCGCTGATGCTCGCGTCGGCCCTGCTGGAGGCGGGCAGTCTCGACCTCGCGATGCACTACTTTGACCGCGCCCAAGACGCAAAGCCCGCCGCCCCCGACGCCCGCCTGCAACCTCCCCCGGGGGACAAGCCCGTGGGGTTTGCCCCCGACCGGGAGAATGCAACGGGCGCCGACTCCCGACCCGCCGTCGCCGACCGCCTCGCCGGGCCGGTCCCCGGCAACCCGGCCGCCGTGGAACTCGTCCGCAAGATCGCCGCCTCGCTGTCATCCGCGGGCCGGCACGACGACCTCGCCGCCTTCGCGCGCAGGCTTGGCCAGGACGAACTGCGGGCGTGGCTGTACCTCGGCGCCGTAGAAGGCCACCGCGACAAACCCTAGCCGAAAGCCCGCCTCACAAGGACTTGACCCCGCCAAGCCATGGGGTATGACACCAGCACTACCGGCTGAGTCATGTAATTGACCAGGGCTGGTGGCGGCCGGTGGCCCGCCCGCGCGATCGCCTCAGCGGCCCGTTCGTGCAGTCGCTGCTCCAGGTCCGCACCGCCCTGGGCGCCTGCTGCCAGGCGTGAAGTCGCCCCCGCCCCACCGAACGCCTCCAGTGTTACTATTTCTTTTTCGGTGCCTTCTTAGCCGCCGCCCCCTCGGCGGGGCGGACGGTCGTCTTGGGGACCTCGCCTGCCGCCGACGCGCCGGCGAACTGGGCATAGGCCTTGTGGATCTGCTCGACGGACGGCATCTCGCCGTCGGCGATGAGAAAGCGATACTTCAGCGTCAGGCTCTCGCCCTTGGCGATGGCGCCGGTGGGAAACTCGCCGAACCGCCCGTAGTCGCGGTAGGCCGACCAGCGCGCGTCGCCGGGATTGTCGCCGTGGCTCATCTGGACCACGCTGTATCGCTTGTCGTGGAGGGTGTAGCTCTCGCCCACCCAGGGGTAGTCCAGGTCCGCGTGCGGCTTGGCGTTCTCCTTGGGGTACACGTAGGTCGTCTTGGTCCGGTCGACCTCGTCGGCCGGGCGGTAGTGAACGCCCGCGTGCTCGGGGTCGCCCTTGAGTTGGACCTCTCCGTCGGCGGCCTGGAGCTTGGACGTGAAGTCGATCGCCAGCCGCATGCCGCCCGGGCCGCGGCGAACGGTGTGCGTCCGCTCCTCGACCAGGACGCGCTGGCCGTCCCTGGTGATCCAGTGGGTCAGCGAGGTGAACGTCGCCTGGTCGTCGCCGGCCTTCTGATCGAGGAACTTCTGGTGCTCGATGCGTCCGGCGCCCATGCCCCACAGGTCGTAACTCTTGCCGCCGAAGCCCAGCTTGGTCCAGCCGACGAAGATGCCCCGGTGGTGCGTGTACAGCCCGCCCGGGCCCTTGGTGATGGGGGCCTTGCCCTCGGCGTCGAACACGTGGAGGTACGGCTTGTAGGTCTCGTGGGCCCGTTCCTTGGTCGAGGTGTCGCTGGCGTACATGTAGCGGGCCACGATCCTGCCGTCCAGCAGGACGTCCAGGTGCTGGCCGGCTGTGTCCTTGAGTTCGAAACCCGCCGCCCGCACCGAGCCCGCCGTCAGCAGTGCCGCACACAGAACACCCAACCATGTCTTCGTCATTGGATAGTCTCCCGTTTCAGTGGTTGCTTTTCAGTCAAACGTCGGCGCGAGCGGGAATATTCCGCCGCCCGGCCGCCGACGGTACACTACGGCTATGCGAGCCAGTGGAGCGATTGCCAGTTTGAAGGACCCGATCGTCGCCGACGCCCGGCGCCGGCTGGCGGCCGGGGCGGGCGAGAGCGGCGCGTGCTTCCTGGCCGACGGGGCCAGGATGGTCCGCCAGGCCATCGAGGCCCGCTCGGCCATCCACGTAGTGTTCTTCCTGGACGGCGTCGAGCAGGACGAGGACCGCCAGGTGCTCGACCTGGCCCGCCAGGCGAACCTGCCCTGCCACCTGCTCCAGCCGGGCATCTTCTTCAAGGTGCTCGACCTGGGCTACCGCACGTCGGTGGGCTGCCTGGCCGTGGTGTCCCGCCCGCCGCCGGCCCCGCTGGAGGACCTGCCCGCCGACGCCTGCCTGCTGGCGGGCCAGTCCATCCAGGACCCGCGCAACGTCGGCGTGCTCATCCGCACCGCCGACGCCTGGGCGGCCACGCGCGCGGTCTTCTCCGCCGACAGCGCCGATCCGTGGTCGCGTCCGGCCGTCCGCTCCACCACCGGCTCGATCTTCCGCGTTCCGCTCACCTTGTCCGGCGATCTGGGCGGCGAACTGAAGCGCCTGCGCGACCGCGGGCTGGCCGTCGTCGGCAGCTCCGCCCACTCGCGGCGGCCCGTGTGGGAGCTGGACCTCCGCGGACCGGTCGTCCTGCTGGTGGGCAACGAAACCGCCGGCCTGCCGCCGGACCTGCTGGACCTCTGCGACCAGGCCGCCCGCATCCCGATGACCGGGTCGGCCCACTCGTTCAACGTCACGGTGGCCGCGGGCATCCTCCTCTACGAGTGCCAGCGTCAGCGGGCGGGCGGCTGGGGCACTTCTGCCTGAAGTTCCGATCCAGACGGGGGGCACTGGCGTTGGGAGTTGCGGACAGGAACGTCCGCGAGGTCGCGCGTCTTGATTCCCGCCCGCCGGCGCGTAGAATCACATTCTGACGAAAGGGAACCTCGAATGCCCAAGATACACCCGACCGCCATCGTGGAGGCGTCAGCCGAGCTGGCCGACGGCGTGGAGATCGGCCCATACGCGATCGTGGAAGCCGACGTGCGCATCGGCGAGGGGACGCGGCTGGCTGCCCACGCGGTGGTGCGCCGCCACACCACGCTGGGGCGCAACAACTACGTCGACAGCGGGGCCGTGCTGGGCGGGCTGCCCCAGGACCTCAAGTTCACCCCTGAGACGGTCAGCTACCTGCGGATCGGCGACGGCAACGTCTTTCGCGAGGGCGTGACCATCTCCCGGGCGACCGGCGAGGGCAACGCCACGGTCGTGGGCAACCGGTGCTACTGGATGGCCGACACTCACGCCGGGCACAACGCCACCATCGAGGACGACGTGGTCCTGGTCAACGGATCCGCCATTGCCGGGCACGCCACAGTCATGCGCGGGGTGCTGCTGTCGGCCCATGCGGGCGTCCACCAGTTCTGCTGGGTGGGCGAGCGGGCCATGATCCAGGGCAACGGCGGCGTGTCCACCCACGTCCCGCCCTACAGCCTGATGGCCTTCGGGATCAACAAGCTTGCCGGCCTGAACCTCGTGGGCCTGCGTCGGGCGCCCGACCTGAACGACCAGGACCGCCGGCAGATCAAGGAAGCGTTCCGCCTGCTGTACCGCAGCGGGCTGACCCACGCCCAGGCCCTCCGCGAGATGGAGGCCCGCGACGACTGGACGCCCCCGGCCCGCAGATACGTCGACTTTGTCCGCCGGGCCACCCAGGCGGACAAGCCGTTCAAGCGCGGCCTGCCCGCCCTCCGCAAGCGGAGACGAAGCACCGCCGATCCGGAGGAATAGGACGGTTCCGCGGTCCCGGCCGTTCGATTGGACTTGGAGAAATCCGCCCCGTCGGGTAGAGTATTCCCGTTCAGAGGTCCCAGGATGATTCAACAGGAGAAAGCTATGACGGTTGGACTGCGCCGCCTTTGGCTTGTCGGAGTTGTCGCATTGGGATTGTGCGCTTTTGCCGCCCCCGCCGCCGCGGAGGATTGGCCCAACTGGCGCGGGCCGGACCACAACGGCATCAGCAAGGAGACGGGCTTCGCCACCACCTTCCCGGCGGGCGGACCGAAGATCCTCTGGCGGGCCAGCGTGGGCACGGGCTTCTCGTCGTTCGCGGTGGCCGGCAACAAGGCCTACACGATCGGCAACGCGGACGGCAAGGACACGATCTTCTGCTGGGACGCCGAAACGGGCAAGGAGATCTGGAAGCACCAGTATCCCCAGCGCCTGGGCGACAAGTACTACGAAGGCGGGACGCACTCGACGCCCACCGTCGTTGACGGCAAGGTCTACACGGCCAGCAAGTACGGGCGGCTGTGCTGCCTGGACGCCCAGACCGGCAAGGCGATCTGGGAGAAGGATTTCCCCAACAAGGAGCCCACCTGGGGCTTCGCCAGCTCCCCGCTGGTGCTGGGGCGCCTGGTGATCTACAACATGGGCCCGGCCGGGCTGGCCCTGAGCAAGGATGACGGGCGGATCGTCTGGAACAGCGGCAACGAACCGTCGGGCTATTCCACGCCCGTGCCCTACAAGCACGAGGGGCGCGACGCGGTCATGATCTTCGCCTCCAAGGCCTGCGTGGGCGTGCTGGCGGAGACGGGCAAGCCGTTGTGGAGCTTCCCCTGGACCACCCGCTACGACGTCAACGCCGCCGACCCCATCCTCCAGGACGACAAGGTGTTCATCTCCTCGGGCTACGGCACGGGCTGCGCCCAGTTCACCATCGGCCGGGGACCCGCCAACCAGACCTGGCGGAACCGGGACATGCGCAACCACTTCAACAGTTGCATCCTGTGGAAGGGCAGCCTGTACGGCTTCGACGAGTCCACCTTCACCTGCATGGACTGGGAAACCGGGCAGGTCGCCTGGACCCAGAAGCACCTGGGCAAGGGCTCGCTGATGCTGGCCGGCGGCATCCTCGTCGTGCTCAGCGAGGACGGCAAGCTGACCTTCGTCCAACCCGACAGCAAGGCCTTCAAGCTGCTGGGGCAGGCCCAGGTGATCGACCGCAAGTGCTGGTCCACACCGGTGCTGGCCAACGGCAGGGTGTACTGCCGCAACGCCAAGGGCGACGTGGTCTGCGTGGACGTCAAGCCATAGGCGATCGCCTCCGCATGCCCGCGCCACTGGACATCCTGCTGCTGTGCCGCTGCCGACAGGCCCAGCTCCTGCCCGCCCACGCCCTCGAAGAGGTCCGCGCCGCCCTCGTCCGCTCGGGCATCGAGCTGATCGAGGTCGACGACCTGTGCGAACTGAGCGAGCGCCGCCACGAGGTCCTCGCCCGCATCGCCTCCCAGGGCCGCTCCGGCGTCATCGCCTGCTTCGAGCGGGCCGTGCGGTGCCTCTTTCAGTCCGCCTCCTCGCCCCTGCCGGCGGAGGTGCGCCTGTTCAATCTCCGCAGCCGCCCGGCCGCCGAGATCATCCGCGAGCTCGGGCTCGAAGGATCCGACGCGCACCTGCCCGGCCCGGAACGGCACGTGGCCGCCCAGGGCGACTGGGCGGCGTGGTTCCCCCTGATCGACCTCGACCGCTGCAAGCACTGCGGGCAGTGCCTCAATTTCTGCCTGTTCGGCGTCTACCGCCAGGAGATCGACGGCTGCATCCGCGTCGTCAAGCCCCGCAACTGCAAGACCGGCTGCCCCGCCTGCGCCCGCGTCTGCCCGCACGGGGCGATCGTCTTTCCGAAATACAAGGCCGCCCCGATCAACGGCGACGAGTCGGTCCAGGTCGAGCCGTCCAATCTGGACAACCTCGTCCGCCAGGACGTCTACGACCTGCTCCGCCACCGAAGCGCCGGCGGCGGGGCCGACGCGGCGGCGGGACGATTCCCCACCGAGCAGGAGAATCAGCAGGACATTCAGCGGGCCTTCCAGGAACGTCTCAACTGCTCGCGCAAAGACAAGCCGGCGCCGCCGGAAGAGTGACTGTCTGTCCCACGTGTCCTTTCTGACAAGTCAGGAACCGAAGCCTGAGTACTGCGAAGCGAGAACTCGAACCCGTGGTGGTGCTGGTGGCCGACCGGACGCTGTCGGCCTCCTACAAGGTCCTCTTTGAGGGCATCTTCGCCACCATGCAGACGACGAAGGTCCCGTCGCTGGCGATGCGGCGGTTCGTCAGTCCGCCCGCGCGGACGGACCGCTGCGGGCGGGCGATCACCGCCCCGCTGGGCCTGCGCCGCCTGGAGGCCTCGCTGCTGGCCGGCGGGAAGCTGACGGCCGACCAGGTCGTCGTGACCACGCCCGAGCGCCTGCCCGGGCTGTTGGGCCCGCACGTGAAGGCGGTGGGCGTCAGTTCCAGCGATCCGCTGGGCTGCGGCATGAGCAACACGACTACCAGCAGCTTCTGGGGCGGCAGGCTCTACACCGCCCACTGGATGGAGCGGATGATGGGCCTCATCCGCCGGGCCAAGGAGCGGTGGGGCTTCGCCGTGGTCGCCGGCGGGGCGGGGGCCTGGCAGTACCTGGCTCATCCCGAGCAGATCGAGGCCCACGGCATCGACGTCGTGTTCGACGGCTTCTGCGAAGCGCAAGCCCCCCGCCTGTTCGCCGACCTGGTCGAGGGTCGCCCGGTCGAGCCGGTCGTCCGCGAGGCCGGCACCCTCGCCGACCTCGTTCAGCCCATCCGCGGGGCGTCGCTGCTGGGCATCATCGAGCTTTCTCGCGGCTGCGGGCGCGGCTGCGGGTTCTGCACCTCCGGCTCGCGACGCATGGAGCATCTGGACGTGGAGACGATCCTGGCCGACCTGCGGATCAACGTCGCCGCGGGCGTCACCAATGTCGTCAGCGGCAGCGAGGACCTCTTCCGCTACGGCAGCAGCGACGGGCGGGTGGACTTCGCCAGGCTCCACGCCCTGCTGACGGCCATGCGCCAGGTCGAGGGCCTGTCGTTCATGCAGATCGACCACGCCAACATCGCCTCGGTGGCCCAGCTTGACGACGAGCAGTTGCGCGAGGCCCGCCGCCTGCTGAGCTGGCGCCGAGCGACCGATTACCTCTGGGTGAACATGGGCGTGGAGAGCGCCAACGGCCACCTGGTGGCCGCCAATAGCCCCGGCAAGCTCGCGCCTTACCGACCCGAGGACTGGGAGGACCTGGTCCTGGAGGTGACCGACAAGACGCTGCGGACGGGTTTCTACCCGGTTCTGAGCCTGGTGCTGGGCCTGCCCGGCGAGACGCTCGACGACGTGGTCCGCACCCGCCGCCTGGTCGAGCGGCTGGACCAGATGGGGGGCGTCATTTTCCCGGTCTTCCACGAGCCGCTGGACGCCCGGCGGACGGGGCGGTTCTCGCTGGAGACGATGACCGACGAGCACCTGGACCTGTACACGGCCTGTTACGAGATCAACTTCCGTCGCGTTCCTGCGTTATTCTGGGATAATCAGCGTGCGGGCGGGACGTCGTGGGCCAAGCGGACGGCGATGCAGCTTCTGGGCAAGCTGGAGGTGCGGGCCTGGCGTAAGAATTTCGCCCGCGTGCGGCGGGCGATCCGGGAACGATCCGCGGCAGCGGAGGCCCAGGCGGGGCCGGACGCAGCCTAGACTGGACTGGAACCGGTTACTGGTTCTATGCTTTCTTGTTGCCGATCGTTGTACTGAGTGCACATAGAGGTAGCGGACATGCAGGAGCTTCACCCGTCGATATTGAAGGCCGCCCTTGACCAGGCCGATCGCCCGGTGCGGTGCGACGTGCCGCCCGGGCGCGTCGAGCGCGAGCGCCTGCGAGAGGCGGTGCGGCAGTACGTGGCCGACCATCGCCTGGTGCCGCCCCTGACGGCCGACGAGCTGGCCCGCCACGTGCCGGCCCTGCTGGAACAGCATGAAGTGGATCCCGACTACCGCGCCTACGCCGCCGTCCTGCTCAACAACCAGGTCTGGCGCGACACGGTCGCGGGCGTGCCCTACCAGCGGCGCATGCTCCTGCTGCCCCAGTGCCTCAGAGATGAAGACCGCTGCCGCGCCGACATCGACCCCCTGGGCCTGATCTGCAAGCAGTGCGGCGCCTGCCCCATCGCCGATCTCCAGGGCGAGGCCGAGCGACTCGGCTACGTCGTCCTGGTGGCCGAGGGCTCGCCCGTGGTCATGAAGCTCATCGAGTCCGGCAAGATCGACGCCCTGGTCGGCGTGAGCTGCCTGCCCACCCTCGAGCGGGTCTTCCCGTACATGGAGGCCTCCGCGGTGCCCGGGCTGGCGATCCCCCTGCTCAACGACGGCTGCTCCCGCACCGCCCTGGACCTCGACTGGGCCTACGAGGCGATCTACCTCAACCGGTCCGACCGCAGCCGCCTGCTGGACCTGGAGGCCCTGCGCCGCCAGGTCGACGATTGGTTCACGCCCACCGTGCTGGACCAGGAGCTCGGCCCGGCCGTCACCGAGACCGAACGCATCGCCCGCCAGTGGCTGTGCAGATCGGGCAAGCGATGGAGGCCCTTCCTGGCCGCCTGCGTCTACGAGGCGCTCCGCCTGGACGGCCCGCAGGACCCGGCGGCCCCCGCGGACGACGGGACGGACCTGCGGAAGGTCGCCCTGGCCGTCGAGTGCTTCCACAAGGCCTCGCTGGTCCACGACGACATCGAGGACGACGACGCCACGCGCTACGGCGAGCCCGCTCTGCACGAGCAGTACGGCGTTCCGGTGGCCCTCAACGTGGGCGACCTGCTGCTGGGGCAGGGCTACCAGCTCATCGCCGCCACCGGCGCTGCCGCCGACCGCAAGGCCGACATGCTCCGCGTGGCCGCCGACGGGCATACCAGCCTCTGCCTGGGCCAGGGACGAGAACTCTGCTGGATGCGCCAGCCCGGCGTGCTGACGCCCCTGGAGGTGCTCCACATCTTCCGCCAGAAGACTTCGCCCGCCTTCGAGGTGGCCCTGCGGCTGGGCGCCATCCTCGCCGGCGCCGGCAGCGAGGTCGCCGCCATCCTCAGCCAGTACAGCGAGGCGCTCGGGATCGCCTACCAGATCCACGACGACCTGGAAGACTTCCAGAGCGACCAGGACACCAACGACGTCCAGGCCATGCGACCGTCGATCCTGCTGGCCCTGGCGGGCGAGCAGGCCCGGGGAGACGAGCGACAACTCATCCAGCAGCTCTGGCGACGCGAGTTGGACATGGCCTGCCATGGCTCAGCCGTCCGCGACATCCTGGGCCGACTCCGCATCGAGGCGGTGGCCGGGCAACTCCTCTCGTCCTACAAGGCCCAGGCCATCCGCTGCCTCAGCCAGCTTCGCTCGGCCTGCCTCAAGGCCCTGCTGCGGCGAGTGGTAGCCCGGATCTTCAATGACATCCAGACCCTGAGCTGCTGCGATGACTATCCGGACCGACCTGATCCGCTCCGCCGCGCGGGCGACTGAGGCGCTCGGCCAGGCCGCCTGCGGGCAGGTCCGCCGCTTCCTCGACTCGCGCCGCCGCGACGGGGGCTTCGCCGGACGAAGCGACCAACCGGACCTCTACTACACCGTCTTCGGCCTCCAGGCCTGGCAGGCGCTCGGCGAAGAGAATGAGCCCCCGCCGATCGACCCGGACTATCTGCGACCCTTCAGCCGGGGAGACGACCTCGACTTCGTCCACCTCTGCTGCCTGATCCGCTGCCGGGCCTGCCTGTTCGACGGCGGCCCCCACGGTGCCACCCTCAAGCGCAGCTTGGGGGTGCGGGACGGTCTCGCGCCTTCTCTGCGTCAGCGGCTGCTGACGTTCCGGCTGGCCGACGGCGGCTTCAGCCACAGCGGCGCGGGCCGCTCCAGCGCCTACGGGTGCTTCCTGGGCCTGGCGGCCTTGCAGGACCTGGACGAGATGGAGCATGGCGGCGCGGGGCAGGCTCCGGTGGAAGGCGCCGCCGAGTTGCTCGCCTGCCTGTCCCGCCTTCGCTGCGATGGCGGCGGCTACGCCAATCCGCCCGCCGACGCCCCGTCCGCCCCGGCCACCGCCGGCGCCCTGGTCACGCTGGCCCAGCTCGGCCGGCCGGGCGACGACGAGTCCGTCCGCCGCCTGCTGGCCCTCCGCAGCGCCGACGGGGGCTTCCGGGCCAACGATCTCACTCCCGTCGCCGACCTGTTGTCCACCGCCACCGCCCTGCACGCCCTGGCTGCCTCCGGCGTCGACCTCCAGCCCATGCGGCAGCAGACGCTCGATTTCCTCAGCGGCCTGTGGTCCCCCAAAGGGGGCTTTCGCGGGCACGTCTTCGACGGCGAGATCGACTGCGAGTACACCTTCTACGGCCTGCTGGCGGCCGGCACGCTCGTAGTGACGCCGTAAGGCGTTTGGCGTACTCGTGTAATGCCCTTACGGGCCCACTGCAAACACCCGGTTGAAAATGCTTGCACCCGCCACGTCGTCGAAGAGAATCACCCTCATGAGACATCCACTTCAAACGATCCTGGCCGTGTTTCTGGTTGTGGGGTTGGCGTCAGCTTGGTTCGCCCCGGCGCGGACGGCGGAGGCCAAGCCCAACATCGTGTTGATCTTCGCCGACGACCTGGGCTACGGCGACGTCGGCTGCTACGGCGCCACGAAGCTCAAGACGCCCAACATCGACCGCCTGGCCAGCCAGGGACGGCGGTTCACCGACGCCCACTCCGCGTCGGCTGTCTGCACGCCGTCTCGCTACGCGCTGTTGAGCGGCGAGTACCCGTTCCGGCGAGAGGTCTGGGGCCCGGCCATGAACCAGTCAGCCCTGCTGATCGATCCGGACAAGACCACGCTGGCCGACCTGCTCAAGGGCCAGGGCTACGCGACGGCGTGCATCGGCAAGTGGCACCTGGGCTTCGGCTCCAAGCCCAAGCCCGACTGGAACGCCGACCTCAAGCCCGGGCCGCTCGAGTTGGGTTTCGACTACTACTTCGGCCTGCCCGTGGTCAGCAGCCACCCGCCGTTCGTCCTGATCGAGAACCACCGCGTGCTGGGCCTGGACCCAGCCGACCCGCTGGTCTACGGGAGCACGCCGCCGACCACGCCGTATCCGGAGAAGATGCTCCGCCCGGGCATCTCCGGGGGCAAAGCCGCCCACGCCCTCTACAAGGACGACCAGCTCGGCACGCAGTTCTCCGCGAAGGCCGTCTCGTTCATCCGCGAGCATCGCGACGGGCCGTTCTTCCTGTATCTGGCCACGCCGCACATCCATCACCCCTTCACGCCCGACAAGCGGTTCATCGGCACCAGCCAGTGCGGGCTCTACGGCGATTTCATCCACGAGCTGGACTGGATGGTCGGGCAGGTCCTCGCGACGCTGGACGAACTCAAGCTCGCCGATCGCACGCTGGTCATCGTCACCAGCGACAACGGGGGGATGGTGAACCTGACCGGGCAGAAGGCCGTCCGGGCCGGGCACCGCCTCAACGGCGACCTGCTGGGCTTCAAGTTCGACGCCTGGGAGGGCGGCCACCGCGTGCCGTTCATCGCCCGCTGGCCCGGGCACATCGAGCCCAACTCGACCAGCGACCAGCTCATCTGCCACGTGGACATGCCCGCGACTCTGGCTGCCGCCGCCGGGCGAGAGATCAAGACCGGCGAGTGCCCCGACAGCCTGAACGTCCTGCCCGCCCTGACCGGCGCGCCCAAGGAGCCCATCCGCCGCCGGGCCGTCCTGGCGCCCGTCCGCAAGACCCACCTCGCCCTGCGCGACGAACGGTGGTTGTACATCGGCGCGCGCGGCGGGGGCGGATTCGCCGGAAAGGTCGGCCAGCACATGCTCGGCGGCCCGCCCGCGATCCAGTTCGCCGGCGAGGTCAACAGCGACATCGAGAACGGCAAGTTCAAGAGCGACGCCCCCAACGAGCAGCTCTACGACCTCCAGGCCGATCCGCGCCAGACCACCAATGTCGTCCGCCGGAATCCCGAGATCGCCCAACGGATGAAGGCCCTGCTCAAGCGCTACCAGGAAGGGATGACCGAGCGGGAGTAGTTGTTCGTTGTTGGTCCCTGGCCCGCCGCGAAATGTCCGATTCGTCGCGAAAGAGACAGCGCCCGGCCGCGACCGACCCCCAAGCGGAGGCTTTGAACAGACCGTCCGCCGCGAGGTGCCGCTGGTCAAGATCGACGGCCGATGGCGAGTCGGGGGAAGAAGGTGACGCGACCGCAGACCGCAACAGAAAAGAACGCCGTGTTCCATGCCCGAGTCGCACAGACGGGCTTTCCATGCGGCTTCAGGACAAGTTGCTCGACCGCTGCCGCAGCCCTTCATTGGTCACCGCCTTTTACAGACTTGTTACAGACGCCCAGCCGTTGTGAGCGACAATGGCGGCGGAACGCCATAACGCGGACGAATGGGAACTTGTTGCTCCGGCTTGCGTCAAATACTGAACATGCAGGATCGGCCTTGTTGGGACATCGTACCCGGACGTTCGGGGATAAGGGAGCTCAGAGAGCATGGTGTACTGTGGTGATTGCCATTTCTACGTGAGCAGAGACGGCCTGGAAGGCGACTGCCGACGAACGTCTCCGGTGGCGACGCACGGTGGAGCGTGCTGGCCGGTCGTGCCGGCAGGCACGCGTGCATGCGGGGAGTTCGTGACGCGTCAGCAGGAGGAGACGGCTGGGGACGAGGAGATCGCCCGGGGCGTCTTCAGCAGCCGCTTGTACAACTCGCTGCGCCGCTCCTCGATCGACTCCTGGCGGCAACTGGAGCGGCTTTCGAGGAAACATCTGCGAACCATTCCGGGGATCGGGGCGGTTGCGGTCAGGCAGATTGTGGCGGCAGTGGAAAAACGCCGGCGGCAGCGCAGCCGCGCTTCGGCGCGGCGGATTGCGGAAACTGCTCGCGACCCGTCCGGACGGCGAAGCGCTTGAGGAGCGGTGGGACAACCGGGCGATCCCGGAATTGCGCCCACCCCGTTCTGGAAATCTCATCCGGCCTTCAGCGGAAATCGCTCGGGATGCTCGATCACTGCAAGCAGCAGGAGAAGCCAACCGGCTGCGGGGATGTCATTGTCGCTGCAACGACGCCTCGTCCAAATCTGCCAGAAACCTGCCCGCTGCTGCGTTTGCCTTTGTGAATGACCGACATCGCGGACAGCTTGACGGCGGCAACTTTGGACCAGGCGCTGGCCGGCGCCCGGGCGGCGCTGCTGGAGGAGCGTGTGGCCGGCGGGCACTGGGAGGGCGAGTTGTGCAGCAGCGCCCTGTCGACCGCGACGGCTGTGGTCGCCCTGGCGCAGGTGGATCGCGAGAAATACGCCGCCCAGATCCGGGCCGGTCTGGACTGGCTGGCCGCCCACGCCAACGACGACGGCGGCTGGGGCGACACCACGCGGAGCCTGAGCAACATCTCCACGACCGTCCTGTGCTGGTCGGCCTTCGCATGCCAATCCCAACGGTGCCACCCTCAAGCGAAGCCCGGGGGTGCGGATGCCGACGTCGTCCAACGTGCGGGCGAGTGGATCGCCGCCCGCGCCGGCTCGCTCGAGCCGGACGCCCTTGCCGCGGCCATCTACGCGCGCTACGGGCAGGACAAGACCTTCTCCGCGCCCATCCTCTCGCTGTGCGCGATCGCGGGCCGACTGGGCGAGGGCCGGCGGGCCTGGCGGCACGTCGCCCAGTTGCCCTTCGAGTTGGCCGTGCTGCCCCACGGGCTGTTCCGTTTCCTGAACTTGCGGGTGGTCAGCTACGCGTTGCCCGCCCTGATCGCCATCGGCCTGGCCCGCCACCGCCGCCGCCCCACGCCCAACCCGCTGGCCCGCGCCGTCCGCTGGGCCGCCACCGGTTCCGCACTGGGCGTGCTCGAGCGCATCCAGCCGCAAAGCGGCGGCTTCCTCGAGGCCGCCCCGCTCACCAGTTTCGTCGTGATGAACCTCGTCGCGGCCGGGCGGGCCGACCACGCGGTGGTGCGTCGCGGCGTGGAGTTCCTGCTGGCGTCCGTGCGGCCGGACGGCAGTTGGCCCATCGACACCAACCTGGCCACGTGGGTCACGACGCTGTCGCTGGGGGCGTTGTCGGCTGGGTCGGCCGGGCGGGCGACGTTCCTGTCGGAGGCCCTCTCGCCGCAGGAGCGGTCCACCGTCCAGGAGTGGCTGCTGGGCCAGCAGTACGGCAGCGAGCATCCCTACACCCACGCCGACCCCGGCGGGTGGGCCTGGACCAACCTCAGCGGGGCTGTGCCCGACGCCGACGACACCTCCGGTGCCCTGCTGGCGCTGCATCACCTGGTGACGGCCGGGCACCGGTCCGTCCGCCAGACCCACATCCGTCACGGGCGGAGGCTCTCCAGCCACAACGACGGGCAGTGCCTGGACCGCCACGTCGCCGATTCCGCCGCCCGCGGCCTGGAGTGGCTCATGGGCTTGCAGAACCGCGACGGGGGCATCCCCACGTTCTGTCGAGGCTGGGGCAAGCTCCCCTTCGACCGCAGCAGCAACGACCTCACCGCCCACGCGCTGGCGGCAATGGACGCGTGGATCGACGAGTTGGACGGCGACGACTCCGCGGCTGCGCCGGCGCTGCCCGCCAGCAGGCTCGAAGCCGTCCCGCGTGCAGCCCCCCCGCGCCCGCGCTATCGTCCGGCCGGGCAGGAGCCTGCCGAGGATGAGAAAGGGGTCAGGAACCTTTTTCTTCCGGTGGACCCAAGTGCAAAAGGGGCAAGGGCTGGACACCAGGAAAAGGTTCCTGACCCCTTTTTCGCGGCCGGGGCGCGGACGGGCCAGGCGGCCCGCGTGGAGGCCGCCCTGCGGAGAGGCGCAGGGTTCCTGACCGCCCAGCAACGGCTGGACGGGGCGTGGGCGGCGCTGTGGTTCGGCTGCCAGCACGCCAGGGACGAGGAGAACCTGACCTACGGCACGGCCCGGGTGCTGCTGAGCCTCCAGCGTCTGGCCCGGCGCTGGAATTGCGTCGACGCCGACGTCATCCGCCGCGGGCGCGACTATCTGCTGAACGTCCAGAATGCCGACGGCGGCTGGGGCGGGCAGGCGGACGCGCCGTCGACGATCGAAGAGACAGCCCTCGCGGTGGATGCGCTGTGCGGCCCCGTCTCGCTCAGCGAGACCGAGCGGGGGGCCGTCCGCCGCGGTGCGGCGTGGCTGATCGATCGCACCGACGGGGGCAAGCGCTTCGAGCCCTCGCCCATCGGCTTCTACTTCGCCAAGCTGTGGTACTACGAGAAGCTTTACCCGGTGATCTTCACCGCCTCCGCCCTGGCGGCCGCCCGGGCGGCGCTGGGAGGCGATTGACCCCCACGGGAAAATTCCGTTCCTCCGAGACAAGCTCGGTGGTGACGGTCCGTGGGCAGCGGAGCATTAGCCTACGAATCAGGCTCCCACCCGCACAAGGCGGGTGGTGAGCCGGCAGTCGACAACGGGCTCCCCAGCAAGGTGGATTATCGGACGGCCCCGGCTGCTGACTACCCGCCTTCGCCCAGGCTTCGGCGGGCAAGCCGGCTAGGGATTGTCAAAATCGTTATTTAACCCACCTCCCCCCTGCGCCGATAACGTCAGTGAGCATGATCAGACGAAGCACAACCTGGCTTGTGCTGGCCGCCGGCGTCATCTGCACGGGATGCGTGCAGAGCGACGAGAATCCGCATTGGAGCCCCCAGGCCGACTACCCCGAGTGGACCTACGACGCCCCGTTCTATTACCGCCCCAGCCAGGAGCTTCAGGTGGCGGAGATCATCGGGCAAGGCATCCCCATCTATTACACCAACAGTCCGTATTTCTTCATCGTCCACCCGGGCGGCTACCAGGTGACCGGCGAGCCGCGGGTGGCCGTCTGGCACAGTGAGCAGGACGGCAAGGAATGGCGCCGGGCTGGGTTCTACGGGGTCGAGCAGACGCACTTCCTGTTCCGGGCGGAGCACGACGGCCCGCACTGGATCCGTTTCGTCGGGCCCGGGCAGGGCAACTCGAAGGTGCCTCCAGGCACGCCCCACCGCATCTACGTGGTGGACACGGCCCGGCCGGGCATCGAACTGGCCATCGACCCGCCGCCCTGGATGGACGAGGAGCAGAAGGAGCCCCGCTTCTACGAGGTCGGCCAGCTTGTCACGCTGCGATGGAAGGTCAGCGAGCTGCACCTGGCCAAAGACTCCATCCGCCTGGGCACGTGCTTCGCGGAGTTCCCCAACAACCTCATCTGGAGCCAGTTCCCCATGGCCCTGGAGAGCGAGGGCGAGATCCGCGTCGAGATCCCCGCCGAGGCGACGGCCGACGGCGGGATGCGTTTCCGAATGGAAGCGGCCGACAAAGCCGGCAACGTCGGCATGGCGATGACCGAGGTGCTTCAAATCCGCGGACGACCCGTGGACCCGCGTCCCTGGCCGACCACCCAGCCGACGGTCCGACCCGTGGCCGCAAGACCGCCTGACGGCTTGCCCCCGAGGGGCGACACCACGAACCCGGTGACGATAGTCCAGCCTATGCCTCCCGGCGGCTTTCGCAGTGCGCCCGTGAAGGCGCCGGACGCCGACGTATCCGCCGTAGCACCGTCCGCCACCTTGCCCCCGAAGGGCGGCAATACAAACGAGGAATCGCGCCGGATCATCCAGACCGCCACTCGCCCGGCCGTGCCGAGACCGGTCGGCCCGGACGACCTCATCCAGCAGACCCACGGGACGCCCGGCTGCCGCCTGGGCTGGCCGCTGCCCGGGGCGCTGCTTCGCGGCCGAACGCGGCGCACGATCGATTGGATGCCTGACGGGGCCTCCAACCTGCGTAACCTCGAACTCCAGTTCACCGGCGACAACGCCCGCTCGTGGGACGTCGTCGCTTCCGGCTTCGAACCCCATCGCAGCGTCCGCTGGAGCGTCCCTCCGATCAACAGCAAGAACTGCCGCATCCGCCTGGTCGGCACGGACCCGACCGGTCAACGCGTCCAGGTGGCCATGAGCCAGCGCTTCACGGTCCAGACGCCCGAGGAAGCCATCATCCTCGACGTCCAGCCCCTCGAAGACCAGAACGGGCACTGAGCGTCTCTCCCGCGGGTCTTGCCTTCCTTGCCCTTTTCCTGTTCCACGCCCCTGCGCCCTCAGCCTCTCCGCTTCCCCGCGCCGAGCGGAAGCGGTAAGATAGCCGCACGCATGACACAGGCGAATCCGGACATCCAGGCCGCCCTGCGCGAGGCGGTGGTCGAGGCGGGACGGTTGGCGCTCAAGCTGGCGGCGGAGGGCTACCAGACGCACCTCAAGGCCAAGGGCGAGCCGGTCACCTCCGTGGACCTGGCCTGCGACAAGCTGCTGCGCGACCGGCTGGGGCGGGCGGACGGACAGGCCGCCTGGCTGTCGGAAGAGAGCCAGGACGATCCGGCCCGCCTGACCTGCCCGCGGGTGTGGCTGGTGGACCCCGTCGACGGGACGCGCGAGTTGCTGGCCGGGCGGGGCGAGTGGTGCATCTGCGCCGCCCTGGCCCAGTGGGGACAGGTGCAGGCCGGGGCGATCTACAACCCCAACACCCAGGAACTGTTCGAGGCGGCTGCGGGCCAGGGGGCCACATTGAACGGCCAGCCGGTCCGGGTCGATCCCTCGCCCCCGCCGCGACCGATCCTGGTGGCCACCCGCTGGCGGGTCGAGCACGGCGGGTGGGACTGGGCGGGCGGGCTGGCCGAGGTCCGCCCGTGCGGCTCGACCGCGTACATGCTGGCCCAGGTGGGCAGCGGGCGGGCGGACGGGATGATCAGCCTGACGCAGAAGAACGAGTGGGACATGGCCGCCGGCGCGCTGTTCATCCAGGAGGCGGGCGGGACGATCACCGACCGCAACCAGGCGGCCCTGTCCTTCAACCGCCGGCGCCGGCGGATCGACGGCGTGATCGCCGCCCGCCACGGCGCGCGGGACGCGGTGGTGAGGATCGCCGAGAGACTGAAGATCGAGAAGTGAGGCTTGCGAATTGACCTGAAGACGAGACTCCGAGGCCTTGTCTTCGGTTGTCAGTTCTCAAAGATCACGGTTCACTTCACGCCCAGCATGTGCAGGATCACGTCGTGGATGTGGTGCCCGTAGGTGATGAGGGCGAAGGTGGCCACGGCCCAGGCGGCGATGGCGACCTGGAAGGGCCAGTCGTGGAGGATGAGTTCGGTGGGATCGGCGTACTTGCCGACCATCGAGAGCATGGCGAAGCGGCAGACGGCATAGACGATGGCGGGCAGGGTGTAGACCAGCAGCGGGGCCTGGGTGTGAAAACGGGCGACGGTGTCGGGGTGGGTGGCGTAGAGCAGGTAGGCCAGGATCGCCACGGCCGCCGACAACGTAATCAGGTGGGTGAGCAACTCGGGGGTGTAGCCGGACAGGGTGGCGCGGTGTCGCCCGGCCTCGGTCTGATCGCCCAGGGTGGCCACCTCGCTGCGGCGTTTGCAGAAGCCCATGAACAGGCATATCGTGAAGGTGCAGATGATCAGCCACGACGAGGCCCAGACGTGGATGGCAGCCGCCCCCGCCACCGCGCGGAAGACGAATCCCAGGGCGATGCAGATCACGTCCACGAGCATCTTGTGCTTGAGCAGGAACGTGTATCCCGCCTGCATGACCAGGTAGGCGGCGAGGATGACCAGGACGGCCCAGTTGACGGCCATCGCCAGGGCCAGCCCGGCCAGGGCCAGCACGCCCGCCCAGGCCCAGGCGACGGGGAGGCGGACACGCCCGCTGGCGATGGGACGATCCTTCTTGCGCGGGTGGCATCGATCGCGCTCGCGATCGTGGATGTCGTTGACGACGTAGATGGCGCTGGAGCCCAGGCAGAATGCGGCCATGGCCAGCAGGGCCATCGCCCACGCCTGCGGGCGGTGGAATTCCAGGGCGAAGAACATCGGGAACAGCACGATCAGGTTCTTGATCCAGTGCGGCACCCGAGCCAGTTGGATGAGCGGCGAGATTTTCACGATAGAGCCTAGGGCTTTCCTGGTGTACTATCGGCTAGAGTGGAGGGAGAGTTTATTCGGATGGGTCCTAAAGGCCGCCTCCCGACCGGCCGATCAACCAGACGAGGGCTGGTCGGCGGCATGTTGCCCGACTGGCCCGGAGCCTTCTACGCGGAGAGAGTGCGATGTACTCGAACGGCCATCACGGCGCCGGCGGCGACGACAACGGGCGTACGGACCTTTTCGTCCCCGGACGGTTGTGCCTGTTCGGCGAACACAGCGACTGGGCCGCGGAGCACGGCCTGCATAACGGCTACTGCCTGGTCATCGGCACCGACCAGGGGTTGTCGGCGGCGGCCAAGACCAGCGACCGTTTCACCGTCGAGACGCTCCTGCCCGACGCGCAGGGGCGCCCCACCGGGCGGACCCGCCAGATGTCCTGCCCCTGGCAGGAGGACATGCTGCTGGAGTCGGCCAAGGACCAGGACGAGTTCTTCCGCTACTGCGCGGGGGTGGCCCACCAGGTCTTCTCCCGCGTCGACGGCGGGCTCGACCTGCGGATCACCAGCATGGACCTGCCCCTGCGAAAGGGCGTCTCCAGTTCGGCGGCCGTCTGCATCCTGGTGGCCAAGGCGTTCGACACCATCTACCAGCTCGGGCTGTTTCCGCACGAGCTGATGGAGCTGGCCTACCGCGGCGAGAAACTCACCGGCAGCCAGTGCGGGCGGATGGACCAGGCGTGCATCTACGGCAAGACGCCGGTGCTGTTGACCTTCCAGAAGAACATGGACATCCGCGTCGAGCCGCTCTTTCCCGCCCGGGAAATCCAGATGTTCTTCGTGGACCTGGCGGGGCACAAGGACACGGTGAAGATCCTGGCCGACCTCCAGGGGTCGTACCTGCGCAGCGCCAAGCTCAAGGAGGCCCTGGGGGGCGAGAACGAGCGGCTGGTGCGGTCAGCCTACCGCGCCCTGACCGCCGGCGACGCGATGCGCCTGGGCGAACTGATGAGCGAGGCCCAGGAGATGTTCGACCGCCTGGTCGCCCCGAACAGCCCCGATCAACTGGCCAGCCCCCTGCTGCACCAGGTGTTGTCGCTCGGCGAGATCGCCGAGCACATCCACGGCGGCAAGGGCGTGGGCAGCCAGGGCGACGGCACATGCCAGTTCGTGGCCCGCAGCGTCGAGGACCGCGACGCGGCCATGGAGAAGATCCACCGCAGCTTCCCGGACATGCAGTGCTTCCCCCTGACCATCAGCTCGTCCGCCTCGCAGGGACGCAAGCAACTCGCCCACGCCCGCTGACAATCGCCGTCCGCCCTTCACCCTCAAGGCCCCCTGGCCCCGCGGCCCATGCGCGGGCCATTCTGAGGGGTTCTACGTTATTCCAGGGGCCCGCGCGGGCGAGACCCAACCGCCGCGCAGAGGGAGGAGAAGCTCCCGACGGGTCTTCACGTCAGATCGGAAATCGAAAACGCGCCTACTCGCCGACGGCCCGGCAGATGGCGTCGATGTCGTCGTCCACCTGCACGGGCAGGTTGGCGAAGTTTCGCGGGCCCTCGACCTCCTTGCCCGGCGCGAAACGCCCGGTGTGGTAGCCCACCGTCGCGTCGGGGTCCTTCAGGGCGTGCCCGGTCAGGATGCACACCACGCGGGCGTCGCGGTCGATCACGCCCTCTTCCACCAGTCGCCGGGCGCCGGCGACCGAGGCGGCTGAGGCGGGCTCGCACCCCAGCCCGCATCGCCCCACCTGCGCCTTGGCGTCCAGGATCTCCGCGTCGCTCACCGAGCGGACCACGCCGTCGCAGATCGACAGCGCCCGCAGGCACTTGGCCGCGTTGACCGGGCGGGCGATCTCGATGGCCGACGCGATCGTGTGCGGCAGGCGGTGGGTCCGGTCCTGCCAGGCCCAGTCCTCGGCCAGGGCCGCCTTGTCGTATTGTCCGCCGTTCCAGCGAAGCTTCTTCTGGTTGACCAGGCGGTCGAGCGTGTCGGCCCCGGCGGCGTTGATCACGGCCAGGCGCGGCACGCGGTCGATCAGCCCCAGCTCCTTGAGTTCGCCGAACGCCTTGCCGAAGGCCGAGCTGTTGCCCAGGTTGCCGCCGGGCACGACGATCCAGTCGGGCGCCTGCCAGGCGAGCGCCTCCAGCACGCGGAGCATGATGGTCTTCTGCCCTTCCAGGCGGAAGGGGTTGACGCTGTTCATGAGGTACAGGCCCAGGCGCTTGGCGGCTTCCTTGACGCGGCGCATGCACGCGTCGAAGTCGCCCGCGATCTGGAGCGTCAGGGCCCCGTAGTCCAGGGCCTGCGCCAGCTTGCCGAAGGCGATCCGCCCCGAGCCGACGAACACGATCGACTGCATCCCGGCGTGGGCGGCGTAGAGGGCCAGCGAGGCCGACGTGTTGCCCGTCGACGCGCACGCCACCCGCCGCGCCCCCACCAGGCGGGCGTGGCTGAAGGCGGCCGTCATGCCGTTGTCCTTGAACGAGCCGCTCGGGTTGAGCCCCTCGTACTGGAGGAACAGCCCGCCGTCCTTGAGCCCGACGTAGCGGCCCACGCCCGCGTTGGGCGTCAGCAGGGTCTGGCCCTCGCCGAGGGTGACGCGGCAGCGGTCGTCGCAGAAGTTCAGCAGCTCGCGGAACCGCCACACGCCCGAGAAGTCCAGCGGGTTGGCCCGACCGGCCCAGCGGGCGGCGAAGTCCGCCAGGCGAGCCGGCACGGGCAGCTTCGACCAGTCGTAGACGACGTCCAGCAGTTCGCCGCAGACCGGGCAGGCCACGTGCACGTCCCCCACGTCGCACGTCGCGCCGCAGTCGGCGTGAATGCATTTCTGATACACGGCGTTCGGATTCATTCGCTCTTCCTTGTTCACAGCCCAGTCAGTTTATCGGAACGATCGGGGGGGATGAATCGCTGATTTGCGATTTTCGATTGTCGATTGGACCGAGGCGTCCGGAGCCCTGGTATCAAAGGAGCATCTCGGTTGCGAATCGGTCAAAACCACTCGAACACCGAGATCAAATCGACAATCGGCAATCGGCAATCGAGAAGCCCCGCCCTACAAGCCCCCCACCGCTTCCGTCAGCGCGGCAATGTCGTCCTCGCCAGCCCCGCAGGCGCGGCACTCGTCGATGAACCGCTCCACCTGGCGGCGGCGGTCGCAGGCCAGTCGAGCGCCCGCGGCTGGGCGAAGCCGCTCCAGGTCCAGCAGCCCCGCGTCGCCGCCCTCGATCACGTGAACGTGACGGGGCAGCAGGTCCGGCCAGCTCAGGTCGGCGGCGTACAGTTTCGCGGCGGTCCGCCCGGCCGCCGCCATCGCGTCGCGCCGGCGGTCCGGCCCGGCCGACCCGAGCAGCTTGTCCAGCGGCGTCCCCGCCAACTCCGCCGTCACCAGCACGCCCCGATGGGCCAGCCCCCAGCGGCGCACCTGGCCCCAGGCGAGAATCTCGGCGGTGCGGACGCCCGCGCCGGCCGCCCGCTCCATCGCCAGGCGCTCCTTGTACGTCATGGGCAGCGTGGGCCGCAGGCGCAGCAGGTCCAGCAGGATCTGCTTGCGCAGCGTCAGGGTGTCGCGCTTCAGGAACACGACGCGCCCGTCCAGCTCCAGGCGGTAGGTCTGGCTGCGCTTGTGCCAGCCGACGACCTTGCCGTCCTCGAAGCCCAGCAGCGCGTCCAGGCCGGCCAGGCCCGCTCGCTCCAGCAGCGGCTGCCAACGCTCCTCTACGTGAAATTCCACGCCTTTCATCGGCGGGAGTGTACGGTTTTGACGCCCGCGAAACAATTGGCAATTGCCCGCCCGGACGTCTATCATACGGTGACACTTCAAAGGAGCACTCCCATGACAAGTCTGAATCGACTGGGCGCGGGCGCGATCGTGGCGGCGGCGATGTGGATGCTGTGTGCGACGGCGGCATGGGCGGCCGACGCCCCGCCGGCCGAGACGAAGCAGCAGCACGACGCGCGGATGGCCTGGTGGCGAGAGGCGCGGTTCGGCATGTTCATCCACTGGGGGCTGTACGCGATCCCCGCGGGCGAGTGGAAGGGCAAAAAGATCGCCGGCATCGGCGAGTGGATCATGGAGCGCGGGCGCATCCCGGTGGCCGAGTACGAGCCGCTGGCCAAGCAGTTCAACCCCGTCAAGTTCGACGCCCGCGCGTGGGCCCGCATCGCCAAGAACGCCGGCATGAAGTACATGGTCATCACCTCCAAGCACCATGACGGGTTCTGCCTGTGGGACTCCGCCGTCAGCGACTACGACGTGATGAGCTCGCCCTTCAAGCGCGACATCCTCAAGGAGCTGTCCGAGGCGTGCAAGGCCGAGGGCGTCGTGCTGTGCTTCTACCACTCCATCATGGACTGGCACCACCCGGACTACCTCCCGCGCCGGCCGTGGGACAAGCGCCCGACCGAGGGGGCGAGCCTCGATCGGTACATCGAGACGTACCTCAAGGCGCAACTCAAGGAGTTGGTGACCCGCTACGACCCGGGCGTGCTGTGGTTCGACGGCGAGTGGGAGAAGACCTGGACGCACGAGCACGGGATCATGCTCTACGACTACGTCCGCAGCCTCAAGCCGTCGATCATCATCAACAACCGCGTCGACAAGGGGCGAAAGGGCATGCAGGGCATGAACAAGGAGGGCGACTTCCGCGGCGACTTCGGAACGCCCGAGCAGGAGATCCCCGCCACCGGGGCGCCCGGCGTGGACTGGGAAACCTGCATGACCATGAACGACACGTGGGGCTTCAAGTCGTACGACCACAAGTGGAAGCCGGCCGACGACCTCATCCGCAAGCTGGCGGACATCGCGTCCAAGGGGGGCAACTTCCTGCTGAACGTGGGGCCCAACTCGGCCGGCGAGATCCCCGCGCCCAGCGTGGAGCGGCTGGCGGCGATGGGCAAGTGGATGGCCGTCAACAGCGAGTCCATCTACGGCACCTCCGCCAGCCCGTTCGCCAAGCTGCCCTTCGGGCGCTGCACCCAGAAACCGGGGAAGCTCTACCTGCACGTGTTCACCTGGCCGGCCGACGGCAAGCTGAAACTGCCCGGCCTGAAGAACGAGATCGCCAAGGCCTACCTGCTGGCCGACCGCGACAAGGCGCTGAGCGTCTCGGCCGACGGCGGGGTGACGATTGCCCTGCCCGGCGAGGCGCCCGACAAGATCGACAGCGTCGTCGTCCTGGAGATCCAGGGACCGGCCAAGGTGGAGTAAGCGCCCGACGCCGCGGCAACAGCGGCCGCGAGCGGGGCGGCGAGACAGCCCGGGCCGAAGCCCCACAGGGTTCCGGCCCGGGTTGTTTTGTCCGCCCCCGAACGGCCGAAGCCGTCCGGACGTGAACCTGCTCCGCGGACTGGGGAGCGGCCTGGGCGGTCAGTCCAGGGGAACGTCCTTGAGGTCGGCGGGCTTGAGATGTTCTTCCCGGCGGACGGCGACGTTGTTCCGGTAGGTTTCGGTGTACCACTTTCGCCCGTCGGGGATGAAGCGTTCGGCAGAGCCGTTGCCGTCGAGGTCGCGGGTGGCGGAGAACTTGACCCGGCCTGTGGGGAACCACTCGGTGTCGGTGGCGAGGTCGTTGTTCTTTCGGACGAAGGCGCCGCGGGCGTCCTTCTGGGCGGGGTGGTAGGTGATGCGTCGCTTGGGCTTGCCGTCGTCGTAGAACTCCAGGGCGGGGGCGATGTCGCCGATCCCGATGGCGGCGTAGCGATACTGGCGGAGCCGCCCGTTGGGATGGAACTTGTAGGAGTGGACGGTCCGGCCCTGGGAGGGGTCGATGGGCTCGATGGTTCGTGCAGTGAGGGGCCCGGCCTGGGCGTAGGACTCCTCTACCTGGTATGTGGGGGTCCTGGCGGCACGTTTTCGCGGGGCGCCGTTGGCCCAGGTGGACTCGACGGTCCAGGGCAGGGCGGCCAGGTCGAGGTTGGGGCCGGGGTTCGGTGCGTCGGGCTGGGCGGCGGGCGCGGGTGCGTCCGGTGGCGGCTGGGCGGGCTTGGCGGCGATGGTTCCGGCGCCGCCGCAATGGCGGGTCTTGTCGCCCAGGCGGGCGGCGGGCTTTCCGTCGATGAGGACCTGCGGATCGCCCTGGACGATCTCGAAGGTCCCCGGCCCGCAGCAGGCGGCGTGTCGGCCCTTGTCGCCGACGCGGGCGGCGGGCTTGTCGCGAACGGTGACGGTCGGGCTGCCGGTCTCGATGGGCCCGGCGACGCTGTGGGGGCAGGAGGGGCATCCGTGGAAGTCGGCCGGGCAGACGGCCCGGTCGCCCGCGCAGGCGTACTTGTCCGGCGAGACGGCGGTGACTTCAAACGTCCTGGCGGCCTTGGCTCCCCCGCCCAGGTCGATCGTGAGGACGATGCGGTTGGGGCCGGGGCGGAGGAAGGCCGGGCGGCTTCGCTCGCCGACCTGCGGGCTGAAAACGCCGCTGCCGCTCCACTGGACCTTCCCGGACATGTCCACGCCGCCCACGGTGCAGCTCGCGCCGAAGAGCCACCCGCGCGTGAAGACGGCGGGACTCCGTCCGGCCGGATACACCAGGTCCAGGACGATGGCCGGCTGGGGGGCGCTGCCGCGGACCTGTGCGGTCAGGTCGCCGGCCAGGGCGGCGACGACGCAAGCGGTCAGGACACACATCTTCATGCGCTTCTCCGTGGGGGCTGGGCCGGGGGCCTGGGGTCGGGCTTCCTGCCCGGCCGGCTGCCCGGCAGGAACGGGAGCATTGTAATCTCGCCGGCTGTGCGCGTCTACAGCCGCCCTGACTCGGGCCTTGCCTCATCACAAGCGAGCGGCCGTGCGCATAGGGCCGAAGGTCCGATAGCGGGTAGCCCAGGGCACAAGCCTGGGACCACGGCGCCTTACCCCCAGAGCCCCAGCGGGGCGAAAGAACGGTGTCCTTGGGCGGGCGGCAACGGACGTGCGCACTCGCCTCGCAGGTCTCTCGTCCCGAAGGGACGCCGGACCTGCCTGCCGGCAGGCAGGGGGTTGTCGGGGGTGAGGCCCTTCGGCCGAGCCCCCGGTGGACCGCTCAAGATGCGCGGAGCCCCGCAAGGGGCGTCGGAAGTCGGCCGCAGGGATCCGGCGGCTTGCGCCACCGGCTATGCGCTGTCGTCCTTTCAGGACTTCTTTCCGGGGCGCCCAAGTTCCGGCGGCTCGCGCCGCCGGCTATGCGCTGTCGTCCCCCAGGGACTGACAACAGCGGCTGCGAGCGCCATCCCTTGGAAACAGGCCGTAAGGCGGTCTTCGCTTGTAGCCTGCCCTGCGGGTGCCGCCGTAAGGCGGTCTTCGCTTGTAGCCTGCCCTGCGGGTGCCGCCGTAAGGCGGTTCTTGCTCGTAGCCTGCCCTGCAAAGTCCCCGACAACACAGGAGTTTCGTCGTTTGCCTGCACAGCAGGCGGCACCCCAATGCCCTTACGGGCACACTACAAACACCCCCTTCGACCACAGCGGCCGCGAGCGGGGCGGTGAGACAGCCCAGGCCGAAGCCCCCACAGGGTTCCGGCCTGGGTTGTTTTGCCTGCCCCCGACCGGCCGTGCGTATAGTCCCTTGGGGACGGCAGAGAATAGCCCAGGGCGCAAGCCCTTACAATTACCCACATCTTCCACCCCTGCCGCCTTGTGCGGCAGGTGGATCAGTTTGGACGAGCTACCTCCAGGCCGCGGTCGTCCGGGCCCCTGCCGCCTTGTGCGGCAGGTGAACAAGTTTGCCGGGCTATCGCAGCCGGCAGAAAGCCGGAGAACTTCTTCCCCTGCCGGCTAAACCGGCAGGGGCCGTAGAGAGAAGGCTCCCGCTCGCTAGCCTGCTCAAACTTCCTCACCCGCCGGGTAAACCGGCGGGGGTCGCCCCCGCGAAAGATGTGGGTAACAGCAAGGGCGTAAGCCCTGGGTCGCCGGCCGCGCCATCTCCCGAGCCCCAACGGGGCGAAAGAAACCGCCGCCCCGAGCGGCCGTAACCGTTCGGACGTGAACCTCTCCCGCGGGGATCGGGGGTTCACCCCCAAGCCGCCGGCTTAGCGGCCCTGCGGCTTGAGGGTGGCACCGTTCACGGGTTGTCGTTGGGATGGCCACCCGCCGTCTCTAACGGTAGGGATTGACCTACTGGAATCCGCGCGCTAACTCCCTCGCCTTCGCCAGCCTTTCCCGCAACTTGCTCGGCCCCACTCCTGGAGCCTTCGTCTGCGACTCGTAGCGCTCAAGAATAGCGACCTCGTCAACAAACCTCTTCTGCTTTCGACAGATGATGGCAAGCTGCTCGTAATACCACGGCGCGACCCCCCATCCGGCTCCACCTGCTTTGGACTCTGATTCGGTAGCCTCAACGAGCCTGGTCAGTAGTGCGACGGCCTCATCGTACCGACCATCCCGCTTGAGCTGCTTTACTCGTTCGATGTGGGCCGTGTAGTGCTCACCGTGGACGGAACCCGCCTCCCGACAACGCTCGGTGGAGGAACAAACATCACCACGATACCCTCTCGTTGGGGGACTCCCCCCCTCTAAACCTAGGAACCTCTTCAGCCAGCCCATCTTGCCTTCTCTTGCTTCCTGGAGAAACAGGGAGTCTCTTAGTATCCTTCGCTCCCATCCTCAATTTCCATTGCGACAGCCAATGCTAGGGCATTGCGCAACATAAAAGAACCGTATCTTTCGGCAAGCTCGATCAGCGCCGAGGCGGCACTGGGCGTCCACTCACCTGTTCCAACAAGCCCAGAATGTAGTCGGTCTCTTGCGCCCGGAACCTCCAAGCAAGCCCACCTAGCCTCTTGGACAATCGTCTGGTATTCCGGTTCCAACCCGGTTGCATCTGTCAAATTCATCCCTTTCTCCATCTTGCCTTAGGCTTGGAACACGTTCCTTCGGTGCCAAGCCAGACTGTCCTGCGCGGGCAGAAACCGACTCGGACGCGCAATGGACTTTCTATGGTAGCACGCTATATGAGTTAAAATCGGGCGGTCCTGCGAACATAGAAGTCGCGACGATAATTCTATTGTCAATTCCGGCATGATAGTAATCAAGCCCGCGTCGAATAGACGATCAAATGTTGCGCTGAGGCATAGACCATTAGTCGGATCTGTACGTAATGATTCATTGTGTGACCAGGGAACAATATGACTGGCAGTAAGACATTCCTGAATACCAATGCCCGTCACGCAACACCTGCCTTCGTAGCTACTTAGGACAGCCTGCCGGAAAAAAGACTGGTAGATTCGCGCTCGCTTGATCTGCAGTCGTTCGCTGGCCCCGGTAGGAAGGACTATGGTATCCGGCTCGTTCTTTCGTTCCCCTAACGCCTCGCGAAGATTGTGTGCCTGAATCACAAGAGAATTCCAGTCATGGTGAAACTCATCCCAAACCGCGCGGTCGAGGTGCCCAACATGCACTAACCCAGTGATACCCATCCGTTTCAATTGAGGGTCGAATGCCCCGAAATTCCCCAGTTTGCGCGCAACTGATCCCGGGGTCCTGCGCAACAGTCGCGCCGTTTGACCTACCTCCGGGTTGTTCGCCTTTGTCTTCTGAAATGGCGTCCTGCAGTAAAGCTCGAAAACGATGACCAACTCGTCTCGTGTCCAGAGCTTTCCGTCACGTGCTGGTCGGTCGCGCATGTGTTCCCCTATCTGGGCCTCTTGTTGCTTCCTTCGATGCCGCGTCTCCTTTTACCGTGTTTTCCCCTGAAGAGCAAGACCAGACCCGGGCTTGCCAGCCTGTAAGGACCGCTTCAGTGAACGAGCATATCTCGAAGTCGTTGTCGGGCTGCCAGGCGAGAAGGGCTCGGCGATCAAGAGCGCGGTGGCTCTGCAAGACCCGCCCCACTGTAGGGCGGCGAGGCGATTGTCCCGAAAGATGAAAACTCCGTAACGCTTTATTCGGAAAGGTGTTACGGAGGAATATGGCGGCGGGCGGGGCGGGCGAATGTCCCATTTGGGGGTGGAATGTCCCGGTTTGGCGCGGAGTTTTCAGGGTTTTGGGCTTTATCGCGAGTTTCCGATTTCCATTCAAATCGTTTTTGCGCAAGAGTTTATAAAACAGAACCGCCCCTTTCGGGGCGGTTGGTTTTTCCGGGAAAACGGGACATTCCCGGCTTCGTCCCTGCGGGACTACGCCGTGGCAAGCCCCCACGAGACTACGCCGAACAAGTCGTCCCTGCGGGACTACGCCGTGGCAAGCGGGGCCGTGGCGGGCCCGTGCGGGGGCCTAGTCGGCTTCGTCGAACAGTTGTTGTCCGGCGGCGGCGATCTCGTCGGCGGACAGGTGGACCATCTGGAGGATTTCCTCGGGGGTCTTGGCCGACTTGGGCACGCTGCCGACGACCATGGTCTTGACTCGGACGCCGAGGTCGCTGGCGGCGGCGGCTGCGGTGATCTCGTCGGCGATGCCGCCGAGGTAGTTGTCCTCGACGACGAGGATCTGCCCGCGGCAGTCGTCGCCGACCTGGAGGATCTCGTCGGTGTCGAGGGGCATGGAGTAGGCGTCGATGAGGCTGGCGCTGAGTCCGGCCTTGTCTTCGAGGATCTCGATGGCCTTTCGGGCGACGTGGACCATGTATCCGCTGGCGACGATGAGGAGGTCCTCGCCGTCGAGGAGGTGCTTGAACCCGCCGACGGTGAAGGTCTCTTCGCTGTCATAGAGGAAGGAGACGTCCGGCCGGTGCGTCCGCATGTAGCAGGCGCCGTCGAGGTTGGCCATCAGCTCGGTGAGCTTGAAGGCGCTGATGGCGTCGGAGGGTTGGAAGACCCTCAGGGCCGGTGCGCCGTCGGCCCGCGTGGCGTGGGCGAAGGCGCGGACGAAGGCGAGGTCTGCGACGGCCATCTGGCTGGGCCCGTCGGCGGCCAGCGAGATGCCGGCGTGCGAGCCGCAGAGCTTGATGTTGGCGTTGGTGATGAGGGCCATCTCGAGCTGGTCGTATCCGCGGACGAGGAACTTGGCGAAGCTGGAGGCGAAGGGGATTCGTCCCCCGGCGGCCAGTCCGGCGGCGGCGGAGATGATGTTCTGCTCTGCGATGCGGCCCTCGAAGTAGCGGTCGGGGAACTTCTTGGCGAACAGTTCGGCGAAGGTGGAGTTCTTGACGTCCCCGTCGAGGGCGACGATGCGGGGGTCGGCGGCGCCGAGGGCGGCCAGGGCGGCGCCGTAGGCCTTGCGCGTGCCGAGCTTCTTCTTCTCGATGATGGCCTCCCAGCCGACGTTGCGGAGGGCGTCCTCGAAGGCGCCGGCCGAGATGGGCACGATGGCCGGTCGGTTGACGGAGGAGGGCGTGGTCAGCTCGACGGCGGGGACGTCGGCCATCTCGGTCACGCCGAGTTCGGCGGCCTTGGCGTCGAGGTCGGCGATGGCGGCCTCGACCTGGCCGGGTTCGAGGGGCTTGCCGTGGCTGGTGGGCTTGGAGAGTTCCTTGACGCCCCAGCCCTTGACGGTCTTGGCGACGATGGCGAGGGGCTTGTCGCCGACGGGGGCGGCCAGGGCCTCGAAGACCTGGTCCCAGTCGTGGCCGTCGATGACTCGCACGTCGCAGCCGAAGGCTTCGAGCTTGGCCTGGAGGGCCTGGGGCGACTGCTGCTTGGAGACGAAGTCGCTCTGCCCGAGCTGGTTGGAGTTGAAGATCATGCGTACGGCGGTGAGGTTGTGGTCGACGATGAAGTCGACGGCCTCCCAGATCTGGCCCTCGCGGCTCTCGCCGTCGCCGATGATGCAGTAGACGGTCTTGTCGCAGGCGTCGAGGCGTGCGGCGGCGGCCAGTCCGGCGGCGACGGAGAGCCCCTGCCCGAGCGAGCCGGTGGCGGCGTCAAAGAAGGGGAAGCCTACGGGCGGGTTGGGGTGCCCGTCGAGCAGGCTGGCGGCGTCGCGGAGCGTGAGGGCGTCGTCGAACTTGAGGGTGACGGGCCGGGCCTGGGTGCCGGCGACCCCGCCGAGCTCGCAATAGGCGGCGTAGACGACGGGGACGGCGTGTCCCTCGGAGAGGATCAGGCGGTCGGCGCCGGTGTTCCAGGGGTTCTTGGGGTCGTAGCGCATCTGGCGGTACATCAGGGCGGTCACGAGGTGGACCAGCGACAGGGCGCTGGAGGGATGCCCGCTGCCGGCCTCGGTGCACATCTTGACGATCTGCTTGCCCAGCTTGATGACCTTGCGGTCGAGGTCTTTATATTCTGCCATCGTATCTGTCTCCCGAGAGTAAGTCTTATAGAATCGCGTACCCTACCGGATGGCGGCCAAATACGCAAGGCATAATCCCGCGAGTTTGGCCAATTCGCCCCCGTCGGGCCGGGGAGATGGCGTCGTCGGGCGGCGGACGGGGCGGCGCCGGCGGAGGCAGTTTGACTTTGGGGCCGCCCGTCCGCTATAGTCGGCGGGCCGGTCCGCGGCACGGACCGGCGCATCCGCAGGCGAGGTTCATGGCGCAGCGAATCAAGAGCATCCTGTTCGACCTGGGCGACACGTTGCTGGACTTCGGCAAGGTGGACATCCCCACCCTGTTCGAGGCGGGGGCCCGCCTGGCCTACGACTACCTGAAGGGGCTGGAGCTGCCGCTGCCGGCCTTCCCGCGATACCACCGCCAGCAGCTATGGGCGGTGCGGTGGGCGGTGCTGGTCAGCCGTCTGAGCCGGCGGGAGTTCAACGCCCTGACGGTGATCGACCGCCTGGCGCGACGGATGGGGCACGACCTGAACGAGGCCCAGCGGGTGGACCTGGCCTGGTGCTGGTACGAGCCGCTCAGCCGCTGCGCCAAGACCGAGGACGACCTGCACCAGACGCTGGGCGCCCTGCGGGACCAGGGCCTGGTGCTGGGACTGGTGAGCAACACGTTCATCCCCGCCCAGGTGCTGGACCGCCACCTGGCGGAGGAACGCCTGATCGAGTACCTGCCCATCCGCGTGTACTCGTGCGACGTGCGCTACCGCAAGCCGCACCGGAGCATCTTCCGCATCGCGACGGAACAGACGGGCGTGCCGGCCGACCAGACGCTGTTCGTGGGCGACTCGCCCGCCTACGACATCGTGGGGGCCAACCGCTGCGGGATGGTGTCGGTGCTGAAAGACCCCGACAACCGCCACGCCCGCCACAAACACGCCCCCCGCCACCGGATCACCCGGATCGCCGAACTGCTGGACCTGATCAAGAAGTACAACTCCTGAGAAGCAGGGAACAGGGAGTAGGGAATAAGGGGCAGGGGAGAAGGAATAGGGAGTGAGTGGGGCGGAGGCGGAGACCGCCTTGGCGCGATAACGCGACCATGCGTCGCATCGACAAGCGGCGGAAGGTCGCCTCCGGAGCGATCGCGGCGGGGTCAGATCACCGTGCAGGCCGTCAGGATCAACAGGACGGCCGCCGCCGCGAGGATCGCCACCTCGGTCACGGTTGTCAGAACACTCACCCACGTATGCATCAGGGCACCTGCGTCTGTGCCAACAAAGAACACACCCAACCATAGGCCAGATCGGCCCGGGCCCGGCTGCGACTTGAGGGGAAAGCCGGGCAGGGGCTACTCTTCTTCCTGGCTTCGCTTCCACTCTTCTGCGCTGAGTCGCCCGTCGCCGTCGGCGTCGTACTTCTCGATCTGCTTCTTGTGGTAGGCCTGGGACTCCTCGGCGCTGACCCGCCCGTCGCCGTCGGTGTCCATCTTCTTCTGTTGCTTCTGCCAGCGGAGGCGGTACTGCTCCATCATGGCCTTGCGCTCGGCGTAGTCGATCCGCCCGTTTCCGTTGGCATCGTGCTTGAGCAGGTAGTCTTCCTGGGCCTGGTCGGCCTGGCGGCGGTAGTCGGCCATCTGGGCCTCGCGCTCGGTGGCGTCGAGTTCGCCGTTGCCGTCGGCGTCCCACTTGGCGATGGACTTGCGGTAGGACTCCTTGTATCGCTCGCGGGCCTCGGCGGCCTGCTGTTCGTGCTGGCGGGTCATCTCGCGGCGTTCGTCGTCGCTGAGTTCGCCGTCGCCGTTGGTGTCGTACTTCTTGTAGTAGCTCCAGGCGGCCTGCTCGCTTCGCTTGCGCCAGGCGGCGTACATGGCGTCGCGTTCGGCCTGGCTGAGCGTGCCGTCGCCGTCGGTGTCGTATTGCTGATAGTGCTTCCAGTTGTTCTTCTCGGCCTGCTTCCATTGGGCGTCGGTGGCGGCCTTGGACTCCTCGGCGTTGAGCTTGCCGTCGCCGTCGAGGTCGTACTTGCCGTACGTCTGCTGGAAGATCCTCTGCCGCTGCCGGTTGGCCCGCTCGGAGGCGTCGGCGCGCATGGTGCGGCGTTCGTCGGCGGAGAGCTTGCCGTCGCGGTCGGCGTCGTAGTGGTCCATCTCCCAGGCGGCCTGCTCGCGGTCGACGGTCTCCTGCATGGCCTCGTTCTCGGCGCCGGCCAGCCGCCCGTCGCCGTCGGCGTCGAAGCGGGCGACGAGGGCCTTGTAGTCCCGGTAGAGGCGCTGCTGCGGAGGATCGTCGTCCTCCTGACCGCCGGTCAGCGGCGCGACTCCCTGGCCGGCGAGCGACAGTCGCACCGTGCCCTTGCCCGCCAGCGCGTCGTTGGCGCCCTCGCGCTCCTTGAGCGTGAGCTTGCCGTCCTTGTCGGCGTCGAAGGCTTGCAGGGCGGCCCGGCGGAGGGCCTGGCGGTAGGCGTCGGCCTCGAACCAGTCGATCGTGCCGTTGCGGTCCTTGTCGAACCGCAGCAGATCGCTCCAGCGGTCGAAGCGCCGGATGAAGCCGTTGGGCCGGGCGCGGTCGGCGGCGGACTCCTGCGCGTCCAGTTCGTTGTCCACGCCGGCGGCCCGGAAGAACCGCAGGCGCTCCTCGATGCTGTCGTAGGGATCGACGGCGGAGTGGCACAGGTCGCCCGCGACGGACACGGGGGCCGGGGAGGTCGCGGGCGTCGGCGGATCGGCCGGCTGGGCCGCCGCCGGACTCCAGGCCAGGCAAAACGCAATGGTCGATGCGATCGTGACGGCGGGTGGCGGAAGGTGCCTTCTCATCGGTGGTGCTCCAGGGGGGGCGCTCGACCCGTCTATTATGGCCTCTTGGCCCGGAGGAATCAACCGCCAAGATGGTCGACATAGACGGTGGATCATCTTGCGGGACAGGGCTGCGCAGCGTATGATAGGGCTGTTCTGTGAGCGATGGGCAACGTAATGATATTCTCGTTTGGGCGTGGACGATCCGATCAGGGCAGGGTCGGCGGGCAGCGCACAAGTCGCGGGTTCACACTGGTTGAACTGTTGGTGGTGATCTCGATCATCGCCCTGCTGCTGTCCCTGCTGGTGCCCACGCTGAGCCGGTCACGCGAGTTGACCAAGCAGGCGGCCTGCCTGTCGAACCTCTCCCAGCTCAACCGCGCGTGGATGAGCTATGCCATCGCCTATCGCGGCTACGTCATGCGGGCCTTCACGGGCACCGGATACTGGGCGCTCTCGGGCAACACGAGGGAGACGATCACCGGGGGAATCCTGTATCGCTTTACCAATTCCGTGGAAGTGTACCGTTGCCCGGCGGACACCAGCGACCACTACCGGACCTACTCGGCCTCGGACTACATCGGAGGCAACAACTGGGTCCCCGCGCCGTGGAATTACGTCTCGGTGCTGGAACTGGGGAAGATCCAGTACCCGCACGAGACGATGATCCTGCTGGAGGAGAACGATCCCCGGGGCTACAACGGCGGCTCGTGGGTGGTGTATCCCGGCGGCGACAATTGGATCGACTTCAGCGTGTCCTGGCACCTGGGGGGAGCGAACTTCTGCTTCGCGGACGGGCACGTGGAACACTGGGAGTGGCAAGACCCGCGAACGCCGAAGATCGACTGGTTCTACCAGTCGACCCCGGGCAACCCGGACTTGGCCCGCATCCAGCAGGCCTACATCCCGCAGTACGTCAAGCCATGATGGACTTCCGCACAAGCTCGACCGATTGGAGAGCGCGGGCCCTGCCGATCGCCGCCGCGGCCGTCCTGCTCTTGTCCCTGGGCACGCTGGGCTGGTCGTTGTTCGGCAACGACTCCTCGCAGCCCAAGCCGGTCGAGAACATGCCGTACAAGTGCCTCAGGTGCCAGCACGAGTTCTCCGTCACCAAGGACTACTTCCGCCGCCAGGCCCAATCCGGCGACACCGAGGAAAACCCCGCGCTCTCTCAATATATCGACTGCCCCGCCTGCAAGGCGCGTCACAGCGCGGGCATGATGATCCGCTGTCCCGCGTGCGGCAAGTTCTACGTCCCGTGGACGGTCTCGGCGGCCTTCGACGCCCAGATGGGCCGCCCCCCCGGGACCGACACGAAAGACGTCTGCCCGTACTGCAAGACCGATCGCAATCAGTGGTATCGCGACCATCATACAGGCAAGCCCTGATCGCTCTCTTTTCGCGTCGCGCGGCGGCTGAAGTCGTGGCCGATCTCGATCGCCGCAGGACGTCGCAGACACCGGATTCCGCCGGGCGGAGAGCCCCCTGCAAAGAGGCAGGGGGTGCGGTGGCGCGGGACGGCGGATTGGGCGGCTGGGCCGCCGCCGGGCCCCGCGCGCAGAGGACCCCCAGAAGCATCGCGGGCACGACCCGCCGGGAGAGAGCTTGATCTTCATGGCTGTGGCTCCAGCACAAGAGACCTGAAACTGGATTATCCCGCCTGGCAACGCCGAATTAAGTCCGTCGTTGACGCGAATTCGGCGGGCATTGTCGCTTGTGAGGGGGCTGGGCTTCAGTATAATCCAGGGAAGGCCGTATGCGGGCCATTCTGCGCGAGGATGTGCCGAACGGGCAGGATGACCTGGCGTGGACAGACCCAATGCCCCAGAATAAGGCGATCTATATCCTGGCGGGTGTCATCGTCGCGTCGCTGGTCGGGGCTTTTCTGCTTATTCGCGGCGCCCAGGAGCGGGCGGACGTTGCCGAACCCAGACCCGAGGGAGACCGCTACTTCTGCGACCGGTGCCGCAAGGAATTTGTGCTGAAGCCGGGCGATTACGCTAAAATGACTATAGACGAGACGGTCGCAGCGAGAGACATGACGGCTACCCGGCGTCCGCACTGCCCGCTGTGCGGTGCCCGCCACAGGGGGTGGATGATGGTCTGCTGCCCCACGTGCGGAACGTACTATCTGCCGGCGGGCTCACCTGGAGGGGGCGAGTGTCCTCGTTGCCAAGGCGGCCAAGGTCCATGACTGCCCGGTCGGAAGGATGGGCCATCATGAACAGCAGAGGATTCACGCTGGTTGAGCTACTGGTGGTCATCGCGATCATTGCGATCCTGCTGATGCTCATGGCCCCGACCGCGGGGCGGATGATGGTGCTGGTCGACAAGGACGTCTGCTATTCCAACGTCCACCACCTGTCGATCGCCTGGGCGACCTACCAGGCGGAGAACAACGGATGCCTGGTGAACGGATCAACTCACGGGGCCAACCCCTGGGCCAAGTGGGGGGATGAAACCGAGTCCAACTCCAGCCGCTACACCTTGATTACCACCGGGGCGCTGTTCCCGTACACGCACGAGACTCGGTTCTATCTCTGCCCGTCGGACCCGTACAAGCACATTCGCAGCTACTCCATCGCGTCCATGATGAACGGATGTGACTGGAGTCCCGAAGACATCGTGAATAACCATCCAGATCTGCTCATCCCGTACGCCAATCGCTACGTCCAAGTCTTGGCGCCCAGCGAGCAGATGGTGTTCTGCGACGAGAAAGACAGCCGCTCCAGTTCCAACATGGGCACCTTCGCCCAGGACCGCCTGGACTGGAATTACAACCGCTGGGTGGACTATGTAGCCAACTTCCACGAGCGAGGGGACAACTTCGGTTTTGCCGACGGACACGCCGAGTACTGGAAGTGGGTGGACGATCGCACCATTGACGCCTCGACGAAAAGGCAGTTCTTCTATCCCGACCCGGCCGCCAACCGTAACCAGGACCTCTGGCGGATCCGCCGGTCGGCATTTGCCGGCATCGCGGGGGCCTATTGAGCCGGATCCGCAGACAGGGGAGGGCCCCTTCCGCGCGGCCCGCAAGTTGCCTTTGTGCGGACACTTATGACATCCCCTTTTGCCGCTTTTTTCGCTTTTTGGCTGTACTTTGTACGTGGGTTTTGAGATAATGTTGGTTCGCGGCCGGCTGGGGGAAACGGGCGGGCCGGAGGGGTGTTTCCCAAGAGCGTTTTTCGAGAAGACCGCGGCATGGCCGGGGGCCTGAAATCGCCCGCCGAGCAGGCGGTCTTCGCAGTAGAGTCTGGAGCACAGCGTGGCAGACGAAGACAAGGACGTCCAGGATTCACAAGAGCCCGACGGCGCCGCCGGCCCGCTGGCCGGCAACGGCCAGGCGGACAACGGCGCGCCCGTCGGTCCGGGCATCATTTTCGGCAAGGAGCGGATCGAGGACCTCCCCATCGAAGAGGAGATGAAGGAGAGCTACCTCACCTACGCGATGAGCACGATCATGGACCGGGCGTTGCCCGACGTCCGCGACGGACTCAAGCCTTCGCAGCGGCGCGTGCTGGTGGCCATGCACGACCTGCGCCTGGGCCCGCGAACCAAGCACATCAAGTGCGCCAAGATCGCCGGCGACACCAGCGGCAACTACCACCCCCACGGCGAGGGCGTGGTCTACCCCACGCTGGTCCGCATGGGCCAGCACTGGAACCTGCGCTACCCCCTGGTGGACCCGCAGGGCAACTTCGGCTCGATCGACGGCGACCCGCCCGCGGCCATGCGATACACCGAGGCCCGCCTGACCGCCCCGGCCAACGAGATGATGACCGATCTGGAGTACGAGACGGTCGACATGATGCCCAACTACGACGACCGGCTGATGGAGCCGACCGTCCTGCCCAGCCGGTTCCCCAACCTGCTGGTCAACGGCAGCCAGGGCATCGCGGTGGGCATGGCCACGTCGATCCCGCCGCACAACCTCAACGAGGTGTGCGACGCCCTGCTGCACCTGATCAAGAAGCCCCAGGCGACCATCGACGACGTGATGAAGATCGTCAAGGGCCCGGACTTCCCCACCGGCGGGCTGATCTGCGGGCGCGAGGGGATCGTCCAGGGTTACAAGACCGGGCGCGGGCGCGTCACGGTGCGCGGGCGGCTGCACACCGAGCAGACCCGCGGGGGCAAGACGCAGATTGTCGTCACCGAGATCCCCTACCAGGTGCTCAAGAGCACCATCATCGAGCGGATCGCCGACGTGGTCAAGGACGGGCGGATCCCGGACATCCAGGACATCCAGGACCACAGCGACCGGACGGGGATGCGGATCGTGGTCGACCTGAAGAAGGGCGCCGAGGCGGAGGTGGTGATCAACCAGCTCTACGAATACACCCCGCTCCAGTCGACCTTCAGCATCATCAACATCGCCCTGGTCAACCGCGCCCCGCGCACGCTGACCATCCGCGACATGCTGGTGATGTACCTGGAGCACCGCAAGGAGATCATCCGCCGGCGCACGCTCTTTCTGCTGCGACGCGCCCGCCAGCGGGCCCACATCCTCGAGGGCCTCATCCTCGCGGTCGCCGACATCGACGCCATCATCGCCATCATCAAGAAGTCGCCCGACGTGCCCACCGCGCGCGAGCGATTGATGAAACACAAGCTCCGCCTGACCGAGTCGGCCACCGTCCGCAAGCTGCTGCCCAAGAGCTTCGTGGACAAGGCCATCGCCAAGGACCAGACCCTGACCGGCGTGCAGGCCGACGCGATCCTGGCCATGCAGCTCCAGCGATTGACGGGCCTGGAGATCGAGAAGCTGGCGCGCGACTACTCCAACCTGGTCGCCGAGATCGAGGGCTACGAGGCCATCCTCCGCGAGGAGGCCCGCCTGATGGAGCTGATCCGCAAGGACGTGCAGGACATGAAGGACCGCTACGGCGACGATCGCCGGACGGAGATCGTGGCGGCCGCCGGCGAGTTCAACATCGAGGACCTGATCGCGGAAGAGGACGTGGTGGTGACGCTGACGCACAGCGGCTACATCAAGCGGACGCCGCTGACGACCTACCGCCGCCAGGGGCGCGGAGGGCAGGGCATCATCGGCAGCGACGCCAAGGAAGGCGACTTCATCGAGGAACTGTTCATCGCCTCGACCCACGACTACATGCTCATCTTCCTGGAAAGCGGGCGGATGCACTGGCTCAAGGTCTACGACATCCCGTCGATGGCCCGCCAGTCCAAGGGGCGATCCATCGCCAACCTGCTGGAGATGGGCAAGGACGACCGCATCTGCGCCGTGGTCAGCGTGCGGGATTTCGACGACCGCTTCCTGGTCACCGCCACCCGCAACGGGCAGATCAAGAAGACCGAGCTGAAGGCCTACTCCAACCCCAGGCGCGGCGGCATCCAGGCCACGGGCCTGGGCGAGGGCGACGTGGTCATCGGCGTGGCCCTCACCCACGGCGACGACGAGATCGTCCTGGCCACCGCCAACGGCCACTCGATCCGCTTCCCCGAGACCGACGTGCGGGCCATGGGCCGGACGGCGGGCGGGGTCCGTGGCATCAACCTCCGCAAGGGCGACGAGGTGGTGGACATGGCCGTGGTGGACCCGATGGCCACGCTGCTGACCGTGTGCGAGCACGGCCACGGCAAGCGGACGCCCTTCGACGCGTACCGCGTGCAGAGCCGCGGCGGGCTGGGCGTGATCAACATCCGCACCACCGAGCGAAACGGCAAGGTCATCGGCATGAAGGCCATGCGAGACGCCGACGAACTCATGCTGATCACGCAGCAGGGCATGATCGTCCGCATCGGGCTCAACTCCATGCGGTCCATCGGACGCAACACCCAGGGCGTCCGCGTGATCTCCCTCAAGCCGGGCGACCGCCTGGTGGGCATCGCCCGCGTGGTGGCCGAGGACAACTCCCAGGGCCAACTGCCCCTGGCCCCCGGCGACTCGGATGACGCCCTGTTCCCCGAGGCCCAGATCGAGGACGAGGACGGCGAAGGCGAGGCCGCCAACGCGCAGGACGAACCCTCGGCCCTGAAGACCCAGGCCGTCCTGGACCAGGTCGACCAGGTCCTGGAAAAGACCGAGCAACTCCTGGCCAAGGAGAAAACGCCCCGCCGAAAGAAGGCCCCGCCTGCCGCGAAGGCCGACACGACCCGCGGGGGCGAAGACAAAGCCCAACCGTCCCAAGAGACGCCGGCGGATGAGGCGCCGTCGCAACCGCCCATCCCGCCGATGATCTCCGACGACGCCGTCGACTCCATCGCCGAAGACTACGAGGACGACGAGGACGAGGACTCAACGCTGCTGTAACCAGCACGTTCCGCTGAATCGTGACGGATGGGATCTCCCAGAGATCCCATCCGTTCTGTTTAGCGGTCGAGCTTGCTCGACGTTCGTCTTGCGTGGCGGTGATGGGCAGGGTAGTCTTCCTGCATGGTCATTGCCTCTCACGTAGTCATCAGCACGTACGGGTTCTGGCTGCCCAATGACCCGCGGGGTTCGTGGTCCGAGTTTGTCCGATCATGGGAGATTCTGAAATTCGGAACCGCAACAAAGGTCCAGGACAAACGGTCTCACGCCTATGACGAACACGATCGGCTGCTTCGCCTGAAGGCGAAGCAGGCACTTAAGTTTCCGCCGGTTGCGTTCACGGGCAGGCAGGCATTGGCCGTCGCCCATGGGTTCATCAAGGCGATAGATGAGAGCAAGTATGTGGTTTACGCTTGTTCAATCATGCCCGACCACGTGCACTTCGTAATCGCCCGGCACGACCGGAATGTCGAACGGATCGCCGGGCATCTCAAGACCCGCTCGACGCAGCAATTGGGTCGCGAGGGGTTGTGGTTCTCCGACCACCGCCCCGTCTGGGGACGGCGATCCTGGAAGGTCTTTCTGTCCGGACGAGCGGACGTGGCCAGGGCGATAGCGTACGTGGAGCGGAATCCGATCCGGGAAGGCAAGCCACCGCAGAAATGGTCCTTCGTGACGCCGTGGATGGGTAGAACGGCGAACGTCGAGCAAGCTCGACCGCTAAACGAAAGGGTGACGGAATGTACAGAGCATTATCCATGATGGTGATTGCGACTGTTCTTGCGATTCCCGCAGTCGCCCAGGACAAGAAGTACCAGTCGAACTGGGAATCGCTGGACTCGCGGCCGTGCCCCGGCTGGTTCACCGACGCCAAGTTCGGCATCTTCGTCCACTGGGGCGTGTATTCCGTGCCCGCCTGGTCGCCCAAGGGCATGTACAGCGAGTGGTACTGGATGTGGATGCTCAAGAAGAAGCCCGTCCGGGAATTCCACGACCGGGTGTACGGCAAGGACTTCGAGTACTTCGACTTCGCCCCGCTCTTCAAGGCGGAGTTGTTCGACGCCGACCAATGGGCGGCCGTGATCGCCTCCAGCGGGGCCCGCTACTTCATCCCCACCTCCAAGCACCACGACGGCTATTGCCTCTGGCCCAGCGCCGAGGCCACGCGCACGTGGGGCCGGCCCTGGAACAGCATGGATGTCGGACCCAGGCGCGACCTGCTGGGCGAACTGTCGGCGGCGATGCGGAAGAAGGGCGTGCGATTCTGCTTCTACTACTCGCTCTACGAGTGGTTCAACCCGCTGTACAAGAAGGACGTCGCCCAGTACGTGGCCGAGCACATGACGCCGCAGTTCAAGGACGTAGTCGCTCGGTACAAGCCTTCGTTGATCTTCGCCGACGGCGAGTGGGACCACCCAGCCGAGACGTGGAAGAGCCAGGAACTCCTGGCCTGGCTGTTCAACGAATCGCCCGTGAAGGACGAGGTCGTGGTGAACGACCGCTGGGGCAAGGGCACGCGTCATAAGCACGGCAGCTACTTCACCACGGAGTACGGGGCCGGCATGAAGGACGCCAGCCGGCCCTGGGAAGAGAACCGCGGCATGGGCTTCTCGTTCGGGTACAACCGGGCGGAGGACCTCCAGGACTACCGCTCCGCCCGCGAACTGGTGCTGATGCTGTGCGACCTGGTGAGCCGGGGCGGCAACCTGAACCTGGACATCGGCCCGGCCGGCGACGGCTCCATCCCGGTGATCATGCAACAGCGGCTGGCGGAGATGGGGGCGTGGCTGAAGGTCAACGGCGAGGCGATCTACGGCACGACGACCGCTAGGCGGGAATGCCAGTGGACGCCCGGCACGCGACCCAGGCAGGGCTACGGCGAGTTCAAGGAGAAGTACGACCTGATGAACATGGTCGGGCAAGCCCCGCGGGGCGACAAGGCGGTCAAGCAGGCGTTCTTCACGCGGAAGGGCGACACGCTCTACGCCATCACCGCCGGCTGGCCTGGCAGGCGGCTGGTTCTCCGCGACATCCAGGCCCCGCCCGACGCGGCGGTGACGCTGCTGGGCCACGAGGGCAAGCTCGCCTGCAAGGTCGAGGCGAACACGCTGACGATCGAGGTGCCCGACCTGAACGTCGACCAGGTGCCCTGCCGGCACGCCTACACGTTCAAGATCCCCGGCGCCAAACTGCTTGCGGAGAAGCAGCCGTGACGCAGCGACACGAGTGGACGAGCCGGGCGCCCCTGACGCGGCGCGATCTGCTGGCGGGCTCGGCGGCAGCCGCCGTCGCGATGGGAATGGGCGGCCGACGGCTCCGCGCCGCAGCCGCCACGCCGCCCGCGCCGACGGGCTTTCGCCGGCGCGGGTTCTACCTCCACGGGAGTTGGGTCTTCAACTATCCGTTCGCCGTGAGGACGTGGACGCGCGACGATTTCGCCGGCATGTTCCGCGTGCTGCGGCTGCTGGGGTTCGACACCGTGATGATGTGGCCGACGCTGGAGGCGGCCCCCATGCCGCTGTCCGACGCCGACGCGGCGGCGATCCGCGCATACCGCGACGTGGTCGCCGACGCCCGGAAGGCGGGCCTGGCCTGCTGGATCGCCTCCTGCCCGTGCGTGATCTCCGGCGAGCAGGTCCGCGCCACGCCCTGGGCGCAGCGAAGCCTGTACGCCTCGATGAAGACCGTCCGCCTGGACTCCCCCCAGGCCGACGCCTACCTCCGCCACCGCCAGGCGGTCGTCCGCCTGCTGGACAACGCCGACGCACTGGTCGTGATCGACGGCGACCCGGGCGGCTGGGCGGGCGCCCCGCCGGAAGCGTTCGTCCGCCTGCTCCGCGGCGACATGCAGGCCATGGGGACCAAGCCCGTCATCCCGTGGATCTGGAACGGATGGGGCCGCGACTCCACCAAGGGAGGCTTCTGGACCCAGCCCGTCGCCCCGCACACGCGGGCCTGCCTGGAGGCCCTCAAGGCCGGCCTGCCCGCGGGGTTCGAACTCATGCCCGGCCGCAGCCACCGCGACGGGCACGCCAACGGACGCATCAACATCGAGCAGGCCGACAAGGCCGGCCTGATCCCGCAGTCCACGTTGATGTGCTACGAGGCGATCGAGTTCGAGCCCAGCCCCCCCGCCGCCGTGCTCCAGTTCGACCTCATCCGCAAGAGCCTCCGCGAAGAGGCCCGCCACGCCGCGGCCGCCCGCGGCGTGTTCGGCAACGCCCAGCAGCCGATCATGGTCCTGCCCAACCTGTTCTTCTTCGCCCGTGCCTCCGCCGACCTGCGATACCTCGACCGGGCTGACGCGGACGTGCTGGCGGACCTGGCCGCGGCCCTGGGCGGACCCGCCGACGTGCTCGTGCCCGCCTGGTCGTGCCTGACTCGGACGCTGGCGGACCTGTCGGCCGACCTGCCGGACCGCCTGCGAGGCCTCAAGCTCGACAGCGAGCTTGCCCGCAACCTGCCCGGCGGGCCCGCACGCTACGTGGAGATCCTCGCCGCCCAGGTCGCCTCGCGACGAGGCCTGCTGGAGGCTGCCCGCGAAAAGCCCGCCGACGCCGCCCAGGCCGCCGCCACGCTGACCCGGGCCGCGACCGCCGCCATCTCCTGGTGGAACGTCCACCGCTACGTCGGGGCCGGCAACGTCGGAGACCCGTTCCGCTGGCAGTTCCTCCACCACAGCCTGACCGGCCCGCTGAGGGACATCGCCCGCCGATGCAAGGCGATGGGCACAGGCGACGCGGTCATCGAAGGGGCCGCCGACGCCCTGGCCGGGCGGAACCTCCTCCCGCGTGAGCAGGCGATCAAGCGACTGGCGGAGATCGCGGGAAAGTAGGACCGTCGGTTCTCACTTCTGCCCGATGCACCACAGGCGGTGCAGCGTGCGCAGGTACAGCCGGCCGCCCAGAAAGACCGGCGTGGCGAACCCGCCGTCGGCAAGATCGTTGCGGGCGACCAGCTCGAAGGAGCGGCCCGGCTTGAAGGCGCTCAGCAGCCCCTTCTCGTTGACCACATAAATGAGTCCCCCGGCCAGCACGGGCGAGGAGCTGTAATTGCCTTCGAGGCGGTGCTCGTAGTGTATCTTCCCGGTGGCGGCGTCGAAGACCGTCACCGTCCCCTTGTCCTCCACCTGGTAGAGCAATCCCTCGTGCAGCAGCAGCGAGGGCACGTAGGCGGTGTCTCGCTTCTTCTCCCAGACCACGTGGGTGCCTGTCACGTCGCCCTTGCCGCCGGCCCGCACGCACAGGAGGTTTCGTCCGGGGAAGCCGGCGGCGGCGTAGATGACGTCCCGCCCGAGCGTGATGGTGTTGGAGGCTGATTCGTCGGGCCCGTCGCACGTCCAGAGCTCCGTGCCGGTGAGCGGATCGTGGCTGTAGATCCTGTACGGCCCATGGATCAGAAGCTGGTCTCGCCCGGCGACTCGACCGACCGTGAGGCTGGAGTACGTGCCCAGGCGGTAGCTGGGTCGCGGAGTCTTCCAGATGATCTTGCCGCTGCGGCGGTGCACGCCGCAGAGGAAGCTGTCCTTGACGCTGTCGCAGGCCACCAGCACCAGCGGCCCCCAGACGGCGGGCGAGGCGCCGGGGCCGTGCATCGACGTGTACGGGCCCAGCCGCGTCTGCCAGGCGATCTTGCCGTCCATGGACACCGCCGCCAGGTGCATGGCGTCGTGATGGACGAGGTTGACGAAGACGAGCTCGCCGTCGCAGGCGGGCGTGCCGGACGCGTGGGAGTTCTTCGGGTGGAGCCTGGGCAGGCGGCCGCGGTTGAGTTCCGTCCGCCACAGGAGCTTCCCGGCTGCGCGGTCCAGGCCGAGCAGAACCTGCGATTCGTCCTCGCCGACGGAGAGGAAGATCCGCTCGCCCCAGATGCACGGAGTGGAGTGCCCGCGCCCGGGAATGTCGCTCTTCCAGATAACGTTCTGGCTGGCGGACCAGCGGGTGGGCGTTTGCTGGCCCGCGGCGGCCACGTCGTCGCGGTTGGGGCCGCGCCACCAGGGCCAGTCGTTGGCGGACGGCCTGGCAGCGGGCAGGTCCGCGGCGTCCGGCCCGCCGGGACCCGCCGCCTCGACGCCAGGCAGCGTGGAAGTCTTCATCGCCAGGCACAGCACCAGGATATGGATTGCGCGAATGCCCATGCAGGGAGTAACACGACAACGGCGGTTTTATTGATCCCAGGCAAAGCCCCTTGCACTTCCGATGGTTTCCCCGAAACGTCCGCTTCGTATAATCTGCGCATGGCCCATGCCCACACGACACGACTGGCCCCCTCGCCCACCGGGGCGCTGCACCTGGGAAACGTGCGGACCTTCGTGGTCAACTATCTGCTGGCCCGCCGGGAGGGCTGGCGGATCCTCATGCGCGTCGAGGACCTCGACGGGCCGAGGGTGAAGGCCGGCTCAGCCGACGCGATGCTCGAGCAACTTGCCTGGCTGGGCCTGGAGTGGGACGGCCCCGTGGTATATCAGTCGGACCGGGCGGATGCCTACCGGGCCGCGCTGGAGAAACTGGCCGGCGGCGGGTGGGCCTATCCGTGCGTGTGCAGCCGGCGAGACATCGAGCTGGCCGGCGGGGCCCCGCACGGCGACGACGGCGTGGGGATCTATCCCGGCACGTGCCGCGGACGGTTCGCCTCGGCAGAACAGGCCGCCGCCACGGGCCGGCCCGTCGCCTGGCGGCTGGCGGCGCCAAGCGAGGAGATCGCCTTCACCGACCGCTTCGCGGGCGCCAGCCGCTTCAACCTCGCCCGCACCTGCGGCGACTTCGTGATCTTCAAAAGCGACGGTCTGGCGGCCTACCAGCTCGCGGTGGTGGTCGACGACGCCGCAGCCGGCGTCGATCGCGTCGTCCGCGGCGACGATCTGCTGGAGTCAGCCGCCCGCCAGATCCACCTTCGCCGCCTGCTCGAGATGGACGACGAAATCGAGTACGTGCACCTGCCGCTGGTGGTCGGGCCGGACGGCCGCCGCCTGGCCAAGCGCCATGGCGACACGCGGCTGTCGCACTATCGCGACCGCGGCGCGACGCGGGAGAAGGTGCTGGGGCTGATGGGCTACTGGTGCGGCCTGTTCGACCGCCGCCGCGAGGCCGACATGTCCGACCTGCTCGGACGATTCGACCTGGCCCGCGTCAGCCGGGAACAGATCGTCTTCAGCAGCGATGATGACGTCTATCTGGGCGGGTGCTGATCCCGCTGGCAGCCATGCCAGGCCGGCGGGCAGTCATTTGCCGAACAGCTCGCGGAAGCGCCGGGCAGCCTTGGGGAACTCGGTCGTCTCCGCAGCGTCGATCCCGGGCGAGAGCTGGTGGTGTCCGTCGGGCGCCTGCACGTCGAAGTAGCAGTGGAAGTAGACGTTGTTGGCCCGGTCGGCGATGAACGCGTGTATCTGCTCGATGAAGTAGACGTTGTCCAGCCCGCCGTGCTGCTCGGCCATGTCCACGCGGTTGTTCAGGCCCCACTCGGGAATACTGAAGGGCTTGCCGTGCTTGGCGGCAAAGTCCCGCCAGAACGCCAGCCCGTACGAGCCGTTGAGGTGGACGTCCTTCCAGACCTTTCGCCGGCGGGCCTCGATCTCTTCCGGCTTGGCGCCGGCCGGCCAGGGATATGTGTTCTGGCTCCACGCCTCGTCGTACAGGTCCAGACCGACGATGTCCACGTACGGGTCGCCCGGCCAGGCGCGATCGGCGGGGAACTGCTGGTAGCCCTGGGCGGGGTTCCAGCAGAACTGGACCCGTTGCGTACCCTCGACCGAGCGGATCGTCTTGACGATCTGTCGCCAGTAGGCGGCGTAGGCCTCGGGGGCCTCCTTGGCCCGCCAGGCGTACCAGCCGCCGTTGAACTCCCAGCCCAGGCGGAGGATGCTGTCTCCCAGGTCGTGGCGGACGAGGTTGCGGGCCAGCTCGCGGAAGTGCTCGTTGTACTCGCCGCGCGCCCCGGCCTGGAGGGAGACCTTCTTCCCGGCCCCCTTGCCCGCCTTGGGTCCGCTGAGGTCCCACGGGCCGGGCAGAAGCGGCACCGACAGGATCAGCCGCCGTCCCGCGACGGCCCGCTTCCATTTCGACCACTCGCCCAGTTGCCAGTCGCCGCCCTCGATGTGGCCGTCCCATCGCTCGATGGGGGTGAAGTCCTCCGCCCAGACGGCTGGACGGGCGAGCCACTTGGCGTAGGCGGCGTTGGCCGGCGCGCCGCCCCTGGGGTTGGCTGCCGCCCAGCGGTAGACGGCCAGGTACGGCGCCCCGCCGAGCGGATACGACGACAAGGCCGGGCCAGCCGGCGCGGACGTCTGCCCCCACGTCGACGACGCGAGGAGCAACGAAAGAAGACCAGCCAGGGTTCGCGAGTTCACGTATGCCTCCAAACGGTTCGCCGCATGGTACTCTACCCGGCAGAAAAGTCAAAGGGGACTGCCCACGGTTCGACTTTCGGATAGAATGGCGGTCGAACTCTGACAAGGAACCCGCCATGCCCACCGATCCTGCCGTCGTGGACAAGCTCGAGCAACTGGCGGCCGCCATTGCCGGCTACGCCGACCCCCGCCGCGCCTCGGATGAATGGAAGCAGGTGTACAAGCTCTTGCAGAAGACCGACCTGCCCAGCGCCCAGATCGCCGGCGCGGTGGGCATGCGCGATCCGGCCCGGCTGGCGGGGGCGATCGAAGCGATCCGCACTCCAGTCGAGGCGCCCCCTCCCGTCGAACCCCCCAACGCCGACGTCTGCCGCAAGGCCTTCCAGGCCTTCCGCAAGCGACTGGAGCTGACCACGCTGGACGAGGAATCGACGCTCGGGCACGGGCCGCTGAGCAAGGGGGCCGGGCACGCGGTGGCGGCGATCGTGCCGCCCAACGAATGGCCCGAGCCCGTCTGGCAGGAGCTGGTCCGCCAGGGCAAGCTGCGGCACATCGGGCGCGGGTTCTACGCGCTGGCCAAGTGATTATCTGGACCTGCGGGGCAGGCGCCGCTTGCGCAACGGGCGCGGGGGCTTGTCGCCCAGCGGCATGGCGGTCGGCGCGGGGCCGAGATGGCGGGCGATCGCGTCGATGAAGTCGAAGCCATACTTGTTGAGCTTCTGCTTGCCCACGCCGCTGACCTCGCGCATCTGCGCCAGCGTGACGGGCTTCTGACGGGCCAACTCGCGGAGCGTCTGGTCGGAGAAGATCACGTACGGCGGGACGCCGGCCTTGCGGGCCAGCTTCTTGCGCAAGGCCCGCAACTCCTCGAACAGCCCCTCTTCGCTGACATACGTGAGCGGCGCCGCCCCGCTCGCGGGCGCGGGGAGCTTGCGCTTGGCCCCGTCCGGCGCGGCAACGGGAGCCACGCGCGGTCGCGAGCGGAAGACCCGCAGGCCGCGACGTCCGAACAGCACGTCGCGCCCGGCGTCGGTCAGCTTCAGGGGCGCGTCCGGCGCGTCGGGCCGCACCAGGCAGCGGTGGACCAGCAGGTCGTCGATCGCCCTCTGCCAGTCGGCGTCGGCAGCGTCCTTGCCCGCGCTGAACGTCTTGATCTTGTCGTGGCCCAGGCGCACCACCGCCTCGCTGGCCCGCCCGGTGACGATGTCCACCACATGGGCGGCGGCGGACTGCTCCTGGGTCCGGGCGACGGCGGACATGACGATCTGGGCCTCGCGAGTCACATCGACGGTGCGGACGTCGCCCATGCATACGTCGCACCCGCCGCAGCGCGGGGCGATGTAGCTCTCGCCGAAGTACCGCAGGATCTGCTGGCGCCGGCACGTGCTGCGCGAGCCGAAGTTCGCCATCTCCTGGAGCTTCCGCTCCTGGTTGGCCCGCTGGTGCGGGTCTTCGACCTGGTGGATGAAGTACTTCAGCCGGACCGCGTCGCCGTAAGTGTAGAACAGCATGCAGTGGGCCGGCTCGCCGTCGCGCCCGGCCCGCCCGGTCTCCTGGTAGTAGCCCTCGATGTTCTTGGGCAGGTCGCCGTGCACAACGTAACGGATGTTCGACTTGTCGATCCCCATTCCGAAGGCGATGGTCGCGACGACCACGTTGACCTTGTCGCGATTGAACATCTCCTGGTTGCGCCGGCGGGTGTCGTTGTCCAGCCCCGCGTGGTAAGGCAGGGCCTTGATCTTCTTGCTCCGCAGGAATTCCGCCGTGCTCTCCACGTCCTTGCGGGTCATGCGGTAGACGATGCCCGACTCGCCCACGCGGTCGCGAACGAACTCCAGGATCTGCATCTTCACGTCGTCCTTGGGCGTGACCTCATAGAACAGGTTCGGCCGGTCGAACGACGCGCGGATGGTAAGCGGGTTCCGCAGGCCGAGCTTGGCGACGATGTCCTGCTGGACGCGGTGGGTGGCGGTGGCGGTGAAGGCAGCGACGGGCACGTCGGGGAACTCCGGCACGAGGCGGTCCAGCAGGAGGTAGTCCTTGCGGAAGTCGTGGCCCCACTCGCTGATGCAGTGGGCCTCGTCGACGGCGATCATGCACAGGCGGACGGCCTTGAGACGAGGCAGGAACCACTCCATGGCCAGGCGCTCGGGGGCGAGGTACAGCAGGTCCAGTTCGCCGCGCGAGAGCAGGGCGGCCACCCGCGACTTCTCGTCGGCGGGCAGGGCGGAGTTGAGGAACTCCGCCCGCAGGCCGTTGGCCTTGGCCGCGTCGACCTGGTCCTTCATCAGCGAGATCAGCGGGCTGACCACCAGGCACGTGCCCTCCAGCAGGTGGGCGGGGAGTTGGTAGCACAAGCTCTTGCCCCCGCCGGTGGGCATGACCGCAAAGACGTCCCGCCCGGCCAGGATCGCCTGCACGATTTCGCGCTGGTTGGGGCGGAACTGGCGGAAACCGAACACCTCGTCCAGGGCGGCCAGAACGTGCCGGGGCGGCACGGTCTGCCGATTCGAATGGCCAGTTGGACTCGTCTCTGGGGGCATGAATCGTCCGGGTCAGTCAGCCGGCTGGGTGGCGGGCTGCTTCTCGACCGCCTGTTTGATCTCGCCGAAGGGCACGTCCTGGGGCAGCTTGCCGCTCTTGGCAGCCAGGGCGGCGGCGGCGCCGGCGGCCTGTCCGCACGCGACGGAATTGCCCGTCACCCGGTAGCTCGAGTGGGCCAGGAAATCGCCGCTGATGCACCGCCCGGCCAGCAGCAGGCCCTTGACGTCGGCGGCGATCAGCGAGCGGTACGGGATGTCGTAGGCCCTGGCCCGCAGGCCCTCGCGGGCGATGCCTTTTTCCTTTGAGGGATCGGTGGAGTGGACGTCGACCCCGAAGAAGACGCGGCAGACGGCGTCGTCGTGGCGGGCGCCGGTGCGGAGGTCCTCTTTCGAGACCTGGTAGAGCCCGCGAATCCGCCGCCCCTCGCGGACGCCGATGTGCTCCGCCGTCGCGACGATCTGCACGTCGGCCCAGGCGGGGCTGTTCTTGCGGAGGGCGTAGACCAGGCGATGGACCTCGGCCCGCCCGCGGAGCGTGGCGGCGGTCAGATCGTCCGCGCTCATGGGCGAGACGCCGTACTCGTGGTTGGCCATCAGGCAGTACAGCCCGCTGCCCAGGTAGAACATGGTGGGTTGCGAGTAGGAGGGCGTCACCCCGCATCGCGTCATCTCAGCCAGCAAGCGGGCCTTGGAGCTTTGGCCCTTCTCGCTGCTGAGCCCGCGGGTGAAAGCGGAGACCGCCTTCGGGTCCAGGCCCACCAGCATGGCGATCATGCTCATGGGCTGGGCCTGGCCGGTGCCTTCCCGCCCGTAGTCGAACGAACAGCCGGCCCGGGCGGACAGGTCGCCGTCGCCGGTGGCGTCGACGAACGTCTTGCCCGCGAAGGCCTCGCGCCCGGACTTAGACTCCGTGATCGCGTGGGTGATCCGCCCCGCGGCGTCGCGGACGGCGCCGACCACCATCGTGTGCAGGCGGACGGTCACGCCGGCCTCCTGGCACATCTGCTCGAGCAGGAGCTTCATGGTCTCGGGGCGGTAGGCCTCGCTGCCGGAGGCCCCCTCGGCCGACAGGCCCACGGCCGCGTCCTGGCGGCGCAGGCGCTCGACGATCTCGCGCATGATCCCGCCCTTGTTGCGGGCGTCGAGGATCCAGCTCAGCAGCCCGGCCGTCCAGATCCCGCCCAGGCAGCCGTTGGCCTCGATGAGGCGCGTGCGAGCTCCCGCCCGTGCGGCGGCGATGGCGGCAGCCGCCCCCGCCGGCCCGCCCCCGCAGACGACCACGTCGCAGTCGTCGATCACCTTGACGTCGCGCGGGGCCTCGCGGAGCGTCCCGGGCGGGGCTGCATCGTCTGCCGACGCGGACCCGCCCGCCAAGCCCAAGGCCGCCGCGGCGCCAGAAGCGAAGAACGTTCGGCGATGTAATTGCCGGTTATCCATAGTCAAGCTCCCGCCCCGGCCCGCATTGTACGGGGAGGACGCCTCGCGGTAAAGCCGACGGGCCCGCCCGTTGGACACGGACAGGCCCGTCGCAGTTCAGCGTTGCGGGCCCGGCAGCGGCCCGCGGTCTGGTTGTCGGTGCGGCTTACATGGCGGCCAGGCGCTCGATGAGGTCGACGCTGCGGCAGCTATAGCCCCACTCGTTGTCGTACCACATGGTCACCTTGACCATGTCGCCGTCGAGGACGATGGTGTTGGTGGAGTCGAAGATCGAGCTGGCCGGGTTGCCGATGATGTCGCTGGAGACGATCGGGTCGGTCACGAACTCGATGATGCCCTTCATGGGGCCTTCGGCGGCGGCGCGGACGGTCTCGTTGATCTCCTCGACGCTGGTCTTGCGGGCGGCGTTGAAGGTCAGGTCGGTGATCGAGCCGGTCGGAACCGGGACGCGGAGGGCGTAGCCGTGCAGCTTGCCCTTGAGGGCGGGGAAGACTTCGCCCAGGGCCTTGGCGGCGCCGGTGGTCGAGGGCACGGTGTTGATGGCGGCGGCGCGCCCGCGGCGCTTGTCCTTGTAGGGCATGTCCAGGATGGCCTGGTCGTTGGTGTAGGCGTGGACGGTGGTCATCAGGCCCTTGACGATGCCGACGGACTCGTGCAGCACCTTGCAGGCGGGGGCCAGGCTGTTGGTCGTGCAGGAGGCGTTGGAGACGCACTTGTGGCTGGCCTGGAGCAGGTCGTCGTTGACGCCGAGCACGATGGTGGCGTCGGGCTTGTCCTTGGCCGGCGCCGACAGCAGGACCTTCCTGGCCCCGGCGGCGAGGTGGCTGTCATAGCCGCCCTTGCCCTCGGTGGCGCGGGAGGTGAACTTGCCGGTGGACTCGAGGACCACGTCGACGCCCTTGGCGCCCCACGGCAGCTTGGTGGGGTCCTTTTCGCCCAGGATGGGGATTTCCTTGCCGTTGACGACGATCGCGCCCTGCTTGGCCACGACCTTGCCCGGGAAGCGACCCTGCGTGGAGTCGTACCGCAGCATGTACGCCAACATGTCCGCGTCGAACAGGTCGTTGATCGCGACCACGTCGAACTTGTCGAAGTTCTCCGCCAGCTTGCGGAAGGTCAGCCGCCCGATGCGCCCGAACCCGTTGATGCCAACTTTGATTGCCATAGTAAAGCTCCTGTTCCTTTGGAGGTTCCTTGGACCTTCTTCCCCTGCCCGCCGGCTCCGCATCCGCTCCCCGACCGGCCCAGGCAGGGCCTGCCTTCAGGCAGGCAGGACCGAAAACGTTACACTCGCCATGCCCGGCTGTCAATGCTTTTCTGGCCGGTTTCCCCGCCGCCCGTTTCGGCGGTGCAGGCCCCGCGGCCGCCCCGCCCGGGCGGGGTGGAACATCCGGTCAAGTTCGGCGTCCCGTCGGCCGATGGAAACAGTGATTCCGGGAGCGCAACATGAGCGAACAGACAAGCGGACAAGACCAACGCATCGAATGCCCCCCCACGAAGGACGTGTGGATACGCAAGTTCATCTGGGCGGGCCTGCTGGTGGCCCTGTCGCTCTGGTGCGTGCTGGACCGCGGCAAGTACCCCCACCCCGACCAGCCGCTCAGCTTCCCGACTTTCGACAAGTACGTGGGCTACTGGCTGAACCACTACGGGCCCTTCCTCTTTGTGCCGCTGGCGGGCTGGTTCGTCTACCGGGGGCGAAAGCTCCAGCATCACGTCCTGATCGCCGACGCCCAGGGCATCGGCTACGTGGATGAACCCCGCCTGGCGTGGTCCGACGTCAAGAAACTCGACACCTCCGTCTTCGACGAGAAGCAGATCCTCTACCTGGCCCACGGCGAGGCCAAGCGCTTCAAGCTCGACGCCCTGGCCCTCCAGCGGTTCAAGGAACTGGTGGCGTTCGTCGAGACCCACGTGCCTGCTTCGGCGCGCGACCAGGAGCAGTAGCTGCACGGTTCTCCCTTCTCCGGCTAGACCTGCGCCATCTGCTCATGTGCTATGTGGCTGCATATTTGCCGCGGCCATCCCTGCGTCCTTTACGGCTTCCCCTTGGCCGCCTGCGGGGCGAGCCCCGTGAACGGGTCGTAGCGCATTTCCTGCCGAACCGTCCGCACGACCTTCTGGCCCGCCAGGTGCTCCACCGTTACCACCGTGAGGCCCTTTTCGGCGTCGTCGTCCACGCACGCCCGCACGAGCGTCTTGTCGCCCTGGCGGACCAGGACGCCACGGTCAGCCCCGGCGGAGTCGGCAATCAGCAGGTACGGAAGGGCGCCGGGACGGGCCATTTGCAGGCCGCCGTCCTCGGTGATCGTCAGTTCCACCGCCAGGCGCTCCTTCAGGTCGTACAGGCCGCAGGGCTTGCCCGGGCCGTATTCGCCGGCCCGCTTGCGCTTGCGCTCGATGACGGCGCCGCGGTCCGGGAACTTGCCGCCCTCGTCGCCGAGGATGCCGAAGGAGTTCCGCACGATCCGCCCAGCCGCGTCCAGGTAGAAATGGGGCACCTCTCCGCCTACATAGCCCGGCACCCAGAGCATGACGTGTACGTGCGGCGGATAGTCGTGGTGCCCCCGGGCGCAGGCGACCTCGAAGCCCATCAGCGTGATGCTGCCCTCGAAGTCCTTCTCGTCCTTGGGCCCGGTCCGCCCCATCAGCTTCAGGGCTTCCCTCGCCGCGACCAGGTAGTTCGGCACGGCCCGCGCTTCGACGCGCGGCACGGGCTTGCCGTGGAACGGTCCGTCCTGGCGGATGAGCCAGTTATGGTAGAGATGGATGGGCAGGCCCCCCTCGCTGTCGTGGAGGACCTGGTTGAGCAGCATGGCGTTGCGGGTGTCGCGGACGAGCGTGAAACGCACCTGGTCGCCCTGGCGAGTGAACGGCACGTCGCTCTTGCCGACGATCACCCGCACGGGCTGGACGCCGGCGGCCGACACCGTCACCTCCGGCAGCGCCGCGTCGGCTGACGCGGGAACGAGCGTGAAGAAGATCTCCCGCCCGTTCTGTCCGCTCCACGTCCGCCCCTCGCGAAGCGTCCACTGCTCCGCGGCCGTCAACACGCGGACCGCCGGCGGGGCCGTGGTCATGCCGGCGGACTCCTTCACGATCTTGAAGGTGACCGGGGCCTGGCCCGAAGGGCCCGCGCGGGCCGCTATAGCCAAGCAAGAGACGATCCCACAGATGGTGAGTCGAATCATGGAGCGCTCCAGAGAGCCCGGACAGAATGTCCACTAAGAAAGCGAGACGGCTATTTCGTGGGTGGGGTGTTGGCAGCGGAACGATTGCGCGTGCGCCGATACTCCTCGCCGATGCGATGAGCCCGCTCGGCCAGCTTGGTCACGTCGTGCCCGACTTCCTTGTCCATGGCTTCGCGCACCGCTCTCACTTCATCCACGATCGGGTCCTTTGGTCGCCGGGTTTTGCTAGCTGGCGTCATCCTCAATCTCCATCACGTCGTCCGGTCGCAAGATTCTAGGAGGCAACCACCCAAACTCCAGGCAAACAGCGGTCAGATGCTGGACCTTGTTGGGATTGGCGAGATGCTTCACATTCCATGCAGGACATATTTGCAGTTCTCTACCGTTGCCACAGCAACGTGAAGAGCATCACCACTGATGGGCTTGGGCATTACCTTTCTGTCGGCAAACACCTTTGCCAAGGCTACCATGGGCTCCGTGATAGCCAACACGGGTATGTCTTCTATAAAGGCCAAGGCGGTGTCCCTATGAGGATAACGAGCATCTGACAGTTCGGCTACCACCATGTCGGAGACGAACAGATTGTGCCTTGCTCGCTCGAACGTCCACCACCACAGGCTATCATTCTTGCGATACTGGCTCCGCATGTCGTCCCTTGTCGAGACACAGGCGCTGACGAAGCTCGTTTCCAGGTAGACACGTGCCACTGCTCCAGTATACCACGATTCTCAGCGGAGGAGATAGCTCAGCATCACGTCGCCGTCCAGGAGGCGGATCTCCGGCGGGGGGAGTTTGCCCTGGGCGGCCAGGGCAGCCACGTCGAAGCGGGGCAGGTCCATGTGGATGACGGCATCGATTTGCCCGTGCAGGTCCGCCTGGGCCGGGCAGAAGACGATCAGTTCGTCGGCCAGGCCGGCCGAGATGAACTGTCGCAGGACGGTCGGCCCGCCCTCGACCAGCAGGTGCGTCCACTGGCGCCGCCCCAGTTCGTCCAGCAGGGCCTGGATGCTGACGCCCATGCGGTTGCACTCGGACGGGACGCAACTGGGGCCCGCGGGCAGGGCCAGCATCTCTACCCCCGCCTGGTGGAGTTGGGCGCAGCGGTCGAAGTGGGCGATCTGACCGGCAGGGGTGGTGACAATCAGGGTCGGCGTCTGCGGCGCGGTGCGGATGACTTGGCTGTCGAGCGGGCAGCGGATCTGTCCGTCGAGGATCACCCGGACGGGCTGGCGCGGGTTGGGTCCGCGGTTGGTCAGAAGCGGGTCGTCCTTCAGCACGGTGGCGGCCCCGACGAGGATGCCGTCCACCAGCCCGCGAAGTTCGTGCACGACCGCCCGCGACCGCTCGTTGCTGATCCAGCGTCCCTGTTCGACCGGCAGGGCCAGGAAGCCGTCCACCGTCTGGGCCCACTTGCAGATCACCCAGGGGCGGCCCGTCCGCCGCAGCTTGCAGTACGGCGCCAGCAGGCGAAGGGCCCGCCGCGCGCCCACGCCGACGGTCACCTCGATCCCCGCCCGGCGCAGGCGGCCGAAGCCCTGGCCCGCCACGCGGGCGTCGGGGTCTTCCATGCCCGCCACCACGCGGGCGATCCCGGCCTGGATGATCGCATCGGTGCAGGGGGGTGTTTTGCCGTGATGGCAGCAGGGTTCGAGCGTGACGTACAGGGTGGCCCCGCGAACGTCGGCGCCGCTCCGCTCGGCCGCCCGCAGCGCCTCCACCTCCGCGTGGGGCCCGCCGAAACGTCCGTGCCAGCCTCGGGCGACTTCCCGCCCGTCGCGGGCGATCACGGCGCCCACCATCGGGTTGGGTTCGACCAGTCCCCGACCGGCGGCGGCGCACTCCAGCGCCACCGACATCAGCCGAACGTCGTCTTCACTGTATGGGCGGCTCATGCTTGGTGTCTTCGGAGATCACGTCGCCGACCGCGCCGAGCGGTTGCGGCTGTACCGCCGCGGGTCGATGCGCAGGGCGCTGACCTTGTAGCGAAGGATGCGCGGCGTGCTCTTGAGGTCGGCGGCCGCCGCGGTCACGTTTCCGTTGTGGCGTTTGAGGGCATCGGTGATGATGTCCCGCTCGAAGAGGTTGACGCGATCCTTGAGCGAGCCCTCGCCGATGGTGTCGCTGGCGTCGGAGGTTTGCAGCGTGGGGGGCAGGTGATGTCCGTGGATCACGCCGTCGGTGCTCAGCAGGACGGCCCGCTCGATGCAGTTCTCCAACTCGCGAACGTTGCCGGGCCAGTGGTAGGCCACCATCATGTTGATGGCGGGCGTGGTGATGCGCCGGACGTCCTTCTTCATCTGGCGGGCGTACTTCTCGATGAAGTAGTCGGCCAGCAGAAGGATGTCGTCCTTGCGGTCGCGCAGCGGGGGCAGGAAGATCGGGAAGACGTTGATGCGATAGTAGAGGTCCTGGCGGAACTGCCCGGACTCGACGCCCTTCTCCAGGTCGCGGTTGGTGGCCGCCAGGATGCGGACGTTGGCCTTGAGGCTGCGGTTGGAGCCCACCCGCTCGAACTCCCGCTCCTGCAGGACGCGGAGGAGCTTGATCTGGGTGGCCGGGGAGAAGTCGCCGATCTCATCGAGGAAGAGCGTGCCCCCCTCGGCCTCTTCGATGCGGCCTCGCCGGCTCTGGATGGCCCCGGTGAAGGCGCCCTTCTCGTGCCCGAACAGCTCGCTCTCGAGCAGGTTCTCGTTGAGGGCGGCGCAGTTGACCTTGACGAAGGGCCCCTTCTGGCGGGGGCTGGAGTAGTGCACCGCGTGAGCGACCAGTTCCTTGCCCGTTCCCGATTCGCCGCGGATGAGCACCGTGGTGTCGCTGGCAGCGACCTGGTGGATGGCGCTGTAGACCTGGCGCATCAATCCGCTGTTGCCGATGATGTTCTCCGGGCGGAAGCGGTTCTCCAACTCGCTGCGCAGGCGGAGGTTCTCCTCTTCGAGGGCCTGGCGTTCCGACGCCGACTGGCGCCGGGCTTTCACGTCGTGCGCGATCATGCTGGCGATGATGGACAGCAGGCGGATGTCCTCATCCAGCGAGGCTGACTCGTCGAACACCCGGTCGACGGAGAAGGCCCCGACGACCTCGCGCCCGATGGCGATGGGCACGCACAGGAAGCTGATCTCGTCTTTGGTGATGTTGCGCCGGCGGCGCAGGCGATCGAGGAACATGGGCTCGGCCGACACCTTGGGCACGATGACCGGCTTGCCGGTCTGGACGACCCGCCCGACGATGCCCTCGCCCATGCGGTAGCGGACGGCCGCCCGCTGCGAATCGGTGAGGTTGTGACCGACCTCGATCATCAACTCGCTGCTGTCGGGCGACAGCAGCAGCACCGTGCCGCTGGTCATGCCCAGCTCGTCGTGGAGCAACTCCAGCAGTTCGCCCAGCATCTCCCGCTGGCGAACGCCCTCGGCGAGGATTCGGCTGATCTTGTACAGCACCTCCAACTCGCGAACGTGACGCTGAGCGTGTGCCAGTTTGTCTTGCAGTTCGGTAGTCATGGACAAAATTGTAACGATACCCTGGTGCAGCGACAAGGATGGAGTTGTGAACGGTAGGGGTGGGATTCGAACCCACGGTGCCTTTCGGCACACCGGTTTTCAAGACCGGCTCCATCGGCCACTCGGACACCCTACCCGATAACTTGTCGAGTTTCATTCTGACGGAGGCGTATGGGTTTTTCCAGCGATTTCTCCCTGGAGGCGGACGTGCGGGCTGGCGGACGGATGGCGGCGGCGCAAATCGCGGTTCCCATGCGTTAGGCAGGGTAACACCCGGCTTGTCCCGCACGCCACGACCGCCGGAAGGGAGTTCAATTATGACTATTCGTGTTCGACGTTTGGTCGGCGTCTTTGCCGCGTGTCTGTTCGTACTGCCCGTTGCGGCGGGCGCGGCGGAGCCGGGGGGCAACTCGAACTACGCCAGGCCCCATGCGACCAAGGTGCTGCCGGCGCTGCTCCCTCTGCCGCCCGGAACGATCCAGCCGGCGGGCTGGCTCCTGGACTGGTGCCAGGCCGCCCGGGACGGCTACACCGGGCACATGGACGAGGTCGACGACGAGTTCAAGCGCGCCTGGGCAGCGGACCACCGGATGACCGGCGAGCGCCTGATGTGGTACAAGGGCGCCTGGCCGTACGAAGGGGGCGGGTACTGGTTCGACGGGCTGGGGCGGCTGGGCCTGGCGATGCATGACGAGGGGCTGATCCAGCAGGCGCGGCGCCGCCTGGGCGCGGTCGCGGAGCGGACCCGGCCGGAGGGTATCCTGTTCCTGTGGTGGCTGGACCGCTCCAGTCCCGCCGACCGCCAGGCCGTCGCGAACGCCCTGGAGGGCTGGTCGTTGTGGGCGTCCGGCCTGCTGGGGCGGGCGATGACCGGCTTCTACGCGGGCACGGGCGACGCCGTCATTCTGAAGGCCCTGCGGACCGCCTATGGCTCGGACCGCGACTGCCTCTGCTCGATCCGGTCCAATCTGTCCAATATCTGGCCCGCCCTGGACACCTGGACCTGGACCGGCGACAAGACCATCGCCGACGCCCTGGACGCGGCGTTCGACAAGTCCCGCTCCGGCCTGAAACCCAACCTCAGCCGCTACCGGACCGCGCCGAGCCTGGCGCCGGGCACCACCGTCGAGAACCAGCACGTGGTGGAGTTCATCGAGTGCACCACGCCCTGGACGGCTGCGTATCTCTGGACCGGCGACAAGAGCTACCTGGATGCGGCTCTCGGCTGGCACGACCTGCTGGAGCGCGTGGCGATGCAGCCGCACGGCGTGCCGGTCAGCGACGAGTGGTACGGTCCCACGGGCGCCTTCCGAGGCAGCGAGACGTGCGACATGGCCGGCTACGTCTGGAGCCAACTCACCCTGCTGTCGGCCACCGGCGAGGGACGGATGGCCGACCGAGCCGAGCGGGCGTTTTTCAACGCCGCCCCGGCCAGCGTGTCCCGCGACTTCAAGACGCACGTGTACTTCCAGAGCCCCAATCGCCTCGCCGACGGCTGGCCCGACTTCCCCCACGGGCCCCGGGCCTCGGGCGGATCCTATCGCCTCAAGCACAGCCCTCTCTGCTGCACGGCTGCGCTCAACCGCCCCCTGCCCTGGTACGTCACCCACATGTGGATGGCCACGCCCGACAACGGACTGGCCGCCGTCTGCTACGGTCCCTGCACCGTCACCGCGCTGGCTGGCGACCGCGTCAAGGTCGAGATCGCCTGCAAGACCGACTACCCCTTCAACGAGACCATCGAGATGACGGTCAATCCCGAGAAGGGCGCCGACTTCCCCCTGCTGCTGCATATTCCCGCCTGGTGCGCCAAGCCGGAACTGAGCGTCAACGGCACGGCCCTGACCGTCTCGAAGGACGCCAAAGACTTCGCCCGGGTCAGCCGCACCTGGAAGCCCGGCGACACCATCCGCCTGCGCCTGCCCATGACGCCGACGGTCACGACCGGGCGCGACGTCGCCCAGGGCCCGCCTTTCACGGGCGAACACAAGCCCCACGCCGTCACCGTCCCCTCGCCCTCCGACACGCGAGGGGCGCCCTACGCGTGCGTGTCGTACGGGCCGCTGCTGTTCGCGCTGGCGATCGCGGACACCAAGGACCCCAACACGCCCGACCCCGCCGCCCGATGGCGGTTCGCGCTCGACCCCCAAGGGGCCATCACCGTCCACCGAAAGGCCATGCCCGCCCGCTGGAACTGGCCGCTCGACGCCCCGCTCACCCTCCAGGCCTCGGCCGCCCCCATCGACTGGAACCCCTCCCCCGCCTCGCCGTACCTGCCCGCCGTGGCGGCAGGACGCGACAAGCCGGCGGAGAAGATCACGCTCATCCCGTACGGCTGCACCAAGTTCCGCCTGTCCATGTTCCCGGTGCTGGCCGACGCGGAGGTCAAACCCGCGGCCGTCCGCAGAATCCTCTTCCTGGGCAACAGCATCACCCTCCACGGGCCCAAGCCCGACATCGGGTGGACGGGCAACTGGGGCATGGCCGCCAGTTCCGCGGACAAGGACTACGTGCACCTGGTGACCCAGGCCCTGGCCCAGCACACCAAGGCCCAGCCGCAGATCCTGGTCCGCAACATCGCCCAGTTCGAGCGGAACTACGCCACCTACGACGTGGCGGCCCAGATGAAGGAGATGTTCGACTTCGACGCGGACCTGGTGGTTCTGGCGATCGGAGAGAACGTGCCCGCCCTGACCACCGACGCGGCGAAGGCGGCCTTCAAGGCCGGCGTCGTGCGGATTCTACAGGGCGTGCTGGCGCGGCGCAGGCCCCTGGTGGTCGTGCGGAGTTGCTTCTGGCCCGACGCCGCCAAGGATGCCGCCCTGCGCCAGGCCTGCCAGGAGGTGGACGGTGCTTTCGTCGACGCCGGCGCGATCGGGCGCGACCCCTCCAGCTTCGCCCGCGCCGAGCGGGAGTTCAAGCACGCCGGCGTGGCCGCCCACCCGGGCGACAAGGGCATGAAGGCCCTCGCCGACGCCATCGTCCGCGCGGTGCTGGATCGCAAGTGACAGGGAGATCGGCGCCGACCGCCTTGATCCACAGGCTCACCTCGATGATAGAGCCCGGCCGGCGCGAGAACCGCTCCGACCGCAGCCACCGCTGCGACCGCCCTCGACAGCATCGTCGTCTTCATGCTCGTCTCCTTGCAGCAGTGTCGCCGCCCTTCGAGCTTTGCACGGGCCTCCAAACGCCCCGCCGCTACGACCCCAGCCGCGACCGCTTGGCGTTGCTTAGATGGGGAGCCGCGACCAGCCCTCGCAGAAGGTCAATTGCCCCTGGACTGCCGCTCGATGATCTTGCCGGTCTCGTTGCCTTCCTGTCTTCCATCCGGATAGGTGCGCAGGTAGTCGAACACGTCATCCTGCGAGACTGTGACCTGCTGCCCAGGATGCAGGCCCGGTATGTTATGGGGCTCATTCCTCAGCAGGCCTTTGACTTCGTTGCCGTTCCAGGCCGTCACCTCGACCCACATCCATTCGCTCCCGCCCTTGGGTACCTTGAAGGGTGCCTTGACCAGAATGTACTCGCCGGGAGCGAGGCCTTCCTCAAAGGCCTTGCGAAGGCCCGGCAGCTTCTGCTTGGCCTTTTGGCTGGTTGACCGAAGTTCTTCCGTTTGCTTCACAGGAGTAACGGCGTCCTCGCTTCCAAAAAACTCGCTCAGGAGCTTCTCTTGCTTTGCGTACCGGTCAGGACCCGAGTAGCAGTCGAAACCAATCTCTGTGAGACGGTTCTTCGGATCTCCGTCCTCCCTGCGACCCTCGCTGAGACTCAGGCGGGCGATTGCGACCGCATTCTTCATCAACGATTCAGTATGGGCTTGGCGAAGCTTCTCGTGTTTGATTGCCGCCAACTCGAGGGTGAATGGCTCCTTCTTCGGTAGTGGGGCCCCTTCAGCCATCGCCTGCGCGAACAGGTTCATCAGATGCGACATCGTGCGTTGGTTGGCCCAGGAGAAATCCTCGACCACCACGTCCGGAAGTCCCAGTTTGGCCATGCCCAGGGTAATCGCCCTGACGTACTCAGTCTTCTTGTATGCATGAATGACTATATGATCTGACACGTTGGGGACGTCCTCGGTCCAGGGAATAATCCGCTTGTCGTCCCATGCATCCGGCGTGAAGACTTCTCGCGTCTCTTCATCCCAGACCAGACCACCCGTCTCACGGGCCAGACGGCTGACGATGGAACACGCGGTGCGCAAGCCGCCCCAGAGTTTGTCCTTGGGATACGAAAACGTCAGGACCAATGCCTGCTGACATTCCTGAAGGGATTCGACCTGCTCGCGACTCAAGCCGTGCCCGAAGTACCCAAGCTGGACTGGGTCCGGCGGACGGTACTTGTTGGGCACATCAGCCTCCAGCCTGGGCCAAACGCAGATCGTCGCCGGTTCATCCGGCAGGGCGGAGGAAATCGTCACCCCAGGATAGTCCTGGGCGATGAGTCGTTCGGCCACCTTCACCGGATCATCGGGTGCTTTGACAGGGAAGTAGACGGCCGACTCGAAGTAGATATGTTCTGCGAAGGGTGATTTCAGCGTCGCTTTCGACACGCCGTCATCGGACTTGCAGGATGAGAGGAGCAAAACAACTGCCGCCCATACAATCACCGCAACGATCCTCGGCCCGTAAGCCATTGGATTTCTCCCGCAAGTGATCAGGGAACCACGTTGTCCGAAAGCGATTGTGTCAAGGAGAGTATCTACCGTCAAGCGTAGTCTCTGCCTCAACGACCGGGATGACCGCTTAGAGGGAGCAGGGACTCGGCGGCCTCCAAGGTTCGAGGCGCGGAACTCAAGGCCTCCCGGCGTGGGGCCTTCTCTATTCGACGCGTTTGGCGGCCTCGCTGAACTCCCGGCCCCAGAGGCGGGCCCAGCCGATGCGGACGTCGATGACCAGGCTGAACATCAGGGGCACCACCAGCAGGGTGAAGATGGTCGACAGCACCAGCCCGCCCAGCACCACGCCGCCCAGCCCGCGATAGATCTCGCTGCCGGAGCCCGGCGCGACCACCAGGGGCAACATGCCCAGCACGCTGGTGGTCGTGGTCATGAAGATGGGGCGCATGCGGGTGCGGACGGACTCGGCGATGGCCTGGCGAGGCTCCATCGCCTCGACGTGATCGGTGTCGGCCTCGCCGATGCCGCGCATGAAGTTGAGCGCCTGGTGGACCAGCAGGATGGCGTTGTTGACGACGATGCCGATCAGGATGATGAAGCCCAGCATGGTCAGCGTGTCGAGTTGCTGGTCGGGGTGGACCGAGCGGACCAGCGCCAGGCCGACGAACCCGCCCACCATGGCCATCGGCACGGAGAACATGATCACGAACGGGTAGACGAAGCTCTCGAACAGGGCGGCCATCAGCAGGTAGGTGATCAGCAGGGCCAGGAAGAACCGGCTGAAGCCCACGCTGAGGACGGAGTCGAAGTTCCAGCCGGTCCAGGTGCCCAGCAGGGCCATGCGGGTCTGGGAGAGGCGGTCGGCGTTGCCGCTGAAGCGGACGCGGACGTCGGGGGTGATCTCGCCGGTCGCCCGGCAGGCGTCGGCCAGGGCGGTGATCTCGTTCTGGGCCTCTTCCAGGGCCATGGTCCCCGGGGGGTTGACGGTGAAGCTGATGGCCCGCTGCTGCTCGATGCGCTTGATCGACTTGGAGGCGTCGGCCTTCTCGATGCGGACCAGGTCGCGCAGGGGCAGGTGGACGATGGACCCGTCGGACGACGGGACGGCCAGCGGCATGTCCTCGACCTGGTCGGGGTTGAGGACGATCTTCGGGTCGCGGATGAGCAGCAGGTCGATGGTGTCGCCTTCGTAGTTGAAGTCGCCGATGATGGCCCCGTCGATCAGGGCCCGCACCGCGGTGGACAGGGCCTGGACGTTCAGACCGAGTTCCTTGGCCCGCACCTGGTCGATGACGACCTGTCGCTCGGGCCCGGCCAACTCGAAGCTCTGCGGATCGGTGCGGATGGAGAACGGGCTGAAGCGACCGAACAGTTTCCGCTGGAAGGCCTCGGCGCTGGTGCGGAGGTTGGCGGGGTCGTCGCAGACCAGTTCCACGTCCACCGAGTCGCCCCCGGCGAACCGCCCGAAGATCGACGGCTGCTGGGCGAACCCGAAGCAGCCCGGATGCCCGCGCATCATGTTCTGGAGGACGGGCACCAGGGCCTTGGGGTTGCGGTCGTCGACGGCCCGGCAGACGATGAAGACCGAACCGCGGGAAACGACGACCACCGATTCCGCCAGGGCCGCCTGGGGCGGGTTGTTCTCCGACCAGTACGGCCGGAGTTCCTGCTCGACGCGGTTGCCCAGCAGCAGGTTCTGCTCGTAGGAGTAGCTGGGCGGGGTGAACATCATCGCGAGGATGAAGTTGCGGTTGCCGTTGGGCAGGTAGCTGGCCGGCGGGATGAGTTCCAGCGTCCCGATCACGCTGGCGGTGATGACCACGGCAATGATCACCAGGCGGGCCCACACGCCCGAGACGCTGCGGAAGGTCAGCAGGTGGATCAGGCGGGAGTACTTGTCGGTGATCCATCCCAGCACCTGCTGCAGGCCCAGCAGCGAATGAACGCCCCGCCACAGCAGCCCGTGGTGCTTCTGCTTGGACTTCAGCAGGTTGGCCCCCGCCGCCGGAATCACCGTCACCGACACGACCAGGGACAGCCCCACCGCCGCGCAGACCGCCAGGGCGATGTCGTAGAAGAGCTGGCCCGCCTCTTCCTGGATGGTCAGGACGGGGGCGAAGACGGCGATGGTGGTGAGGGTGGAGGACAGCACGGCGCCCCAGACCTCCTTGGTGCCGCGGTAGGCGGCCGTCAGGGGGTTCTCGCCCATGTGCAGGTGGCGGTCGATGTTCTCCAGGACCACGATGGCGTTGTCGACCACCATGCCCACCGCGAAGCTCAGCCCCGCCAGCGAGACCACGTTGAGGTTGCGCCCGAACAGGTGCATGACCACGAACGTGCCGACCACCGAAATCGGGATGGCCAGGGCGATGATCAGGGTCGGGCGGAAGCTGCGCAGGAACAGCAGCAGCACGCTGCCGGCCAGCAGCCCGCCGATCCACAGGTTGTCGGTGACCAGGCTGATGGCCTCGTTGATGTAGTTGGTCTCGTCGTAGACCTGGTGGAGGCGGATGTGGTAGCGGTCGTGCCGGAACTTCGCGCACAGGCCCACATCGTCCTGGTTGATCTCGTCGACGCGCTTGCGGAACTCCTTCATGATCGAAACGACGTTGGCCCCGGTCTCGCGTCGCAGCAGCAGGGCCATCGTCCGCTTGCCCCTGGAGCGGTTGAACTGGGTCACCTTCTCCAGCGTCAGCGCCACCTCCGCGACGTCGGCCACGCGGATGGGCGTTCCGTTGTCGTACTTGAGCACGGTCTGGCGGATGCGATCCAGCGCGTCGTACTGCCCGATGACGCGGTAGCGGACGTCGAGGCGCCCGTCGGCCAGGTCGCCGCCGGACTCGTTCATGTTGTCCTGCTGGAGGGCGATGCGGAACTGCTCCCAGGTCAGCCCGCGCTGGGCCAGGGCGGCCGGGTTCACCCGGACGTGCACCTGGTGCTCGCGCCCGCCCCTCAGGTCCACTTCCGACACGCCCGGAATGCGTTCCAGGTAGGGCTTGATGTGGCGGTCGAAGTAGTCGTAGAACTCGGCCACGTCGTAGGTGGGGTCCTCGGCCTCCGCGAAGTAGACGCCGATGACGTTCTCCTCGGCGCTGCTGGAGGCCTTGATGACGGGACGCTCGACGTCGTCGGGGTAGTCGGGCACCTCGTTGAGCTTGTTGGAGACCTCCTGGAGCGAGCGGAGGATGGGCACGCCCACGTCGAACTCCAGTTCGATATTGGCCTGCCCGAGCTGCGCCGTCGAGGTCATCTTCGACAGCCCGGGGATCGTCTTGAGCTGCTCCTCCTGCTCCTGGAGGATCGACCGCTCGACCTCTTCGGGGCTGCGGCCGGGCCAGAGCGTCGTCACGCGGATCAGCGGGCGGTCCACGTCCGGCGTCAACTGCACGGGGATGGCCACCACCGCCAGCAAGCCGAACAGGGCGATCAGGATCACGCCGACGGTGATCTTGGTGGGGTTCTCGATGGCAAAACGAATGATGTCCATATGGGGAGGGTGGAGTCCAGGGCTAGGGGGTAGGGCTGGCCGGCCCCGGGGCGGTGGCGGTCTTGGTCGTCGCCGCGGCACTGTTCGCGGCCGCGTCGACCGCCAGGACGGGCTTGGCCTCGGCCAGCCGCGGGTCCATCAACCGGACCGCCTGGGCGGGCCGAAGCCGCTCGGCCCCTTCGATGACCACGCTGCACCCGTCGCTTAACAGGAGGCGGGCCTGTTCGCTCTCGCCGCGGATGGCGTAGCGGTTGCCGACCCGCCCGACGATGTTCACCGGGGCGGGCAGGGCCGACAGCTCCGCCTCGCCCCGCACCACCCAGACGGTCGAACCGTCGGGTTTGACCAGCACCGCGTCGCGCGAGACCAGCAGATGCTTCTGGCGGTTCCCCTCGGGGAAGGTCGCCGTCACGCTCATGCCCACCTTCAGCCGCCCCGCCGAATCGTTCAACACCACGCGGACGGGATAGCTCCGCGAGGCCTGCGAGCCGTCGGGCGTGATCGAGCCGATCCGCCCGGTGACCGTCTCGCCCAGCACGTCGATCGTGACGGGGATCTCCAGCCCAAGCGTCAGGCGGTTGACCAGCGACTCGGGCACGTTGACCAGGGCGTAGATCTCGCCCCGGCTGACGATGTCCACCACCGGCGAGCCCTCGTTGAGCCACTGGCCCTGCTCGGCGTGGCGAAGAGTCACCCACCCGTCGAACGGCGCGATCACGTCCACCCGCCCGCGCTTGACCTTCAGGTCCTTCAGCGTCACCTGGGCCTCGCTCAGCTCCGCCTGGCGCTGGTCATGGGCGGCCAACTGCTCGGAGTACTCGAAATCGGTGGCCACGCCCCGGTCGAACAGGCCCTTGAGGCGTTTGAGGTTGTCGGTGTCCTTGCGGAGCTGGGCCTGGATGGCCTTGATGTGGGCCTCCTGCTTGTCGATCGACAGGTCCAGCCACACCGGATCGATGGACGCGATGACGGTCTTGCCGCCGGTGACCGGGTTGCCCTCGCGGACATCCAGGGCCAGGATCTTGCCGGCTACTTCGCTGCTGATCGTCGCCCGCTGCACGGCGACCAGCCGCCCCACCAGCCTGCGCTCCAAGGTGGCCGGCTCGAGGCTGGCGCGGTCCACCCGCACCAGGGCCGCCGCGGCAGCCGGGGGCGCCCCCGGCGCGCCGGGCGCGCCCGCCCCGCCGCCACTCTGCGCCAGGACCTTGAGAAACTCGGGATTCTTCAGTCGCCCCTGCCACCAACCGTGCATCCAGTAGCCGCCGCCAAAGAGCCCGCCCAGCAAGGCGGTCAGCGCCAGCGCTGCCGCCCGGACCCGGTATTGCTGCTTCTGCTCGCTCAAGTCTCCTACTCCTTGCCCGCCAACGATCGCGGACCTTCCTGCCGGTCGGCAGGCACGAATCGCAATAGGATACCCGCCCCGACCGATCCACGCCAGACCGCAGCCGCCTGTCAGACGACTCTGCGGCGCGGAGTCTTCCGGTTGCGCGGGCGGGGGCGTCGCCGGCGCACGATATTAGAATAACGTGGCTGTGAATCGAAAAACGGTTACAGGAAGAAGAGAAATGTGAATCTGCCCGCGCGGACGCCGCCTGGTCGCCGTAAAGTCCTGCTCCCCTGCAACCTCGCCGCCCCCCGACGCGTTTAGACCTGCCGACAGGCAGGAACACCGACCTCGCAGCCAGGAGATTGTGACATGCCCCGACACGCTCTGCTCGCCGTTATCAGCCTCGCGCCCTGCGCGGGCTTGTGGGCGGCCCAGCCCTCAGCGGACCAGTCCGCCCGCCTGGACGCCTGGCTGGCCAAGACGGGCCAGTCGTACGACGCGCCCAAGGCGATGCTGGAGTCGATCTGGACGGGCCCCGGCTACCACAGCAAGGTCCCCCCCGGCGTGCGGGTCCACTCTACTCGGAGCAGCCTGCTCTACGCCGAGGCCCTGGTGCGGCGCGGGCGGGCTGACGACCTCGCCCGTGCCGCCGACGTGATCCGCGCCGTGCTGGCTCAGCAGGACACCGACCCGGCCAGCCGAACCTACGGCATCTGGCCGTGGCTGCTGGAGGAGCCCCTGGCCAAGATGGCCCCGCCCGACTGGAACTGGGCCGACTTCCTCGGCGCGTCGCTGGCCGAAATGCTCGTGGGTCCCGCCGAGCGATTGCCCCGGGCCCTGCAAGCGGCCATGCGGACTTCGCTCGGCCACGCCGCCGCCGCCATCCGCAAGCGCAACGTCGGGCCCGATTACACCAACATCGCCATCATGGGCGGCGTGGTGACGGCCGCCGCGGGCGAGATCCTCGCCGACTCCGCCCTGCTCGCCTACGGGCGCGACCGTCTCCAGCGATGCGTCGCCCACGCCCGCCACCACGGCAACTTCACCGAGTACAACAGCCCCACCTACACCATGGTCGCCCTGGAAGAGGCCGAGCGCGGACTCAGGCTCATCCGCGACCCGCAGGCCCGCGCCGCGGCGGAGGACCTGCGCCGCATCGCCTGGCGGACCATCGCCGAGAGTTACCACCCCGCCACCGCCCAGTGGGCCGGGCCGCACAGCCGCGCCTACAGCGACCGCCTGAGCGACCAGACCCTCCAGAAACTCGCGGACCGGACGGGCCTGAAGCTGCTGGACGAGCCCGCCGTCGTCCTGCCGAACGAGGCCCCGCCCTGCCCGCCGGACTATGCCCAGCGGATGCGCAAGCTCCCCGCGGACCCGCTGGAACTCCAGCGCCCCTTCGCGCGGAACCGAGAGGGCAAGGACGTCATCCACGGCGTGACCTGGCTGACCGCTGACGCTGCGCTGGGCAGCGTCAACCGCTGCGAGACGTGGGTGCAGCGCAGGGCGATCCTCGGCTACTGGAAGACCTCGTCCGCACCGGCCGTCTTCCGCGTCCGCCTGCTCAAGGAAGGCAAGGATTTCTCTTCCGGCCACCTCACCACCGCCCAGCGGGGAGCGGCGCTGCTGACGGTGTTGAGCGCCCACGGCAATCGGGGCGATTGGCACATCAGCCTCGATCGCCCCAAGGACGCCGTCTTCCGCATCGCGGAGCTGCGATGGCGGTTCCAGGTGCAGGGCCGGGGCGCTGCCGTCAAGGCGCTCGGGGCCGGGCGCTACGAACTGGCCTGCGGGCCGCGGCGGATCGTGCTGCGCGCCGCCGATGGCCTGTTCGACGGCGCGCCCGTGACCTGGCAGAGCGGCACGGAGCAGGCCGGCGACGAAACCGTCGCCTGGGTCGACGCCGTGTGCTGTCGCGGGCAGGCGCGCGAGTTCAACTTCCGCACGCTCGGCCCCATCCGCCTGGCTGCCGCGGCGGAGTTGCTGACAGCCGACCAGAAGCCAACCGACGAAACGCTGAACGTCGCCCCCGCGGACAAAGACGCCGTGCGGGCCACGTGGGGCAGGCTCACGGTCACGGCGCCGATGACAGTGAAGTAGCTCACGCGCCTGTCCGCGCTATTTGCATCGCTCCCGCAGGAGGCGGATCGTCCGCCGCTCGGCCTCGCTGAAGCGCGAGACGCTCTGGGGGTAGTAGCTGGCGTCGATCCGCTCGGCCACGTCGAGCTGTGCCAGGCACTTCTCGTATCGCCCCAGGGCGGCCAGCCGGCGCGCGCAGTCCACGCGGAGCCTCAGGTCCATCGGATTGAGCTTGACGGCCCGGGCGGTCCAGCGTGCGGCGGAAGCGGCGTCCGCGTTGGCATGGTATATCTCCGTCGCCCGCCGCCAGCTCGCGCGGGCCTGGTCCGCTCGCCCGGCCAGCCACTGGGCGTCGCCAAGCCGCTCCAGCAGACAGGGCGAGGCGGGCTTGGCTTCGACGGCTTGCTCCAGCAGGGCGGCAGCCCGCGCGTACTGCCCCGCCTGCCCGGCCAGCTCGGCCCGGTCGGAGGCCTCCTGCGGCGAGCGCGGCGCCGGCATGGTCGCCGCCGGCGCGGTGGCGGCTGACGCGGGCGGCAGCGAGCGAGCGTGCATGGGCGCGAAGGTGAAGCAATCGGGAAAGGCCTGGTACCAGGCGATGTCGCCGAGCAGGGCGTAGTGGGCAAAGTCGGTGGGGTCGCGAAGGACGGCTTCTTCCGCCCAGCGCCGGGCGGGCGAGAGGCAGTCCTGCATCCGCCCGGCTTGGCGGGGGCAAAGACTCATGTGGAGCCGCGCGGCATCCACCGCAGCCAGCGGGTCCAGCGGATCGGCCTGTGCGGCCCGCTCTGCCGCGGCGACCGCCCGCAGCGGTTGGCGACGGACCATGGCGTCGAGCATGTCCTGGGCGGCGGCGGTGCGGGCGGCCACCGGCGGCAACAGCCACGCCGTCAGCGCGCCCGTCAGGGCCAGCAGGAGCCCGGCCAGCACCCAGCGCACCGGGGTACAATCGACGACGCGTCCGGCTCCGGCGGCCGCGACGGCGGCGCCGGCGGCGATCCAGAACGCGGTGGCTGAGCCGGGCATGTAGGGGCTGATCTCGACCAGGGAGTGGAGCGCGAACCCGGCCGCCCCGCACGCCAAGGCCACGCGCGAGGCCTCGCGGGGCACGTCCAGCCCGCGGCGGAGCGTGGGCCCCTCCCACAAGCCGATCACCAACGCCAGCGCCAGCACCAGGGCGGGCGCGATCGCGTCGAACAGAAGGACTTCTGTCCCGCCCGACGTGTCGGCCAGCGAAAGCCGAACCACCCCCACCGCCAGCACCGCGCCGGCCAGCAGAGCCCACGGGAATCGCGGACCTGCCTGCCGGCAGGCAGGTTGCCGGATTGCGGATTGCGGATTCCTCGAATCCGGAGGACTCGTCGCCTCGTCCCAGCCGCGGCGCCGTGGGCGGCACATCGCGGCCAGAAACAATCCGAGCACGCCCAGGTAGCAAAGCCCGCCCGGAACTCCGTGCTGGACCAGGGCGTGCATGATGACGTTGTGCGGGTCCTTGACCGACTCCTCGCCGGCCATCGGACGGTGCGGAAGGTACGCGGTGGAGAAGTTGCCCGGCCCGACGCCCAGCCAGGGCCTCTCGGCCAGCGCCCGCGCGGCGCCCGTCCAGTACTGCCAACGGACGGTCATGGTCCTGGAGGGCAGGCTGTCGTGGTAGAGTCCGTGGGCGGCCGCGGCTGCCAGGCCCAGCACCAGCCCGCCCGCCGCGACGAGAAGCGCCTTGCGCCAGTGACGCGCGAGTCGCTCGCGCCACGCCCAGATTCCCCCCGCGCCCGCCGAGGCCGCCGCCAGCGAAGCCGTCGCCCCCAGGCTCTGGGCCAGCACCACCACGCCCGCCTGCACCGCCACGACGGCTGACTGCACCCCCGCCGCCAGCGCAGGCAGGTGGATCTCGCCCTTCTTGAGCTTCGCGCGCGGACGATCCGCCCGGGCGCGACGCCACTTGTCGGCGGCCAGGCCCCCCGCCGCCAGCGAAGCCACCAGCAGCAGCGACGCGTACGGGTTGGCCAACGAGAAGTACCCGAACGGCGCGGGGTTCTTCAGCCGCCCCTCGAACAGTCGCTCCTGCTCGGAGCCCGGCTGGATGTTCACCTCCGCCAGGCGCTGCGCGCGGTTCTCGTCGAAGTCCGCCGCCCGCGCCGGCGCCTCGATGAACACCTGCACCAGGCCCTTGACCGCCAGCGTCGTCCCCACGGCCGCCAGCACCACCACAAGCACCGCAAACGCCCGCGGGCGCTCAAAGACCTGGATGGCCAGGTACCCCGCCCCCAGCAGCGAACTCTGCTCCAGCCAGCACACCAGCGCGGTCCGCTGGTCGCCCGCCCTCAAGGCCGACAGCAGCGACAGCACCGCGAAGCCCGCCGCCAGCCCCCCCGCCAGGGGCAGGCGGAGGCGAAGCTCGCGCCGAAGGGCTGCCCCGCCCAGGTATGCACACCACGCCCCCAGCAGCAGCAGCGAGAAGACCACCCGCGACAGCTCGGTGCGGTCGGCCCGCACGGAGAGGGCCTGGCCCGCCTCGTCGGCGGCGGGCAGGCCCCGAAGCTGCGACGTGCGGAAGCTCATCTCGCCCAGGAAGCACCGCGCCACCAGCACCAGCACCAGCAGCGCCAGCGCCAGACGCTGTAGGTGACGCCCCGCCGTCATGGCTTGCCCTCGGCGCTTTCCAGCAGGGCGATCACCAGCAGGATGCAGACCACCTGGGCGAAGACGAGGAGGGCAATGGCGGAGTCGCGTACGTGGGCCAGCAGCAGGGCCGAGGCCGCCGTCGCGCCCGTGCACAGGTAGATGGTGAGCACGACCTTCCGCACCGACATGCCGCGGCGCAGCAGGCGATGCGAGAAGTGGCGCCGGTCGCCGACGATCGGGCTGGAGCGGGCGCGGATGCGGAGGAGGATCACGCTGACCATGTCGTAGATGGGCACCGCCAGCAGCACCAGGGGCACGAAGATGCCGAAGGCGTAGTACGTCTGACCCGGCTGGACGTACGTGGTCAGCGTGCTCAGCACGGCCAGCAGGTATCCGATGACCATCGAGCCGGCGTCGCCCATGAACGAGCGGGCGGGCGGGAAGTTGTACGGCAGGAAACCCAGCAGCGCCCCCAGCAGCAGGCACAGCCAGGCCGAGACAAACACCTGCCCCATGCTCAGGGCCGTCCCCAGCAGGGCGGCGCAGCAGATGGCGGCCACGCCCGCCGACAGGCCGTCCATGTTGTCCAGGAAGTTGAACGCGTTGGTGATGCCCGCCAGCCACAAAACGCTGAGGATGACCGACCCGGCGGGCGAGACGGCCGTCAAGACGCGGACGTTGAACGCGAGGACAACGATCAGGCAGATGGCGAGTTGGGCGGCCAGCTTGATCCACGGGCCCAGGGCGCGGCGGTCGTCGACAAGCCCCAGGACGTGCAGGGCGACAGCCCCGCCCAGGATGCCCAGGCCCATCGGCACCCGGCCTGCGGCGCCCGGCACGTGGACGGCCAGGCCGCCCAGCCAGGCCGGCGCGCCCTGCGCCGCCCACACGCTCACCAGGGCCATGGCCAGCACGCTGGGCAGCAGGAAGCCGGCCAGGATCGCGCAGCCCCCCAGCAGCGGGACCGCCCGGCCGTGAGCCTTGTGACGAGCGGGGACGTCCATGAAGTTGAACCGCCGCGCCAGCTTCTGCGTCAGCGGCATGGCCACGGCGGTGATCGCGAACGCTGCCGCCACAGCCGCCAGAGCGGACCAGATCGTCATGCGAGCTCCTTGAACCAGGTCACGCAGGCAAGGATACCAGAAGCGAGCGCAAGCGACCAGCCAGATCATCTTCTCCGGCCCCGCAACAGTACTGGCCCGGCGGGCGAAATGTATCCGATACTTCCTGTGCCGGAGGTGGCGTATGGCTTCGGTAAGTTTGCATCAGTGTCAGTCGATTCGCGGTTTGGGGAGCGGGCGGTTCATGCTGGGCAGGCAGAGGTTGCTGCTGGCCTTCTGTCTCTTCGGGGGGATCTGTGCAGCGGGCCTGCTGGTCCTCGCCTTGATGCCGGGACCGATCGTGCTCTGGCCGCCGACGGCGGAACAACTGCTGGTGGTATCGCTGGCCGGAGTGGCGGCCATGGCGGCGGGTCTGGGGGGCACGCGCCTGACGTTCGACACGGTGGCGGGGGTGGTCTGCTGGCTTCACGCCGACGCGACCGGGATCAAGCGGGAGATGCTCTCGTCGGCCCAGGTGTCGCTGGTGCTCCGCCGCCGTTCGCTGCTGGGTGCGACCGGCCGGAAGGGACAGGGCTACATGCTCCTGCTGACCGGCAAGACGAACAAGGACAAGGTGCTGCTGGCCCGCAGCCGGGACCTTGAGACCATCCGCGCCCACGCCCAGCGCCTGGGCGAGCAACTCCAGGTGCGGGTGAGAGATTTCACGCGGTGACGCGACCTGTGCTGGTCGCCTCTGAACCGCGAGACGGTTTCCAGGCCGGGCGCGCAGCGCAATCAAGGCGCCGCTTCGCGGCTACGCGTCTTGCGACCCTTGATCCCAGGGCTCCCTGCGGTCGCCCTGGGCTGTCCAAGACCCCGCTCCGCGGGTCCGCGGCGTGCGCCTTGCGCGGCAGGGGAACGAGCTTCGGTTACTTCTCGTCCGCCGCTGCGACCGGGGCGAAACCCAGCACCCGACCATTTTCGAGGGAGACTACAGCCGTGCCGTCGGCCCGGATGGCCAGGCCGTCGCGAACGACAGGCCCCTCCACCGGCAGGCGCCACAGTTCCTTGCCGTCGCCCAACTGGAACGCGACCAGATGGAACTTGCCGCCCTCCTCCCCCGCGGCCAGCAGCGCGTCCTTGCCGAGCGCGAAGGCCTGGAACTTCCACTCGGGCTTCTGCCACAGGGCTCGCCGGTTGGGCCGCCGGATGTTGCCCCTTTGCTGGGGCGGGGCAGCCTTCGGATCGGTCGGGGCCAGCATCGCCAGGTACGGCGGGGCCGGCAGCGTCGACGGGCCGCGGTCGTACACGGGGTAGCAGGCGAGCGTCCGCCCGTCGCCCATCTCGCGGCGCAGCGTGGCCAGACGGGAATACTCCGGATAGTACGGGTAGAACGCGCTCTGGGCGACCGAGCGGATCTGGTCGTGCGGCTGGATGGTGAACCGCCCGCCGGCCAGGTCGAAGGCGGCGATCTCGTACGCGCTGCCGCCCCGGAAGCGAAGCTGCCCGCCCTCGATGTAGAGCGGCCCTTGCAGGCTCACGCCCGTCTGCACGGGCGAGAAGTGCCCGGCCCGGCCGTTGTGCCACAGGAGCTTGCCCGTGGCCACGTCGAACGCGGCGGCGTGCGTGCCGTCGTAGTGGGCGATGCCCGCGGCCGCGTACACCTTGCCGTCCTGCGCCACCACCCCGCCCGCCAGCGGCCAGGTGGACATGAGCCTTCCGAACACCGGGATCCACCGCTCCTGCGGGCCGAGGCGGGCCCGCCAGAGTTCGCGGCCCGTGGAGGCGTCGAGGGCATACAGGCGGCCATCGGCGGAGCCGACCAGCAGCCGGCCCTGGTGGAACGCGGGCGGATAGAACACCGCCGACCCGGCCGCCGTCTGCCAGCGGGGCACGCCGGTGGCGGCGTCGACGGCGCGGATGATCCCGCCGTAATCGGCGCAGAACGCCAGGCCCGCGGCGATCACCGGCGCGGTGGGCTCGCAGGCCGAAGGCGAATCGAGCGTCCATCGCAGGTGCAGCGGGCGGACGACGTCGGCGGTCGTGCGGCACGAGTGAGCGTTGTCGCCCCGCAGGCAAGGCCAGTCGCCCTCGGTTGCCCGGAGCGGCTGAGTCGGTTCGGGCTTGGGGTCCGCCCTCACCAGGGGCGGTCCCTCAGGGACGTCCTTGCCCACCGGCGCCAGGGCCACGTTCCCGTAGAACGACAGCGGGCAGCCGCACATCCACGGGCCCCAGTACAGCAGCCCGTGGGCGATCATCACGCCGTCCTGACAGGGCGGGCGCATGGGCGCGATGTGCTGGTGCTTGCCCGTGGGCAGGTCGATGCGGACCGTGCCTTCCGTAATGCGGTAGAAGATGGAGTCCACGCTGGCCGTCGCCCGGGTGCAGGAACGGCGAACCGGCAGCGCCCCCAGCAGCTTGCCGTCGGCGTAGTCCAGCTTGCCCCCGTTGGCCCCGCCGACGGCGTAGACGGCGTCGTCGCGCAGCAGGAGGTGGACGTTCCCGCCGTCGTGGCGGCTCCACACCAGTTGCCCGTCCTTGGCCGATGCCACCACCAGGTGCGGTCGCACCGGACCGGCGAAATACACGTTCCGCTCGTCGCACTTGAGATAGTTGGTGGTCGAGAAGCCCGTGATCCATTTCTGGGCTGGGCCCTCGGGCCCCAGGGCTTCCAGCAGGTCGGCGGAGTCGTTCCTCCACAGCCTCTTGCCCGTTCTGGCGTCCAGGCAGGCCAGGAACTTCTGCGGGCTGTAGTAGTAGATCCGCCCGCCGCGCATGCAGACCGCCCGCCCGTCGAGGTACTCCTGCTCGCGGTGGGCCCACAGCTTCTTCCCGTCGGCCGGGTCGAAGGCGATCAGCGTCCGCCCGAAGCCGGTGTTGGTCTTCGCGTCGTTGTAGGCGTAGCCCGGCCACATGCCCCAGGGCCAGTGGCCCAGCTCGGGCGAGTCGCTGCGCACGGTCGGCGCGGGCCGCTCCGGACCGCCCACCAGGGCGTACAGCACGCCGTCGGCCAGGGCCATCCACTTCCACACCTTGCCGTCCGCCTCGCCGTCGCCCACGACGATCTCGCCCAGCAGCTTGCCCGTCGCCGCGTCGAGCTTCTTGCACGACTGGTCGTCGGCCAGGTACAGCACGTCGGCCGTCGCGACCATCGTGTTGCGGTGGATCAGGAAACCCTCTCGCAGCGGGCGGCGCCAGAGGATGCAGCCGTTGAAGGCGTTGATGCCCATGAGCGTGTTGAGCACGGCGTTCTGGTTGGCCCGCATGGCGTGGTTGCCGCAGGCCTTGAACAGCCGCCCGCCCGCGGCCACCGTCACCTCGGGCATGGGGCTGAACTTCGGCTCGCCCAGGAACTGCGTGCGGGCGGGCCAGCGGGCCAGCACGTCGCGAGAGACCGGGTTGTTGTCCGGCGCCCGGAAGGGATGCGTCCACTCGTCCTGCCCCGCGGGGAAGGGTTTGACGATCTTCTTGCCGCCCACGATGGCCACCCCCGTGGGATGCAGGACGCGGAGGACCTCCGCCTCGGCGATCGCTTCGGCCGCCCGCGGAGCGACGAGGATCGTGTCGGCCAGGTTGTCGGCCAGATGGATCGAGGCGAACTCGCCCTGGTCGGCAAAGATGGAGCGGCCCAGCAGCCCGGCCTCGGCGGCGGCCTTGCGAACGGCGATGACCTCCTCGGCCGACGGCGACTGGAAGTACACGATCCGCCCATTGCGGGCCAAGGCGGGCAAGGCGCTGGCCTGCATGTCCGAGGGCAGGCCCAGCAGGACGGTAATGCCCGGCTGGGTGTTCAGGCTCGCGGTCTCGCCCGCCGCCGGCCCAGCCGCCACACCGATCGCCAGCGCCGCCAGCAGAAACGCCGCCCTGCAACCTGGCAAGCGGGGAGAGAAAGATCCTGAGCAACCTTGCCGCGCCGTGCCAATGTCCATGACCATCGCGGGCTCCTTGACTTGGATTCAAGACGTGCCCACCCAGCCGCAAACGTGCCTGGGCGGCCGGGGAGATTATACGGGCAACCGCGCGGGCACGTCCACAATGAAGCTCCGCTCGCCCCGGCCGAACCTCCAGGGACGCACCGAACCCGAGGGACGAAGCCTGCGGTACGGCCCTTACGGTCCTTCAATCGACGTGAATGAATGCGGAAGAAATCCGTCACGAATGTCGACCAAAAATTCCCCGTTTTTTGGTTGCTTTCATGACCGCTTGAAGTGTATTATTCCCGTATTCTTCCACGATTCTGACAGAAATCTTTCATGGCGACAGACCTTGGCATCGAGGATCGGCGATCAAGGGAAGCAGAATTGCTTTCCATGCAAGGTTTTATGTCGTTGGCGGAACTCGTTCAGATGATGGGAGTCTCCGACAGCACCGTCCGGCGCGACCTGGAGATCCTGGAGGAACAGGGTCTCATCCGCCGCGCCCATGGAGGTGCGGTGTATGTGAATGATGCCGCTCCGGGTCATCGGTTGGCTTTCGCCGACCGGCAGACCACTGCCGCCGCCGAGAAGAAGGCCGTCGCCCGCAGCGCGGCGGAGTTGATCCGCCCCAACGCCACGGTGATCATAGATGGCGGGACCACTTGCTTTCAGGTGGCGTCCGCCCTGGCGGGGCGACGCCTGAGCGTCGTGACCAACTCCGTTCCGATCGCCTCGCTGCTGTCGGCGGACGTGGCCACGGAGGTCACGCTGATCGGCGGGTACGTCTATCCCCGCACGGGCGTGGCCCTGGGGCAGATGGCCGAGCAGCAGCTCGACTATCTGCACGCCGCCCAGCTCGTGCTGAGCTGCGCGGGGCTGACCGAAGAAGGCGCTTTTAACTCCAACCAGATGATGGTGGAGGTGGAACGCAAGATGATGGGGATCGCCGACGAGGTCATCCTCGTCGCCGATCACACCAAGTTCGGCATGCGGGCGGTGGTCAAGCTTTGCGGCCTGGACGAGCTGGACGTGATCGTCACGGACGACGGCGCCGACGAACGCACCCGCGCATGGCTGGACCGGCTGTCCGCCAGAGTACTCTACGCGAAGATAGAGAGCGAACGATGAGCACCTTGAACATCCCGTTTCCTCGCGAGCAACTCGAACGCCTTGTCCGCCAGGTGGTCCGCACGCAGTTCGCCGAGCAGTTGATGTCCGGCGAGCCGCAGATGTCGATCGCCTACGGGCCCAACCTGGTGGTGAACATCTCCGCCCGCCACATGCACGTGACCCAGGCGGACCTGGAGAAGCTGTTCGGCCCCGGCGCCGAACTCACCGTCTACCGCTGGCTCTACCAGCCGGGCGAGTTCGCCGCCGAGCAGACGGTCACCGTGATCGGCCCGCGCCGCAGGCTGATCGAGAATGTACGCATCCTGGGCCCGGTCCGCTCGCACACCCAGCTCGAGGTCAGCCACACCGACGCCATCGCCCTGGGCATCGACGCCCCGGTCCGCCCCTCGGGCAAGATCGAGGGCACGCCCGGGTGCCTGGTCCTGGGGCCCAAGGGCGCCATCGAGATGCCCTGCGGCGTGATCCGCGCCGAGCGCCACGTGCACATGAACCCGGCCGACGCCCAGGCGTACGGTTTCGCGGACAAGCAGTACATCCGCCTGCGGGTGGACAGCGACTGTGCCACGACCTTCGAGCGGGTGCTCTGCCGGGTAGACCCCCGCGTCCTGCTGGAGGTCCACCTGGACACCGACGAAGGAAACGCCTGCAACCTGGTCAACGCCACGGGCGTGGAACTCATGGCGTAGCGGTTGTTGGTTATTAGTTGTTGTTTGTTGGTTGCGTGAACGTGCGGCCTGCCTGCATGTACAGGCTACAGGCTACTGGTTACTGGTTACGAAGAACGAGTCAACGAACTCTTAGGAGAAACTGAAATGGCATTACAGGCAGTGGGCATGGTGGAGACCCGCGGGCTGGTGGCCCTCATCGAGGCCAGCGACGCGATGGTCAAGGCGGCCAATGTCGAGTTGATCGGCTGGGACAAGGTCGGCAGCGGCATGGTCACGGCGTTCGTGCGCGGCGACGTGGCCGCGGTGAAGGCCTCGTGCGACGCCGGGGCGGCCGCGGCAGCCCGCATCGGCGAGGTCGTCAGCGTGCACGTCATCCCGCGCCCGCACGACGAACTGGAGCAGGCCCTGCCCGTCAAGGCCCCCGCCAAGAAGGCCGCCAAGCAGGCATGAGGATAGTAACCGGTAGCCAGTAGTCAGTAGCCAGTTTGTCGGCTACCGGCCACGGGCTGCGGGCTACACACTACGGGCTACTGACTACTGACTACGAACAACGAGTAGGAGACTGTGATGGAAGCATTGGGCATGATCGAAACGAAGGGCTTCGTGGGCCTGGTCGAGGCCAGCGACGCCATGTGCAAGGCCGCCAACGTCGAGCTGATCCGGCGGATCGAGATCGGCGGCGGCTTCGTCACCACGCTGGTCAAGGGCGACGTGGGGTCGGTGAAGGCGGCCGTCGAGGCCGGCTCGGCCGCCGCGGGCAAGGTCGGCGAGCTGGTCGCCAGCCACGTGATCCCCGCCCCCTCCGAGGCCCTCGCGGGCATCTACTGGTGATTGGTTGTTGGTTCTTGGTTGTTCGTTGTTGGTAACGGCCCGCGGGAGCATGACGGGCAATCGCCGGCAAAGCTGTACCAACAACAAACGACGAACAACAAACAGCAAATGAAGATCCTAGTCAGCAACATCGGTTCGACGAGCTTCAAGTTCCGCCTCTTCGACATGGGCGAAGGGCGGAGCGAGGAGCTGGCCTCCGGCGGCGCCGACCGCATCGGCGGCGCGGGCGGCGTGCTCAAGCTGCAGGTCCAGGGCGCGCCGGCCCGGAAGCTGTCGATCGACTTCCCCGACCACGGGTCGGCCATCCGGCACGTGCTGGCCGAGCTGGAGCGCGGCGGGGCGATCGCCTCGCCGGGCGACATCGGCGCGGTCGCGTTCAAGGCGGTGATGGCCGGCGACGTCGAGCCGGTCGTGAGCGTCGACGACGAGTTGCTGGCGAAGATGGAGTATTTCGTCCCGATCGCCCCGATCCACAACCCGCCGTACATCGCGGCGATGCGGATGTTCCGCCAGGCGATGGAGGGCACGCCGCTGGTGGCGTGCTTCGAGCCGGGCTTCCACCGCACCATCCCGGCCAGGCGGACGCACTACCCGATCGACCCGGCCTGGGTGGAGCGGGGCGTGCGGCGATACGGATACCACGGCGCCTCGCACGCCTACATCGCGGCCCGGCTGGCCCGGCTCATGCCGGCCGGTCGGCGCGTCATCAGTTGCCACCTGGGCGGCAGCTCCAGCCTGTGCGCCATCCGCGACGGGCAGAGCCAGGCCGCCTCCATGGGCCTCTCGCCCCAGTCCGGCCTGCCCCAGGGCACCCGCGTGGGCGACTTCGACCCCTACGCCCTCAAGCTCATGATGGACCGCACCGGGCGCAGCATGGACGACATCCTGGCCGAACTGGGCACGCGGGCCGGCCTGGCCGCTCTGAGCGGCACCAGCGGCGACGTGAGGGACATCGAGCAGGCAGCCGCGGCCGGCAACGACCGGGCCCGGCTGGCCCTGGACGTGTTCACGACGGCGATCCGGGACTACCTCGGGGCGTACCTGGTCGAACTGGGCGGCGCCGACGCCATCGCCTTCACCGGCGGGATCGGCCAGCACCAGGCCGCTATCCGGTCAGCCGTCTGCGATGGACTGACTTTCGCGGGCATCGAGCTGGACGCCGACAAGAACGCCCACGTGGATGGCAATGCCGAAACCCGCATCGACGCCGCCACCAGCAAGACCGCCATCTGGGTCCTGCCCACAAATGAGGAACTGATCGTGGCGACGCTGGCGGCGAGGTGGTTGACTGAGAAGACCACCACAGAGAACACAGAGATTTAGATAAGAACAAGAGGCTGTTGGCTGAATGCTAATAGCTGAAAACTAAGATCTGACTACTGGCTACTTACTAGCGGAGACTAAGCAATGGACGAAGCGATTGGCATGATTGAGACGAAGGGCCTCGTGGCCGTGATCGAGGCGACCGACGCGATGCTGAAGGCCGCCCGGGTGAGCTACTGCGGGATGCGCAAGGTCGGCAGCGGCCTGGTGAGCGTGCTGGTCAGCGGCGACGTAGCCGCCTGCAAGGCGGCGGTGGACGCCGGGGCGGCCGCGGCGGCCAAGATCGGCGAGGTGGTGGCCGTTCACGTGATTCCCCGCCCGCACCGCGATATCGAGAAGATCCTGCCCAAGGTCGAGTAACGTCCCCAACTGCGCCGCCGTCGGGGCAGGCGCGTTGCGGACCCGCGTCCGCGGACCCGCCCGTTGGGGCGGGCCTTCCGCGGGCCCCGCACGGGCCGACCGGCAGCGACGCCAAGGAGAGTGCGATGTTTATCGCCAGGGTACGCGGAAACGTGGTGACCACGCAGAAGGCCAAGGCCATGACGGGGCGCAAGCTCCTGGTCATCGAGCCCCTGCAACTCGACCAGGCCGGCGGAGAACTCAAGAACACCGGGCGCTGCTTCGTCGCCGTCGACTCGGTCGGCGCCGGCGAGCAGGACCTGGTCCTGGTCACCCAGGGTTCCAGCGCACGCATGACCGAGACGACCTCCTCCGCCCCGGTCGACTGTGTCATCATCGGCATCATCGACACCATCAACGCCGCCGCCAAGACCGTCTACAACAAGATTGACCATTGATCATTGACTATCGGCCATTGAAGAAACAACTGAGGCGCGAAATCTCGAAGCGGGTCTTCAATGGTCAACGGTCAATAGGCAATAGGGAATAGAGAAATGACTCAACTGAACGACCAACTCGTCCGCGACATGGTGGAGAAGGTCCTCCAGACGATCCAGAGCGGCTGGGGCAGCCGCCAGGCCCCCACGCCGGGCAAGTCCGCCCCGCCGCCGGTGACGGTCGGCTACGCCCCCGTCCATGCCGCCGGCGCCGCGACCGGGGCCGCCCCCCGCCTGGGACAGTTCACGAGCGTCGACGAAGCCGTCGCCGCCGCCCAGGCCGCCCAGGCCGCCCTCGCCCGGCGCAGCCTGGCCCAGCGGGAGGAGATCTGCAACGTCATCCGCCGCATCTGCATCGATCAGGCGGAGGAACTCGGGCGAATGGAGTACGAGGAGACCCGCATCGGGCACCCGCCCCACAAGGGGCCCAAGATGGCCACCGTCGGCAAGGTGGTCCAGGGCGTCGAGTGGTACCGCACCCAGACCGGCTGCTTCAGCGGCGACCACGGGATCACCCTCGAGGAGCACGGGCCCTGGGGCGTCATCGCCGTCGTCACCCCCGTCACCCACTCCCTGCCCACGCTCGCCTGCAACGCCGTCCAGATCATCGCCGCCGGCAACGCCCTGGTCTGCAACCCACACCCCTCGGGCAAGAAGATCGCCGCCCACGGCGCCAAGCTGTTCAACCAGGCCATCTACGACCGCTTCGGCATCGACAACCTCATCTGCGTCATCACCGACCCCACCATCGAGTCGGCCAACGCCCTCTTCCGCCACCGCGACATCCCGCTGATCTGCGTGACCGGCGGGCCCGGCGTCGTGGCGGCGGCGCTCAAGTCGGGCAAGCGGGCCGTCTGCGCCGGACCGGGCAACCCCCCCGTCGTCGTCGACGCCTCCGCCGACATCGACAACGCCGCCCGCTGCATCATCGAGGGCGCCACCTTCGACAATAACCTCCTCTGCCTGAGCGAAAAAGAGGTCTTTGTCGAGGCGCCCGTGTACGAGTCCTTCATGGCCGCCATGGAAAAGGCCGGCGCCGTCCGCCTCACCGCGCAGCAGATGAACGAGTTGGGACGCATCTGCCTGGAGGTCCCGCCTGAAGGCCACGCCCACGCCAACAAGAAGTTCGTCGGGGCGGAGGCCTGCGTGCTGGCCCAGCAGATCGGCTTGAGCGTGCCGCCCTCCTGCCGCCTGCTCTTTGGCCCCACCACCGCCGACCACCCCTGGGTGCAGGCCGAACAGATGATGCCCTGCCTGCCCGTCGTCAAGGCCGACACCTTCGAGCAGGCCGTCGACATGGCCAAGCAGGCCGAGCACGGCTTCGGGCACACCGCCGTCCTGCACTCCCGGCTGGTCGATCACATGACGGCCATGGGCAAGGCGATGAACACCACCCTCTTCGTGAAGAACGGCCCGTCGGTGGCCGGCAACGGCGCCGGCGGCGAGGGCTACGCATCCTTCTCCATCGCCTGCACCACCGGAGAGGGCATCACCACCCCGCTCACCTTCACCCGCTTCAGAAGGTGCATCATGGTGGACAACCTGAGAATCGTCTAGCCGCCGGTCGAGATAGGTCCTTTGGGTCCGTCTTATGCTGTTAGGAATCGTTGAAGGCACAGCCGTATCGCACGTGAAACACCCGTCCATGACGGGCTGGCGGATGCTGGTCGTCCAGCCGCTGGACATGGCCGGCGGGCCGGACGGGGACCCGTTGCTGGTCGTGGACCCCCTGGGTGCCGGCCACGGCTGCACGGTTCTGATCTCCAACGACGGGCGCGGGGCCCGCGAACTGGTCGGCGACAACAGTTCGCCTGTCCGCTGGCAGACGATCGGGATTGTGGATTGACGGACGACAGGGACTAGGGAATAGGGACTAGGGAATAGGGAAACGGAACGAGAACAAGGAAGTTCCGATGCGAAGATTGGTAAGAGGCTTGAGATTCGAGAGTATTTGTGGACGCTGAACTGGTAAACAAGATCGTGGAGCAGGTTCTGGTGGCGATGGGGCAGACGCCCATCGCGGCCGGCGGCTCCGCGCCCAAACCGCTCGCGGCTTCGCGGGACTCCTCCACGGCGGCGACTGCCCCCGGGAAGCCGGCGGCGGCGCAGGCTCCCGCTGCGGCGCCGAAGACCGCGTCCGCCCCGGCGGGCGCCTCGACCCAGAGGAAAGTCTTCCTCACCGCCGACATGCTCCGCCAGCGCCTGGCGGGGTCGACGAACGGCCAGGCCAAGCTGATCGAGTTGGACGGGTTCGAGTTCCTCACCCCGGCGGCGGAGGATTTCGCCGCGGACGCCCACGTGGTCGTTCAGCGTCGCCCCCAGCCTTTGATTGCCGCCCCGCAGGCAGCCGCGAACCCCGCCTCGGCCCCCGTCGAGTCGCGCGCGGCCACCGGACAGGCCGACCGCCCGCCCGGGCCGGCCAAACTGCCCGGCTACGGGTTGGTCACCGCCCGCCTGAGCGACGCCGCCGCCACCGCCGTTCGGGCCGCCAGCCAGGGCGGGCTGAAGCTCGAAGACTGGAACCGCAAGGGCTGCTGGCTCCGCGATTCGCGATCGATGTGCGAGGCCGTCGCCGCGGGCACGCTGGCCGGCGGGATCGTCCTGGCGCCCCGGGCGGCCGACGCCATGGTCCTGACGGCCAAGCACCGCTCCATCCGCCCGGTCCAGGGGACCCGGCCCGAGAGCGTCCGCAACGCCCTGCGCCACTTCGACGCCAACGTGCTGGTCATCGAGCACACCTGCTGCACGTTCCACGAAATGCGGGAGATGATCCGGCTGTTCGTGTCGGCCCGGCCGGCGCGAGAGAGTTCGGACTTCACCGACGCCCTGATGCGGCACGTGGGGGAGGTGGAGGCGTCATGAGGATCGCGCGCGTCATCGGCAACGTGACCATGACCCGGAAGATGCCGGAAATCCTCCCGGGCAGCTACCTGGTGGTCCGGACGCTGAACCGCCACGCCCTGGCCGGAACGGGAGCGGACAACGAAGAGACGCTCGTCCTGTACGACAACCTGGGCGCCCGCGAGGGCGACCTGGTCGGACTGGTCGAAGGCGCCGAGGCCTGCGCGCCCTTCCGCCCGCAGAAGGTGCCCTACGACTGCTACAACGCGTGCATCCTGGAGCAGATCGACTTCCGGCCGATCGTCGATGCGGGAAGCGTCACCAAGAGCACTGAGACCACGAAGACCACAAAGAAGAAATAGAGATCACAAAGACCTGAGAAGCTGGAAGCAGACAGCCAGACGGAGTGTGAAGCATGGCGATGAGCGAATTTGAGGCGAAGAAAGAGATCTGCGACATCGGCAAGCGGATGTGGGAGAAGGGCTTCATTGCCGCCAACGACGGCAACATGACCTACCGCCTGGGCCCCAACCGCTTCCTGTGCACCCCGACCGGGGTGTCCAAGGGCTTCCTGAGGCCCGAGGACATCTGCACCGTCGACGCCGCGGGCAAGCAGATCGGCGGGGCCAAGCCGCGGACCTCCGAGATCATGCTCCACCTGGAGATCTTCCACGAGATGCCCCACGTCAACGCGGTGGCCCACGCCCACCCGCCGCACGCGACGGCCTTCGCGGTCGCCGGCATGGAGATTCCCCAGAACATCCTGCCCGAGGTGGAAATCTGGATCGGGCACATCCCCATCGCCCCCTACGAAACCCCCGGCGGCAAGCAGTTCGCCGAGACCATCCTGCCCCACCTGCGCAACAAGGCCAACACCATTCTGCTGGCCAACCACGGGGCCGTCAGCTTCGGCGACACCGTCGAGCACGCCTACTTCCACCTGGAAACCATCGACATGTACTGCCAGATCCTGCTGCTGGCCAAGCAGATCGGCAAGATCCAGCTCATCAGCGACCCCAAGGTCCGCGAGCTGCTGGAGATCAAGAAGAAGATCGGAAACCAGGACCCCCGCCTGGACTGCGAAACCTGCTCGCTGGCCGGCAGCGACGAGTTCCTCCGCGGCTTCTCCACCCACCCGATCCCGCAGCACACCGTCGGACCGGACGGGCACGGACGCGGAAACGGCATCGCGGGCATGCCCAGCCAGTGCAACGAGCCCCAGCCCATGCCCAAGGAACGGAAGGTCTTCCCGGCCGTGGTGGCCGGGCGGGCCCTGCCGCTGGGCTCCAGCTCCACCACCGCCCGCAAGCGGCAGATGGAAGACGAGAGCGAACGAATGGTCCAGCTCATCACCGACAAGATCGTGACCATGATCGGACGAGGATGATTTGCGATTGTCGATTTTCGATTGTCGATTTGTCCATGGTCGTTGAAGACACTGTGCAAATCGAATATCGAAAATCGGAAACCTGCCGGCAGGCAGGTCGAAGATCCTAAGTGACAGGTCGTTCCCAATGGCAAAGACTCTCGACACGAAGCTCGCCGACATTCACGCGAACGCGGACTCGCGGGCCTTCATCCTGGCCGACGCGAAGGACGCGGACATGGCCTACGGCATCTCGGCCACGGGCCGGGCGCCGGGCAAGCCCAATTACCGCACGCTGGAGGAGTTCCGCGAGCAGGTCCGCCGGAACGTCCGCCAGGGGCTGATCGACATCATGTTGATGTCCGTCTCCACCAGCGAGCAGTTGACCATCCGCGAACGGCTGTTTGAGCACTCGAGCGTCACGCCCGCCATCCGGGCCAACGACGCCACCGACATCCACGTGGGTCGCTCGACCTCGTACTCGGCCGAGCCCGCCCTGCCGTTCCGCACGGCGCTGATCGACCACGCCATGGGCGGGCGGGTGGATTGCACCAGCGAAGAGCGACGCCTCGGCGCGGACCTGGGCCTCTACAGCGTAACCTTCAACAACGACCTGAAGAGCGACCACCGCACGCTGGAGGCGTACAAGGAGTTTCGCATCGAGGCCGAGCGAAAGGGCTTCCGCCATTTCATGGAGGTCTTCGACCCCAACGCCCTGGTCAAGCCCGTCAGCGACGAGATGCTCGGCGGGTTCATCAACGACCTGATCGTCCGCACGCTGGCCGGCGTGGCGTCGGCGGGCCGGCCGATCTTCCTCAAGATCGTCTATCACGGGCCGCGGTTCATGGAGGAGCTGGCCCGATACGACCGCCACCTCGTGCCCGGCATCCTCGGCGGGGGCGGCGGGACGACCTACGATTCGTTCAAGATGCTGGCCGACGCCCGCAAGTACGGCGCCCGCGCCGCCCTGTACGGGCGGAAGATCAACCACGCCGAACACCAGGAGTCGTTCATCCAGTTCCTGCGCAACATCGCCGACGGCGAGTGCACGCCCGAGGAGGCCGTCAAGGCCTATCACGGCGTCCTTCAGGGTCTGGGCATCACCCCGAACCGCACGCTGGCCGAGGACTCGAAGATCACCTACCCCTACCTGCTGGATTCCGCCGGCAAGGGCGCCAAGACGTTCAGCGCCCCGCGCGGCACGCTGCGGGCGGCCACCGGGTACGCAGCCTCACAGGCCGCCGCGCCCCCCCCGCCCGCGCCGCGGGCAGCATCCGCGCCGCCGGCGACGCCAGCGGCGCCGGCGGGCGAGTTCCCGCAGACCGCCGACGGGCGACCCGACTTCGCCAAGATGACCCCCGCCCAGCGACTGGCCTACCACCAGCAGAGACTGAGCAGACTGGGCTGAGTTCGCAGCGTGCCCCGCCTCCGGCGGGCAGGCGTCACTGCAAACGTCCGCCTTGCAATCCCCCGTCAGGAGAGAGTACTGTGAACGCGCCGGGCCGCTGTCGGCCCGAGGATGAGGTACGAGTCTCATGATCGGTTTCGGACATGCGGATCAGGTGCTGAGCGACGCCCAGGTGGAACAGGTGGTGGCCCAGGCCGTCGAGGCGATGGCGCTGGACGGCAAGAGGCTGCTCGTGCTCATCCCCGACCACACGCGAAGCTGCCCCCTGCCGCAGATCGCCCGCCTGCTGACCCGACACGCCGCGCCGCGGACCAGCCAACTCGATTACCTCATCGCCCTGGGCACCCACCCGCCCCTCACCGAGCCGCAGATCGACAAGCTGCTGGGGATCCTGCCCGGTCAGCGCGACCAGGTGCTGGGCGACAGCCGCGTCTTCAACCACGACTGGAAGAACCCCGCCGCCCTTCAGCGCATCGGGACGCTCAGGGCCGACCAGGTCCGCCGGATCACCGGCGGGAAGTTCGAGATGGACATCGACGTCACCGTCAACCGCCTGGTCTTCGACTACGACCTGGTGCTGGTGGCCGGGCCGGTCTTTCCCCACGAGGTGGTCGGCTTCTCGGGCGGGGCCAAGTACTTCTTCCCGGGCATCTGCGGGCAGGAGCTGCTGGACTTCTTCCACTGGCTGGGCGCGGTGATCACCAACCCGCGGATCATCGGCGCCAAGCACACGCCGGTGCGGACCACGCTGGAGGCGGCCGCCGACATGCTCGCCTTCCCCAAGTTCGGCCTGTGCATGGTGGTCAAGGGCCACGACCTGGCCGGGCTGTACTTCGGCCCCCTCCGCGAGGCGTGGTCGGCCGCCGCGGACCTCAGCGACCAGGTCCACATCATCTACGTCGATCAGCCGTACGAGTCGATCCTGTCGCAGGCGCCGGAGATGTACGACGAGCTGTGGGTGGGCGGCAAGTGCATGTACAAGATGGAGAACGTCGTCGCCGACGGCGGGGAGTTGATCATCTACGCCCCGCACATCCGCGAGATTTCCGTCACGCACGGCAAGCTCATCGAGGAGATCGGCTACCACACGCGGGACTACTTCCTGGCCCAGTGGGAGCGGTTCAAGCACTACCCGTGGGGCGTGGTGGCCCACTCGACGCACGTCCGCGGGATCGGCACGTACGAGGGCGGCGTGGAGAAGCCCCGCGTGCGGGTCACGCTGGCCACCGGCATCGACGAGGCCACCTGCCGCAGGATCAACCTGGGCTACCGCGACCCCGCGTCGATCGACCCGGCCCAGTGGCAGGGCAGGCCCGGACGCCTCTACGTGCCCAAGGCCGGCGAGATGCTCTACAAGCTCAAGGATCCGCCCGCCTGGCAGAAGGCCTGACCGATTTACGACCTGTCGTAGAACGGTCGCGACCATTTTACGATGGGTCGTAAAATGGTCGGCCTCACCGCCCGGCCTGCTGGAGCATCTCCCTGACGTTCCTGCGCTCCAGTTCGGCCTGTTCCTTGCGCTTCTTCATGAGGTACTCGTAGCGCTCGGTTTCCTTGGGCGACCAGGTGTTGGCCTCGAAGTAGTCGCCGCAGAAGGGCACCAGCAGGTCGATCCAGCAGGCGATCTTTTCCAACTCGGGGCGGCTGAGCTTGACGCCGTTGTGGCCGTCGCGGAGCATGGTGATCAGGCGGCTTCGGCACGCCCCGGCCGAGTAGGGCGTCAGCATCGACGGGACCGACTGGACGCTGATCCAGTTGACCAGGTCGTTGGAGTGCCCTCGGTATTCGCTGCCGTTGTTGGAGGAGGAGTTGGTCAGGGCGATGTAGGAGTCGCTCCAGATCCGCTTGGCCCGCTCGTCGCGGACCTCGTTGCCCAGCAGGCTGAAGGCCTTCTTCACGCCCGGCGTGGCGGGGGGTTCTGTGGCGCCGGCGGAGGCCACGACCGGCCGGGGGAACAGCAGCCCCATGTCGTCGGCCAGGCCGACGTCGATGTACTGCCCGCCGCCGGTCTGTTTGCAGGAGACGGCGATCACGTTCTTGCCCGCCCGCAGGGCTTTTCGGCCCGCGGCGTCGATCGGCATCAGCGTGTAGTCGTCGCGGTGGCTGGTCACCTTCAGCGCCAGCACGCCGTTGATGTACACCTCCGCGTCCTCGTCGTGCCAGATGGCGATGCAGTTGATCTGCTTGACCTGGTCGGCCGTCAGCGTGACCGCCTGGCGGATGCAGATGTCCGGCGTGTTCCAGCGGGTGTTGCCGACGTGCCCGAAGCCCGCCTGGCCGGTCTGCCACTTGGAGTCGTCGAAGTCCTCCTTGTGCCATCCGTCGGCCGGCTTGACCATCGTGTACCGCCAGGTCGAGTGGATCGGGACGATCTGGCAGGCCTTGCTCACGTCGATGGCGGAGCGCCGCCCCGGCTCGACCGGAGCCTTGACCGCGAGCTTCCTGGTCCGGTCGTCGTGGCAGCGGATGCAGTGCTTGTCCAGGATGGGCTGGATCTCCTTGGCGTAGCTGAACCCGCGGGACGGGCCATGGAAGGCCGCCAGCGGCTGGGCGCCTTTCTTCAGGGCCTGCGTCGCGCCGGTGTACGGGATGGGCGCGGAGTTCTTGGACTCGTGGCAGCCGACGCAGGCGGCGTTCTCGCCCGGCTGGAGCGTCGCCCAGCTTCGCATGGTCTGCACGACACAGCCGTTCTCGTCGACGCACTGGAAGTACAGCGGCGTGTGGGCCGGCGCGGTGAAGAACGCCGAGCCGTCGGCGTGCACCTCGGCCTCGCCCAGGACGATCTTGGGGTCCCAGCAGCCGTTGCCGGTGGACACGGGCGTGGAGACGAACGCGCCGCCGGCCGGGCCGCCGTTGCCGTTGCCCCCCGCCACCACCGGGCGGAAGTCCAGGCTGATCACGCGAAGCTTCTTGACCGTTCCGCGCTCGATGCCGGCCAGGCCCGGGCCCACGTAGACGTCCTGCACGTAGAACGTGCCTTCTTTCTTCGCGTAGTTCACCGGGCTGGGGCGCGGGGCGGCCGCCTTGCGCGGCGCGACCGGGATGGCCTGGTTGCACGAGATTCGCGCGTCGCTGGCCAGCAGCTCGCGCCGTCCGTCGATGTCCATGAAGTACACGCCGAACTTCGGATCGCGGTCCTCCCAGCCCCACGGGTGGTAGGCCACCAGGAAGGTCCTGGCCGTGACCGGATAGGGATACTGGAACAGCTCGCCGTCCTGCCCGTAGGCGTCGATTCGGTCGGCCCGGGTCTCGCGCAGCGGGGCGGCGAGCTGCACGCCCTCGTTCTCCTGCCGGCCCTTGGACGGGTCGATCACTATCAGCTTGCCGGTCTGGCGGCTGTGGTGCCCGGTGGCGATGGCGATGACGTTCTGCGTGCCGGGAATGCCACGGGCGTGCAGGATCGTCGTGGGGAAGAACGAGTTGTTCCCGTAGAACTCGGTCTGGTTGGTCCCGTCCGCGTTCATCTGGAACAGCCCCTGCGGGTAGATCTGCCCGCGGTCGTTGTAGTCCCAGCGGGTGTACAGGACGATGCCGTCGCCCGTGACGGCCGGGAAGTTCGTGTGCACCTGGTCGAAGCTCAGGCGGCGGAGAAACTTGCCGTCCTTGTCGCACGTGTAGAGGTTGCTGACCTCGGTGATCCAGCAGTCCACGAACTGCACGCACCGGGTGGAGTTGAACACGATGTCGCCGTTGGGGAGATAATCGGCCTCGTAGTCGGCGTGGCCCAGGCCGGAGGTGATCTGCCGCACCGAGCCGCTGGCCACGTCCATGTCGTAGAGATGGTAGTCGTCCTCGCGGTCGGACTTCTTCCACGAGAACAGAAGCGTCCTGGCGTCGTACGAGACGGCCGGGTCGCGAATGACGCCCTTGTCGTCCTCGAGGAGCGTGCGGACGCGGTAGTCGTCGCCGCTGCGCTCCAGCAGGCACAGGGCCGTGCCCGCGCGGAAGTTCCGCTCGGCCACGCCGTCGCTGACCGCCTCGGTGTAGGCGTAGTGCGAGCCGCCCATGTTGAAGTGCTTGGTGAATACGATCTTGTCGCAGTGATCCAGCAGCGGACGCAACCGCTGCACGCGACGCCTGCGACAGGCCTCCACGTACGCCTCCAACGCGTTCGCGCTCTGCGGGCGAGCCTCGTTCAGCGGGCGAGACTCGTTTAGCGGGCGAGCTTGCTCGCCGTTCGCCGTTGCGCGAGCTTGCTCACCGCTTATCTCACTGGTCACGTGCTGCACAAGCTTCGCAACCAGCTCCGCCTCCGCCCGGTCCGACACGAACCGCACCGGGTACTCCTCGGCGTCCGAGCCCGGCGCGTGCACCGCCACCCCGATCGCCCGCAGGTCCTGGATCAGCCAGTCGCACTCGAGGGGATACTCCGCAGCCAGACGATCCCACAGGCTCAGCACGCTCGACCGCTGCACGCGGAAGCGCAGGGCGACCTTCTTGCCCGCCGACGCCTCCACGCCCACCTCCGCCTCCAGCCGCACGAACCGCCCGCCCAGCTTGTACATCATCTCGCCCGGGCGATGCCACAGGGCCGAGGCGTACTCCTTGCCGCCGGCGGCGATCGGTTTGTTGTCGCGCCCGCTCGTTCGCAGATGCCCCCGCCCGATCTTGAGCACAGCCGGGCCCATCTTCGCCAGCGGCGTCCGCTTGCCGTCCTTGTCCACCAGCACCGGCTCGCCCCAGACAGCCGACTCGCGACCGCGATCCTCGCCCTCAGCCCGAACGCACAGCCACATCTCGTCCCACCCGGTCAGGTCCACGCTGATCTTGCGTGCCGGCTGGCCGGCCGCCAGCACGCCGCTGTCCAGCGCGCCCGCCTGCGCAATCGCCTTGGCCGCCGCACGGGCCTCCGCCACCGCCTGCGCCCAGGAGGGCTTGGCCTGCGCGACCGGCTCGCCATAGACCTGGACCGCAAGGGACAACAGAGACAAGACGACGAGCGGGATGCTGGCTTTGTAACCCATGATTGACTTCCTTAATGGCCGTACATTATGCCATTCATGAAACGTCGCGGGCAAGTCCCGATTGCCTCTTCTTCCCCGATTGCTCTTTCGGACGCCAACGAGTACCTGATTAGCCTTGCCAGTCCTTGACGCACAGACCGCGGACGCGGCTGAACTCCCCGAGGTTGCCGGTGATCAGCATCAGGTTGAGCGACAGGGCATGAGCGGCGATCAGGGTGTCGAGAGGACCTATCGGCGTGCCTTGACGCTCCAGTTCGCGCCGCACCCGTCCGTATGTCGTCGACGCCACGCTGTCGAACGGCAGGATCGACAGTGGGGCACAAAACTTCGCCAACAGTTCCGCGTGTCGGGCCGGATCGCTGGACTTGGCTGCTCCGTACTGCAACTCCGCGAGCGTGATACAGGAAATGGCGGCCTGATCGGGGGCCAGCTTCTCCAGCCGGCGGCGAACCCGCGGCGCCCGCCCGCGAAGAAGCTCAATGCACGTGCAGCTGTCCAGCAGGACGCGGATCATAGATGTTTCCGCCTGTCTGGGCCCCGCGGCTGATTCCGATCGGCCATGAAGTCCTCGTCCACCTGCCCGATGGCCTCGTCCATCAGCTCCCACTCAGACCCCTTGGGGTAGAGGATGACGGCGGCCCCGACGCGCTTGACGCACACCTCGTCGCCCTCGAAGCGGAACTCCTTCGGCAGGCGAACAGCCTGACTGGCCCCGTTCCAGAATACCTTTGCCATTGTGGTCATTCGCATGTTCTCCGTCGTATGTATAATAGTATATACTGCGGAGCGGCCAAAGGCAACGGCCACCAACAGTCGGGTGAACGGCGAGCCGCGTCCAATCTCGTCAACCGCCAGTCTGACGGGCGTTCGCATTTGCGAGAGTCTTCGCCGTTCATCCGACGCCCACCCGGGATGTGGGTGAACCGGAGGTTCATAATGCGTGTCCCCTCGATTCTCACAGGTTCTCCAAGTCCGACATCGGCACCGTCCACCAAGCAAGGCGATCAGACCTGGACCCAACAACTGCAAGATCGCGCAACCAGCTTGTTTCGGACTAGCCTTGGGGCCTTTGGCCGGTTATGCCCCACACCAGGGTCACTAGAGGGGAATTGCTGTTTCGGAAATCCAGGTATTGGAACTGTTTCAAGAAGAGCGGCAATTGCGGAGCCTTTCTGCATTTCTTCACAATAACCGGAATCACGGGGCACTTCCTCCGCAGGAACTCCTGAATGAAGGCATCCACTTCCATGCTCTGCCATGGGCCGATCCCGCTGGATCCGACGACCACAACTGCCGTCCGAACATCCTGAATCCTCTGCTGCAGGACATCCACCCATTTGCGGCCTGGAGGAATCTGTTCCTTATCAAACCAGGTTCGAATTCCTCTTGCTTTCAATTGCGCATTCAACTTCTTAGCCTCGTCCGCATCTCTGGAGTGATAGCAGATGAAGGCGTCAAAGCCGTCTCTTCTTTCAAGCCTGTCCCACCATGTCACGATGTCGATCTCGCTCCGGGATGCGTCTGCTATGTCCCTGAGCACAACCTGCACCTGCTCTTTCAGGGCCTTCTTGTCTTTTGTCAAATTCTTGGCATTTGAGAGACACTTGGGACAGATATAACCGCATCGTATGGAACGTTCAATTGCAGTCTTATCCCAGCAGAAATCGTTGACGCACCCAATGTCTCTTTCCTGATGCCTTGGACCAATGCCGAGTTCTTCAATAATAAGGGTGCAAATGCAAAAGGCGGCACCGGTCAGGCGAGATACTACTGTAATCATGTCCCACTCGTGGGATGAGACAATGACCGTTCTGCCTGGCGAGTCAAAGAAGAAATTGTTGTCGTATGGCTTTTCAGTAAACACGATAACTAAGTCATTCATCGGTTCGGCTTTGCGTATGACGGCTGGAAGCTTCTTGTATGTAACCGGTGAATAGACAACGTCCCCTGGTATTGTGACGGCTTCAGAGCCTGCACCCGCTGTCAGTCCTGGCATCCGTTTGTTAAGTCCTGGCAGAAGGACCGCCGGATCCAACTTCGCCGTATCATCACGAAATAGAGCTATTCTCATGTGTGCCCCTTTCTGCGCCGTATCCTATAGATGACCTCTTGACTTGTCCAGTCCTGAAGTTCCGGAAATCGGGGACAGGCACGGGCAAAGCATGCCAGGGTATGATCCTCTAAAGAGACTATCACGCTCCTAAACAGGGTGCGGCATGGGATCACTCCCCCATCCGCTCGCGGTACATCTTGTAGCCGACCTCGCGGCTGGCCTGGACGGTCTCGGGGTACGGCGTGTCGGCGACGTCGATGAAGCCGATCTGGTAGTTCTCCTCATCGAGCGTCCGGCCGGTGGTGGGCTCGTCCTGGTACTTGAACCAGTGGCAGCCGACGAAGGCCGGGTGCTTCATGCAGCCGCGGACGTAGTCGCGGTAGTGGGCGGCGCGGTCGGCCTGGTCCTTGCAGGGCACCAGCCCGGTGTGGAACATCCCGCGGTCCAGGGCGCCGAAGTGGAACTCGCCGATGATCAGCGGCACGTCCGCCCCGCCGGGCAGCTTGAAGTCGGCCACGCTGCGACGATACAGGTTGTAGCTGACCACGTCGCAGTGGCGAGCGCCGGACTCGGCAGCCAGGTGGTTGACCCAGGCGAAGCGGCAGCCCAGGTAGAGCTGGTTGGGCGCGACCTTCTTGACCGCGGCGCGGATGACCGAGAAGTAGCGGTCGGCCGTCCGGGTGTAGAACGCCTCCAGGTCGGCCTTGGCCTTCGTGGCGTCCACCTTGGGGTCGGTGTCGTCGATCATCGCCTGCCACGAGGCGTACTTCACGCCCCAGGCGGCGTTGAGCTTCTCGACGGTCTGGTACTTGGTCCGCAGTTCGTCGATGAAGGCCTTCTTGGCCGGCTGGTCGCTCGGGCTCTTGAGCGCGCCCAGGGCCAGCGAGGTCTCGTTGCCCCAGGCGATCTCGTTGTCCACGAAGTATCCCACGCACCACGGGTCGCCCGCGCTCTGGCCTCGCTCGGCCTCCATCCGCCTGGTCAGCTCGCGCTCGAACGACTCGTCGAACACGTCGCGGAACTTGCCCCAGTAGCCGCTGCTGCCTTCCAGCAGGCGGCTCTTGAAATTGATCGTCGCGACGTACGGCGTGCGGCGCATCTGCGCCACGTCGCGGTTGGACCAGTTGGCGACGGTGTTCATCCCCCAGCTTCGCAGGCGCCGGTGGGCAAGCTGCCCGGCGGTCTCCGCCCAGGCGGGGCCGTACTTGCGCTTCAGGTTGGCGGCCGCGAAGCTGTACGTCTTCACCTGGCGGTCGGCGTAGTGGCCCTTCAGGACGCGCCCGCGGCCGAGGAACTCGCTCAGCCCGCTCTGCCGGCCGGGGAAGTCCTCGAACCACGCGTCGCGCTCGTCGATGGGCGTGTGGTCCTGCGCCAGCACGCAGTCGATGCCGTGCGACCAGAACAGCCTGCCCTCCGGGTCCACCAGCCACCACTTGCCCTTGTGCTTCTGGACGCGGAAGAACCCTGTCGCGTCAAGCTTCGGCCCTCCCTGCCAGCCGCCGTACCGGTCCCAGTCGGACGGTCCGGGCTGCTTTTCGAGATCGGCCTGCTCCTGGGATCGGCGCTTCTGGAGGTCGTCCAGCGAGTGCGTCTTGCCCGGCCAGTCGCGGTGCTTGTACTGCCCGAACGTGTCGATCAGCGGGAAGAACTTGCCTCCCCTGGCCGCCGGGGCCGGCCCGCCCCGCCCCGTCGCCTTGACCGACAGCACCTCCCAGTCGTGCTCCCTGGAGGGCTTGTTCATGAACACCTGCACGCCGACGATGCGGGCCAGGTCCAGCCCGCCGGCTGACGGATAGCCCCTCATGCCGAACAGCGGCTTGTCCGGCATGGGCCCGTGGCACCACGTGAGTTGCACCCGCACGGTCCCGCTGCGCCCCGGACCGATCGACTGCGACTCCGTCGCGCAGAAGTTCCTGCCGTCGGCCCCGGGGTTGTCGACGCGGACGAACACCTTGAGCGCCTGCTTGCCGACGTTGCGGACCGCCACCTCCACGTGCGACCATGCGGACAGGTCCCACCCGCCCGCCTTGGGGACCAACCGCAAGCCCGGCCAGCCCTTCGACGCCGGCGTGCGCAGCAGCAGGCGCGCTGCGTCCGCTCCCCCGGCCCGGGAGATCGTCGCGCCCTGGTCGGCCTCCACGCGGACCGACTCGTCCGGACGGGTGGAATCCAGCAGGACCTTGTCGGCCGACCGGACCGGGGCCGAAAGCACCAGCACGGTCCATGCAAACACAAGCGTACGTGAGCGCATAGTGATTCTCCACGAGGGCTAAACGCAGCGTGGCGGTTTCTGCCGCGAGCGGTACAATAGGAAACGGAAACGAAAGCCCGTTAATGCCCGATCGAAGAAGACAGGTCTGGATTCCACGTTACACCCTCACGGCGCCTGTGGTGGACGACCTCATGCGCATCGAGGCTGCCCGAGCGCTGGTGGAGCACATTCCTCTGCCCCCGGCGGTAGAGGCGGAACTGCGATATCGCGCCCGCGTCCGTTCCACTCATTTCTCCACTCGGATCGAAGGCAATCGGCTGACCCTTGAGGAGGCCCGGCAGATACTCGCGGGACAGCGGACCACGTTCTCCGGCCGCGAGCGGGACGTCCGCGAAGTCCGGAACTACTGGAACGCACTGGAGAAGGTGGAAGCGTGGGCCGAGCGGAAAGCCGAGCTGACCGAAGATCTTGTCCGCAAGCTCCATGCCCTGGTCGAGAAAGGCCCGCGTGCCAGGCCCACGCCGTACCGCACGGGCCAGAACGTGATCCGGGACGCGGGGTCAGGGGCCATCGTCTATCTGCCTCCCCAGGCGAAGGATGTGCCAGACCTGATGGCGCAGATGGTGCGGTGGGCCCAGCAGGCCGACAGGGAAGGAATCCCCGTTCCCGTGATCGCCGGCCTGGTGCATTATCAGTTCGTGACGATTCATCCGTATTACGACGGGAACGGGCGGACGGCCCGGTTGCTGGCGACCTTCATTCTCCACCGGGGGGGGTATGGGCTGAACGGGTTCTTCTCGCTGGAAGAGCACCACGCCCGCACCCTCCAGGAATACTATCGCTCGCTGGCCGTCCATCCCCATTCCAATTACTATGAAGGGCGGGAGGAAGCCGACCTGACGGCGTGGCTGGCGTACTTTGTCCAGACGCTTCGGGGCGTGTTCGACATGGTTCGCGAGGAGGCATTGAGGCTGGCGAAGGAAGGCGTGCCAGACCATCCGGAAGAGATCCGCCGCCTGGACCGCCGCGCCCGCGCAGTGTTGGGGCTATTCGCAACGCGCGAAGAGATCACGTCCGCGGACGTAGCCAGAACACTGGGGTTGGCTGCACGAACGGCCAGGAATCTGCTGAGTGTCTGGGTCAGCGAAGGGTGGCTGCGGGTGTCCAACTCGTCCCGCAAGGCCAGGGCCTACTCGTTAACGGCCGATTATCGGCAGTTTATCGGCAGGGTATCGGCAGACGGTCGGTGATTCCCTTGCCTGTCGGGCGCCAGCGTTCGCGCAAGCCCTGACGTCGCGGTGCGGGCCCTACCGTCTGGGCAGCGGCTCGCTCAGCAGGGGCAGGAACTTGGGTGCCGGCTGGGTGGGCGTGGTGGTCGCCCCGCCGGGCCCGAAGACCGGGGGCAGCCCCGGCCGGATGGTCGCGGGCATGGTCTGCTTGCAGACGCGGCGGAAGACCATGTACCGCGGGCGCTCGAAGGTCATTCCGGGGGGCAGTTCATCGGGCTTCTTGCCCTCGGACGGATCGTCGGGCAGGACGTACACCCAGTCCACCGTGAGCTTCGGCGGGCCGCCCTTGACGTACCACTTTCGCCCCACCAGCAGGTTGGCGATCTGGACCTGCCCGTCCTCGATCTTGGCCGGGTTCAGCTTGTACTGCCCGTTCTTGTGGTCCCAGGTGAGGTAGGCGACGGGGTAGTAGCTGTTGCCCTCGGTGGTGACCAGGCGGAAGTGGGTGGCCGGCAGATACCACCAGTCGCTGCCTTCCTTGTCTTCCGCGGGGACCTCGCGGGTCTTCTCGTCCACCTGGACGCGGACGACGACGACGCGGCTGGCCGCCTGCTTGCCCATCAGGGGGTTGGGCGGGACGTCGCCCAGGGCCTTGAGTTCCGCCTCGCCGGGCCGGTAGGCGGCTTCGACGGCCATCCAGCCGGGGATGTCGGAGGCGTCGCTGGTGATCTGGCTCTGGTAGCCGGCGTCGTTGCGGGCGCAGTAGAGTTCGCGGAGCAGATTGTCGTGGACCTTCTCGTAGGGCCTGTCGTTGGCCAGGGAGGCGGTGGAGAGCTTCTCGACCATGCCGAGGACGAACTGGTCGGGGTAAAACGGGGCCAGGCCCGTCTGTCGCTGGAGGGCGGGGTCGAAGGGCTCATAGCCGAGGATGCTGCGTCCCATGGGCAGCATCTGGATGGCCACCGCCAGCACGCCGACCAGGATGATGCCGCTGACGATGCCCAGCGCTCCCCCGCCGATGCGGTCGGCCCAGACGCCGAAGACCACGTTGCCGCCCAGGAAGAAGTCGTAGACCCACCGCAGGGCCAGCAGCGGCAGGATGAACAGGGCCAGCAGCGCGATCGCGTCGGCGTGCGAGGGCTGGTAGGCGTACAGTTCCCGGGCCAGCAGCTCGTAGTAGTTGAACGCGATGGCGGCTGACAGCACCGTCAGGATGGTCATGATCAAGGCGCTGAACAGTCCCTGCGTCACCTGGTAGAAGGCGATGCCCAGGACCAGCAAGGCCAGGAGGATGGTCAGTATCATGGCGGATGCCCTTCTTGCTCTCGTCCGCGGCGGGCGCGGCTATTTCTTTTCCTTCTGCGTCACGCGTGCGACTTCCTGGAAGCTGGTCAGCCCCTGCTTGACCTTCTCCAGGGCCTGCTCGGTCATGTACAGCATCTTGTTGCGTCGCAGGGCGGACTGGATCTGCTGGACGGGGGCCCGGCCGACCACCAGCTTGCGGACCTCGTCGTTGATCTCCATCCACTCGAACACGCCCGTTCGGCCGACGTAGCGGCTGTTCTGGCAGGCCTCGCAGATGATGGGCCGGCCTTTCTCGTCCACGGTGGGCCCGGTGGGCGGGCGGTAGAACTGTTCGTCCGCCCCGGCGGACAGGTTCGCCTTGGCCAGCACGGCCGGGTCCGGGCGGTAGGCCTCTCGGCAGGTCTCGCACAGTTTGCGGATGAGCAACTGGCAGACGATGCCGCGGAGGTTCTCCATGGCGGCTTCCTGGCTGCCGCAGAGCTTGATCCACCTGGCCAGGGCGACCAGGCTCTCGCTGGCCTGCATGCCCAGCAGGATGATCTTCTCGCCGGAGGCCTGGGCGATCTGCTGGGCGACCTGCTGGTCGGGGCAGGCGTCGATCATGACCACGTCCGGATCGCGCCGCAGCGCCGACGCCAACGACGACGACAACTCCTGCGGGCTGGTGTAGCTGTTCTGCGTGACGTTCTCCAGGTCCAGCGCCGGCTTGGTCTCCAGGGTGACCAGATGCTTGGTGTAGGCGTCCTGGTCCCGCAGCAGGGAGTACATCGTGCTGGTCACGCCGCTCTGGGGCCGCCCGGCCACGATTACGAGGCCCGGCGGCTGTTTGAGCATCGACCGGATGCTCTTGAGCACAGCCGGGGTCATCCCGAGCTGCTCCACGTCGGTCCGGATGGCTTCCTGGAGGATGCGGAACTGCACGCGCTGCCCGGTGGTCGTGCCGGCGGTGGCGACGGTGATGTCCGCCTGCTTGCCGTGGATGTCGATGGAGATCTTGCCCGACTGGGGGCGCCGTCGCTCCTGGAAGTCCATCCCGCTGGCCGGCTTGAGGAACTGGACGATGGACTCGCTGGCCTCGCTCTCCATCGCCTCGCGTTCCACCGCCACCCCGTCGATCACGTAGCGCACGCGGGTGGTCTCGCCGACGGGGCTCAGATCGGCCTCGCTCGCCCGGTAGTACACCATGTCGTACAGCAGGTCCTGCACGAGGTTGTAAGCGGTGACGATCTCCTCGGGGGCGTCCTCGGTCGGCGTGTGAACGATCTTGTTGTGATGGTCGTACAGCTTGATCTTCTCGACGGCGGCCAGAACCTTCCGCTTGCGCCGGGTGCCCATGAGTTTCTTGAGATGGCCCGGGGTCAGGACGCGCTTCTCCGGCTCGACCCGCCCGTTGCGGTGGAAGACGTACGCCCCGAACGCCCCCAGCGTCAGGACGGCGAACAGCACCAGCCCCACCACGTACGAGCCCAGCAGAAGCCACAACAGGATGCCCAGCGACGGCAGGCCCACCGTCAGGCTCGTCCAGATGTACGGATTGGCCAGGACTTTCTTGACATCCTTGGCCACCCACGGGGCGGCATACAGCCACGGCGTAGCCGCCACCAGCATGACCAGGATCTTCGGCAGCGAGACGTACTCGCCCACCTCTGGTACGGTCAGGACGCTCAACATGCCATTCTCCATGTCCGTCGCACGAACGCCGGCCGTCGGCCGACAAGACGGCGCGAGCCGATTATATACCCAAAGACCCGAAAAGGATACAAGGGACGCAGCCGGTTTGTAAACCCCGCTTTGACAGGAATCCCATCCCCGCCCCTTCACTCTCTGGTGCGGGAGCCAGCCGATGCACGCCAAGGAATCCCTTGACGGCGAGCCCGTCTCGACGGTACGGTCCCTCACACGTCAAGAGGAGACCGGACATGGCTCGACCGCACGGGTTGTCGCACCGGGACCCGCGTCTTGCACGAGGCCGCGGGGAGAGCGGCCCAAGGCGGCCGCGCGAGCCTGGCCGGTCAGAAGAAGGAGATGGGACATCATGGCATTCTCCGCGGGCGGATTCCTTCAACACTGCGGCCCGGTGCGGGCGCTGACGCTTGGGCTGGTCTTGTCTGTCCTGGCCGGCGGCCTGGGCTGTGGGCAGGACGCGACAGGCTCGGGCATCGTGATCGGGTTCGGTCCCGAGACGCACCAGGCACGCGGCGGCGCCTCGCCCCCCAAGGCGCCGCCCGACGAAAGCAGTCGCGGCGGCGTCAAGGCGCCGCCGGTCACCGTCGTGACGTGCGACGTCCGAGTGGTGGCGGCGGACCAGGGCTCCGCGGTGGCCAATGCCCACGGGGAGACGACGTCCGACAGGCTGGACGCGCTGGCGAAAGCCCTGGCGGGAAAGCTGCGAGAAGGCGTCCTCATCAAGGGCGAGTCGATCGCCGTCGTCAGCCTCCGCAACCGCAGCAAGACCAGCCAGGGAGCGGGCATCGCCGAAGAACTCGCCGACAAGCTGCAAGGGGCGTTGATCGACTCGGGCTGGTTCGACGTCAAGGAGAGGATCGACCTGCGAGCCCTCATAGACGAGAAGACTCTCGAATCGGCGGACATCGTCCGGCAAGCCGGCGTGAAGCAGAGGCTGGCGGGCGTGAAGTACATCGTGCTGGGCGGGGTCTCGGCCGCCGAGAGAACCCCCTGAACGGAGGGGACCTCCCGCTGCCGGCGTCGGCCGTCCGCGAGGCGCCCCCACCGGGAAGACGCGCAGCGACAGTCAGTCGTCTTTCGGCGGCTGGCGCTTCACGGGCCAGCGCTGGCGGAGGCGGACGGAGTCGATCCCGAGTTTGGAGCCCGTCGACTGGATCGATTTGCCCGTGCATTCGACGCGGAGCGTGTGTTGGCCGACGCTCAGTCGCCGCTGCCCCAGGTTCAGTTCGCGGACCTTCACCTCCGCGTTGTAGAAGTCGATCGGCGGGCGAACGCTCTGCCCGTCCAGCAGGACCCGGTAGATGCCGAAGTCGTAGGAGTACGTCATCCGCAGCGTGAGCTGGCGCAGCTCCTCCTTCTCCACGGGGAACGAGAACTCCGCCCACGCTCCGGCGCCGTGGTTGTTGTCGAAGAACAACTGGCCCTCGCCCGTCCACGGGTAGCCTTTCTGAAGGTGCAGGCTGCCGTGCTCGGACCTGGCGGCCTTGAGCAGGTCCTTGCCCTCGATGACGATGTCGAGGTTGGGCAGTTTGCGATCCGCGGCCGGGGGCAGCGCGGCGAACCGCCTGGGCTGGCCCACCTGGTACCAGAAGGCCACCGTGGCGAAGTCGTCGTTGCGCTCGACGAAGCCCTCGTGAGCGCCCTCCTTCAGCTCGTCTTTGGAGATCCAGCCGGCGTCCTCGATCTCCACCCGCAGCGACTGGGTGAAGCGGACCGGGTCCGGGATGTGCCATCGATAGACCGTGGTCCGCCAGCCGACCATGTCCCACTCGCCCTCCAGGATCGAGACGCCGAAATAGGGGAACGTGCCCAGGCCCATGCCCCAGGCGTTGCAGACGTAGTCCTCCGTGCCCGTGCCCCAGAGGCTGGGCGTCTTTTCGCCGTCGACGTAGAACTTGTCGTCGCCCTCTCCGAACCACTTCGGGCTGCGTGCCCGCCCGCTGAGCACCGTGCCGACGTAGTGCCCCCGCCCGACCGCGTTGAGGACCAGGTAATCCCGCCCGGACTGAACGGGGAACTCCTGGCGGTACTGGGCGCAGAAGCTGGGCGTGCCGGCCGGCAGCGACTCCTTCTTCACGTAGTCGATCTGGTAGTAGAACGAGTTGAGCGGCTTGTCGCCCTGGTTCTCCAGCTCGATCCGCGCGGACTTCCGGAACGGCATGGGCCAGTAGCAGTTGTAGGCGTCGCCGCCCTCGACGGCGACGGGGACGGAGCGCACCTCGGCCCGCTGGCCGAACCCGGCCGCGAAGAAGTCGCCGACCGGCGACTCGACGGCCGGCTCCTTCGCGCCGTCCCAGTACATGCGGAGCACCAGCTCGCCGTGGTCGGGATTGCCCTGCCTTCCCAGCCAGGAGGGGGCCGGCTCGGGAAAGGTCAGCCAGATGTGCTGAATGACGCCCGCGCCCTGGATATCGGCCAGCACGAGCGTCTTGCCCGGTTCGATGCGGCGGTTGTCGAAGTTGCTGGACCGCGTCGCCGCGGCCGACGAGATCCGCGTCGACCGCCCGGGCCGGATCGTCAACAAGTGCCCCAGGCTGCCGCCCAAGGCCTCGCCGCCCTCCGCACCCCCCGCGCCGCCGCACCCGCAGAGCGTGGCGGAGGCTATCGCACACAGCAGGCCGGCGAAACGAGCAGCCACGGTCGACGCTTGTTCGGACAGGAGCGGTGTTCGTTCCATACCCTCACCTCGTGGGCGCCATCGTACCGCCCGGCCGCCCTCCTGTCACGCCGCGCGACCGCACTCTCAAGGGCCCGGCAGCTCCCGCACGACCCCGTGAAGCGAGTTCGCGTTACTGGTTTCGAAGCAGGTCTCTCGCCGCGGTCAGGAACTCGTCGTATCGTCCGCTGGCGTAATCGGGGAAGGTCCACGGCAGCGAGTGCCAGCGTCCCTTGGCGAACTGGAGGGTGATTTCGGCGTAGACGCCGTGGGCAAGGTAGATGCGGTGGGAGAAGTTCTTCATGCTGGCCAGGACGAGCTTGGAGGGCTCGATGTAGCCGACGTCGAGGTTGACCGGGCGCCGGGGGGCGGACGAGGCTGGATCGCCCTGGGCGGCGCGGCGGGCGAAGCCGGCCTCGATGTCGTTGGTGAGGAGCTTGAGACGGGACAGGTCGGCTGGATCGCCCGGGCGGGCGAAGCTCACGAACCGCCGCCACAGCGGGCAGCCCATCTGGGCGTGGTAATAGTCGGTCAGGTCGAAGGGCCAGGTGGCGCTGGTCAGGTCGGTCGGCCCGACGGCCTCGGCCAGGGCGCTCGCCGCGGCGTCCAGCAGCTCGCCGCTGGCGGCGATGATACCGCAGATCAGCTTCACCGGCGGCGGAGGTTGGACTTGGGCCATGAAGGGATTGTAGAGCCGCCAGGGCGGGCGGGCAAGCCGCAGGCCCGGACGATAACGTCTGGACCTGACGGCGGTTGGCCGCGCGTGGCTCCCCCCTGTCGTCGCGGCGGGTGGAAGGTTTTTGCTCGCTGCGCCGCAGACGATACAATGACAATGGAAAGGCGGGGCGACCAGCCCCGACAATGGCCCCGATGGCACGCAGCCGCAAACGTCCCGGCAAACGAGAAGTCGAGCGCGACCTGGTTCGCGACCTGCTCGTTCGCAACCGCGACCGGCTTACCGAGAAGCTGGTGCACAGCGTGTTGAACGAGCTGGCTCCGCGCCTGCCCGACCTGGGCGAGCACCTGGCGCACCTGGCGGCGTACGACAACGACGCCCGCATCTGGCACATGGGCGCGTTCCTGCTGTTCTCGGCCCTGCGCGGGCCGTACGTGGCCGACACGATCAAGAACCGCGTGCAGGAGTCGGCCCGGCCGGTGCTGCTGGGGGCGCTGCGCGACCCGCACGTGAGCGACCAGCGCAAGTACACCCTGGGCCCGATCCACCACCTGGCCGGGGGCGAGATGAGCCGCGAGGAGTACGAGGCCTGCTTCAAGGACTTCGAGGGCACGCTGCACGGCGTCATGGAGAACATTTTCGAGCGGATATCGGACCAGCCCGAGAGCGTGGAGCGGACGCTGCTGGACATGGGCCTGCTGAACGGGCAGGGCGACGCGAACGCGCAGCAGTCGTCGGCCCAGTCGCTGCTGCACATCTGCGACCACCTGCGGGGGCGCAATGACAGCGCGGTGGCGATGCTGCTGGCGACGGCGGTGGTTGCCGGAGCGGAGTGCCGCCTGGGCGACAACGAGATGCGTCACATGGTCGAGATGCTGGCCAGCGTCCGCAACGAGCGAAGCGCCTGGTGCCTGGGGGAACTGGCGAACTGGCCGGCCCTGGGCCAGTGGGCGGACCTGGCGGGCCAGTACGCCCAGCAGATGCTGTCGGTCGGGGTGCGCCCGCGGACGCACGTGCTGAGCGAGCTGTCGCACGCCCTGGCGAGCACGGTGGACGCCAGCGGGTCTCGCAGCATGCTGCTGTTCTACCGCACGGGCGAGGGCGGCATGGACGCCATCGTCCTGCTCCTCAACGACCGGACCGGCGTCCGCGACGCGTGGGCGGTGTTCGAGGACGGGTGCGTCGTCGAGGAGAAATGGCGGGCCGACGGGCCCGAGGGCGTGGAGTTCGCCCAGGTCTCGCTGGCCTACGTTCGCGAGGTGGTGGGCGACGCGCTGGCCCTGCACCGCGAGCAGGACCGCCTGCCCCCCGCCCGCCTGATGCTCCTGCGACCCTACCTGGGCAACGAGCCCATCCCCCTCAAGCGGCGAAAGCCCAACCTGGGCTCGTACATGCTGGAGCTGCTGCCCGTCTCGCCGCACCTCGTGGAGGGCTCGGAGGACCTGGCCCAGGCGCCGGTCTACGCCAACATGGGCTTCGCCGGCGACCAGGCCTACCAGTTCCTCCGCGAGAACCTGCCCAAGCGCGGGCGATGCCGCCTGGCCAAGGCCAAGCTCGATCTCTTCGCCCGCGAGGTGGCGGCGCTCGAGCGAAGCGCCCTGCTGGAGCGGATGGCCGCCAACCTCGAGATCGAGTCGCTGGCCGGCCGCGCGGTGCGCCCGGAGAACCGCCTGGCCGCCGGCGTCTGGCTGGGAGTGACCCACGACGTGGTCCCCTTCGAGAAGGTGGGCTTCATCCGCGCCCTGTGCCGGGACGCCGTCGAACGCATCGGGCGGAACATCCGCATGGGCTACCAGAACCAGGACGAGGTCAACGCCGCCCAGATGGCCCTGGACAAGGAACTGATGGACTTCGAGGAGGAAATGTCCGACGACGAGGACTTCGAGGCGCCGGATGACTTCCTGGAGGAGCCCCCGTTCTGAGCGGGCGGCTTATACCTCGCGCTCGGCCAGCGGCAACGTGACGCGGAAGGTGGTCCCGCCGCCCTCGCGGGCGACGGCGTCGATCTGCCCGTGGTGGAGGTCGACGATCCGCTTGCAGATGGCCAGTCCCAGGCCGGTGCCCTGGGGAAAGACCTTGCGGGCCTCGTTGGATCGGAAGAACTCCTGGAACAGCTTCTCGCGGGCCTGTTCGCTGATGCCGATGCCGGTGTCGCTGACCCGCAGCAGGGCCCGGGTGTGGTCGCGCTCCAGTTCCAGATCGACCCGTCCCCCTCGAGGGGTGTACTGGATGGCGTTGGCCAGGAGGTTGGTCACCAGCTCGCGGAGCAGCTCTTCGTCGCCGGCGATGGCGGCTTCCTGGATCCTGGCGGACAGGTCCAGCCCGGCCTCCTGGGCCTGCTGGCGGAAGAGCGCGACGGCGTTGCCGGCAAGGCGGTCCAGCGAGACGCGATGGAACGCGAAAGGCGAGTTGTCGGTTCGCAGGCGGCTGTAGCGGCGCAGCTCGTCGACGAGGTTCATGAGGGCCTGGAGGCGGTGGCGGGAGCGGGCGATGAGGTCGGCCTGCTGCTGGGGGGAGATGTTCGGCTGGGCGGAGATCACGTCGAGGATCGAATGAATCGCCGCCAGCGGGGCGCGCATCTCGTGGCCGGCCTTGCGCATGAAGAAGCTCTTGTTCTCGTCGGCCTGGTGGAGGCGGTGGTAGGCGTCCTCGAGCTGGGCCTCGCGGTGGCGCAGGCGCTGCGAGATGGACGAGGCCACGAAGACCGTGGCGAAGATCATCATGGTCAGGGAGGCCAGCACCTCCAGCACGTAGAACGGCTCGAAATAGGGCGCGCTGGCGGTGCGCTCGCCGGGCCAGACGATCTGCACGTGACGCAGCGTGCCGCTCTGCTCTCCCCAGGCCAGCAGGCTGATCATGGCCACCGCCAGGCCGGCCGTCGCGTAGGCCAGTTTCTGGGGCAGCAGTTCGGTGGCGATCACCAGCGGCAGGAGGATCAGGACCAGGAAGTAGTTCTCGATGCCTCCGCTGTAGTGGACCAGGGTGCAGACCGCGAGCATGTCGCAGACGATCTGGCCCAGCGTGAGGTACATGATCTGGCGCTTGTGGAGCCGGCCCTTGCGGTATACGTGGATCAGCAGGGCGAAGGCCGCGTTGTAGATGAAGATCAGCGAGGCCGCCCGCATGGCCGGAGCGAGGCTGTAGCCCCATTCCGGCGAGCGGAAGCGGATGCCCAGCACGTACCAGCTCGCCAGGAGCATCAGCAAGGCGAACGAGCCCATGATCCATCGCACGTAGATGAACCACCGCACTCGGTAGAGCATCTCGCGCTCGGTCAGGCTCAGCCGCTCAGCCACAGCGTTTTCGTCCGGGTCGGCCATGCAAGCACTATACTACAAGATGCGCGTCCTGCGAAGGGCCCGCGCAGGCAAGGCCCACGGACCTGCCGGCCGGCGGGCAGGCCTGCCCGCCGCAGCGGAAGGGTTTCCGTGGGCTATGAGGTACTCTTCAATCGACGATCACTTCAGTTCCGCCAGGCAGATCGACATCCCGCCGTCGTCCCGCTTGCGGGCATAGAGGATCTTCCCGTCGCCCGCCCACAGCGCCACGCCCTTGACGTCCGACAGCGCGGTCCAGGTGTTGGCGGCCGGGTCGTGCACCCCCACGTCGCCCTCGCGGGAGCCGCGCGTGGTGCGGACCAGCACCATCCTGGTCTCGCCGGCCGGGCCGACCGGAACGCACTGGTCGATGTCGACGGCGGGCTTGCTCTCCGAGACGTTCCACACCCGCGTGATGGCCTTGCTCTTGTCGCCGCCCCGCTGCACGTCAACGTAGTAGGCGTACTTGCCGTCCTGCGTGAAGCGCGGGGGGAAGTCGTCCAGCTTCGTGTTCTGCGGGTCCAGGGGCAGATCGCCCAGCACCTTGTCCGCGCCCACGTCCAGCAGCTTCAGCGAGAACTCGGGCCGGCCCTCCCCCTCGACCGCCTTGAGCATCATCGCCAGGACCTGGGGCTTGGACGGGTGCGCCGCCAGCACCACGCCCGCGGTCTGGAGCTTGGCCGGCTCCGCGCCTATCTGCTTGATCCAGTACAGGCTGCCGGAGGTCGCCTTGACCTGCCACTGCACCACGAGAATCCCGTTGCCCAGGAAGTTGGGCAGGATGATGTCGTCGGTGAGGCCCAGGCGGGCGAGCGTGTTGGCCTGGATGTCGTAGAGCCCCAGGCGGAGCTTCTCGTTACGGTGGTCCCAGATGCCGTTCTTGTCGGCGTCCTCCGGAACGAACGTGACGACGTGTTTGGAGTCCGGGCTGAAGATCGGCTTGGACAGGAGCATGATGAACGCGTCGTCGAATGTCCCCGCCGCCATGGGCAGCGCGGTGTCCTTGCCCGTCGTCAAGTCTCGCAGGACCAGCCGATACGACCGCCGGGCCCGCGACTCGGCGCCGTCCGCCAACGCCGCCGCCTCGACCCGGACATACAGCAGCTTCTTGCCGTCCGGGCTCAACTGGGCGGCGTGGATGGTCGCCAGGGGCTGATCGCCCGAGCCCGCCGACAGGAGGACCTTCTCGTTGACCAGCCTCGTCTGACCCGTCGCCGCCATCGGAACCAGGCACAAAACCGCCAGAACCGTCACAATCGCACTACGCATGGGTTGCCCCTTTCCGCGGTAAGCCTAGCATTTCCGGGCCCGCGCCGCAACCCTAAGCGCGGTTGAACCGTCCCCGAGGAGGCCACGAGTCAATCGTCACCCCCTGGGCCGCCGCCGCCCGAAGGCTCTCGATGCCTGTCCCGGAATCCCCTCGCCTTGCTCAAGGCGAGCTTGGGCCAATGGCCGATCACAGCACTTCTTTGACTGCGAAGGGCAACACCAGCAAGACGTTGTGCGCTTCGGCCAACAGGGCGGCCAGGAGATACTTTCCGCCATCGGGTTGACCGGTGCGCAGGCGCGGAAAGCGGGGCAGCCACCGAGGCACCGACTCCAGGAACTCGCGATAGGGCGCCCCGTACTTCTGGAGCAGGTGCGACTCCTCGTGGCGAACGACGAACCTGTACACCAGCAGGCTGTAGGCCAGCATGATCGGGGCGAACCAGAGCAACTCCGCCAGTAAGCAGCATCCCAGCAGCAGCAGAATATTGCCCACGTAGACGGGATTGCGAACGTAGCGATACGGGCCGGTGCACGTCAGCGCCATCTTCGCCTTCAGCCGGTATCGCAGGTGCATCTGGGCCCAGACTCGCAAGGCCAGCCCGAAGGCGAAGACCGCCCCGCCGACCCCGAGCACGAGCCACTCGCTCTCGGTCTCCCACCACGTGCAGAAGACCAGGAAAAGGAACGGAGGGACCATGAGCAATCCGCGCCTTTTGAAGACGCCGCGGTAGAACTGAGCCGGCGAGGGGTTCCTGACTTTCATGACCGTAGCTCCCCAATGCGCCGCGCATGCAGCCCGGCGGACCGAAACGGCGAGGGTGTTGGGCGACGGTAACGGCGACGATCGGAGCGCGCCTTTGGCGTCATCGCATCCGCATCTGTCTTGACAGGACTCCCCACAGGCCGCGCACCGCGGGGCAGACCCGCTGCTCGCCGGCGTACTCCAGCAGGAACCGGAGCTTATCCGTCCTGGACACGCCGGGCGTGTGGCGGTTCAGCACCTCCAGGTCCCTCGCCCGGCACGACCGGCTCAGCCAGCATCGCCGGCTCAATTCCAGGTCGATCAGGCACGGCTCGAGGTCCGAGTCTCGCAGGAAGATGTGCTTGGGGTACAGGTTGTTGTGCATGAGCCTGGCCCGGTGCATCCTGCGGACGGTGGCCGCGAGACGCCCAATAGTGGCCCGGCGCTGGAGCCGGGTCTGTTGCGGTCGCTCCTGCCAGCGGGCCAGGAAGGCGGTCAAGGGCGTGAACCCTTCCAGGAAGACGGTGGCCAGGACGCAACGGCGCCCGCGGGCGGCGAAGAAGGCCACCTCCGGCACCTGGATGCCCGCGCCGCGAAAGGCCTCTATCATGGCGACTTCGTTGGCGTAGGTCAGCAGGCCCAGCGGATGGGCCAGCGAATAGCGCTTGTGGTTGTACGCCTTCTTCAGGCAGACGCGCAGGCCCCGGTCGGCGCCTTCGGGGCGGTAGTCGTCCACCCGTTCGGCGCGGCTCCAGCCGCCGCGGCGCTGGTTGGGCTCGTCCAGCAGGGCGCCCGACATCTCCCAGTGCCTGGCGAACGCGTCCGGGCCTTGGCCGCCGGCCGGGCGGGCGACCGAAATCAGTTGGCGGAAGATCATGATCGCCTCTCGAATACCGCCAGCCAGAGCGAATGAAAGAACCGCATCTCCGGCAGGCACGCCGTCAGACTGAACCCGTGTTCGCGGAAATACCCTTCCAATTCCCGCACGGACGTGGCGTATTGGACGGCGTGTCGGCCGTGCTGGTACCTCGCCTTGAGCAGCCGGCGCCGCAGCGACGTCCACGAGAGCGGCTCCAGGTAGGAGATCAGCACGTAGCGTGACGCCACGCGGCACAACTCGGCCACGACGCGGGAGCGGATGTCCGGCGTGGGAAAGTGATGAAACATGCGGAAGCACAGGATCGCATCGAAGCTCGCATCGGCGTAGGGCAGGTGCTCGATGTCCGCCTTCTCGACCCTGGCCTGCACGCCGGCTTCGGCCACCGCGCGCCCAGCCACCTCCACCGCCCCGTCGCCCAGATCGCAGCCGGTCACCTCGTATCCGTGCCGGGCCAGGAGGACCGTGGCCCGTCCCGCCCCGCAGGGAGCGTCCAGAACCGTGCGGATGGACGGGTCCAACCAGGTCAACCCGCGTTCCACGAGCCTCATCTCGCGCGCGTGGCGATCGCCCCTTCTGCCCGTGGCGTACGACTCGGCCACCGAGACCTGAGACTTTATCCGCAACTTGTAGGCGTCTACGTCACCCATGTCTGCCTTCCAGGAACCGGTCGTTCCGCCCGGACGTCGAGACTCGTTGCATACATACCGAATGCGGGCTTAAGCGAACCTGAAGGACGGCCGAATTGTCCGCCCCGCCTGTCCCCTCATCGGGGAGGGGCCCTCCTTTCGGCCGCAGGGCCCGACGGACGCGGGAACCCTATGGGGGCCAGCCGGTTGGCGATATAATCCACCAGGGTTGGCGGCCAGGCCGGAACTTAAGGCGGATCGGCGCCTTCTTCAGGATCGCTTCATAAACCGAGCCGTATCCTGGGACGGCCTGGGTGCAGGGCGGGACGGACAGGCGACGAGAGCGCAGCGGCATGAGAGTATTGATTGTCGAGGATGAAGCCCGGCTGGCCCGGAACATCGCGCAGGTGTTGCGGGAGGAGGTGTCCTTCGCCGTGGACATCTCCAACGACGGCGAAGACGGCCAGCACATGGCCCTGACCAATCCCTACGACCTGATCATCCTGGACCTGATGCTGCCGCGCGTCAACGGGATGGACATCCTCCGCCGCCTGCGGGCGGCGGACAACCCGGCGCCCGTGCTGGTGCTGACGGCGCGGGACGCCCCGGCCGACATGGTCGCCGGGCTGAACGCCGGCGGAGACGACTACCTGACCAAGCCGTTCGACATGTCCGTACTGGTCGCCCGCTGCCGCGCCCTGGTGCGGCGATCCCACGGCAAGCCGTCGGCCGTCGTGGAGGCCGGGCCCCTGAAGATCGACACCGTCAGCCACCTGGTCGTCTACGAGGACCAGTCCATCCTCCTGCCCGCGCTGGAGTACCGCCTCCTGGAGTACCTGGCCATGCGGCAGGGGGCCGTCGTCTCCAAGACCGAGCTGATCGAACACCTCTACGGCTTCGAAGCGGAGAACTTCTCCAACGTCATCGAGGTCTACATCTCGTCTCTGCGCAAGCGGTTCGACCCGGACCACCGGCTGATCCGGACCGTCCGCGGGCAGGGCTACATCCTGGGGGAGGCGCCCGCGTGAAACCCTTGTCCCTGCGCTGGCGGCTGAGCCTGCTGGTGATCCTGGTGCTGATCGCCGGCTTCGCGGTCATTGCCCTGGTGGCCTATTGGGAGATGGACGAGAGCATGCAGCGCGACGCCAGGCAGACGCTGGCAGCCCTGATGACCGCCGCCCTGGGCAGCCCGGACGAGTCGGACAGCGATGCCGGCATTCAGGCAGAACTGGAGAGCATCGTCCGCGCCACGACCCGCAGAGAGTCCACGCGGTACCGCTTCTGGTGGGATGACCAGCCCGCCAGGACCGGGCCCGTGGACAGCCCGGAGACCCACGAGATCTTCCGCCAGGCGATGGCGGCGGTCGAGCCCCCGCAGGTCGCCCAGCACATCTACTGCCGGGTGGGCCGGGGAAAGCAGGCGTTCGGAGTGGTCTGGGCGCGAAAGACCGTGCGCGGCCGGATCTTCAACGTCCAGGTCGCCTACAGCAACCGGTACGCCTACAACGAGATGAGGGAGTTCCGCAACATCATCCTGATCCTGGGAGGCGCCGTGGCGCTGGCCACCGGCATCGCAACGTCCCTGGTGATCCTGGCGGGGTTGAGGCCCATCGGCAGGACGGCCCGGATCGTGGCGAACATCTCCGCGCGGAACATGGACCGCTCCCACCTGGACAGCCTGCCCGTGCCGGGCGAGTTGAAACTGTTCGTGCAGTCGCTGTCGGACATGCTGGAGCGACTGCACCTCTCCATGCAGGCCCAACGCCGGTTCACCGCGGACGCGTCACATGAATTGCGGACCCCGCTGGCCGTGGCCAAGAGCACGCTGCAAGCCGTCCGCAATCGCCCCCGCGACGCCGCGGAGTACGAGCACGCCATCGACGAGGTCTTGCTGGACCTGCGGCGAATGGAGCGCCTGGTGGCCCAGTTGCTGACGCTGGCCAGGCTGGACAATACTCCGCACATCGAGTCTCCCAAGACGGTGCGCCTGGACGTGGTCGCGGCGAAGGCTGCCGCCGCGGAGACGGCCAACCTGGGCGCCCCCGAGAGGCTGGCCCTGGGCACGCTGGCCGCGGTAAGCGTCCCGGGCGAGGAAGGCCTGCTGACGATGATGGTCGGCAACCTCGTCCGCAACGCGCTGGTCCATGGCCCGTCGGGGGGAACGGTGACCGTCAGCGTCGAGGGCGACGACGGGGAGGTGCGGCTTGGGGTGCATGACGAGGGCGGCGCGATCCCGGCCGGGACGATCGAAAAGCTGTTCGAGCGATTCTATCGGATGGACGCGTCCCGCTCCTGCGATACCGGGGGTACGGGCCTGGGGCTGGCCCTCGCCCGCGAGATCGCCCGCCTGCACGGCGGGGACGTCAGCCTGACGTCATCGCCGGCCGGCGGCACCACGTTTACCGTCCGCCTGCCCCGCGAGACCCCCGATACCCGGACGTAAAACCGCCCTCCCCCCCCGGCGGGAAGGCCGCCGGGTGGCTACTCCAATCGGCCGAACATGATGCGCTCCTTGCGGCTGCCGGAGCTGTCGCCCTGCGTGACCGTCAGCCAGATCGCGCCCTCATGCTCCCGGAACACGGGGTACTGAAAGGACTTCTCCGTCTCGAAGCGGTACTTTCGCCGCCAGGTCGCGGCGTCGGCGGAGACCTCGATGTTGAAGACCGACCGGTGGACGCCCTTGATCCGCGTCGACTCCTGCCAGCCGAGGTAGTAGACGCCCTTGAAGCGGTGGAACGTCGGCTTGGAACTCGTGCCGTTGGGGATGACCGGGCGGTACTCGTTGGGCGACCACGAGCGCCCGTCCTTGCTCTGCGTGAACGTGTAGTTGCGGCTGCCCGCCTCCTGGCGGCAGACGGCCAGCCACGTGCCGTCCGGCAGGCGCTCGACGGCCGCCTCGGTCAGCTTGAACGTCTGCGGCTCGTTGAAGTGGCCGATCACCTCGAACGTCTCGCAGGCCGCGTCGAGCGAAGCCAGGGCGTTCTGCCCCGCGGGGTAGTTGTTCAGCACGCAGTACGTCTTGCCGTCGAACCGCTTGAACGAGTCGATCTGGTAGAGGCCGAAGTCCTTGGGGGGCTTCTTGAACCCCTCGGCCGCCGCGGCGCGGTAGAACGCCTCGGGCTGCATGTCGAAGACGCCGGCGGGCGTCTTGATGCGGGCCTTGTGGATGCGGGCGTCGAAGGCGCCCGCCTGGAGGTCAAAGTCGCGGCGCCAGGTCTGGGCCTGGCGCTTGCCGGGGTTCTCGCTGGCGAAGAAGCAGCGCAGGGTGCGGGCGTCCTTCTGGAGGATCCGGGGCACGAAGCAGGCGCCTTCGGCCAGCGTGTGGTTGGCGTAGGCCTGGCCGGAGGCGGCGAAGGGGATGACCTTCTCCACCGCCAGCGTCCGCAGGTTCACGATCGACAAGGCATCGTAGATGAAGGGCCAGTTGGCCGCCTCGCCCGGCTGGCGGTCGTTGGCCATGTAGACGACGTACGCCCGGCCGTCCAGGATGACGAAGTCGCTGTCGTGCGCGCCCTTGACGCGGGCCTCGCAGACGTTGACCAGACGGGCCAGGACCTTGTCGGCCTCCTGCTTGGCGTCCCACCCAGCCGGCAGGAGCGGCCCGGCCGCGGGAGCGGCGGCGACGGGGGCGGCGGCGACGGGGGCAGCGACGACGGGGGCGGGCGCGGCAACGGGGGCAGCCGCGGCGATCGCAGCCTCCTCCGCCAGCAGAACGGAAGACGACGCCAAAACAACCGCCGCCAGGACCACGACCACCGGCACCAGACCACCGACTTGCTTGTCGAGCATCAGCCATTCCCTTTCATGGCAGAACAGAAAACGCCGGTAGGTCCAACGCCCGACAGAGTGGGATCATGCACGGTCCGCCCCGGCCGTGCTTCCGGCGCACGGGGCATGACGAATGTCACTGCCGCTGAAGAGACATTTCGCAATCCCGCCGGGATAGGACCTTGCCCTCGCCGCTCCGCACTTGGGAAGGCCGCAAGAGCGAACCCGCGCCGTGTCGAATCCCAAGCGCCAGGGGGACCGATCTATCACGGTGGGATTGAGCAACCCCGCCGGTCGCAGGAGAAAGAGACCCGAAGGGTCGAAAGCAGGTAGCCGGGGGCGCAAGCCCTCGGTACGCCGACGCCCATCCACAGAAGCCCCGAAGGGGCGACAGAATGTCTCATGTGTATTTCGAGGCATGTTTGGTGCCGTGCTTCTTCAGGAACGCGGTCAATTCCTCTTCGAAAGTCACGCACCGGTGGTGGTCTTCCGGTCCATTGACTCGAATGGATTGTCCGCCACATTGACGCACGATCCCGCCGAGATACGCATGAATCCTCTCACGAGCAGGATTAAGAAGCCAGAACTGCCGACTCCTGGTCGCGAAGACAACGTGATGCGCCAGGTTCACACAGGCTATCCTGGCACGCTTTCTGCCGCCCCTTCGGGGCTCTTCTCTTCTCTCGCCACTTTCCGGCGGCTTGCGCCGCCGGCTACTTGCTTTCGACCCTCCGGGTCTACCCTCCGGCTACTTGCTTTCGACGCTTCGGGGCTCCCCCCCGGGCTGCCCTCCTTCAGCCCTTCGGCCCTGCGCCTTGAGTATGGCACTGCACAGGGCGGCTGGAGGGTAAGGCGCGGGATGCCTGGGCGGCTGGCAGGCGGCCAAGGAGCGCAGCCGCCTGCAGGCCGGGCGATCGTCCGGCCGACGGTCCACGGGTCGGCTCTTGGATGAGAGTCGGCTAGGCGGGCAGCCAGGGGCCTCGGCCGGGATTGGGCGTTCTCGTCGCGCGGCCGCTGCGGGCGGAAGCGCGGGACGATGCGGCCAGGCAAATGTCCGTCGTCGGGCAAAGAAGCGACATTTCCAGCCCGCGGCGAGCGCAAGTGATTCGCTCCAAAGGAGATAGGATGCGACAGTGCGTAAGAGTCGTCATGGCATGGACTTGCGAACGATCCGGCGGACACGAATGTCCCATTTGGAGCTGAAACGTCCCGATCCGGCCATATTATTATGAGTATTCAGATTATTACTATTTATGTCCTGGATTCGTAACAGGTGGATGGATAGCGTCTTGCGGCGATTCCGCCCTTTGACGGCAGCCTTGCGAACTTCCGGAAAAACGGGACGTTCGCCTGGCGGGCTCAGCGGTTCTGGAGCCAGTGGTGGATGCTGTCGGAGGCGAGTCTGCCGGCGTTGATGGCGCGGACGACCAGGCTGGCGCCGGAGGCGGTGTCGCCGGCGGCGAAGACGCCCTCGACGCTGGTCATGGACTGGGCGTCCACCTCGACGTTGCCGCGAGTGTCCAGCTTGACGCCTAGCTGCTCGACCAGCCCGCTGTGGACCACGTGCACGAAGCCCACGGCCAGCAGGACCAGATCGACCTTGAGGCTGAAGTCCGTGCCGGGCTTCTCGGCCATCTTCCACGAGCCGTCCTTGGCCCGGGTCCACTCGACCTCGCAGCCGTGCAGCTCGCTGACGCGAACGTCGATGCCGCTGAGCTTCCTGGTCAGGACGGACCAGCGGCGGTTGCAGCCTTCCTCGTGGCTGGAGGAGGTCCGCAGCACGCGCGGCCAGACGGGCCAGGGGGTGTCGGAGGGGCGCTGCTCGGGGGGCTTGGGGAGGACCTCGAACTGGTAGATCTCCCTGGCGCCCTGGCGTCGGGCGGTGCCGACGCAGTCGCTGCCGGTGTCGCCTCCGCCGATGACCGCGACCACGCGGCCTCGGGCGGAGATGGGCCTGGCGGGGCCCAGGTCCAGGCCGGCGTTGAGGCGGTTCTGCTGGGTGAGGTACTCCATGGCGAAGTGGATGTTCTCGTAGCCGCGCCCGGGGACGACGAGGTCCCGCGGCTGGGTGGCGCCCATGGTCAGCAGGACGGCGTGGAATCGCTGGCGGAGGTATCGCGCGGAGAGGTCCACGCCGACCTCGACGCTGGTCTGGAACTGCACGCCCTCGCTGCGAAGCTGGTCGAGGCGGCGGTCGAGGATCTTCTTGTCGAGCTTGAAGTCGGGGATGCCGTATCGCAGCAGCCCGCCGACGCGGTCGTCCTTCTCGAAGACGACGACCTCGTGGCCCAGGCGGGCCAGTTGCTGGGCGGCGGCCAGCCCGGCCGGGCCCGACCCGATGACGGCGACCCGCTTGCCGGTGCGGACCGGCGGGATGAGCGGCTGGATCCAACCCTCGGCGAAGCCGCGCTCGACGATCTGGTCCTCGATGTGGCGGATGAGGACGGGCTGGTCGTTGATGTTCAGGGTGCAGGCGGCCTCGCAGGGCGCGGGGCAGATCCGCCCGGTGATCTCGGGGAAGTTGTTGGTGGAGTGGAGGACGTCGCACGCCTCCTTCCACCGCCCGCGGTAGACCAGGTCGTTGAACTCGGGGATGCGGTTGTGCAGGGGGCAGCCGATCCCGTGGCAGAAGGGGATGCCGCAGTCCATGCACCTGGCGGCCTGGGCGAGCAGGCGGTCTTCCGGCAGGGGCAGCTCGATCTCGAAGTAGTCGCCGACCCGCTGGTCGATCTCGCGGTGCGGGACGTCCTCCCGCCGGTACTCGATGAAGCCGGTTGGCTTAGCCACGGAACACCTCCTCCGTAGCCGGGGTGAATTCGGTCTCTCGCTGCTCGCGTTCCCTCAGTCTGGCCAGGGCCTTGCGGTAGTCGATGGGCATCACCTTGACGAACTTGCCGACCATCTCGCTCCAGTTGGCCAGCACGCGCCGGGCCTGGGCGCTGCCGGTCCACTGGTGGTGGCGGGCGATCAGCTCGTGCAGGAGGTCCTGGTCGCTCTGGTGGTAGACGGTCTCGAGGTCCACCATGTCCAGGTTGCACAGGGTGTCGAAGAGCTGGTGCTCGTCGAGCACGTAGGCGACCCCGCCGCTCATGCCGGCGGCGAAGTTGCGCCCGGTCTGGCCCAGGACGACCACCGTCCCGCCGGTCATGTACTCGCAGCCGTGGTCGCCCACGCCCTCGACGACGGCGACCGCGCCGCTGTTGCGGACGGCGAATCGCTCGCCGGCCATCCCGTTGATGAACACCTCGCCGCGGGTGGCCCCGTAGAGCAGAGTGTTGCCCACGATGATGTTCTCGTTGGCCGCGTAGTGGGCCTCGCGAGGCGTCTGGACGACGATCCGCCCGCCCGAGAGCCCCTTGCCCAGGTAGTCGTTGCTGTCGCCGATCAGCTTGAGCGTCACGCCCGGGGCCAGGAACGCCCCGAAGCTCTGCCCGGCCGAGCCGCGCAGCGTCACCTCGATCGTCCCGTCGGCCAGCCCGTCGCTGCCGTGGGCCTTGACGATGCGGTTGGACAGGATCGTCCCGACCGTGCGGTGGACGTTGCGGATGGCGATGCCCAGGCGGACGGGCAGGCCGTCGGTGATGGCTCGCTCGGCCTGCTGGAGGATGATCCAGTCCAGGTGGTCGGCCAGGGGAGAGGTCTGGGTGCGGACCTGACGGATGGCCCGCCCGTCGGAGCTGTCCGGCGCCTGGAAGATCTTCGAGAAGTCCAGCCCGCGGGTCTTGTAGTGGCTGACGGCCTGCCGGCTCGACAGGCGGTCGACCCGTCCGATCATGTCCTCGAAGCGCCGGAAGCCCAGTTCGGCCATCAGGCGGCGGACCTCGTCGGCCACGAACGTGAGGTACCGCATGAGGTGCTCGGGCTGGCCGGCGAAGCGCTTTCGCAGGGCGGGGTCCTGAGTGGCCACGCCCACGGGGCAGGTGCCCTCGTGGCACTTGCGCATCATGATGCAGCCGAGGCTGACCAGGGCGGCCGTGCCGAAGCCGAACCGCTCGGCCCCGAGCAGGGCGCCGATGACGACGTCGCGCCCGGTCTTGATCTGCCCGTCGACCTGGACCTGGATGCGGTCTCGCAGGCCGTTGAGCACGAGGGTCTGCTGGGTCTCGGCCAGGCCGAGTTCCCAGGGCCCGCCGGTGTGCTTGATGGACGACAGCGGGCTGGCGCCCGTGCCGCCGTCGTGCCCGGAGACGAGGACCTCGTCGGCGTTGCCCTTGGCCACGCCCGCGGCGACCGTGCCCACGCCGACCTCGCAGACCAGCTTGACCGAGACCTTGACGCCCGGGTTGGAGCACTTGAGGTCGTAGATGAGCTGGGCCAGGTCCTCGATCGAGTAGATGTCGTGGTGCGGGGGCGGGGAGATCAGCGTCACGCCCGCCGTCGAGTGCCGCAGGCGGGCGATCTCCTCGGTGACCTTGTGACCGGGGAGCTGCCCGCCCTCGCCGGGCTTGGCCCCCTGGGCCATCTTGATCTGGAGTTCCTTGGCCTGCGCGAGGTACTCGATGGTCACGCCGAACCGGGCCGAGGCGACCTGCTTGATGCCGCTGTTGAGGTCGTCGCCGTCGGGTTGAACACGGTAGCGGCGCGGGTCCTCGCCGCCCTCGCCCGTGTTGCTCCGCCCGCCCAGGCGGTTCATGGCGATGCACATCGTCTCGTGGGCTTCCTTGCTGATCGAGCCGTGGCTCATGGCCCCGGTGACGAACCGCTTGACGATCTCCTCGGCCGGCTCGACCTCTTCCAGGGGCACGGGCGCGGCGGGAACGAACTCGAACAGGCCCCGCAGCGTGCAGGCCTGGCGGCTCTGGTCGTTGATCAGCCGGGCGTAGCGATCGTAGGCGGCCGGGTCGTTGTTGCGGACGGCGTGCTGAAGGGCCGAGATGGACTCCGGGTTCCACAGGTGGTTCTGCCCGTCGTAGCGGTAGTGGTACTCCCCGCCGTAATCCAGGTCGAGCTGCCCCGGCATGGGCTCGGCATGCGCGGCGCGGTGGCGGCGGTAGACTTCCTCGGCCAGGGCGCCGAGGTTCACGCCTCCGATGCGGCTGACCGTGCCGGGGAAGGCCAGGTCGATCACGCTGGGGTCCAGCCCGATGGCCTCGAAGAGCTGGGCGCCCTGGTAGCTGCGGAGCGTCGAGATGCCCATCTTGGACATCGTCTTGAGGATGCCCTTCTTGATGGCGGCGATGTAGTTGTCGGCCAGGTGCCCGATCTCCTTGCTCGTGGGCAGGTCGCCGCGCCGGCGGAGTTCGTCGATGCACTCGAAGGCCAGGTACGGGTTGATGCCGTTGGCGCCGTAGCCCAGCAGCAGGCAGAAGTGCATCACCTCGCGGGGCTCGCCCGACTCGACGACGATGGCCGCCTCGTGGCGCAGCTTGCGGTCCAGCAGCCCGTGTCGCAGCGCGGACACGGCCAACAGGCTGGGGATGGGCGCCCGCTCGCGCGAGAGGGCCCGGTCCGAGACGATCAACACGCTGGCCCCGTCGCGGATGGCCCGCTCGGCCTGGACGATCAGTTCGTCCAGCCCGCGGCGCAGGGCGCCGGCGGGGTCGGCCGGGTCGACGTCGAAGAGGGCGTCGATGGTGGCCGATCGGAAGTCCTCGCGCTGGGCCCGGCGCAGGCGCTCGATGTCGTCGTTGGCCAGGATGGGGTGGGGAAGCTTGAGCTGGCGGCAGTGCTCGGGCGTCTCGTCCAGGAGGTTGCGCTGCTTGCCGCAGAAGGTCATCAGGCTCATCACCAGCCCCTCGCGGAGCGGGTCGATGGGCGGGTTGGTCACCTGGGCGAAGAGCTGCTTGAAGTAGTTGAACAGCAGCGTGGGGCGGTTGGTGAGCACGGCCAACGGCGTGTCGGTGCCCATCGAGCCGACCGGCTCCTGCGCGTGCAGGGCCATCGGCGCCAGGATCATCGCCAGCTCTTCGCGGGTGTAGCCGAACGCCCGCAGGCGCTTGGCGATGGTCTGGCTGTCGCTGGGGGGCACGTGGCTGGGGGCGAACAGGCCCCGCAGCTCGATGCGATTCTCCTCCAGCCAGCGACGATAGGGCCTCTGGCGGGCGATCTTGGACTTGATCTCGTTGTCCACGACGATCCGCCCCTCCACGGTGTCGACCAGGAACATCTTGCCCGGCTGGAGCCGGCCCTTGGTCTTGATCCGCTCGGGGGGGAACTCGATCACGCCCACCTCGCTGGCCAGCACCAGCAGGCCGTCGGTGGTCACCACGTACCGGGCCGGACGCAGACCGTTACGGTCCAGGGTGCCGCCCACGACCCGCCCGTCGGTGAAGACGATCGCCGCCGGGCCGTCCCAGGGCTCCATGGTGGCCGCGTGGTACTCGTAGAAGGCCCGCTTGTCGGTCGAGATGTGGTAGCTCGAGCCGAAGGCCTCCGGGATCATCATCATGATCGCGTGGGGCAGGCTTCGCCCGGCCTGCACCAGCAGTTCCAGGGCGTTGTCGAAGCAGGCCGAGTCGCTCCCGCCGGGCGTCAGCACCGGCAGCACGTCGCTCAGGTCGCTGCCCAGTGCGGGGCAGGCCAGCGTCATCTCGCGGGCCCGCATCCGGTTCGAATTGCCGCTGAGGGTGTTGATCTCCCCGTTGTGGGCGGTCATCCGGAAAGGATGGGCCAGCTTCCAGCAGGGGAAGGTGTTGGTGCTGTACCGCTGGTGGACGATGGCCAGGGCCGAGGTCATCCGCTCGTCGTTCAGGTCGCCGTAGTAGGCGAAAAGCTGCGGGGCCAGGAACATGCCCTTGTAGACGATCGTCTTGGAGGACATCGAGCAGATGTAGAAGTCCTCGCCCTGCTCGCCCAGCCGCTCGCGAACGAGGCGCTCGCAGCGCTTGCGGGCCATGAACAGCTTGCGTTCCAGCTCCCGGTCGCGGAGCTGGCCCGCGTCGATGAACGCCTGGCGGATGGCCGGCTCGCACGCGCGGGCGAGCTGACCCAGGCAGGAATTGTCCGCCGGCACGTCGCGCCAGCCGAGAACCTTGAAGCCGTAATGCCCGCAGGCGTCAATGAGGACCTTCTCGCAGATCCGCTGAAGGTCCACCTGTCGGGGCAGGAAGATCTGGGCCACGGCGTAGCCCCCGGCCGGGGGAAGCTCGATGCCCATCTCCCGGGCTTGCGCGGCGACGAACTCGTGGGGCACCTGGAAGAGGATGCCCGCCCCGTCGCCGGTGGACTCGTCGGCCCCGGCTGCCCCGCGGTGCTGGAGGTTGAGCAGAATCTGCCTGCCGTGCTCCAGGATGGCATGGTCCTTCTGCCCGGAGATGTTCACGACCGCGCCGATGCCGCACGCGTCGTGCTCCCGGACAGGATCGTACAGCCCCTGTTGTCTGGGTGCGGAATAAAGCATGATCTCACGCGTGTCCCGCGGGGGGACCTTTCTGACCTTTCTCTGGTTACGCCCCTCAAGGGGTAAGCAAACAAGTCATTTTAGCACAGGCGAAGTTGGCAGTAAAGCCGAACGCAGCTAATACTCCGCTTAAGCGTTCGTTGCCGCCCGGGTCTGGACCCTGCGGACGGGCCTGTTGCCTGGCGAAGATTTTGCTTGCCAGCCCCTCAAAAGTTCACTATAGTGAACTTTGTTCGATCCGGCATAGAATACTCACGGCGACAAACACTGGCCGCTACCCGAGACAAGCCGAAGCTCAGCAAGTCCCAGGAGGACTACCTGGAGGCCATCCTCTTGCTCGTCCGCAAGGGGCGGGTGGCCCGCGTCCGCGACATCGCCAGCCAACTTGGCGTGGGCATGCCCTCGGTGACGGCCGCCCTCAAGGCCCTGGCCGCACGCAAGCTGGTCAACTACGACCCCTACCAGGTGATCACCCTGACCGACAAGGGCGACAAGCTGGCCGCCGAGGTCATCGGCCGCCACGAGGTGCTCAGGCGATTCCTGCGCGAGGCGCTGGCCATGGACGAGGACTCCGCCGAGGCCAACGCCTGCCGTCTCGAGCACGCCGCGGACTCCAGGCTGATCACCCGCCTGAACCGACTGTCGCAGCTCCTGCGCCAGTGTCCGCGGGCGATGAACGAGTGGCGCAAGGCGATCTCGGCCCCCGCGTCGGGGCCGATGCCCGCGACGGCCTGTTCCGCGTGCGAGCGTCGCACGAGTGACAACTGCGCGACGCAGTCGGAGGAAGCCGCATCGTGAGCCTTATCGAGAACATGAACGCGCGCGACGCCGAAAACCCGTCCGCCCAGCCGACCGCCCGCGGGCCGGATGTCCCCTTGTCCGGCGTGGCGCCGGGACAAGAGGTGATCCTGACGTCCATCTCCGGCGGGCGTCAGCTCCAGCACCGCCTGACCGAGATGGGCCTGGTCCGCGGCTCGCGATTCCGCGTCATCGCCAACGCCCACCGCGGACCGTTCATCGTCTCGGTCAAAGACACCCGCCTGGCCCTGGGGCGGGGCGTGGTCCACAAGATCCTCGTGCGAGAGTTCCCGGAGTGACCGCCGGCCCATGGACGCACGCGAACTGACCATCGCCCTGGCTGGCAACCCCAATTCGGGCAAGACCACCCTCTTCAACGCCCTCACCGGCGCCCATCAGAAGGTCGGCAACTACCCCGGCGTGACGGTGGAGAAGAAGGAAGGCTCCTGCGTCCGCGACGGCCGGCGCTGCCACGTCATCGACCTGCCCGGCACGTACAGCCTGACCGCCTACAGCATCGAGGAGATCGTCGCCCGAAACGTCATCATGGAGGACCGCCCCGACGTGGTGGTCGACATCGTCGACTCCTCCAACCTGGAGCGCAACCTCTACCTGGCCACCCAACTGCTGGAGCTGGGCGTGCCGCTGGTGCTGGCGTTCAACATGGCCGACCTGGCCAAGAGCCGCGGCTACAGCATCGACAACCGCCTGCTGTCGTCGCTGCTGGGCGTGCCCATCGTCGACACCGTCGCCCGCAAGGGCCAGGGCACCGACGAGCTGCTCCAGGCCGCCCGGCGGGCGGCCGACGACCCCGCCGCCGCCTTGGCCGCCCAACGCGTGCCCAACTACGGGCACGAGGTCGAGCCGCACGTCAAGGAGCTGGCCGACCGGATCGCCGCCCGGCGGCCCGACCTGCCCCACAAGCGATGGTTCGCCCTCAAGCTGCTCGAGGGCGACAACGAGACGCACCGCCGCCTGGAGCGGCTCGCCCCGGACCACATCGAGGAGTTCCGCGAGCTGGCGGCGCGGCTTCGCCAGCACATCGAGAGCGTCTGCGGCGACAGCGTGGAGATCCTGCTGGCCGACCGGCGATACGGGTTCATCTCCGGGGCCTGCACCGAGGCCGTCCGGCGCAGCGTCGAGACCCGCCACGAGTGGTCCGACAAGATCGACGCCGTCGTCACCAACCGCTACCTGGGCCTGCCCATCTTCGCGGTGCTCATGTTCCTGGTCTTCCAGATCACCTTCTCGCTGGGCAACCCCATGGTCGAGGTGCTCGACGGCTGGAAGAACCACCTCGCCGGGGCCGCCGGTTCGCTGCTGGCGACCTGGCTGGGCGAGGGCAGCCTGATCAAGAGCCTTCTGGTCAACGGCGTGATCGAGGGCGTGGGCGCGGTGCTGAGCTTCGTGCCCCTGGTGGTCCTGCTGTTCCTGTGCATCGCGGTCCTGGAAGACACCGGCTACATGGCCCGGGCCGCCTTCGTGATGGACCGCCTGATGCACCGCATCGGGCTGCACGGCAAGAGCTTCATCCCCATGCTGGTGGGCTTCGGGTGCAGCGTGCCCGCGATCATGGCCACCCGGGTGCTCGGCTCGCGTCGCGACCGGCTGGCCACCATGCTGGTCGTGCCCCTGATGAGCTGCGGCGCCCGCCTGCCGATCTACCTGCTGATCCTGGGGGCGTTCTTTCCGCCCCAGGTGGTCTTCGGCCTGCTCCACCACACCGTCATCGAGAACGGCCAGGTCCACACCTCCTACTACCTGTCCATCACCAACCAGGCGCTGATCCTCTTCGGCATCTACGTGCTGGGGATCCTGCTGGCCATCGGCGCGGTCAAGGTGCTGCGCTCCACGATCCTCCGCGGCGAGGTCGAGCCCTTCGTCATGGAGCTGCCCCCCTACCGCATGCCCACCGGGCGCGGATTGCTCATCCACGTCTGGGAGCGGGCCTGGATGTACATCAAGAAGGCCGGCACGGTCATCCTGGCCATCCTGCTGGTCATGTGGGTGCTCAACACCTTCCCGCAACTGAGCCAACAGCAGGTCCAGCAGTTCGAGCAGCGCTCCGCCCAGGTCCGCCAGGACCTCGATGCGGGCCGGCTGACCGCCGAGCAGGCCGACGGGCAACTGGCCCAGGTCGAGCACGAGCAGGGGCAGGCCGCCCTGGCCCACTCGATCACCGGGCGGCTGGGCAAGGCGATGGCCCCGGCGATCCGCCCGCTGGGCTTCGATTGGAAGATCGGCACGGCCCTGCTGGGCGCGTTCGCCGCCAAGGAGGTCTTCGTCGGGCAGATGGGCGTGATCTATGCCGTCGGCGACGAAGCCGACGAGCAGTCCGACTCCCTGCGCGAGCGGATCGCCGCCGAATACACCCCGCTCCAGGGCCTGTCGATCATGATCTTCTGCCTGATCTGCTCGCCCTGCATGGCCACCGTCGCCATCACCGCCCGCGAGAGCGGACACTGGAAGTGGGCCGCCTTCGCCTGGACCTACCTGACCGCCCTGGCCTACGTAGTCACGCTGATCGTCTACCAGGGCGCTCTGGCGCTGGGGCTGGGATGAGCCGCCGCCGCAGACGCCTTATGCGCCCTGCCGCATGTCTCAAGCGGATCTCTCCATCGGCCTAACAGCCGATTGCCCGGTTTCTGCTTCCCGTCCCAGGCGGAAGCGGATACCATAGCCTCATCCGAGGCCGAGGCATGGTCATGTTCGCGGACAGATCGCGCCGCAGCTCCCTGTCCTTAGGGGAGGGACGAGCCAGTGGTCTTCTCTGGGAAGGCCAACGGCCGCCTCGAAGTAGATATACTGTCTCCCGATTGCCATGTCCCCCGATGAATATTCCTGCCCTATATGCTCATCACTTAGAACATTTGCCAGGTGCCAATCATGCTTACGCGTATCCTCACCGTATATGTCTACTTGCGAGCCCACAATCTTCGCACAGTGCTGGATGACTTGATGCATCACCTGAGAACCCATCTTGACCACTGCTCTTTGCGCCCAGTACAACACATTCCAGAGAGACCTTCATATCTGTCCCGCAATCCTCTGCGCCGCATATTCCTTCCCCTTCTTCGTGCAGCACACCGCCTGCTTATCGTTCTGTTTATGCCGCCCCGAGGTTTCTTTCGCCGCACCCTCTGGATACTCACTCTCATCATCATCGCATATGCTGCAATACTCTTGGGTGCCCTCTTCTATCTATCTCCCTTCTCATCCCCACTATCCAATGATACGCCGTATCATCGACTCCGCCTTGAGGCATTAAGCCGTTCCATGTTCACATCGATGATCACATTCTCTGTTATATCATTAATCATCATTTTGGCACTTCGACTAGCCGCATGGCATCTATTACGTCGCCCCCGCCTAGGCATATCTCGCTTCCTGTGGCTATACCTCCTCGCTACCACAATGTGGGTATTCGCATTTGCCCTGGGGCATATGCATGCAGTAGCCATCGGAGCATACCCAGGTATCTGCTTTCCAACGCATTACGTCACAGTCACCAATCCTGAGCCTGCCAGTTATAAGAACTGCGACTTTCTGATCGCGGAACCAACCGGATACGCGCCCTATTCATACGCCGTGGATCAGTCTTTAGCCTCCCTTAATACCACAACCTCTGATCTTCTATCCCAAGTATGTGGGATTCCGATACCGCCGAGAATGTCTATCTATATTCGTTACGAACACAGTTGCGTCAACACCTCTGAATGGGCTGAACGCTGTCCACCTAGCGAAGTGCCCGCCGTACGCCTGGAACCCTCTCACGTGGAGGATTACGTGGGAAGTCTTGGTTTTCTTGGCCCACAAGACAATGTTACTGGCGACCAGCCACCTGATCCCGCTTGGGTCAGTCGCCTCATGCGTGGGCGCGACTGCGGTCTTCTCTCAGGCCTCGTTGCCCTTCTCGAAGCCAACCTGCTCGCTTGGGAACTAGAGGAAGACGCACGCATCCGGTCGATACCATTGAGCCATCTCGCCCAGTTCTATAGCCCCGATATAACCTACGACCTTTCACGCTATGTGCGCGCCGTCCGGAACAACTCTCATCGTCAACATGCTCTTGCATGGTTTCTTCAGCACGGCCTGTACGTCCCAGCCTATACTGGACAGAACTTATTTACAGATGTCTCTTCATCTCCGAAAGTAAAGGCCCCTGGTCTTCGCTTGGATGAGGATTATCCCCGCGCTACTCGTGTTGTGGCTCTCAAGCATGACAGTCTCGACATTCTCCCACGGTTCTTTGCCTGCTTGGACGATGTCACTGTACTAGCCCGGTGGAAGTCTCTGCGTGATCGGTACATCGCCGCTGCAAGTACTTATAGGCTGTTCCTGACACGCCTGGCCTCAGACTCAGGGCCTGTCCATAAACTTACGGCTACGGGCAGCTTTCCCAAGTTCGTGGTAGTACCACTTATAGGTGGCTGCACCCTCGCGTGTACCGAGCTGCCCGTAAACACACAGGTGGACGACCCGGATATATCTGTTGACCTTGCGGCATTTGCTGCGAGCTCTATTGAATATACCCTTGGGACTCTGTTTCCCTTGCGTGCGCCTGATAAGGCTCACATGGGTTATGGATACAGACTTGCGCTCCACTGTACAATTATCTTGTTCTATCTGTGGTCGCTCTTGGCCTTCCAGTATTATCTCACTTCACCAACAGGCCACTAGAAGAGAGAGTCCCGGCCGTGACATAGTTGTCTTGAAGTCCACCAGTCCCAGCGTAATAGGAGCAACCCCGATCTTCCTCGACTCCTTCTCTGTACTACTGAGGATACACAGCCCTGCAAGCATGTTGATATATGGCCATCTGTACGTATCACCACCCACTCGGCCGGTGGCCTTCCCAAGTAGGACTGCCGGGGGACCGCCGAGGAAATCGGGGGCGCGTTATGCATTTCTGTGATATAGATGGCGATGCCCAGGAGACTGCCTCCCGGGTATCCGATCCCGGCAAGCGACAGGTGGCTATCCTAAGCAGGGTTGACGCGCCGTGTCATCCCTCAGGGATGCGGCCGGTCTGGTTCGAGCGAACCGACGGCCCTTGTCAAGCCGGCTCCCGCAGGATAGTCTGCCGTCATAGTCGATACTGCCCAGACCGTCCGCCAAGAGTGATGTTATGCCGAACAAGGCGATCAACCCGACCGGGAATGGCGGCCGCTGCCGCTCATGGAAAGGAAGCGCCATGCGACGGCTTCTCGTCGTACTTGCAGTTTCGGTTGCCGCCCTATTGGGGGCATCTGCTGTCTCCGGACAGGAACCGCAGGGGGAATGGGCCATTCCGAAGGACCCCTCGAAGTTCCACCTCTTCGTCTGCCTGGGGCAGTCCAACATGGCCGGGGGCTTCAAGGAGAGCCATCTCTACAATGACGACGGCCAATACGACCCCGTCACCGATCCTGCGCCCCGCGTTCTTGTGTTCCGCAGCGGCGGCTGGAAGCCGGCTGCGCATCCCCTCATCAAGCACAACAAGGTCAGCTTCTCGCTGCCCATTCCCTTCGCGAAGAAGTACCTGGAGTTGCTGGGCGATCCTGAGGTGAAGGTGGGGCTGATCACCAGCGCCTACGGGGGCAAGCAGATCGGCTTCTTCGTCAAGGGCAACGCGATGTACCCCGGCGGACTGGCCAGGCACAAGCAGACGGGCGTCTTCAAGGGCGTGCTGTGGCACCAGGGCGAGTCCGACACCACCGGGTACGACCGGTTCCTCACGTACAAGGAGGATCTGCTGGGCATCGTCCGCTCCATCCGCTCGGACCTCGACATGCCCGAACTCCCCTTCGTCACGGGGCAGCTCTCCCGCATGGCGAGCAACACGCTGCCCAGGAAGGACGATCCCGCCGGCGAATTCTGCGGCACCATCACTCGCGCGCTGGCCGACATCGGCGATGACATCCCCAGGGCCGCCCACGTCCGCTCGACGGACTGCGGACTGTGCGTCGAACACGTCCGGCATCTCGTCGACGACAAGGGCAAGCCGACCGGCCAGACCATGAGGATGCCCGACAACACGATCCACTTCAACCGCTCGGGGCTGACCACCTTGGCCCACCGCTACGCCCGCGCCATCCTGGACTACCCCTCCTTCAAGAACGATCCGGTCCGCCTCCTGGGCGTTCCCGGACGCGTCCTCGACGCCTCCCTGGTCCGCGAAGTCTCCGACCTCTCCCGGGACAAGCTGACCTTCGCCGCCCAGGGGCTTCCCGACTGGCTGACCGTCAAGCCGGACGGCTCGGTCCGGGCAATGCCCCCCGCCATCGGCGAGTACAAGGGCTCGCTGACGGTCACCGACAGAAGCGGCCAGGTCGACCGGGTCGGCCTGGTCGTCCACGTCCAGGCAGCAGCCCCGCCCGAATTCAAAGCCGACGCCCTCGAGCGCCTTCCCGTCGTCCCCGGTCTGCCCTTCCGCGACGCTGTCCGCTACGGGTTCTACAAGACCGTGACCTCGGACCTGTTCGAGCCGAACAACGACCCGCTGACCTATTCCAAGGTCGACGGACCCGACTGGCTGGAGGTCTCCGCCGACGGGACGTTCTCCGGAACGCCCCCGGCATCCCAGGCCGGCAAGACCGTCACCTTCACGGTGAAGGTCGCCGACCCGGACGGATCGGACACGGCCCGGTACTCCATGAAGGTCCTCGAAAAGGGAACGATCTGGTACGACGGCTTCGATTACCTTCCCGACATCCGATGCCGGAACGTCGACAAGACCTACGCGCTGACCGCCCGCTCGCCGAAGGGCGTCTACTTCCCCGGCGTTCCCATCCGCGGCGGCAAGCAGAACATCTCGAATCTCCACGTCAGCTTCTCCGCTCCAGCCCAGAAGTTCGGCGCGGGGGAACTCAGGTCCTTCTCCACCCTTGTGGATGAGAAGCGCTTTTCGGGCAAGGCGGGCGCCTACCGGTTCCGCTTCCGCCAGTTCGGGATCGGCCAGTACGCCCACCTCTTCGTGTCCCTGTACGCAGTGAACTTCGGCCAGTCGCCGCAGGCAGTCGTGAGCGTCACAGCCGAGGACAGACTGTACGGTGTTCCAGCCCCGGTCGAGGCGAAGGGAGGCGCGCGGCTGCGCAAAGTCGCGGAGCGGAACTTCCGCGACACGAAGGAAGCGGGAGTGCGGGAGCTGGACTTCCAATACGACGGCACGGGTGATGTTCTGCTTGTATTCTCGGTCTCGGTGCCCAAAGAGGACCTCGCCAGGATCGAGACGGAGGATTTGAGCAGGTCCCAGAAGCGCAAGCGCCAGCGCGAGACCGGCGGAAACCCGCCGCCCGCCTTCAACCAGACCGGGGCGGACCTGGATGATTTCGGCATCGTCCGCCTGGCGGACTGAAGAGCCGGGCAGGCCCTTCGGGCCATCGGAGCCGACGGCATGGACAGCGCCGGTGCGTCGGCGGCGTGAAACGAACGTCATCGCCGGGATGCCTCGCGGCTGAAGCATGAACGGCTCTCCCCTCTTGCGGCGTCTTCTGCTTTGTCGATAATGGACTGGTCGAATTCTGCGTCGGTTTGGCCGAAACATGTTCAACCCGTAGGAGACACAGCATGCGCAGAGGTCAAAGGCTTGTGTGCTTGGTGGCTGCGGTGGCGACATTGGGCCTGGCCGCGAGCCAGGGGTGGCTGCTGGCTCAGGACGCCAAAGGCAAGATCGAGGCAGGCAAACCCTCATACCTGGCCAAGCCCAAAGAGTTCTGGAAGGACCGGGGCCGGATCGTCGGCCTCGCCCGGGGCGCGCCGGACTTCACGATCGTGGCACTGGACGCGTCCGGGAAGGAAGTCAAGTCAGGCAAGGTCCAGGCGGGCAAGGCAGACAGGAAGGTCTACGAGATCGAGTGGCTGGAGCCGGGCACGTACAGCCTGCGGGTCACGGCAGAGGGGTTCAATCCGTTGCAGTTGGACAGCCTCGAGGTGCGCCCCAATCAGGACGTTCGTATCGACCTGGAGTTCACCAGGTAGGCCTGGCTGTCTTCGTCGCCTTGGCCTGCTCACCAGTCAAGGCAGCAGCGTATTCGCCCAGAGGCATTCACATTGTGCCGGACCCCAGGACGATCATGCATCATACTTGTCCAAGGGCGAGACCGCACCCTTCCCGGCTGGACGGCCGAGCGGCGCCCCGGGATGGCGCCATGGAGCCAACCTTGTCGGGTGGGCCCCTGCCGGAAGGCCGAACAACGGCAACCGGGGCTGAAACGGTTCATGAAGCCTCTTTCCTCGAGTTCCCCCTACGGACACGAATCAAGGAGCATTGCGATGAAGAGCAAGTGGGCAACGATGGTGGCAGCCGCGGCGGTGTTGGGTCTGCTGGCGGGCGGGGCGTGGGCCAAGGACGTCGTCAAGGGCGCCGGTGACGACAAGTCGCCCGTGATCCAGATCAACGGAAAGAGCTACAGGCTCGTCCCGCTGGATCAGGAGAAGCCCGTCAAGGTGAAGGGCGAGAAGGACGCCGGCGAGCCGCGCAAGGAGGGCGAGGGCGTCAAAGTCAAGGGCGAGGGAGGCAAAGGTGAAATCGCCAAGGGCGAGAAGGACTTCAAGCGCGCCGGCGCTGGCTCGCTGGCGGGCAAGAAGGTGATCCTCCGCGTGGATGATCAGGAGTACGTGGCGATTATCGTCGCGGAGCTTACCGGCAAGGGGCAGGTCGAGAAGGGCAAGTTCGAAGGCGAGAAGCCCCCCATCAAGCACAAGCCGATCGACAAGGCGCCCCCGATCAAGGGCGGCGAGAAGGACAAGTAGCCCCAAGCAGTCCGTTGAAGAATGGGCTCCGTCGCGAGGGCGAGCCGCACGTCGATGAAGACGGCAGCATCGCCGGGCGGCCTCCCGGGCGGAACTGACAGCCGGCGCCGGCGGGCAATTGCGTCCTTGACCCCGCGCGGCGGGGGGATGTACCGTCTGGGCAGACGGGAGCCCCTGTGAACGAGACGATCCAACGCATCGAGGAGTACCTGGCCCAGACCGCCGGCCTGCTGGAGCGGCTGGACCGGGCCGCGGTCGCGCGAGCGGCCGAGCTGCTGCTGGAGTGCTACGAGCGACAAGGGCGGGTCTGGACGGCGGGCAACGGCGGGTCAGCCGCCACGGCCCAGCACTTCGCCTGCGACCTGGCCAAGTTCGTCGTCCCGCCGGGCCGGCGACCCTTCGACACCCGCTGCCTCACCGACAACGTCTCGCTCTACACCGCCTGGGCCAACGACGCCCCCCGCGAGGAGGCCTTTGCCAACCAGATGCGCGGGCTCATCCGCAGCCGCGACGTTCTCATCCTGGTCTCGGTGCACGGGGGCACGGGCTTCTCCGGCGACCTGGTCCAGGCCATGCGGTGCGCAGCCGAGGCGGGGGCGGCCACCATTTCGCTGGTCGGCTTCGACGGCGGCGTGCTGCACCGGGAGTCGACCTGTTCGATCCTCGTGCCGGTCGAGTCCACGCCGCAGACCGAGGGCACGCACCTGGTGATCGAGCACCTCCTGATGGACCTGATCCGCAGCCGCCTGGCCGCCAAGGAAGGCCCGTGATGGACGTCCTCTGCGTGGGACTGGCCGTCTGGGACATCAGCGCGTTCATCGACGCATACCCGGTCGAGAACACCAAGGTCGACACGCAGACGCTGCAAGAGTGCCCCGGCGGCCCGGCCGCCAACGCAGCCGGCCTGCTCGCCCGGTGGGGTGTGCCGGTCGCCCTGGCCGCAACGATCGGCCGCGACGACTACGCCGAACGCATCCTGGCTGAACTGGGCGCCGGCGGCGTCGACACGAGCCTGGTCCACTCCAGCTCCGTCGATCCGACGTCCGTCTCGGTGATCCTGGTCAACCAGCGCGCCGCCAGCCGCACGATCGTCAACCGCAGGGCGGCTTCGCCCGCGGACCCCTGCCGCATTCTCGCCCGCCCCGCCTGGGACCAGCCGCCCGGCGTGTTGCTGCTGGACAGCCACGAGCCGGCCGCCACGCGTGACGCCATGACGCTCTACCCCCATGCCCGCACCGTTCTCGACGCGGGCACCGCCCGCCCCGTGGCGGTCGAGCTGGCCCGGCAGGTGGACTACCTGGTCGCCTCGGAACGGTTCGCCATGCAGTTCGCCGGCGTGAGCGACTTGTGCGCAGCCGCCAACCGGGCCGCGGCCATGCGGGCCCTGTGGCAACTCAACCGGCGGTGCGTCGTCGTCACGCTGGGCGAGCGGGGCCTGCTCTACGGCACGGACGAGTCGTTCGAGTACCTGCCCGCGTTCGGCGTCGACTCGATCGACACGACGGCGGCCGGCGACCTCTTCCACGGCGCGTTCGCCTACGGGGTCCTCAAGGCGCTCCCGCTGGCGGAGGCCCTCCGGCTGGCGGCGGCGGCAGCGGCCTTGTCCACCACCGTGCGCGGCGGGTACGCGTCCATCCCCGCGCTGGCCCGCGCGCAGGAGTTGCAGGCCCATGGCGGATGAATCCATCTTCCGAGGCCGCCGACTGGCGATCGTCGGCAGCATCTGCCGCGACATCAGGATCGCCCCGCTTCATCCGGGCCCGCACCTGCTGGAAGACGGCGAGACGCCGACAGCGGGCATCGTCGAGACCGTGGGCGGCGGCGGGGCCAACTCCGCGCTGGCCGGCGCCGCCCTGGGCGCCGAGGTCCGCTTCGGCGGCAAGGTCGGCGACGACTCGCTGGGCACGCGGCTGGAGCAGGCCCTGATCGACCGCGGCGTGCGGACGTTCATCCGTCGCGAGGCCGGCCTGGCCAGCGGCAGCAGCGTCGTCCTCAGCTACGACAGCAGCAGCCGCCACTTCATCAGTTGCCAGCCGAACAACTACACGCTGTCGATGGGCGACGTGGACCCGGCCCTGCTGGACGGGGCGGACCATCTGCTGCGGGCCGACGTGTGGTTCTCCGAGCCCATGCTCGCCGGCGGCAACGAGGACCTGCTCCGCGCCGCCGGCGAGCGCGGGCTGGCCGTCTCGCTGGACATCAACTGGGACCCGCAGTGGGACCGCGCCGAGCCCGCCGTCGTCGCGCGGCGGCAGGAAGCCGTGCGGCGCCTCCTGCCGCTGGTGGACCTGGTGCACGGCAACGTGGGCGAGTTGAACCGGTTCGCCGGCTGCGAGGACCTGGAGGCGACGTTGCGGCGGCTTGCGGGCTGGGGCGCGGGCGCCGTCGTCGTGCACATGGGCGCCGCGGGCGCGGGCTACTTCCGCGAGGGCAAGCTGATCGTCTCGCCCGCCGCGCCCGTGGAACGCCATCAGAACACCGCCGGCACGGGCGACCTGCTGAGCGTCTGCATGATGCTCCTGCACGGGCGCGACGACGTCCCCCCGCACGACCGCCTGCGCCTGGCCAACACGATCGTGGCCCAGTACATCGAGGGCCGCCGCGACTTCTTCGCACCGCTGGCCTTCTGAGTCTCTGGCCGCCCCGCGGCCCAAGCGGTAGAATGCCCGGGCGAAGAAGGGCACGTCGCCGGCCGCGCAGTTGACAGTTCCGTCTTTACCCGGGACCGGACGCTCGGCCTGTCCGTCAACGGGTCCGCCCGCGACCGGAACGGTCGCGGCTTCAGGAAGACATCCAGGCAGGAGTGAGTGAATATGGTCATTCGAGGTTCCTTGGCGTTCATGTGTGTCGCAGCCTGTGCGATCGCGGCTGAGCCGGTGCCGCTGCAAGTCACCGAGGTGGCTCCGACACGGATGGAAGTCCGCGGGCGGGCGCTCTTCGCCGACTTCGGCAAGGCGGCGTACGGCAATCTCCAGGTCGCCTTTGCCGCCGACCCGCCGGCGGGCGAGTTGACCGTGCGCCTCGGGGAGAAGATCACCGAGCAAGGCGTCGTGGACCGCAAGCCGCCCGGCAGCGTCAACTACCGGGAGGTGAAACTGGCCGTCAGGCCCGGCCAGCGAACGTATCGTCTGGCGATTCCGTCCAAGCCCTTCCACAAGGGCAAGGCCTCCGTGAAGACCCCCCCTTCGATCGGGGAAGTGACCGTGTTCCGCTATGTCGAGATCGAAGGCGTAGCTCCGGCGAAGGACGCGCTGTCGCTGCGACAGTTGTTCGTCCACGCGCCGTTCGACGACGAGGCCTCCAGCTTCGAATCCTCCGACAAGACGCTGAACGCCGTCTGGGACCTGTGCAAGCACACGATGAAGGCGACGACGGCGTTCGGCGTGTACATCGACGGGGAACGCGAGCGGATCCCCTACGAGGCCGACGCGTACATCAACCAGCTTTCGCACTATGCCTGCGACCTCGACCCGCGCGTCGCGCGGGCCACCGTCGCCCACCTGCTGGCCCATCCGACCTGGCCGACCGAGTGGAGCCTGCACATGCCGATGATGGCGGCCGCCGATTACCTCGCGACCGGCGACGCGGCGCTCGCCCGAGAGCACTACCAGGCGCTGAAGAAGAAACTGTTGATGGACAAGGCGCGGGACGACGGCTTGCTGCGGGCCTCGGCGATCGTGGACTGGCCCGCCGCCGAACGCGACGGCTACAACGACGGGGTTGTCGATCCCAAACAGACCAAGCAGGTCGGCCCGATGATCAACACCGTCGTCAACGCGTTCTATTACCACGCGCTGAACCGGATGGCGCTCCTGGCGCGGGCGGTGGACAACGAAGACGACGCCCGCGATTCCGAGCGAAAGGCCGCCCAGGTCCGCGACTCGTTCAACCGCGTCTTCTTCGATGCCGCCCGCGGCCTGTACGTGGACGGCGAAGGAAGCAGGCACGCGTCGCTCCACGCGAACATGGTCGCGCTCGCCTTCGAGCTGGCGCCCCCGGAGCGAGTCGCGAAGGTCGCCGCCTTCGTCCGGTCGCGCGGGATGGCGTGCAGCGTGTACGGCGCGCAGTATCTGCTGGAGGGATTGTTCCTCGCCGGCGAGGATCGCTACGCCGTGGACCTGATGACGGCCAGGACAAAGCGAAGCTGGTGGCACATGATCGAGTCCGGCTCGACCATGACCTGGGAAGCCTGGGACGCCCAGTTCAAGAAGAACCTCACGTGGAACCACGCGTGGGGCGCCGTGCCGGCGAACATTCTCGCCCGCTTTGTCCTCGGCGTGCGTCCGGCGGCGCCGGGGTATTCGAAGATCACGATCGCGCCCCAGCCGGGCGGTCTGGCCTGGGTCCGCGGGAAGGTGCCGACGGCGGTTGGTCCGGTAGCGGTGAAGATCGAGAACGCCGCGACCTTCCGCATGGAGATCGAGTTGCCCGCGAAGGCTCGCGGCAGCGTTGCGCTGCCGATGCGCCAGCAGCGCCAGGTCCTGCTCGACGGCAAGCCCGAACAGGCGGTCGCCACGGACCGAACCTTGAACGTCGAGGTTCCGGCGGGGCGGCACGTCCTGGAATCCCGGTGACCCGAGTTCCTGCCGTGCGCCGATGCCGCCGGTTCGTCGCAATGGCAGCCGGCGGAGCAGGAGCGGCCGGCCGGCCGGCAGCGACGCCGACATCGAGTACGCCCGGTCGTTCAACCAAGGAAGAACCGCAGGAGAGTGACATGAACGCATCACGCGCCAAGCGAGCCGTCTGGGCCCTCTTGCTGTCACTGGGCATGCCCGTGGCGGGAACCGGTCCTGACGCGGTGGCGGCCGAAACAGAAAGCCCGATCGACTGGCCGGCTTTCATGGCCCGTCACGATATGCATTTCGACAAGTTGCCCGGCAAGTGGACCGAATCGCCCCACTTCGGCAACGCCGCGATCGGCTCGATGCTCTACCGGGACGGCAACACCGTCAGGCTCCAGGTCTTCCGCAACGACGTGCACGACCACCGGGACGACACGTGGGGATGGCCCGCCTACAGCCGCCCCCGCCTGCGGATCGGCCATTTCTCGCTCGAACCGGTCGGCAAGCTCACGGGGTGCCAATGGCGCAAGGACCTGTGGAACGCGGAGCTGACCGGGACGATCACGACCGACCGGGGCGAGATCAAGATCCGCCACTTCACCCACGCGGTCGACATGGCGATTGTCACCGAACTGTCGCCCTCCGCCGGCGAGCAGGGCTGCAAATGGACCTGGCACCCGCAGGAGGCCAAGACCTCGCGGCCGGGCTATCCGGCCAGGGAATCCGACATCGCCGCGTTCGCCAAGCGATACGGCAACCAGTACGCCCAGACGCTCAAGCTCTGGAAACCCAACCCCCCGGGCCGGCAGGAGGAGAAGGGCAAGGTCTCCGTGTGGGTCCAGGACCTCCTGGCCGGCGGGCAGTATGCGACGGCTTGGAGCGAGCAGACCCGCGACGCGACCCGCACGCACGTGGCCAGCATCGCCAACAGCTATCCCGAATCCACGGCCGCGACGACGGCTGCCGACGACGTGGCGCGCTGCCTGGGTCTCGACCGCGACCCATGGGTCCAAGCCCACCGCGACTGGTGGCACGCCTACTATCCCCGCAGCTTCGTCACGATCCCGGACAAAAGCCTCGAATCGCTCTACTGGCAGACGATCTACCGATTCGGCTGCACCAGCCGTGCGGGCCGGTATTTCGTCGACACGTCCGGCCTCTGGTTCCAGGGCGGACCATGGGCCTACACCACCACCAACTGGAACCTCCAGTCTGCCCACTGGCCGGTCTATGCCGCCAACCGGCTCGAGCAGGGCGAGGAACTCCTCAACCGGTTCCACCAGAACCGCGATGCCCTCGTCAAGGCGGTGCGTCCTGTCGAATGGCAGACGGACTCGGCCCTGCTGGCGCATGAAGTAGCCGGCGACATGGCCGGACACCGCGAGCAGGACATGAGATACTACGCCGAGGTCGGCAACCTCCCATGGACCCTCAACAACTGCTGGAGCCAATACCGCTACTCGATGGACGACGCCATGCTGCGCGAGAAGCTCTATCCTCTGCTTCGCCGCTCCATCAATCTCTACCTCCACATGGTCGAGGAGGGCCCCGACGGCAGACTCCATCTGCCGCCCACCTACTCCCCCGAGTCGGGGGTGTGGAAAGACTGCAATTTCGACCTGGCCCTCTTCAAGTGGGGCTGCCTCGTCCTGCTCAAGGCGAGCCATCGCCTCGGGATCGACGATCCGCTCATCCCGCGATGGAAGGAGGTCGTCCGGAAGCTCGTCGATTTCCCCGCCGACGAGAACGGCTTCTGCCTCGGAAGCGACAAGACGTCCTCGCCCCAGCACAGGCACTTGTCGAACCTCCTGATGATCTACCCGCTCTACGTCGTGAACATCGAGCAGAAGGGCTCTTCGGACGTGCTGTTGGCCTCCTATAACCGCGCCCACCCGATCCGGGGCCTGCCCGCGATGGTCCAGACGCACGCCGGGGCGATCGGCGCCGCCCTCGGCCGGGGAGACACTGTGCTGGAGGGGTTGAAACGCCTGCGGGACGACCTTCACCCCAACGGGCTGTGGTCCTGCGGCGGCAACCCGTGTATCGAGTCGACGCTGGGGATGGCCAACATCGTCCAGGACATGCTCATTCAAAGCTGGAGCGACCCGTCCAGGGAGGAACCCGGGGCGATCCGCATCTTCCCCGCGCTGCCCTCGGCCTGGAAGGACGTCGAGTTCCGCGATCTGCGAGCCGAGGGCGCCTTCCTCGTCTCGGCCAGGCGCAGCGGGGGCAAGACCGTGTGGGTCAAGATCAAGAGCCTGGCCGGCGAGCCTTGTCGCGTGCGGCCTGGAATCGAAGGCAAGATGCAGGCGGGCGGCGATCGCCGTTTCACCCTTCATGAGGAATCACCCGGCGTCTTTCAGGTTGACCTGAAGAAGGGCGAGGTGCTGTTCCTGCAACCCGCCGAGGGTTCCGCCGCCCCGTAGAATACCGATGCGTCGCTCACGTTTGACACAGCGCTGCTGGCGATCAAGGAGCCTGCTATGCTTGCTCACCTCACGTCGTGCTTGCTGATGACCGTGCTGGCGGCCTCGCCGGCGGCCGAGCCGCCCTGGGCCGGTCACGTCCGCCAGGTTCACGCGAAGTTCACCGGGCAGAAGGGCACGCTGGCGGCGTTCGGCGATTCCATCACCGTCACGCTGGCCTTCTGGACGCCCCTGCTCTACAAGCGCACCCACGCGCCGGCGGACATGGAAGACGCCTTCGCCCTGGTCAAGGGCCACCTCGCCCAGCCGTGCTGGCGCGACTGGAAGGGGCCCAGGTTCGGCAACGAGGGCACCAAGACCACCAGGTGGGCCCTCGACCACGTGGAGGAGTGGCTCAAGAGCCTCAACCCCGAGGCCGTCGTCGTCATGTTCGGCACCAACGACCTGAACGACATGGACGCCGCCCGCTACGCCCGCAACATGCGCGAGCTGACGGACAAGTGCCTGGCCAACGGGACCATCCCCATCCTCACGACCATCCCGCCGCGCCACGGCCGGGCGGACAAGGCCGCGACGTTCGCCAAGATCGTCCGCGACCTGGCGGGCGAGTTGAAGGTCCCGCTGATCGACTACCACGCCGAGATCCTCCGCCGGCGCCCCAACGACTGGGACGGCGCCGACGAGAAGTTCCGCGAGCACAAGGGCTACGACGTGCCCACGCTGCTGGCCCGCGACGGCGTCCACCCCAGCCACCCCAAGGCCTGGCAGGACGACTACTCGGACGAGGGGCTCAGCAAGTGCGGCTTTGGGTTGCGAAACTACATGACCCTCATGACCTACGCCCGGGTACTGGAGGTGCTGGGCGTCAAAACGCCCCCGCCCGGCGCGAAAGGTGAAAGGAAGGAACCGCCCGCAAAGGCGGAGCCTTCCTCAGCGCGGCCCGCCAAGGCGAATGAGTCTTCCCCCCCGCTCGCGGCGTCGCGGACGCTTCAGGACATCCTCGCCCAGGCCTGGCTGCCCAAGGCGCCGCCGCTGCCTGCCCCGCCGGCCGACGCCGTACGCGTGGCCAACCCCAGGCAACTTCGCGAGGCCGTCGCCGCCGCCCGACCCGGGCAGACGATCCTCCTGGCCGACGGACTCTACCCGATGGACCGCTACGTCGAGATCCGCGCGGACAACGTGACGCTGCGCTCGGCCTCGGGCGACCGCACGAAGGCCGTCCTCGACGGCGGCGGGCGCCTGGGCGAGCTGCTGGGCCTGCGCGGCTGCAAGGGCGTCACCATCGCCGACCTCACCGTCCAGAACGTCAAGTGGAACGGCATCAAGATCAACAGCGAGACGGACGTCCAGAAGCTGACCATCCGCAACTGCGTCCTGCGCAACGTCTGGCAGCGGGCGATCAAGGGCGTGATGGTCCCGCCGGGCAAGCCCCGCCCCGCCGGCTTCGTCATCGAGCACTGCCTGTTCGCGCTGGACCGGGCCAAGACCTTCGCCGACGACGAAGCCGACAAGGCCAACGGGTTCGGCGGCAACTACATCGGCGGGATCGACGCCATGTCCGTCGAGGGCTGGACCATCCGAGACAACCTCTTCGTCGGCATCCACGGGCGGACCGGCTCGGCCCGCGGCGCGATCTTCCTCTGGGTGGACAGCCGCAACTGCCTCATCGAGCGCAACGTCATCGTCGATTGCGACAGCGGCATCTGCCTGGGCAACTCGCACCGCCACCCCGGCACGACAGTCCACTGCACCGGTTTCGTCGTCCGCAACAACTTCCTCGCCCGCACGCCGGAGAACGGCATCCTCGCCGACTACACCAAAGATTGCCGCATCGTCCACAACACCGTCTGCGACCCGGCCGGTCGCTTCGGCCGGTGCATCCGCATCGTCCACGACAACGACGGACTGGTCGTCGCCAACAACCTGCTGGCCGGGCCCGAGCCGCGCATCGAGACGCAGAGCCGCATGACCGTCGTCGGCAACGTCGCGCTGGGGCGCTCGGCCGATCTGCCGGCGCGGTACTTCGTCAACCCCGCCCTGGGCGACCTGCACCTCAGGGCCGAGGCGGACAAGGCCATCGGCAAGGCGGCGGCCGACCACCTCGTCGACGCCGACATCGACCGCCAGAGCCGCCGACGCCCCGGCGACGTGGGGGCGGACCAACACAGATAGCGAAGCCCCATAGAAAGGCCAAAGCCCCGCCGACCGTTATGGGCCGGCGGGGCTTGGTGCAATGCGGCACCTGGCGTTTATGGTTATCGGCCGCAACTCCCTCCCCCGTTGCAGCCGCTTGTGGGGGGTCTGTAGTTGATGCTCCGGCTGGGCACGACCGTCGCACGGCGGTTGGGCCCGGCGGGGATGCGGATGACGCCGTGGGGGCCGTAGGTCGGGCGGTCGGGCGGGCGAATCACGCGCGTCGCGCCGGTACGGTTGGGCGTAGTATAGATATACCGATTGTGGGCATTGTCGGACCACCTCTGGAAGGTCCCGCCGGTGACGTATGTCCAGGCCCCATGTCCGAGCGTGGCGCCGAGAACCTGTCCGGGCGGGCCGCCGGGGGTGCCAAGGGCAGCTCCCACCTGGGCGGAGATCATCTCGCCGGTGTTGTTGACGGTGTCGATAGCAATGCCCTCCCAGTTCCAGTAGTACGGGTTGTAGCCGTGGACGTTGCGGACGGCCGGCATGACCACCCAGTCCACGCCGCGCAGGCCGTACTTGGTGGCGTTCAGCACCCGGCTGCCCGTGCGCTCGGCGACGACTTCGATCGCCTGGTCCGTGCCCTCGTGCAGGACGACCGTCTCCACCACAGTCGCCGCGCTGGGCAAGGGCGCTGGCTGCCACGTCCGCTGAGGGATGGGCCGGCCTGTCGACCAGTCGACCTGCCTGTGGGCCTGGTCGATCGCCCCCCGGAACGGGGCCCAATCCGTGATCACTCCCTGTCCGAAGGCCGTCGCCTCGAGCAGCATCGCCGCCGTCATTCCAACGATCGCCAGTTTGATCATCCGCATCGCGTTCATCTCACTCCGTCCTTTCTTCGGTTGCCAGTGCTGCTTGTTGTGGACTACGCCAGGAGATAGTGCACCGGCTGTGCCAAAGCCGGACCACCCAGCAAGGCTTCCTGTCCGAAATGGGCACTAAGTCGTTCTTTTATAGGCTTTTGTGCCCACGAGACTCCTCCCTGCCGCAGACGGGCTTCCAGGCGGAAAAAGGGGAATATTCCCCACCGCCGGGTGGGCAACTGGGGAATGGGCAGGCCGGCAACCGCGAGCATTCTCCTGTCGCGTCCGCCTGGGGTCGGGTACAATGCCGACCGCCCAATGGCCGGACCACTGAACACATTTCGCGTCGCCCTCGAACGTTTCCTGCTGGCCTGGCTGGTGCTGCTGTGCGGGCTGGCGTACGCCTGGCCGGACTGGTTCGGCAACCAGGCGCCGGACCCGTTTGCCGCCAGCAAGGGCTCGCTGCCGTACCTGATCATGGTGACGATGTTCGCGATCGGCTCGCTCCTGCCGCTGGACGAGATTCGCCAGGTGGCCCGCCGCTGGCCGATGGTGCTGGCGGGCACGGGCGTGCAGTACCTGGCCATGCCGCTGCTGGGCTGGTCGATGGGCAAGCTGTTCGGCCTGGAGGGGGCGTGGCTGGTGGGCATCGTCGTCGTCGGGTGCGTGCCGGGGGCCATGGCCTCCAACGTGCTCACGCTGATGGCCCGCGGCAACACCAGCTACTCGGTCAGCCTGACCACGTCGGCGACGCTGCTGTCTCCGCTGGCCGTCCCGCTGGTGATGGGACTGGCCCTGGGTCGCGAGGTGCCCAACTTCCCCGCCGGGCGGGTCTGCTGGGAACTGCTGTGGATGGTCGTCATCCCCGTCGTCAGCGGACACGCCCTGGCGCGCGGCTGGGCTGCCTGGCGGTCAGCGGCCGGCATGGTCGGCCCCATCGCCGCCAACCTGACGATCCTGTGGATCATCGCCGTGGTGGTCGCCGTCAATCGCGGGCAGGTCGCCTCCCTGGACGCCCGCCTGCTGGGCGCCCTGGCGGCGGTGAATGTCCTGGGCTACCTGGCCGGCTACGCCGGGGGATGGGCCATTCGCCTGGACAGCCCGATGCGGCGCGCGCTGACCATCGAGGTGGGCATGCAGAACGCCGGATTGGGCACGACGCTGGCGTTGAGTCTGTTTCCCGATCTGCCCGCGGCCGCCCTGCCGGCCGCCCTGTACACCTTCGGCTGCATGTTCACCGGCATCATCCTGGCCAGGGCGTGGGCAACGTGGGGCCGGGCGATGCCGGCTACTCCCGCCTCCGCTCCGGACCCAGCCGCCCAGGTGGAACCTGAAGGGGAACTTCAATCTCACGAACAGCGACCCTGACCGGGTTCCCGGCGGCCGCCCGGGACTCCACGCCAAGCTGAATCGCCTCTCGGATATTGGTGAGGGCTTCTTCCTCAGTCCGCCCCTGAGAGACGCACCCCGGAATGCTGGGGCATTCCACGACGACCATGCCGGTTTGGTCTCGCTGAAGCGTCACAACGAATTTCATTCTTGCCACCTGCCAGGGTCTACAATATGTTAGCATTATGATAACAGATTCACAGGAGAGACGCAAATGGCTGACATCTTGATCCGTAATGTTGATCCCAAGTCGCTGAAGCGCCTGAAGGCGCGCGCCAAGCGCAACGGCCGCTCACTCCAGAGCGAAGCGAAGCTGGCCCTGGAACGCCTGGCCGGAGAAATGACGCCAGAGGAAATGCGTGCCGAACTGGAGAAGTGGCAGAAGCGCTTTGCCGACCGCAAGTTTTCAAGAAGCAGCGTAGACTCGATTCGCGAGGATCGTGAGCGATGAATACCTGGATCATCGATTGCAGCGTGGCAGCCGCCGCCTACTTGAAGGAGCCTGGCTGCGATCGAGCGACCGCCTTGCTGGCATCGGGCGATGAACTCTTGGCGCCCGATCTGATTGAGCCGGAGTTTGGCAACGTCCTCTGGAAATGTGTCCTCCGCGGGGAGATTACGGAGGCGGAGGCGGGCAAGTTGCTTGCGAGTTTGCGGCAGTCTCGCATTCGGCGAAAGCCCTCCACCCGGTTCGTGCAGCACGCGCTACGACTTGCGATAGAGACGAAACGCACAGTGTATGATTGCTTGTACTTGGCTATGGCCGTCACTTTGGACGCTGTGCTGTACACAGGCGACGTGCGATTCTGTAATGCCTTGCAGGGCCTCTCGGTGGCAAGGCACATAGCCCCGATCTCCTCCTACCCCTTGCCGTCCTAGCTGGACCCCTCACCCTCCCGCCGCCATCTTCAGCGTGATGATGGCGATCGAGAAGTAGATCAGCGTGGCGAAGACGTCCATGAGCGAGGCCAGAAACGGCCCGCTGGTGACGGCGGGGTCCATCCCGACGCGCTGGAAGAAGAAGGGCAACATGGCCCCCAGGAAGTTGGCCAGCAGGACGGCCAGCCCGATGGCCAGCCCCACCGCGACGGCCACCGCGGGCGGGCGCCCGAACAACAGCGCGGTCGGATAGCCCAGCAGGCCCAGCACCACCCCCAGGGCCAACCCCAGCAGGATCTCCCGCATGAGCACGCGGCGCCAGTCGTGCGTCTCCATCTCGCGGATGGCCAGCCCGCGGATCACCAGGCCTGCCATCTGCGAGCCGGCGTTGCCGGCCGGCGAGTTGATCAGGGGCACGAAGATCGCCAGCACCGCCAGGTCGATGATCTCCATCTGCTCGAAACTCGACAGGGCCACCACCGTCAGCGTCTCGGCCAGCAGCAGCATGACCAGCCAGGGCAGCCGCTTGCGGATCATCTGGAGAAACGACGTGTCGAAGTACGGGCTCTCCAGGGCCTCCACGCCGGCCATCATCTGGAAGTCTTCGGTGTTCTCCTCGGCCACCACGTCCAGCACGTCGTCGACGGTGACGATGCCCACCAGCACGCCCTGCTTGTTGACCACCGGCAGGGCGATGGCATCGTACTTGCGAAACACTTCCCCCGCGGTCTCGCGGTCGTCGCTGGCCTGCAGGCAGGCGAATTGCTCGTCCATCAGCGAGCCGATCGGCTGGGCGGGGTCCGCCAGCACGAGCTGCTCCAGCCGCAGGTCGTCCACCAGCCGCCCGCGATCGTCCACCACGTAGATCACGTGCAGCGTCTCCTTGCCGTGCCCCACGTGGCGGATGTGGTCGAACACCTCGCCGACGGTCCAGGCCTTGCTGACGGCCACGTACTCCGGCGTCATCAGTCGCCCGATGCTGTCCTCGGGATACGCCAGCAGGGCCCGGGCGACCTGGAGTTCGTCGCGGCTGAGCGAGCCCAGAAGTTGCTTGGCCAGTTCGCCGGGCAGCTCCTCCAGCAGCTCGGTGCGCTCGTCGGGAGGCATCTGGTTGACGATGTCCACGACCTTCTGCGTGGACAGCTCGCCCACCAGCTCCTCCCGGTCTTCCACGGGCAGGTCGCCGAACACCTCCACCGCCCGCTGCTGCGGCAGCAACCGGAACACCATCGCCAGGTCCTCGCCCTCCAGCTCGCTGAGCAGGGCGGCCTGGTCGTGGACCTCCATGTCGGCCACGGCCTTCTTGAGCGTCACGAAGTCGTGAGACTCGATCATCTCATGGATGTCGGGTTGGATGATGCTCGGCTTCATCTGCACGCATCGTATCCACCTGCGCCAAAAGCGTCCAAGAAAACTCGGGAAATCGCGGCCCAGCCCCCGACGCGGGTCCGGCCCCCGGGTTCGGGCGCTGCGTGCGGGCCCTAGACGACGATCCGCTTCACCGCGGCCACCAGATCGTCGATGGTCTCGAACACCCGCGTCCCGCCGGAGGCGGCCGGGCGGCGCAGAACGACCACGCGGCAGCCTTCGGCCCGGGCGGCGGCGAGTTTCTCCGCCAGTCCGCCCGCCTGCCCGCTGTCCTTGGTCACCAGCACGTCGGCGGCGAAGCGCCGGATGTGCTGGCGGTTCTCGGCCTGGCTGAAGGGCCCCCGCCCAGCCACGATCCGCTCGCGGGCCAGACCCGCCTCCTGACAGGCGTGCAACGACTGCTCGCGGTCCAGCACGCGGGCCGCCAACGCCACCCCCGCCGCCCGCGCGTGGCGGACATAGACGCCCACGTTGTTGGCCCCCACGGTCAGCAGGATGCTCCGCCCCGCACGGCAGGCCAACTCCGCCGCCCGCTCGTGGTCGTCGGCGAAGAGAAGCTCATCCTGGTCCCCCGCGGCGTCGGCCCCGCCGGGCGACGCCAGGGCCGATGGCCGGTGCAGGCGGAATACCGGCGCCCCGCCGCGACCGGCGGCCTCGTCGGCCATCCGGTGCGCCTGCTCGGCATACGGGTGCGTCGCGTCCACGATCGCCCGCACGCCATGACCCTCGATCAGCTCGACCACGTCGGCGGCCTCCAGCGGGCCCATCCGCCGACTGATCCGCTCGTGGCGCCCCACGTCCAGTTCCACGTCGCTGGCCGTCGAAACCAGCACGCGGTAGCCCGCTTCCGCCAGCTCCGTCGCCAGCGGCGCGGTCTCGCTCGTCCCGCCCAGCAGCAGGATCACAGGCGGTACCCCCGCGCGGTGACCATCCACCCGTCGAGTACCCGGGTAGTCGTGTTGCCGATCACCACCACGCTCCGCATCGTCACCTCCTGCTCCAGCAGCGAGGCCAGATCGCACAGGACCACCCGCTCGTCGCCCGCGCCCAGGGCGGTGGCCACCCCCGCCGGCGTCGAGGCCGGACGGTGACGCAGGAAGATCGCCGCCGCCTCGGCAAGCTGTGATTGGCGCTTGACGCTCCGCGGGTTGTACAGCACCGTCACCAGGTCCGCTTCCGCCGCCGCTTCCAGGCGCCGGCGGATCACCGACCACTCCACCAGGAGGTCGCTCAGGCTGATCGCGGCGAAGTCCGTCATCAGCGGCGCGCCCAGCCTGGCCGCCGCCGCCGTCGCCGCCGTCACGCCCGGCACGATCTCAATGGCCAGGCGACCCAGCAGCCCCTCGCCCCGGGCCACCTCCAACGCCAGCCCGGCCATCCCGTACACGCCCGCGTCGCCGGAGGACACCAGCGCCACCGTCTGACCCGCCGCCGCCCGCAGCACGGCCAGCCGGCACCGCTGCACTTCCTGGCGCATGCCCGATGCCGCCAGCTCCTTGCCCGCCGTCAGGTCCGCCAGCGACTCCACGTACGGCCGATAGCCCACCACCAGCTCGGCCGCCGCGATCGCCTGCTCGCAGCGGCGGGTGCGGTCCAGCGGCGAGCCGGGGCCTAGTCCGACCACATACAGTCTTCCCGGGCCACCGCCACCGTCACGCCGTCCACGATCTGTCGAGGCAGTAGTAATCGCGTTCTCCTTCCCGCCAGCAGGGCCGACGGCTCCGCCGCCGCCGGCAGGTTCAGTTTCTCCATCGCCGTCGCCGACTCCGCAAAGTCGCCCCGGCAGGTCGAGCGGATCTCGTCGGCCGGGACCAGGCGAAGCGGCAGGCCCAACATCTCAGCCGCCTCCAGCAGGCCAGGCTCGTCGGCCTTCAGGTCCACCGACGCCAGCAGCCGCACCTGCTCCAGACCGGCGCCCGCCGCCGCCAACGCCGCCCGCACAGCCTGAACGATCCGCCCCGCCGCCGTCCCCCGGCGACAGCCCACGCCGACGATCAGCGTCTTGAGCGCTTCGGTCGTCGTCGAGACCACCGGCTCGGCGCCCAGCGCGTTGGCCGCCCGCAGGGCCAGGTCGTTGGCCCCGCCCTCGTGCCCGCTCAGCAGGCTGATCGCCCACCGCCCGCCCGCGTCCACGACGACGACGGCCGGGTCCGCGCGCTTGTCGCGCACGTGCGGGGCGATCGCCCGCACCGCCACGCCCGTCGGCACAACATAGACCAGCCCGCCCACGCGGTCGAACAACTCGCCGGTCAGGGCGGCGATGCTGTCGAACGTGCGGAAAGACTCCGCCGGACCGGCCGGGTCCGATTCAACGGCCGACGCGTGCACGAACACCTCCGCCGGCCCCAGCGCCCGCGCCAGCGCCGCCGCGAGTTGAGCGCCCTCGCGACTGAGCGTCACGATCGCCAGTCCCTTCTGCGCGGGCCCGCTCATGGTTTGCCCTCGCGATAGCCGTGCGTGAACCCGCGGTCGTACAGCCGCGAGGCCCGCCCGAACGGCCGGCCCAGCGCCCGCCCCACCAGGATCATCGCCGTCTTCGTGATGCCGGCCTGGCGGGTCCGGGCGGCGATGTCCGCCAGCGTCCCCCGCACCACCTTCTCGTCCGGCCAGGAAGCCCGATACACCACCGCCGCCGGGCAATCCTCGCCATAGTGGGGGCGCAGCGCCGCCGCCACCTCTTCCGCCCGGTCCACCGACAGGAACAGGCACAGCGTCGCCCGGGTGGCCGCCAGGTGGTCCAGGCTCTGCTCGCCGGGCACCGGCGTTCGCCCGCCGATGCGCGACAGGATCACCGTCTGCGACACCTCCGGCGCCGTCAACTCCACCCGCAGAGCCGCCGCCGCGGCCTGGAAGGAACTGATCCCCGGCACGATCTCGTACTCGATGCCCAACTCGTCCAGCGCGTCCATCTGCTCGCCGATCGCGCCGAAGATCGACGGCTCGCCCGTGTGCAGGCGGACCACGTCCAGCCCGCGATCGGCAGCCGAGCGGAACACCGCCACGATCTGCCCCAGGTCCATGCCCGCGGAGTCGTGCCGCTCCGCCGCGACGGGCAGCAGGTCCAGCAGGGCCGGGTTGACCAGCGACCCCGCGTATACGCAGCAGCGACACGAACTCAGCAGCCGATGGGCCTTGAGCGTCAGAAGCTCAGGGTCCCCGCTGCCGGCGCCGACAAAGTGGATCTTCATGGTTGCTCGTTGGTGATTGTGAGTTGTTGGTTGGGCGCCAGGACCACGATCGACAAGCTCGACGCTTTCTCCGCCGCACTCGCCAGTTCCGCCGCGGTCAGCCGGTCGATCCGCTCGGTCGGCAGGGTGAGGTCCTGGCACAGGAAGGCGGCGTGCGTTCCCTCCAGACTCGCGGCGGCCCGGGCGGCCCACTCGACGGCCTCCCGCGTGCCGCACAGGATGGCGGCGCTCGAGCAGCCGGCCAGCGCCTGTTCCGGTTCGCCGGCCGGCCGGCCGTGGGCGCTGACGATGCGGGCGCCGGACCATTCCAGGCCCAGACGCGCGAACGCCACCTGTACCGAACTCACGCCCGCGACCAGGCGGCACCGGCCGCGATCCAGGCGGCGCAGCAGCGGCCCGGCCAGGCTCGACAGCCCGACGTCGCCGCTGACCAGCACAACCACGCGGGCCGAGGGCGCGGCGTCGATCTCCCGCAGGACGGCCTCGACGTCGCCTCGGCTTTCCACGCGCCGCGCCGGCCCGCGGGGGAACAGGTCCAGCAGCCGCGGCGAGCCGATCAGCACGTCTGCGTCGGCCGCCGCCGCCCGGGCTGCGCCGGTCACGTAGGCGGCCGATCCGGGGCCGCACCCGATGATGGTCACTGCGCCTTCCGCCATGCGTCCACCTCGCCGCTCGCGCCAAGCTCGTTGCCCTGCATGTCGATCAGCAGCACCGACACGATGATCTTTACGCCTCCGTCTGATGCCCTTACGGGCACACTACAAGCGTCCTCGCCGCCGGCCAGGCGGTTCCGTGCCGCCGTCGCCACCCGCGAGGCGATCTCGTCGCCCAGGCGCCGGCGCTCGTCGCCGGTCAGCGAAGCGAACACGCCCTCCACGGTCCGAGGCGCTTTCGTCCCATCCGCATTCGCGCACCGATGAGGTCCGCAACCGCTCGCGGCTTCGCGCGACCGCTCGCGGCGGGGGTTCTCCAGCCCTCGCGCCAGCTCCGTCACCCACGCTGCCGCCGGCTGCGACCGCGACGAATGGGTGTCCCACTCGCCCCGCGCCAGCTTGGCCAGCTTGCCCGGGTGTCCCACCAGCAACACCGCCTCGAACGGATGGGCCGGCAACTCGTCCATCGCGCAAGACCACTCGTTGCTGACCTCCACAAGCTGCTGGGGCGTCAACCCCAGCAGACGGCGGGCCGAGCGGGCGCCGATGTTGCCCGGGCACAGCACGGGGCGCCTCACCCCACAGGCCGCAGCCACGCGCAGGCTGCAGCGGATCGTGTCGCGGATCGCCTCCTGCGAGTACGGCCGAACGATGCCCGTCGTGCCCAGGATCGAGATCCCGCCGACCACGCCCAGGCGGGGGTTGAACGTCCGCTCAGCCGTCTCCGCCCCGCCGGGAACGCTCAGGCAGACCCAGCAGGCCCGCGCCGTCAACTCTCGCAAGGCGGACACGATCATCCGCCGGGGCACGGGGTTGACGGCCGGCTCGCCCGGCGGGATCTGCAAGCCCGGCAGCGTGACCACGCCCACGCCCGGACCGGCGATGATTCGCACGCCGTCCAGCTCCCCTGCCGCTCCCGGAGGGACTCTCTCGCCGGGCCCGCCAAGGCCCACCTCGGCCACCACCTCCAGGGCGTCGGTCGCGTCCGCATCGCCGCCGGCGTCCTTGCGGACCGCGGCGCACGCCGACGACGACTCCATGCGACACCGCTCGATGGGCACGACCAGCCGCCCGCCGCCCGGCAGGGCCAGCTCGACCCGCTCCGCCGGCCGGCCCGTCAGCAAGAGCTGCATCGCCGCCCTCGCCGCGGCGGCCGCACAGGTGCCGGTTGTGATGCCCGTTCGCATGGCTTTGCCGTTCTTCACACGTATTCCGTCACCATTTTCGATTGTCGATTGTCGATTTGAGGCTCCTCATTCTGATGCCGTGTGCCTATCGACAATCGAAAATCGACAATCGCAAATCCTCAATCTCCGTTGTTCCATCGGCGTCGCCCGATGTGCACGATGACGGTGGCCATGTACCCGTGCGTGCCCGCGCCGCCGCTGCGCAGGTCGCGCGTGATGAACTCGCGTCCCTCCTGCTCGGCGTAGCAGGCCAGGCAGGCCCGCTGGAGCAGGCCCTTGCGATCCAGCAGGTCGGCCAGCGCGTCGATCTGCCTGCCCGCCTTGTAGAGGATCAGCGTCTCGCACTCGCCCAGCGCCCGCTCCACGTGGGCCAGGTCCGTCGCGGGCATCAGCAGCACCCGGTCCTCCTGGATGGTCAGCGCCTCGGCGAACAGGCACGAGGCCGCCTGAAACGCGCTGATCCCGGGCACCACGTGCACGTGCGAGTCGTCCATCCGCTCCTTGAGCAGGCCCAGCAGGTAGCAGCTCGTCGAGTAAATCAGCGGATCGCCCAACGTGATCTGCACGACGCTCCGCCCGGCCGAGCAGCGCTCGACCACCAGGTCCGCCATTCGCATCCACGTCGAGAGCGTCTTGGCCTCGTCGCGCTCCATGGCATAGACGTGGTCGATGACCTCCTGGCCGCGGATGTGGTCCTGGATGGCGCGCATGGCCAGGCTTTCGTCGGCCCGTCGACTGCGCGGAGCGATGATGACGTCGGCGGACTCGATCAGCCGCACCGCCCGCAGCGTCAGCAGGTCTTTGCTGCCGGGCCCCACGCCCACGGCATAGAAGTGCCCGGGCTGGGATGACGAATAGTCAAACATCGCTGCCCTCTCCAACGAAGGATTGTCGATTGTCGATTCTCGATTGTCGATTGGGTGTGGGTAATCCGAGGAAGCGGGCAACTTCTTGCAGCCTCACAAACTGGTTATTCCAAGCAGATTGAACCGTCATATACCGAACTCCAATCGCAAATCGTAAATCGCAGATTCCTAACGCCACACCATCATCAACACCCATATACCCAGGATCAGGAAGGCGATCCGCAGCACCTGCGCCGCCACCGCCAGGGCCAGTCCCGCCCGGGCGCCGAGGACGGCGATGTAGGTCGGCAGGGCGTGGCGGAGCGTGCGGATGGGGGCGGTCAGGATCGTCCCCACCAGCATGACCAGCACCGCCTGGTGGACGGTAATGACCTTCTCGTCCAGGAACGTCGCCGCCGCCACCGCGCCGTTGTACAGGTTGGCCGCCTGGGCGGGAATGATCACAGACGACTGCGGAGGCAGGAACGAAAGCTGGAACAGCCACGGCATGGCGTTGCCCAGCCAGCGGAAGAAGCCCAGTTCGTCCAGCGCCGCCATGGCCGCCACCGTCGGAACCACGTACATCAGCAACCGCAGCAGCGTGCGGCGCGATCGCGACCAGACGGTGGCCCAGAAGGGCCTGCCGCCGGACCGGCCGTGACTGCATCGGCCCGGGGAGACCGGGGCGGCGGTTTGGGTCTCTTGCCCGGCCGGGACGAGCGACCGGCCCGCTTCGCGGGACCCGCCCGCGGCGTCGGCCGGCGCCGCCGAGTCGGGCAGGGGAATCGACACGCCCATGCCCGCGAGCGCCGCAGCCGGCTGGTCCGTCCACCGCCGCACCACCAGCCCCGAGACGGCCAGCACGAGGAAGATCTCCGCGAAGATCGCCCCGAACCGCACCGCGAACAGGGCGGTCGCCCCTTCGGGCCCGAACGCCACCGCCACCGCCGGGATGTACGTCGGCAGGTGGGCGAACAGGCTCAGGCACGAGACCACCAGCACCGAGGTGTAGAGCTGGCGGCGATTGAGGTGCCCGCCGTCACGGGCCGAGACGAGCATGGTGTTGGCGATCGCCCCGGACTGGAAGGCCATCAGGAACGCCGGACCGGCCTCCTTGCTGAGCCAGCCCAGGCGGGTGAAGGGCCAGGTCAGCACCGCCAGGTAACGGACCACCCCGCTGACCTCGAGCGCCTGCCCGATGAAGATGCCGACGGCGATGAAGAACACGAGTTCCACGAGCATGACCCCGCGACGCAGCCAGGGGTTCAGGGCGAGCTTCCACCGCAGGTAGGCGGAGCGTCCCTCGCGGGCGTCGGCCCCGGCCTGTCCCAGGTCGCGGGCCCGCTCGCTCTGCACCCGAACGAGGGCCCGATCCAGGTGGCGCCAGTAGACCTCCAGCACGGCGTCGTTGAAGCCCAGCGGGGGCGAGACGGTGGTGCGAGCGGCGCCGACGCGGTTCTTCCACGACTCGGCCTCGTCGCCCAGCACGTCGTTTTCGATATGGTCGCCGGCCACGATCATCAGCGGGACGAAGTGCACGGCCCCCGCCCGGCGGGCCAACTCGCCCGCCCGCTTCAGCGGGGCCTCGCCGGGGCTGCCCTCGACGCTGGCGACCAGGACGTTGGAGTGCTTGGCCTCGATCCGCCTGGCGAAGGCCAGCAGGCTGTCGTTGTAGACCGAGTATTTCTCGTTGCCGTGGGCGACGATCACGTTGGGCACGCCCGGGCGGATGTGCGGCTCGATCGCGGCGATTACGTCGTCGATGTCCTGGTCGCTGGTCAGCAGGGCCGCCCCCGCCGCCACGATCATCCGCCCGGCGTACGCCTCGCCGATCTTGGTGTACTCCTGCCCGGGCACGACGTGGAGCGACTGGAAGACGACGGCCTTTGTCCCGCGGGCCTGGAGGTCGGCGATCGTCTCCTCCACGCTGTGGGTGACGATGCCCATCTCGTCGCGGAGCTTGTCGCGGATGATCCGCGAGGTGAACGCCCAGCGGATCTCGTGGTCCGGGTAGCGCCGCCTCGCCGCCGCGTCGATATGGTCGAACGCCTTGCGGGCGTGCAGCACGCTCGTGCCGAAGGCCGTCAGGATGATCACCGGCCTGTCGCCCACGGGCCGGGTCGAGGCCGATGCCAACAACCCGGACGCAGAGGCACAGAGGGCGCAGAGAAGAGCCAAGAGAGAAGAGACACGGCGGGATGGCAATAGCCGTCGCACCTTCTGTCGATTCCAGGTTGATCGCGGCCGCATCATGAGTCTCCCTCTTTTCCTCTCTCTGTGTCCTCTGCGTCTCTGCGTCCCATGGCCGCCAGGGCGTTGACGGCCGCCGCCGCCACGGGGCTGCCCCCGCGACAGGTGGTGTTGGTCACGCAGCACAGTCCGCTGGCCAGCAGGGCCAGCTTGGACTCGCGGGCCCCGACGAAGCCCACCGGCAGGCCCACCACCACCGCCGGCCGCACGCCCCCGCGGGCCAGCTCCAGCACTTTCCACAAGGCCGTCGGGGCATTGCCGATCGCCACGATCGCCCCGCCCATCCGATCCGCCAGCTTGGCCATCGCCGCCGCCGAACGCGTCGTGCCCTCGCGCCGGGCGGCGTCGGCTATGTCCGGCTGGTCCACCGCGCACAGCAGCTCGCAGTCCGTCGCGGTGATGCCCGCCTGGACCATCCGCACGTCGCAGACGATCGGCCGCCGCTCGCGCAAGGCCTCGGCCGCCGCATCGGCCGCCCTCTCGTGCACCCGCAGCGTGCGGGCGAACGAGAAGTCCGCCGTCGCGTGGATCACCCGCCGGGCGATCTCCCGAGCCGGGCCGGCGAGTTCGTAGTCGCCCAGGCGAGCGTCGATGATCCGCCGGCTCTCGGCCGTGATCGCCTCGCCCGTCGTCGGCAGGCCTTCGGCCAGTTCCGCCCCGCCCTCGACCAGCTCAGCCGAACGGTCCAGGATGATCTCCTCCAGCAGCCGCTCGCCCTGCAGGCCGGGCACCATGCGGACGCTCACGCCCAGTTCCCGCTCGCACTGGGCGGCCAGCGCGGGCAGGTCTTCGCGGGCGTGGCGGCCCTCGCTGAGGAACCACGGCATGAGGTGGATCCGCCGCACGCCGCGACGCGCCAGATCGCCCGCCGCCGCGGGAATGGACGGCTCGGCCGTGCCCAGAAACGCCGCCGCCAGCTCCGCCCCCGCGCGCCGGTTCAGCCGGGCCACCATCGCCAGGAACGCCTGGTTGGCTGCCGCCTCCCGGCTGCCGTGGGCCACGATCAACAATGCCGCCTTGTCGCTCATGTTCGCCTCCCGCACGCGTCCACCAGCCGCCCGGCCGCCTCCGGCCTCGAGGCCCAGTGCAGGTGCACGTAACTGGCCAGCACCCGCCCGCGCTGGAATCCTTCGCTCCGCTCGACCCCGCCGCGCCGGCGGTTCAGGCGATACGCCCGCTCCCAACCGCCGCCTGCCAACTCGTCCGATTCGATCTCGCTGTAGTGAAACTCATGCCCGCGCAGGCGCTGACCCGCCGCCCCCCACGCCGCGTCCGCCGCCAACTCGACCTCGACGTACCCCAGCGTCCTCAGCCGCTCCAGCATCCGCGTGACCACCGGCAAGACGCCGGCCATCTGGTGGCTCGCGCCGTCGAGGCCTCGCAGGGTCCGGCCCAGGTAGATCAGCCCGCCGCACTCGGCGTAGATGCAGCCGCCTCGATCGGCGAACTCCCGCACCGCCGTCCGCATCGGCGCGTTGGCGGCCAGCTCCGCGGCGTGGACCTCCGGGTAGCCCCCGCCGAAGTACAGACCGTCCACGCCCTCGGGCAACTCGCGGTCGGTCAGCGGCGAGAACTCCGCCAGTTCCGCCCCCGCCGCCCGCAGCGCCTCCAGGTTGTCCGGATAGTAGAAATGAAACGCCCGGTCCCGCGCCACGCCGATCCTGCATCGCGTCTGGTCTTTGTGGTCTCTGTCTCGCCCTTTGCGGTCTTCGTGATCTTCGTGGTCTTGGTGATTCCGGCCTGTCCGCGCGAGCGCCATCACCGCGTCCAGTTCCACCCACCGCTCGGCCGCGTCCGCCAGGGCTTCCAGCGTCTGCTCGGTCAGCGTGTCCGAGTCGGCGGTCAGGAGCCCGAGGTGGCGATGCTGGAGCGCGGGCAGGGCGTCGCGCGGGATCGCGCCGACCAGCGGCGGGCAACTCGCCGCCTGCAACGACGTCCGCAGGCCCTCGACGTGCCGGTCTGATCCGCAGCGGTTGGCGATCACGCCGGCCACTCGCACCGACGGCTCGAAGCTCGCGAACCCTCGCACCGCCGCCGCCAGGCTGCGCGAGGCCCCGTGGGCGTTGGCGACCAGGAGCACGGGGCTATCCAGCCATGCGGCGACCTGGGCCGAGCTGCCCTCGAGGCTGTCCGCCTCCGCCCCGTCGAACAGCCCCATCACGCCCTCGATGACGGCCAGGTCCGCGTCGCCGCAGGCGCGGGCGAACAGGCCGCGGACGTAGTCGCGCCCGGTCATCCATCCGTCGAGGTTGTAGCAGGTTCGCCCGGACGCCGCCGCCAGGTACGTGGGGTCCAGGAAGTCGGGCCCGACCTTGAACGTCTGGACCCGCATCCCGCGCCGGCGCATCGCGCGGACGATCCCCAGCGTCAGCGACGTCTTGCCCACGCCGCTGGCGGTTCCGCCCAGGAGGATGGTGGGGACGCGACTCAACGTTCGAGTCCCTCCTCAATTGAATGAAGACTGGGAACTGAAACGTGAAGCCGGAAGACCCGAAACCCGGGCCGGGTCTTTCTCCATTCGCAATTCATCAGTACTCGACCCCCTTCTGCGCCTGGATGCCCTGGTCGTAGCCGTGCTTGACGCAGCGCATCTCGGAGACGGTGTCGGCCAGGTCGATCAACTCGCGCGGCGCGCCGCGCCCGGTGAGCACCACCACGGTCCGCGGGCCGGCCTGGGCGACCGCATCGATGATCTCCGCGCAGGTGAGCAGCCCGCGGGCGGCGGCCACGCACACTTCGTCCAGGACGACCACGCCGTGCTGCCCGCCCGCGATCCGCTCGCGGGCCAGGTCCAGCCCGGCCCGGGCGGCGGCGACGTGGCGGGCGAACCGCGGGTCGCCGTCGGTCGGGAGGAACCCCTCGCCCGTCTGGACGATCTCCAGGCCCTCCAGGGCGGCGAGGGCCTGCTGCTCCCCTGTGGGGCTGGACTTGATGAACTGCACGATGCACGCCTTCAGGCCGTGTCCGACGGCCCGGACGGCCAGGCCGAGTGCGGCGGTGCTCTTGCCCTTGCCGTCGCCGGTGAACAGCAGGACTCGCGGGCGGGGCGACGCGGGCGGCTTGGAGCGGGGCTTGGTCATGAGGCGCTCCTCCATGCGTGCCAGAGTTCGATCGCGCCCAGCCTCGCCGCCAGCGCCAGGCCCAGGAACAGGACCGCCGAGAGGTACATCAGTCCGCAGGCGGCCGGGACGTGCCGCGGCTCGACCGGGGCCAGGCCCGCGCCGATCAGCGGCTTCTCCACGGGCCGGCCGAAGTAGGAGTTCAGCCCGCCAAGCTGCACGCCCAACGCGCCGGCCATGGCGGCCTCGGCGAATCCGCTGTTGGGGCTGGTGTGCTTGCGGGCGTCGCGGAAGGCGACGCGGAAGGCCCGGGCGATCGATCGGCCCATCAGGCCCGCGGCCAGACAGACTACCGGCGCGGTCAGCCGGGCGGGCAGCAGGTTGGCCAGGTCGTCGATCCGGGCCGAGGCCCACCCGAAGCGGAGGTACCGCTCGTTCTTGTACCCGAACGTCGAGTCCAGCGTGTTGATGGCCTTGTAGGCAATCGCGCCCAGCGGGCCAGCCACTACCGCAAACAGCAGCGGGGCCGTCACGCCGTCAACGGTGTTCTCGGCCACCGATTCGACCGCCGCCCGCGCCACCCCCGATTCGTCCAGGTCCTGCGTGTCGCGCCCGACCATCCACGAAGCCGCCTGCCGGGCGGCGCCCAGGTCGCCGCGGACCAGCGGACGGTGAACAGCCATCGCGTGGCCGGCCAGGTCGCGGGCCGCCAGAGTCGTGTACAGAAGCAGGACGGACGTCGCATCGCCCGCGAGCGGATGCAGCCGCCCGGTCAGGAAGATCAACCCCCAGGCCGCCGCCACCGCAGCGCCGACGGTCAGCAGGGCCGTCACGATCCCCGCCCCGCGCTGCCAGGCAATCACTCGGCGCGTCACCGCCTCCAGGCGCAGCGCCAGCCACCCGATCAGGCGGACCGGGTGCGGCAGGCGCCGCGGGTCGCCGATCGCGGCGTCCAGCGCGAAGGCCAGCAGAATCTGGTACTCCAGCCTCATATGCCGATGATCCGATACAGTTCGTCCATCTTCAGACTCTCCCGCACCGCCGCCGCCAGGCGGTCGAGAGCGGGCTCGATGTCGTAGTTCGCTCCGCGCCCCCTGAGGGGCGACAGGCCGCGACGCGTCCGCAGGCGGTTGATCCACCAGCGGCGAAAGCCGTCCGCGTCGAACAGCCCGTGCAGGTACGTGCCCCACACCCGCCCGTCGCGTCGGGCCCAGCCGGCGGGCTGACCGGCGCCGTCTGTGACCACGGCCTCCAGGCCCTTGCCCGAAGTCTGCCCGTGATGGATCTCGTAGCCGACGATCTCCTTGCCCGACGGCACGTGCCGCCCCGCCGTCCGCGTGAGCGTCTTTTCCCTGGCCAGCACGGTCTGGGCCTCCAGCAGCCCCAGACCGCCGATAGGCTGACCCGAAACCGACTCCAGGCCGTTGGGGTCGAGGATGCGTCGCCCCAGGATCTGGAACCCGCCGCAGATGCCCACGATCTCCGTCTTGCGGCGCGCCAGCGACACGAGCTTGCGGACCAGGCCCGTGCCGGCCAGCCAGGCCATGTCGCCCATGACGTTCTTGCTTCCGGGCAGGATGACCGCGTCGGGGGCGCCCAGGTCCTTGGGCCCGCGGACCACGCGGAGCCTCACGTCCCGCTCGATCCGCAGCGCGTCCAGGTCGGTGAAGTTCGAGATGTGCGGCAGGTCGATGACGGCTATGTCCACCGCCGCCGCCCGCCCGCGCGAGGGCAGCTTGCCGTCGATCAGCCGGCCCGACTTGTACTCGACCGAGTCCTCCTGGGGGATGTCCAGCCGGTCGAGGTACGGCACGACGCCCAGCACCGGCTTTGCGGTGTGGGCCAGCGTGTAGTCCAGGGCGTCGCTCAGCAGCGAGGCGTCGCCGCGGAACCGGTTGACGACGAAGCCCGCCACCAGGGCCCGCTCCCATTCCTCGAGCACCTCCATGGTGCCCACGAAGGAGGCGAAGACCCCGCCGCGATCGATGTCGCCCACCAGCAGAACGGGCGAGCGGGCGTGGCGGGCCATCCGCATGTTGACGATGTCCTGGCGCTTCAGGTTCACCTCGCCCGGGCTGCCCGCCCCCTCCAGCACGATCACGTCGTACTCGTCGGCCAGGCTGTCGTAGCAGTCGTGCACGGCCTGCTCGGCGCGCTCCTCCTTGTAGCGGGCGTACTGGTGGACGTTCATGTTGCCCACGACGCGCCCGTGGAGGATGACCTGGCAGCCGGTGTCGGTGTTGGGCTTGAGCAGGATGGGATTCATCCGCACGTCCGGGGCGAGCCGGCAGGCCTGGGCCTGCACCACCTGGGCCCGCCCCATCTCGCCGCCGTCGGCCGTCACGAACGAGTTCAGCGACATGTTCTGGGCCTTGAACGGCGCAACGCGGACGCCGTCCTGAAGCAGGATGCGGCACAGGGCCGCCGTCAGGACGCTCTTGCCCGCGTTGGAGCCGGTGCCCTGGAACATGATCGAGCGGGAGCGGCGCGGGCGGCGCCGCCGGGCGGGCCGCACGCCCATCGCCGACTGCATCGCCTCCAGCAGGCGGCGGTTGTCGTCGGCCGCCGCCACCGCCACCCGGAAGTAGCGGCGGTCCAGCCCCTCGAAGTTGTCGCAGACGCGGATGGCGATTCCCTGCGCCAGCAGGCGCCGCCCCAGCTCGGCCGCGGTGATGTCCCCGCGGTCGATGCGAACCAGCAGGAAGTTCGCCTGCCCGGGCACCACGCTCAGCCCGGGCACCTCGTTCAGCCCCGCCGCCAGCTCCTCGCGCTGGAGGGCGACGTACTCGCGGGTCCGCCGGGCGTACTCGGCGTCCTTCAGCACCGCCGCCCCAGCCGCCTGGGCCAGCGCGTTCACCGACCACGGCGCGACGAAGCGACGGACCTTCCGCGCCAGGTCCGGCGCGGCGGCGGCACAACCCAGCCGCAGGCCCGGAATGGCGTAGAACTTGGTCAGCGAGAGCAGCACCACCGCGTTGGGCGGCACGTTGTGCGAGAGGCTCCGGTAGCCGGGGACGAAGTCGGCGAAGGCCTCGTCGATGACGAAGGTCGCATCCGCTCGGCGCTGGGCCAGGATGCGCAGCTCGTTGGGGCTGAACATCGTGCCGGTCGGATTGTTGGGCTGGCCCAGGAACACCATGTCGCCGGCGCGGATGACTCGCTCAAGCTCGACGAAATCCACCGCGAACCCCCGCTCCTCGCGCAGGGGCACGGTCAGGACGCTCAGGCCGGCCAGGCGGCAGGTCTCGGCATAGTCCACGTACGAGGGCACGGGGATGACGGCCCGGCTGGGCGACAGGGCCTGGGGCAGACAGCGGAGAATCTCCGTCGAGCCGTTGCCCACGAGCACGCCGTCGGGCGGAACGTCGTAGTGGGCGGCGATGGCGGCGATCAATTCGGTGGCCTCGACGTCGGGGTAGTGGACCACGTCTTCGAGGCGCCGGCTGATCACCGCCCGCAGGCAGGGCGGCGGGCCCAGCGGGTTGATGTTCGCGCTGAGGTCTAGGATCCGCTCGGCGGGCAGACCGGCTGAGCGGGCCAGGGCGTGGAGGTTGCCGCCGTGCTGGACGTTCATGGCACGCCTCCGGTCAGGCCTATGAGCCTGGTGACGTGATCGGGCTCGACCAGCAGCGAGACGTGATAGGCCGAGAAGCACAGCGCGGTGACGGTCTCGGCGATCTCGCAGGTCGCCCCGACGGTGTCGCCGGTGGCCCCGCCGATCTTGCGATAGCAGACGCCGGCCAACAGCAGCGTGCCCGCCAGGGCCCCCGCCGCCGCCACCAGGCCCGCGTAGCTTTGCAGCACCCACGCCGCCGCCGCCAGCACGCCCAGCGCCCAGGCGACGCACGCCAGGCGGTGCGCCGGCGAGCGAGGCGTGAAGAACGCCGTCCCCAGCCCGCCCTCGGGACGGGCGTAAGGCAGGAGCATGATGGAGACCACCATCATGCACCGCCCGGCCAGCACCATCAGCAGGACGCGGACGAACAGCTCGTCCCACTGGAACTGGGCCAGGCAGGCCGCCTTGAGCAGCAGCGTGCAGGCCACCGCCATCACGCCCATGGCCCCGGTGCGGCTGTCCTTCATGATTTCCAGGATCCGCTCGCGCGAGCGGGAACTGAGGAATCCGTCGGCGGTGTCGCTCAGGCCGTCCATGTGCAGGCCGCCCGAGAGGGCCAGCAGCAGGATGACCGTGAGCACCGCGCCCGGCCAGGCGGGCAGGATGTGGTGAGGCACGACGAACGCGAAGGCCGCCGCCACCGCACCCAGCAGCAGGGCGACGACGGGGAAGAACCACACGCTGGCGGCCAGGTCGCGGGCATCGCTGCCGTAGCGCCCGGGCAGGGGCAGGAGCGTGAGGAACCGCAATGCGGCGACGAAGCTTCTCATGTCATTCGGCCTTCGAGACGGCCGCCTCCTCGAACGTGGCCACCTCGGTCAGCACCGCGGCTGCGGCGTCGACCAGGTGCATGGCCAGGGCGGCGCCGGTGCCCTCGCCCAGGCGGAGATTGAGGTCCAGCAGAGGCAGCTTGCCCAGGTGCTTGTGCATGAAGCGGTGGCCCAACTCAACGGAGCGGTGGGCGGCGATCATGTAGTCGCCGCAGGCCGGGCAGAGCAGGTGCGCGATCAGGGCGGCTGCGGTGGAGATGAATCCGTCGACCAGGACGGGCTTCTTCCGGGCGGCGGCGCCGAGGATGAGCCCGGCCAGGCCGGCGATCTCGAACCCGCCGACCTTGCTCAGCACGTCCAAGGCATCGGCGGGGTCGGGTCGGTTGACGGCCAGGGCCCGGGCGACGACGTCGATCTTGAGGGCGAGCTGGGCGTCGTCGATGCCCGTGCCCCGACCGGTGACGTCCTCGATGGCCGACCCGCTCACGCAGGCCAGGATGGCCGTGCTGGGCGTGGTGTTGGCGATGCCCATGTCGCCCGTGCCGAACACGTCCACCCGCTCGCCCAGCTCGCGGGCGACGCCGATGCCGGCCTCGACGGCCTGGAGGGCCTGCTCGCGGCTCATGGCCGGACCGGCGGCGAGATTGGCCGTGCCCCCGGCGACGCGGCGCGAGACGATCTTGCCCGCGGCAGCCAGGTCGCCCAGGTCGGCCGCCACGCCCATGTCGACGACGACCACTTCCGCCCCGGCACAACGGGCCAGGGCGTTGATGCCCGCCCCGCCGGCGACGAAGTTCCGCACCATCTGGCCGGTCACTTCCTGCGGATACTTGCTGACGCCTTCCGCCGCCACGCCGTGGTCGCCCGCCATCGTCACCACCGCTTTGCGGGCCACCGGCGGACGCATCGACCGGGTCATGCCGGCCAGGTCCATGGCCAGGTCCATCAGCCTTCCCAGCGCCCAGTGAGGCATGGTGAGCTGGTCGAGGCGACGCCTGGCTTTGTCCCGCCACTCGGCGGACTGAGGTTCGATTGTAGATATCGTTTCGGAAAGCATGGGTCGAATGGGTCCTATGGGTTCGGTTTCGCGTTCTGAGCCTTCAGGTTCAGCGGGCAGCCGCACGCGACCAGCGTCACCTCGTCGGCGGCGGCGGCCAGCACCTGGTTGCACCGCCCGACCAGGTCGCGGTAGCGGCGGGCCAGGGCGTTTTCGGGCACGATGGACATGCCCACCTCGTTGGTCACCAGGATCACCGGCTCGCTCCGCCCGCGACAGGCAGCGGCCAGCTCGCCCGCCAGGCGGGCCAACTCGTCCTCGTCCAGGTCGCCGCCGCCCTGCTGGGCCTGGTAGAGCAGGTTGTTGACCCACAGGGTCAGGCAGTCGACCAGGACGACGTGCCCGGCCGGCGCGTCGGCCACCGCGCGGGCCAGCTCCAGCGGGGCCTCCACGGTCCGCCAGCCGCGCCCCTGGCGATCGCGGCGGTGACGCTCGATCCGTTGGCGCATCTCCTCGTCCAGCACGGGGCAGGTGGCCACGTACGTGCGCCCGGCCGAGCGAATCGACTCGGCCAGCGACTGAGCGTATGCGCTCTTGCCGCTCCTGCTGCCGCCGGTGATGAGATGGAGAAGAGACATCTGTTTTCAGTAGCCCGTAGTCAGTGGTCAGTCAGTTGGTTCATTGCCGGCCGTGGTTCTTCAAGGCACTGGGCCTTGTCGCCTTTCTCGTCGGTTCATTGGGAATTGCCATGCGGTTCCAGGTTCAGCCCGCTGAGGATTCCCCGCTGTCCGGCGGCGGCGGCCTCGGGACCGAAGAGGTCGATTACGGTGATGGAGGCCGTCTTGATCTTGAACAGCAGGTAGCTCTTGAACTCCAGGCCCAGCAGGTAGCAGATCATGGTCCGGATGACCCCGCCGTGGCTGATGGCCAGGGCGACGGGGCAGTCGAGGGCGGCCAGCCGGTCCGCGGCGGCGCGGACGCGGGCCAGGAAGCCTCCCACGACCTCTCCGCCGGGGAACTGGAAGTCGTCGGACAGCTCCGACCAGGCATGGACCTCCTTGGGCCAGTCAGCCGCGATCTCGGCGAAGGTCTTGCCCTCCCAGTAACCCATGTCGACCTCGCGGAGGTCGTCGTCGATCTGGAGGGAGAGGTCCAGGCCCTCGGTGGCGGCCTGGGCGGTCTGGAGGGCGCGGCGCATGGGACTGGACCAGCAGCAGCCGACGGAAAACGTCCGCAGCATCGGCGCCAGGGCGTGGGCCTGCTCGAACGAACCGGCCGCCAGGGGCACGTTGGTCTTGCCGAGGTACCGCCCCTTGTACTTGGGCCCGGTGTCGGCGTGTCGCACGAGCAGCAGTCGAGAGGCCATGCGTCGTCCTTTGCGCAAACGAAAAGCCCGCCCTCGACGGACGAGCCTCAAGTGCGCAAAGAACTTGTGGCCTTCCCTCGAAGGCACGCATAACGCGTGTTCCGGTATCCTGGCTCCCGGATCGTCCTACTCGCCGCGGCCTTCCCGATCGCCCGGACCAGTGGCTGCGTCTTGCGGCTTTCGTACCCGGTTACAGTGGCGGGGCCGCGCTGGATTCACACCAGCTTCCCAGTCTCTGTAGAGACCAGCACATGCTAGCAGGGGCGGCTGGCGGCGTCAAGGATTGTCGATTGACGATTTTCGATCTGCCCGCGGCAGGCAGGCCCGTCTGCCCCAGGCAGGTTGGCGACCGGAGAGGGCGCAGAGAGGCTGAGAGGGAGATTTTGGTGTGGCGATCTTCCCGGACCGGACGGACAATGGGACGCCATCTCAAGGAGACTCGCATGAGCGCTTGGACAAGACGCTTGGCGTTGGTGATGTTTGCGGTGATGGTCGGCGCGGGGTTGCAGGCCCGGAGCGAGGACGCTCAGAAGGTCCAGACCCTTCGCTTCGTGGCGGACAAGTCCTGGCCCACCCGCCCGGCCGAGGCGAGTTGGGGACAGACCTCCGGGGTCGCGGTGGACGCCAAGGGGCTCGTGTGGGTGTTCACGCGGGCCGAGCCGCCCGTGCAGGTGTACGACGCGAGCGGCACGTACGTCCGCGGCTGGGGCCAGAAGGAGATCAAGTCGGCCCACTACCTCCGCTTCGACCGGGAGGGCAACGTCTGGCTGGCGGACATCGGCACGCACACCGTCATGCAGTTCACGCCGGAGGGCAAGCTGCTGCGGACGCTGGGCACGACCGGCCAGGCCGGCTGCGACGAGACGCACCTGAACAAGCCCACCGACATGGTCGTCCTGCCCAGCGGCGAGGTGTTCGTGACCGACGGGTACGGCAACAGCCGGATCGTCCACTTTGACAAGGACGGCAAGTTCGTCAAGGCCTGGGGCAAGAAGGGGCTCGGCCCGGGCGAGTTCGACCTGCCCCACTCGATCGTGGCCGACAGCAAGGGGCGGCTCTACGTCGCCGACCGCACCAACCAGCGGGTGCAGGTGTTCGAGCAGGACGGCACGTTCGTGGCCCAGTGGAAGGACACGATGATCCCGTGGGGCCTGTGGATCACCGACAAGGACGAGATCTGGGCGTGCGGGTCGAGCCTGATGAGCCGCGAGGGCAAGAAGGGCTACGCCGAGCTGCCCCCCGTGGACCAGCTTGTGATCCGGTTCGACACAGCCGGGCGGGTCCTGGCCCGCGCCGAACTGCCCCGGGGCCGGCAGCCGGGACAGGTGGACTGGCTGCACGGGATGGCCCTGGACGCCAAGGGCAACCTCTACGTGTGCGACATCCAGGGCAAGCGGGCGCAGAAGTTCGCGCCGGCGGGCCAATGACCCGTGCCTTCGCGACATCGTGTTGTCCCGCTCGGACATCAACCCGGCCTCATGAGCGACCATAGGCAATCATCCTTCTTCTCCAGCCGGCTGGTGCTGTCGCTGTTGCTGTTGGGCGTGGTGGCGGTGTGGGGCTGGACATTCGTCCTGGTCAAGCGGGCCATCGCGGAGTTCGGGGTCGTGCCGTTCCTGGCTGTGCGGTTCGCGATCGCCGCGGCCGTGATGGCCCCGTTCACCGCCCGCTGGTGCGGCGGGCGCAGCCTGGCCGTCGGCGCCCTGGTCGGGCTGGCGCTGGCGGGCGGGTTCCTGCTCCAGACTCTCGGGCTGGACCTGACCACGGCCACCAGCAGCGGATTGATCACCGGGCTGTTCGTGGTCTTCGCTCCGCTGGCCAACCGCGCGCTTTTCGGCGTCCGCACGCCGGGCAAGCTCTGGTTCGCCATCGCCGCCGCCGTCGGCGGATTGTACTTGCTCACGTGCAGCGGGCCGGAGGCGACGGTCCACGCCGGCACAGGGGCGGCGGAGTTGAGCCGACGAGGCCTGGGCGATCTGCTCACGGTCCTCTGCGCCGCCTGTTTCGGGCTGCACGTCGCCCTGCTGGACCGCGCAGCCAAGCGCTACCCCCCCGCCGCCCTGGCCCAGGGGCAGATCACCATGGCCGCCCTGGTCTACCTGGCTGTCTGGCCGGCGGTTCAGCCGCTGGCGCTGCCCTCGGCCTCGGTCTGGCCTGCCCTGCTGATCACGGGCCTGCTGGCGACCGCAGCCGCCTATATCATCCAGACGCTGGCCCAGCGGAGGTTGTCGGCGGTGGAGGTGGCCATGATCATGTTCCTCGAGCCGTTGTTCGCCGCCCTGTTCGGTCTGGTCGCGGGCGACCGCCTGACGCTGGTCCAGTTGGCCGGCGGAGCGATCATGCTGGGCGCCTTCGCCGTCGTGGAGGTGTACCCGCGCTGGGCCGAGCGGAAACGGGCCGGCCGGAATGGCCGATAGCGTTGGCCTGGGGAAGAAGAACATCCGGCAGGTGACTGCCCGCCGCCCGCGAGTCCGCTGGGGGCTCGCCGGAGAAGCAGGCAGACGCCTGCCGGACGCAATAGCCGTTCGGCCGAGCCTGGCAAAGGCCGGCTCGGAAAACCCGAAAAGCTCAGAGAATGGTGGCGTTTCGAGGCGGTCTACGCCTTGCGGACATTGATGGCCTTGGGACCCTTGGGGCCCTGGGTCATCTCGAACTCCACCGCTTCGCCCTCGGCCAGCGAGCGGAACCCGTCGCCCTGGATGTCGCCGTAGTGGACGAAGGCATCGGTTCCGTCTTCAGCGGTGATGAAGCCGAAGCCCTTGGAATCATTGAACCACTTCACTGTTCCTTTCGCCATGGGGAACTCCCTTACAAACGGCCGATACGGGTTCGCCAGCGTACGGGTTCAGGGCGGGGATGTGCTCAGCGGACGTGACCATACACACTTACTCTGCGCGGCCTGTCGTACCCCTTGCAAACGGGACATCGCTGCCGGCAATGCCCCACCGTTCGGGCAGAGAAGACCTCTCCTCAAAAAACCGCACCCGAACAGTCCTATCACCTGCGTTTCTTACCGCGCCTCGACGTGTACGTCAAGTGTCCTTTGCCCGCCGGCGGAACGATTCCCCGGCCGCCCGCGGGCAATCGCCCGTCCGCCCGCCCGTTTGGCAGGGCGACGAGCGTTCCTTGGCCGCTCGAGGCTGGCTTGACCGGCCCGCGCGGGCAAGGGCGGCCGGTGGATCGGACTTCACATACAGGGCGATCAACGCAGGAGAAACTCCATGACGATCATTCGACTGAGCGTGTTGAGTGCGGTGCTGGCGGCGGCGGGCCTGGCGTGGGCGGCCGAGGGCGAGTTGGCCTGGCCCAACTTCCGCGGGCCCAATGGCGACGGGATTTCCAAGGAGACCGGCCTGCTGGACTCCTGGCCCGAAAGCGGGCCCAAGCTGGCCTGGCGCCTGGACGGCCTGGGAAAGGGCTTCTCCTCGCTGAACTTCAACGGCGGGAGGTTCTTCACCATGGGCGACCGCGGCGACGACCAGTTCATCCTGTGCTATGACCTGGCCGCCCGCAAGGAGGTGTGGTCCGCCCGCGTGGGCGCCGCCCACAAGGACCGCCGCAGCCCGGGCCCGCGCTGCACGCCGACGCTGGACGGCGAGCGGGTCTACGCCCTCGGCTCGCAGGGCGAGCTGGTGTGCGTGCAGATGGCCGACGGCAAGGAAGTGTGGCGCCGCAGCCTGCCCAAGGACTTTGACGGGCAGGTCATGAAGATCTGGAAATACAGCGAGTCGCCGCTGGTCGACGGCGACCGGCTGATCTGCACGCCCGGCGGGCCCAAGGCCATGATGGCCGCCCTCGACAAGAAGACCGGCAAGACCGTCTGGGCCTGCGCCATGCCGAACATCGGCGAGCGCGGCGCCGAGGGCAGCGGCTACGGGTCGATCGTCATCTCCAACGCCTGCGGGGTCAAGCAGTACGTCACCACGGTCGGGCGGGGCACCATCGGCGTGCGGGCCGAGGACGGCAAGTTCCTGTGGGGCTACAACAAGGTCGCCAACAGCATCGCGAACATCCCCAACTGCGTCATCCGCGGCGACTACGTCTTCTGCACCACCAGCTACAAGACCGGCAGCGCCCTGCTCAAGCTGACCGGGAGCGGCGAGGCCATCAAGCCGCAGGAGATCTACTGGCTGGGACCCCAGCAGTTCGAGAACCACCACGGCGGGGTCGTGCTGGTGGGCGATCACCTCTACGGCGGCAGCGGGCAGAACAACGGCATCCTCACCTGCATCGAGCTGCTCACCGGGAAGATCGCCTGGCAGCAGGAGCCGGTCGGCAAGAAGTCAGCCGCCATCCTCTACGCCGACGGCGAGCTCTACGTCCGTTACGAGGACGCCACCATGTGCCTGGTGGAGGCCACGCCCGAGAAGTTCAAGCTCAAGGGCAAGTTCACGCTGGCGACCAACAACGGACCGAGCTGGCCCCACCCGGTGATCGTGAACAAGAAGCTGTACATCCGCGACCACGACGCGCTGCTGGTCTACGACGTGGCGAAGTAGCACCGGCCGCCCCGTCAGGGGCCCCAAGGGCCTACGCCGGCCAGACGCAGTCGGGCGGCACCCAGGCGCCGCACTTGGGACATCGAACGCGCGAGGTCGGGCCGTGAACGCCCTCGAAAACCTCCGAGTCGATGACATTCTCGGCGTCGTCCGGCTCGTTCGGGTCGTTGCCCAGCCTGGTCGGGCCGGCGAGGTATCCCTCGACCCGGCCGCAGGCGGGACAGTCCACCACGTACTTCTCATCGAGCATGGCTGTCGCTCCTCGCAGGTTCCGGCAGGACCCGGGGCAGCCCCCGCAGGCGTGCCCTTCGCTCGCCTTGAGCATTGTAGAACGATAGAGGTTGACTTTCCCCCCGAAAAGTCGTAGCCTCAGTGTGTGTCCCCGGCAAGGTGTGGCCGGCAATGATCCTCGAGCAGGAGTGATGCGATGCGATCCGGCATGACGGCAGTGGTCCTGGCGGCGGCGGTGGTGGCGTGGGTCTCGGGCGCGGAAGCAGCCCCCAAACCCTCCGACGCCCGCATCGCCTGGGAGTTGGAGTTCGATTTCCAGGACATCCAGTCCATCCAGGTTCGCCTGCCGGGCGAAGACAAGATGACCACCTTCTGGTTCCTGCGGTACTCGATCACCAACAAGAACCTCGACCCGCAGACCCGCCAGCCCACCGAGCAGTTCTTCATCCCCGAGTTCGTCCTCTACACCGACACCGGGCAGGTCATCCGAAGCGGCTACAAGGTGCCTCACGTGGTCTTCGAGGCCATCAAGAAGCAGTTCAACAACCCCCTGCTCAAGGACCAGTCCAGCATCACCGGGAAGATCCTCTACGGCGACGACAACGCCAAGGACGGCGTGGCGATCTGGCCCGCCTTCGACCCCAAGGCCGGCAAGATCGACATCTTCATCGGCGGGCTCAGCGGCGAAGTGCTGGAGATGAAGCTGCCCAAGCCCGTCACCGTCAAGGAGAAGAACGCCAAGGGCGAAGTCGAGGAAGTGACCAAGGAGACGGTCAAGCTGGTCAAGACCTTCCACCTCCAGTTCGAGGTGCCCGGCGAGTACGCCTCCCGCCTCCAGGCCAAGTGCCTGCTGAAGAAGAAAGAGTGGATCATGCGGTGACCGCAGGCTTCCCGCCGCCGAATACGCGTGCAGCCCACCCCTCAGGGGTGGGCTTTTTTTTGTCGCGACCTTCGACGCGATGCGGCATCACGCCGTCCTCGACGCTACTATAGAGAGAAGGGAACGCAGCCTGTTTCCCCGAGACTTGAGGAGAATGCAGATGAACAAGGCGATACTCGCGATGGTGCTGTTGACGCTTGTCGCCCTCGTGGGCGGCTGTCTGCGGATCGAGGCGCGGGCCCCCGAACGGATCGTCGTGCCCTCCCCGTCCAGGGAAGGCCCCCCGCCCCCGCCGCCCGAGCACGCGCCCCGGCCGGGTGAACACGCGCCCCCGCCGGGCCACGCACCCGGCGCTCACGCGCCCGCGCCCCCGCCGGGCCACGCGCCCGGCGCCCACGCGCCCGCGCCGCCGGCCCGGGGCGAACTGCTCCCCATCGTCGGCTACGACACGCTCGCCTACGTCCGCGAGCCGGTCCAACTCGCGCTGTGGCAGCCGAACATCGTCCAAGGCACCGAGGTCGTCTTCAACCACAGGCAGTGGATCCTCGGGCGGACCCGGTTCGACGCCAACGGCTGGGCACGAGTCTCCTTCGCCCCGCAGGCCGCCGGCATCTTCGTCGTGACGGCCCGGACGCTCACCGGCCAGCCGGGAGAGGGAATCCTGATCATGTCGGCCCTCCCCAAGCAGGCGCCCCTGGTCGTCGTCGATCTCGACCACGCCATCGTGGCCAGTCGGGCCAAGCGCCAGTGGCTGGGCCAGAGCAAGGCCGTCACCGGCGCGGCGGCGGCCCTGGCGGCCATCGGACAGAAGCACCCCGTCGTCTACAGCACCAACTACAGCGACGAGTTGTCCCAGGCGACGCGGAACTGGCTGAACGAGGCCGGCTTCCCCGTCGGGCCGATCCTGCTGGCCCAGTCAACCGCCGATCCGTTCAAGTCCGCCGCACCCGGCGTGTTGACCAACCGCTTCCCCCAGACCTGCGCCGCCGTGATGCACAAGGTCGAAGAGGCCGAGGCCTGGGCCGCCCGCGGCGTGCCCACGTACCTGCTGCTCAAGATCGACGAGGACGACTACAAGGACCTCCGCAAGGCCGCCCGCGACCTGCGACGCCTGCCACGCGGCATCAGCCCCGTCACCTCCTGGAACCAGATCCAGGACGCCCTGCTCCGCGGCGTGCAGTTCTCCCCGCGCGCGGTGGCCGAGCAACTCGAACGCCAGGCCGACTACTGGGAACGAAAGAAGAAGAAGGACGACTGAACCCCTTCCGCAAGGTCCGCCCGCCCGACAGGACGCACCGACCCGCCTGCTCCCCGGCGGAGGGTCTCAATGTCCCATTTTTCAGGAAATCTCTACGTGGCGTCCGGCGGACGATTCCTGACATAACCTGCTGCAGTACATGCTCTTACGGACAGACCATAAAAACGCGAAAAACAAGAATAACCTGAAAAATCCTCCGCAGAACGGGACATTTCACCCCCAAATGGGACATTCGAAGCGTCCTTCCCGCCCCAACGATGGATGAGGTGACGGTGCCACGGAGGTGGCCTTCCAAGGATTCTGTTGCGGTGCCACCCCCAAGCGAAGAGCCCCGCAGGGGCCGCTTGGGGGTGGCACCGATCACCGATCCTGCCTCGGAAGGCCATCGACCGACAACAGAGCTTCGCAAGCGGGCAGGCCCAGACGGCTGATCGGGACCCGTCAGCGGGTTCAGGCCCGAAGGGCCGTCTCGGAAAGCCCAGGGCGAGGCCTCAGGCCGAGCCCTGGGTACGGGTGATCGAGGAACGTCAGCCCTGCAGGGGCGTCTTGGCATCGGGCTCAGCCCTCAGCCGAAAACCCAAGACGCCCCTTGCGGGGCTTGGCGCAAGGCGGCCGCAGGATGACCAGCCGTCATGGTCGTAACTGCCCAGACCATCCGCTGGGGACACCCCCAAGCTGCGCTTGGGGGTGGCACCGATCACCGGTCCTGCCCAGCAAGGCCACCGGCGCCGCCTTGGCGGCAGGCGAAGCCCGGAAACATCCTCCTGGCATCGGCGTTTATGAACAAGCCGCCGCGCAGGAGAATCGTTCATGAGGCTGCTTGCACAACTCGCATTGGTGTCGCCCCTGTTGGCAAGCGCCGTTCTCGCCGCGCCGCCGCCCGCCCCGGCCAGCCGGCCCGCCCTCACCATCCCGCCCGTGCGGACGTTCGCGCTGGAGCTGGCCCAGCCGCCGCTGGCCAAGGGCCAGTGGACCCACGCCGCCTTCACGCCCGACGGCAGGGTCATCTCGCTCGACGGCGTCTACGACGCCGCCCTCGCCAAGTGCCTCCGCCGGTTCACCTGGTCGGCCCGCACGCTTTCGCCCACCACTCACCTGGCCGTCTCGCCCGACGGCGCCTCCCTGGCCGTGCCGCGCGAGGGCTTCCGCGGCCGGGGCAACACCGAGCGCTCCTGCGGCATCAGCCTGGTCGACCTGGGCGACGGGCGGATCACCCGCACGCTCGAGCTGGCGGACACCACCCTCGCCGGCGCCGCCTTCAGCGCCGACGGCCGAACCCTCGCCGCCCTCGCGCACGACAAGCTCTACGCCCTCGACGCCGCCTCCGGCAAGGAGCAGGCCGCAGCGTCGCATTGCCCCGGAGTCCATCAGGGCGCCTTGCACCCAGCCGCCAGGCAGTTCGCCGAACTGCGCGTCAGCCTGGGACAAGGCTTCGCCTCCGCCGAGTCGGCCCAGTGGCAGGCTGCCGTGCTCTCCCTGCCGGACGGAAAGGAACTCTGGACCTGCCGGGCCCAGTTGGGACGCGCCGAAAGCCTCGGCTGGACGCAGGACGGCAAGCGCCTCTGCGTCAACTGTTGGGACGAGGTCCGCGTCTTCGAGCCCGGGCGAGCCGCCCACGTCGTGCACGTCGGGCGGCAGTGGCGGGCGGCCCTGCCGGCGTGGACGCTCAAGGATCGCTACCTCCTGCTTTGCGGACGCGACACCCACGACTGCGCCCTGCTCGACCTGCTTCTCAACCGGGTGGTCCCGCTGGACGCCCCGGAGGGCGTCGGCTGCCAGGTGGTGGCCTTCTCGCCGGAGGGCGACCAGGCCGTCGTGAACGTGCTCGCCCCGACCGCCATGACGGTCCACGTAGCCCAGCTCCGCCCCCAGCGGTAAGACTGGACGCGAAATCCGGTCCAGGGCCGAAGGCCCGACGTAGCTTAGCCCAGGCCGAAGCGCAGCGGAGGCCTGGGTACCACGCGCGAAGTCCACGCAGCCCTGAAGGGGCGACACTGGCATTCGCAAACATCCTCGCCCAGCCCGCCATGACGGTCCACGTAGCCCAACTCCGCCCCCAGTGGTGAGCGTTCTCTGGGATTCGTGGTCTGATCAAATCCGTGTAATCCGTGATGGAGGTGCCGCAAAGTCCCGCGCAGGACCGTGTAAATCCCCTCGCCGGCGCTCCGCCGACCCCGTTTGTACCCCGGCCGGACGCAAAAAGCGGGCATGCCGCCGCCCTGTTTTTCGCCCGTCTTTGATAGGACAATGTACCCTTGGTTGCGGGAGTCCTCCGCGTCCTCGAACCGCGAAGCGGTGTCCTGGCCAGCCCAGGGTGACCGCAGGGAGCCCTGGGGGGCGGTGGCGAGATGTCATCAAGCCCCTGAGGGGCGCCTTGGAATCATGGGGAGTCATGTTCAGGGGGGGTGGGTCATGGGGATGCCGCAACTCGCAGGAATTGCATCCCTCCCGGAGTCCCATTTGTTGGAAAACTGTCAGCAAACAGGCGGGCCGCAGGGGCCCGCCCGTTCACGTGGAGGCATTCGCGTTTTCGTCGGCCGCCCTGTCAGGCCGGGCGGCGCCGGCGGACGTACCCGCCCAGGCCGGTCAGGCCCATCCCCAGCGCCAGCAGCGTGAGAGGCTCGGGGACCAGCTCCAGGCGGATGGCCTCGGCCTCGCCGCCCAGCGAGACGATCGAGGCCACCCAGGCGTGCTCGCCGTAGCTCGCGCCCGAGCCGTCCAGCACGATCCCGCTGAGGTCCACGTTGGTGATCCCGTTGGCCGCGGTGAGGATGTCGAACGGCCCGTGGCCCCAGAAGCCGCCGTACCAGTCGATGTCGATGATCGCGCCGTCGGCCAGGGTGGCCGTGGTGCCGACCTCGATCCAGTCGTAGCTGATGCCCTGCTCGTTGCCGCCAAGTTCGGCATGAAGCACGCCCAACTCCGCCTGCGAGTAGGCGGAGAGCAGCGTCAGGTGCCCCGGGCTGGCGCCCGCGCCGATCGTCCCGCCGCCGTTGATCGTGACGGGCCCGGCGATGACGCCCGTGCCGCCCAGGACGCCGCCGTTGACCGTGACCGCACCGGTTCCGTTGTTCGAGCCGTTGACCAGCAGCGTGCCGGCCTCGACGGTGGTCGTGCCGCTGTAGCTGTTCGTCCCGGTCAACACCATCGTGCCGGCGCCCAGCTTGCTGATTCGGCCCGTGCCGGCGGTCTCGCTGATGTTCGCGCTGACCAGCAGGTCCACGCCCGCCGCACCGTCGGCCACCGTGAACGGCAGGTGCGGGGTCAGGTAGTTCCAGGAATCGCCCCGGATCACGATGCCGCCGGCGATCTGGGCGGTGTTGGCGCTGGCCAGCGTGTTGACCGCCACGTTGCCGAATTGGCCGGTGACATTGAAGTCGCCGCCGGTCATGTTGACGCTGGCGTAGTACAGGTGCACGTTTCCGGCGTTGACCAGGCCGTCGACGATGTTCAGCGTGTCGACGCGCTGGCTGGGGCTGGCGCTGCTGGTGTAGCCGAACCCCGACCCGTCGCCGCCGGTCAGGCGGAGTTCCGCGCCGGGATTCACCGTGACGCTGCCGCGGATGCGGCACTGCCCGCTGCTGGAGCCGGAGACCTCCAGGATGCCGTCATGGATCACCGTCCCGCCGGTGTAAGGGTTGAGGCCCGAGAGGGTCAGCGTGCCGGCGCCGTCCTTGATGAGCCCGCCGGCCCCGCTGAGGGCGCCCGACAGGGCGATGTTGTTCCCGTTGGTGTCAAACGTGGCTGCGTCCACGCCTGTGCCCGACAGCGTCATGGGCAGCGATGAGCTGAAGCTGGCTGTCGCGCGGATCGTCCCGCCGTCGCCGCCCACCTTGACCGTGGCCGGGCCCGAGCCTTCATTCGTGATCCCGCCGCTGCCGACGTTCAGCCGCCCGCCCTCGATGTTCAGCGTCCCATTTCCGCCGCCGCCGCTGCGGGCGTTGACCACCACGCGCGTCGCCGTGGCCTCGCCGCCGGTCTGGTAGAACGTCCCCGTCCCGTCCACCGCACAGGTCAGATACTGTCCGTTGTCGATCAGCAGCGTTCCGTTGCTGAGGTTGTAGAACGTGATGGAGGCCGGGTAGTGCCCGAGGCGCAGGCCCGCGCTCTCAGCCGGGCTGCTCGTCGTCCGCACGGCCCCGCCGGTCTGGTTGACGATGGCGGTGATGGCCGTCCCGGGGGTGTTGCCCAGTTGGATCCAGCCCGTCGTGAGCGACCCGTCCGGGATGTCCAGCGTGGCGCTGCCTCCGCCGCTGGTATGAGCATTGCCCACCTGGATGCTGCCCAGGGTGTTGACCGTCCCCGCCGTCCCCAGCGTGGCCGGCCCGGCAGCCACGTTCAGTTGATTGAACGAATTCGTAAGCGCGACCAGGGCGATGCGCCCGGGGCCGATCTTATTGATGTTGCACGAGCCGTTTTGAGTGACCGGAACGCTCACGTTCAGGTCCACGTCCTGGGAACCGTCAGCCACGTTCACCAGGGCGCTGGTGCCGTCCCGCAGGCGCAGGACGGCACTGGGGCCGACCGGGACGATCTGGGCGGTGGTGGAGGAGCTGTTCACCGTGATCGTGGGGTTGTGGAACTCGTTGAGCGTCCCGCCCAGTTTGAGCGTCCCGCCGGTCATGTTCAACTGGAAGCTGTTCCAGAAGTGGTTGCCCACGTCGGCCCCGCCGACCGTCCCGCCCAGGATGTCCAGGCGGTTGACCGACACGCCGGCGGTGTAGCCGAAGGCGTTGGCGGCGGTGTAGTCGAGAATCGCTCCGGCGTTGACGGTGGCCGTGCCGCGGATGGTCCCCGTGCTCCCGCCGGTTCCCAGCAGGAGAGTGCCCTGGTTGACCGTCGTCCCGCCGGTGTAGGTGTTGACGCTGGTCAGGGTGAGGGCGCCGTTGCCGTTCTTGATGAGCCCGCCGTCAGCGCCGGCCAGGCCGGGGTCGTGGATCAGCGGCTCGGAGATCGTGGCATTGTTGCCGTTGGTGTCGATGACGGCCCCGCCGGCCTGCACCTGGGCCGTCAGGTTGCCGTGGGAGGCGATGAACGTGCCCGCCGCCGAGACGGGCGGCTGGGCGATGACCCGCAGCGTGCCGCCGTTGAAGTTGAGGGTCGACATGTTCGCACCGCTGGCCGACGTAGTGACGGCCTGCAGGCTGGTCGTCCCGCCGTTGAGGTTCAGCGACGTGTTGCCGTTGACCAGCACGACCGAGTAATAGCGGCTGGCGTTGTTCTCGTTGCTCTGGGCGAAGAACGATCCGGAGTTCACGGTGAGGTTGCCGCAGAACCCGGCCGTGGCGCCGTTGTTGCCGGTGCTGGAGAAGCTCCCCCCGTCGATCGAGAGCGTCGAGCCCGCGTCGGCGAAGATGATCTGGTTGCCTACGGTGCCGGTGAGGCTGACCGACCCGCCGGGCGTGATGCTCAGCGTGCTGGTTCCGCGAAGCCCCATCAGGCCGTTGTACGAGACGGTTCCGCCGAAGGTGAGCTTGCCGGAGCCGCCGAGCGTGAGCCCGTTGACGTTGTTGGCCCCGGTCATGGTGATGGGACTGTTGATCGTCGCGTCGGAGTTCATCGTGATGTTCGGCGTGGTGGACGAGCGGGCCTGGAGCGTGATCGGACCTCCGCTGAGAACGTAGGCGCCCGACCCGGCGGAGTTGAACGTGATCCCGCCTGTGGTGACCGCGCCCACCGCGACCGCCCCGGCCGGCCCGGATCCGGCGCCGAAGACGGTGAAGTCGCCGGTCGTGTTCGGCCAAAGAACGTTGCCGGCGCCGTCGTGCCAGTTATTCAAGGCCGTGTTCCAGGTCCCGGCGCCGTCCTGCGCGCCGGCCGTGACGGTGTCGGCATCCCAGGTAAGCGTGGCGGCCAGGGCCGGCGCAGACAACAAGACCAGCGCCAGCGCAACCAGGGACATTCCCACCGGCAACACGTGAGACTTCATGGCAATCTCCTTTAGGCGGACCATGCCAGGCATGGACTTCCGCGCGTCCTCTCGTTCAATCCTGGATTTCCCAGATGACCTGTCCGACTCGGCTGTCGGACCGGTTCGTATGTATTGTACCCCCCCTTGGAATTGCGCCTAGCCCCATTCTGCGGGTCCTTGCCGGCTGCGAGGCCGGACCGGCCTGCGAAACGGCCGACGGGGAACCCGCGATACTACCCATCGCGTGTGCCCGCCGGCTTCCGCCCGCCCGGGCTTTTGGCGCCTGCCCGGCGGCGCGTCGATCGCTGTCCCTTGAATCCTCCGGGCGGGAGTTGGTATCCTGTGGGGCGCAAGTTTCCCGGTAGACCCTCTAACGGATTGGCGCAACATCTATGGATAGATTCGTCATCAACGGCGGGGCCAGGCTCAAGGGCAAGATCCGCATCGACGGGGCCAAGAACGCCGCCCTGCCGATCATGGCTGCCGCCCTGCTCAGCGACGGGCCCAACGTGATCCACGGCGTTCCCGACCTGGCCGACGTCCGCTTCATGGGCGAGGTGCTGGGCGACGTGGGCGCCCGCGTCACCCGCGACCCCAACGGCGACCTGCACCTGAGCGTCGACGACGAGGCCGACAGCCACGCCAAGTACGACCGCGTGCGGAAGATGCGCGCCAGCGTCTGCGTGCTGGGGCCCCTGCTGGCCAAACGCAAGCGCGCCCGCGTCAGCCTGCCCGGCGGCTGCCAGATCGGCCCGCGACCCATCGACCTGCACCTGCGCGGGCTCAAGGCCCTGGGCGCCGAAATCGAACTCGACGGCGGCGACATCATCGCCACCTGCAAGAAGCTCCGCGGGGCCCACATCTTCCTGGGCGGGCCCTTCGGCTCGACCGTCCTGGGCACCGCCAACGTCATGATGGCCGCCACCCTCGCCGAGGGGCGAACCGTCATCGAGTCGGCCGCCTGCGAGCCCGAGGTCGAGGACCTCGCCGACTACCTCAACGCCATGGGCGCCCGCATCAGCGGCGCCGGCACCCCCCGCCTCACCATCGACGGCGTCGACAAGCTCCGCGGGGCCGAGCACCACGTCATCCCAGACCGCATCGAGGCCGGCACGTTCCTCGTCGCCGCCGCCATCACCAACGGCGAACTCACCCTCCAGAACTGCCGCCTGGAGCACCTGATGGCCGTCGTCGACCGGCTCCAGAACATCGGCGTCCAGATCGACCAGGAGGGCGGCGACGTCGTCGTCAGCTCCTCGCGGCGACTCGAACCCACCGACGTGACCACCCAGCCCTTCCCGGGCTTCCCCACCGACCTCCAGGCCCAGCTCATGACCCTGCTGTGCCTGGCCGACGGAAACAGCGTGATCACCGAGAAGATCTACCCCGACCGCTTCATGCACGTCGCCGAACTGATGCGGATGGGCGCCAACATCCGCCGCGAGGGCCCCACCGCCGTCGTCACCGGCGTCAAGCGGCTCATCGGCGCGCCCGTGATGGCCAGCGACCTCCGCGCCTCGGCCGCCCTGGTCCTGGCCGGCCTGGTCGCGCGCGGCGCCACCGTCATCCAGCGGGTCTACCACATCGACCGGGGCTACGAGGCCATCGAGGCCAAGCTCGCCTCCGTCGGCGCCGACATCACCCGGGTCTCCGACTGAGCACGGCGGGGCGAAAAATGCCCTTGCTATTTCGGCGTCCGGGCGTACAATAGCCCGTCTTTGCAGAGCTCAACGACTTGGATTTGACATAGTAGGAGAACGCAGTGGCTCATTCGCTTTCGGCTAAGAAACGCATCCGCCAGAACGCCAAGCAGCGCGGGCGCAACCGCTGGCGCAAGGACCAGCTCAAGCAGGCCGTCCGGGAGTTCACGACCGCCGTCGGCGACGGACAGACCGACCAGGCCGCCGATCAGCTCAAGGCCGTCTACAAGAAGCTGGACAAGACCGCCGCCCAGGGCACCATCCACAAGAACACCGCCAGCCGCCGCAAGAGCCGGCTGGCCAAGCAGCTCAACCGCGCCAAGGCCGCCAAGTAGGCGCCGACCATACGCACTCGAAGAGGCGATGGCGTGTGGGTCCGTTGCGGGACTCGCACGCCGTCGCCCTTTTTCATTGAACCTTCCTCCCCCCCGGGCAATGATCATGACAGCCGTGGGAGCAAGTGAACCATCCAGATTCGTCGGGCGGGCGGGCGACAAGCTCGACGCCGCCCTGACCGCCTTCGCCATCGACCTGGCCGGCTGGACCTGCGCCGACTTCGGCTGCAACGTCGGCGGGTTCACCCACTGCCTGCTGACGCGCGGGGCCGCCCGCGTCTACGCCGTCGACACCGGCTACGGCGCCCTGGCCTGGACGCTCCGCCAGGACCCGCGCGTGGTCGTCATGGAACGCACCAACGCCCTCTACGCCGAGGCTCCCGAGCCGGTCGACCTGGTCGCCATCGACGTCGCCTGGACGCCGCAGAAGCTCATCGTCCCGGCCGCCCGCAAATGGCTCAAACCCGGCGGGATCATCATCTCGCTGCTCAAGCCCCACTACGAACTGGCCAAGCTCCAGGGCCGAAAGCCCCGCGCGCCGCTCACCGACGAGCAGTCAGCCGAGGTCGTCCAGGAAGTCTCCCGCCAGCTCGCCGACCTCTTCTGCCCCGTCCAGTCCGTCCTGCCCTCGACCGTGATCGGCAAGGGCGGCAACACGGAGTACCTGCTGCTGATTCGCTCGTAGTGTAGTGTATCAGAATTACCGCCTTGTACGACCGGATGCCTGTCCAGACTCCCCCGGCCTGAGCTTTGCCGTTACCCATATCTTCACCCCTGCCGCCGCACAGGCCCGACGGGCCGGCGTATGATAGCCCTGGCCGAAGCGCAGCGCAGGCCAGGGTAGCGGTGGCGTCATACCCGAGCCCTGTAAGGGCGATATAACGGGTCGCGCGTGGTCATCGTTGCCGCATCGGTGTTCCATGGCTTATCCCGCCCCGTTGGGGCTGCGCGGGTTGCGGGCCTGGTACCCAGGCCTTCGCTGCGCTTCGGCCTGGGCTACTTTCTTACGGGCCTTCGGCCCTGCCAGCCGGAGGCAGGCAAGCTACAAGCGTCGCCATCACTGCCCCGGCGTCTCCGGGTGCTCCCCCCGCCTTCGACAGAATCCCAGGTAGTAGTCTACCGAGTCATGAAACGCCTGTTCGATCTGGTCGGCCGACTCTGCCTGAAACGTGATCACGTCGCGAATCCCGACCACCTCCCCGTGCAGGATTCCCGCTCGCGGATCAGGCTCGACGCGTGCCTCGTAGCCTCTGTACCGCATCATGGTATTGATCCCACGTTCTCAGAAGTTGGTGATGTCGTCATCGGTGAAATACTTCCGGTCGGGCCCGGGGGAAATCAGGAGGAAGTCGTGGATGTAGTTTCCGCCCTTCATGCACCGCTCCGCAATGAAAGCCCGGAAGTCGCCGCCCTTGGCCCGGTCGGTGTAGACGGCATTGTCGGCCTCCACAAAACGATCCAGGCCCTCCTTGTCCGGGCGGCGAACATAGTAGCAGATGGCCATCGCGCCCTCGCCTGGCATCAGGTCGCTCAGAGTATACGGGTAGCCGGGGTAATTCTGAGTGATGAACTCTTCCTTGTAGATGTCGTAGCCGCCCCTCAGCACGCCCTTCGGCCCTTCAGGCGTCAGCTCGATCAGGTACATGGCCATGGCCATCAACTGGCTCCCCGTGTACATCCCGCCTTCGCTGGCGAGTTGGTGGACCTGCCTCTGGCCAGGATAGTGGCCAATCTTCTTCCGGTATAGCTCGGCTCCTTTTTCAAGGCTGTTGACACGAACGCGACTGTGGGTTGTGACCGAGTAAGGCCGGATCTGTGCTTGCCCACGCAAATGGATCAGAAACGCTGCAAGCAGGGCCAGCAGAATGCCCAAGCAGAGTGCAACGAGAACCGCTCGGACATTCGTCTTCCCGCGACAATCATTCGCATTTCCCATGCGATGCCCCTTTATGCACTCCGCGCAATTGATTCTACCTCGCATCCAGGCCCCACTGCCAGTGTGGTGTGGCAGAGACAGCCCGTCGTGTCAGCCTTGGAACGGGCCAGAAACGGTCGTGTGCCGACAGCCCCGAAAGGGGCGCCGGACGGTAGCCGGGGGCGAGGCCCCAAAGGCCGAGCCCCCGGTAGACGGTTCAAGATGAGCAGAGCCCCGAAGGGGCGTCGGAAAATGCCTCGAATATCCTCCGGTTTGGCACTCTTTCCGACGCCCCGTTGGGGCTTGAGTAGTCAAGCGGCTCGGTTCCGGCGGCTTGCACCGCCGGCTACCGTCCGCCGCCCCTTTCGGGGCGGTCCCGGCCCTGCCGGGCCGGCAAGAGGAAACCCCATTTGTTTTGAGACACCGCACTGCCGCCGACTTTCGGTCCGGCTTGCCGTTTGGCGACACTTGCGCAGCCGGCTCGAATCTGGTACACTGCCGCTCATGCGTATTCGCCTCATCCATGACCGGACCCGCTCGGGAGGACTCGCATGACCGAGTTGCTGCTGGGACTGGCGATCCTGTTGAGCCTTGCCTGCCTGGTGCTGCTGCTGGTGGTGCTGGGGCGGCTGAGACAGTCCGACAGCGCCGGCCTGCTGGTCCGCCTGGACGCCTTCGAGAAGGGCCAGGACAAGCTCGAGCGGGCCGTCCGCGAGGAGATCGCCAAGAACCGCTCGGAATCGCTCGCCGCCGCCAAGCAGCAGCGCGAGGAGGCCGGGGCGGCCATGCAGAACTTCGCCAACTCCATCTTCACCGGGGTGGCCGACCTGACGCGCCTTCAGAAGACCCAGCTCGAAGCCTTCGCCGCGCAGCTTGCCAAGCTGACCGAGAGCAACGAGAAGAAGATGGAGGCTGTGCGGGCCACCGTGGAGGCCAAGCTCAAGGAGATCCAGACCGACAACGCCGCCCGCCTGGAGCAGATGCGGGCCACCGTGGACGAGAAGCTCCAGGGCACGCTGGACAAGCGCCTGGGCGAGTCGTTCAAGCAGGTGTGCGAGCGCCTGGAGCAGGTCCACAACGGCCTGGGCGAGATGCGCACGCTGGCCACCGGCGTGGGCGACCTGAAGAAGGTGCTCACCAACGTCAAGACCCGCGGCACGTGGGGCGAGATCCAGCTCGGCGCGCTGCTGGAGCAGATCCTCACCGCCGACCAGTACGAGACCAACGTGATCACCCGCAAGGACGGCCGCGAGCCGGTCGAGTTCGCCATCCGCCTGCCCGGACGAGACGAAGATGACGGCGGCGTGGTCCACCTGCCCATCGACGCCAAGTTCCCGCTGGAAGACTACCAGCGCCTCCAGGCCGCCCAGGACGCGGGCGATCTGGAAGCCGCCGACGCCGCCGGCAAGCAGCTCGAAACCCGCGTCAAACTCTGCGCCCGCGACATCCGCGACAAGTACCTCGACCCGCCCCACACCACCGACTTCGCCCTGATGTACCTGCCCGTCGAGGGGCTCTACGCCGAGGTCATCCGCCGGCCGGGCCTGGTCGAGACCCTCCAGCGGGACCACCGCGTGGTGGTGGCCGGGCCCACCACGCTGGCCGCCCTGCTCAACAGCCTCCAGATGGGCTTCCGCACGCTCGCCATCGAGAAGCGCTCCAGCGAGGTCTGGAAGCTGCTGGCCGCCGTCAAGACAGAGTTCGGCAAGTTCGGCGACATCCTGGAGCGGGTCCACAAGCAGATCCAGACCGCCGGCAACACCATCGACACCGCCGCCAAGAAGACGCGGACCATCGAGCGAAAGCTCAAGGACGTCGAGGCCCTGCCGACCGACGAGACCGCCGCCCTCCTGCCGGCTGAGGACATGCTCCCGGACGACACGGAAGCCGCCGAGGCGTGACAAGGAGACGCGCATGCGCCCCGTAAGCCCGCATCTGGACGCGCAGGTGATTCTGAATCCCCCGCCGCTGGCCGACGCCGCCCCCGCTTCGCTGCCCCAGCGCCTGGTCTCGCTGGACGCCTGTCGCGGGGCCATCATGCTGATGATGGCGTCGGCCGCCCTGGGCGTCGGCGCGGTGGCCAGCGCCTATCGCGATGTCGGTTGGCTGCGGGCGGTGGCCTGGCAGTGCGAGCACGCCCCGTGGGCGGGCTTCCGCGTCTGGGACATCATCCAGCCGGCGTTCATGTTCATGGTGGGCGTGTCCCTGCCGTTCTCGCTGGCCAGCCGGCGGGCTCGCGGCCAGGGCCTGGCCCGGCTGATCGCCCACGCCCTGTGGCGGTCGGCGGTGCTGGTGCTGCTGGCGGTGTTCCTGACCTCCGCCTACGACAAGACGACCGTCTGGAGCTTCGCCAACGTGCTGGCCCAGATCGGCCTGGGCTACCCGGTGCTCTTCCTGCTGGCGCTGGCCCGCCCGCGGATACAGTGGATCGCCGCGCTGGGCATCCTGCTGGCGTACTGGGCGGCCTTCGCGCTGTACCCGCTGCCGCCGGCCGACTTCGACTGGGCGAGCGTGGGCGTGCCCGCCAACTGGCCCCACCTGAGCGGCCTGGCCGCCCACTGGGACAAGAACTACAACTTCGCCGCCGCCGCCGACCAGTGGCTGCTCAACCTCTTGCCGCACGACAAGCCCTTCGTCTTCAATCGCGGCGGCTACCAGACGCTCAACTTCGTGCCGTCGATCGCGACGATGACCTTCGGCCTGCTGGCAGGCGGGCTGCTCAAGAGCGGGCGGTCGATCCCGCGCAAGCTCGGCTGGCTGATCCTGCTGGGCACCGCCGGGGCCGCCCTGGGCTGGGCCATCGACGCCGCCGGCCTGTGCCCGATGGTCAAGCGGATCTGGACGCCCTCGTGGGCCATCTGCAGCGCGGGCGCCGCCGCCCTGGTGCTGGCCGGTTTCGTGGCGATCATCGAGGGGATCGGCCTGAAGAAGTGGGCCTTCCCGTTCGTGGTCGTCGGGCTCAACCCCATCACGCTCTACGTGCTGTGGCAGCTTTCGAGCGGGTTCATCAAGGAGACCTTGCGAATCCACCTCGGCAGGGACATCTTCCAGATCGCCGGCGCGCCCTACGCCCCCATGCTCGAGCGCGGCACTGTGCTGGTGATCCTGTGGCTGGTGGTCTGGTGGATGTACCGGCGCAAGGTGTTCGTCCGAATCTGAGTCACCGCCGCAGCGGGCCCTGGCGCAGGTGCTCCGGCGGGCCGTCCAGCGACTGGAGCCTGGCCCGGACTTCCTCGCTGCGGCCGGTGCAGTTGACGTAGAGCAGCGTGGGGTACTTCGCGAAGTCCCCCTCGGCCGGGCCGTCCGTGCCCGGGTCGTGGTTTCGTCTCAGGACGAAGTGTTCGTTGCCCGGCCCGGGACGGGTGGCGAAGAACTCGCCCCCCATGTGCGGGTTGTCGCGCCGGGCGAACTCCACCCCCAGCACGCCCTCGACGGCCTGGCTGACCGCCGAAAGGTCCGTCTCGGCAAATCCGTATAGATCGAATGTCGGCATGGTAGTTCCTTGTTGGCCGGGCACATTCTACGCGAACGCCCGGGGCCCGCAAGGCCTCACTCCCACTCGCAGATGAAGCCCGCCCCCTTGTCGCCCTTCTTGCCGTCGTCGCCGAGCCCGTGCTTGCTCACGATGCCGTAGTTCTGGCCGCCCCAGGCGTTGTCGGCATTGAACCCGCCGGCGGCCTTCGGATCGACCGACCGCCCGTCCAGCCAGCGCCAGTCGCCCTCGCGGTGCTCGTCGGTGCAACCGATCCACAACCCGACCCCTCCGGTCTGGGCGATCAGAAAGTCCCGCTCGGCCAGGGTCTCGATGACGGCCAGATGCCCGCCCATCTCCTCGCACGCCTTCTTCGCCTCGTGCCAGGTCGCCGCCGCCAGCACCGGCAGGTAGCCGTGTCCGCCGAACTCCAGGCGCCACAGCCCGCCGTGCTTGCCGGCCTTGGCCAGGCTGATCTGCTTCTTCAACTCCTCGACATGGGCCTTCGCCATCGCCTCGCCCACCTCCGAACCGGCGGCCTTCAGGTCGCGACCCGCCTTGCCCAGCCGCCGCATCGCCTCGTCGCCGGTTGTGTCGATCGCCAGCGCCCGCTGCCTCTGGATCGGCTGGAGCTGCTTGTCGTAGCGGGCGTCCAGCTCCGCCAGGCGGGCCTTGAAGTCGCCCATGATCTTCGCGAATACCGCGTCCAGCGGCGCGGGCTGGGCCTGCGCCCAGATCATCCCGCCGGCCGCCACCGCCGCCGCCAGCGCCAACGTCATCGCATGACGTCGCCGCGCTTGCCTGATGTGCATGACAGTCTCCTATCGTCCGCGCATGTCGGGACAGCCTCTATCTTCCCCGCCCCGCCGCCGGGGTCAAGCGGTCTCTCGCCCTCACGCGGAACAGGCGATGTTGGACAGCAGCCGGCAGTGGTCGCACTTGAAGTCGTAGCGCCCGTGCAGCGGCTTGGCCAGCAGCCACTTCCGCCCGCAGGACGGGCACGTGCTCTTCTTCTCGGCCGCCAGGCTGCGGGGGCGGACGCGCTGAAGGTAGTAGTACGTCGGCACGCCGGTGGCCTTCTCGATCGCGCGGCAGATCTCCCGCCCGTCGCGCGAGAGGAAGCTGTTCGAATCGGCCATCTGCTTAAGAGCAAAGCGCGCGCCGGCGCCGGACCCCAACTGAATGAAATCGAACGCCCGGAACGTGTAGTGCCAGTAGAGAATCCTCCCGCGGTCCAGTGAGGACGGCAGGCGGTAGAGCGGGATGGGCTCGTGGCACTCGCCGCACTGCACCGGCGGGGCGTTGGACAGGCAGTCGGCGCTGAGGATGTACCACTTGGGCTTGCGGCACTTGTCGACCATCGGCGAGTCCAGGTCCTCGCCCAGCCCCCGCCAGGTGGGCTCCCGCAGCCCGCTCTCAGCCAGGGCCGCCGTCGCCTCCCGCACGTCCTTGCCGGCGTACCTGGGCTCCAGCGAGTTGGTTTCCGGACAGGTCGCCACGACCCGGCAGCAGGTCCGCATGATCGTCCGGGGGAATTCTCCGGGCAGGAGCTGGCCGTTCTGCTTCCACGCCCCCAACAGTCCGTAGACCGCGGAGGCGACGGCTGACTCATCCAGTTGCCCCGTCCACCCGTCCCGCCGGCTGCGATATGCGAAGGTGATCTCCACGTTGAACATGGTTCACCGCCTTTCCTGACTGCGGAGTGTAGTCCCGACGGCGGCGCCGGTCAACGCGCCTTGCTCGGGGCAACTGGGGCGCCGGACGGACGGGCAACCTACGGGCGCTTGAACACCAGCTTGCCGTCCAGGTACGTACGCAGGACTTTCGCCTGGCGGATCGCGTCGTCGGCGCAGGTCAGCAGGTCCGTGTCCAGCACGAGGAAGTCGGCCGCCTTGCCCGTCTCCAGCGAGCCGGTCTCGTTGTCCAGGAACATCGCCCGGGCGCAGTGGACGGTGTAGAAGCGGATCGCCTGCTCTCGCGTCAGGGCCTGCTCGCCGTGCAGTTGCCCCTCGTACCAGCGGGCCCTGCGGGTGACGGCCGTCCAGATCCCCAGGAACGGATCGTACGGGTTGTTCGACCGCAGCGAGCCGAGCTTCTGCATGTGGTCGCTCCCGCCGGCCGCGACGCCGCCGGCGTCCAGGATGCTCCGCAGCGGCTGGAACCACCGCAGGCGGTCGTAGCCGAAGTGCTGCGCCAGCGTCCGCGCGTCCAGGTACAGCCAGGCCGGCTGGACCAGCGGGATGATCTTCAGGTCCACCACCTTCTTGACCGTGTCCTCGCTCATGAAGTTGGAGTGCGTGATGCAGTGTCGCTGCTTGCGGATGGGCAGCGTGCGGGCCAGCTCGTCGTACACGCTCACCAGCGTCTCGACGGCGCCGTCGCCGACGGTGTGGGCGGCGAACTGGAGCCCGCACCGGCTGGCGGCGCGGACCATCTCCAGCAGCCGCTCGCGCGGGATGAACAGCACGCCGCGGTACTCCGGGTCGTCGATGGCGTAGATCCTGCTCACGCCCCAGGGGCGGCTCATGTACGCGCTGCCGGTGAGCATCCCGCCGTCCAGGAACACCTTCACCCCGATCACGCGGAGCATCGGCCCGCCGCGCCGCAGCGGGTGCTGGCCCACCTTGCGGATCGCCTCCTGCACCTTCTCGATCGGCCCCATCGTGCCCACGTAGTGCTGGGCGGCCACGCGGACGCTCAGCTCGTCCTTGTCCAGCAGGCGCTGGTAGAGGTCGAGGCTGCCCTGCGAGGCCGAGCCGTCGCAGATGGCGGTCAGGCCCACCGAGTTGTAATCGCGAAAGAGCTCCCGCAGCCGGTCGTAGCGGTCCTGGTCGCTCGGTCGGCGCGAGGCCTCCCTGCTCTTGATGATCCGCGTGCAACTGCGGAGGATGCCCGTCGGCTCGCCCGTCCCGGGGGCCTTCTCGACGTGGCCCGGCCCGCCGTCGCTGACGCGGAAGTCCTTGTCGATCCCGCTGAGCGCGAGGGCCAGCGAGTTGACCGACGCGTCGGGCCCGGTGCGGAAGACCACCGGGTTCTTCGGCGCCGCCTCGTCCAGCTCGGCCCGCGTGGGGTAGCGCTGCTCGCGCAGGCGCGTGATGAACACCTGCTGGAGGACGATCCATTTCCCCTCGCCCAGCGCCGCCGCCCGCGCCCGCACGTACGCCAGCACGTCCGCGATCGACTCCATGTCCGGGATCGGGTGGTCGAACTCCGTCATCGCCGCCCCCGTCGCGTGAACGTGCGAGTCCATCATCCCCGGCATCACCATCTTGCCGCCCAGGTCGAGCACCTCGGTCTTGTCCGTCTTGAGGCGGAGGACCTCGTCGTTGCTCCCGACGGCCACGATCCGCCCGCCCTCGACGGCCATCGCCTGGCGGATGCTGAAGTCCGCATCGACGGTGACGACCTTGGCGTTGTGGACGATCAGGTTCGGCCCTGCCGCGAAAGCGGCGCCGCACAGCCCCGCCGCGGCCAGACAGGCACAGAAGACGTGGACGCGCTTCATCGCCGTGCTCCTCTCGGCGGCCAACCGCCGCCCGCCGGGGATGATACCGGCCGAACCCCGCCAACCGCAATGCTCCGCCTCGCGAACCGCGGGCGCCGCCTGGCCGTAGAATCTACAGAACTCGCCGGCCGGCGGAGCGGCCGCGGGCGCTTGCGCTTGATCGTCCGCCCCGGCCCGGCTAGGCTGAGCGACGACGGGAGACTTCCATGTACGGATTCTGGAACAACGTCAAGACGACGCTGCTGATGTCGGCGCTGATGGGGCTGTGCCTGGGCGTGGCCTACCTGATCGGCGGGCGGCAGGCGCTGATCCCGGCGCTGGTCATCGGCGGGGTGATGAACTTCGCGGCCTTCTTCTTCAGCGACAAGATCGCCCTGGCGACCGTGCGGGCACAGGAGATCCAGCGAGAGGACGACCCCGAACTGTGGGACACGGTCGAGCGACTGGTCGAGCGGGCCCACATGCCCATGCCCCGGGTGTGCATCTCGCCGGCGGCCGCCCCCAACGCCTTCGCCACCGGACGCTCCCCCAGCCATAGCGCCGTCTGCGTGACGGCCGGGCTGAGGCAGATGCTCACCCGCCCCGAGCTGGAAGGCGTGCTGGCCCACGAGTTGGCCCACGTCCGCCACCGCGACGTGCTGATCTCGACTATCGCGGCCGTGGTGGCCGGGGCGATCACGTGGCTGACGTACCTGAGCTTCTGGGGCGGCGGACGCCGCGACCGCGAGGGCGGCAACCCGCTGATCGCCCTGCTGCTGATGATCCTGGCGCCGCTGGCGGCGATGCTGATCCAGCTCGCCATCAGCCGCTCGCGAGAGTACGAAGCCGACCGCGAAGGCGCCGAGCTGGCCGGCTCGCCCCGCGGACTGGCCAACGCCCTGCTCAAGCTCAGTTCCGCCAACGAGCGAATCCCGCTGCCCGTGCCGGACAGCCAGGCGCCGCTGTTCATCGTCCAGCCGCTGACGGGCGGAGAGATGGCCAGGCTCTTCATGACCCACCCGCCCATCGAGGAGCGAGTCGAGCGCCTCCGCGAGATGGAACGACACATGGTGTGACCGCGCCCGGCAGCACCAGACCCAAAGCCTGCGGACCTGTCCGCCGTGGCGGAGACCCCCCGTGGGCTTTCTCGTCGAGTCCCCGCGATTGCTCTATCGCGGGATCGCGAAAACTGCCACCCAGACCGCCTGACCGTGACTGGTCCTGGCCTGGCCGAACCCCGCGTGAACGTATCCGCCCAGCATCGTCTGGCGGTGCGTGGGCGATGCCTGCCACGCCTGCACGGCCAGCTCGGCGGTGGGCAGGCCGGCGGCGTAGTTCTCGCCCACCGAGCGGAAGCGGTAGCCCTCGTCCATGACGCGCTGGCCGGGGTTGCCCTTCTCGTAGTGCCCGTACTTGCCCGTGCGGGCCATGAACTCGGCGTACTTCTGGGCGGCGGCGGTCAGGCGCGGCTCGAGCTTCAGCGCGTGGAGGTTCTGACGCAGGCGGACCTGGTTGTGCAGGTCCAGCAGCACCTGCGCAGGCGTGGCCGGCTCGGCGGGTTTCTCCGCCGGCCGGCTGGTCGCAACCGGGTGGCGAACGGCTTCGCCCAGCGCCTCCTCGAACTGGGCCAGGCGGGTGTCGAACGTGGCCGGTCCCCGCCCGAAGTGCCCGCCGTTGAACGCCCCGATGGCCCGGTCCCGCAACGCCGCCAGCGCCCTGTCGCCGCCCGCGTCGGCTGCCTGCTCCGCCAGCCGCACCGCACTCTGGATCCGACCCACCAGCCTGGGGAACTCCTCCTCCCCCTGCCCCAGTTCGCCATCGTTGAAGGCCGATACCGCCGTGCGCACCAGCGCATCCAACACCTGGGGTTTCATGCCCGCCCGCCGAAGCCGCTGGCGCAAGGCCGGCAGACGGGGGTGAATGTCGCGGAGGAACGCGAGCGTCATCTCGAGCGCCGCCTGCTCGCGCTGGGCCCGCTCGATCTCGTCCGGCCCGGCCGGAGGCGGCGAAGGCTCTTTCTCCACCAGGCGCCGCAGGACCTTGACCTCCAGTCCCGCCGCCCGCGCCTGCTCGAGGTTCTGTCGCAGGTGTGCCCGGATATCGTCCCCGGCGGGGCGGCTGGCCGGCTGCGAAGACGCGGCCGCGGGCGACGCGAAAGCCGGCGCCGGCCCGGCTGCCAGACACGCCAGCAGCAATGGGAGCAGACGGTTCATCCGGAACTGTCGTCGTTGTCGGGCGGCAGGATCAGCGGCGCGCCGACCTGGAAGCCCAGGCTCCACTGGATCTGGAAGAGATCATCCAACGGGATGTTCCTGGCCGAGCCGTCCATGAACGAACCGTTGATGGACTGCCCGTGCCTCTTGATGGCAAAGCGCGCGAGGTTGGGCACCGTCGTGCTGCCGCGGCGGTCCGGCGGCGGGGGGTCGGTGTGATCGAGCCAGCCGTCAACCCAGTTGGCGTCCAGATACGCGGGCACCATGTTCGGCGTACGAATCTTGTCCAACTGCCCGAAGTAATACTCCTGCGGCCCCCGCCCGGGGTTGGGGTGCAACCAGGCGTTGAACCCGTAGCTGCCGTAGATGAACCGCGTGTTGTTGTTCATCCACGAACCGGGGCTGTATCGCCCGGTCCAGGCGGTGCAGAAGCTGCCCACGCCGGAACCTTCCTTCGCGGCGCTGGGGCAAAGCCGGAGGTCGTCGATGTTCCCGTTGAACCGCCGAAGCAGGTTGACCCAGAACGTGTCGAACGTCAGGTAATACCGGAATACGTCCCCTTTGGCGGCCTGAACGTACTGCGTCATGGCGAGCTGAATTTGATGCAAGTTCGATCGGCAGCTAACGTTACGGGTCATCTTGCGGGCCCTGGCAAGCGAGGGGGTCAGCAAGAGCAGCAGCAACGATATGATCGACACCACCACCAGCAACTCAACCAAGGTGAATGCCTTACGCCTCATCGCGGTACTCCTCTCAGGCTGTATTCTAAGCCATGCGGCGAAGGGAGGCACGCGGAAATATCGCTGCGTTTTCTGTTTTCGCCCATAAATTACTTGATATGTCGAGAGGTCACGATATATTATGTTTTCGAGGTCAACAATGATGGAAGACGAAGGTTCGACAACCAGAGGCGATGACACCACCCGGGAGAGTCCCCTGCCCGAACTGGACCTGGTCCCGATGGGGACCCTGTGCCGGGCGGCCGAGTGCCTGAAGGTGATGGCCCATCCCCAGCGACTGCAGATCGTGGACATCCTGATGGAGTCCCAGGCCAGGCAGACCGAGATGACCGTCAACCAGATCGCCCGGCTGTGCGGTCTGCCCCCCCACCAGGCCTGCGAGCACCTGCGCCTGCTCAAGGGATACAACCTGCTCGACAGCGAGCGCCGCGGGCGGACGGTGATCTACAGGATCGTCGATCCTCGCCTGCCCGGACTGCTCACCTGCATTCGACGCTGTTGCGACATCCGAAACCCGCAGACCAGTTAGAGGTCAACACCGTGACCAGCACACGTGGAGAATCCATGACTCAGCGCAAGAGAATCGTGATCGTGGGCGGAGTAGCCGGCGGCGCGTCGGCGGCCGCCAGGGCCAGAAGACTGTCCGAAGAGGCGGAGATCCTCCTGTTCGAGCGGGGGCGGAACGTTTCGTTCGCCAACTGCGGGCTGCCCTACCACATCGGCGGGGTCATCCCCGAGCGCAAGAGCCTGCTGGTCCAGACGGCCGACGGGCTGCGCAAACGCTACAACATCGACGTCCGCACCCGTCACGAGGTGCTGAAGATCGACCGCGCCGCCCGCCAGGTCGTCGTGCGCGACCTCGAGAGCGGACAGGAGTTCACCCAGCCCTACGACGCGCTCATCCTCAGCCCCGGCGCCGAGCCCATCCGCCCGCCCATCCCGATGTCCGGCGGGCGCATCATGACCCTGCGCAGCCTGGAAGACATGGACCGCATCAAGCAGGTCGTCGACGCCGCCAACCCCGGCCGCGCGGTCGTCGTCGGCGGGGGATACATCGGACTGGAGATGGCCGAGGCCCTCCGCGAGCGGAAGATCGAGACCACGCTGGTCGAGCTGCTGCCGCAGGTCTTCGCCATCGCCGACCCCGAGATGGTCGTCCCGCTGCACCAGCAGCTCCGCCAGAACGGCGTGGACCTGAGGCTCGGACAGTCGGTGAAGGCCGTCCGCCAGGGCGAGGGCGACCGCCTGAACGTCGAGCTGAGCACCGGCGAGAGCATCGAGGCGGGCCTGGTGGTCCTGGCCGTGGGCGTCAAGCCCGAGGCCGCCCTCGCCCGCGAGGCGGGCCTGGAGATCGGCTCGGCCGGCGGGATCGTCGTCGATGAGCACATGCGGACCAGCGACGAGAACATCTTCGCCGTCGGCGACGTGGTCGAGTCGGCCCACATCGTCAGCGGGCAGCGGAGCCTGATGCCGCTGGCCGGGCCCGCCAACCGCCAGGGGCGCATCGCCGCCGACAACGCTTTCGGCCGGCCCAGCGCGTATCGCGGCGGGCAGGGCACGGCGGTCTGCAAGGTCTTCGACCTGACCATCGGCCTGACGGGCCTGACCGAGAAACAGCTCGTCCGCGCCGAGACGCCCCACGAGAAGATCTACGTGCACCCCAGCAGCCACGCCGGCTACTACCCCGGCGCGGTCCCGATGAGCCTGAAGCTCCTGTTCGACCCGAAGGACGGGCGGATCCTCGGCGCCCAGGCGGTCGGAGCGCGCGGCGTGGACAAGCGGATCGACGTCATCGCCGTCGCCCAGCGGGCGGGCTTGACCGTCCGCGACCTGACGGACCTCGAACTGTCCTACGCTCCGCCCTACGGCTCGGCCAAGGACCCCGTCAACTACGCCGGCTACGTGGCCTCCAACGCCCTGGACGGCGACGTGCTCCTCGCCCACTACGACCAGGTCGCCAACCCGCGGGCCGACCAGGTCCTGCTGGACGTCCGCACCGCTCCGGAGGTGAAGGCCGGCACGATCCCCGGCTCGCTGCACATCCCCGTGGACGAGCTTCGCGGGCGCCTGGGCGAGCTGCCGCGCGACAAGGAAATCCTCGCCTTCTGCCAGGTCGGCCTGCGCGGCTACCTGGCCTGCCGCATCCTCAGCCAGCACGGCTTCCGCTGCCGCAACCTGACCGGCGGATACAAGACGTACCTCGCCTTCCGCGACTGCCAGGGGCCCGATCGAGGAACCGCGGCGCCCCTGCCGAAGCCGCCCGCGTCCTTCGACGGGCCCCGCGGCGGCAAGCCGGCGCCCCAGAACCCGGCCCAGGCTTCGGACGGGTGTTGCGCCGGAGGCGCTTCCTCGTCCGGCGCGGCCTGCTGCGGCGGGGCGTCCGCCACCGCCCAGGTCGTCCGCGAGATCGACGCCCGCGCACTCCAGTGCCCCGGACCGATCATGCGCCTGCACGACGAGTTGGAGAATCTCCGCCCCGGGCAGGCCGTCCGCATCACCACCTGCGACCACGGCTTCGCCGCCGACGTCGAGGCCTGGTGCGCCGCCACCGGCAACCGCCTGTTGGACGTCGCCCGCAACAACGGCACGGTGTCCGCCGCCGTCGCCAGGGGCCTGCCCCAGCCGTCCCCCGTCCCGCATTCCACCGCGGACGCCGAACGCCACAAGAGCATCCTCGTCTTCAACGGCGACTTCGACAAGGCCATGGCCTCGTTCATCATCGCCAACGGGGCCGCCGCCATGGGCTCGAAGGTCACCATGTTCTTTACCTTCTGGGGCCTCAACGTCCTGCGCCGGCGAGAGAAGGTCGCCGTCCGCAAGACCCTCATCGAGCGGATGTTCGGCTGGATGATGCCCCGCGGGGCCGACAAGCTCGGCCTGTCCAAGATGAACATGGGAGGCATGGGCCTGCGAATGATCAAGGGCATCATGCGAAAGAAGCACGTCGCCTCGCTGGGCGAGCTGATCGACTCCGCCCGGCGCGCCGGCGTGCGGATGGTCGCCTGCTCCATGTCCATGGACCTCATGGGCATCAAGCGCGAGGAACTCATCGACGGAATCGAAGAGGGCGGGGTGGCCGCCTACCTGGGCTCGGCCCAGGAGGGCCACGTCAACCTGGTGATGTGAGCGCGGGTTCCACGGGCGTGCCGGACCCGGGCCCGCGCAGCGTCTGTTGTGCCCTTGCCCGGCGCGGTACAATGTCGGCCAAGAGGAGAGACCGTAATGGCAATATCTCCCGAGGATCGCTCGCGGCTGATCCACCTGGCGCGGCAGGCGGTGGAAGCGGCCGTCACGGGCCAGGCGCTGCCCCGGGCCGAAACGACGGGGTTGCTGGGCGAGCAGCGAGGCTGCTTCGTGACGCTGACCAACCAGGGGCGGCTGCGGGGGTGCATCGGCACGTTCCACCCGCTGGGCTCGCTGGGGGCGATGATCGTGGAGATGGCCGCCGCGGCGGCCACCCGCGATCCGCGATTCCGCTTCAACCCGATCACCCCCGGCGAGCTGGGCCGACTGAGGATCGAGGTCTCCGTGCTGTCGGAGCTGATCCCCACTCGCCGGCCGGAGAAGCTGGAAGTGGGCACGCACGGCATCTACGTCGTGCGGGGCGGACAGTCCGGGTGTTTTCTTCCCGAGGTCGCCACCGACCAGGGCTGGAACGCGATAGAATTCCTTGACCAGTGTTGCGCGGGCAAGGCCGGGCTGGAGCCCGGCGCCTGGCGGCAGAGCGACACGGAAGTGTTCCTGTTTACGTCCGAGAAGTTCGACCAATGACACCGCCTAGTGGAAGGGACAACATGCACAGGAAGATGTATCAATGGATCGTGGTCTGCGGCCTGCTGGTCGTGGCGCTGGCGGCGGTGATTACCACCGCCCAGCCCGATCGTGCGGCAGCCGCGGCCGGCGCGGCCCGCGAAGAGGGCCGGTACTTCGTCACCGCCGGAGGGTCCTCCTACATTCTGCACGACGCGACGGCCGGGACGGCCTGGGTCTACTTCCCCGACCCCAAGGAGAAGAAGCCCGTCATGGTCCCCGTCCGCCGCCTGACCAGCACCGCCGAGATCGAGGCCCACAAGCTCGGCGTGGGGAATTGACGCGGGCGCCGGCTCGCGCCGCGCCGTAGCGGAGTTACACCGTCCACGGCGCGCGCCTGGCCCGGCCCAGCATGCGGTTGGCCTGGTCGTCGCCGACGAACCGCTCGGCCCGCGGGTCCCATTTCAGCGGGCGCTTGAGCAGCATGGCGATGTTGCCCAGGTGGCAGAGCGTGGCCGAGCGATGGGCGACCTCGACCGGGGCGGCCGGCTCGCGCCGGGACTTCACGCAGTCCAGGAAGTTGCGGTAGTGGCCCGCGCTGGCGTACAGGCGGACGTCGTTGGGGCCCAGGCGCACCCGCTTGAGCGACTCGGGAAACGTGTGGAACCCGCCGTAGCCCACCTCCACCCAGCCCTCGCTCCCCTCGAACCGCGTGGACATGTTCTCCTTGCGGGTGATGCACTCCAACTCCACGCCGTCGGCGTACCGCGCGCGGAAATGGACCTCCAGCGCCACGTCGAACAGCCCGTCGCTCGGCCAGACGCTGCCCGCGTCGGCCACCTCCACCGGCCCGGTGCGCTCCGTGTCGTGGCCCCACTGGGCCAGGTCCAGGCTGTGGGCCCCGTAATTCGTGACCTGCCCGCCGCTGTAGTCCAGCAGGAAGCGGAAGTTGTAGAGGCAGCGGTCCTTGTGGTAGGGCGCCCACGGGGCCGGACCGAGCCATCGCTCGTAGTCGAAGTCCTCGGGCACGTCCATCGGCTTCCAGTCAGCCGGCGGGGCGGTCTTGTTCCACGGGCCGACCACGGCCTGGACCCGCCTGAGCTGCCCGACGTAGCCGTTGCGGACCAGCTCGCAGGCGAACCGTGAGACGCCGTTGGACCGCTCGTGCGTGCCGGCCTGGAGGACCACGCCGCATCGTCGCACCTCGCGGACCATGGCCTGCCCGTCTTCCACCGTCAGGCTCAGGGGCTTCTCGCAGTAGATGTCCTTGCCGGCGCGGGCGGCGGCGCAGGTCATGACGGCGTGCCAGTGGTCGGGCACCGCGATCACGACCGCGTCGATGTCCGCCCGGCCCAGCACCTGGCGGAAGTCGATGTACGCCGCGCAGCCGCCCGAGCGCCCGCCGCTGGCGGCATAGTGTTCGTCCACCGTCTTGCGGGCGACCTCGCGCCCGAGGAACTGCTTGTCGCTCTTGTAACCGTAGCTGGCCCGGTTCACGTCGCAGACGGCCAGCACCTGGCAGTCGTCTTCCTGGAGGAACCCCTGGAGCACCTGGCTGCCCTGGTTGCCCACGCCGATGAAGCCGAGCGTGACGCGATTGCTGGGTGCGGCGGCGCCGAGGACCGAGGCGGGAACGATCCACGGAGCGGCGGCGGCGGAGAGACCGCGGCCAAGAAACGCCCGCCGGCTTAGATCGGACTTGCTCATAAGAAACTCCTGAGGCCCCAACTGTACCTTGGGTGGGCCCACCCGACAAGAGCGAGTGCCGATGGCAAGAGGTGACGACTGGTTCAGCGGACCGTGACGACCGGGTTCCGGCGGCTGATGTCGAAATCGAAGAACCGCGCCCGGTCATTGGGCGGGTCGGCCCCCAGCGTGCACGGCACCCGGGGCTTTGTTGGAGGCCGTCACGATCAGGTAGTCCCGGCGGCGGGCAGGTGGGGGCGTTCTATTGGAGCGACTGCTCCTGCTGCTGGATGACCTGGAAGATCTCCTCGGCCGTCTGCGCCGAGGCCATCTTCTTGCGGAAGGCGTCCAGGCTGATCAGGCGGGAGATCCGCGCCAGGGCCTGGATATGCAGACCGGTCCGGTCCGACGGGCTCAGCAGCAGCAGGATCAGCGTCACCGGCTTGCCGTCGATCGACTCGAAGTCCACGCCGTCGGGCGCCTTTCCCAGGGCGATCACCAGGTCGTCGACGGCCGGCGTCTTGCCGTGCGGAATGGCCACGCCCTCGCCGATGCCCGTGGTCCGCGTCTGCTCGCGCTCCAGGACGGCCTGATACGCCTTGTCGCGGTCCAGCAGCCTGCCCTGGCCCGCCAGCAGGTCCACCAGTTCCTGGATGGCGCCCTGCTTGTCCGTGGCAGCCAACGGGACCTTGATCTGCTCCAGCTTCAGCATGTCGGTCAAAAGCATCGCCCAAGTCCTTGCCGCCTGCGCGGCCGAGGCATTCCTGCCTGCCGACAGGCAGGATTGAAACCACGAACTCTACTTATCGCCCGCGACGGACGCAACAGTTTATTTCCGCCCGGCGGGGCCAATGTCGCCCGCCGCGCCGCTCGCCCGCTCTGGACAAACCCGCCGCGCCGCGATACCCTCAGGCCGATGAGTACGTCCACCCTTGCCATGATCGGCGACGGGGCCATGGGCACCGTTTGCGCCCTGATGCTGGCCGAGAACGGCCACCACGTCCGCCTGTGGTCGGCCTTTCCCGACGCCGCCCGCGACCTGGCCGAGCACCGCGAGAACCGGCGCTTCCTGCCCGGCTGCCCGCTCCCCGACCGCGTCCGCATCGCCCTCAGCGACGCCGAGGCCTTCGACGGTGTCGAGCTGGCCTTCTCCGCCGTCCCCACCCAGTTCATGCGCGGCGTCTGGCAGCGCCTGGGCCCCCACTGCCCGCCCGCTCTGCCCATCTGCAGCGTGACCAAGGGCATCGAGAACGGCACGCTGCTTCGTCCCACCCAGGTCCTGGGCGACGTGCTCGACCGCGACGCCGCGACGCGACCCCTGGCCGCCCTGTCGGGCCCGTCCATCGCACCGGAGGTCGCCCGACGACTGCCCGCCAGCGTCGCCGTCGCCGCCGACGACACGCTCCTGGCCGACCGCGTCCAGGCCCTGCTCAACCGCCCCTACTTCCGCATCTACACCAACCCGGACCTGGTCGGGCTGGAAATCGCCGGCGCCGCCAAGAACGTCATCGCCATCGCCGCCGGCATCCTCGACGGCCTCCAGGCCGGCGACAACGCCAAGGCCGCCCTCGTCACACGCGGACTGGCCGAGATCGTCCGCCTGGGCCAGGCCGCCGGCGGGCGGGCCGAGACCTTCTTCGGCCTGGCCGGCGTCGGCGACCTTATCACCACCTGCACCTCCCCCATCGGACGAAACCGCTGTTTCGGACAGGCCGTCGGCCAGGGCGCCACCCCCCAGCAGGCGCAGGCTCAGGCGCACGGCGTGGTCGAGGGCGTCGCCACCACCGTCAGCCTGGTGCAACTGGCCGCCCAACTCGGCGTGGAGATGCCCATCACCCGGGCCGTCCACAACATCCTCTTCGAGCACACCCCTCCCGCCCAGGCCATCGCCGACCTCATGGCCCGCCCGCTCAAGGCCGAGTGATCGCCCATTCTCGCGGAGCCCGCATGGCCGGAAGCGCCGAAAAACCGGCAGAAACCCCCCTTGACACCCAGCCGCCGCGCGGTACGCTATTAGGTATGAACGACCGCGAGGGCGATCGTTCGTCCTATCGTGTTGAGTGAGAGACTGGCAAATCCTTGTCTTTAGAGGAGAGGACCAATGATGCGACACATGTGGCTCGTTGTGGGCGTTTTGTGCATGGTATCGGCTGGGCTTTCCGCTGGGCTGGTAGACACGTTTGACGCGCCGCTGCCGGCTGCGACCATCACCAACAGCAACCTGCCCGCGCCGACGGTGACGTCCGGCGGACCGTCAGGCTACTTCCTGCGCCTGGTCAATGACGGCGTGAACAGCCAGTCCAACCGCTATGCCTACGACCGGACGGACGCGGGCGTATACCAAAACGTGGTCGCCCGGTTCGACTTTGCCGGGTACAGTCTCGATCAGGCGGCTGACGGATTCTCCGCCGCCCTGATCCCGACCGGCACGTACGGTACGACGGGGGCTGGGGCGGCCTTTGGTGCGAACGAGTCGCCCAACGCCGCAGGCGTGCTGGGCCTGGGGTTCCGAGCGTACCCCGCGGGGACCAACCACGTGACTCTGAACTGGAACAACCAGGAACTCGCCCGCTACGCGGTGGCGACGGGCAGCGTGAATTTTGCCAACGGCGTGTGGAACCAGGCGGTCTGGTCGATCGACGCCCTCGGGCCGGGCAGCCAGCAGAAACTAGACCTCATCGGCAACGTCAATGGAACGCCCACAACGGTGACGGTGTTCAACCAGTACGTGTTCGGTGCGGGGCCTTTCGAGAACCGCGTCCAGTTCGCCGGGCGGACCGGCGGGTTGAACATGAACGTAGACCTGGACAACGTCAACGTGTCCTACAGCAACCCGACGACGGCCCCGGGGGCGAACCCAGCCGGCGGTCCGGTCGGCGCCAACACGTTGTTCCAGGACTTCGACAACTACGGCACCACGCCGTTTGCCCTGAGCCCCAACACCGGCAGCCCCGGGCCGCACGTGCTGGCCGGCGGGCCCACGGGCAACTATCTCCGCCTGATCCGGCAGACCGGAAACCTGAACAATCAGATCGGCTTCGACCGCGTCGCGCAGGGGCAGTTCGGGCGCATCGAGGCCAAGTGGGATTTCAACGTCCTCAGCGGCGCTGACGGGTTCGCCTTCGCCCTGGTCAACACCGGATGGAACGGGACCACCGGGACCGGCGTGGCCACCAGCGGCGGCTGGGAAGAAGCCAGGATCGCCAACGCGCTGGGCCTCGGCTTCGACATCTATGTCAACGCCGGCGATCCCGGTCCGTACTCGGTGAACCTGGCCTGGAACGGGCAGAACGTGACCAGGACCATCCCGTACGACTATCGCGGCGCCTGGCACACGGCCAGCGCGACCATCGACTTCGTCGCCGGCGGGGCCAATGTCACGCTGGACCTGATTGACAAGGCCACCTCCACTCCTCACAACATCTTCACCAATTACTTCATCGCCGGCGTGACGCCCTACGAGAGCCGGGTGGTCTTTGGCGGGCGCACCGGCGGGGCCACGACCAACCTCGACCTGGACAACATCGAGGTCAAGTGGCTCGACCAGATCGCCCAGCCGACCGATCCGTTCCACTGGCGGGGCATCACGGGCGACTACGGCACGAACACGCTGTGGACCAACGACGTCCTGCCCGGCGGGGGCGACAACGCCGTCATCGACGTCGGCGTGGCTACCAGCGGCACCCGGTACATCAACGGGACCGGCAGCCTCACCGTCACCGGCACGGGCGGGCTCAACGTCAGCGGGAACCTCGAGGTGGCCAGCGGCGCCGGTCAGCAGGGCACGCTCCACCTAGCCGGCGACAGCCAGACCCGCTCCAGCACCGACTTCTTCGTCGCCAACGGCTCCGGCTCGACCGGCACGGTCACCGTCGCCGACAACGCCCGCCTCACCGTGGGCGGCCAGCACACCGTCATCGGGCGCGGCGGCGTCGGACAGATGACCCAGGACGGCGGGACGGTGAGCCTGCGCCGACTGTTCGTGGCCGAGGGGGCCGGCTCGGGCGGCTCGTCCTACACGCTCAACGACGGCACGCTGACGGCCAGCGATCAGATCAACATCGGGCGCAGCCACACGGCCACCTTCACCCAGACCGGCGGAACCGTGACCGCCAACAACGACCTCTACGTCCGCAACAAGCAGGACGGCGGAGGCAGCAGCACCGACCCGGCCACCTACCACATGACCGGCGGCACGCTTAACGTCAACGGCACGCACACCGTCGTCGGTCGCGGCGGGATGGGCCACTTCATCCAGGACGGCGACTCCACCGTCAACGTGCGCCGGCTGTTCGTGGCTGAATTCGGCGGATCGGACGGCTCGACCTACACCCTGATGGACGGCACGCTGAATGCTTCCATGCGGGTGGAGGTAGGGCGCAGCGCCGCCGCCACCTTCACGCAGACCGGAGGCGTCTTCAACGCCATGGGCGCCCTGGAGGCTTCGCCGGACAACTTCAGCATCCTCATCGGGCGAGACGTGGCCTCCACGTACAACCTCGAGGGCGGCACGCTCAACGCCCGCACCATCCGCAAGCGGGCCGACAGCACGTTCAAATTCACCGGCGGGCGATTGCAGGCCGACCTGATCGAGTTCGACCTCACCAACACCTCCGGCACGATGGCCCCGGGCCACTCGGTCGGCACGACCACCGTCAACGGCAGCTACACCCAGCTCGCCGGCGGGACGCTCGAGATGGAACTGACCACAGGCGGCAACGACCTGCTCGTGGTCAACGGCAGGGTCAACCTGGACGGCGAGCTGCTGTTGCTGGCCGGCTACGACGTGCCCGAGAACACCCGCATCCTGCTGATCGACAACATCAGCAGCGATCTGACGACCGGGGCGTTCGCCGACCTGCCCGAAGGCACCTGGTTCGGCGTTCCCGGCGTGACCGCCAGCTTCGCCATCACCTACCAGGGCGGCACGGGCAACGACGTGGAGCTGACGGCCGTGCCCGAGCCGGCCACCATGGGCCTGCTGGCCCTGGCTGCCGGCGCGCTGGGCGGCTACATCCGCCGGCGCCGCTCGTAACGACGGGCCACAATCCCGCAACAAGGCCCGCAAACAGAGACAGAGGCAGACTTCAGCAAAGCGGCGAGGGTTGGTCCCACGACCAGCCCTCGCCGTCTTTTTCAGCCCGCTCGGGCCTTCCGGGAAACGGGTACTCCGTCCGGGGACTGTTTGCACCTCCGCGGGGGCCGGCCAATGGTGAGAAACACGTGAGAAATCCGACTTGGCGCATCCCCGAAATGGCCTATAATAGACGGTAGGCCTGTAGGAGAGACATGTCGCAGGCTCTTTGGTTGGCACGTATCGCAAACAAGAGGGCGTCCCGGTCCTGCGTTGCGGGTTCGCAGCCTGGAGCGTTGCCGGTCGTCTCAAGACGCACGGAGCGTTGCTTCGCGCGGATTGGCCCGGCTGGCGGCAGGACGCTGGCAGGAAGGAGAACGGACATGAGTACTCGGGGTCGTTTGTTCACGTATGTCGTTTGTGCGCTTCTGGCTGTCGCGGGAACGTTGCGGGCCGGCCCGCTGTTCGAGGTCGACACGTTCACCCTGCCGACGACCAACAATTCCTCGCCGTTCCAGTCGGTGACGTTCAACCAGAGCTACGACCAGACGCCGCTGGTGTTCCTGGTGGCGACCAACGAGGGCGGCGACCCGTGCGCCATCCGCATCCGCAACGTGACCAAGACCGGCTTTGAAGCCGTGCAGACCGAGCCCCGCAACAAGGACGGCACGCACGGGGCTATGACCGACGTGGCCTACTTCGCGATCGTGCCCGGACGATGGGAGATCCAGCCGGGCGTGTACATCGAGGCCGGCGGCGTCTCCACCAGCCAGATTCAGCGAAAGAGCGGCGGAGGGTGGGACCCGCAGAGCTTCCTGGCGGCCATGCCGTCGACGCCCGTGCTCCAAGCCTTCATCCAGACGATGAACAGCGAGTCGAACTCGCTGCCGAGCGACCCGTCGGTGCCGTGGATGACGACGGCGATCCGGAACGTCTCGACCGGCGGGTTCGACGTGGCGCTGGAGCGGGCCGAGGCGTATGGCGACGGCGGGACGGTGGTAGCCGAGCAGGTCGGCTACGTCGCCCTGACGGCTGGTCCGGGAACGCTGGACGGCAACGGCGGGGGCTACACGATCGACGGAAGCGGCAGCGTCTTGTTCGACGCCCTCCAGAGCGCCGCCGTCATCGACGGCTGGACCGACCAGAATCCCGACGGCGACGGCATCCCGATCAGCTTCATCCAGACCTTCGCGTCGGCCCCGCTGGTGGTGGCCTCGACCGCGTCGAGGAACGGCGACGACGGCGGCTGGCTGCGGCGCGGCGCCGTTACCGCCGCGGACGTCAAGCTCACCCTCGACGAGGACACCTTCAACGACAGCGACCGCGGTCACGCTTCGGCCGAGGCGGCGGGCATCTTCGCGTTCGAGCGGGCCTTTACCGCCGCCACGCCCACCGGCGTGGACGTCTGCTGGGACGCCGGCACCGAGGACGTGGTCAGCCCCGTCCGCCCGACGCCCGACGACGGCTCGACCCCCTACCCGGGCGACGGGAAGTGGCGGACCAACACCAACTGGCGGGTGGACCTCAACGCCCAGAACCAGCCGCCTAACGACGTGCTGCCCTCGGCCATGGACCGCGTGAACATCAGCCTCGAAGACAACGCCGTGCAGGCGCCGGTGGAAGTGGGCGCGGGCGACGACTTCGAGGTCAACAGTCTGCGACTGGGCATCAACCCCGGGCTGGGCGTCGGCGGGCATGGGCGGCTGAACATCACCGGCGGCGAGCTGCGCATCCGCGACAACGGCGGGAAGGGCGTCGGCGGTCAGATGGAACTGGGACTCAACGATCGCACGGGTTATCTCACGATCACCGGCGGCGTACTGGACGTGCAGAACGCCCTGATCCTGGGCAACAGCACCGGCGGCACGGGCAGAGTGACGGTTGACGGGGGCGCCCTGAAGGCCGGCACGATCCAGTCCGGGTCGGGCACAGCCGTCATCAACGTCGTCAGCGGCGCGGTGGAGGCGGGCACGATCATCCTGGGCGGCCCGAACGCCACCACGATCGACCAGGACGGCGGGACGGTGACGATTGCCGGCAACCTGGAATACGGACCGGGCGGCACGGGCGAGGGCGGCACGTACAACCTCAGCGGAGGCACGTTGACGGTCGGCGGGGAGATCCTCGAGACCGCCCCCGGGGTGGACCCCGCCCAGTTCCATCTGGACGGCGGGACGCTGAATGTCGCCGGCAACATCACCGTGCAGCGGTTCGCGCTGGCCCAGGCCGCCGGCACGAGCGCCAGCTACACGGTGGCTGCGGGCAAGATCCTGACCACCACCGGCACGCTGGCGGTCGGATCGAGCGGCGCCGGCCTGCTTACCGTACCCGCCGGCGGGACGCTGGTCATCGCAAACTCGGTGATCGGCGAAACAGGCAACGGCGACGGCACGTTGCGCATCGACGGCGGGACGGCTAGCTTCAATGCCTACCTGCGCGTGGGCGTCTCGGGAACGGGCACGCTGGAACTGATCGACGGCACGCTGACTTCCACCGGCGGGCTGAACCTGGCCACCAACAGCTCAGGCTCCGGAAGCCTGGTCATCGGCACCAGCGGCGGCTCGACCAGCCCCGTCCTCAACGTCAGCGGGGGCAACTTCGAGACGGCCGAGAACGGCACGGGCGTGGTCGTCATGCACTCGGGCACGTACAACCAGACCAGCAGCAACCTCATCGTCGGGCAGAACAACACGTGCGACGCCAGCTTTACCATCCATGACGGGCTGATCGACATCCAGAACCAGCTCCGCGTCTGCAACAAGGGCAAGGGCGTGTTCATCCAGAACGGCGGGACGGTGAACGTCGGCGGGCAGTTGGACCTGGCCAACGACGCCAACAACGACGCCGACGCCCGCTACACGATGAACGGCGGGGTGCTCAACGTGGGCGACCACGCCAGCAGCAACCTGGTGGTCGGCAACGCAAACCGCGCCGGCTCCAAGGCCCTGATGGAGATCCTGGACGGCACGGTGACCGTGTCCAACGGCATCCGCATCGCCGACACCGGGGCCAACTCCAGCGGCACGCTGATCATCGGCGACGGGACGACCAGCCCCACGGTCACCATCGGCGGGCAGTTCGAGGCCGCCGACAACGGCACGGGCGTGTTCACCTTCCGCAGCGGCACGCTCACCGAGAACGGCGGCAATTTCATCACCGGCCAGAGCGTCGACACCGAGGCGACCGTCACCATCGGCGGATACGCGACGCCCGCGGTGTTCAACCTCACCGGAGGCGGCGGCCAGCGGGACTGGAACACCAACGGCGGGCACGGCCTGGTGACCGTGCTGGCCGGCGGGACGGTCAACGTCGGACGGACGCTCAACATGGGCAACAACTCCGACGCCGACAGCGGACTGGAACTGACCATCAACGGCGGAACGGTCAACATCGGCGCCGCCGTCGCGGGCAACCTGGACTACCGAAACGGCGGGCCCAAGGACCAGATCAACCTCCAGGCCGGCACGCTCAACCTCAACGGCGGGACGATCTTCCTTCGCGACGCGTCCGCCGGCCAGTTCAGCTTCACGGGCGGACGCCTCCTGAACGTGGGCGTCTTCAACGGGACGCTCATCCAGGCGGGCGGCACGCTGGCCCCCGGAGGCTCGGCCGGCACGACCACCATCAACGGCGGCTACACCCAACTCGCCGGCGGAACCCTGGAGATGGAGTTGACGCTCACCGGCAACGACCTGCTCGTGGTCAACGGCCCGGTCGACCTGGCCGGCCAACTGGTGTTGCTGGCCGACTATGACGTGCCCGAGAACGCGCACATCCTGCTGATCGACTCCGACGAGGCCATCAGCGGACAGTTCGAGAACCTCCCCGAGGGCACGTGGTTCGGCGTGCCCGGCGTGACCGCCAGCTTCGCCATCACCTACGCCGGAGGGCCCGACGGGTTCAACGTGGAACTCACCGCTGTGCCCGAGCCGGCCACCATGGGCCTGCTGGCCCTGGCCGCCGGCGCGCTGGGCGGCTACATCCGGCGACGCAGGCAGTAAACGGTGCCGTCGGCTCGCAATTCCAAGAAGGAGTGTTAGAACATGGCTCAGCGGAACTTGATCACGCGTCTTGCCGTGGCTTCCGCCGCGTCGGCTGCACTTTTGTTTGCTGGTGTGCTTCCCGCAGCAACGTACGGCCCCGGCTTTGTCTGGGACCGGTCCGTGGACTATGACGCGGGCACGGTTCACGGCTTGACACTGGGCAACCCCAACACCGATTCCCAGGGTGTGGGCGTGTGGAGGATGGAGTCCACCAACGGCGGGGGCGACCCGTTGGGCGGGGCTAACCCCTGGTATCAGGACGACACGACGATCCAGGTGTGGGACAATAGTTGGTACGGAGGCGGGGGCGTTTGGGCTCGAGGCGATAACGTCAACCCCCCAATGGGGCAGGACAGTATCACGATGAACGTCAGCAACACCGGCCTGCGGGGGACGGCCCCTCTGGTGCGGTGGATCAACCCGGTGCACGCCGGGGTGGAGTTGGAGATTACCGGCGAGCTGACGGTGAACTGGCGCGGCGGAGGCGGTCAGAGCGGCAATGTCGATTTCGACGTCGTGATCGCCCACGTGGACAAGCAGAATGGGACGATCAGCGTGTTGTTCGGAGAAACCTTCGAGAAGCCGCACGACGACACGACCTGGGAGAGCCTGAGCATGCCCGTCGACTTGCTCGCGGACGGGATCGGCGAGGGGGACGAGATCATTATCAGCGCCTGGGGCCTGGGCACATCGGGCAGCACGTGGCCGAACCTGGCGGACGATCTGAGTTTTGAGTTGACGGCCGTTGTCCCCGAGCCGGCCACCATGGGCCTGCTGGCTCTGGCCGCCGGCGCGCTGGGCGGCTACATCCGGCGACGGCGCTCGTAACCTCCGGACACAGAGAGACTATAGACATAGAAACGGCGATGGCTGAGACTCCACCGGCCCTCGCCGTTTCCTTGCGCCGTCAATTGTGCGAGCGTCTCTGCGTTGTAGCAGGGGAAGGATTCCCGGACATGAAAGAGAACTTGCGTCGCGTCGGCCTGTCGTTGCTGGTGGCTTTGGTTTCGGGCTCGTGGGCCCTGGCGGGCGATCTCTTCGTCGCCCCTCAGGGCCGCGACGACGGACCCGGCACAGCCGAGCGCCCGCTGGCCACGCTGGCTGGGGCACGCGAGGCTGTGCGACGACTCAAGCGGGAGCGGGGCGATCAGGATATCACCGTCCACATCGCCGGCGGAACCTACCGCCTGAGCGAGACGTTGGTCTTCGGCCTGGACGATTCAGCCGCGCCCGGGCGGACGATCACCTACGCAGCCGCGGCCGGCCAGCAGCCGGTGTTCACCGCGGGCAGGCCCGTCACCGGCTGGCAGCGCGTCACGGACGATCCGCCCCGTCTGCCCCCCGCCGCCCGGGGCAAGCTGTGGCAGGCGCCCCTGCCGGCAGGACTGGAGCGGGCGAACATGCTCTTCGACGCCCAGGGAGCCCTTCCCCGCGCCCGTACCGCGCCGTTGGCCCACAAGCGCCCGGCCAGGAGCTGGCACGGCAACGAGCAGGAGCATACGACGCTGCCGCTGGACCCGCGGACCGCGGCCGAGATCCACCCCGCGGGCGGGGCCGAAGTCCGCGTCATCGGCGCCGCCCCCTGGACGATGAACATCCTGCCCGTCGCCTCCGTCGACGCCGCCTCCGGGCTCGTCCGACTGGGCGCGTCCTCCACTTACGCCCTGGCCAGGCCGCGATTCGGCTTCGGCGCCGACACCGTCTGGATCGAAAACACCTTCGCCGCCCTCGACCAGCCGGGCGAGTGGGTCCTGGACGCCGGGAACAAGCGGGTCTACCTCTACCCGCGCGGGCCGGAACCCACGCCGGACATCGAGGCGGCGGGCCTGGTCGAGCTGCTCCGCGTCGAGGGGCGGATCGACCGCGACGGCCCGGCCGACCAGCCCGTTCGGGGGCTGGTTTTCCGCGGCCTGACCTTCACCCACGGGGGACGCTACGAGCAGGCCGGGCGGACCGGCTGGGGCCTCCAGCACGACTGGGAGCGGTTCGACAGCCCCACCGCTCTGATCCGCCTGCGCGGCGCCGAGCAGTGCGCCGTCGAGCGCTGCCGCCTGGTCCACTCCGGCGGGACGGGCATCCGCCTGGACCTGCACGCCCAGCGCAACCGCGTCACGGACAACGAGATCGCCGAACTGGGCGGCGCGGGGGTCCTGCTGGCCGGCTACGGTCCCGGCCTGAAAGACGTCAACCGCGACAACGAGGTCGCGCGCAACCACATCCACCACGTGGGGCTCCAGTGGTGGCACTGCGTGGGCATCTGGGCCTGGCAGAGCGGGCACAACCGCATCGCCCACAACCACGTCCACCACGTGCCCTACACCGGCATCGCCGTCACCGGGCGCATCGTCTGGGACCGCGCCGGGCAGGGCGAGTGCTCCCGCACCGTCCGCTGGAACGACGTGGGCCAGGCGGCGGGCGACCTGAAGTGGGACCAGCGAGAGAAGTTCCTGCACGCCCGCCGAAACGTCGTCGAGCACAACGACATCCACCACGTCATGGAGACCATGCACGACGGCAACGGCATCTACGTCTCCGGCGCCGGGCGGGACAACGTGGTGCGGGGCAACTTCCTGCACGACGTGACCAGCCGCGCCGTGACCGAGGGCATCCGCTGCGACGACGACCAGAACGAGACGCTCATCGAGTTCAACGTGGTCTGGCGGTTCGGGCATTTCGGAACGGGCATCTGCTCCAAGGGGCGCAACCACATCGTCAACAACATCGTCGCCTGCCCGCAGGGCCCGGTGCAGCGGGGGATGATCTCGCTCGAGCCCGACCGCTGGCGCGACCATGCCGGCTCGCGGGTCCAGCGGAACATCCTCTACGCCGTCGGCCCGAACCAACCCTTCCAGTTCCGCGGCGTGATCGCCCAGGGCAAGAATCCCCCCATAGAGAAGATCGACGCCGACCACAACGTCTACTTCAATGCCCGCGACGCCCGGGCCGGCGATGACTATCTCGCATGGGCCCGCCGTCACGGCCGGGAACTGCACAGCATCCAGGCCGACCCGCTGCTGGCGGACGTCGCGGGGGGCGACTTCCGCCTGAAGGACGACTCGCCCGCCCTCAAGCTGGGCATCCAGCCGATCGTCCTCCGGGCGGGCATCCCCCACTGACCGCCCCCCGGCACGACCCGTCCCCGGTCCCTGTGGGGCAGGTCCGTGATAACCCTTGCTAAACCCCGCCCCCCATCGCGCCGACGTAGCAACTGAAGGACTGCTTGCAGAGGAGTTCACGCCCGTCGGCGCTGTGCCGACAATCCCGGCGCGGGAGGCGCGTCTAGGGTTGCAGATGCAGCCTTGTCTGGTGCGCAACTATGGCTTGGGTCATTGCCATCGCGATCGTGCTGCTGGATGTCCTGCCGGCGGCGCTGTTGCTTCACCGCCGGCGGGCCCGGACCCTTCAGACCAACGAAAGCACCTGCCGCCGCCTGGTCGAGAACTCCCCCAACCGTCCTGAAATGCCCGACGCCGATGGCCGCCTGCCGGCTCTCAACCAAGGGTTCACCCTGATTGAGATCCTCATCGTGGTGATCATCCTGGGCATCCTGGCCGCCACGGTGATCTCGCAGGTCGCCAACGCCACGAATAACGCCCGCGAGGCTTCGCTGACCAACAACCTGCGGACCGTGAGGGGAGAACTCGAACGCTACCGCATCGGCCACTTCTACGAGTACCCCACCGTCTTCGAGGGCGATGCCAGCCAGGTGCTCCACAAGACCCAGCCGGACGGAACCGTCGACCCCGAGGGCCCCTGCGGGCCCTACCTGCCCCGCATCCCCGTCAACTCCTTCAACAACAAGGCCACCGTCCAGGTCGAGGCGGGCTCCGCCGGGGCCGGAGACTCCAGCCACGGCTGGCACTACGACTCGACCACGGGCCGTTTCCGCCCCGACGACAGCGACCACGCGGACCTGTAGTCAACGCCCGCTCCGGGGGCGTTCTCGTCGGCCTTGCCCGCAGTCACGCCTGTCGCGAGGTGGCCAGGCTGTGCATGCACCAGACGTAGTTCTCGCTGACGCGACGCCAGTCCACCAGGTTCCACCAGGCGGCCAGGTAGTCAGCCCGGCGGTTCTGGTACTTCAGGTAGTACGCGTGCTCCCACACGTCCACGCCGAGGATCGGCACGTAGCCCAGCATGAGCGGAGAGTCCTGGTTGGGCGTGCTGATGACCTCCAGGCGCCCGTTGTGGTCCAGGCTCAGCCAGGCCCACCCGCTGCCGAAACGGTTGATCGCCTGGCTGGTCACTTCCTCCCGCAGATGGGCCAGGCTGCCAAAGACCGACTCGATGCCCTCCAGCAGCACGCCCGACGGCTCGCCGCCCGCGCCGGGCGGGCACATCACCCGCCAGAACAGCGAATGGTTGAGGTGGCCGCCGGCGTTGTTGCGGACGGCCTGACGAATCTCCTCGGGCACGATGCGAAGATCGGTCAGGACCCGCTCCAGGCTCACGTCGGCCAGCTCCGGATACCCTTCCAGGATGCTGTTGAGCTTCTTGACGTATCCGCCGTGATGGCGGTTATGGTGGATCTCCATCGTCTGGGCGTCGATGTGGGGTTCCAGCGCGCTGTAATCGTACGGCAAAGACGGCAACTGATGAATCATCTCGTGCTCCTTCGCTTGTCATGCATCCGCGGCCGGGGCTGAGGCTCTCGCCCGTCGGGAGCTTGCGCCGCTTCCATATCACTCTAGGTTCGACGCGCCGGCGAAATCAAAGTTGCTCGCCGGCCGGCGCTGATTCCTCATCCCGGCAGAGCGCGGAGGGGTTGCAGGACGACCGGACGCGGCGCATAATAATCACCGTCCCTTCAGTGGTCGCGGTTTCGGGAAGGCGTGAATTCCCTGCGGTCGACCGATAGCCGCCGTCAAGCGGTGAAGGTGGGTGGGCCATGGACGATGCAGCAAAGACCATATTCATTTCCTATGCTCGCAAAGACGCAGCCCGAATCCAGCCCATCCTGGACGTTCTCCGCAAGAGGGGGTTTCACATCTGGATGGACACCGAAGGCATCGAAGGGTCGGACATCTGGCGTCAGAAGATCGTGCAGGCCATCAAGGCCTGTTGCGCTGTCCTCTTCTTCGCCACCAGGAGAAGTTGCGGGTCCCGCAATGTCTCCAAGGAACTGGCGATCGCCGATGACGAGCGGAAGCCGATCCTGCCCGTGTTCCTGGAGGACGGGAAGATCTCGGATGAACTCCGCTACCAGCTTGCGGGGCGCCAGTATGTGCGGTGGAACGACAACCCGCAGGCGACGACGGAGATTGTCGACGTCCTGACCCACCGCACGGGACACTCTCCGGTCAACGCGTTCCCGAGCCTGCCGTTTGTGGCGACTGGTCCCACGAGCGGGAGACGGCGCCGCAGGCACGTGCTTCTCATGGCGGGCGGAATGGTGACGGTGATCGCGGCCGCGACGCTGCTGGTCATATCGAAGCCCTGGCGGCACCCGTCGGGGCCGCTGTCTGATGTCGCCCCCGTGCCCGCCACGACGGCTGAAGAACCGCCCCCGGTTGAGGCGCAAGAGCTTCCGCCGTCGCCGCTGCCGACCCTTCAGGGCAACTGGTTCATTGAGAGCACCACCCTCAGGACCAGCTACAATCCGTACATCGGCATTCGCGTGCGCTACCAGGTCAGCGTGTTCCAGGACGGATCGGCCCTGGAGGTGCAAGGGGAGAAGGTTGGAGAAGTGGTCGACGGCGAGGAGCGAAAGCTCACGGGCCGTGGACGCACGGGCATCCGACTGCGAGGACGGATCGTCCCCGGCGCCGGTGCGCCGCCCACGATCGCCCTGACCGGGGAAGAAGAGAGCACCAAGAAGGCGCCCTTCGCCACGTCGTTTGAGTTGAGAGTACAGTCTTCGGACGTGCTGGTAGGCGCCTTCTCCTCGACGGCCGCCAGCGCGAGCGGAACCGTTGTCTGGATCTCCGAACGCAAGTGGCGTCAGACCGGGTGGAGCGGGTTGTAGGCAGCCCCGGGCCCTGCCCGGCAGCGAGCTACGCCAGCGTGGGCACGGGCCCGGCCAGCGTCTCGAAGTCGCTGATGACCGACTGGTCGCCCGAGCAGACGAGGTCCTTGTTCATGCGGCACTCGGGCAGCTTGGCGGCCAGCCAGCGGCGGGCGACGGCCTGCTTCTTCTCGCAGTCGACGCCCTGCCCGCAGAACAGGGCGCCCACCACGCCGGCGATGGCCATGTCCACGAGCTTTCGCCCGTAGAGGTCCATGTAGTCCGTGCCGCTCTGGGCCTTGGTGAAGGCGACGGCCTCCTCCAGCAAAACCTTGATCTGCCTGACCTGGTCGACCAGGCCCGCCAGTTCGGCCGGCCACTCGCGAGTCAGCAACTCCTCGATCACGCCGGCGGCCCCGCCGCTGACCACGCCGCGGACCGCGGCCACCACCTGGAGCTGGCTGGTGCCCTCGTAGATGGTCGTGATGCGGGCGTCGCGGAGGTGGCGCTCGACCGGGTAGTCCTTCATGTATCCGCTGCCGCCCAGCACCGCCATCGAGTCGTTGCTCACCCGCATCGACATTTCCGAGGCGTAGTACTTGCTCATGGGCGTGAGCATGCCGTTGTACCGCTTGTACTTCCGGCTCTCGGCCTTGAGGGCCTTCTTCTCCTCGGCGGGCGGGTTGCCGAACTCCAGCTTGCGCAGGGCCCCGTACTCGAGGTCCACGCAGTAGCTGGCGTAGTAGGTCAGGCTGCGGGCGGCCTGGATGTCCAGGCTCATGTTGACCAGCAGCTCGCGGACGGCCGGGAAGTTCTCGATCGCCGTGCCGAACTGTTTGCGGCTGTGGGCGTAGTCGCGTGCGACGCGGTAGGCGGCCTCGCCGATGCCCAGCGACTGGGCGGCGATGCCGATGCGGGCGCCGTTCATCAGGCTCATGACGTAGGTGATCAGCCCGCGCTGGCGCTCGCCGATGAGCTTGGCCGGGGCGTCGTCGTAGAAGATCTCGCACGTCGGGCTGCCCTTGATGCCCAGCTTGTGCTCGAGGCGGCGGATCTTGACCTTGGGCCCGCGCTCGACCAGCAGGAGGCTCAGGCCTCGCCCGTCGGAGATCTCCGGCTCGGTGCGGGCGAGGACCAGCAGGACCTCGCCGCAGCCGTTGGTGATGAACCGCTTGACGCCGCGGACGAACCACTTGCCTTCGGCGTCCTGGTAGGCGCGCACCTTGACGGCCTGCAGGTCGCTGCCGGCGTCCGGCTCGGTCAGGACCATCGCGCCGGTCCACTTGCCGCTGGCCATCGGCGGGAGGTACTCCTGCTTGATCTCCTCGCTGGCGAAGGCGTTGATGGTCTCGGCGATGCCCTGCAGCCCGTAGATGTTCATCAGCGAGGCGTCGGCCCGGCTGATCATCTCGTTGGACATCGTGTAGACGAGGTTGGGGCAGTTGAGCCCGCCGAAGCGGTAGGGAAGCGTGAAGCCCATCAGGTCGGCCTGGCCCAGGCGGCGGAGGGCCTCGGCGATGCCCGGGGCGTAGGTCACGCTGCCGTCAGGGTTCAGGACGTTGCCCACCTCGTCGGTCCGCTCCGCCGTCGGGGCGATCACCTCGCCGGCCAGCTCGCCGAGGCTCTTGAGGATGCGGCCATAGTTGTCGACCGCGTCGGCGGCGTTCTCCGGGGCGTGGTCGAACTCCTTGGCGTAGCGGAAGTCCTCCTCCATGATCGTCGCGATCTTCGCGATGTCCATGTGCGTGAAGAGGAACTGGATGTCTTCGTTGTCGGTATAGAAGTTGGTCATAGTCCACCAATTACACGAATGATTCGAATTACCACTGTTTCCAGAGACCCGTTACAGAAGCACTCGCTTGGTCTCCAAGCTCTTGCCGCCAAAATTCATCAGGATGGCCAATCGAAGCCCGCTTGCCTTCAGGCAGGTCAGCACCTGGGAAGTATGGGCGTCGCACAGTGCATCCACAGCCTTTAACTCCAGAATAATCTTGCCGTCTACGACGAGATCCAGGCGAAACTCACCGCACAAGTGGCTCTCGTACCAGACTTCGATCTTCTTCTCGTTCTCGAACGGAATCCGCGACTTCGCAATCTCGTAACACAACGCCCGCTGGTATACGGCCTCGGGAAGTCCCGGTCCCAGCACTCGGTGCACCTTCTGCGCCAGCCCGACCAACTCGTAGCTGAGCTGCTTGTGCGGGATTTCGCCCAAGCGGTTTTCTCTATAACTCGTGTAATTCGCGCAATTCGTGCAATTCGTGCAATTCGTGGACTATGCTTTCAGGGCCTGCTCGATGGTTCCCGCCCCGCTGCGGATGGCCTTGATCATCCTGGGCAGGACCACGTTCAGATCGCCCACGATGCCGTAGTGGGCCACCTGGAAGATCGGGGCGTCCGGGTCGGAGTTGATCGCCACGATCTTGGCGGCCCCTTCCATGCCCGCGCGGTGCTGGACGGCGCCGCTGATGCCCGCGGCGATGTACAGCGCGGGGCGGACCGTCGTGCCGGTCTGTCCCACCTGGTGGTCGTGGTCGACGTAGCCCAGGTCGACGGCCGCCCGGCTGCCGCCGACGGCCGCCCCCAGGCAGTGGGCCAGGTCCCAGATGAGCTTGAAGCTCTCTTTGCTGCCCACGCCCGCCCCGCCGGCGACGATGATGCGGGCGGCCTTCAGGTTCACCCGCTTGGGCTTGCGGTGGGTCTCGATGATCTCCAGCGGCGCCTTGTAGCCCTCCAGGCCCGCCTGGCAGCGGACGACCTCGCCCTTGCGCGAGGCGTCGGCGGTCGGCATGATCATCACGCCCTCGCGGACGGTGGCCATCTGGGGCCAGCGGTCGTAGTTGACGATGGTGGCGATGATGTTGCCCCCGAAGGCCGGGCGGATCTGCAGCAGCAGGTTCTTGTGCGTCACGTCGCTGCCGGGGGGCTTGTGGTCGCCGATCTGAAGGTCGGTGCAGTCGGCGGTCAGCCCGCACTTCATGGCGCTGGCGACGGTCGGGGCGAGGTCCCGCCCGATGGGCGTGGCCCCGTACAGCACGATCTGCGGCTTGTACTGCTCGATGAGCCGGCAGATCACGCGCCGGTACGGGTCGCTCTGGTAGTGTCCCAGCACCGGGTCGCTGACCAGGTAGACCTTGTCGCAGCCGTGGCTGACGAGCGCGCCGTGGAGGCTCTCCACCCGCTTGTCGCCCAGCAGCACGCCGGCCAGCGGCACCTTCAGGATATCCGCCAGCTCGCGCCCCTTGCTGAGCAGTTCCAGCGGCACCTCGGAGAGCTGCCCGTCTTCCTGTTCCGCGAACACCCATACTTCGCCGGCTCGGTTTACTTCGATCATGCTCTTCTCGTTGATTCGTTAACTCGTGGATTCGTGGATTCGTGTCTTGGCCAGTGGCTTAGCCGATGGTGTGGTCCTCGATCAGTTCCCGCGCCAGCGTTGCCATTCCCTCGTCGGTCGGGGGCAGTTCCTTGTACGTTCCGCCCTTGAGCACGACGGCCTGGATGCGGTGGACCTTGGTCGGGCTGCCGTCGCGCCCGCACCAGGCCAGGTCGGCGCCGATGTCGTCCAGGCCCCACTGCTCGATCAGCAGCCCGCGCTGGTCCAGCTTGGCGCAATACTGCTCGACCTGGCCCGCCTTCAGCTCGGCGGTGTAGTCCTCGTAGTCGTTCTTCATGGCCTCGTCGGCCAACTTCTGCACCTCGGCCAGGCTGCGGGCCTTCTTGTACTTCATCACCCGCCTGGCGGCCTGGGGGCGGGGGGTGTTGGCGGTCTCCATGACCGTCAGCAGGACGGGCAACTCGCAGGCCACCACCTCGTGCCCGTTGCCCACGCTGCGCCGGACCTCGATCCGCCGGCCCTGGAGGCTGACGATCTGCTCGAGGTAGGTGATGACGGGGCAGCCGAGCTTCTCGGCCAACTGCGGGCCCACCTGGGCGGTGTCGCCGTCGATGGCCTGGCGCCCGCACAGCACGATGTCGGCGCCGAGCTTCTTGACCGCGCAGGAGAGGATGTAGCTGGTGGCCAGGGTGTCGCTGGCGGCGGCCCGGCGGTCGGTGATGAGGATGGCGCGGTCGGCGCCGCGGTAGAGCGACTCGCGAAGGACCTCGCAGGCCGTCGGCAGGCCCATGGTCACGACGGTGACCGTCCCGCCGTGGGCGTCGCGGATGGCCAGCGCCTCCTCCAGGGCGTTGAGGTCCTCAAAGTTGAAGATCGCCGGCAGGGCGGCCCGGTTGACCGTGCCGTCGTCCTTCATGGCCTGCCCGGTGATCCGCTTGGTGTCCGGCACCTGCTTGACGCACACTACACAGTTGTATCCCACGTCTGGCTCCCGCGTGTTCGTGATCTTCAGTCCCGCCGGCGGCGAGGCCGGCCCAGCCGACATGACCTGCCCGGCCGGGAGTGCGAAGCGAGGGGGGTGTTCCTGTCTCGCTCCCTGTCAACGACGACGGTCCGCACTCGGCGGACCGCCGCACCTGTAGCCCGCAAATACTACGAATCGCCATGGGGGCTGTCAAGGCGATTTGCACCCGGGGCCGAAAGACCCGATGGGTTTTGTGAGGAATGCCCGATGGCCTACGCCCCAGCCTCTGCGATCTTCGCTTTTACCTTCTCCGCCACGGCCTGTCCCAGCTCGCGGCACTGGCCCAGGACGTTCTCGTCGGGAACGTACTTGCACTGGAGGGGCTTGTCCTGGACCAGGTCCACGCCCATCCGGGTGAGGATTTCGTGGACCTGTTTGGCGCCCTCGCCGCTCCAGCCGTGCGAGCCGAAGGCCGCCCCGGCCAGGTTCTTGCGCTTGAGGCCCTGGAGGTAGCTCAGCGTGTCGGCCAGCGTCGGAAAGAGCATGTTGTTGATGGTGGGCGAGCCGACCAGCAGGGCGCCGGCCTCCAGCAGTTCGGTGGCCACGTCGCTGCGGTGGCTTTCGGCCAGCGGCATCAGTCGCGGCTGGGCCCCGCCGGCCTGGAGTCCCTCCGCCACCGCGCGGGCCATCTCCCGGGTGCTGCCCCACATGGTGTCGAAGACGACGACCGCCTTGTCGGTGGGCGCCTGGCGGGCCCAGCGGGCGTAGTCGCCCAGGATCCGATCCACGTGCTTGCGCCAGATGGGACCGTGGTCCGGGGCGACGATGCGGAGCTTCCAGCCCAGTTGCCCCACCTTCTCCAGCGTCTTGAGGATGAACGACGACAGCGGCAGGAGGATGTTGGCGTAGTACTTGGCCGCCTCGACGTCCATGACGGCCAGGTCGCACTCGTCGTCGAACCGATGGTCGCCGGCCAGGTGCATGCCGAACCCGTCCTGCGAGAACAGGAGCTGCTCCTGCGGGACGTAGCTGAACATGGAGTCGGGCCAATGACACATCCGCGTTTCGGCGAAGACCAGGCTCAGCTTGCCCAGGCTCACCTCCAGGCCGTCCTTGACCACCTCGATGGGATGGCCCAGGTGGAAGTGGTCCTCGATGGCCTTGGCGCCCATGGTCGAGGCGAACAGCTTCTCGGGCCGGACCGAGCGGATCACGTCCGGCAGGCACCCGGTGTGGTCCATCTCGGAATGGTTGGAGATCACGTAGCGGATCTTGCCCGGGTCGATCACCGACGCGATTCGGGCCATCATCTCGTCGTGGAACGGCTTCTTCACCGTGTCCACCAGCGTCACGACGTCGTCGACGATCAGGAACGCGTTATAGGTGGTCCCGCGGCTGGTCAGGTAGCCGTGGAAGTCGCGGACAGTCCGGTCGACGGCGCCCACCCAGTAGATGCGGTCGGTGACGGGAACGGCTTTGAATGTCTCATGCACGGTCATGGTGCGGGGCATCTCCTTCGCCTTGGGTTCGCCCGCCATCTTACCACGCGACGAATCGCGGGCCTAGCAGCTTCTGCCGGCGGCGGGGAGGGGCCCTGCGCGAACAATCCGGGCAGGCCCCGCCCGCAAAGCGGGGTCTGCCCGGCAACGTCCTGCACGGCTCGGCGCGGGGCCTACAGCTCGCCCAGGCGCTTGCTCAGCGTGGTGATGTGGGCCATCTCCTCGCGGATGATGGCCTCGATGTCTTCCTTGCCGGCGGCGTCCGGAACCAGGTCCCTCATGCCGAGATAGAAGACGATCGAGTCCTTCTCCAGACCGATGGCGGTCTTGAGGACCTGCTGGGGCGTCTCCTGCCCGGTGACCAGCTTGGCGGGGTTGACGCGAAGGTCGAAGACCCTGCCGTTGGCCATGGCCTGGAGATACTTGGCCGCGTCGCCCTCGGGGTCGAAGACGGTGGCCTGCTTTTTGTTCTCCTCCAGCCGGGACCGCATGGCCGCGAACCGTCGCAGGTGGTCGTCTTCCATTACCGCCAGCGACAGCAGCACGTCCTGGGTCCCCTTGTCCTTGGCAGCCTCGGCGGTGCGGCGATAGAAGCTGGCGCCGTTTCGCTCGATCGTTGTGGCTATCTCGAAAATCTCGTCCGCGTTGAAGGTAATCGCCATATCTGTCTCCCGGTCTTGCAGGGTTCAGGATCGTACACGGGTCACTCGCGCTTGCCCAGGCGGTGGTCGAGCTGGTACAGCCCGCCGACCGAGTCCCCGATCGCCCGCAGAGTCTGGACGATATAGTCGGCGCTGGCCTCTTCCTCGACCTGTTCCTGGACGAACCAGTTCAGGAAGACACCCGTGGCGTGGTCCTTCTCCGCGGAGGCCTGCTCCACCAGCTTGCCGATCAGGGCGGTCACCTTGGCCTCGTGGACGGCTACGTCCTCAAACACTTCCAGCACCGAGGCCCACTCGGTCTTGGGGGCCTCGATCTCGCGGACGATCACCCGCCCCATCCGGTCGTTGATGAACTTGTAGAACTTCATGGCATGGGCCCATTCCTCCCTGGCCTGCTGGTGCATCCAGTGGGCGAAGCCCTGCAGGTTCTTGGACTCGAAATAGGCAGCCATCGACAGGTACAGGTACGAGGAATACATTTCGGCGTTCATTTGCGCGTTCAGCGCGGCTTGCATCTTGTCAGTAATCACGTGAGGTTCCTTTCTGTTGGGTCGCCCACAAACGGTACGCCCAGACATTGTAGCCGATCACGATCGGCATCCCAACCAGGGCGAAGATGAACATGATTCGCAGCGTCAGTTCGGAAGACGAGGAGTTGGCGGCCGTCAGGCTCAAGGCGGCGTTGTTGCTGGCCGGCACGAGGGTGGGGAACAGGCCCACGGCGGCCGTCGCCAGCAGTCCCAGCACGCCCGCACAGGAGGCGGCGAAGGCGGGGCGGGCCTTGTCGCGCCGGTTGTAGGCGGCCGCGCCCGACAGCGCCAGGGCCGTCGCCAGCGGGACCGCCCATAGCACCGGCAGGCGATCGTAGTTGGTCAGCAGGTGCCGCTGGGTCAGGATCGTGACGGCGGCAGCCAGCCCGAACAGCAGCAGCGCCGCCTGCAACGCCAGGCGGGCCCAGCGCCGCGCCCGGATGGCCAGGGGAGCCGGCGTCCGCAGGACGGCGTAAAGGGCGCCGTGCGCGGCGATCACCGCCAGGCCCAGCAGCCCGCACAGCAGCGCGTAGGGGTTAAGCAGCGAGAAGAACGAGCCGGTGAAGTTCCCCGAGGCGTCCAGCGGAAGCCCGCGAAGAATGTTGCCCATCGCCACGCCCAGCAGCAGCGCGGGCACGATGCTGCCCGCGGCGAAGCAGACGTCCCAGAACCGCCGCCACGAAGGCGCCTCCTCCTTGTCGCGAAACTCCACCGCCGATGCGCGGGCGATCAGGCCCACCAGCAGCAGCGTCAGCGCCAGGTACAGGCCCGAGAACACGCTGGCGTATACCGGCGGGAAGGCCGCGAACATCGCGCCCCCGGCCGTCAGCAGCCATACCTCGTTGCCGTCCCATACCGGGCGGATGGCGTCCAGCAGAGACCGGCGATCCTCCGCCCTCGCCCACAGGTGCCATACCCCGATGCCCAGGTCAAACCCGTCCAGCATCGCGTAGCCGCCCAGCAGCACGAACAGGAGGATGAACCAGATGAATTGGAGGACTGTGATTTCCATGGGTCGCTATTCGCTGATTCGTGGACTCGTCGTTTCGCTTACGGCCGCCTGGATCGGTCCGGGCTCGGGCGACTCCAGCTCCTTCGCTATCGTCCGCCTGATGAGATGGAACCACACGCCCAGCAGCGCCAGGTAGACCAGTGACAGCAGGATGATGGCCGCCAGGATCTGCCCGGCCGGCACGACCGCCACGGGGCTGGCTGCGTCCGCCGTCCGCATCACGCCATAGACGATCCAGGGCTGGCGCCCGACCTCGGCCGCGATCCACCCCAGCTCGTTGGCGATGAAGGGCAGGGGAATGGACAGGACCATCACCCACAGCAACCACCTGGACCCGCCCTGGAGGCGACGGCGGAACAGCACCAGCCCCATCGCGGGCAGGACGACGAACCACCCGCCCAGCAGGACCATCAGGTGGAACGGATAGAAGGTCATCGCCAATGGAGGCCAGTTCGAGCGGGGGAAGTCGTTGAGGCCCTTGACTTCCGCGTCGGCGTCGCCGAAAGCCATCAGGCTCAGCAGGCCGGGGATGCGAACGGCGTGGCTGACGGTTCCGGTCTTCTCGTCGGGGATGCCGAACAGAAGGGCCGGGGCCTGTTTCTGCGTCTCGAACAAGCCCTCGAAGGCCGCCAGCTTCTCCGGCTGGGTGTGGGCCACCTGCACCGCGTGGTAGTGCCCCAGGCCGAACTGCAACAGGGCCGCCGCCAGCGTCACGCACAGGCCCGCCTTCACGGACCGGCGGGCCATCTCGATCTGCCGGCCCTTGAGCATCATGTACGCGCCGATCCCGGTGACGAACATCCCGCCCGTGATCAGCGCGGCGTCCACCGTGTGCAGGTACCGCGGCAGGGTCGAGGGGTTGAAGGCCGCCGCCCAGAAGTCCACCAGCTCCGCCCGCCCGTTGGCGATCTTGAAGCCCGCGGGCGTCTGCATCCAGGAGTTGGCCACGATGATCCAGAAGGCCGACAGCGTCGCCCCGACCGCAACCATGAGCGACGCGAACCAGGTGGTCTTCCGGCTGACCCGCCCCCAGCCGAAGATCAGCACGCCGACGAACGTGGACTCCAGGAAGAAGCTGAAGATGCCCTCCGCCGCCAGCGGCGCCCCGAAGATGTCGCCCACGAACCGCGAGTACTGCGACCAGTTCGTGCCGAATTGAAACTCCAGCGTGATCCCCGTGACCACGCCGATGACGAAGCTGATGGCGAACAGGCGAAGCCAGAACCTGCCCAGCCGGCCGTACACCTCCGCCCCGGTGCGATAATGCTTCCACAACAGCCAGCACAGCACCCAGGCCAACCCGATCGTCAGCGGCGGGAACAGAAAGTGAAACCCCGCCGTCAGGGCAAACTTCCATCGCGCGAGCAACACGGGATCCATACGTGTCCTTCAGTCGTGCAGCGGGTGTTTATCGCACGTGCAGCGGGCGAGCGCGCTCGCCGCTGTCGCTCAGGCCTTCCACAACCCGTGCAGGTTGCACAACTCCCGCACCGTGACCTCGCCCTCCTTGATCGGGAAGAACGCTTCAGGGGCGCTGCCGGGCGAGAGGAACTGGCGGCAGGTCCTCTCGCCGGAGATCACCTCGATCCACTGGATGTAGTGCTTCTCTTCCATCGGGTGGGCGACCGAGCCGACCTTGACGCGGATGCCGTCGGCTACCCGCTCCACCACCGGGACGTGCTTCTCTTTCGAGGCGTCGACGGTGTTCTCCTTCAACAGCGTCATGGGCCGGCCGCAACAGACCGGCTCCCCGGCCCCGCCGTCCAGGATCTCCGTGACGATTCCGCACACCGAACACTTGTAGACCTGCAGTTTTAGGGTGGCCAAACGTGTCTCCTTCCCGATCGAAAGGCCGGCCGCCGCACCCGGCGGCCTGTAGGATTATAGCGCCTTGCGGGCCGCCTCCAGGGCTGCCTGGTAGTTCGGCTCGTTGGTGATCTCGCTCACCTCTTCCTTATAGACGATCTTCCCCTTGCGGTCCACGACGAAAACCGACCGGCTCAGCAGTCGCAGTTCGCGGATCAGCACGCCGTAGGCCAGGCCGAATGCGCCCTCTCGGTGGTCGCTGAGCGTCTTGACCCGCTCGACGCCGGCTGCGCCGCACCAGCGGGACTGGGCGAAGGGCAGGTCCATGCTCAACGTCAGGATCGCCACGTCCTCGCCCAGCGAGGCTGCCTCCTGGTTGAACCGCCGGGTCTCGGTGTCGCAGACGGGGGTGTCCAGCGACGGCACCGCCACCAGGAGCACCACCTTGCCCTTGTAGTCGCTCAGGCGGACCTGGCCCAGGTCGTTGCCCAGCGCGGCGAAGTCAGGGGCCATCTGGCCCACCTCGACGCTCGTGCCCATCAGCGTCAGCGGGTTGCCTTTGAACTTCACGGTGCGAGCGGATCCGGCTGGAGTTGTCATCGGCTTCTCTTCCTTTCCTGATGCCTGTCTGCTGGTCGCCTCGGCCGCCATGAGCCAGCCGGACGGGTTCACCTGCGAACTCACCATCAAGTACGATGCCATCGCCCCAAGCACGGTGCCGACGGCTATTCGCATCCACATGCTGTCGCTCCTTACGCAACGGCTTGCAGGTTCGCATTGCATTGTAGTCCCGAAGGTTGGGACAAAATCAACCCCGAGCGGGGAAATCTTCTTGCGGGGCGGCCAGGGCGGGATGAGAGACCAGGTCGGGGTCAAACCGTTCGGGGCTTGCGGGACAGAATCGCAAATCCCAGCACCGCCAGCAGGACCACCGCCGAAATGGTCTGGACCCATGCGGGCACTTCCCAGGCCGTGCCCGCTCGAGCCTGGAGCCCGGCCCCGGCGAAGAAGGCGTCCATCAGCAGACCCGACGCCAGGGCCGAGACGGCCACCGACACCAGGTACAGCCCGGCCGTCCGCCTGCCCATCGTATGGTGCAAAGTCAGCAGCGTGGCGGCGTTGGTGGCCGGGCCTGTCATCAGGAAGACCAGGGCCGCACCGGGCGAGACCCCGGCGTGTAGGATCAGGGCGGCCGCGATGGGCACAGACGCGGTGGCGCAGACGTACACCGGGATGCCGAGGGCCAGCATTACGAGCATCTGGCCCAGCCCGGGGCTTACGCGTTCGGAGAAGAAGTTCTCGGGGATCAGGACAGAGATCAGGGCGGCCAGGGCCAGCCCGATCAGCAGGTGCAGGGCGATGTCCCGGGGCAGATCGACGAATCCGTAGGCCATCGCCCGCCGCAGCTTGCCCGTGCGGCCAGCCTGCGAGCAGCAGGCGTCGGTGCAAGCGGGGGGCGCCGTCGAGCAACAAACGTCGGCGCCGGCGGGATCGCAGGCCGCCAAGCCGCCGGATCGCTCCGGCGGACGGGCAGGCTCGCGGTCCAGCCACTCGACCAGCGCCCCGCCACACACGCCGCTGACCAGGGCCGCCGCCGCACGGAAGATCGCGAACACGCCACCCAGCAGGCTGAAGGTGACGAACAGGCTGTCGATCCCGGTCTGCGGCGTGGAGATCAGAAAGGCCGTCGTCGCCCCCCGCCCCGCCCCATGCTTCCGCAGCGAACTGGCTACCGGGATCACCCCGCACGAGCACAGCGGCAGCGGCACGCCGAACGCCGCCGCCTTGACCACCGACAGCAGTCGGCCCCCGCCAAGATGCCGCTCGACCATCTCCGGACGTATCAACACTGAAAGCATCCCGGCCACCGCGAACCCCAGCAGCAGGTACGGCGCCATCTCCGCCAGCACCGCCCAGTACTCGGCCAAAAATCTCCACGCGTAGTCCATCACGAACCTTGCCCTCCCGTGCCGCCATGGGGCCTGCAGACCCTCAGCCGCTCGATCTGCCTCGCCATCCCCACTCGCGTCAACGCCCAGTCATACCGCACCGGGTCGTGGGGGGCCAGGCGGGCGAAGGCCCGCGTCACCTCCCGGGCGGTCCGCAGGTCCGCCGACCTCCGGCCCGTCAGGCCCAACAGCATCGAGATCCGGTGCATGTGGGTGTCCAGCGGGACCAGCAGCTTGGGCGCCAGCCAGGCCGGCCATCGCCCGGCGTCCACCCGGTCGCGCCGCACCATCCACCGCAGGAACAGGTTCATCCGCTTGCACGCGCTGCCGTCCGCGGGATCGCTGACCAGGTGATTGCCCCCGCAGCCGGCCCGCCCCAGCTCGCCCACCAGGTGCGACAGCGCCGGCGCCACGTCATCGTGGTCCGGCGAGTACCCCTCCAGGAAGCACCGCTCCAGGCTCCCGTGCGCACGCCGCACCCGCCCCACCGCCGTCAGAAGCCCCTCCACGTCATGGGCCCGGTGGAAACGGTGACGGAAGTCGCCCAGCAGGCCGCGCAGGGCGCGCTCGCTCGAGGCCGCCAGGAACCCGGCCGGGCCAGGGCCCAGCCGCTCCAGCACCCGCGCCACGCTCGCCTGGATCTGCCTCACCCGTCCGTACGCCAGCGCCGCCGTCACCAGGGCCACCACTTCGCGATCGTCGCTCCGCCGGTAGCGGTGCACGAACACCAGCGGATCGCCCGAGACGAACCGCCGCCGGTTGTACTGCCCATACAACTCGTCCAGATACGCCGCGTCCATCGCCGCTCCTGTCCTGCAAGTCATTGTATTCCTACGGCCCGGCGGGAGGAAAAGCCTTGACAGTTTCACCATTTGGGGGACAATAAAGGGGTTGCAAGGGATGGCCCAATTCTTGAGTTGCGCGTGTTGTGGAGGCTCGATAATGAACGGCCGAATCAGGCTTTGTGCGTCTTTCGTTCTGGCACTCGCGGCGGTCTGCTCCATCGCGACGGCTGAGTCCTACCCCGCCTGGACGTACCGCACGCACGTCCGCCTTCAGAACGCCGCGGGCGGCGAGAACCTGGCCGACTTCCCCGTGCTGGTCAAGCTCAGCGCCGCCAACTTCGACTTCGCCAAGGCCAGTGCCAACGGCTCGGACATCCGTTTCACCGACCGCTTCGGCACGTCCCTGAGCTACGAGATCGAGCGGTGGGACAGCGGCGCCCAGCAGGCGGCTGTCTGGGTCAAGGTGCCCCAGGTGGACAAGACTTCGGCGGTGAATTACGTCAATCTCTACCACGGCAACGCGGCGGCCGCCGACGCGCAGTCGCCCGCGGACGTCTGGTCCAACGGGTACAAGGGCGTCTGGCACCTGGGCAGTTCGACCGCCGACTCCACGGGCCGCCACGACGGCACGATCACGGGCACGGGCGTGTCCACGGTGGACGGGGTCATCGGCGGGGCCAACTACTTCGCCGGCGACGGCTCGCGGATCCTCGCCCGCAGCCTGGACCTGGGCGCCGCCTCCAGCCTGGACGCCGGTGACAACATCACCCTCTCCTACTGGATGAACGCCAGCAGCAGCCAGCCCGGGACCTACACCCGCACGATCGCCAAGAACGTCACGCCCGGCTGGGAGACCCAGCGGGACAACGCCAACCCCAACCAGCGGTTCCGGATCGACACGTCGGCCCAGACCAACCAGGTCAAGAACGCGGGCAACGGCGTATTCAACGACGCCTGGCACTGCATGGGCGTGACGTTGGCCGCCGGCACGATGAAGGCCTACGTCGACGCCGGGTCAGCCATCACCAGCGGATACAACCACGGCACGGGTTTCGCGAACACCTCGAACCTGTCCATCGGCGCCAACCCCGGCGGGGGCGCCCCGTATCGCGGCCTGCTCGACGAGGTCCGCTTCAGCGACGTCGCCCGCAGCGAGGCCTGGATGAACGCCGAGTACCGCAGCCAGGCGGGCCTGCTGGCCGGCGTCACCGGCAGCCTGGACCGCTCGGCCGGCGCCGGCCCGCTGGCCTCCTACACCCATGAGCAGGCCGATCCGCTGACCGACGTCACCGGCCACGGCTTCGACGCCGTCAGCGGCGGAGGCGTCGCGTTCGTCACCCCGCCCAGTGCGGGCCAGTTCGTCCTGGGCGACCGGGCGGGGCAATACGCCCGCGGCGGCAACCAGTACCTCAACGTCCCCCAGGTCGCCGGAGCGGGCGAGGACTTCACCTTCACCGCCGCCATCCGCAAGAACGCCGACGAGACCGGCGGGCACCAGACCATCCTCAGCAGCAACCGCTTCCGCTTCCAGTTCAACAACACCGGTTTGACCACCGACGGCGCGGGGCAGCTTCGCCTCGACATCAACGGCGCCGGGGCCAGCGGCTCCAATGTCGGCCCCGCCGGAGGCTTCCTCACCGAGGAGTGGTATTTCGTCGCCCTTCGTTACGACGCCGACACCCACCTCATGGAGGCCTTCCTCCAGGACGGCGACGTCGCCCAGCTCCAGGCCCCGGTCATCACCCGCACCGTCAGCGGCACGCTCGGCCTGGACGACATCAACGCCCTCCGCGTCGGCTCGGACGGTCTAAGCGGGATAGGCTCGGGCGACACCTGGGGCGGCTGGATCGACAACGTCCAGTTCTTCAACGGCTACCTGAGCAACCAGGAGATCGAGAACGTCTTCCTGGCCGACTCCACCGTGCCCGAACCGCTGACGCTGCTGACGCTGGGCCTGCTGGCCCCGGCAGCCCTCGGCCGCTACGTCCGCCGCCGCCGGGCCTGAGAGAAGAAACGCAACTCGCTGCAGTAGCACAAAGCCCGCGGGCCTGCCCCCTCAGGGGAGCCTTCCCGCGGGCTCTTGCTTTGTGTCTCTCAAGGAACTGGCGGCATTCGGTCTGCTTCGCGGAATCGTGTTCACGCGAAGGTCTGGAACTTCTCCTTCTTGGCCCCGCACAGCGGGCAGAAGTCCGGGGCGTCGCCTTCGGCGGTGTATCCGCAGACCGTGCAGATCTGCACCGCGCCCAGCTCCACGTCGCGCCCGGCCTGCACCGACTTCAGCGCCCGCTCGTACAGGGCCGCGTGGGCCTTCTCGGCCTCCAGGGCCCACGTCATGGACCGCTCGGCCTGCTTCTCCTGCTGGAACTTGGCCACCGCCAGGTAGGCGGGGTACATCTCGTTGATCTCCCCCAGCTCGCCCTCCAGGGCGCCCTTGAGATTCTCCGCCGTCGTGCCGTAGCCGAACATTCCGCCCGAAGGCACCAGGAAGCCGCCCGCCTCCTTGGCCATCGCCAGAAAATGATTGGTCGCGTGGGCCTGCTCGGCCCGCGAGACAGCCCGGAACAGCCGACCCACGTTGGGCAGGGCGTCCCGGTCCGCCTTGTCCGCCCACACCAGGTAGCGCATGTGGGCCATCGACTCGCCGCCAAACGCGCTGCGAAGATTGGATGCCGTCGATTCGTGCATGAACATGATCTCCTTACCAGGGGTTGTTGTCGTCGTCTCCGCCAGACACGTGCGGAGGGAACATTCTAGTGTAGCTCTGACCGCCGGCCGGAATCAAACCCGCCCGCACAAATGTCGGACAGCCCCTCCAGGGCGAAGGCAAAGGTGGATTGACGAATTCCGCCCTTCGTGTGATGATGGAGACGGATCGCCCAACGCCGATCGCCAACGGCCAAGGGCCAATCAAGAGAGGACGCCCATGGCGGACAGGCTGTTCAGCACCTATCAAGTCGCCGAGTTGCTCGGGGCCACCCCAGGCATGGTCGTCGAGTGGGTGCAGAAAGGCCTCCTGCCCCACAGCAAGCACGCCGACGGGCCCCTGCGAATCCCGGAAGAGGGCCTCGTCCAGTTCGTCAAGGAACGCGGAGGCGACCTGCCCGGCATCTTGAGCCGGCTGGCCGCCCAGGAACCCAGCCGCTCGCCCCAGGCCCCGGCCCGACCCGCGGCGCCGGCCCAGCCTGCCAGGCCAAGCCCGCCCAGCCTGCCGCAACCAAAGCAACCGCCGCCTGGCGAAGGCGAGGACCTCGCCCGCTCCCTGTTGACCCAGGCCATCGACGCCGGGGCCGACGCCATCCACCTTGACCCCGTTCCCAACGGTCTTCTGCTTCGCCTGAACGTCGACGGTCTGCTCCGCCCCGCCGGCGGGCTCGACCGGCCGCTGAGCGACCCGCAGGCGGCGGACCTGGCCGAGCGCCTCCGCCGCCTGGCCCGACTGGAGGACCTGCCCGAACGACAGGACCCGCCCGCGCAAGGCCTGTTCGTCTTCCCCTCAGCCGGGCGGTCCGTCACCATCCGGCTCGTCGACCAGCCCACACCCCAGGGGCGACGCCTGGTGCTCCACCTGGCCGACCCCGCACGCACCGCTTCGCTGGACGCGCTCAATCTGCCCCAGTCTCAGCGCGAGATCCTTCAGGACGTCCTCGCCCAGCCCCACGGCCTGGTCCTGATCGTCGCGGGCGACCGTGCTACCCGCACCGTCCTGCTCCACACGTTGCTGGGGCGGCTCGCCGACCAGCGCCGCCGCACCGCGGCCCTCGAACGCCCCAGCGACCTGCCCCTGCACGCGGCCCGCTCCATCGTAAACCCCCTGGTCGGACAGTCGATCGGCCAATGGGCCTGGATGCTTCCGCGTCTGGACGCCGACGCCCTGCTGGTGAGCGACCTGGCTGATCCCCGCACCGCACACGCCGCTCTGGAAGCAGCCGACAAGGCGATCGTGCTGGCGGGCATCGACGCCAACTCCCCCGCCGACGCCCTCCAACGCCTGCTGGACATGGGCATGGAGCCCTGGCCGCTCAGCCTCAGCCTCCGCCTGATCGCCCACGCCGCCACCGTCCGCCTGCTCTGCCCCGCCTGCAAGAGCCCCGATGACCAGGCGGCAGACCGCGTGGCCCGCCTGAACGGACAGGACCAGCCTCGCCCCGCCTTCGCCCCCGCCGGCTGTCCCGCCTGCGGGCAGTCCGGCTACGCCGGGCGGGCCGTCCTGCTGGGCCTGACCCGCATCGAGGGCGACCTCGCCCGCGCCCTGCGCAGCGGGGGCGGCGAGGCCCTGGCGATAGCCCTCCAAGCCGGCGGGACCAGCCTGCTCCAGGCAGGCCTGGCCAAGGCCCGCGCGGGCCTGACGTCGCTGGCGGAGATCGAGCGCGTGCTGGGCCCTCCCCGTTAGCCGAGACGGAAAAAGGGGGGAAAAGGGGTCAGAAGGGGTCAGGAACTTTTTCGCCACCCGAAGCGTAGGCGGAAAGAGTCTGAAGAGAAGAAGGTTCCTGACCCCTTTTCCCCCCGCAAGCCCTACGGCCAATCGTCCTGAAGGCACAACCGCCTGGTCAGCGGAGCCGGCTGAAGCCCCGCCGAACCGTCCATCAGCACCGCGCCGGCCAGCCCGCTGTCCAGGTCGTCGCCCGCGGGCAGATGGAAGGTCCCCAGGCTGTCGCGCAGGGGCCAGCGGTCGGCCAGCAGGCACCCGTCGCCGATGCCGTAGCGGCTGATCCCGCTGATCGGCCAGGGGTTCTCCCCGCCGATGCCCAGCATCTGCCACGGACGGCGGATCTGCGAGACCCGCACCAGGTTCTCACGCGGGAAGAACTCCCGATCGTTGCCCAGGTTCCAGTTCATGCTGTAGCTTCGGCTGGCCTGCGGAGCCAGGCCGAGGAAGGTGGGGCAGACGTAGACGTCCTCCCGGGCGACCAGCGGCCAGAGCGTGCCTTCGCGCACGTGCGTTCCGTCGTCCTGCCAGGTGTGGGTGGACCCGCCGCCGACCCAGCCTCGCATGGCCGGCAGTTGCCCGCCGCATTGGGCGGCATACTGGACCTGGGCCAGCGAAAGCTGGTGGAGATTGGACTGGCAGACCCCCGCCTGGGTCTGGAGCACGGCCCGGCGCAGCGTCGGCGACAGCAGCGCCAGCAACAAAGCCAGAACCGCGATCACCGCCAGCAACTCGACCAGTGTGAACGCCCGCACCCGACCCATCGTTACACTTCGCGAGAAAGAGAATACACCCGCGGGCATTGTGGACGGCGGGCGGGCGGTTGTCAATTTCGAAATAGCCGCGCCCGGCGCGGTCGGCGACGGGCGGTTCCGGCGGCGGCCTTGCGGTCCGAAATAGCCCCGCCCGGCAGGGGCGGCGCCTTGCCCCCCGCCTCGCGGCGCGGTATCTTCCCGGCCGGTCCGACCGAACAACCCGAGGAGAACACATGAACCGCAACCGGATCCGCCTGAGTGTCTTCGCACTGGTCTGCCTGGTCGCCTGCCTGCCCATCGCGTCCGCCCTGGCGGCCGACAGCCCGCTGACCACCGGCGGGCGACTGGTGATCGTCGGCGACTCCATCACCGAGCAGAAGCTCTACAGCCGCTACATGGAGACGTACCTCACCGTCTGCACGCCGAAGCTCGACCTGTGGATCCTCCAACTCGGCTGGGGCGGCGAGACGGCCCCGGGGTTCCTGGGACGCATGGACCAGGACCTGCTGAGCTTCAAGCCCACCGTCGTCACCACCTGCTACGGCATGAACGACGGCGGCTACCGCCCCTATGAGGACTCCATCGGCAAGAGATACGGCGACGCCATGGACATGCTCATCCAGCGCGCCAAGGCCGCCGGCGCGACGGTCGTGGTCGGCTCGCCTGGCGTGGTAGACACCACCACCTTCCGCAACCGCACCGCGCCGGCCATCTACAACGACAACCTCGCCCACCTTCGCGACATCGCCAAAGAGCTGGCCGCCAAGAACGCCATGCCCTTCGCCAACGTCCACGACGCCATGATCAGCGCCATGACGGCCGCCAAGGCCAAGTTCGGCGAGTCCTATCACGTCGGCGGCGGCGACGGGGTCCACCCCGCCCCCAACGGGCAGCTCGTCATGGCCTACGCCTTCCTCAAGGCCCTGGGCCTCGACGGGCAGATCGGCACGATCACCGTCGACCTGGCCGGCCAGGCCACCGCCACCGACGGGCACAAGATCGTCTCCGCCCAGAACGGCAAGGTCGAGATCGAGTCCGCCCGCTACCCCTTCTGCTTCTTCGGCGACGACAAGAAGCCCGACTCCACCCGCTCCATCCTGCCCTTCGTCCCGTTCAACCAGGACCTCAACCGCCTCACGCTCGTCGTCCGCAACCTCAAGGCCGAGCGGGCCAAGGTGACCTGGGGCCAGGCCGACAAGACCTTCACCCGCGACCAGCTCGAAAAGGGCGTCAACCTGGCAGCCGAGTTCCTCGACAACCCCTTCTGCGAGGCCTTCAAGAAGGTCGATGAGACGGTCGCCCGCAAGCAGGGCTTCGAGACCAATATGATCAAGACCCTCTACCGGGCCCTGGGGAGCTTCCGCGCCATGAACGATCCGGAGATCGCCACGGCCACCGACATGCTCCAGAAGCGACTGGTCGACCGCCAGGCCAAGCTCCGCCAGGAAGTCCGCGACGCCGTCACGCCGGTCAAGCACGCTCTGACCGTGACGCCGGAATAACGGCTGGCACAGGCATTATAAGTCGTATGGGTCGTATGGGTCGTATGGGTCGTATGGGTCCTATGGGTCCTATGGGTCGTATAGGTTGCAGCCCATGGGACCCATAGGCCCCATCGACCCGAAGACAAAGGGACGCCCATGGGCGACAACTCCTTCATACCTCCGCATGGGAACTACAAGGAGTTGCTGTCTTACCGGAAGGCCGTGATCGTTTACGACGTTACCTACCGCTTCTGCGAGCGGTTCTTGAAGAAGTCCGACCGCACGGTGGACCAGATGGTGCAAGCCGCTCGTTCGGGCAAGCAGAACATTGTCGAAGGGACCAAGGCGTCGGGAACATCCAAGCAGACGGAGATCAAGCTGCTCAATGTAGCCCGCTCCAGCCTGGAAGAACTCCTGGAAGACTACGCCGACTTTCTGCGCGTGCGGGATCTGTCCCTGTGGGACAAGGCCTCCAAGGAAGCCCTGTTCGTGCGCAAACTCGGACAAGACCACGGCGCCACCTACGAGACCTTTCGGGGATTCTGCGACACTCGCCCCGCCGACGTGGTAGCCAACATCGCCATCTGCCTGATCCACCAGGCCAGCTACCTCCTGGACCGGCAAATCCGCCGAGCAGAGCAGGACTTCCTCAACGATGGCGGCATCCGCGAGCGAATGACCCGCGCCCGACAGGCCGCCCGATCCGCCCATCCCCGCTCCAAACCCGACCCCCAGGACCCATAAGGCCTATAAGACTCATAAGACCCATAGGCCCCACGGGCCCTGTACAGCAGCCGTCACGCCGCTGTCACGATCCGTAGCCTTCGGGGTGCTCGCGGTGCCAGTTCCAGGCGTCGGTGATGATCGTCCGCAGCTTGGGGAAGCGGGGCCGCCAGCCCAGCTCGTCCATCGCCTTGCGCGACGAGGCGACCAGGCGCGGCGGGTCGCCCGCCCGGCGCGGGGCGATCTCGGCGGGGATGTCCCGGCCGGTCACCTCGCGGCAGGTCTCGATGACCTCGCGGACGCTGAACCCCTCGCCGTTGCCCAGGTTGAACACGCGGACCTCGCCCGGACGCACGCCATGGGCCGCCAGCACGTGGGCGTCGGCCAGGTCGCACACGTGGATGTAGTCGCGGATGCACGTGCCGTCGGGCCCGTCGTAGTCGTCGCCGAAGATCTTCACGCCCGTTCGCTTGCCCATCGCGGCCGCCAGCACCAGCGGCACCAGGTGCGTCTCGGGGTGGTGGTCCTCGCCGATGTCGGCGTTAGGGTGCGCCCCGGCCACGTTGAAATACCGCAGCGACACGAAGCCCATGCCGTACGCCTCGGCATACGCCCGCAGCATGTACTCCACGCACAGCTTGCTCGACCCGTACGGATTGATCGGCGCCAGGCGGTCGGTCTCTTCGATGGGCACGCGGTCGGGCGTGCCGTACACCGCAGCCGTCGAGCTGAACACCAGCCGCCCCACCCCGCACCCCCGCATCGTCTCCAGCAGCGTCAGCGCGGCGGCTGTATTATTGCGGAAGTACTTCTCCGGCTGCTGGACGCTCTCGCCCGCCTCGATGAACGCCGCGAAGTGCACCACCGTGTCGATCCGGTACTCGCGCAGGGCGTTGGCCAGGGCGGCGGCGTCGGCTACGTCGGCGACGACCAGGTCCGCGTCGTGCACGGCCTGGGCGTGGCCCTTGACCAGGCTGTCGTACACCGTGCAGGTGTGCCCCGCCCCGGTCAGCGCCCGCAGCACGTGCGACCCGATATACCCCGCTCCGCCGGTGAGTAGAACGTTCATGCTGGCCTCGTTTCCGCGGCGATTATAGCGGGGGAGATTACTGGTTGTTAGTTGTTAGTTGTTAGTTGTTGGTTGTTAGTTGTTGGTTGTTGGTTGTTGGTTGTTGGTTGTTGGTTGCCGCGTCCTGCTGCGCCTGCGACAATACAGAGGTATTACTTGGGGAGACACCATGGACGCCAAGGCCCGGCGCCAGAAGCATTGGGTTGAGCGAGTGTTGGACTGGATCGGGTTGTTGCTGCTTGCGCTTCTCGTCTGGTGCCTGATCATTCAGATCCCCTGGCCCTTCCGCCGATCCGTCGTAATCTCGCCCGAAACGACCTATCTCATCGGCCCGATCGGATCGGACGGACGGATAGACTACGAGGCCGCCCTGCGGGAGTGGCAGAGTTGCGGCGTTACCGAAGACAACAATGCCGCCAAGGTGCTGGCCTACATCGTGGTGCTGTGGAACCCTGCCGCTGAAACCGCACCGTCGGGCAAGCAGCCATGCCTTCGCCACGACACAGAAGCGGAGTGGCCGACCGAGAGATGGCTGGAGGACCTAGTCGTCCCTGGTCCGGATGAACTGGCCAGAATCCGCCAGTGGGTCGGTTCAAGCGGCCCCGCCCTGGCCTTGGCCTGCGAGGCCAGCCGCCGGCCCAGGTGGCTTGTCCACAAGGACCGGGCGGAACTGCAGTCAACGTGCAGGCTGGCGTGCCTGCTCCTGGCGGCCCGGGCGACGCTGCGAGGCCGGGAAGAGCAGGCGGCTGCGTGGGAGGATATCCTGGCAGTCCACCGACTGGCCCGCCTGCTGCTGAACACGAACCGCTACATCGCCCGGCACGTTGAAGCCTGGGCCTTGGGCGCTGCCCGCCTGGCCGTCCCAGCAGATCTTCCCGCCGAGCGCGCCCGCCGCATGCTTGCCGACCTGGACGCCTTGCCGACCTGGACCGACGTCAGAGAGTTGTTCGAGCATGAACTCCGCTTCTACTATCTCGATGCGGCCACGACCAAGGAGCCGCTGTGGACATGGCGGGTGGGCGTCGTGGCTAAAGGGTATACCGGGCTCACGCACGGCGAGTACTACCTCAGCGCGGGACTGAGCCGCACCAAGCTGCTGAGGGAGCTGAACCAGGCCTTCAATGAGTTGCGGCCAGTGCTGGCCCTGCCCACCCACCAACTGCTGGACCGACTGGAAGAGTTGGAGGCCCGAAAGAGGCAGGAAACGCAGTTCGACGAGAAGGCCGCGATCTTGCGGATGCTCTTCTGCGGGTTCCATCGCTTTGAGGACCATTGGCTAAGCGAATGCTTGATCTGGAACGCCCGGACGCCGGAGAAGCATGATTTCTCCATGGAAACTCAAGTCCGGATGCGTTTCCAACTCGCCCGGCTGGCCCTGGCCCTGGCTGCCTGGCGGGCGGAGAAAGGCGGCTACCCCGAGACACTGAGCCAATTGGCGCCGGACTATCTGAAGGAGGTCCCGATCGACCTCTTCACGGGCCGGCCGCTCGCCTACCGCCGCGAGGGCGACGGGTACCTTCTCTACAGCGTCGGCATGAACCGCCGCGACGACGGCGGGGTCGTCTGCGGTGAAAAACAACAGGACGACCTGGTGGTGAGGGCTTCGCGATAGTGCACGGGTTCCTGCCTGCCGTACGGTCCTACGATTCCAATTCCATCCCGCCGGCGTTCTTGACCATCAGCACGCGGGGCAGGTCCCCGGCGAGGGTTTCCATGCTCTCGTAGAAGGCCTGCTCGTGCTCCGCCTCGGGCGGCTCGAACCCGAGGATCACCAGCGCCGCCCCGCGGCTGGCGCGATGGATCGAGCCGGGGATGTCCTGCGAGACGATGACGACCGGCTCCGCCTCGATCCGGGAGGCGGCCAGCACGTCCGTCAGGTTCTTCAGGATGCCCTCTCGCCCGGCCGGCGAATCGGTCACGCGGAGCAGGCGGATGGTCTTGCTCCGCCAAGCAGGGTTCTGGCGCAGCAGGTGCGCCAGCAGCAGCATCAGCTCCCCGTTCTTCATGCCTCGCCACCACACGTCGATGCTGCCGAGGGGGGCTTCCCAGGGGTCCTGCTGATCGTCCTGTTCCTCCTCGCCCCGCAGGCGGATGGCCAGGACGCTGCGTTTGAGTCCCGCGATCAGGCGAATCGCCGCACCCATGGTCTCGACGCGCTGCGGATCGCTGGACCAGCCGATGAGGATGGTGTTGGGACGCACAGCCCCCAGCCCGTGGCACTGCACGAGCGCCTCGATGCCCGCGCTCAGGTCCGGCGAGACCACCACGGCCGCGAAGGCCTCGAGTTCCTGCTCGCGGATGAACGTCCGCAGAAGCCGCTCCTGGGCGTCGCGGCGCTCGAGCAGGTCCTCGATCGGCCCCTCGATGACCTGCCCCAGGGTCAAGATGCCCCGCTGCCCGGTCAGCCAGTTGGCAAAGACCGCCAGGCGCGTCCGCGACCAGGCCGTCCCGCTGAGGGCCAGCAGCATGGGCCGCCAGTTCTTGGGGTGGTATCGCTCTTCCTCCAGCCGAAGCAGGTTCCGCCGGCTGCGCTGCAGGATCAGACCGCTGGTCAGGTCGCCCCAGTTGCTGGTGATCTCCCGGTATCCGATGAGCCAGTGCAGGGCGCCCATGGCCACGATGGACGCAGCCGCCAGGATCGGGTGGATCAGGAACATCACGCCCAGACAGCCCGCCGCCCCCAGCAGCGAGAGCGACCAGTGACAGTACCGGAACGTCGGCCGGTAGCTCGGGTTGAAGGTGATCGACTCGTAGAACGTCGCCAGGTTCAGCAGGCCGTAGGTGATCATGAACGCCATGGTGAGGATGGGCGCGATGGCGTTGAGGTCGCCCAGCAGAATGCACGCCTGCGCGATCACGAAGGTCAGCACGATCGCCCGCCGGGGCTCGTTGTTGGCCCCGCTGCCGGCGGCGAAGAACCGGATCGAGCGGAACACGTCGTCGCGGGCGAACGCCTGGAGGATGCGCGGGGCGCCCATCATGGACCCCAGCGCCGAGGACAGGGTGGCCGCGAACACGCCCGCCGTGATGAAGGGCGCGACCAGGGCGACGTCCTGGACGACCATCGCGTTGCCCGCCAGCGTCTGGCGCGGGCAGGCCCCGCCCAGCAACACCGCCATGGACAGGTACACCAGCGTCGTCGCCCCCACGGCAGCCAGCGTGCCGCGCGGGATGGCCCGTCCCGGGTTCTCCAGGTCGCCGGACATATTGGCCCCCGCCATGATCCCGGTCACCGCGGGGAAGAACAGGGCGAACATCGTGAAAAAGCTCTCCCCGTCGGCAAACTGCGGGCCCGCGTTGGCCTGGAGCCACGCCATGCGAAAGGACGACGCAGCCCCCGCGTAGAACGAAACCAGGGCCAGCGCCAGCACCGCCAGAATCCCGTACTGAACGCGGATGGTCCACCCCGCCCCGATGTACACGCACACGAACACCGCGAGGTTCACGCCGGTCGCGACGGCTGTCACGTTCCCGGCCAGTGGGGGAATGGTCTGCACGAAGGCCTCGGTGAACCCGATCACGTACAGCGAAACCGAGATCGCCATTGCCAGGAAGAACACGATGCCGATCGTCCCGCCGAACTCCACCCCGAGGCTTCGGCTGATCAGGTAGTACGCCCCGCCGCCCTTGACCCGCGTGTTGGTGGCGATGGCCGAGAGTGACAGGCTGGTCAGGCTGGTGATGGCGGTCGAGATCAGCACGATGATCAGGGCGTACACCACCCCGGAATGGCCCACCACCTGCCCCAGGCGCAGAAACATGATCACGCCCAGGATCGTCAGCGTGCAGGGCGTGAACACCCCGCCGAACGTCCCGAACTTGCGAGGCGCCGAGTCGCCTGGTCCCTGGTGTACGCGGTCCGAGTTTCCGGCCATGTCCCAACAGTCCTGTCTTTGTTCCGCCTCGGGCGGGCAACGCCTCCGCCCTTGCAGGCGCTCCTGCGGCATATCATAGCCAGGCGCCGGCCCGACCGGCGCGAGGAATCACGGGGAAATGGAGGGCCGGATCGGCGTCGTGTCCGCCCGGGCGGTCCAGCGGGGCACGGCCCGCAGCGCGGCGGGCGGTTCACCCGTCGGTCGGCGGCTTGGGGGGCGCGGGGGGAGCCCGCAGGGCGGGTTTGTCCTCGTGGAGGGCGTCGTAGAAGCGGGTGGTGGGGTAGGCCAGCGAGATGGACTTCTCGCGGGCGAAGTCTTCCAGGATGCCCTCGTTGATCAGGTGGGCGAAGCTGCGCCGCCGGCGCACCGGGCAGAGGTATCGCAGCGTCAGGGCCACTCCCTGGTCGGCGATGTGGGTGTAGACGATGGGCTTGAGGTACTCGTAGCGGATGGCGTAGCGGCTTGCATGTTCTGGATCTGGCGGCGGACCTCGGTCTCGATCTTGTCCGCCTCGATCTGGGCCTGGCGGGAGATGATCTCCTTGGCCCGCTTCCAGTCGCTCTCGAAGGTCACCACGATCGTCTGCTCGTTCCAGATGAACGGGAAGCCCTTGGTGTAGTTGGCGTTGAAGCCGCGGAAGACGGCGCTGTTGGGGATGTTGACGATCCGCCCGGTGCTCTGCTCGGCCCCGACCCAGTTGCCCACCTCCAGCACGGAGGTCTGGAAGACGCTGATGTCGATCACGTCGCCGATCATGCCGGCGATCTCGATGCGGTCGCCGACGTCGTACGGCTTCTTGATGACGATGAGCATCCACCCGGCGATGCACACCAGCGTCTCCTGGAGCGACAGGGCCAGCCCCGCGCCCAGCACGCCCAGGAACAACCCGAACTGCTGCGCCCCGCTGACCCAGATGGGCAGCACCAACGCCACCAGGGCCACCGCCTGGATCCACGCCACCGCCCGGCGCGCCTTGTGCCGGCCCTCCAGGTCGCTGGCCCGGCGGACGAAGGCGTGCTCGGCCATCCGACCCAGGATGAACACCGCCACCACGGCCACCAGCGTCCAGAGGATGTTGCTGTGGATCTCGTTGGCGCGCACCCACTGGTCGACCTGCTCCAGCCACGCCGCCTGCCCGCGCCAGACGTACGCCAGCACCACCAGCAACAGCAGCAGCACCGATACGCCCACCGTCACCCGCTGCAACCGCTCCGCCTCGCCCTTGCCCGCGTGAGGCCCCGCCTGCTTGCGCAGCCACAGGTACGCCAGCACCGACAGCACCACCGCCAGCAACGACAGACCCGCCGGCAGCAGCATCGGCGGCCAACCCTGCTGGGCCAACAGGCACATAGATGGGCTCGTGAGCATCGCTCTCCCTCTGCGAGGAGTATATCAGCCCGCCGGACGAACCGAAAGCAGGATTCCCGTCGCGGATTTCGGCCCTCTGTCGCACGATAAGCAGGGCCCTGCGCCCGGAACTCAATCCCCTCTTGTGTTGCCTCCCTGGGGCGGCAACAATGACCCGGGTTGCGTGGAGCACGTGATGGAGACAGCCTTGGTCGACATAAGAAAAAGACGACGAATGCCCTACTTCTTGCTGGTCCTGGCGATACTGCTGGGCGCGCTCCATCTGCCCATCGGCGGCGGGGTCACCATCTCCCAGAAGACCACCCGCTACACGGAGCCGATCCAAAGCGACGGGACGATCGACTACGTCACCGCCCTCAATCGCGAGCTGAGCCAGGGTGTGACGCGCGAGAACAACGCTGCCGTCCTGCTGGTCCTGGCGGCCGGCCCGGCGCGGGTGGACGAGGCGGCCCTCCGCGAGCTGGGTCTGGAGGGCCTGCCCCCCCGGAACGCGTACTTCATTCCGCTGGAGAAGCCTCGCCGGCCGGCCGGCTCGACCCGTCCGGCCTTGGACGACGCGATGACGCCGTGGACGGCTCACCAGCAGCCGCGGCTGGCCAAGTGGCTGGCTGACAACCGGGCCGCCCTGGCGCTGGCCTTTCAGGCCAGCCTGAAGACGCGGTACTACTTCCCGCTGGTCTGCTCGCGCCACCCGAGGCGGATCGTGGAGGCCACGTCCGCCACCTGGAGCTTCGGCGCGACCCTCGGGCAGGCCCTGCTGGTGCGGGCCATGAACCGCGCGGGCGAGGGCGACATCCGCGCCGCCTGGCAGGACATCTTGGCCGTCCACCGACTGGGGCGACTGGTGGGCCAGGGCAAGACGATAATCCTGCTGCTCCACGGTCTGATCCTGGACGGGCTCGCCGTCCATGGCACCGCCCGGCTGATCGAGACGGGCGGTGTGACGGCGGAGATGGCGCGGGAAATGCTGGCGGACCTGGACGCCCTGCCCCCTCACGTGCCCATGTCGGTGGGCCTCGACCTGGACCGGCTGATCCCGCTGGAGAACGTGCTGCTGATCGACACCTACGGCGTTCCGAACGGGGGAGTCCCGGGCTCGCCCGTGGGGCCGCCGCTCCTCACTCGCAGCTCGCTGGACCGCGGGCAATTGCTGCAACACTGGAACGACCTGTTCGACCAGGCGGTCGCGGCGATGGCCGCGCCGACGCCCCGCGCCCGGCTTGCGGCCCTGCAAGCGGTCGCGGACTCGCAGATCAAGCTGGCGAAGGAGACGGGGCTCGAAATACTGGGCTGGCGCCTGCTCGGCTGGGCGGGGCGCGGCCCATTCACCCGGGGCGTCTGGGCCTTCGGCGCCTTCTACATCAACGCAACGATCAGCGCAGCCGAGGCCGCCGAGAAATCATCCGTGGAGTTGACCCTCCAGCGGGTGTGCCTGGCGCTGGCGGCATATCGGGCGGACCAGGGCGAGTACCCCGAGAAGCTCCAGGCACTGGTCCCTCGGTATCTGCCCTCCGTTCCCCCGGACGCGCTGGCGGAGCGTCCGCTGGGGTATTTCCGCGAGAACGGCGGATTCGCGGTGTATAGTGTAGGCGAAGATCGCCAGGACGAGACCCACCCGCAGGCCGGGCAGAAGGGCAAGGGCGATGACGTGGCCGTCCGGGTGGGCCCAGTACGCCGCCCGGGCTGAAAGGAGGATCGCGTGTTCAACAGGTTGTGGCTCGCCCCGGCGGTAGCGGTCCTGCTGGCTGCCGCGGCGCTGGCCCAGGACAAGATCCCGTTGGCGCCGCGATTCGAGCCGGGGACGTACCGGCTGGTTCACGTGCAGGAGCTGGAGTCCGGGGTGGCCAGCCCGGGCGCGCCGCTGGCGGGGACCAAGTCCACCGTCGAGTTCCAGATTGAACTCCGGGCCGCCAAACCCGGCGCCAAGGGACAGGCCTTCGAGTTGGAGATCAAGCACGTCCGCCACACCCTCCGCGAGGGCGGGCAGATCACCGTATTCGACAGCGACAAGCCGCCCAGCGACAAGAACGCCGGCCAGCCCATGCTGCGGGCCCTGGCCGGGGCGAAGTTCGCCTTCGTGCTCGACCAGAAGGGCAAGCTGCTGTCGGCCTCCGGGGCCAAGGACGTCTGGCAGCGGATGCAGGCCATGCAGCCGGGCATCGGCCCATCCGGGCAGGAAGACCTCCAGGCCGTCCACGACTTCGTCCTGGGCGACGTGGTGCTGCTGGGGCGCGACCTGCTGCCGCCCTCAGCCGCCGTCGGCGAGCGGTGGACCGTCCCCCACCCCAACCTGCCCATGCAGAAGCAGGTCGACGCCGTCCAGTGCGCCCTGCTCCGCGTGGAGAAGGGCCAGGCCGTGGTGCAGGGCTCCACCGCCGACTCCGCAGCCGGGCCGGCCAAGGACGCCAAGGCCCCGACCAAACCCGCCGACGCCCCCCGCCAGCAGGTCAACGCCTCGTTGCGGGTCAATACGGCCACCGGACTGATGGAGAAGGCAACCATCGAGGTGCGATCGCAGCAGACCTTCAAGCCCTCCAAGGACGAGAAGGAGACCGAACCCATCGACCTGCACGGCAGCATCCGAAGCGAGAGCACGTGGACGAAGAAGCAGTAGCCGGTAACCAGTAGCCTGGCCCCGATTCTTCAGTGGCCCGGCGGCATCGGCCGACGTATAACGTGAACGTACATGCAGGAATGTGTCCGTCGCCACGGGCGGTTTTTTCGAACCGGCCGGGCGCGTGTTTGCGCGCTGCGAGAAGGGCCTGGGAAAAGAAACTGCCGAACGGCAAGCCCGGTCCAGGCCCGTCGGAGCATATGTGCCACCGGAACTGATGACTGGTTACCGCCTGCTCACTACAGGCTACAGGCTACTGACTACTGATGTCTGAGTTATTCAAGAAGATCCTGACCCACCCCAAGCTGCGGTGGGCGGCGAGAAACCTCTCGCCTGATCGGCCCGTCCGTCTGGGCGGGCTGTGGGGGTCGGCTGCGCCGCTGGCGGCGGCGGCCGTCGCGAGGATCGCCAAGCGCCCGATGCTCCTGCTGGCCGGGCACCTGGATGAAGCCGACGAGTTGGCCGACGACATCGAGGTCCTCACAGGCGGAGCAGCCCATCTCTTTCCCGCCTGGGAAACGGACATCGGCACCGACCACATCAACGACGAGGTCGCCGGCGAACGCCTCAACCTCTGCAATCTCCTGGCCAGGCTGCAGGAAGAGCCCCCGCCGAGCGACCCTCAATCGCAAATCGACAATCGACAATCGACAATCATCGTGGCCCCCGTCATGGCCCTGCTCCAGCCGGTGCCCTCGCCGGCGGAACTGGCACAGGGTCGGCTCACCCTGCGCCCGGGCGACACCATGGACCCCGAGGCCCTGGCGGCCTGGCTGGTGGACGCGGGATTCGACCACGTCGAACAGGTCGACCAGCAGGGCGAGTTCGCCCGCCGCGGCGGGATCATGGACGTCTTTCCGCCCGGAGCGACGCTGGCCGTCCGCATCGAGTTCTTCGGCGACCAGGTCGACTCCCTCCGCCCCTTCGACCTGGACACCCAGCGCTCCACCGACACCCTCGACCGCATCGACCTGGCCGGCTACACGGCCGGGCGATCGCTCGACCAGTCCACCTGCTCGCTGCTGGACTATCTCCCCGCCGACACGATTATCTGCGTGTCGGACCCGCAGGCCGTCCGCGAGCTGGCCGACCAGATCCACCAGCGATGCCAGGAGCTGGGCCCGCAGGCCTTGGGAGGCCGGCGGGACGAACGATGGCAGGAAGAGCTGGAGCGCAGCGGCCTGGACGAGCCCAAGCCCCGCAGGCGCCGCAAGCGCAGCGCCTTCGACGACACGCTCGCGACCGAAAAGGGCCGCAAGGTCCGCTGGGAGGACGAAGAGGTCGAGGACGAACTCGGCCCCTCAGGCCAGGCCGGCGCCGCGGGCGGCTCGCCCCTGGCCCGACTGCTTGAACCGCCCGCCGTCTTCGAGCGGCTCGGCCGCTTCGCCCGCCTGGAACTGTTCGCCTTCCGCCCACGCGACGGGCACTGCACCGAGATGGGCGTCCGCTCGCTGGAGCGGATTTCGCTGAACACGGCCGAGGCGCTCACCGAGCTGAGCGAGCTGGCCGAGGTCGCCGACGCGTGGGTCTTCTGCGAGAACCCCGCCGAGCAGAAACGGTTCGTCGAGATGATCGCCGTCTCGCACCCGCAGCTTGCCCAGCGGGCCCGGCTGGGCATCGGGCACGTGCGGGCGGGCTTCTACTGGCCCGACGAGCGCCTCGTCGTCGTCGGCCACCACGAGCTGTTCCACCGCTACTCGAAGGTCCGGCGTATCCGCCGCGTGCGGGCCGGGCGGCCCATCGAGAGCCTGCTGGACCTCCGCGAGGGCGACTACGTCGTCCACGTGCTGCACGGGGTGGCCCGTTTCGAGGGCCTGCGCGCGCTCCAGCGCGACGGACGAAGCGAGGAGTTCCTCACCCTGCGCTTCGCCGACAACGCCGTCCTGCACGTGCCGGCCGGCTCCATCGACCTGGTGCAGAAGTACATCGGCAGCCCGCGGGCCAGGCCCACGCTGAGCAAGCTGGGCGGGGCCACCTGGGCCCGCCAGAAGCAGCGGGTCGAGGCGGCGGTGCTGGACATGGCCGGCGACATGCTCAAGGTCCAGGCCCTGCGCAGGGCCATGCCCGGGCACAGTTACCAGGTCACCGCCTGGCAGCGCGAGTTCGCCCAGGAGTTCATCTACAGCGAGACCGAGGACCAGCTCCGGGCCGTGGGGCACATCGACCAGGACATGGTCGAGCCGCGCCCCATGGACCGCCTGCTGTGCGGCGACGTGGGGTTCGGCAAGACCGAGCTGGCCATGCGGGCGGCGTTCAAGGTGATCGAGGGCGGGCGCCAGGTGGGCGTGCTGGTGCCCACGACGGTGCTGGCCGACCAGCACTACCGCACCTTCCGCGAGCGGTTCGCCGACTACCCCTTCGAGATCGAGATGATCAGCCGCTTCCGCAACTCCAAGCAGCAGAGCGACATCCTCCGCCGCCTGCTGACGGGCAAGATCGACGTCCTCATCGGCACCCACCGCCTGCTGAGCAAGGACGTCGAGTGGTCCGAGCTGGGCCTGCTCATCATCGACGAGGAGCAGCGATTCGGCGTGGAGCACAAGGAGAAGCTGCGCTCCGCCCGCGCCACCCTGGACGTGCTGACGCTGACGGCCACCCCCATCCCGCGGACGCTGCACATGGCCCTGCTGGGCCTGCGGGACATCTCCGCCCTGTCCACGCCCCCCCTGGACCGCCGGGCCATCCACACCGAGGTCTGCCACTACGACGACCGCCTCGTGCGGGCCGTCATCCTCCGCGAACTCAACCGCCAGGGGCAGGTCTTCTTCGTCCACAACCGCGTGCAGGACATCCTCCCGCTGGCCCAGCGCATCCGCGCGCTGGTCCCGGAGGCCCGCATCGAGGTCGCCCACGGACAGATGCCCGAGGGCCGGCTCGAGAGGATCATGCTCCGCTTCGTCCGCCAGGAGGTCGACGTGCTCCTGTGCACCACCATCGTCGAGAGCGGGCTGGACATCCCCACCGCCAACACCATGATCATCCACGAAGCCGACCGTTTCGGCCTGGCCCAGCTTCACCAGCTCCGCGGGCGCGTCGGGCGCTACAAGCACCGCGCCTACTGCTACCTGTTGCTGCCCGAGCGGCGCCCGGTCACGCCCGTCGCGGCCAAGCGGCTCAAGGCCGTCGAGGAGTTCAGCGACCTGGGCGCCGGCTTCCAGATCGCCATGCGCGACCTGGAGATCCGCGGGGCGGGCAACATCCTCGGGCGCGAGCAGAGCGGGCACATCGCCACCGTCGGCTACGAGCTGTACTGCCAGATGCTCGAGCACGCCGTCCGCACGCTCCAGGGCCAGCCCCCCCCGCCGCGCCGCGACGTCCACGTCGAACTCAACCTCGACGCGTACATCCCGGGCACGTACGTCCCGGCCGAGCGGCAGCGCATGGAGATCTACCGGCGCATGGTCAAATGCGAGCGCGGCGACGACCTCCGCCAGCTCGAGCGCGACCTGGCCGACGCGTTCGGTCCCGTGCCCCCGGCCGTGCGGACGCTCCTGGACGCCTGCGAGATCCGCCTGCTGGCCGGGCGGCTGGGCGTGGAATCCATCATCCGCATGGACCCGGACATCATCTTCAGCGTCCGCGACTTCAAGCTGGCCCGCGCGGTGCTGGACCTGATGCCCGGCACGGTCCGCCTGCCCGACGCCAGGACCGCCCACTGGCGCCCCCCGGCGCCCTACCTGGAGACGCCCACCCTGCTGCGGGTGATGATCCAGAAGATGCGCCAGGCCCTGGGCGAGCAGCCGCCCCCCGCGCCGCCGACGCCCGAACCGCGGGGCCCCCAAGCCCACGGGCCCGCCCCCAAGGGGAGGCCTCCCGAGGGCCCCGGCACTCAGGCCCCGCCTAAACGGACCAGAAGGAGCGCAAGGACATGATGGGGCGCAGGCGACCTGTCCCTTTGGCCCTTTCGGACCTTTTGGTCCCTTTCCTTGGCCCGGCGGTTCGGTATAATGCCCGAGTGTGAGCGATCAGATGCAGGCCAACACGCTAGGACAGCTCCTGGGCCCCTACGCCCGGCTGAGCGAGCAGGACCTGGCCCAGTGGGTGGTGGAGGAGGGAACTCCTTCGGACCTGGGCGAGGCCATGCGCTACTGCGTCCTCGGCGGGGGCAAGCGGCTCAGGCCCGCGCTGGTGTTCCTGGCCTGCCAGGCCGTCGGCGGGCAGGTGGACGAGATGGCCCGGCGCTCCGCGGTCGCGGTCGAGCTGGTGCACTGCTACAGCCTGGTCCACGACGACCTGCCGGCCATGGACGACGACGTGCTGCGTCGCGGCCGGCCCACCGCCCACGTGCGGTTCGGCGAGGCGATGGCGATCCTGGCGGGCGACGCCCTGCTGACGCGAGCCTTCGCCGTACTGTGCGAGGCCGGCCACCCCAAAGCGGGCGAACTGGCCAACGAGCTGGCCCGCGGCGCCGGTTCGGCGGGCATGATCGCCGGGCAGGTCGCCGACATGAACCTCTGCCAGGTCGGCGAGGGGCCCGACGCCTTGCGGTACATCCACCTGCGCAAGACTGCCGCCCTCATCACCGCAGCCGCCCGAATGGGCGGCCTGTGCGGGCAGGCGGACGAACGTGCCCTGGCCGCCGTCACCGCCGCCGCCGAGAACCTGGGCCTGGCCTTCCAGGTGTTCGACGACGTGTTGGACGTGTCGGGCCAGGCCGAGCAACTGGGCAAGACCCCCGGCAAGGACGCCCGGGCGGGCAAGCGGACCTACGTGGCCGAACTGGGCCTTCAGACCGCCCGCGACCTGGGCCAGCGACTCAGCGACCAGGCGGCGGGGGCCCTGAACGTCCTGGACGACCGGGCCCAGCCGCTGCGAACGCTGATCCGCCTGCTGGCCGAGCGAACGCATTAGGAGTAGCCTGTAGCCGGCAGCCCGCAACGGGAGGCCGGCCCCAAAGCTGATAACGGATAGCATGACAGACAAGAACAAGATCCTCGACCGCGTAAGCTCGCCCCAGTCGCTTCGGGAGTTGGGCGACGCGGAGTTGAAGCAGCTTGCCGCCGAGATCCGCCAGCAGATCATCGACGTGGTCTCCACCCGCGGGGGACACCTGGCCAGCAATCTCGGCATCGCCGAGCTGACCATCGCCCTGCACAGCGTCTTCGACTTCGCCAGGGACCGCCTGCTGTGGGACGTCGGCCACCAGTGCTACGCCCACAAGATCCTCACCGGGCGAGGCGGGCGGTTCCACACGCTGCGCCAGAGCGGCGGGCTGAGCGGCTTTCCTGCTCCGTCCGAAAGCGACTACGACCTCTTCGCCACCGGACACGCGGGAACGGCGATCTCCACCGCTGTCGGCCTGGCGTGGGCCGACCAGGCCCTCGGGCGCGACAACAAGGTCGTCGCCGTCGTCGGCGACGCTTCCATCGTCAACGGCGTCAGCCTCGAGGGCATCAACAACGCCGCCCTGCTCAGGCGACAGTTCCTCATCGTCCTCAACGACAACTCCATGGCCATCGACCGCACCCACGGGGCCATGGCCCGCGCGCTGGACCGCATCCGCATGACGCCCACGTACACGGGACTGCGCCAGTCGGCCGAGAACATCCTCCACCACCTTCCGCTGGGCCAGGAGATCTCCGAGGCCATCAAGTCCATCAAGGCCGGGCTCAAGGCCTCCATCCACGGCGGGCAGATCTTCGAGGGCCTGGGCTTCGAGTACTTCGGGCCCATCGACGGGCACAACATCCACGAACTGATCCGGGTGCTCACGCGGCTGGCCGACATCCCCCGCCCGGTGCTGCTGCACGTGCACACCGAGAAGGGGCGCGGCTGCCAGTACGCCGTCGAAGACCCCTGCCGCTTCCACAGTCCCTCGGCTTGGACCATCCACGGCGAGAAGCCCGTCTTCCCCGCCCGCGAGAGGCCCTCGTGGACGCAGGTGTTCGGCCAGGCCCTGGCCGAACTGGGCGGCGAGGACCAGCGGGTGGTCGCCATCACGGCCGCCATGTCCGACGGCACGGGCCTCAAGGCCTTCCGCGAGCAGTTCCCCGATCGCTACCTGGACGTGGGCATCAGCGAGTCGCACGCGGTGGCGATGGCCGGCGGGCTGGCCAAGGCGGGCCTGCGACCGGTGGTGGCCGTCTACTCCACCTTCCTCCAGCGGGGCATGGACCAGGTGTTCCAGGAGGCGTGCCTCCAGAAGCTGCCCGTGGTCCTGTGCATGGACCGCTCGGGCCTGGTCGGCAGCGACGGCGCCGTCCACCACGGGTTCATGGACATCGCCTACCTTCGCCCCCTGCCCGGCATCGTCCTGATGGCCCCCGCCGACGCCGCGGAGATGAAGGCCGCCCTGCGCCTGGCCCTGTCGCTGGACGCCCCGGCCGCCCTGCGCTACCCCCGCGACGAGGTCCCCGACGACATCCCCGGCGACTGCCCGCCCTTCGAGCTGGGCATCAGCCGGGTCCTCCGCGAGGGACGCGACGGCACGTTCCTGTGCTACGGCGTCATGGTCGAGCCCGCGCTGGCCGCCGCCGACAAGCTCGCCGAGGAAGGCCTCCAGGTCGCCGTCGTCAACGCCCGCTTCGCCAAGCCCCTGGACGCCGCCCAGATCAGCCGGCGCATCGCATCGTCCAAGCCCGTGGTCGTCGTCGAGGACCACGTCGTCGCCGGCGGGTTCGGATCGGCCGTCCTGGAACTGGCCGCCCAGCGCGGCCTGGACGCCGCCAAGGTCCAGCTCCTGGGCCTGCCCGACCGCTTCATCCCCCACGCCTCCCGAGCCGAGCAGCTCCTGGAAGCCCAGCTCGACGTGGGCCACCTGGTCGCGGCGATGAAGGCCATGATGCCCGTCGCCCGCACCCGGCAGGGCAAGGCGTTTCCATCTTGATCGATTGCCCGCTTGCGGGTACACTTCACGACTTGTCCGCTCGGCGGGGGAATGTCCCTGCGCCCGCGGCGGACCACCGGCGTATCGAGAGACGCGATGGAAACCTTCAGCGACAGCGTGATGAAACGGACGCACACGTGCGGGCAGCTTCGGCTCCAGGACGTGGGCGGCGAGGTGAGGCTTTGCGGGTGGGTGCGGAGCTACCGCGACCACGGCGGGGTGGTGTTCATCGACCTGCGCGACCGCGACGGGGTGACGCAGGTGGTCTTCGACCTGCCCGAGAACCAGGACCAGGCCGAACTCCAGCGCTACCAGCTCGCCCGCTCCCTGCGCGACGAGTGGGTGATCGCGGTCGGCGGGACCGTCCGCCCCCGCGGCGAGGGGCGCAAGAACCCCAAGCTGCCCACCGGCGACATCGAGATCATCGGGCACGACCTGGCCCTGCTTAACAAGTCCGACGGCGTCCCCTTCCAGCCCGACGAGTACAGCTCCGTCTCCGAGGAGATGCGCCTCAAATACCGCTACATCGACCTGCGCCGCCCGGAGATGACGCGGGCCATCCGCCTGCGCCACCAGATCTGCCGGGCCATGCGAAACATCCTCGATGAAGCCGGTTTCGTCGAGGTCGAGACGCCCTTCCTGACCAAGTCCACCCCCGAGGGCGCCCGCGACTTCCTGGTCCCCTCGCGCATCCAGAAGGGCTGCTTCTACGCCCTGCCCCAGAGCCCCCAGCTCTTCAAGCAGATCCTCATGGTCGGCGGGCTGGACAAGTACTACCAGATCGTCCGCTGCTTCCGCGACGAGGACCTGCGGGCCGACCGCCAGCCCGAGTTCACCCAGCTCGACATGGAGCTGTCCTTCTGCACCGAGGCCGACGTGATGGACGTCACCAACCGCGTGATGGCGGCCGTCTGCCGGGCGGCGGACAGGACCTTCCCCGAGCGCGTGCCCGTGGTGCCCTTCGCCGAGGCGATGGACAAGTACGGCATCGACCGCCCGGACATGCGGTTCGGCATGCTCCTGCACGACGTGGGCGCCGTCGTCGCCTCCAGCGAGTTCAAGGTCTTCGCCGACGCCCTGGCCAACAAGGGCGTCGTCAAGGCCCTGTGCGTTACCGGCGGGGCCAGGTTCACCCGCAAGGAGATCGACGCCTACACCGCCTACGCCGCCGACTTCGGCGCCAAGGGCCTGGCCTGGTGCAAGCTGGAGAACGGCGGCTTCGCCGGCGGGGTGGCCAAGTTCATCACGCCCGAGATGCAGGCCGCTCTGCGCGGCCGGTTCGAGGCCAAGGACGGCGACCTGCTGTTCTTCGTCGCCGACAAGCTCGCCGCCGCCAACAAGATCCTGGCCGCCCTGCGCGTCAAGCTGGGCAAGGACCTCAAGCTGTTCGGCGAGGACGACTTCGCCTGGTGCTGGGTGACCGACTTCCCGCTGCTGGATTGGTCGCCGGAAGAGAACCGCTGGATGGCGATGCACCACCCGTTCACCTCGCCCCGCCCCGAGGACCTGGACAAGCTGGCCGGCGACCCCGGCGCGGTGCGGGCGCGGGCGTACGACATCGTCTGCAACGGCACGGAGCTGGGCGGCGGGTCGGTGCGTATCCACAACCCCGAGGTGCAGAAGAAGGTCTTCACCGCCCTGGGCATCGACGAGCAGCAGGCGGCCGAGCGGTTCGGATTCCTCCTGGACGCACTCCGCCTGGGCGCCCCGCCCCACGGCGGGCTGGCCCTGGGCCTGGACCGCATTGTCATGATCATGACCGGCGCGCCGTCGCTGAGAGACGTGATCGCCTTCCCCAAGACCCAGCGAGGCACGTGCCCGCTAACCGACGCCCCGTCCAACGTGGACGACCACCAACTGGCCGAACTGGACCTCAAGGTGATCGTCCCGCCCAAGCCCACCACCAGCGGGCAGTGGACCAACATGGGCGACCTGAGCGAGAACTCCCAGCGATAACGGCAGTGGATAGTGGACAGTGGATAGTCGCTGGTGCCCCTGACCAAGGGCTCTTTTGCCACTCAACTATCTTCTTTTCTTTTCACTATCCACTATTCACTGCTCCTAGTGCCGCTCGTGATCGACGTTCCACCTGCAGTTGACGGCCGGGTCGTTGATGTCCATCATCGTCTCGCGGGCCAGCAGCTCGACGTGCGAATCGCAGAACAGGAAGTTCGCGCAGCCGCCGTGGATGCCGCTGGGATACTGCCCCACGCGGTAGATGCCGGAGAAACCGCTCCAGTAGTCGGTGAGGCAGGAATCCACAAACGCGACCATGTCCTGGGGCAGCACTACCCGGTCGGCCCGAGTCTCGCCGTAGCTCGCGTGGGCCCGATACACCCCCAGCCCCGGGTTGGGCACCACGCCGATGTTGGCCCCCCAGACGTTGTAGCCGTAACTGAACTTCTGGTACATCCCGAGAATCCGGACCTCGTCGTCCTTGTAGCCGTAGTACGCGGGCAGGCCGCTGCCGTACTTCGGCGTCCACAGGGTCGGCGTCATGGCCCCCGCGTACGGGACGAAGTCCGGCGCCTGCGGGCAGCGCATCACCTTGGCGTCGCCCGTGTAGACCCGCAGTTGCGGCGGCCAGAGCCACACCCGCTGCTCGTTGATCGTGTGCTGGTCGATCCCCACCGGGTACCAGGCCCACTTGGCCACGTACGATTGAAGGGCCGTGCCGATCTGGTGCAGGTTGGACCCGCACACGGCCGAGCGGGTCAGGCGCATCGCCTTCTGAAGCACGGGCGCGGTCATCATCAGCAGCAGGCTGATAATCGCCACGACCACCAGCAGCTCGACCAGCGTGAAGGCCTTGGGGAGCCGAGATGTAGCGGCCCGCGGACCTCGCATGGCCCAGAGCATATCCGCCGGCCGGCCGCGACGTCAACGCCCCAGGCGCCCCAGGCGCCCGCGCCGCGCTTGACCCAGCCGCGACGGGGGCGTACAGTATCCCCCCCGCCGCCGAGCCGGCGGATGAACAGGAAGGACATCGCCATGAACCTGGTTACCGGAGCGACGGGTCTGCTGGGAAGCCACATCGCGGAGCAGCTTCGCGCCGCGGGTCAGCCGGTCCGCGCGCTGGTCCGCCCCGGCAGCGACCACCGCCTGCTGGACGAGTGGGGCGTCGAGATCGCCCCCGGCGACGTCACTGACGCCGCCAGCGTCGAACAGGCCATGAAGGGCGTCACCACCGTCTACCACGCCGCCGCCCAGGTCGGCGACTGGGGGCCGTGGGAGCGGTTCGTCGCCGTCACCATCGAGGGCACGCGGAACATGCTCGCCTCCGCCGCCCGCGCCAAGGTCGGGCGGTTCCTCCAGATCAGCTCCATCTCGACCTACGGCCACCCCGACGGCGCCGGCCTGGTCCTCGACGAGTCCGCCCCCCTCGGCGCCAACCTCCACAAGTGGAGCTACTACAGCCGCGCCAAGGTCGAGGCCGAGAAGCTCGCCTGGGAGTTCCACAACCGCGGCGACCTGCCGCTGACGGTGGTCAAGCCGAGCTGGCTCTACGGCACGCGGGACCGCGCGTCGATGCCCCGGCTCATCCGCGCCATCCGCGCGGGCAAGGCCAAGATCTTCGGCGACGGCTCCAACCGCCTCAACCTCACCAACGCCGCCAACGAGGCCGAGGGCTGCATCCTCGCCGCCACCCACCCCAAGGCCGTCGGCGAGATCTACAACCTCTCCAGCGACGGCGAGATCACGCAGGCGGGCTACTTCAACCGCGTGGCCGACTGCCTCGGCTGCCCCCCCGTCACCAAGAGCGTGCCCTATAAGGTCGCCTACCACGCCGCCTTCTGGATGGAGGTATTCGGGCACATGTTCGGGCGGAAGACCCCGCCTCTGGTCACCCGCTACTCCGTCTGGCTCATGGGGCGAAAGTGCTTCTTCTCGCCCGAGAAGGCCCGCCGCGAGCTGAACTGGCAGCCGACCCTCGGCTACGACGAGGGCATCCGCCAGGCCGTCGCCTGGAGCCTGGAGAACGTGGTCGACAAGCAGGCCTAGTCAGGCGCCTCGAACACGACCGTGGCCCTCCTACCCAAGACCAGTCGGCGGTACCGCCCCCAAGCGGAAGACCCCGCCAGGAGCGGGCTTGGGGTGCGGCGTGGGACATGCCACCGGCCAACTGAATGGAGAGGTGAAAGGGGTCAAGACGTAGGAGAGAACAGGCTGTATAATCTCGTAGAGAGTATCCCGTGTGCCGAAGACGAAAGGCATGATCGTGTCGAACACGGAACAGCGGGCAGTCAGGGGCCTGGCCTGGACAATGGGGATTTCACTCCCGGCAATCGCACTCTTGGTGGTCTGGCGCATGTGTGAATGTGGATATGAGGCGCCCCCGCCAACGATTCCGCCGCGCCCGCCCTTTGCCAACCGATATTGCTCGCATCCCGAGCGGGGCGGACCACGATGGTGGGTGTTCCCTTCCGAGGGCGATGGGGTCGCCGAGTTCCGCACGGACCACGAGTGGAACCTGGTCATTCTGCACATCAGGAGCAAGGACAGAGTGTACCTTCATCCGGTGTACCCGAATCAGCAGGTTTTCGACGACAAAGGGGACCTGCTCCTGTGGGATGAGAACCACCAAGAGCCCGAGTCGGTTCCGAATACTCCTGACATCCGGGCAGCCCGCGATCGTTTCTTCGCCGTCGATAGAGAAGGCCAATGGCATTCATTTGACATACCGCTGGGCTTCGCCAAAGGACTGGATGAAGCTTACTGCTCTCCCGAAGGAGACCATCCACGAACCGCGCTGGGTTTCATCCGCGAGTTTGCGGCAAACCACGATGTGGCGGAGTTGGAAGACTGGCTCCGGCTACAGGAGCCGCTGGGGTCTTAACCTTAAACATCCCAACTGCCCACTTGCGAAGCCCTCATGGCGCCTCGAAGACGCGGACCTCCACAAGGTGCACGCCTCGGTTGAGGCTGTGGTAGAGCATGTTCACCCGGACATAGCGTGCCTGGAGCGGAGCCAACTTGTGCAGGTCGCCCTGCGGCGTGGCGGGCTTGCGGTTGTCACTCAGGTCGGCGACACGCTTCCATTCTTTGCCGTCGGCGCTCACCTCCACCGTGTAGCGGTAGAACCGCCCGCCGCCCCAGTAGGGGAAGACGTGGACGCGGTCGATCTTCGCGGGCTTCTCCAGGTCGATCTGGAGCCAGGCGGGGTAGGGGTCGGTCTGCCAACTCGACTGGAGGTTGTCGGCCACGCCGTCGACGGCCAGGCGGGGCGGATGACTCGACAGCGAAGCCGACGCGGTCGCCGGCTTGCCGTAAGCGATGCCGAGCTTCCTGGGCGTCCAGCTCGACGGATCGACCTGGGCGAACTGGCGGACGAACGCCTCTCGCCGCTGGGCGGCCGTCAGCAGCGGTGGCGGCTCGACCGGGTAGGGCTTTCCTCCGGCGGCCAGGTAAGCGGCATAGCGGCGGCTGTACTCGGCCAGGAACGCCCGGCGGACCAGGTCGAAGCTCAGCGGCTCGGGGGCGTGGTTCTTCTCGTCGTCCAGCAGGAAGACCTTGCCCGCGCGGGCTGGGTCGTAGTTGCCGTCGCTCACGTGCCCGTACTCGCCGCGGTAGCCGGCCAGGATGTCCTGGTAGTTGCGATCGTGGGCGTGGGGCCTGGGGCGCCAGCGGATCGAGGCCTTGGTGACGTCCGGAGAAAAGACAAGCCGTCCGTCGCCGGCTGACGCTTGCGCGGCATCGGACGTGAAGCCCTCCAGTTCGACCCAGTACGGCACGCGGACCACGATGTGCCGCGGCGGGCGGTGAAACTTCGGCTGCACGGTGAGTTCGGCGCCCGCGTCGGTGAACGTGAGCGTGCTGGAGACGACGCCCATCTCCGTGGGGGCGCCGCGGATCGCGACCTGCTGGCCCGCCTGGGTCCACGCCGGCGAGAGCAGCGAGTACAGGTACAGGTCGCGTTGGCTTTCGTCCAGCCCGGCCTGCCCGCCCTGCTCGCACACCATCATGTTGCGGATGAACAGGGCGGTCTTGGCCGCCGCCCAGGCGTGCGGGGGCGGACAGCTCGCGGCCGGAGTGCGGGTGGACCAGGGCACGACCAGGTTCTCGAACGCCTCGTGCGTCGAGCCGTTGTGCAGCAGCACGTGGTAGAGGTCCAGCAGGGCGTGCTTCTGGTCCCCGATCGCGCGGTACTGCTGCGCCTGGTTCAGCGTGACGTACTGGTGGACGTGCATGCCGTTGCGGTAGGTCATCACGCCTTCGCGGTACTTCCGCGAGCGGATCGTCGCCAGCGTGGCCGCCACCCGCGGGTCGCCCTCCTCCAGCAACTCGGTCGGGTAGATCAGCAGGTTGTTCTCCCAGTCCTGGTTGGGGTGGTCGTTGGCCCAGCCCTTGCGCCCCTGCACCCAGCCGGGCGCCCAGTCGTACAGGCCGGAGCGGATGTATCCTTCCTTGCGGTACACGTCGTCCACGGCCTTGAGGATCGCCTCGCGATAGGTCGCCTCAGCCGCCATCCACGCGGCGGCGTCTTCGTTCTCGCCCAGCAGCCTGGCCGCTCGGATCGACGCGCGAAGGGCTGCCAGAGCGAACAGGTTGTGGCAGGTGTGGTAGCCCGTCAGCATCGGGGCGTCGTACGGAATGGAGGGCCGGAGCAGGCCGTAGCGGTTGTGGGTCTTGTGGTCGTTGACGATGAACTCGGCGCCCTTGCGGATGGCGGGCCAGACGCGCCGCCCGTAGGCCAGGTCTCGCGTCAGGACCACCGGGTAGGCCAGCGCGAACAGCCCCTGCCCGTGCGACGTGACGATGTCGGTGTTGCCGCGGTTGTGCACGTCCAGGAACATGCCCGAGGGGTGCTGCTTGCGCACCAGCCAGTCCACGTTCGGCTCGCTCAACTCCCGCAGCCCGCCCGTCAGGTACGCCAGCAGCATGTCCATGTAGTCGTTGAGGAACAGGGCATCGTAGGGCAGGCCGCTGCCCTGGCGCTTCTGGCCGGTGTCTCGCGTGGCCAGCGCCAGGTGCACCAGGGCCGCTCGGTAGGAATCCTGCACCCGCTTCTCGGGGATGCTGAACTCCACACCGCCCAGCAGATCCTTCCAGAATCGAACCGTCCGCTCGCGGCAAGCGCGATAGTCAGCCGCCTCAACCGCCGCCGCCCGCCTGGCATCGGCCAGCGGCACGCGGGGCATCTTGAAGACGGCCTCGAACGTCTCGCCCGGGGCCAGTGAGCGGCGGTAGACAGCCAGGCCCGTCACCGAGCGATCGGTGACATGGTAGTCCATCGCCCGGTAGGGTCGCTCGTAGTGCGCGTCGCTTGCGACGCGAAGCTCCGCGGCGTCCGAGAACGCATAGACCAGCTCGCCGCCGCGACGCAGCGAGTTGCGCTCGAAGCGGAACTCGACAGCCGGGGCGACGGGTTTGCGAACCGCGCCCAGGCGGAAGTGCCCCGCCGAACCGCGAATGCCGGCCGCCACCACGCCCTCCGTCGACTGCGGGCCGCGGTTGGCCATCGTCAGCTTCGCCAACTGCACCAGGTTCGCCCGCCCCAGTTCGTCGAGTTCCGCACTGAAAAGCTCCAGGGCGTACTCGATGCCCCCGTCTTTCCACCGGTAGCCGACGACGGGAATCCAACCTTCAAGGAAGGTCTTGTTGCGGGCCATCACCGGCGTGAGGTCCCGGCCGAAGAAGAACGCGAGTTCGGCGTGCCGGGTATAGACGGCCCCGTCGTAGGTCACCTGGACCGGCTCGGGGACGAACGGCAGCCCGATCACGGTGGTGGACTGGGCGGCATAGCACCACTCGCGGTCCGGGTGGTCGATGCGCGGATCGAACATCTCCCCTTCCGCAAGGCCCCTCTGAGGCGCGACAGCGAACGAACCGCACGCCGCCGCGAGGATCACAAGTTGGACGAGCCGTCGCATAACGGTCCGGTGGACATCATCCCCCGGCGACGGCAACGGCCATGCCGCTGACAGCGCCGCCCAGCTCGACCATTAACACCTCCAGGTCGAGCGGTTTGGGCATGCAGACGCGGGCGCCGCAGGCCAGGATGCGATCCCGGTTCTCGGACGTGGGGTAGGCCGTCATCGCCAGCACCTGGGCGTGACGGGTGGTCTCTTGCGACTTGATGAGCTTGCACACCTCGAAGCCGTCCATGCCGGGCATGCGCAGGTCGAGGATGACCACGTCGGGACGCTGAGAGGCCAGGATCGTCCCCGCCTTGAAACCGTCGTGCGCCTCCATGACCTCGCAGTCGGGGCGGGCGGACTTGATGGCCCGGGCGATCAGGTGCGTGATGGCGGGTTCGTCATCCACGATCAGCACGCGGGTGGGGCTCAGTTCAGCCGGGACCGGCATGTGGTGCTCACGGAGGAACTGCAGCAGCCCGTCGGCCGACACGCGACGATGCCCGCCGGGGGTCCGGTGGGCCTTCAGCAGGCCCTGGTCGATCCAGTTGGCCACCGACCCCGGGTCCACGTGCAGCATGCGGGCGATGGAGAAGGTGGACAGGGCCTTGTTGTTCGGCTTGGCCGGCGGCGAGGGCGCTGCCTTGGCGAGGGCCTTGGGGGGCTTGGCGGCGGCCTTGGACGCCTTGGCGGACACAGGGCGTTTGCGGGCGGCTGTTCGAGACGACGCCTTTGCTTGTTTCTTCCCTTTGGGACTCATATGACGACGCGGCTCCCGTGGATTTTTCCGAGTGTTCCGAGAATTTCGCAAAATCGGTTTTCCACCACCCTGCCTAACGCGGGGCGTCGCGTTTTCTTGTGAGGAAAACCCCCCAATTACCGGTGGCCGGGGGCCCTCCCGCCCGAGGCGTCGAAGTCGGGACAATCGCCTTGACAGGCCCTCCGGGTGCGAGTATCTTAGTTGCCCATGACAGTCGGCAGGCGACAATTCGCGCACGGGACTCAAGGGGCCGGCCCGGCCCTGCGCCCCCTGTGCCTGTCGGCGGTACTCGTGGTCGTTGTACGCCGGGCCGCTGCGCTGCACCTGGCGTAGCGGCCGGAAACGGCAATCCGTCAGCCGGCGGGCCCTTCCCTCTTCGCACGGTCTTTTCCCGCAAGGTTCCGGCAGGGGTAGTGCCCTCGGCTAGCAGCAGTCCTTCGGCAGCATTCAGAATAAGGTTGTTTGTATGACACGCAAGAAAACCAGCAAGAGCGCAGCCGCCACCGGCTACATGGGTATCAGCGGCGCCGAACTCCTCCACGAAATGCTCCTGGAGCAGGGCGTGGAGACCATGTTCGGCTATCCCGGCGGGATGGTCCTGCCCTTCTTCGACGTCCTGTACAGCTCACCGATCAAGTTCGTGCTGACCCGCCACGAGCAAGGCGCCGCCCACATGGCCGACGGGTACTCCCGGGCCACCGGAAAGACCGGCGTGGTGCTCGCCACCAGCGGACCCGGGGCCACGAACCTGGTCACCGGGCTGGCCACCGCCAACATGGACTCCATTCCCATCGTGGCCTTCACCGGACAGGTCCGCAGCCACCTGATCGGCAACGACGCGTTTCAGGAGGCCGACATCACCGGCATCACCCGCCCGGTGGTCAAGCACAACTATCTGGTCAAGCGGGTCGAGGACCTCGGAAGGACCGTCCGCGAGGCCTTCCACATCGCCCGGACGGGCCGGCCCGGACCGGTCGTCGTCGACATCGCCATCGACGCCACCACCGCCAAGCTCGCGGAAGAACCCGACCTGGAACTCCGCCTGCCCGGCTACAAGCCCCAGACGGTGGGCAACGTCCGCCAGGTGAAGCTGGCCGCCGAGGCCATCAACGCCTCCGAGCGCCCCGTCCTGTACGTGGGCGGCGGAGTGGTGCTCGCGGGGGCCAGCGACCTGATGCGAGCCATCGCGACCAAGGGCAGCATCCCCGTCACCACCACGCTGCTGGGCCTGGGCAGCTTCGACGAAAGCTCCCCCCTGGCCCTGCAGATGCTGGGCATGCACGGGTCGGCCTCGGCCAACTTCGCCGTCCAGGACTGCGACTGCCTCATCGCCGTGGGCGCCCGCTTCGACGACCGCGTGACGGGCAACCTGGCGAATTTCGCCCCCAACGCCAAGATCATCCACATCGACGTGGACCCGGCCTCCATCTCCAAGAACGTGGTGGTCGACATCCCCGTCGTGGGCGACGCCAAGGACATCCTGACCAAGATGCTCCCGCTCATCCAGGAGAAGGACCGCTCGCCCTGGGTCAGCCGGATCACCGAGTGGAAGCGGCGCTATCCCTTCCGCTACGACGCCGACGGGCACATCAAGCCCCAGGAAGTCATCGAGACCATCGGGAAGATGACCGACCACGACGCCGTCGTCGCCACCGGCGTGGGCCAGCACCAGATGTGGAGCGCCCAGTTCTACGGATGGCGCCGCCCCCGCCAGATCATCACCTCCGGCGGGCTGGGGACGATGGGCTTCGGCTGCCCGGCCTCCATCGGGGCCCAGTTCGCCCTGCCCGGGGCCACCGTCATCGACATCGACGGCGATGGCAGCTTCTCCATGACCATGGTCGAGGTGATCACCGCGGTGCAGTACCAGCAGCCGGTCAAGTTCGTCGTGCTCGACAACGGCTTCCTGGGCATGGTCCGCCAGTGGCAGGAGATGTTCTACGGGCGGCGCTATTCCTCGGTCGTGCACAAGTGCCCGGACTTCGCGGGTTTGGCCCGGGCCTTCGGGGCCCACGGCATCCGCGTCAGCGAGCGCAGCGAACTGGCCGACGCGGTCGGCGAGATGCTCAAGCACGAGGGCCCCGTCGTCCTGCATGCCGAGGTCGAGCCCGAGGAGAACGTCTACCCCATGGTCCCCGCCGGCAAGAGCCTCCATGAAATGGAACTGGGCAAGCTGGCCTGAAGAATTGCGGAATGCGGAACGCGGAGTGCGGACTCGCCCCACGGCGGACCGCACCCGGCGAGCCCGCGGGTCCGACAGAGTGAAACGAGAGAGTCCAACATGAGACACGTCATATCCGCATTGGTGCAGAACCAGCCCGGCGTGCTGGCCCACGTGGCCGGCATGTTCGCGGCCCGAGGCTTCAACATCGACTCCCTGGTCGTCGGGCGAACCGAGAGCCCCGACCTGTCCCGCATGACCATCGTGGTCGTCGGCGACGACCGCGTCCTGGAACAGGTCCGCAAGCAACTGGCCAAGCTCGTGCCCGTGGTCAAGGTCCGCGACTTCGGCGAGGTCAAGTACATCGAGCGAGACCTGCTGCTGGTTCGCGTGGCCGTGTCGGCGGAACGAAGGCCCGAGGTCATCGAACTGGTCAACCTCTTCCGGGGACGGGTGGTCGACGTCGCCCGATCGAGCGTCATGGTCGAGCTGTCGGGCACGGAAGACAAGCTCGAGGCGTTCATCGACCTCGCGCGGACCTACGGCATCCGCGAGCTGGCCCGTACGGGCGTGATCGCCATGGCGCGCGACCAGCAGAAGGCCGCCGAAGAGACCGAGTAGCCCCCGGCGGGCCCGGCCATCCGGTTTATTTGTAATGGCGCGAACCTTCCCCTAGAATGGTCCGCCTTGTAGAGCGACAGAATCAACGCCTCCAACCAGAGAAAGTGCCATGAGCGAACAGCAGAGCGTAACCCAACGAGTGGAAGCCGTTATTCAGCGGATCCGCCCCCTCCTCCAGGCCGACGGCGGGGATATCGAACTGGTCAAGTTCGACGAGGCCACCGGCGTGGTCAGCGTCCGCCTCCGCGGGGCCTGCAGCGGCTGCCCGGGAGCGGCGATGACCCTTAAGATGGGCGTCGAACGCCACATGAAGGAACGCGTCCCGGAGGTCAAGGAAGTGGTGGCCGTCTAGCCCCCCAACGCCCCCAGACCGATCAGACGCAAACAGGAAGCATGGAAGAGACCCTTCCATGCTTCCTGCCGTTGTGGTCGTCCTTGTTTCCGGACCCTACGTCCCCTTCTTGAGGGCCGAGAGGATCACCGGAATGATCCGCTCGTAGCCGTTGCGGTTCATGTGCAGCTTGTCCTTGAGGTACATCTCCTCGATGGGCTGGCCGTCCTTGAGCAGCGCGGTGTAGATGTCGATGTACCCCACGTCGTCGGCCCGGTCGGCGAACTCGCGGATCAGGGCGTTGGCCCGCTCGAACGCCGCGCGGAACTTCAGCCGAGACTGCGACAGCTTCATCGTCAGGTACCACACCTTCACGCCGGGCAGCTCCCGGCGGACCAGTTCCACCAGCCGCGTGAAGTTCTCCAGCACCAGTTCCGGGCTGGCTCCGGAGGCGACGTCGTTCTCGCCGCAGTACACCACGATCCGCGACGGACGATACGGCAGGATGATCCGCCGGGCATAGTGGATTACCTCCGGCAGGGTCGAACCGCCAAAGCCTCGGTTGATGGCCGGCAGGTCGGCGAAGTCCTTTTCCAGGTCTCTCCAGATGGCGAAGCTCGAGCTGCCCACGAACAGCGTGGCCCCCTGGGGCGGGGCCTTGGCCTGGTCCTTCTTCTCGAATCCGACGATGACCTTCTCGAAGCGATCGATCGGGGCCTTGATGGGCTTGACCGCCGGCTGGGTCGCGGAAGCCGCCTTGGCCGCCGGCGCCGCAGCCGCCACCGCCGGGGCCTTGCCGGCCTCGCAAGCCCATCCGCCCACCACGAGCGCCGCGCCGAAGACCGCCAGGAGAACCAGATTGCCGACTCGCCACCGTCTGTTTGTCTGGGCCATGCCGCCAGCTCCTCTCAAGGTTGCCGCAGGTCGTACGGGCCTTATAGTGCCTGGGGGACCCGGGGTCAAGACTGCCGGCCTTTGGCCCCCGACCCCCGATCATGCCCTCGCCGCGGCCCCGCCGGGCGAATACGTTGCGCAACGGGGTGGATTCCTCGCTACGAGCCGTTGGGCACAGGCTGCCGGCTACAGGCGACGGGCTGCTACTTCTCCTTCAGCAGGCGGGCTGCCTCCTGTCCAGCCTTGGTCTTGGGGAACTTGGCCACGATCCGCTCGAGGATCTCCGTCGCCCGATCGTGCATGCCGTTTCGCAGGTAGAGTTGGCCCAACGAGAGCTGCTGGGCGGCCTGCGTCTCCACGTCGTTGGGGTCGATCACCGGGCGGGTCGCCGCCGGAAAGCGGTCGCGCTCGGGCGTGACCACGCCGTCCACCGCGGGCGGGTCCCAGCGGAACTGGCGGTCCAACCTGGCCATCGCCCGCAGGCTGTCCTTGCGGAGGTTGTCCAGGGCGGTCTTCTTCTTGCCCAGGTCCTCCAGGGCCGCCTCGCCCTTGCGCCGAACCTCCCGTCCGTCGAGCTTCAGGGCGTCGACGTTGGCCTCGCCCTCGCGGATGCGCCGCCGCAGGTCGCTGCGATACAGCGGGTACGGGTTGAAGAGGAACGTCCCGTCGGCGTCCACCCCGCGCGGGTACTGGTACGTGTAGCGAAGCTCGCGGTACAGGCGGTCGATCTCGCGCTCCAGCAGCTCCACCCGGTCGTTGATCTCCCGAAGGGTCCGGTCAAACCCCTGGGCCACCGCCGTCGCGTTCTGCACCGCCCCCTCCGCAGCCGCCACCTTGATCTCGTAGTCCGACTCGGTCAGCGAGTACACCCGGTACGCCTCGCACATTTCCGTGTAGCTCTTGGTAAACGCCTCCTGCTTGGCCAGGCTCGGCCGGATCACCGTCAGGATCCGCCTGGCCGCGTCCGACACCCGTGGAGTGTCCGGCGACCGCTCGTACCAGGCCACGAGCTGCCCCGCGTTGTGCAGGATCGACGGGTCCTCCCCCTCGTACTGGGCTGCGCGAATCGTCGCGTGAAACGCCTCGACCAGTTCCTCCTTCTTGCCGTGCATGTATCCCACCACGCCCCAGGCCATGCCGTTCTGCGGATCGACGTTCACCAGCACCCGGGCGGGGTACAGCGCAATCTGCGGCATGCCGTACTTCAGCATCCGCCGCATGTACGCGTCGTGCAGGGGCGCGTAGTGACGGTCGATCGCGCAGCCGCGGGCATAGGCGCTCATGACCTCCTTGTAGTTCTCGCTCTCGCGGACCAGGCGAAGGTGCGGCGCGATCAGCCGCTCGCGGTCAACCTTGGGCTTGTCGGCCGGGGCGGTCGCGGGCGCGTCGCCCGGGTCCGTGAGCGGACCAGGCCGCTCCTCCGCCAACACCGCTCCCCACCCCGCCAGCGCCAGAACGAAAATCCATCGCCCGTTCATGTGCGTCTCCCGTCTACGGCCATTTTACCTCATCCACCCGTGGCCTGGTCACTTTAGTGATCCAGGTCGTCCAAGTCAGGGCGCAGCACAACCCCGAGCGTTCCACCCGGTTTGTGCATCCACCCCGCCCTGAGGTTACAGGAATGTGCAAAGGCCGGCGATTACCCCTGAAAAACACAAATGCCATTTGTGTTTTTCGGGGTCGGACGCCAACTCTACGCTTCCCAAGTCGTTAGTCCTTGCCCCCCCTCTGCCCGCAGGCTACGCTATCGGCATGTCTACACATCGACTCCTGCCGACCATCGTTCTGCTCGCGTGTTCCGCCTGGTCCTGCCGCCCTGCTGAGCAGGCCCCTCCGGTCATGCCCGTCGAGGAGCTTTCGGCCGCCTTTGCCCAGCCGCCCACGACGGCCCGGCCCTGGGCCTACTGGTGGTGGGTGAACGGCAACGTCACCGAGAAGTCTATCCGCCGCGACCTGGAACAGATGAAGGCCAAGGGCTTCGCCGGGCTGCTGCTGTTCGACGCCCGCGGCTATCACGACGACCACCTGCCCCCGCCCCCGCCCAAGATGGAGTTCATGGACCCGCAGTGGCGGCGGATGCTCCAGTTCAGCCTCCGCGAGGCGGCCCGGGTCGGCCTGACCGTCAGCGTGAACCTCAGCAGTTGCGCGGGGGCGTTGCGCGGGCCCTGGCCGGTAGGCGACGAGGCGCCCAAGCAACTGGTCCACGCCGCCCAGCAGATCGACGGGGGACAGCGTTTCTCCGCCCCCGCCCCCAAGGGCGACTGGGGCAAGACCTGGGAGATCGCCCTGCTGGCGATCCGCCACGCGCCGATGGCCCCGGCCGCCTCCGCCAAGTCCGCGCCCGTCGCTTTCGACCAACTCGTGGACCTCTCGGACAAGCTCGATAGCGACGGCAAGCTGGACTGGAACGCGCCCCCCGGCCGCTGGACGCTCCTTCGCTTCGCCTGCACCGTCATCCCCGGCCACGAGAACGACGTGGACATTCTCGATGCCCAGGCCGTCACCGGGCATTGGCAGCGAATGGCCCAGACGGTGATCTCCGACGCGGGCGGGCCCGGCGGCAGCCTGGTCGGCAAGACGCTCACCCACTTCTACAGCGTGAGTTGGGAAGGGGCCACCCCCACCTGGACGCTGAAGCTGCCCCAGGAGTTTCGCCGCCGCCGCGGCTACGACATCATCCCCCACCTGCCCGCCCTGGTGGGCTTTGTTCGTAGTGTGCCCGCAAGGGCATCGGACAGGAAGAATGAAGACCGCCCCGCGGCGGGACTGCAAGCGGAGCGTTTCCTTCGCGACTACCACCGTACGCTGGCCGACTGCTTCATGGACAACTGCTACGGCACGCTCCGCGGTTTGTGCAACCAGTCGGGCCTGAAATGGCACAGCGAGTCCGGCGGGCCTTGGAACCGAAAGCTCCCCAGCTTCGAGCACGCCGACCAGCTTGCCTTCCTCGGCCGAAACGACATGCCCCAGGGCGAGTTCTGGAACCCCTGGCGCGGCTTCAACCGGCCGGTCGCCATGGCGGCCCACATTTATGGCCGCCCGCTGGCCGCCGCGGAGGCCTTCACGCACATGCGCCCGCACTGGACGGTCTACCCCGCCCTGCTCAAGCCGCTGGCCGACGCCGCCTTCTGCGACGGGATCAACCACTTCGTCTGGCACACGTTCACCGCCTCGCCCGAGCAGTTCGGGCGCCCGGGCATCGAGTATTTCGCCGGCTCGCACCTGAACCCCAACGTCACCTGGTGGGAGCAGGCCGGGGCGTTCCTGGCCTACCTGGCCCGCTGCCAGCTCATGCTCCGCCAGGGCCACAGCGTCGTCGACGCCATGGTCTACACCGGCGACCGCCCGTACCTGAGTTGGGGCCGAGGCGAGAAGTGGAGCCCCAAGCCCTCGCTGACTCTGCCCGACGGCTACAGCTACGACCTGGTGAACACCGAGATGCTTCTGGAACGCGTCTCGACGGTGGGCAACCGACTGGCCCTTCCCGACGGCATGAGCTACCGCATGCTCGTCGTGGACCTGGAGGACCAGACCATCCCGCCGCAGGCGTTGGCGAAGATTCTGGAACTTGCCCGCGCCGGCGCGACGGTCGTGCTGGGCCGCCAGCGTCCCATCCGGGCGCCAGGTCTGACGGGCTTCCCTGGCAGCGACGAGGAGATCGCCGAACTCGCCGCTCAGCTTTGGCCCAGCGCCTCCGCAAGCGACGCTCGCAGCCTGCCTGCCGGCCAGGCAGGTGTGCCCGTAAGGGCACCGGGCGGAGACAAGACATCCGATCGCGCCAAGACGTCGGATGGCGACAAGACAGACCGCCTCACGGCGGAACTACAAGCGCCCCCACCGCGCGCCGTTGAAAAGGGCAAAGTCTACGCCGACTGCGCGCTCGAGCAAGTGCTCCAGGCGGAGAAGCTCTCGCCGGACTTCGAAGCGGCGCCCGACCAGGGCTCGCCGGCGAAGGCCCCCTTCATCTTCACCCACCGCCGCAGCGGCCGGACGGACATCTACTTCGTCGCCGGCAGCGGCAGCAGCCGTTGCACCTTCCGCACCGGCGGCAGGCAGCCGGAGATCTGGGACGCGGTGACCGGCCGACGTCGGGACGCCGGCTATCGCACTACAGGCGACGGGCGAACGGAAATCGACCTGGACCTGCCGAAAGACGGCTCAGCCTTCATCGTCTTCGCCCGGCCCACCACGGACAGCAGCGGCCAGCCGCCCAAGGGACCCGCGTGGGACGCCGCCGCCATGACGCTGGAGGGTCCGTGGACGGTGCTGTTCGCGCCCGGCTGGGGGGCCCCGCCGTCCGCCCGGTTCGACGCCCTCGTCTCCTGGACCGATCGGCCGGAAGAGGGCATCCGCCACTTCTCCGGGCGGGCGGTGTATCGCAAGAGCGTCCGCCTCACGGCCGCCCAGGCCGGCGGTTCGGTCCGCTTGCAGTTGGGCGAGGTTCGCCACGTAGCCGAGGTCCGCGTGAACGGCCGACCGCTGGGCGTGGTCTGGTGCGACCCGTGGACCGCCGATCTGAGCGGAGCGGTCCGCGAGGGCGACAACGATCTGGAGATCGCCGTCACCAACCTGTGGGTCAACCGCCTGATCGGCGACGCCGCCCTGCCGGAGGCCCGCCGCCTGACAGGGACCAACGCCCGGCGCCTGCCCACCGACCAGCACCGCCACGTCCACCTGCGCGGCTACCTCGCGACCGACCCGCTGCTCCCCTCGGGCCTGCTCGGGCCCGTCCGCATCGAGTTCGGACGGGAGATGGCGACCGGCAGCCCGTAGTCCGCAGCCTGGCGGCCTGGTCACTTCAGTGATCCAGGCAGTCCATCGAATGCTCCGCCCATCGGGGCGTTAATCAACCCGTGACGATTCGCCTGCTCATGACGGTCGCCGTGATCCTGGCCTCGCTGGCCGGCGGGTACGTTGCGCGCAAGCGCGGGCTGCTGCCGCAGCGGGTGGCCGACTGGTGCATGACCTTCGTGGCCGTTTTCGGCTACACGGCCGTCAGCTTCCTGACCATCTGGGTGTTAGACGCCCCGCGCGTGAGCGACGCCCTGCTGCCGGTGCTGGCGGCCGTCCACTGGGCCATGATGGGCCTGGCCGCCCTGCTGGGCGGACGGGCGATCGGTCTGAATTTCGAGGACCGCGGCCTGCTCGCGGTGGCCGGCGCTGCCGGGAACACGGGCATTACCATGGGCGGCATCGTGCTCTACCTGCTCTATGGAGAGCAGGGGCTTGGCCTGGTGAGCCTGTACTGCCTGAGTTGGACGCCGATGACCGTCCTGTTCCACTACCCGCTGGCCCGCCACTTCGCCCACGGCGCCGACCGTCGGCCCCTGGGGCGACTGATGCTGCAGAACCTGCTGGACTGGCGGGCGGTATCGCTGCCCATCTCCGTCGTCAGCATCATCCTGTGCCTGGCGCGGGTGCCCCGTCCCGCCTTCATCGACGACCTTCACGTCGTCGACGTGCTCATGGTGGTGGTGACCGCGATGGCGTATTTCGGGATCGGCATGCGCCTGCACCTGGGCGACATGGGGCGCTTGTGGAAGATGATCCTCGCCCTGGGCGCCCTGCGATTCGGCGTGGGAGTGGGCCTGGGCTGGTCCGTCGTCGCCCTGCTGCACCTGACTCCCTGGCCCCTGGAGGGCCTGCGGCTGGAGGTGTTCGTGATCGAGTCGTTCGTGCCCTCCGCCGTCATCGGGGTGGCCGTCGCGTCGATGTTCCACCTGCGCCCGCGTTGCGCGTCGATCCTGTTCGTGGCCAACACGGTGATGTACCTGGTGCTGGTCCTGCCGATCGTGATGTGGCTGTGGGGCCGCGGCCCGGGGGCCGGCTAAAGCGTGCTCGATTGCCTGCTACGGCTGGTCTTACGCACATGCCGGGCGGTCCCCGTTGACACAATCCCCGCCTTGGGCTATTCTGGTTCAGGTCGCCAGGCGCTACTTCGGTGCGACAATCACGTGTCTTATGAAAGGAGCTCGTCATGCGTCTTCAGGCTATTGGTGTGCGCGCACAGGCTCGGTCTTTCCACCTGCTCGAAGCGCTGGAGGCCCGCGTGCTGCTGGACGCCCTGGAGGTGGACGAGGCGTTTCAGTCCGGCACGGGCGGCCTGTTCGTGGCCAACCAGGGCCAGTGGGCGGACTCGCTGGACTTTGTCTACCAGCGCCCCGGGGCGACCATCGCCCTGGGCAAGCAGGAGGTGACCTACAGCCTGCTGGGCCAAGCCGACGGGCAAGCCGCACTGGCGACCGTCCGGGCTCGCTTCGACGGCGCCTATTCCGTCGCCCCCCGGGGCATGGCCCTCCAGGCGCCGACCTTCAACTTCTTCCTCGGCCAGGCCGACCGCTGGCGCAGTGACGTGTCAGCCTACGAACAGGCCGTCTATGACGACCTGTATGATGGCATCGACCTGTACATGCTGGGGGCGGCCGATCACGTCAAGTACGAGTTCCACCTTGACCCGGGCCAGGATTGGTCGCAGATCGCCATTTCCCTTGAGGGCGTCCAGCCGCTGGCGATCGGCCCCGACGGAAGCCTCCTTCTCCGCACGGACCTGGGAGAGATGGTCGACTCGCCCCCGGTGATTTACCAGGAGATCGACGGAGTGCGGCGCGAACTGGCAGGAGCCTATCGCCTGATCGACGCCGACACCTACGGCTTCGACATCTTCGACGCGGTCGATCCTGAGGCCGCACTGGTGATCGACCCGGCCCTGAACTGGTCCACCTATCTGGGCGGGACGGGCGAGGAGCGGGGCGACGCGGTGGCCACAGACGCCAGCGGGAACGTCTACGTGGCCGGCATCACCCAGTCGCCTTCCTACTTCTACCTCAGCGGCGTCGACGCCACCTGGGACGGGCTCTGGGACGAGGGGTTCGTCACCAAGTTCTCCCCCTCGGGTCAGCGGGTGTGGTCCACCTACCTGGGCGGAAGCGGCGACGACAACATCAACGCCATCGCGGTCAACGCCAGCGGCGTCTTCGTCACCGGCGGGACGCAGTCGAACGACTTCCCCATGGGCGGAATCTGCTACGACGACAGCTTCAACGGGGCCACCGACTTCTTCGTGACCAAGTTGAGCCTCACCGGGAACAGCCTGATCTATTCCACGTTCATCGGGACCACGGGCGACGAGTCCGGCGCCGCCATCGCCGTGGACTCCATCGGACACGCCTACGTGGTGGGCTACACCAACGGCACCGCGTTTCCGACCGCGGGCTCGGCCTATGACAGCTCGTTCAACGGCGTGCAGGACGCGGTGGCCTTCAAGCTCAACTCCACCGGGTCGGCCCTGGGCTATTCGACCTTCCTGGGCGGCAACAACTACTCCCGCGCGTTGGGGGTGGACTGCGACGACAACGGAATGATGTACGTCGCAGGCCGAACCGAGGCCACCAACTTCCCCGCCACCGCCGGGGCGATGCGGACCACCCTGGCCGGGGGCACCGACGCCTTCGCAGCCAAGATCAACACCGCCGCGACCAGCCCGGCCACTTCGCTGGTCTATTCAACCTACCTGGGCGGAAGCAACTACGACGACTCGCAGGCGGTCGCCATCGATGCGGCGGGAAACGCCTATGTCGCCGGCTACACCGCATCCACCAACTTCCCGACCACCGCGGGCGCCTTCGACACCACCTTCAACGGCGGGGGATACTTCGGGTATGACGGTTTCGTGACCAAGCTCAACGCGGCTGGGTCGGCCGCCCTTTACAGCACCTATCTGGGCGGCGCCGCCAGCGACGATGGCTGCTCCGGCATCGATGTCAACGCCGCCAATCAGGCGGTGGTCACCGGCTTCACCGGCTCAAACGACTTCCCCGTCTCCGCCACCACCTACGACTCCTCCTACAACGGCGGGCCCAACTGGGGCGACGCGTTCGTCACCCAGCTCAACGCGACCGGAAACGGCCTGGTCTTCAGCACGTTCCTGGGCGGCTCGGGCGACGAGGCGGGCACGGACGTGACCTACGACGTCCTGTCCAACATCATCGCCGTCGGCGGCACCGCGTCCACAGGCTTCCCGATCACAGCCGGAGCGTTCGACACCACCCTGGGCGGAACGCAGGACGCCTACGTGACCAAGTTCGGCGGGGCCACTCCACCGGCCTACCAGCTCTTTGTCACCGTCGCAACCAGCATAGACCCCACCGCCGCCGAGGAAGGCCAGCGAGCCGGGTCCTACGCCCTTACCCGCTCGGCCGTCTCCGACACCCCGCTCAACGTGTATTTCCGCATGTCTGGCTCGGCCGTGAACGGGCTTGACTACACCCTCCAGGTGAACGGCAACCGCCTGACGGGCCTGATGGCCACCATCCCCGCCAATGCCACCACGGTGGTCGTCTCCCTGGTCCCCGTGAACGACGCGCTGGTCGAGTTGAACGAGACGGCCACCCTCCAGGTCTACACCGCGACGGGCTATACGGCGGGCACGCCCGCCAGCGGAGAGTTGGCCATCATCGACAACGATCTGCCCGGCGTGTCGATCTCGGCCATCGACAGGTTCGCCGGAGAGCCCACCAACAACGGGACCTTCCGCATCACCCGCAGCGCCGCCACCGCTGCCGCCCTGCCGGTCAGCTTCACCGTCGGCGGATCGGCCACGCGGGGGACCGACTATGTCCTCAAGACCGGGACGACCGTCCTGACGACCAACACCGTCACCATCCCGGGCAACCTGACCTTCGTGGACGTGACCGTGGCCGTCAGCGACGACCTGACGGTCGAGGGCAAGGAAGCCGTGGACATGACGCTGGCTGCCGGCGGCGGCTATACGCTGGCGCCAACCCCGACCGCGTCGGTCGAGATCGCCGACAACGACCTGCCCACCGTAACGGTCGCCGCCATCGACCTGGCCGGGGGCGAGCCGGGCACCGACGCCGCCGCCTTCCGCCTCACCCGCAATGCCGGGTTCGCCGGCGACTTGAACGTCTACTTCATGACATCCGGTACGGCCGTGCGGGGCCGGGATTACGTGCTGAAGCCCGGTTCGATCGCCGCGCCCCCGCTCACCGGGTACTTCGTGACGATTCCCGACGGACAGTCGTTCGTCAACCTCTACGTGGTTCCGCTGGACGACACCTATGTCGAGGCCCCTGAAACGGTGATCGGGACGGTGTATGGCTCTCAAGGGTACGTAGTGGGCGCCCAGAAACAGGACACCGTCAGGATCTTCGATGACGATCTCCCCACCGTCGCGATCCAGGCCGCCAACCCCCGGGCAAGCGAGCCGACCCTTCCGGGGACCTTCCGTATCACCCGCAGCCAGGCGACCAGCCAACCGCTGAACGTCAACATCGCCGTCAGCGGGTCGGCCACCCGGAACGTGGACTACGCGCTGCGGGTCGGCACAACGCCGCTCAACGGAACCGTCGTCACCATCCCCGCCAACGCCACCACCGTGAGCGTGACGGTGGCGCCCATCGACGACGCCCTCGTTGAGGGAACCGAATGGATGGCGATCGGCCTGCCCGCCGGAACCGGCTACACCGTCCATGCCACGAACTTCATTGACACCGTGAACATCGCCGACAACGACAAGCCGACGGTCACCGTCGCCGCCGTCGATGACAATGCCTCCGAGCCCGGAGCCAATACCGGCCTCTTCCGCATCACCCGCGACGCCGGACTGGCCGGCGACATGAATGTCACCTTCCTCGCCTCGGGCACAGCCCTGCGCGGACGGGACTATGAGCTGCGGAGCGGCACAGCCGACGGCGCACTCGTGACCGGCTCCACCGTCACGATTCCCGACGGCCAGGCGTCGGTCAACCTCTTCGTCGTCCCGCTGGACGACACCGCGGTCGAGAGCGCCGAGACAGCCATCGTCACCGTCAGCCCCGGCCTCAGCTACACGGTCGGCGCCGCCCGCCAGGCCACCGTCACCATCGCCGACGATGACCTGCCCGCGGTGAGCATTGTCGCCGTCGACCCGCGGGCGGGCGAACCCGCCGACCCCGCGTCTTTCCGCATCACGCGAAACGCCGTCACCGCGGCGGAAATGACCGTCAACTTCGCCCTCGCCGGCAGCGCGACGCGGGGAACCGACTACGTGCTCAAGACAGGCACGACGGTGCTGGCCGGCAACTCCGTCACCATCCCCGCCAATGCGCCTTCGGTCATCGTGCAGGTGGCCCCCATTGACGACCTGATCGTCGAAGGCACTGAGCAGGTGCAAATGACGCTTACCGCGGGGGCAGGATATGCCGTGGGCGCCCCCGCCAACGCCCAGGCGAACCTCGCGGACAACGACAGGCCACTGGTCTACGTGTTGGGGATCGACCCGTACGCCACCGAAGGCGACGACACCGCCACCTTCCGCCTCTACCGCACCGCCGGGCTGACCGGCGACCTGACCGTGAACGTCCAACTCGGCGGCACGGCCCTGCGCAACACCGACTACACCGTCGCCGCCGGCGGCCAGGACGTCACCGGCGGGACGGTGGTCATCCCCGCCGGGGCCGCCTCCGTCGACGTGGTCGTGACAGCCCTCGCCGACGCCAACGTCGAGGCCGCGGAACTGGTAAGCCTGCGCGTGCTGGGCGGAACCGACTACACGCCCTGGCTGGTCGTCAACACCTTCGCCTGGATCTTCAACGTCAATCCGCTGATCACCGTCCGAACCGTTGACGTAGCGTCCATCGAGGCCAGCAACACGGGGACCTTCCGCATCTACAGCAGTGCCGCCGGGCCCGCCAGGACCGTCAACTTCACTCTCGGCGGGCAGGCCCAGCTCAACGTGGACTACGTGCTGAAGGTCGGCGCGACCACCCTGACCTCCAACAGCGCGACCATCCCGGCCGGGCAGTCCTATGTGGACGTAACCGTCCAGCCGGTGGAAGACTCTCTCTTGGAAGGGCCCGAGCTGGTGATCCTGTCGCTGAGCGGCGGGACGGGCTACAAGGTCGACCTGCCCGACTCTGCCGCACTGTACATCCTGGACAACGACTGATAAGCGGGACGCAGAGCCTCGGACACGTGCGTCCTCCTCTTGAGATCAAACCGCGCAGCAGCTATAGTCGAATGCCCGTGGAGCGAGCAGAGAAAGGAACGACCATGGCCAATGCGACGAAGCTGGCGGCGGTGAAGGGCGACAAGGGGCGGGCGGTGCGGTTTGGGGTGGCGGCGACGAGCGATCCCCGAATCGACGACGCCTCGCGGAAGCGATGCAAGACCATCGTCGAGATGATCGCCGACATCGTGGCCGACGGCGTCCGCATGCCCGACGGCACGCCGGTGGAGGTGGTCTGGTCCGACGTGCTGATCGACGGGGAGAAGCAGGCCGACCAGGTTGCCCGCCAGTTCCGCGCCGCGGAAGTCGACGCGGTGATCCTCGCCCCGGACACCTGGGCCTTCCCGCAACTCACGGGCATCAGCCTGCTGGCCCAGCTCCCGCCCGACACGCCGGTGAACATCACCTGCGGCAACAGCGGGCCCAAGCCCGGCGTGGTCTACGCTCACGCCCTCAACGGCGCCCTGGCCCAGAGCGGGCGGCTGGCCCACCTCAACGTGGGGAGCTGGCCCGACACGGGCGAGTACCCCAAGCCCAGCCAGCCCACCGTCGACGCTTTGGTGGACTGGTGCTACGCGGCCATGGCCCATGCCGGGCTCAAGGGCCGGCGGGTCGTCGTCTTCGGACACGACTCGATGGGCATGGAGACCGCCCTGGCCCACGTGATCCCCACGCGGCGGACCTTCGGCCTGGAGATCACCCGCCTGGACATGAAGCTGCTGGCCGACATGCTCCAGAAGGGCGCGTACGACAAGAAGGAGCTGCGCGAGCTGCGGGGCTGGGTGGACAAGCACGTGGGCAAGCGGCTGGAGCTGCCCTCGGCTGCCGACAGCGAACGCTTCAACCTGTCGCTGGCCATGTACTTGGTCATCCGCGACCTGCTGTCCGACCTCAACGCCGTCGGCGGCGGGTTCATGAGCCAGCTCGAGTGGGGCAGCGACCGCCGCGGCCTGCCCCTGCCGGTAGCCGACGCCATGGAATCGCTGTTCAACTCCTCTTTCGATCACCGCGGGCCCAAACCCGTCATGCCCTTCGCCACCGAGGCCGACGTCCAGGGCCTGCTGACCATGCTCTACACGAGCTGGCTGGCCGGCGGGGCCCCGCCGCTGTTCATGGACTTCCGCAAAGTCTGGGAGCCCTGGGAGATCCAGGCCCTGGCCCGCAAGCTCAAGGTCGGCTACACCCGAAAGGACCTCTGGGCGGCCAAGGGCATCGTCGACGGCGACAACAGCGGCTCCGCCAGCTTCGACTGGGCGGGCAAGCCCGGCGAGAAGAGCGAGACGATCATGAAGCGCGTCTCCATGCCGATGGCCGAGCTGTACTACTTCCCCGGCGGGGGCAACAGCGTGACGTTCGTCACCCCGGGCGGCATCCAGGGCGTCGCCGCCCGCCTGGCCTACAGCGACCTGAGCGGCATGTTCAGCCTGGTCTGGGACGAGGCCTGCACCGTCGACCTGCCCGCCAAGCTTGCCAAGGCCGTCGCCAACACCTCCAACATCACCTGGCCCCACACGTGGGTCGTGCCCAAGTACGCGGTGATGGGCGAGTATAAGCAATACGCCCCGGCCAATCATTTCCACATGGTCTGGGACCTGGCCCCGGCCCGGCTGGAATACTGGATGGACCTGGCCAACGTCTTGTCGGCGGCCCCCTGGCAGGCCCGGCCGGCGTTTATCGAGGGCGTGGACCGTCCGCTGCCGCTGCTCTACGTGCTCAACGGCGGCGAGGCCCAGGCCAAGATGAGGCGGGCCCGGCACTCAGGTTGACTGGCAAAGGAGCTTTCATGCGTACTGCGTCCTTAACTGCGGCAATTCCTGGAAGCAGGCATCGGGTGTTCGCGAATATTGGGCTAAGGCAGCATCAACGGCAGCCAGAAAGGGACCGCCATGGGTGCCCGGCAGGACAAATTACGAGTCTCGGAAGAAGATGTTCAGGTTGATTCCATGGTGCCGAATCGAGCCTCGGCTTGGCCAACTTTGGTCTTGTTTAGCCTCTCTACCATTTCCCTTGTCATGGGCTATCAACTCGGGGTGATGGGGCAGGCAGGAATACCATCGGGTTTTATCCTGGCATCTTGGGCGTTCGCCGTTCTCGGGCTTCGACACTATCGTGGGGAATCACTTCCTTCGCTGAAAATGCCCGGTCTTGGTTGGTCGCTGAACGGTGAGACAGGGGGAGGGCAATCCACCCCTCAAGGCGGGGACGGCAAAGCAGCGCAAAAGCCCGAAAGAGAACACTTAGGGTAGAGAGATGTATCCCGCGTCCGCCAAACGATCCTCTTGACTGCCGCAGGAATCTTCAGCCCGCGGCGAAACGATTAGCTGGCTGTCCGCGGCGGGAAGATTTCACCTCCGGATTTGCCCGAACCGGCTGGTGGGAACTGCAGAATATCCTTTGAAAACCCTGGGCGCTTTCCTATACTTCATAGACTGCTTTGCCTGGAAACGGGCGGCAAGGGCGGCATAGTTGGTTTTTGTCTCATCCGGTTGCCGCCGGTTGTCGATGAACATACTGGCGACCCGGAGCCGCAAGCTGAACCTGAGGTAACCTCATGACGCGCTTTATCCGCCCGACCAATCGCAATGCCCGTCTGCTGGTGGGGTTGCTGCTGGCCGGACTCTTCTGCGTGCAGTGCACCCAGACCGAAGCCTTCAAGCAGTCCAACCTCGTCTCGTTCGTGGACGGCAAGACCGTGGGAACCAACTCCAAGGCCGTCCAGGAGGACCTGGAGAAACTCGCCCGCACGGACCACGTCGCCCTGCTGGAGCAGTGCATGGCCCGCTACGAGGGCCGGGTCCGCAGCTATACCTGCAACCTGGTCAAGCAGGAACGCCTCGGCGGACGACTCAACGAGGAGCAGGAGATCGCCGTCAAGTTCCTGGAGAGTCCCTTCAGCGTGGCCATGAAGTGGACGCGCAACGCCCCCATCGGTGACCAGATCATCTACGTCGAGGGCAAGTACAGCAACAACATGCTGGTCAAGCCCAAGGGTCTGCTGGGGGCCCTGGTCGGCACGGTCCTGCGCAAGCCCGACGGCGCCGACGCCATGAAGAACACCCTCCGCCCGGTCAACCTGTTCGGCTTCAAGAGGGGCCTGCACAGCCTGCTGGAGGTCTACGCCCTGGCCCGCCAGCGCGGAGAGAGCAAGGAATCGTTCGGCGGACACTGCGAAGTGGCCGGCCGGCCCGCCCTGATGCTCGTCCGCTACCTGCCTAACCGGCCCGAGTACCCGGCCAAGCGAACCAACGTCTACATCGACGCCGAGTACATGCTCCCCATCTGCATCGAGGGCTACGACTGGGACGATCAACTCGCCTGCCGCTACGTCTACAAGGACATCCAGATGAACGTCGCCCTGGATCCCAAGGATTTCACCCCGTCCGCCAACGGGATGGCCGATCCGAAGTAGCAGCCCAACCGATCTATACCGAAAGCCCACCCCTGAGGGGTGGGCTTTTTTCATGGGCGCCGGGCGGCTACACTCGTGGCAAAGGAAAGGTCTGTCGATGAATTCGCAAAGTCTCGCCCTGCACCTGCCCGTCCGCGACCCGCAGTCCGCATTCCGGACCCTTGGGGCCGGACCTTCGGGCCGCAATCCGATCCTCCTGCTGTGCGTCCTGCTGGCGATCGTGCCCGGCTGCGGCGTGCCCGCGCCCGACGGCCCGGGCGACAGCTTCGGCCTGGACTTCTCGATGCCCGAGGGCAGCACGCTCAACGGCGTGGTGGTGTTCTACGTCGACGGGCTGAACGGCGCCATCTTCGAGCAGATGCTCGACGCGGGCGAGTTGCCCAACTTCCGGCGGTACTTCGTCGACCGCGGGCTCTACGCCCCGCGGGCCATCGCCAACCTGCCCTCGGTCACGCTGGCCAATCTCACCAGCTTCTCCACCGGGCAGATGCCCGGCCACCACGGCGTGGTCGGCATCAACTGGTTCGACCGCAGCCGGCTTGTCTGGCGCAACTACGAGACCATCGCGCAGAAGAACAGCCTCGACGGCGACTACAGCTCCCCCACCCTGTTCGAGTACCTCGGCGACCGCACCACGGCCGCCATCTTCTTCCAGCCCCACCGCGGCGCCACCCGCTGGATCGAGAACTGGACCTCGGCCGGACCGCCCTACTTCTTCGGCTGGTTCCAGTTCGTCGACCGCCTCACGCTCATGCGCCTGAACATGGTCGCGGACATCGCGCGCACGCGCCGCGAGTGGCCGGCCCTCACCGTCTGCTACCTGCTCGCACCGGACTTCTACGCGTACGCCCGCGGTGTGCGCTCGGCTGAGTACCGCGACGCCATCCGCCACAGCGACCGCCAGATCGGGCGCGTCCTGGGCGACCTCGAGCGGGACGGACTGCTCGACAAGATCCATATCGCCCTCATCAGTGACCACTCGCTGGGCGAAGTCACCCGCCACTGCCCCATGCGAGGGGTGCTCAAGCGGCTGGGGCTGGAACTGGCCGACGAGCGGCTGTGGGAGGAGACCCGTTTCGAGACCCGCCTGGAGCGCTACCGGCGGTCCTCGGCCGTGCTCTACAGCAGCGGCGACCGGTACGCAGCCGTCTGCCTGCGAAAGCCCGTCCGGCGCGAGGGCAAGGTGGTCGGCCTGGAGGCCTGGCCCGTTCGCCCGTCGGCCGAAGACTTGACAGCCTACCCCGCGTGGGACCCGCCCAAACCCGAGGGCCTGGGCGCGATCTTCGCTCCGCCCTCGAAGGCCGGCCAGATCGACCTGATCGCGGAATTGATGAAGGAAGAGGCCATCGACGCCCTGGCCTGGTCGGCCGGGCCGCTCAAGGTCCGCTTGCGCCGCCGCGGCGGCGAGGTCGAGTTTGCCGAGGTCGGCGGGAAGATCGCCTACCGCCCGGTCAGCGGCGACGACCCGCTGGGCTATCGCGGGCACGTTCCAGCCGAGGTGCTCGCGGGCAAGCCGGCCGACGGGAGGCAATGGCTCCAATGGACGCATCCGACGAACTACCCCGACCTGCCCGAGCAACTGGTCGCCTACTTCGGGTCGCACAGGGCGGGCGACCTGGTCGCCTTCGCGACCGAGGGCTGGGACCTGAACAGCGTCAACCGGGCCGGGCACGGCGGGCTCTTGCCCTCCGACGTGGCCACCCCGCTGCTGCTGGCGGGGCCAGGCGTGCCCAAAGGACGACTGGGCGCCGTGCGGGTGATCGACATGACCGCGACCATCCTGACCCTGCTGGGGAGGGACGTCCCGGGCAACCTGGACGGTAGCAGCCTCCTGCCGCCCAAGACCGCCCGGTAAGGTCAGTGCTCCACGGAAAGGCCCCGGATCACTAAAGTGACCAGGCCGGGTCACTTCAGTGAGCCCGGCCCGGGTGTCGCGATTTCAATAGCGGGGAAATTCCCCTGCCCTGAGGACAGGTTCGCAATCTACCTCGTCGTTACAGGTCGCCCTGGGGCATCTTGCCCACCTGCTCGACGGTGAACACGGGCCCGTCCTTGCAGACGTAGAGGCTGCCCACGTTGCACCGCCCGCACTTGCCGATCCCGCACTTCATGCGGTTCTCGAGCGTGGTGAAGATGTCGCCCGCCGCGAAGCCCAGGTCGGTCAGGACGGGCAGCGTGAACTTGATCATGATCGGCGGGCCGCACACGACGGCTACGCAGTCTTCGGGGCTGGGGGCGGAATCCTTGACGACCGTGGGCACGAAGCCGATCTTGCCCTTCCAGTCGGCGGTCTCGCCGCCCGGGTCGACGGTGGTGATCAACTCGACGTCGTCCATCGCCTCCCACTGGGCCAGCTCGTCCTTGTAGACCAGGTCGGCCACCGTGCGGGCGCCGTAGACGATCGTGACCTTGCCGAACTCGCTGCGCCGGTCGAGCACGTTCCAGATGACGCTGCGAACGGGGGGCAGGGCGATGCCGCCGGCGATGAAGATGATGTTGCGCCCCTTCCACTGGTCGATCGGGAAGCTGTTGCCGTAGGGCCCGCGGAAGGTGATGGTCTGCCCGGCCTCGCGGTCCTGGAGGGCGGCGGTGACCCGCCCGGTGCGCCGGAAGGTGCACTCGATGTAGTCCGTCCGCGTCGGCGGGCTGGCCACGCAGAAGGTGCTCTCGCCCGCGCCGGGCAGCCCGTACAGCCCGAACATGCCCACGCGATACTTCTTATAGAAGTCCTGCTTGTACTGGTCGTCCGTGAATTCGAGGCGGAAGGTCCGGATCTCCGGGGCCTCGTCGCGGGCCGAGGCAATCCGCATCACCGTCGGCTGGTACAGGTTGCTCATCGCGGGTTCCTGCTGTGTCATGGTCATTTCACACCTGCCTGGGCGGCTTGTTCGATCTGGCTGCACACTTCCCGGATGGACATGCCGTTTCCGCACAGTCGTCCGCATCGTCCGCAGCCGGTGCAGGCGAGCATCTCGAACCGCTCGGGGAAATAGGCGAACTTGTGCATCACGCGCTGGCGCCAGCGGGAGGCCTGGTCGTGGCGGGGGTTGTGCCCGCCGGCGTGTTTGGTGAACAGCCCGAACCCGCACGCGTCCCAGTTCCGCAGGCGGACGCCCTCGCGACGGGTGGCCTCGTCCTGGATGTCGAAGCAGTGGCAGGTCGGGCAGGTATAGGCGCAGGCCCCGCAGCCCATGCAGGCCAGGCTCAGTTCCTTCCACAGGGGCGAGTCGAAACCGTCCTTCGCCCACGCGGTGACGGCGGCGGAGTCGAACGCGGGCGCCACCTGGGCGGGCGGGTCGGCCTGGGCCTGGCCTTCGGTCAGCACCGCCTGGCCGGCCGCCGCGATCGCCTGCCCCTTGTCGGTGAGCGATTCGAGGATGAACCGCTTGCCTCCGTCGGCGGGGCGGAGCACGGCGTCGGCATTGGCGGTGGAGTCTGGGCTTCCGCCCACGCTGGTGCAGAAGCACTGGTCGTCGGCGGCGGTGCAGGCCAATGCGACCACCGTGGTCGCGTCGCGGTGGGCGTTGTAGAACTCGTCCTTGTAGTCCCAGTTGAAGACGGCATCCAGCGGGGCCAGGGCGGCTGCGTCGCAGGGGCGGACCGCCAGCAGGACGGTCTTGCCCGCCTGGGGGGCGACGGGAACGGTCTCGAACTCGTTGCCTTCGAAGCGGTATCGCCCGATAACCTCGCTGCGGGGGAAGAGGGCGTCCTTGGCGGAGTTGACGGGGATGACGTCCGCTCGGAGGGTCTTGCCCGCCTGGTAGCACTCGAGGTGCACCTGGTCGCCCCGTTGGCAGGGGGCGATGACGCGGTAGCCGGCGGCAGTCAGCGCGGCGGCCAGGTCGGCGAGCTTGGTGGCTTCCAGAGTTTTCATTAGCGGATGTACTCCTGCTTGTCGTCCTGCTTCCACGAGCCGATGACGGGCTCGGCCTGCGGGTCGTAACCGTTGCGGGCGTCGAACTCCCGCTCGACCTCGCGGGCGATGAAGTGGTTCAACAGCATCAGCGGGATGCCCTGCGGGCAGGCATCCTGGCAGGCGCCGCATTCGACGCACCGCCCGGCCTGGTGGAACGCCCGGATCATGTGCCAGGCGAAATTGCCATGGCTTTCGGCCGCCGTGGAGATCCACTGCGGCGTGTTCATCTCGACGATGCACCGTTCGCAGAAGCAGCCCGGGCAGGCTGCGCGGCACGCGTAGCAGCGGGTGCAGGGCTCGAACTGCTCGGACCAGAACGCCGACCGCTCCTGCGGGGTCATCGCCTCGATCTTGGCCAACTGTTCCATCAGCGACGAGTCCGGCGCGATCCGGGCGTACTGCTCGTTGAGCAGCTTGGCCGTTCCCGCCAGGTCCAGCACGCCGTGGAAGCCCTGCTCGTCCACAGCCAGGACCGTGACCTGGCCTTCGGCGATCTGCGACTCCGCCGTCAGCAGCATCAGGCTTCGCATCACCTCCGGCCGGGCCACCACCGCCAGCGGCATCCGCGAGCGGACCTCGCCCTTGCGGAGGTAGGCCGCCAGGTTCTGCGTGCAGGCGGAGTCGTACGCCAGGCAGCCCACCTGGTCCGCCTGGGTCACGAAGGCCGGCACCCGATCGTTGCCCCGCACGCGGTAGCCGAGCACGAGCTTGACCTTGCCCTCGTTCAGAAGCGCGGCGGCCGCCGACTGGATCTCGTTGATGTTGGCTACCATGCCTGCCTCCTGGCCGGATTGTGCTTGAAGGGCCCGGCGGCTTTCACCTGGGCGGTCACGTCGTTGATGAGGTCGGCGAACTTCTGGCCCTCGGCCGCGGAAACCCAACTGAAGAACAGCCGCCCTTCCTCCACGCCGGCCAGGCTCAGCAGGCGGCGGAAGATGGTCCAGCGCCTTCGGGCGTGGTAATTGCCGCTGGTGTAGTGGCAGTCGCCGGGATGGCAGCCGCTGACCAGGACGGCGTCGGCCCCACCCTCGTACGCCTTGAGGATGAACAGGGGGTCGATCCGCCCGGTGCAGGGCAGCTTGACGATCCGCACGTGGGGGGCGTACTGGAGCCGGCTCGTGCCGGCCAGGTCCGCCCCGGCATACGTGCACCAGTTGCAGACAAAGGCGACGATCCGGGGCTCGAAGCCCTCCGCCTTGGTCTCCGTTTGGGTTGTCGCTTGGGTCATCTTTATCGCCTATTGTCCATAGACCACTGAGCACTAAAGACAGCTCGCATCCGCCGTCTTCCGGTCTCTTCTCTCTATCTCTTCTCTGCGCCTTGCCGAAGGCATCCCTTCGGGACTGTGTCCGTCTGTTCGCCGATCACTCCAGCGTCGCGATCTCCGCGAAGATCTGCTCGTCGGTGAAGCCGTCCAGGTCGATCGCGTTGGAGCGGCAGATGGCGACGCACGTGCCGCAACCCTGGCAGAGCCCCTCGTTCACTTCGGCGACCACCTTCACCACGTTGCCCTGGCGGTCCTTGATCTCCCGGTCCTGGGTCGCGCCGTAGGGGCAGGTGTTGATGCAGGCGCGGCAGTGGACGCAGAGGTTCTGGTTGACGCGGGCGACGATGGGCTCTCGCTCCAGCTTGGGGGCGGCGAACAGGCCCAGCACCTTGGCGGCGCAGGCGGACGCCTGGGCCACCGTGTCGGGGATGTCCTTGGGGGCCTGGCACGCCCCGGCCAGGAACACGCCCGCGGCGGCCGTCTCCACCGGGCGGAGCTTGGGGTGGGCCTCGCTGTAGAACCCGTTGGTGTCGTAGCCCACGCCGCACATCTGGGCCAGCTTCTCGCCGCCCTTGCGAGGCACGACCGCGTCGGCCAGCACCACCAGGTCCGCCTCGATGCTCACGGGTCGGCCCGCCAGCGTGTCGGCCCCGCGGACGATGAGCTTGCCGTCGGCCCGCCGGTAGATCCGGCTGACCCGCCCGCGGACATACTCGGCCCCGTCGGATTCGATGGCCCGGCGGGTGAACTCGTCATAGCCCTTGCCCGCGGCGCGAATGTCCATGTAGAACACCACCGCCCGCCCGTCGTGGACCTTGTGGCGGTAGAGCATGGCGTGCTTGGCGGTGTACATGCAGCAGATCTTCGAGCAGTAGGCCATGCCCTGCTTTTCGTCGCGGCTGCCGCAGCACTGGATGAACACCACCGTGTGGGGCACCTGACCGTCGCTGGGGCGGCGGATCTCGCCGGCTGTCGGGCCCGAGGCCGACGCCAGTCGCTCGAACTGGAAGCCGTCGATCACGTCCACCAGCCTGCCGCCGCCGTACTCGCCGTACTTGGAGTGGTCCCACAGCTCGAAACCCGTGGCCAGGACGATCGCGCCGACCTTGACCTTGACCAGCTCGTCCTTGTCCTCGTAGTTGATGGCGTCGCGGGGGCAGATCTTCTTGCACACGCCGCACTTGCCCTTGGTGAGCATGGTGCAGTGCTCGGCGTCGATGACCGGCTTGTTGGGCACCGCCTGCGGGAAGGGCGTGTAGATGGCCGACCGCTTGCCCAGCAGGGCGTCGAATTCGCTGGGGATCTTCTTCTGCGGGCACTTGGTGTAGCACGAGCCGCACCCGGTGCACTTGGCCGGGTCCACGTAGCGGGCCTTCTTGCGGATGGTGACCTCGAAGTTCCCGATGAACCCGTCCACCGCCTCGACCTCGCTGTAGGTCATCAGCGTGATGTTGGGGTGGCTGGCCGCCTCCACCATCCGCGGCGTCAGGATGCACTGCGAGCAGTCCAGCGTGGGGAAAGTCTCGCTCAGGCGGGCCATGTGCCCGCCGATCGACGGGCTCTTCTCGACCAGGATGACCTTCTTGCCTCCGGCCGCGATGTCCAGCGCCGCCTGGATGCCCGCGATGCCCCCGCCCACCACCATGGCCGTCGGCTCGACGTTGACCTGGATGGGGTACAGCGCCCGGTTGCGCTTGACCTTCTCGACCATCACGCGGACCAGGTCGACCGCCTTGCCCGTCGCGATGGGCCGGTCTTCGTGCACCCACGAGCAGTGCTCGCGGAGATTGGCCATCTCCAGCAGGTACGGGTTGAGCCCGGCCTCGGCCGCCGCCCGGCGGAATGTGGTCTCGTGCATGCGCGGGCTGCAAGCGGCCACCACCACGCCGGTGAGCTTCTGTTCGGCGATGGCGTTCTTGATCATCTGCTGGCCAGGATCGCTGCACATGTACTTGTAGTCGAGGCTGACGACGACGCCGGGCAGCTTGGCGGATTCCTGGGCGACCGCGGCGCAGTCAACGGTTCGGCCGATGTTCTCGCCGCAGTGACAGATGAAGACTCCGATGCGTGCCATACGTTAGTTGCTCCTCTGGTCTGAGACGGCCTCGGCGGTCTCGGCTGCCTGGGGCGGAGGGTCGAAACGGTGGGCCAGGGCCATCGCCGGGATGAAGTGGCGGTTGAGCCCGAGCTGGTCGCAGCCCATCCCCGCAGCCAGGCCCAGCACCTCGCTGAGATAGAGCACCGGCATGTCGTACTGGCCCATGCCGCTGGACTGGATCTTCAGTTGCCTCATGTCCAGGTTGGAGTGGCACATGGGGCAGCCGGTGACGATGCAGTCGGCCCCGGCGGCCTTTGCGTCGGCCAGGATGGCGTTGGACAGGTCCAGCACCGCGTCGGTCAGCGACATGCTGAAGCCGCCGCCGCAGCACTCGGTGGCGAAGTTCCAGTCCACCACCTCCGCGCCGGTCGCCCGCAGGGCGGCCTCCATGGCCGAGGGGCTTTCGGCGTCGTCACTGACGATGTCCTCGCCCCGGCTGAGCAGGCAGCCGTAATACGGCGCCACCTTCAGCCCGGTCAGTTTCTTGGGCAGCTTGTCGGCCAACCCAAGTTCCATCAGGCGGTTGAGGAACTCGGTGATGGAGAGGATCTTGACCGAGCCGGAATAGGGCAGGTCGACGATCGTCTGCATCTTGGCCTTCAGATCGCCGCTTCTCTCCAGGCGGACGTTGGTGCCCTTGAGCCTGGAAAAGCACGCGGCGCACGGGGCCAGCACCTCGCCCAGCCCCTGCTTCTCCGCCAGGGCCAGGATGCGATAAGGCAGGGCGATGGCCAGATTGTGATCCAGGTTGTGGGCGGCGGTCGCCCCGCAACAGTTCCAGTCGTCGATCTCGCGCAGTTCGACCTCGGCCAGTTGGGCCAACCCTCGGATGGAGAGGTCCAACTCGATGCCGCCTCCGCTGAGACTGCAGCCGGGATAGTAACCGATGCTGTTCATGGCGCTCCCATTACTGTGCCAGCCGATCTCTTCCGCGGGCTGATCAGCTCCGGCCCGGCAGAAAAACCGGCTGTGATTTTTGTAACGATCCCGTGACCAAACCTCCGCCTGCTCATGCTTTCCGTCGGGTTTCACTTCCGCGCCAAATCGGCACAGGTTTGGAAGATGGTCTTGATCTGGCTTCGGCCTTTGATCTTGTGGGCTTTGAAGCCCAACTTGCCCTTGGCTACCATTAACGGGGCCAGCAGGACGTCGCTGAAGAAGTCCCGGCTGGAGATCTTGTAGCGACGGACGAGCGGAAACTCGCTCATCCGACCCGTCTTGCGGACGGTGGTCAGGAAGGCCTTGTGGAACGCGAGGATCTTTCGACGCTGCGGGGATGTCATCTTCTCACGGTTGGACAGTTCCCGCAGGACGTCCATGGCCGCCGCGGGGTCCAACTGCTTGGGGCAGCGCTGGGTGCAGGTCAGGCAGCCGGCGCACGTCCAGATCGCCCCGCTGCGCAGGACCTGCTCCTTGGCGCCCTCGTCGGACATCTGGCAGAGGCGCATGACCTGGCTGGGGGTGAGGTCCATGTATTTGGCCATCGGGCAGCCGGCGGTGCACTTGCCGCACTGGTAGCATTCCAGCACGTTCATGCCGGTCTGCTCGGCAATCCGAGCCCCCAGTTCGCTCTGTTGCGTATGACTCACAAGAATCTCCCTTGGCAGTGGGCGTAATCTTGCCACGGCGCGCGGTGCGAATCAACTGTTTTTCGCGCCCGCACGGCGCAAAAGCCCGCACAGAACTAACGTTCAAGCGGAATTTCTATTAGGTAGAAAAGCGAAAATTGCCCGTTGTGGATTCCCGATTTGCCCGATACAATTCATTTTACTGTGGGAGGGGAGACTCCCTGTGGCTGGTTCTTTCAGGGTGTGAGTGCGTCCGGCTGATCGAACGGGAACGGGGAGACGGTTTCCAACGCCGGAGCGTGGCGGAGGCGCCCGGCGGGAAAGTACCTGATGCGCAACCTGGCGCTCCCTTTGTGCGGAGGGACCATTTCGGGCCCTTGGCACTCAAGGTGCAGGTCGGACCGGTGCGCCAGCAAGTTGTAAAGGATTGAGTGACGGGCCCTTGAGCTGCGCAGTCGGCAGCCGGGGGCTTGAAAGTGAGTGCCGGATATGCTGCTGTTCGCTTTAGCCTTCTTAGGGGCTGCGGGAGTGGCGCTGGTCTTGACACCAGCAGTAACCCGCTTGGCCCATGCTCTGAAGATCGTGGACCGCCCCGGCACGCGCAAGGTCCACTCCAATTCCATCCCCCGGATCGGCGGCTTGGCGGTGGTGACGGCCATTGTGGCCGCCGTGCTGTTGCTGCTGGTGGGGCCCAGGGGCGACCTGCTCACGGCCTCCTATACGGCCGGGCGGCTTGCCGCCTTCATGGGCTGCTGCGTGTTCATCTTCCTGGTCGGCCTGGTCGACGACATCCGGGGCATCCGCGCCCGGACCAAGCTGGCCGCCCAGACCCTGGCCGCCCTTATCGTGTGTTTCATGGGCATTCGCATCGGCCCGGTGGGCATTTCAGGTTGGTTCGACGTTGACCTGGGCGTCTGGAGCTGGCCGGTCACCGTTCTCTGGATTGTCGGCGTCACCAATGCGGTGAATCTCATCGACGGACTGGACGGACTGGCCGCGGGAATCTCCGCCATCGCGTGCGCCGTGATCGCGGTCTTCGCCCTTCACAGCGGGCAGCACCTGATGGCCTTCCTGATGGTCGCCGCCCTGGGCAGCCTGACCGGCTTCTTGTTCTTCAACTTCAACCCCGCCAAGATCTTCCTGGGCGATTGCGGGAGCATGTTTCTGGGCTTCTTCATCGCCTCGGCCAGCGTCCTGTCGGCCACCAAGTCGTACACGATCATCGGGCTGGCCATGCCCGCTCTGGCGCTGGGGCTGCCGATCTTCGACACGCTGTTCTCCATGGTGCGGCGGATGCTGGAGCGCCGCTCCCTCTTCGCGCCCGATCGCAACCATATCCACCACCGCCTGATCGACCTGGGCTTCCACCAGCGTCATGCGGTCATCCTGATGTACGTGGTGACGGCCCTGGCCGCGGGAATCGGCATGTTCATGATGATGGTCAAGGACGCGGGCGTGCTGATCGTCTTCGCCTGCGCCTTGTTGCCGGTCCTGCTGGTCTTCCGCATCTTCGGGGCCATCCGCTTCCGTGAGGCCCTCTGGGCCCTTCAGCGGAACCGCGCCCTGGCCAGCGAGGCCAGGGACGACAAGAAGGGCTTCGAGGAAATGCAGCTTCGCCTGCGACAGGCCCGGAACTTCGCCCAGTGGTGGAAGGCCATCCGCCGCGCCGCGCGCGAGCTGGGGTTCGCCCGACTGGCCATCGAACTCCAGCGGCGCGACGGCACACGTCTCTGCCTGCATTGGCGACTGCCCAGCCGCGAGGTCGCCGGCGCCGACATCATGTTCGTCCGCTTCCCCGTGCAACAGCGCCGCCACGACCAGGACAACGGGACCGCCGAGGCCGGCATCCCCATCAACAAACGCCTCGAGTCCAGCGGGCGCCGCCTCGCCCTGTTCGCCCGCCTGCTGGACGAGCAAGGACTGTCCACGCTGGAAGAGGCGAAAGCCGAACGAGACAAGCATCCTTCCCCGGCCGCCCTGGGTGAGCCCGTTCTGGATCCTTCTCGAACGCATGTCAGGGCCTGACGCCATGTCACCCCTCTGCGAGTGGAAGATGAGGAGCGACTGGTGATTCGATTCCTGACCAGCGACATGGCGAAGTACCTGCCCGGGGTGCTGGCCCCAGCCCTGGTGGGCCTGGTCGAAATCCCCATCCTGACCGGACTCTTCTCGCCCCAGGAATACGGCAGCTACGCCCTCACCATCACAATGGTGGTGGTGTTGGATCTCTGCGCGGGATGGCTGACGTTGTCCGTGCTGCGGTTCTATCCGGCAGCCGAACGAGACCAGCGGCTGGGATCGTTGTACGGATCGGTCCTGCTATCGGCTGCGGGCTGGATCGCCCTGCTGGCGGGCGGGTTGATTACCGTGGTCCTGGCCCTGTCATCGACCCTGGCGGCCAGGCAGCGCGAGTTCCTGCTGATTGGCAGCGCGATCTTCGTGGTCCTGGCCTACTTCCACGTGCTGCTGCATTTCCTGCGGGCCTCCAGGCGCGTGGGCTGGTACAGCGCGTTCTCCGTTTGGTTGCACCTGGCGCGGCTGGCCATCGCACTGACACTCGTCCGCGTCATGGGATGGGGCCTGGAGGGATTCCTCTGGGCCTACGTCATCAGCCTGGCGGTGGCCTGCCCGTTCCTGCAGTGGATTTCCCTGCCGCCCGGCCAGCACCTGCGCCTTCGCGCCGAGGGGCGGATAATCGCGCAGATGCTCCGTTATGGTTTCCCGCTGGTGGTCTGCCTGCTGATGGATTGGGCGATGAACCTGTCGAACCTCTTCTTCCTCAAATACTTCCGGTCGCCCGACGAGGTGGGCATCTATGCAGCCAGCCAAGGCGTGTTCTCCAAGGGCCTCTTCTTGCTGACCACGTTGTTCCACACGGCCGCCATGCCCCTGGAGATGCGGGTCTGGGAGAAGGAAGGACCCGACCAGGCACGGCGCTTTCTGAGCCAGGTCAGCCGGTATTTCATCCTCGTCTGCCTGCCGCTGGCGGGCCTGCTGGTCGTTCTGGCGCGCCCGATCGTGGTTGTCCTGACGGCCCGGGAATATCACCAGGGCTACCGCATCGTTCCCTTCCTGGTCGCCGGGGGCCTGCTGCTGGGCCTCCAGCAACGATTCCAAGGCGGACTGCTGTTCCGCAGCAGGTCCATTCTGGTCATGTGCGGCTTCCTGCTGGCCGCCCTGGGCAACCTGGGCTTGAATCTGTTGCTGATCCCCCGCTACGGGTACATGGGAGCGGCCGCCGGCGTGACGGGGGGATATGTCCTGCTCCTGAGCTTCATGTGCATCACGTCGCGCCGGTTCTTCTCCTGGCCCTTTCCGGTGCGCAGTCTGGCCAGGTCCGCTCTGGCGGTGGCTGTAGCGGCCGGAACCGTCTGGGGCCTGGGCCAGATGGTCGGGCAAGCTCACTGGGTCCTGATCCTGGTGGGCGTGCCGAGCGGGCTGGTTGTCTACGTCGCGGCGGTGGTCCTGCTGGGCGAAGTCTCGCCTCGCGAGTGGCAAGCCTTGAGAGAACTCGTCCTGCGTAGCGATCGTCGGGCCCCCGAACCGGTTGTCGTCGAGGAGCAGACGGGCCCATGAGCATCTCGGGATCTTGCCCGTTGTGTGGTCAGCAGCCCCAGATTCCATTGGACCTGGGGTTCGTCCGTTGCCAGTCCTGCAACCTGGCCCTGCGGCCCGAAGAGTCCATGCCCCTCCGGCAGCCATTCGAGTACAGCCGGGAATGGCTGCAATGGCAGGAGGCATCAGTACACCACCATCGCCGGGCCCGGCATGCCTTCCGCCTGCTCCGCAGACTCCCCGGCGGCCGGCGTGCGCTCGACGTCGGCTGCGGAACCGGCATCCTGGTCGACCTGCTGGCCAGAAACGGTTTCGAGGCCTACGGTCTGGACTCCTCGCCGGTCCTGATCGACTACAACCGGCAGAACAAGGCCGGCACCTACTTCCTGAGCCAGGCCGGAGACCTGCGCACCGGCGACGATCAGCCTTACGACCTGGTCATCGCGGCCCACCTGATCGAGCACCTGCGAGACCCGAGGCCCTTTCTGAACAACGTGCGGAGTTGCCTGAGTCCCGGGGGTTATCTCTACATCGAGACGCCCAACCTCCAGTCGTATTCACCGCATTCGATCTGGCGCCGCCGCTGCGGCGGAATGGCCGGCGGCTACGATCACCGGATACTCTACAGCCCCGCCTCGCTGACGGTCCTGCTCGAGCGAGCAGGCTTCAACGTCTGCCGCCTCGAAACCTGGACGTATTCCCCCCTGCTGCTTCGCCACGCTCTGGGCGCGGCAGCGCGATGGGTGGGGCACAAGGTTCAGCCGCCCGACGTCCCGACCGGGCCAACGGGCGTAGTCCGCCCCTCATCGACCAAACGCCTGTTGGAAGCGGTTCTCAACTCGACCATTGTCGACTGGGCGCTGCAAGGGTTCAACCGTCTCAGCGAAGTCGGACAGAGAGGGGTCCAGTTGGGCGTCTTGGCCCGGTGCCGGGAACCGCACCCTGCGCAGGTTTCGTTTGAATCTCCGTCCGCCCTGACGCCATAATACGCCCAGGGTTTGGGATAGCCGCCTCACGCGATTCCCATGCCTCCAACTATGGACAGCACATGAAACAGGTTCTCCAAAGCATGCGGGACGGACAGACCCGTCTCGAGGACGTGCCCGCCCCGGCGCTGACACCCAACAGCGTCCTCGTCCAGACCCGCGCCAGCCTGATCTCTGCCGGCACCGAACGCATGATCGTCGAGTTCGCACAGGGCTCGCTGCTGGCCAAGGCCCGCGCCCAGCCCGACAAGGTCCGCCAGGTCCTGGACAAGATCAAGGCTGACGGGCTCCTGCCCACGCTGGAAGCGGTCTTCAACAAGCTTGACGAGCCTCTCCCCCTGGGCTACTGCAACGCGGGCATCGTGCTGGAGGTCGGATCGAACGTCACCGCCTTCCGGCCCGGCGACCGGGTGGCCAGCAACGGCCCTCACGCCGAACTGGTCGCCGTCCCCGCCAATCTCTGCGCCAAAATCCCCGACGCCGTCAGCGACGAGCAGGCTGCCTTTACCGTCCTGTCAGCCATCGGCCTCCAGGGCGTCCGCCTGTTGGCGCCAACGCTCGGCGAGACGTTCGTGGTCTACGGGCTGGGCCTGATCGGGCTGGTCACCGTCCAACTGCTTCGAGCCAGCGGCTGTCGCGTGATCGGCGTCGACCTCAATCCGCGGCGCCTGGCCCTGGCGGAACGACTCGGCGCGGCCGTCGTCAACCCGGCCTTCGGTGACGTTGTCGCGGCCTGCGCCGCCCTGGCCCGGGGAGAAGGCGCCGACGGCGTCCTGATCACCGCCTCCGCCAAGACCGACGAGATCATCCGCGCCTCCGCACAGATGTGTCGCAAGCGAGGGCGAATCGTCCTGGTCGGCGTGATCGGGCTCAACCTGCGCCGAAGCGACTTCTACGAGAAGGAACTCACCTTCCAGGTCTCCTGTTCCTACGGCCCGGGACGCTACGATCCCGCCTACGAAGAGCGCGGCCAGGACTATCCGCTGCCCTTCGTCCGCTGGACCGAACAGCGGAACTTCCAGGCTGTGCTGGACCAGCTCCAGATGGGGGCCCTGCGGGTGGACGATCTGATCACCCACCGTCTGGAGCACGCCCACGCCGACCAGGCCTACCAGCTTGTCCGCACCGACAACTCCGTGCTGGGCCTGGTGCTCCAGTACCCCGCCGAGGTCTCGCGCGACAATCGCCTGGCCCTGCCGACCGCCCGCCCTGCCGCGGGTGGCGAATCCTGCACCATCGGCGTCATCGGGGCTGGGGCGTACTGCAAGGCCACCTTCATGCCCGCCTTGGCCCGCACGCGGGCGAAGATCGCCTACGTCGCCGACCTCAAGGGCGCCAACGCCGGCCATCTGGCCCGCAAGCACGGCGCCGCCAACGCCGTCACCGACTACCGACAGATCCTCGCCGACGACTCCGTCGACGCCGTCGCCGTCACCCTCACCCACGACCTGCACGCCCGCTTCATCTGCGAGGCCCTGGCCGCGGGAAAGCACGTCTTCGTCGAAAAGCCCCTCTGCCTGAGCGCCGACGAACTTCGCCGTGTGCTGGACGCCGCCCAGGCCGCCCCCGACAAGATGATCATGGTTGGCTTCAACCGTCGCTTCAGCCCCCACACGCAGTGGATCAAGCATCGCCTCCAGGGCCGGAGCCAGCCGCTGGCCATGACCATGACCGTCAACGCGGGCTACCTGCCGCCGGACCACTGGACGCAGGACCCGCGCAAGGGCGGCGGGCGAATCATCGGCGAGGGCTGCCATTTCATCGACCTCATGGCCCACCTGACCGGCTCGCTTGTGCGGCGGGTCTTCGCCCAGGCCATGGGCGCCTCGGTGCAGACGCCGGAAGACAAGATGTCCATCTCGCTGGCCTTCGAGGACGGCTCGATCGGCACGATCCACTATCTCGCCAACGGGGCCAAGGCCTATCCCAAGGAGACGCTCGAGGTATTCAACGACGGCCGCGTCTTCCGCCTGGACAACTTCCGTCGCACAACTGCCTACGGGCAGCCGGGCTCCTTCAAGACGTGGCGCCAGGACAAGGGCCACGCCCGCGAGGTCCTGGAGTTCACCGATCGCGTCCGCGCGGGGGGCGAGTGGCTGATCCCGCTGGCCGAGCTGGTGAACGTGACGCTGGCAAGCTTCGCTGCCGTCGCCTCCGCCCGGGAGGGGCGGGTAGTGGTCGTGCCCGAGGAGTACCAAGCGTGTCTTCCCCGGACAGATGACCTGCCGGGCGACGTGGCAGGCCTTGCATCCGCTTCGGACGTCGCCGCCTCATGAGCCATGAGCAGATCATCCTCGCCTGCCTTCTGTTGCTGCCCCTGCTGGTGTGGTATATGCGCACGACGGGCCGGTTCTGGTGGTGGTTCTCCGCCAGCAACATCAGCGTCTACCTCTGGACGGCGGTTGCCCTTACCACCCTGCTGCTGGAGGAAGAGGACCCTGCCCGTCCGGGGCAGTGGCAGATGATGCTGGTGGCCGGGGTAGCGGCTATGATCCTGGGTTGCATCGTGGCCTCGCGCCGGCGTCGTGTGCGGACCGGGCAACTGGCCCGCGAGTGGTACCAGCGCCCGGTCCAGCCGCTGAGCAACCGCACGCGAATCCTCCTGGTCGTCATTACAGTGACCAGCATGGCGATCGTGGCCTACGCCAGCCTCCGCGGAGACGCCCTGGCCACGATTCGCGGCATCCTGACCGGCGGCTTGAAGGAAGACCTGGCCGACGTGCGAAAGCGCGCTGTCTACGGCGAGGGGTACGGATCGGGCGACTATACAGCCGCCGGCTACGTCCAACAGTTTCGGGACATCCTGCTGCCGCTGGTGTACCAGGCCTGCTTCCTGGGGGCCCTGGTCGATCGGAGACGAGGCGTGCTGGTCCTGCTGGCGGCGTCGGCACTGACCGTCTCGGCGTTGGGGGCGTTGGCCATCGGACAGCGCAGCTCGGTGATCATCCCCCTGGCCATGCTCACCTACCTCTGCCTCAGTCGCTTCTACTGCCGCCCCCAGTCGCTCTCGCCCCAGGCGAACAGGATCATGCGCGCCGCCGCCCTGCTGCTGGTGGTGGCTGCGCTGGGGGTGTTCGCCCGGATGACCGTGGCCCTGGGACGCGCTGACCAACAGGCAACCGCCACGGGCGCGCTGACGCAGGCCGCGGAGAACGTCGTCCACCGCGTGCTGGTCATACCGGCCCAGACCGATGCCAAATCGGTCTCGATTTTGCGGGATCATCCCCCGGGCCAGGGCGTGGAATGGGCCCGCACCATCGTCATGGTCCTGCCCAACCGGATCGAGAATGAATTGACGCAGAACTGGTCGGAGGTCGGGACTGCCAAGTGGCTTCACGTGGAACTCGGCGGGTCGTACGAGGGGAACGCCCCTCTGGGGCGATTCGCCTCCATGTGGTTCAACTTCCGTCTGGGCGGCTTGCTGCTGCTGAGCTTCCTGGGCGGCTACCTGACCCAATGCTATGACCGCTGGTGCTACCGTTGGCGCAAGACGCCTCTGACCATCGCCGTCTGGCAAATGGGGGCGGTCTCCATTGCCCTGGCCACTACCCCGGGCACCCTGCTGCTGACGGGCCTGGCTGCTTCCCTGCTTCTGCTGGCGCTTGACCGCCTCTTCTCCGGGCAGCCGCTGGCGATTCGCCGCCCGACCCGCAGCCGTGCGGAGGTCCAGGCATGCGGCTGCTAGAGGTCCTGCGGCGAGCCCGGACTCGGCCACTGAGCTTCCTGCTGTGGAAGGCGGGGCAGGTCGCGGCCACTCGCGCGAGGACCCTGGCTTTCGACTGCGGCTGGAACGTCTACCGCGACCGCCACGGCCGCAGGCCCCCCCTGGCCCGCCGTCTGGACCTGTTGGACCGCTCGCTGCTGATCTCCCCCGCCCGGGCGGGCGAGGTGTCGCGGCTGGGCAACGAGACTGGACTGGCCGAGACCGACCCAGCCGCCGATCTTCTGACGGAGGACGGCGTCGTCTCCTTCTTTGGGTCCAGCCCGGTCTGCCTGGAGGGGATCGACTGGTCTCGAGATTACAAATCCGGCTTGACCTGGCCTTATCGCTTCCACTCTCGCGTGGACTACAGGGACCTCTCCCGGCCCAGCGACGTGAAATTCCCGTGGGAGTTGAGCCGGCTTCAGTTCCTGGCCGTCCTGGGCCGGCGATATCTGAGAAGCGCCCGGGAGGAACTGGCCCGGAGGGCAGGGCGGGTGGTAGGCGACTTCGATCGCGCCAATCCTGTCGGCGTGGGCGTGGCCTGGGCCTGTCCTATGGATTGTGCCCTGCGGGCGATCAGCTTGATCTGGATGCGGACGTTCTTCGGGCGCTCGCCGTCGCTGGACGACGCCTTCTGGGACCGATTGCTGGAGATGCTGATCGAGCACGGGCGGTTCATCTACCGCAACCTCGAATGGAGCGACATCCGCGGCAACCATTACTCGTCCAACCTGCTGGGGCTGTTGTACATCGCCCTGTCCGTGCCGTGGCACGCCGAGAGCCGGCGGTGGAAACAACTCGCCCTGCGCGAGTTGGGCGGCGAGTTGGCTCACCAGACGTACGAGGACGGCGTGACCCACGAAGGGTCCGTGCCTTATCACCGCTTGGTGCTGGAGATCTTCCTGCATGCCTTTCTGGTCTGCCGGGCTCACCGGCTGCCCCTTCCCAAAGGCTGGGCCGACCGGCTCGAACGCATGTTTGAGTTCGTCGCCGGCTATCTCAAGCCCGATGGTTGCGCGCCCCTGGTGGGCGACAACGACGACGGCAGGGTGCAGATCCTGGGCGACCGGCGGCTGCACGACCATCGCTACTTGCTGGCCATCGGCGCGGTTCTCTTTGGACGAGGGGACTGGAAGACCCAGGCCGGACGGTTCGCCGAAGAGGCCCTCTGGCTGCTAGGGCCTGAAGGTTGGCAAGCCTGGCAGCGGTTGCCCGCAGCGTCCAGCGGTGGCAGCCGGGCGTTCCCCGGAGGCGGGTTCTGGATCCTGCGAAGCGGCGGCGCCTACGCGTGCATCCATTGCGGCGACGTGGGGTTCCGCGGCCGGGGAGGGCACGGGCACAACGATGCCCTGAGCGTCTGCCTGTGCCTGGGCGGACGAGACATCGTGGTCGATCGCGGGATGCACTCTTACACGGCCGATCGTCAGTTTCGACTGGCATCCCTAGCCGCGGAAGCGCATAATGCCCCCATCGTGGACGGTCTGGAGCCGTCTGCGTTCTCTTTTTGGGACATCCCCGCCGTTACCGCCTATCCGGTGGAAGTGCTGGATTGGCGGACGGATGGCGAAGGCGGGTGGTTTCGCGGCCGCCATGACGGGTACCTGGCTCGTCTGGGCGTTCGCGTGGAACGGGAACTGCAACTGGACAGCATGCAGAGAATCGTCGTGCGCGACCGACTCCTCGGAGACGGCCAGCACCAGGTTCAGTGGCGGTGGATCCTGGCGCCTGACCTGGTGATCGAACACATCGACCAGGCCCGACGCGCGGCCACGCTGGCTGCCCCAGACGGAGCCGGCTTCGAGGTCCGGTGGAGCAGCCCGCTGGAAGCCCACGACGAGGCGGACCAGGTGTTCCCCTCCTACGGCTGCATCGCCCAGACGTCGGCCCTCGTGCTCCAGGTCCGCAGCCGACTGCCGCTGGAGGCAACGATGGAATTCTGCCCGCGCGTCCCGCCGGGAACCGGCACGACAGCCGCTGGGGAGCAGACATGAAGATCCTGCTGATCCGGTCCAATCCACACGACGTGAACCAGGCTGTGCCGCGGACGCTCGAGGCCGCCTCGGCCGTATTCGATGATTTGCGGGTGATCTGCTGGAACCACCGGGGCCTGCCGCTGGGGTCCAGGGACCAGTGCAATGACGTCCCCGTCTTGCGGTTCAACTTTTCGTTGAGATACCCGGGTTGGCGGAGGATCGTGCGCGCGGTGATCGGCATCTTGTGGTTTCAGGCCTGGGCACTGGGGCATATTCTCTCCTACCGCCCCCGTGTGGTGCAGGCCTTCGACTTTTACGCGGTCCTGCCCGCTGTCCTGGGCCGGCTGCTTACCGGGTGCAAGGTCGTCTACGACATCCGCGACCCACTGGCCCTGTCGTTCGCCTTTTCGCCCGTGCTGCGGCGGATCGTGTACGCGGTGGACTGGTGCATCATGGGCTTGTCCTCGGCGATCGTGGTGCCCGACGAGTCCCGGATCGACTACCTCGGGCGCTGGGGGCGTCGGCGCCCCCTCGTGGTGGTGCTGAATACCTGCCACGATCAACTCCACCGCCTGGACGAGACAACCGGCTATGAGCCGCCCCCGCCGGGCAAAGTGAGGATAGCCTTTCTGGGCTACATCGCCTCCTCTCGCGGGGCCGACATGCTGCTGGCGGCCTGTGCAGGAGAGGACAGCTTTGTGGAGGTGTGGGCGGCGGGTTCGTGCAGCCCGGCTGAACTGGAGGAGCAGTTCAAACGAAGCCCCGGGGCCCGCTGGCTCGGCAAGTGCGGCTGGCTGGACAGCCTGGCCATTGCCCGGTCCAGCAGCGCCGTCTGGATCGTGTATGATCCGTCCGTCGAGGTCAACCGGATGGCTGCCCCCAACAAGCTCTACGAGGCACTGATGCTGGGCACGCCGGTGGTGCTCTCGGAGGGAATGGCCCAGGCACACTGGGTCCGCCGCGAGGGCCTGGGCCTGGTGATTCGTTATAATGATCCGGTCCGCCTGATCGAGGCCCTGACGGCGCTTCGCGATCCCCAGGCACTGGAGCAGATGCGGAGGCGATGCCGCGACTATTTCCTCCGCCACCCGACCCTGGAGCGTGAATTGAAGAAGTACCGGCGGTTCTACACCCGGTTGCTTGGAGCGAGCGGAGCGAAACGAACGATGATGCAGGAGACGACATATCGTTCCTGAGCGTACAGCCTTGGAAGCGTCGCTTCTACCCCCGCCCGGAACAGGGAGACGCGCGTTTCGCCTTCCGAGGCCTCCTCGAACAGTCCCTCCGCCCGGACTTCCCCGTGCTGGATATCGGAGCCGGCGCGGGAGAACTGAACGCCTACCACCTTCGCGGGCGGGTCCGGGAGGTGATCGGCGCGGACCTCGACCCCCGCGTGCAGACCAACCCGCTGCTGGACCGCGGGATCGTCGGCGACGCCACCGCCTTGCCGCTGGAAGACCAGAGCGTGGACCTGGCCTTCAGCATCTACATGATGGAGCACGCGGCCAGGCCCGTCTCCTTCATCCGGGAAATCCGGCGCGTGCTCCGGCCGGGCGGCTTCTACCTGGCCCTGACGCCCAATCTCTATCATTATGTCTGCCAGATCAGCCGGCTTACCCCCCAGTGGTTCCACAAGTGGTTGCGCCGCAGGCTGTACCATGTGGAGCAGGACGACACTTTCGACACGCACTACCTGTTGAACACGCGGGCCGAACTCAGGCGGCGATTCGAGCGGGAAGGATTTCAGACGCTGCTGATGAAGACGATCGAGATCCGTCCGAACTGCCTCACCTTCAGCCTGCCCACCTTCCTGGCCGGGGCGTTCTACGAACGCGTGGTCAACCGAAGCGAAGGCTGGGCCGACTGGCGCGTGAACATCTTGTGCGGGTTCCGCAAACCCGCAGGTCCCCAGCAGGCCGGCTGCCACGTCGGGAGCAGATGACATGAAGAAGAGCATCAAGACGACGGAGGATTACGGCCAGAAGCTCGCCCGCGAACGGGAATGGCATGTCGCGCGCCGTCGCCAGACGGAACACCCGCTCAACTCGCCGCTGTTTCACAGTCCACAGCGGGTGGCCTTCTGCTACGACTACGTGAAGCGGCGAATGGCGGAAGTGATCCGATTGGCCTGTCAGCGGCTGAACCGTCCCAACCCGGCCCTGCTGCTGGCCCCCATCGGCGACGGCGCCGATCTGCCCTATGTCCAGCCCCTGTTCCAGGACATCACGGGCGTCGACATCTCGCCCGAGGCGCTGGACAAGATCCAGGTCCCGGGGATCAAGAAGCACGTAGCCGACATGACCAGGATGGACATGTTCGGCGACGAGCAGTTCGACGTCGTCCTCGTGCCGCTGATCTTCCACCATTACCTGGGCACCGGGTTCGACCCGCTGCTCAGCGAGTTGTGCCGGGTCCTCAAGCCGGGCGGCTGCTTCCTCTCGCTCGAGCCGAGCATCCTGCACCCCTTCAGTTGGATCACCATCATCGCCCGCCGGGTCTTTGGGAACATCACCGGGCAGGTGGAGGACGAGTGCGCGTTTGCCCCGGGCCTGCTCACGCGGGCCATGAAACGACATGGGCTGACCGACGTGAAAGTCTACGGCGTGAGTTTCTCCCACAACCGCCTGCCCATCGTGGTAGCCAAGATCAACAACATCCTGACCCGCCGATTGTTCGGTTGCCCCGGGCTGGCCCAACTCGCCTTCATGTGCGGCTTCTACGGGCGCAAGCCCGAGCGCGATGAACGGAGCGAACATCGACGGTCTTGACAGAACCGCCGCCCGTCAGCGAAGTTGCGGCTTTCTTGGATCAGGCGGCTATGCTAGTATCGGAGCACAGAGACGGCAGGACAGCCGTCGGAGCGAAGCAATGAACGTCTTGGTTGTCGGTGGCGCTGGTTATGTCGGTGGAGCGGTCACGGATATGCTGGAGGCGGGCGGGCAGCACGCCGTTCGTGTCTTCGATGCCTTGCTGTACGAGGAATCGTACCGCAAGCAGGTCGATTTCGTCTACGGCGACATCCGCGACACGGGCCGGTTGACTCCCCACCTGGAGTGGTCCGACGCCGTGATCTGGCTGGCCGCCCTGGTGGGAGACGGGGCCTGCGCCCTGCATCCGGAAGTGAGCGTGGCCATCAACCAGGAATGCGTCCGATGGCTGGCGGAGCACTACGACAAGCGGATCGTCTTCATGTCCACCTGTTCAGTCTATGGCGCCCAGGAGGCGGTGCTGGACGAGTCGGCGCCGGCCGATCCCTTGTCGGTGTACGCGACAACCAAGCTGGCCGCGGAGAAGTACCTGGCTGACCGCAACGCCATTGTCTTCCGCCTGGGAACCCTGTTCGGCGTGGGCGATCTCTTCGCCCGAATCCGGATGGATTTGGTGGTGAACACCCTCACGGTCCGGGCCCATCAGAAGCACAAGATCAACGTCTTCGGGGGCGACCAGTTCCGGCCCCTGCTTCACGTGCGCGACGCCGCCCGGGCGGCGGTGGAGAACCTCCAGACCTCCCACACCGGGGTGTTCAACCTGCAGCGCCAGAACGTGCGGATCATGGACCTGGCCTACCAGGTGCGAAACCACTTCCCGGACCTGGTCATCGAACACACGCCGATGAAATTCCAGGATGCCCGCAACTACCGCGTGTCCAGCGAGAAGGCCCGGACGGTTCTGGGCTTCAAGCCCCAGGGGTCGATCGACGAGGGAATCGAGGAAGTCAAGTTCCTGCTGGAGTCCCGGCGGCTGAAGAACGTGGACAACCCCCGCTACACCAACCAGGTTTACCTGTCGATGTTCAATACCCATTTGGACGATGTCGGCGAACGGCACGATCAGTAGACACGACAGAGGAGACGGTATGAATCTTCCCTCCGAGCCAAGACTCATTGAAGGCGGTCTGGCGGCCGACGACCGCGGAGAAGTGAGCTTCGTCAACGGATTCAGTGTCGAGGGCGTCAAGCGGTTCTACATGGTGAGCAATCACCGCCAGGGCTTCATCCGGGCCTGGCACGCCCACCGCCACGAAGCCAAGTACGTGCTGCCCGTACAGGGGGCAGCCATCGTGGCGGCTGTGCCCGTCCAGGGCGACTGGGCGGCTCCGAACAAGGACGCCAAAGTCCATCGCTACGTCCTGTCGGCCCACAAACCCGCGATCCTGTACATTCCGCCCTCCCATGCCAACGGCTTCATGAGTCTGACAGCCGACCTGAAGCTGATGTTCTTCTCTACGTCCACCCTGGACCAGAGCAAAGACGACGATGTCCGCTACGATGCCCGATACTGGGACGCGTGGACCGTCGTGGAAAGGTGAGCCCGTGGGCCAGACAACTGTCGCCGTGCTCGGGGCCAGCGGAATGCTGGGCTCCGTGATCGTCAAACGTCTCAGCCGCAATCCCGACCTGCGCGTGCTCGCAACGCTCCGCAACCCGTCCAGGTGGGAAGCGCTTCAGTCTTCCCTGCCGTCGGTCCAGTGGCGAACGCTCGATGCCGAACAGGCCGACGACCAGGTCATCGCCCGGGCGGTGGAGGGCGCCTCGTGGGTCGTCAACGCCATCGGGATCATCAAGCCCTACGTGAAAGACGACAAGCCCGACCAGGTGCAACGGGCGGTGCGAGTCAACGCCCTGTTCCCCCACCAGCTGGCTGCGGCGGCCGAGAAGAACGGCTTCCGCGTCGTCCAGATCGCCACCGACTGCGTCTACTCCGGAGTCAAGGGCGACTACGCCGAAGGCGACGCCCATGACGCATGGGACGTCTACGGCAAGACCAAGAGCCTCGGCGAGGTCTACTCGCCCAACGTGTTCCACCTGCGATGCTCCATCATCGGGCCCGAGACCCAGGCCCACCATTCCCTGATGGACTGGTTCCTCGGCCGGCCCCCCAACGGGAGCGTCAATGGCTTCCTCAACCATCTCTGGAACGGCGTGACCACTCTCCAATTCGCCCGGCTTTTCGAGGGCATCGCGCTAAGTCAGCCGGAACTGGCCCATGTTCAGCACGTGATTCCCGCCGACCGGATCGCCAAGGCCGACCTGCTGGCGTCCCTGGCCGAGAACTTCGCCCGGCCGGACATCACCATCAATCGCATGAATGCCTCCGTCGCCGTCGACCGCACGCTGGTCACCGCCCGCCCCCAGGCGAACCAGGACCTCTGGAAACGGGCCGGCTATGATCAGCCGCCCACTACGCGCGAGATGGTGGCCGAGCTGTCTGCCTTCTGCCGGAAAGGGGAAGACCGAACATGAAAGTCCTGACCGTCCTGGGAACCCGTCCCGAGATCATCAAGCTCAGCCGGGTAATCGCCGAACTGGACGCCCGACTGGACCACGTGGTCGCCCACACCGGGCAGAACCATGATTACGAACTCAACGAGATCTTCTTTCAGCAGCTCGACCTCCGCAAGCCGGACCACTTTCTTCAGGCGGCTGCCGACCGCCCCGCCCAGACCGTCGCCAACGTCATCGCCCGCAGCGACGAGTTGATCGAACAGGTGCAACCCGACGCCCTGCTGGTCCTGGGCGACACCAACAGTTGCCTGGCCGCCTACGCCGCCAAGCGCCGCCAAGTGCCCATCTTCCACATGGAAGCCGGCAACCGCTCCTTCGACCAGCGCGTGCCCGAGGAAATCAACCGCAAGATCATCGATCACATCAGCGACATCAACCTCGTGTACACCGAGCACGCCCGCCGCTACCTGCTGGCCGAGGGCATCCGCGGCGAGACCATCATCAAGACAGGCTCGCCCATGAAGGAGGTCCTCGCGCACTACAAGCCGGGGATCGACGCCAGCGACGTGCTGGACCGCCTTGGCCTCCAGGCTGGGCGATACTTCGTCGTCAGCGCCCACCGCGAGGAGAACGTCGATCGCCCCCGGCGGCTGGCGGCCCTGCTGGACTGCCTGAACGCCCTGGCTGGGGCGCATGACCTGCCGCTGATCGTCTCGACGCATCCGCGGACCCGCCGGCGGCTGGGAGAGTCTGCCGCGGCGCAGGTCGATCCGCGGGTGCGGTTCCTCAAGCCTCTGGGCTTCTTCGATTACGTCCGCCTCCAGCAGCACGCCCTGTGCGTAATCAGCGACAGCGGGACGATCACCGAGGAGTCGTCGCTGCTGGGCTTCCCCGCCGTGACCATCCGCCAGGCTCACGAGCGGCCTGAAGGCATGGACGAGGCGACGGTGCTGATGGCCGACCTCCACCCCCAGCGCGTTGAGGACGCGGTGAAGCTCGCCATCGAGCACGCGGGCGGACGGGTAGACATCCGCCCGGTCCAGGACTACCAGCCCGCCAACGTGTCGGCCAAGGTCGTGCGGATCATCGTCAGTTATGTCGACTATGTCAATCGAACGGTGTGGCGAAAGGACATCTAGTCGGCAATGCGCATCCTGATTCTCGTCGATTGCTACCTCCCCAGCACCAAGTCGAGTGCCAAGCTGGTGCACGACTTGGCGGTGGAGTGGGTCCGACAAGGACACGAACCGGTGGTGGCCGCCCCCGATGACGCCCTCTCCACGCCCAGCGAGATTTCCAGCGAAGAGGGCGTGACCGTCCTTCGGGTGCGGACCGGGCGGATCAAGGGGGCCTCCAAGGTCCGCCGGGCCATCAACGAGTGGCGCCTCCCGTCGGTCCTGTGGAAGGCAGGCAAGTCGTTCTTCCGCTCGCACCCGTGCGACCTGGTCGTCTACTACTCGCCCACCATCTTCTTCGCCCCGCTGGTGCGACGGCTCAAGCGGATGTGGCGATGCTCGGCCGTGCTGGTCCTCCGCGACATCTTCCCGCAATGGGCGGTCGACGCCGGCGTGCTGCGCCGAGGCAGCCTGCCCTGGCGGTTCTTTCGCCGCGTCGAGTTTCAGCAGTACGCCGAGGCCGACGTAATCTGCGTACAGTCGCCGGCCAACCTGGCGTACTTTGAACAGCAGGGCCTGGCCGGGCGCTATCGGCTCGACGTGCTGTACAACTGGACGCCGACCGAGGGGGAGAAGGTGCCCACCACCGACTTTCGCCGCCGCCTGGGCCTGGATGGAAAGGTCGTCTTCTTTTACGGGGGCAACATCGGTCTGGCCCAGGACATGGACAACATCGTCCGCTTGGCCCGATCGTTGGAGGACCACGAGGACCTGTTCTTCCTGCTGGTGGGCGAGGGCAGCGAGGCGCCGCGCCTGCGGGAACGGGTCCGGACCCGCGAACTGCGAAACATGATGGTCCATCCCGGGGTCGATCAGCAGACCTACCTGGGCCTGTTGGCCGAGTTCGACATCGGCCTGATCTCGCTCGACAAGGCCCTGCGAACGCAAAACTTCCCCGGAAAGATGCTCGGCTACATGTACTTCGCCATGCCCATCCTGGCGAGCGTCAACCCCGGAAACGATCTGCGGGAAGTCCTCCAAGAGTACCAGGCCGGCCTGGTGACGCTCAACGGCGAGGACGACGCCCTGCGGACCAACGCGCTGCGGCTGGCCCAGGACGCGCAACTGCGCCGGCAACTGGGACAGAACGGGCGCCGCCTGCTGGAAGACCTGTTCTCGGTCCGGCGGGCCGCCAGTCAGATCCTGTCTTACGCAGGCGCCTAAGGCAGGGGCGGACCCGGTCGGACCTCATACAGCCGCAACGTCTCGTCCGCCCGGCCCCGGCGCGAGGGGAACTCGCCCGCCGGGACAAAATCGTGCAGGCGCCACAGGCCGGCCATGTGCCACGCGTCCACCCTGCCGTCCGCGCGGCGCCGCCAGAGCATGTCCTTGAGATGATCCCCGTTGACGTCGCCCCAGCCGATGCAGTCCCACTCCAGCGGGGCATTTTCGACGACGAATCTCGACAGTTTCGTCCCGTCCTGGCGGACCAACCACACGAAGATACGGTGCGCCGTCGGGGTGACCAGACGGAGGATGACGTCGTCGCGACCGTCCAGATCGAGATCGCCGATGCCGCAAACGGTGGCTATACGACCCAGCGATCCCAACTCCAGGTCCGTCGCGGGCCGGCCCGCGGGGGCGACGATCCGAAGCCGCCGCTCAGGCGACCCCAGCAGCAGCAAGCCCGGCTGATCGCGCCCGGTGAATCTCCCCGCCCCGACGCACTGCCACCCGTCCTCCACCTTCTCCAGCAGGACTTCGCCCGCCTTCCAGCCAACGCCGTCCGATCTCATCGCGCGAACCTGTTGTCCGCCCGCACCGCCCTGAACGATGAGCTCATCCCGCCCGTCGCCGTCCAGGTCCCCAAGGCCGGTCAGCACGCAGCCTTCGGGCAGATCGAAGGCGGCGGACTTGGTCAGGCGGCCGGCGGAGTCCTGCAAGAGGAACCCCCCGCCGCTTCGATCCAGAACCAGGCCCACCGAACCGGGGCCCGCTTGGCATACGCTGGAAATCGCCTCCCCGACGCCCCGCTCCGCCAGGCATGATGTCGATTGCGACTCCGCGTGCTCGAGCCACGGAAAATCACGCTGGACCAGCCGCTGAGACAGCAAGAGGTGGCTGGGACGGTACTGGCGGACCAGGGTGGGCAGGAAGGACAGCCGATGCCTCCCCAGTTCCAGCCATTGCGGCATCCAGGACAGGTTGGCCCGCCCCGGCCAGCCGGAATAGTGCAGGGCCCATGCCTCATCGGTCAACAGAAAGGACTTGTCCGAGGCCCGCTCCCTCAGGAACAGGCCCGCCTGGCGGTAGGCGGAGCCTTCGTGCAGGGGGCGGAGGGCATGAGCAGTCAGTCCGGCTGCCAAGGCGGCGGTGACCGCTGCCACGGCCCACCCTCTGCGCCGTTGGATGATCCCTTCGCCTCGCACCCCTCGTACCATCAGACTCACCGCGGCTTCAGTCAGAGCCAGGACCGCCGCCCCGGCAAGAGGACTGCTCAGCAAGGCTGGCAGCATCAGGTAACGGCCGGAGAGGTCGCCCATGCCCCCCAGTCGGACCGCCATCAGGGGGACCAGAAGGAGGCACACCGCCAGCAGAATCAGGGCTGGCTCCCTGGCCGCCATGGGCAGCGGCAACAGGCGCCGCACCAGCGGAAAGCGGCGAGCGAGCCCCCACCCCAGCAGGCACGTCAGGGTGAGAAACCCCAGCAGCGGATGCTGGGCCTCGAAGAACTTGTCCACCAGGCCGGTCCAGTCCGTCTGCGAATCAGCCACCGCCAGAGCGAGGCCCGCAAAAGCCCCCGAGTGACCGCCAGCAGACAACAACTGGTCCAGGTGCGTCTGTTTCGTGGTAAAGTGCCCGATGGTCACCACGAAGGGCAGGACCGTCGCAATGAACGTCGCCCCAAACACGCCGATACAGGCCAACCCCAGCCGCCAGTTCCGCCCCTGACGATAGGAGCACACCGCCCATGTTCCCGCCAGCGCGCCGACCAGCACGATCGGCTCGAACCGAACCAGATACGCCAGGCCCACCAGCGCCCCTGCCGCCACAGCCCAAAGCACAGCGGATCTTCGCCCGCACATCAGTCGTCTCAGAACCGCCAGCCCCGCCAACAGGGCCCAGACTTGAAGGCACACGGCCAGCGAATCGCTCAGGACGTCGGCCCCCAGGGCCGACCACTTGCGCCCGAGCGTAAACAGCAGCGCGCCGATAAAGGCCGCGGACGGACCGATCAGCAGCCTGCTCCACAGCCACAGCCCCACCGTGGCGCCCAGGGCTGCGACAAAGGAGATGGTGCGTCCCGCCCGGTCCCATCCTTCGACATCGCTTGAGTCCTGGCCCTCCATCACGCCGTGAACCGCCCACAACAGAACCGGATAACCCGGATGGACGGTCGCCGACCGCACGGTCTGCACGGGGTCGCTGGAAAAGGTCTGGGCGATGTGGACATACAGCGTGCCGTCGCGAGCGATCAAGTCGCTGGAGTCGATCAGCCACAATCGAGTAGCCGCGAACGCCGTCAGCAGCACAGCGAACTTCGCCCCCGACTGCCACGTGCCGGCAGGACGCCGCGGAACGATCGGGCTGTCTGGCTCGGTGCTCATGGATCAGGGACAGCGGCGGCCAAGGCAACCTCAGCCGCGCCGCCAGCGGTCGTAGCCCAGGCAGCCCGCGCAGGCCGCCATCATCACGACCGCGAACAACAGCACGCAATAGGCGGCCAGGCGGAGCGCGCTCATCGAACGCACCACCTGCGTTGTGACCGGCTCCCAGGTGCTGAAGATGTGTGTGCGGGGGTTGAGGTTCCTGCCCGCGATCTCGTTGAAGATCGCCTCGACCCGCTCGGCGTACTGCACCAGGTCGCCGTAGACCTTGTCCAGCCTCTCCTTGACGGTCTTGGCGGCCGACTCGCGCAGAGAGGCGGGGCGGGTGCTGGTGCTCTGCCCTTCCAGAGCCTTCAGCATGTCCTTGTAGAGGCTGAGGTCCTTGTCGATCTCGACTTCTTTGAGGGCCTCCTGCGACATCCGCTCGGCGAACTGCTGGCGGAACTTGACGTCGTCGTTCCGCCCGGCCAACTCGATGATGCGGTCCAGGAAGGAATCCCCGAACTGGGGGATCATGGCCGGCACTTCGGACGATCTCGGCGGGAAGGCGGCGCCCGTAGCCGAGGATGACCGGCGGCGCTCCTGGCTGTAGGCCAGCAGCGACTCTTCCAGCACGCGGGCCCGGTCCGAGGCCGCCTTCTTGTCCAGCGTCAGGTTCTCGATCCCGCTCTCGATGTACAGGCGGGTGAGGTCCTTCTTCTCGCTGACGCCGAAGGCGCGGATCCAGTGCATCAGGGGCACCAGCCGGAAACGCAGCAGGTCGTCCAGGTTGGAGCGAATCTCGCCCAGACTCATATTACCGTTGGAGGCCGAGCGGTAGGTCTTGGCCCCCGGCAGCAGCAGGATCTGGTCGATGTTCTTGCGAATCTTGTCCAGTTTCAGGCGGAGCATGTCGGCGGCAACGAAGAAGTCCTCGTCCTGGATGATCTCAGGCGGCAGGATGTTCTTGCTGAGCACGTCGATCTGGTACTGCAGGGCGCCCTTTCGCGTGGCGGCGTCGTCGGCCCAGGCGTTCAGCACGCCCTGAAGCACCTTCTCCCGCGTCTGGGAGGGCATGCGCCGCCCGATGCCGCTGGAGGTCAGCAGCGCCAACGACCACTCGACGCTGTTGACCAGCCCCACCTTCTTCTCCAGGTACTCTTTCTCGAGCTGGCTTCGCTCGACAGCGGTCAGTTTGCCCGCCAGCTTGCCCGTGAATTCCGCGTCCAGGGCCTGCATCTCGGGCGAGGGCTTAGCCGCCACGTAGAACGCCTGCTGGAATTCCTCCATGGATCCGTACGGGTCCAGGGAGAACCTCCGATACGCGTCATCCAGCACCGCGCGGGAGATCACGTCATTGGTGCTGAACCGCACGCCGCTGGGGTATTCGCCCTTCTCGGCCCCGTCAAACAGCAGTCGGAACTTCAGCGACGAGTACGACTCGCTGGGCGTGAGCCAGACCAGCAGGAGGCAGGCCAGAATGCCCGCGGCCCCAGCGCCCGCCAGCACGCGCCGGTACCGCCACAGCACGGCCAGTCGGCGCGACCAGATCTCGTCGTCCGTTTCCTCGACCCCGCTCGCGGGCGTCTGTTGGTCCTGGATGTCGGACATGGCTGCTCCATACGGCTAGAGGCGCCCCTATTGACGCCGTTTCATCGCCGATACGTTAGCGGATCGCGCGTTCGCCACGCAAGGGGATTCGCCCGCGGGGCGGCTGGCAAAGACCGGGCAACCGGGGCGGCCACTTTCCGCTTGACCCGCAGTCCAGTTTGTCTATCGTGGTGGACTTGGCAGAAGCCGAAGGTCCCCGCGGGACCCGGCCAGAATCTGCCCCAGGCGAAAGGACGCCCATGCACGTACCGTTGTTGGACCTCAAGGCACAGTATGCCTCCATCCGCGAACAGACCATTCAGGCGGTCCAGGCCGTCCTCGACAGCCAGCAGTTCATCCTCGGTCCGGACGTGAAAGCGCTGGAGTCAGCCGTCGCGTCCTACTGCGGCTGCAAGGCCGCCATCGGCATGTCCAGCGGCACCGACGCCCTCCTGGCCGCCCTGATGACCCTCAACATCGGCGCGGGTGACGAGGTCATCACCACGCCCTACACGTTCTTCGCCACGGCCGGCAGCATCTGGCGGGCGGGGGCCAAGGCCCGCTTCGTCGACATCCGACCGGACACCTTCAACATCGACCCTGCCGGCATAGAGTCGGCCGTCACTGAGCGGACCAAGGCTGTCATGCCCGTCCACCTGTTCGGGCAGACGGCCGACATGGATCCCATCCTGGAGATCGCCAAGCGACACAACCTGTACGTGATCGAGGACGCAGCCCAGGCCATCGGCGCCAAGTGCAAGGGCCGCCCCGCCGGCTCGATGGGCACCATGGGCTGCTTCAGCTTCTTCCCCAGCAAGAACCTCGGCGGGCTGGGCGACGGCGGGATGGTGACCACGCAGGACGAGGCCCTGGCTGAGAAGCTGCGACTCTGCCGCAACCACGGGGCCCAGCAACGTTACTTTCACCAATGGGTGGGCGGCAACTTCCGCCTGGACACGCTCCAGGCCGCCGGGCTGCTGGTCAAGCTGCCGCACCTGGACGGCTGGTCGGCCAAGCGACGTCAGAACGCCGCGCTGTACGACTCCCTGCTGGGCGAGTGTCCGCAGGTTGTCTGCCCGACCGTCCTGCCGGAGAATGAGTCGATCTTCAACCAGTACGTCATCCGCGTGCCGCGCCGCGATGAACTGGCAGCCCATTTGACCGCCAACGGCATCGGCAACGCCATCTACTATCCGCTCAGCCTCCACCAGCAGGAGTGTTTCCGCGATCTGGGCTACAAGCCGGGCGACTTCCCCGAGTCCGAGAAGGCGGCCGCCACCTCGCTGGCCCTGCCCATCTACCCCGAACTCACCGAAGAGCAGATCCGCTACGTCGCCAGGACGATCGTGGAGTTCCTGGCCTAGAGCCGGTCGGTGACCACGAGTCCACTGCATGGCCAAAGCCCACGGGAAGCCCCCCTGCGGGGCAGGTCCGTGGGCTTTCAGTTGCGCCGCACCGTCGACCGGTAGACTAGCCACAGCGCCAGGGCAAACACGACGATCCCGCCCCTCAGGGGCGGCCAGAGGATCGCCAACCCCACCAGCAGCCCCAGCAGCCCGCCGGAGGTCTGGATGAAGACGATCTCGCGGGCTACGTTGCCGGTGAGCATCTCCTCGAGGCTGGCCTCGTCCTTGCCCGATAGCTGCTGGAGGAGAATGGACTTGATGTCCACGCGGGCCAGGGCCGTCTCGATGGCGGACTGGACCGCCACCTCGATCCGCTCGCCCTGCCGGGCGATCCAGTCGACCGTGCGGTCGAGCTGGTCATCGAGCCGCTCGAAGACCAGATCGGCCGACTTGAGGGCCTGACGGGGCAGCAGATCGCTGGCCAGCTTCTGCAGGCGGGGCAGGAAGAACGGCTCGAGCCTGCCCGCCAGCGAGCGAAAGAGCGGGTTGCGCTCCCTCCAGGCGTCGAACTCGCGCTGGACGTAGTCGTGGACCCACTGGCGGACCTGGGGACTGTTCACTTCTTCCTCGATGCGCTGGTAGATGATCTCCTTGAGATCGCCGCGGAAGTCCTGGTTGTCGACGACGGCGTGCGAGGCCGCCACGATGCGCTCGGCCAACTCGCGGACCATGCCGCTGCGGTGGAGGTAGTCTCGGACGATCCGGGGCGAGATCAATTCGTGCAGGATCGTGTCGGCGATGCGTTCGGTAAGCTCCTGTCGCCGCGCCGGGATCAGCCCGTGCCAGACGGCGTTCGGGCGGCGTGGACGAAAGAGCATCTTGATCGCCAGCCAGTTCGTCCAGTAGCCCACGGTGGCCGGGCCGAGGATGACCAGGACGGGTCCGGCGACGCGGGCGATGGCGGCGTACTCGTCGGCCGGCAGCACCAGGGCCAGGACCAGGTCGGTCAGGAGCCAGCCCATGAGGGCAAAGCCCGCCAGAAAGAGCGGGCGGTCCAGGAGGTTGAAGACGCCGGCCAGGCGGAGCGACAGGGTCTTGTCCGGCTGGGCGGGAAGCGGACCGGGCGCCGCGGAGGCCGACGGCGCCTGGGCGGCGCCGCCGAGGTGGTGGAAGAAGACAGCCAGCCAGTGGTACAGGAAGTTGCGCCCGGCGTGGGGCCGGCTCTGCCCGGCGGTTGGCTGATGTGCCGCCTGGGCGGCTTTGCTTTCCTTCGCCTTGCGGGCGATGTACCCCGCCAGCGCACCGCCCGCGCCGGCCAGCACAGCCACGATCACTGGAACCATGGTGGAACCTCGGACAGATTCTATAGTCCCCGTGCCGCCATGAACAGGCCCCATGGGGCCAAGGGAATCCACAGGGCGCGGAAGGATAAAACAGGGCTCGCTTTCGCGGGCCCTGCTTGTGTGGCTCAGGTTGTTGCGATGCGGTCTAGACCAGCGGGTCGCGCCCGGTGGGAATCGGGTTGAAGTGACCCGCCCCGGGTTTGATCTTATCGTCGCCCGGCCAGAGGTCGAGCTTCGAGGCATTGAGCAGCCAGTCCCAGGAGAACTCGCGCCCCGTGAAGGCGCTCATGCGCCCGCCGATGGCGGTAAGGGTGGACTCGGCGATGCGGACGCCCTCGTTGAGGGGCTTGCCGGCCATGATCGAGTCCACCAGGTCCTTGTGCTCCTGGACCATGCCGTTGACGTGCTGGCCCTTGTAGGTCCAGACGTTCTGGCCCTTGAGGTCCTGGATGGAGTTGGAGCAGTTGCTGATGCCCTTGGAGCCGACGATGCGCTCGTTGACCCTGCCGCTGCCGGGCAGGTGGGCGGCCAGGCTCAGGCAGCGAGCGCCGTTGGCGTACTCCAGCTCGGTGGTGATGTGGTCCCAGATGTCGCCGTTGTACTTCTCCCAGGAGTCGCTCTTGAAGAACTGGGCGACTTCCTTGGCCTGCTTGGAGTAGTCGCGCTGGATGCGCCCGCCCATGCCCAGGAACTTCTTGGGCGGACCGTTGAAGCACCAGTTGAGGATGTCGATGTTGTGGATGTGCTGCTCGCAGATCTGGTCGCCCGAGAGCCAGGTGAAGTGGTACCAGTTGTGGCACTGCCAGTCCATCTCGGTCTGGCCCTCGCTGGCCCCGCGGTACCAGATCCCGCCGCCCACCCAGTAGCACTGTCCGCCGACAAGCTCGCCGATGGCGCCGTCGTGGATGCGCTTCATCAGCTCCTGGCGGCTGAACTCGTGGCGGCGCTGCGTGCCGCAGACCACGCCCAGCTTCTTCTGCTCGGCCAGCTTGGACGCCTCGATGATGATCCGGCAGCCGGTGGGATCGACCGCCACGGGCTTCTCGAAGAACACGTTCTTGCCGGCTTCGATGGCGGCCTTGAAGTGCCGGGGGCGGAACCCAGGAGGCTGGGTCAGGATGACGAGCTGACAGTCGGTGTCCAGCACCTTCTTGTAGGCGTCATAGCCCCAGAAGACCTTGTCGTCGCCGATCTTGATCCGGCCCTTGTACTTCTGTTCCCTGTCGAGCCCGGACTTCATGCCCTTGGCCTTGGACTCGAACAGATCGCCCACCGCAACCACGTCGGTGTTGGGGACGGCGTCGAGGTTGTTGCGGACGGCCCCGCTGCCGCGTCCGCCGCAGCCGATCACGCCCACCTTGATTCGGTCGGAGCCTTGTCCGAAAGCCAGGTTCACCGCCGAACCCGCCAGGGCTGCTGCCCCGACGGCGGCCGCTGTCGTCGTTTTCGTTTTGTTCGTTTGCTCTGCCATGTTCGCAGACTCCTTCTATGTCAACGTGCCGCGTCGACGGTTCAAGCCTTCTTGCCCTTGCCCTTACCCTTGCCCTTGCCGCCACTGAGCCCTTCCAGGGTGTACTTGCCCGGGATCGCCACCGGATCGATCGGAAGGCTCTGCTTCATCGTGAGGGTGGGGCTGGGGGTCAGGTCCAGATCGCATTGCTTCATGCACCAACTCGCGTTGAACTCGCGGGCCGTGTAAGCACTCAGCCGGCCCATGATCGCCGTCAAGGTCGACATGGCGATCCGCTTGCCCTCGTTGAGGGGCTTGCCGGACTTGATGCTGTTGAGCAGGTCCACGTGTTCCTGGACGTACGGGTTGACGACCTGGCCTTCGAACTTCCAGATCTGCTTGCCCTTGAGGTCCCAGATGTTGCCCGCGCAGTCGCTGATGCCCTTGGTGCCGGCCACCCGCTCGCTGACGCGGTTGGCGGCGCCTTCGATCTGGCGGCACTGGCTGATGATCCGGCAGGAGTTGGCGTACTCGAACTCGATGCAGAAGTGGTCGTAGATGTTGCCGAACTCGGGGCCCGTGCGGTACGTCCGACCGCCCATGCCGTAGATCTTCGTGGGGAAGTCGTTCATGGCCCAGTTGATCACGTCGAGGTTGTGCACGTGCTGCTCGACGATGTGATCGCCCGACAGCCACACGAAGTACAGCCAGTTGCGGAGCTGCCATTCGACGTCGCTCTGGCCGTCCTGGCGCTTGTTCACCCACAGCCCGCCCTGGTTCCAGTAGGCCTGGGCCGACATGATCTCGCCGATCATGCCGTCGTGGATCCGCTTCATCGTCTCCACGTAGTTGGCCTGGTGGCGGCGCTGCGTGCCGGTGACGACCGCCAGGCCTTTCTTCTCCGCCTCCTCGGCGGCGGCGATCACCTGGCGAATGCCGGTCGGGCAGACGGCGACGGGCTTCTCGAAGAAGACGTTCTTGCCCGCCTTGACGGCTGCCTCGAACTGCATCGGGCGGAAGCCCGGCGGGGTGGCCAGGATCACCAGGTTGATGTCCTGGGCCAGCACCTTCTGATAGGCGTCCAGCCCGACAAAGCACTTGTCGTCGGCCACGCCAAAGGCCTTGGCCGCGCCCTGGGCACGATCGGCGAAGGCGTCGCCCACGGCGACGATCTTCACGTCGGCGTTGGCCATCTTGGCCCCCGCCAGCATGTCCTTGGCGGCGCCCGTGCCGCGCCCGCCGCAACCGATCAGGCCTACCCGGAAGCCGTCGCTCCCCTGCCCGAAGGCCAGGTTCACGCCGCTCCCAGTCAAGGCCAGACCGCCCAAGGCCGCAGTCGATCCTTGCAGGAAGTGTCGTCTCGAGACAGTCTTGTTCTGTTTCATCGCTCTCTTCTCCACTAGTGGACAGCGCAACGGGGTGCACTGCGCCGGCAAAGGAACCGACCGGCGCCGACGGATTGTGACAGGGCAAACATCCGCACCATTTGACCGCCGCGACCGGAAGATGTCAATATGGCTTCCGGAAGCGACGAAAAAAACCTTGTCCTTTCCCCCGGCCCGCGGCTCGCCGCGGGCGGCAGCTACTCCGCTTGCCCGGAGGCCTTGCGGAGCTGGTCGCGGAGGGAGGCGGCTTCCTCGTATCGTTCCTCCCTGATGGCCTTGTCCAGCGCCTGGCGGATCTTGAGGACCGGGTCGACGGGGATGCGCGACTCGGCCTCCTTGGCCAGGGCCCGCAGGACGGCCAGCTCGGCCGAATTGGACGCCGACTCGCCCTGTCCGTATCGCTCCAGGTAGGCCTCGATCTCGGCGGCGCCGCGCTGGATGGCCGCCAGGGCCGACTTGGGCCGGTTGTGCCCCAGCTCGATGGCGGAGCGGGCCCGCGTCCGCATCATGATCACGTAGGGGCGGTACTGCTCCAGGACGTGGCGGTCGGCGGGGTCGGCTGCGTGCGACGCGCAGAAATCCATCACTCGCAGGTTGCGCTGCGTGTCGCGCTCGACGGCGCCGTAGTCTTCCAGCACGAACTCCGCCAGGTAGCGGTGGTAGTACATGACCGCCTCGGAGCGAAGCAGGTCGCAGTCGCGCTCGTCCAGCTCGAATCCCTGCTCCGTGCCCTTCTCCTCGCGGTGGCGTTCCAGGCGGTCCTGGTGGTACTCCAGCAGGCTCTCATAGCCGTGCGGGCGCTGCCCGTCGGGCCGGCCTGTTGCTTCCATCTGGAGCAGGCCCAGGTCCAGGCGGAGTTGGATGAGGTCGCGGCCGTCCTCGCCGCGAACCCGCCTGGCGGTGATCTGGCCCGGCTCAAAGGGCCAACCGCTCAGGATTCGAGTGATATCAAGGCTCATGGCGCGCTCAATGATACAGGCAGGAGAAGCGGCGGGGCAAGCTCCGCCGCTGAGGCTGCGCCCTTCTTCCCGGCGTCTCGGGTTCCTGCGCCCCGGCAGGGGCCGCTAGAACCGCACGTCCTGGAAGGTCACTTCCAGGACGGGCTTGTCGCCCAGCAGGACGTGCTCGCCGATGCGGGTGACCAGGATGCGCTGCGGGAAGGCCCGCCCGCCCTCCATCATCTGGTAGGTGTAGGCGGCGATGGACCCTTCACCGCCGGGGCGGTCCGCGCCGCTGGTGACATACTCCAGCAGGCGAGTCACCGAGTCGAAGTAATAGGCCAGGGCCCGGCTGTTGTCGCCGCCCACGCTCACCCGAACCAGCGGCTTGCCCGCGATGCGGTCGCTCTTGGCCGAACGGGCGGTCTCCGGAGAGTAGAGGAAGTTGCCGGGCCCGCCGGCCAGATGCAGCGTCATCTCCAGGGCCCGCAGCAGGCGATCGCGAAGGGCCTGGTCCATCTTCTGTCCGCTGACGTTCAGGCGGCTGCGCCCGTCCAGGCGGATGCTCGCCGTCAATTCCCCGCTCGGAAGGTCCGCCTCCACCGACATCCGCCGCCCGTCCAGGTCGATGTCCAGGTGGTAGAGGTTGCTGTAGAACTGGCCGTCGTCGTCATAGACGGTCAGGACGGCCTGCGCGTGAATACTGGAGGGATTCCGCCAGGCCTCAATGCCGCCCATCGCCTGCAGCGAGGCCAGCACCGGCTCAGACGCCGGCCCGATCTCCCGGGCCAAGTCCGCCCGTCCGCATCCCATCATCCCCAGACAGCCCACCGCGCAGAACGCCCAGAGTCGAAGCTGGCTCATCCCGGACTCCTCTTGATCACTGAATCGCTACGGGCCCGCCGGCGCGGCAGGCCGCTGTGGCAGTGATTGTAGCACTCGCCCGCGGGTTTGCAAGATGTAGCTGGCAACTCAGGCATTCCTGCCTGAGATTCACAGCCCGGTACGACCAGGCACGCGGCTTCGGAGGAACAGGGCCTCGAACCTGCCCTGCCTCCGGCAGGCAAGAATGCCTGCGCTACTCGGGCCTCTCCCGCTCCACGCAGCGGAAGACGTAGTCCATGATGGCGGCCGACAAGGCCTCGCAGGCGAGTTCGGCGCAGTGGCGGTACTGCGACGGCAGGGTGCCCAGGGCGTCGGCGACCGTGTCGGGAGCGATCTCGGCCGCCTCGTCCAGGTGCCTGCCCCGCGCCAGCCTGGCCGCCGTGGCGGCGCAGGCCACCGTCGCCTGGCAGCCGTCGCACTCGAAACGAATGTCGCTGATCGATTCGTCGCGGACCCGGATCGTCATGCATACCTTGTCCGAACGGTCGCCCCCGGACGTCCTGCCGACCCCGTCGGCTGGGTCCAGTCGGCCCATCAGCTCGATCACGGGAGAATTAACCGGGTTGAGCGCCATCCTCGATTCCGTTTCATGTTTCCGCGGCCCGACAGCCCGGCGAACGGGTCAGCCGCCCTCGGGCCGGAAGCCTTCGCCGCCGCCCGGGGCGGGCTGGAGTTGCGGAGAGTCTCCCTGCGGGCTGGGGGCGTTGCCGGAGGGCTCGGGCGTCCGGGGGGCGGGAGCGACGCTCGGGCGCTGGCGCTGGGCGTCGCGCCCGTAGGCCTCGACGATCGACTGGACCAGGCGGTGGCGGACGATGTCGCCCTTCTCCAGGTCGATCATGGCCAGGCCCTTGAGCCCGCGGAGGCGGCGCTTGGCGTCCAGCAGGCCGCTGAGCGTTCCGTCGGGCAGGTCGACCTGGCTGTCGTCGCCGGTGACCACCATCTTCGTTCCGTGCCCCATGCGCGTCAGGAACATCAGCATCTGGGAGGCCGTGGTGTTCTGGGCTTCGTCCAGGATCACGATCGAGTCGTTCAGCGTCCGCCCGCGCATGAACGCCAGGGGGATCACTTCGATCAGGTCGTTGACCATGAATCGCCGGATCTGGTCGTAATCCATCATGTCGTGCAGGGCGTCGAACAGCGGGCGCAGGTAGGGGTTGACTTTGGCCTGCATGTCGCCCGGGAGGAAGCCCAGCTTCTCGCCCGCCTCGACGGCCGGGCGGACCAGCACCAGACGCTTGGCCATCTGACGCTTGAGCATGTGGACGGCGAACGCGACGGCCAAGTACGTCTTGCCGGTGCCCGCCGGGCCCACGCAGAAGACGAGGTCCTGGGTCCGCATGGCCTCGATGTACCGCGCCTGCCCGGGCGTCTTGGGGGCGATAAGTTGCCCGGCCACGTAGACGTCCAGACGGGTCTGATCGGCCTCGGCCGCCTCGCCGCTGGCGGTGGCGATGGCTTCGCTGACGGCCGCCGGGGTGACCGACTGCCCGTGGCGGGCCAGGCGCTGGAGATGCTCCAGCACAGCCGCCGCCCGGGAAACGCTCTTGGGCGCTCCGGTGAGCTTGACCTCGCCCCCCCGCGCGAAAACCCCCACGCCCATGGCGTCGCGAATCAGCTTCAGATTGCGGTCGCCCGGGCCATACAACGCCCCGGCCCGCTGCGGGTTGTCCAACGTAATGCTGAGTTCCACTCTGGCTGTCTGTCCTTCTGTCTTCAGGTCCCGCTCGGGCGGGGGCGTCCGCCCCGAACGGCCCGCCGGGGACCTGATACCAGCATACCAGCACGCGAGCCCGCACGCACGCGGGAGAGCAAAAAAGAACCGGCCCCGCGGTCTGCGGGGCCGGCTCGAATCGATGCGTCAGACGACCGTTACGGCGTGGTCGAGCTGTTTTCCTTCGCCCGGATCAGTACGCTGTCGTACTTGCTCAGGGTGACGCTCTGGTCGGTTCCGCCCGTGATCTTATGGTCGGCGCCCAGGTCCGTGGTGTAGATGTTGTTGTTGCTCCAACCGCAGAGGACTTTTTCACGCCAGTAGACGTTGTTGTTCAGCGTCAGGACGTTGAACCCGTCCGAGCTGTGATTGTAGCCCTTGCCCTCGTTGGTCTTGGTCTGGTCGACCTTCTTGAACTCGTCCAGGCTGTCGCCATACTTGTCGGCCAGGATCACCAGGTCCGGCGGCGAATCGTCGGGGACCATGGGGGTCTTGTTGGTCGTGCTGGGATAGCCCCAGTGCATGGCGTAGTCGTTGAAGTACGTGCCGCTGTCGCCGGAGTTGGCCTTGCCGTAGAAGCCGTAGAAGAGGTTGCCCAGGGCGGTGTCGCCGCGGGTCATGACCTCACCGCTGATGGACGGGCAGCGGAACGCGTTCCAGCCGACGAGGTTCTTCTGGACGAGCAAGCAGAGGTTCTCCAGGATGTGGAGCTGCCCGCCCTCTTCGCTCATCAGCGTGCTGCCGGTGACGCCATCGTCGACCTTGTAGATGCCGTCATAGCCGCCCAGCTTCATGCGGTCGTTGTTCCCGCTGAAGGCGTAGGTCTTGTAATCGTCCGCCCAGGGGAAACTGGCCGAGCCGGAGCCCATGCCAGCCTCGGTGACGTAGTTCACCAGGGCCTTGCCGATGCCGTTGAGGTTGGCGCCGCACATGGCCCGCTTGGCCAGCTCGCGCGCACGGTTCAAGCTGGGCAGCAGCATGCTGACCAGCAGCGCGATGATGGCCACCACCACCAGCAACTCAATCAGTGTAAAACCTTTTCGTCGCATTCGCGACCTCCTTCCGGATGCGCCAAGGGGGGGCCTGCAAGAGGAAATAGGATTATGGCCTTTTGCTTCGTGGACCGCCGACTTGACTTGGTAAGTCCATACCATGGACGAACCTGGCCTGTTACCCATCCCAGGCGACGCGCCTGGAACGACTCGCTACTCTATCACTGCACCGCCGGGGAGGGTTCCATCCCACCGCAACGGCAGACTCGACCGCCTGAAATCACGTCCGAGTGTGCGGGATTGGCCGTACACCCTAGTGACCTCTGGCAGTGAATGCAAGCCTATTTCAGCAAAAAACGGGCTCGGGCTGGGGGCGCGTCGTCCACAGGCCGGTCCAGCCTGGCGAGAGAGGGCTTGGGAGTGTCCCAAGGTATTGATAGAACAGGAGGATGGCAGGTCATCCGAAAGCCCGTTCTCGCTATATGTATAGTAGATGCCCCCGCCGTCTCAGTCAATACAAAACAGCAAATTCCCGCAATACCGGAAAGAGCGGAGAACGGCTCGCGCCAGCGCCCCCCGTTGGCCCGTCTTACGCCTTCCGCAGGGCCTGGCGAACCTCGGCTGCACTCAGGCCTTCGATGCGGAACTCCTTGCGCGGGCTGGCCGGGCCGCCCACCAATTCCACCCGCCTGCGTTCCACTCCCATCGCGGCCGCCAGGATGCGGGCGATGGCCGCGTTCGCCTTGCCCTTCTCCGGCGCCGCGGACGTGGTCACCTTGAGGCAGTCGCCCAGCACGCCCACCACGCGATCGCGCGAGCTGCCCGGCACGGCCTTCACGGCCAGCACAGCCCCGAGCGGTCCTTCCCGAATCGTCAACTGGTCCACGTCATTCATGTCCAGGTCCCATTGGCAGGGCCTCTATGGTACACTGTGGCCCTGGGAGCATCCATGGCTGAGAAGGATATCCCGTGCTCATGTCCGGTGTGCGCCAGCAGGCAATGTCGGCCTTTCGCCCAGACGGACCACCGGCGCATCCTGGCCTGCCGCGATTGCGGCCACGTCTTCGCCGGCCTGTACAGCCGCGACGAGCTGCGCCGCCAGTACGCCCAGCGCTACTACGATACCAAGGACGACCCGCGGATCGACGCCTGGATCCAGGCCAACCGCCGCGTGTGGCGGGGCCTGTGCCAGGCCATCGGCACGTGCATCGCCCAGCCTCGAAGCCTGCTGGACATCGGCGCGGGCACGGGCGGTTTCCTGCTGGCCTTCCACGAGTACAGCCCGACGACCGTCCTGGCGGCCATCGAATCGTCCTCCCAGGCACGTGACGCCCTGCGCGAGAAGATGCCCCAGGTCGCCTTCGTCGCCGACGACGCCGAAGGCCTCGACAGCGTAACCGAGCGCTTCCACGTCATCACCCTGCTCCAGACGCTCGAACACGTGGAGGATCCGCGCCGGCTCCTGCGAAGCGTTCACGATCACCTGGAGGCCGACGGCCTGCTCCTGCTGACCGTGCCCAATCGTTGGTCCTACCGCTCGCTGCTCAAGGGGATGCGCGACGAGTTCAATTTCGCCAATCCCACTCATCTTCACTTCTTCTCCGGCCGAATCCTGCGTCGCTTGCTGAGCGAGACCGGCTTCGTTCGTGCGCGCCGCCTGCGGAGCATGGGGGGCAGTAACGTCACCGGGCCGGGCCAGTTGCCCCAGTGGCTGCTCCGCGTGGTGGGCCTGTCCGCGGAACTCCGTTTCCTCGCCTGGCGGCCCCTCCCGGTGGCGGCAAGGTCCCTCAGGGCAATCGCATGTAATCAACCGGTGAGGATTTTGAGCAGGTAGTCGTGGTCCCAGCTGCAGCACTTGGATTTTGTCTTGATGCCTACCTTGCGGGTTTGGTCCTTCTTCAACAGGTTCAACGCC
>JAKJER010000107.1 GCA_022705325.1 Planctomycetota bacterium | reverse complement strand
TGAAGAAGCAGTACGTACCCAACTTTTTGCGCCGTGTCACGCGTCTTCGCTTCGGCTCGCTGCGCTCGCCTCCGCTCCGCCGCGTGACACGATCATCAAAACTTACACACAACTAGTTACACTACTTCGTCGGGCCGCCCGCCGCGGGCCCCCTCGCGCCGCCCGCCGCCGGTGCGGCGCCCGCTTCGGGGCAACGTCTTGATCCTTCCAGGCCGATCATGACATACTACCGGCTGAACCGGTTCCTGGAGACCGTGCTGACATGGACCTGTATCCGCTGACATTCGAGCCGATCTACGTCCCGAAGATCTGGGGCGGACGCAACCTGGAGCGGCTGTTCGCGCGCCGCCTGCCCCCGGGCGAGCCCATCGGCGAAAGCTGGGAGCTGGCCGACCTGCCCTCCGCCGTCAGCGTCGTCCGCAACGGTCCGCTGGCCGGGCGCGGCCTGCACGAGCTGACGCGAAGCCTGGGCCCGGCCCTGCTGGGCGAGGCCAGGCCCGCCGGCGACGGGCGGTTCCCGCTGCTGCTCAAGCTTCTCGACGCCAACGACATCCTCTCGCTCCAGGTGCACCCCGACGCCCGGGCGGCCGCCGAGATCGGCGGCACCGCCGTCGTCAAGAGCGAGTGCTGGTACGTCGTCGAGAGTCGCGGCGGCTTCATCTACGACGACCTGCTGCCGGGCACGAGCCTGGAACGGTTTCGCCGCGCCGTCGAGCAGGACCAGGCCGAGCGCTTCGTCCGCCGCCTCGACGTGGCGGCGGGGGAGTTCCACCGCCTGCCCGCCGGCACGGTCCACGCCCTGGGCGCCGGCGTCGTCGTCGCCGAGGTCCAGACGCCCTCCGACACCACCTACCGCGTGACCGACTGGGGCCGCGGCCGCGAGATCCACGTCGAGCAGTCCATGCGGTGCATCCGCGTGGGCCTCGACCCGCCCGGCGCGCGGGCGAGCGATCCGGACAGCGTGGACATGGCCGCCTTCCGCGTCCGCCGCCGACGCCTGGACGCGGGCGCGCCGCTCGACCTGCCCCCGGGCCGGCTCGTCGCCGCAATGGTCCTGGCGGCCGCGCCGGGCACGCACGTTCGCCACGCCGGCGGAGTCCTGCCGCGCGTGGACCTGGCGGCCGGCGACACGGTCCTGCTGCCCGCCGCGCTGCAGGCCGTCCAGGTGGTCGCCGGCGGGCCCGGCCTGCTGCTGGAGATCACGCTCGGCGAGACGGGCGACTCGCGCGACCCGTAGGGGAGACAACCATGCGGACCTTCATCGCCATCGACATCGACGAGGCCCTGCGACGGGTCCTGACCCAGGTCGCCGGCGACCTCGCGCAGGCGGGCGACAAGATCAAGTGGGTCGAGCCGGAGAACTTCCACGTCACGCTTCAGTTCCTCGGCGAGGTGGGCGACGACGTCATCCGCGAGGTTTGCGAGCTGGCCGGCCAGGTCGCCCGGCACATCGAGCCCTTCGAGTTCAGCGTCGCGCATCTCTCCTGCCAGCCCGCCCACGGGCCGCTGCGGATGATCTGGGCCGCCCTCGACGATCCGACCGGCCGGATGGCCGAACTCCATCGCGAACTGGGCCTCGCCTTGGGCGAGTTGGGCCTGCGTCAGGAGGACCGCCGCTTCCGCGGGCACATCACGCTGGCCCGCGTCAAGTTCGTCCGCGACCCGCAGCGCCTGCGCTCCGCCGTCCGCGAGTACGGACTGGACGCCTTCCCCCTCCAGCACGCCGACGAGGTCGTCGCCTACACCAGCCAGCTCACGGCCGAAGGCCCCATCTACGCCCCGCTGGCCCGCCTGCCCATCGGACGCGACTGAACGGGCCCCGCCGCGGGCGAATGTCCCGTTTTTCCGGAAAATTGGCCCCGTTCAGCAGCCCGCAGAATTGAACTCAAGCTATTATATCATCATTATTTATGAAATTATACTCGAAGTGGCAAAACTCGGCCAAATAGGAAAAACAGGCGCAAGAACGTGACATTCGGACCCGAAATGGGACATTCGCTCGCCCTTCGCGGTCCGATCTGTAACACGCCGTGTTAGCCGACTCAGCGGGGCCTCCCAGCCGGCTTCCACCCGACGCTCGGCTTGTGATGGCGGGTCGTTCTTGC
>JAKJER010000106.1 GCA_022705325.1 Planctomycetota bacterium | reverse complement strand
GGCGGGTTCTGCCCGCCGACGGACGTTCCGGTCGTGTAGGCGCCCGTCCCGGTGGCCACCGGCTCGGCCACCGCCGGCGCGAACGCCGACGCCGGCGCCGTCAGCACCACGTTGTCAACCATCCAGGTGTTCCCGGTGGACTCGGGCTTGGCGAAACGGACCGTCTCCAGCTTGCTGGTCGTGGGCCCGGACGACTGGAAATGCGTCAGCCCGGTCGCCTGGTGGGTCAGCAACGTCGAGCCGGCGTCGGACCAGAGCAGATCGTAGCTGGCGGCGGGCGTGCCCCAGTCGCGCCCGCGGATACTGATGCGGTAGTCCTGGCTGATGCCGGAGAAGGCCCCGACGGCCGAGACGTTCTGCCACCCGCTGCCGTCGTACACCTGGAGCGTGTCGTCGTCGACGCCCGCGGTCCCCTGCACCAGCACGCGGGCGTTGACGCCCGCTCCGCCGGCAAGCAGCAGCGTGTTCATGCTCCGCCCGGCCGTGTTGCCTAGCTGGCGGAAGGTGAAGCTGTAGTCGAAGTCCGACAGCACCGAGGCGAGCGACTGGTCCACGTTGCCCGTGTAGCCCTGGTTGTTCCATGACATGCGCAGCGACGTCGAACCGCTGATGGGACTGGTCGTCTCGGCCGTGCCGATGTTGACGTTGGAGCGGGTCCACCCCGTGTCGTACGGCGCGGCTTCGAAGTCGCCGTTGGTCAGCAGGTTGGCCCGCGCCGGCGAGACCGCACCGACAGCGATGACCAGGATCCCCGCGACCAGGAAACAGAACCTGTCGTGTCTTGACATCGTGCACCTCCATCCGAAATTCGATGTGCGCGGGCTGCCTGCCCGCGTTGCCCGCGGACGGCTTTGCCCTCTCTCTGCCTGCCGGATTTGACGGCCGGAAGCTCTCAGTAGATTATAAGCCCATTCGCCGAATCGCGAAAGGCCTATTTGCGGCGCGGGCCCGGGGTCTGCCCTTGCCCGCGGGCTTTCCCCTCGGCGGGCGCGCCGGTGACTGCACGCTCGGGCCGACCGGTCATTCCGGCAGCGGCTTGCCCTTGGTCTCGGGAGCGAACAGCAGGGTAATCAGCCCCACCAAGTAGACGCTGGCGACGGTGCAGGCGGCATAGCGGAAGCCCTTGGTGCCGATGCTGGCATTCTGGCTGTACAGGTGCGCCAGGCTGCCCAGGGCCAGCGGCCCGAAGGCCGAGACGTAGCGGGCCACGTTGTAGCAGAACCCCACGCCGGTGGACCTCAGGCGCGTGGGATACAGCTCGGGGAAATAGATCGAGTAGCCGCCGAAAATGGCCAGGTTGGCAAAGCCCAGCAGCGGGGTCATCCAGTAGATCTGGCTTTCCTTGGTCATGAAGCCGAAGACCGTGACGGTCATGATCAACGCCATGGCGAACGCCAGGGCGAAGGCCAGTCGCCTGCCCATGCGGACGGCCAGCCAACTGAAGGCCAGGATGCCGAAGACGGCCCCGGCGTCCTGCAGGCCGGTGGCCAGCGACGACATGCGGTCCTGGTGTTCCGGCGTCGCCCCGGCCAGCACGTTGCCGCGGATCAGCTCGGGGGTGAAGAAGCCGATGCCCCACAGGCCGATCACGCCGCTGACCGCCAGCAGCACGCCGATGATGGTATTGTAGCGCCAGCGTTTGTCGCCCAGCATCTCGCGATAGCTGCCCAGCTTGGGTCCCGCCGCCCCCTGCTCCTTGGAGGCTTCCTTGAGCTTGCGCCAGCCTTCGGGCTCTTTCAGCTTGCGCATCGCAAATACCACGATCAACGCCGGCAGCACCCCGACGACAAACACCAGGCGCCACCCGGGCACGCTATGGCCGAACACGCTCTTCATCGGAATGATGAAGAAGCTGATCACCGAGCCGATGATGTTGCCCACGCTGGCCATGGCCTGCAACAGGCCCAGCGCGTGGGGGCGGGCCCGGCTGGGCATGACGTCGGCTACCAGCGTCACGCCCGCGGCGAACTCGCCCCCCACCCCTGCCCCGGTCAGGAATCGGTAGAGGGCGAAGTCCCACCATGAAACCGAGAACGCCGACAGCCCCGTGAAGATGGAGTACACCAGGATCGTCAGCAACATCGTCTTGCACCGGCCCCAGCGGTCACCC
>JAKJER010000083.1 GCA_022705325.1 Planctomycetota bacterium | reverse complement strand
GAACGCCAGGCCGTCGCTCGGCCGGCCGCCGTCGTCGGCCAGCGGCGGAAGCCCCACAGGGGCAAGCTGGCGGTACAGGTTCACCTGCCCGTCCGGCAAGGGGCTCTCGCCCAACTTGTGCTCGTCGTCGTTGCGCCAGATCAGGAACCGCACGGGGCGGGGCCCGTACTGGTAGGTCCTCATGCGATAGACGATGTCGAACGGCACGTCCACCGCCTCCACCGCCTGTATCCGCTTGGACCAGCCGTTGGGGACGGCCTGACTGCCCCCGACGCTGAACATGAAGTATTCGCTGACCCCTTCCTTGACGATGCCGGGCGCCTTGGCGGGAGCCGGCGCAGCCGCGCCGGCGGCCTTGCTCATGACCTCGGCCACCGCGTCGCGCTTAAGGGCGCCGTAGGCTTGCCCGGGCGCGCTCGGTTGGGGTACGGGAATCCCGCGTCGCCGGGCCAGATCGGTGATCTTCTCGACCAGGTTGATCGTCCCCACGATCAGGCGGATCTCGGCGTTGTCGTACTCCTCGCCGCTGTTGTTGAACACGCGGACATACCCGCGAAAGTGCATCTTCGTCTCGTCCGCGTCGCTGATGCCCACGTAGTCCATGGACCACGTCAGCCCGCTGGTGAAGTAGCTCACCTCCACCTTGACCTGGCCCTCGAACTTCGAGGCGATGTTCCAGATCAGGTGCTGGGGCTTCTGCCCCGGAAAGACCGTGTCCAGCAGCTCGACCTGGCCGGCATGGTCGAGCGGCCGGAAGACCACGCTGGTCGGGTCGATCAGCGTGTTGGCCCACGAGAACTGGAGCTGGTTGACGCCCTTCTTGAGCGTGACCTGGCGGGTCTCCTTGACCAGCGTCAGGTCTTCGCTGTTGTAGATGGTGAGCTGCACCGTGTCGCGGCCGGGCAGCGTCACCAGGTCCACGTTCTTGGCCAGGCACAGGTTGGCGGCCCACAGGCACGCGGCGAAGGCGATGAGGTTCCTCATGCGGTTCATGGCATTCTCCTTCGCTTACGGCCAGAGGTTCTTGAGGAACACGTGGAAGCGGACGACGACCTTCTGGACCTTCTGGTCCTTGTCCGCCGGGCGGGCGGGCAGGTTGACCAGGAGGATGGGCGAGGCCCCGCCGAACTCGTACTCGAAGGTCAGTTCGGGGCTGGTCTTGGCCCCGCGGGTCCACTCGACGTCGCCGTGGGTGTTGCCGAAGTACTCCTGGCCCAGGCGGTTGAGCTGCTCGACGATCCGCAGCGTGGCGGGCTTGTCCTTGAAGTTCTCAATCTCGTACTTGACGACGACCTCCTGGTTGACCAGGTTGCCGCGGACGGGGTGCCGCTCGTTGGACTCGATGATGCGGGTGCAGACGATGTCGCGGGCCTCGCCCAGGTAGAGCTTCATGTGGTCGTCCAGCGGGGTGAGCTGGGCCCAGTCCTCGCCCAGAAACGCCTCGCCGCCGCGGGCGTCCTGGATGAAGATGCGGACCTTGCCCGGCTGGAGCGGCCAGAGGCCCATCTTGTGCTTCTCATCGTTGGTCAGCTTGTAGTGCATGAGCACCTTGCTGGCCAGCGGCTTGTCCGGGTTAAGCGAGCCGTGCGTGTACCAGTCGAAGGTGAAGGTCTTCTCCACCGGCACCTGCTCGAACTTGTGCAGCAGGAGCTTGATCTCGTCCTGCTGGCCGATCTCCTTGAAGAACTTGGGTCCGAAGCCCGCCCATACGCCCGCGCCGACGAACTCCTCGCCGCTGTAGTTCCGCAACTGCATGTACTTGCGGAGCGTCAGGACCTTCTCGTCGCGGTCGGCCAGCGCCCGGTACTCGAAGATCCGCGTCAGGTTGCTGATGAGGTAGCTCACGCGCACCTTGCAGGCGCATGCCTGGGCCGCGTACACCTCCCACACCAGCGCATTTTCGCTGGGGGGGTAGGCCACGTTGATGACGTTGACCTCCGGCACCTGCGAGCCGTCGGGCAGCTTGATCAGCTTGACCGGGCGGAAGGCGTCGCCCTCGCGAACGGCCACCGGGCGGAACAGGATCGAGTTCTTGTCGATGGCCGTGTTGGACCAGCTGAAGTCGATCTGGTTGTTCTGCGCGGCCGACTTGAGCAGCGGGACGATCCGCTCTTCCTCGACCAGCGTGTACTGCCCGTGGTCGAGCTGGATCTCCACCCGCTCCCGGGGAGGCAGTGCGGCCAGCTTGATCCGGGCCTGCGCCTGCGGGGCCGCCCAGACCAGCACCCCGGCCAGGACCCATAAGATGCGTGACGTGCGTGCCATGATCGTCTCCTGTGAATTCAGTTTCGCAAGGTCAGTTGAATCTGCACTATCCCCTCTGACGAACGGGCGACGAGAAAAGTTCCCCGTCGAAGCGAGAGTCCCGCTTCTGGGCGAGCGGACGGGTCGGTATAATCCTGTGGGTCCATCTCGAAGGGAGCACGCGTGCGACTACAGATCACGTTGCGAGCCGTGGTGACGGGAACAATCGGCCTTCTGCTCGCTTGCGGGCAGTCCGCCGCCAAGGGCCCGTGGCAGTACGGCCAGAAGATCCTGCCGGCCGACAACGTGCCGGCCGTCACGCCCGAGACGCGGACGCTGCCCGCCGAGCAGGCCCGCCGCGTGCTGGAGGACGACTGGCTGTACCAGGCGATGGGCGAGCCGCTGCTCGCGCGGGCGCGGCGCGAGATCGTCTGGGCCCGCGAGTTGGCCGCCCGCCTGACCAGCGGCGGCCCGGAAACACGAGCGACGGTGGACCTGTCCAGGGAGCTGGCCGAGCTGGCAACCCTGGAGAAACGCCTGGCGGAGCTGGAGGCGAAGCCGCCCCGCCCGCCGGCCGCCCGGGCCGCCGAAGGGCCGCCGGTGTGGATCTGGCACGAGGCGAAGTCAGCCGAGGACGCCCCCGTCGAAACCCGCTACTTCCGGCGGACGTTCGAGTTGCCACCCGGCGCCGCCAGGGGCGAACTCCGCATCGCCGTCGACGACGCCTGCGAGGTCTACGTCAACGCTGCCCGCGTGGGCGCCAACGCGACGTGGCAGCGGGCGGCGGTGATCGACCTGTCGCCCCACCTGGTCCAGGGCAGGAATGTGCTGGCCGTGCGGGCGGTCAATGGCGCCGCCCCCGTGACCAAGAACCCCGCCGGGCTGATCGCCCGCCTGGAGGTCACGTTGGCCGACGGCCGCCAGGTCGTCGCCGTCAGCGACGCCTCGTGGCGGAGCGAGAAAGTCGAACGCCCCGGTTGGCGGACGCGCGAGTTCGACGATTCCGCCTGGCCGCACGCCTCGGTGTCGGCCGCCTACGGCGGCGGGCCGTGGGGGCGCATCGCCGGCCTGGACCGCGCGGAGATCGCCCAGGACCCGCGTACCGCCTACGCCGGCGAGCATCCGGACGTGATGGAGGCGTACTTCGCCGTGCGGCGCGTCAAGCGGGCCGTCCAGCTTGCCAATTCGCTGCTGGACTTTCAGCGGATGCTGATCGTGGACCAGCCCATCCCTCGCCGCGCCGAGCAATCGGATCACCAGTCGGTGCACCGCATGGGCATCTGCGCCACGCCCGGCGGGCGGCTGCTCGTGCTGGATGGACTGCACCCCGGCGCGGCCGTCCGTCAGCTCGCCCCGCGGCGCCCGGGCACGTTCTGGCGCCCGGACGTGTCGTTCGACGCCAGGAGCATCCTCTTCTGTTACAAGGCGCACGACGAGAAGGCGTTTCACCTGTATCGCATGGAACTGGACGGCCAGTCCCAGCCGACGCAACTCACCTTCGGCGACTACGACGACATCGACCCCATTCACCTTCCCGACGGGCGAATCCTCTTCACCACCACGCGGGGCAACTCGTACGTGCGCTGCGGGCCGTTCATCTACTCGTACATCCTGGCCCGCTGCGACGCCGACGGCGGCAATCTCTACCTGATCAGCCTCAACAGCGAGCCGGACTTCGTGCCCTCGCTGCTGGCCGACGGGCGGGTGGTCTATTCGCGATGGGAGTACACGGACAAGGCCCTCTGGCGCGTGCAGAGTCTCTGGACGACCAACCCCGACGGCACGAATGTCTCGGCGTTCTGGGGCAACCAGTCGGTCTGGCCCGACCATGTCTCGCAGCCCATGCAGGTGCCCGGCAGCCGGCGCGTCATGTTCTGCGGCGTCGGCCACCACGACTGGTGGTCCGGCTCCGTCGGCCTGATCGACCCCGACAAGGGGCGCGACTTCCCCCACGGACTCACCAAGGCCACCGCCGATCGCCCGTGGCCCGAGTGCGGAAACGGCCCGGTCGACCCGCCCGAATCTCCGCGCTATCACCCCGCCGGAGCGTTCACCGGCTACACGGCCCCCTGGCCCCTGAGCGAGCGCGACTTCCTGGTCTGCGCCCGCAGGGCGGGCAGCCGCTTCCGCCTGTACCTGATGGACGTCGACGGCAACCGCGAGCTGCTCTACGAGGGCGTCCACAACGTCCTCCAGGCCATGCCCATCCGCCCGAGGCAGGCCCCGCCCGTCCTGGTGGACCGCGTCGCCTGGCCCGGCACGGGCGAAGCCCGCAAGCCGCCGCAGGACGGTGAGTTGTACAGCCCGGACGTATACGAAGGAACCGCCCTGCCCCGCGGCAGCGTCCGATCCCTTCGCATCGTCCAGCAGGACGCCAAGACGTACTCCACGTGGGCCAAGACGTATCGCAACTCCGGCCCGGCCGTCTCGATCGTGCAGGAGGAGGCGGTCAAACGCTTCCTGGGGACCGTGCCCGTAGAGGCCGACGGATCGGTGCGCTTCCGCCTGCCGGCGGGTCGGGCCGTGTTCTTCCAACTGCTGGACGAGCGCGGACGGTGCATCCAGACCATGCGAAGCTTCAGCGGCGTGATGCCGGGGGAGAGCCGCGGCTGCGTCGGCTGCCACGAGATGCACAGCACGACCCCGCCGAGGTCGCGGGGGCTGGCCTTCGCCCGCGGGCCCCGCGCCATCGAGCCCCCGCCCTGGGGCGACCAGAGCATCTCGTACGAGCGGTTCGTCCAGCCCGTGCTGGACCGCTACTGCGGCCCCTGCCACCAGGGCGAAGGCAAGGCCCGCGCCAAACTGGACCTGACGCTGCGACCCGGGCACGGGCCGTTCAAGGAGCCCTACGTTACGCTGGTGGGCCCGGCCGGGTGGGGCAGCCCGGCCAAGCCGGGGCCCGGCTACGGTCTGGCCGGGGCCATCCCCGTCGAGCAGATGGGGATGAACAATCCGGTGTCGATCGGCACGATCGCGCCCCTGACGTACCTGTCGGGCAAGAGCAAGCTCATCGACATCGCCTCCAACCCGAAGTACAAGATGGATGCCGAGAGCCTGCAGCGCTTAATCGCATGGGTGGACGCCTGCTGTCCGTATTTCGGCGAGGAGGAGATCCGCGCCCTGGGCGACCCGGACTTCCCCGGCATCGAGAAGCTCCCCATCCGCCCCCGCGTGGCCACGGCGCCGAAGATCCAGAGACCGTGACCCTCGCGGATGTCGGACCTGCCCCTTGGAATTGCGGACCTGCCTGCCGGAGGCGGGGCAGGCTTTTGAGTCGCGACGTGCGCAAAAAAAGAGCCACGGAAACCCGTGGCCCTTTCTCTTGCGTTTGTTGTGGCAGAAACGCCTAGTAGCGGCGCTCGCGCCGGCCGCCACCACCGCCACCGCCGTAGCCGCCGCCACCGCCGCCGCCGCCGTAGCCGCCGCCGCCACCGCGCCGGCCACCGCCGCCGCCGCCACCGCCGAAGCCGCCGCTACGCGGCTCGCGGGGCTTGGCTTCGTTCACGGTCAGGGCACGCCCGCCGTAATCCTTGCCGTTCAGATCGTTGATGGCCGCCTGGGCTTCCTGGTCGCTGTCCATCTCCACGAACCCGAACCCTTTGCTTCGCCCGGTCATCCGGTCCTGGATGACCTGCGCGCTCTGGACCGTGCCGTGCTGGTTGAACAACTGCTCCAGATCGGCGTCGGTCACGTCGTAGGGAAGATTTCCCACGTACAACTTCTTGCCCATGTGTGTCTCCTGAGTAATGGGCCTCTTTGACCCGCTCGGTGTCTTTCGGGGTCAATGCGAAAGTGGCACAACGGCCAGGATAGACCAGTAGATCGGACAGCGTTCGAAAGTGGGAATCAGCGGCAGGTTCTGCAGCGGCCCCCGGACAAACAGGGTTCTTCCACTATCACTCGCGAGCCGAAATCTTCGTGTCAAACATCCACATCGCCCGGCCCAGTGCCAGGCAGTGCTGTATACAATACAACGCAGAAGGCAATTCGCAAAGAGGAAATTCGAATGATTTTTCCCCGCGAGTGTCGTTTTTCGTCGACGGGCGCCTGTCCGGGCTCGCTACATCGCCCCGGACTGGTCACTCAAGCGACCCAGGACGAACCCGCACATCCTGGCCAATCCGCCCTCCTCAGGCCGGGGGAGGGGTGACGGCCGGGCGGGCCGATCGTTCCTGGCGCCGCAGGCGCAAGGTCCGGCTGCGGGTCACCGCCAGCAGCAGCACCCCCACCAGCCAAGCCCCCAGCCCGCTCAGCGAAAACAGCCGGTGCGAGAATGAGCCCGACAGGTTGGCCGTCTGGGCCAGCAGGAAGATGCCCCCGCCCATGAACGCCAGGGCGGCCAGCGACATCGCCCGGGAGGCGGTGCGAACCGCCAGCACCTCGCGAACGCCCGCCTGGAGGCCCAGCAGCATGGTGATCAGCAACAACATCTGCATCTCGTAGCCGCCGTAGGGCAACAGCCACGTGGACTGTCGCCATCGCAGGGCCAGGTACAGCGAACCGGGCAGCAGGATCAGGACCAGCAGCGTCCGACCGCGCCCGGCCAGGAGCGCCGCCCCCGCCAACAATGCCGCCGCCGGCACGCGAAGGTCGTCCACCAGGCGCGTGGGCAGCGGCGCGGCATTGTGGTCCAGCAGCCACAGCGCCCCGCCCGCCGCCGAGAGCATCCCCGAGACCGCCAGCACCCAGAACATCTGCCACGTGCCGGAGATTCGGAACCCCTCAGCCCGGTGCGAATTGATGAACATCAGGCTGACCATGATGAGCGTGTACAGCCCCCCCGTCAGCACCATGCGAGTGAAGGGCAGGGGCAGGTAGACCATGTGCGGCGTGGTGTCGTCCGGAGCGTCGGCGTCGGGCTGTTCGCTGGAAGGCTGGGACAGCCGCCAGCCCTCGAAGGTGCCTCGGGGCAGTTCCACCTGCCTGGCCCCGCCGCGCGGGCCGGACTCCTGGGGGCCTTCGATCGCAACCGGCACCGCCAAGGGCAGGAGTTGGACCAGCAGGACGGCCGTGGCCAGCGTCACCACCGGGCTGGGCAGCCGCAGCAGGGCCGACAGCGCCCCGTGCATCGCCCCCACCGCCAGCCCCGCCATCGCCCCCGAAGCCAGCGCCAGGGCCGGCGTCACGCCGTGGCGAATGAGCAGGGCCGCTACCAGCCCCCCCAGGCCCGACACCGTCCAGACGCTCAGGTCGATCGCCCCGCGCCGCAAGGCCAGCGCGAAGCCCATCGCCATCAGCAGATACGCTCCGATGGTCTGCGAGGCCACCTCCGGCACCATGTCCAGCAGCGTCGCGATCGAGCCGGTCTCCAGGACCGGCCGCAGCGGCTGGTACAGCAACAGGGCGGCCAGGACCGCCAGCATCGCCGCCGTCAGCAGGTCCCGGGTTACCGCATTGCCCGTCACAACCGGGCGGACTTTTTCTTCCAACCACACGAGCAGTCTCTCTCCGCTTCCCGCCCGCCGCCGCGAGCATGAAAGGTAGTATCTTCTCATTTCGGACCGCCTTTTGCAACGCCCCACCGCCGAAGATGCGAGGAAGACCGGAGACTCGCGCCGCCGGCTTCCCCCAACCGGGTCCTGGGACGACCGGTTTTGTATTGCGATCAGGGAAGAATACCGATATAATGCCTGGAGCATTGGGAGAGGAAGGAACTCGTGCTTCGCAAGCCCACAATCCGGTTGCTCTTGATGGCCTTATTGGCCGTCTCCTTGCCGCGCGTGCTGCACGCGGGCGGACGGACGTGGGCCATGTATGCACCGGGCGAGTCCGCACTGGTTGCGTCCTGCGCCTTGGATGTCGAAGGCGTCCTGGGCGAAGCGGACAGTCTCGACTGGGACGACCGCACCCGCAACGGATGGGTCCCCCAGTTGCCCCTCGCCGATGATCGCCCCACCGGTCGTTTGTCGCTTCCCGGCGAAGACCCCGGCGGGCAGGCCAGTTCCGACTGGTCCCTCTTCCGCCAGGGCAGTCTTCTGACGGCCTGATCCACCCCGGCCCGGCCCTCGCCGGCCATCCTGCCGACCCGGCAGTCTCCTACGTAAGCGAACATCACCCCGCGCCACCAGAAAGCGGCGGCACCCCAAGCAGAATCGGACATGACCACAATGGACACCAGTACAGGCGACCCTCTCCAGCAGGTGCAGTCCCTGTTGGACCAGGACAAGCCCCAGGACGCCCTGGACTACCTGAATCACCAATGCAACGGCAAGGCGTGCTTCCACAACGCCCGAGCCGTCTGCCAGATGCGCCTGGGCAATGCGCCGCAGGCCGTCCGGATCCTTCGTCCCCTTGTCTATCCCGACGGGGCGGGCAAGTCCCCTGCCGATCAGCCCCTTTACCAGGCCAACCTGGCCGCTGCCCTGATGGCGGAAGGACGGCTGGTCGCCGCGAACATCGTTCTCAAGCAGGTGCGGGAGAAGGCCCACCCGGCCGTGCGGAAAGTCCGGGACGTCCTGGACGCCTGGAAGAAGACGCTGGGCGTGGGCGAGCGACTCGTCTTCTGGCTGGGAGTGGAGTTGGGCATCCCGTGCCCGGTTCCGATCCGGCCGGGGAGCCTGGCCTAGCCGTCCGTTGAAAAAGTGGCACGGGCCAGACGCCCATGCCACGTTGGGCGGCCCTTTTGACCGGGCTGCTGGCCCAGGGCGGTGAATCTCTGACCCGTTGGAAGGCTTTCGCTTGATTAGGCGGACCCGGGCGGGACTAGAATGTCACAGAAGACAAGGCAGTCCATCGCTCGCCCGGCAGCCCTCCGGCAGGCCGGGAAAGCCAACAGACGGGAGCAAAGAGATGAACCTGAACGAATACTTCGAGAGCAATAATCGCGGCACGGGCGTGCTGGCCACCTCGGACAACGAAGGCCGCGTCGACGCCGCCATCTACGCCAGACCCCACGTCGTGGACGACCAGACCCTGGCGTTCATCATGGACGACCGCCAGAGCTACCACAATGTCGCCCAGAACCCGCACGCCGCCTTCCTGTTTCGAGAGGCAGCCGACGGTTACCAGGGCAAGAGGCTGCACCTGACCCGGACCCGGGAAGAGAACGACCCGCAGAAGATCCTCCACCTGCGCCGTCGCACCACGCCCGATGAATGCCAGCAACTCGATGGCAAGAGGCTGGTCTTCTTCCACGTGGACAAGGTCCGCCCGCTGGTCGGCGACTGAGGCTACTCTTCCAGGAACGCCACCAGGCTCGTCTCGCGCTGGGGGACGACCCTGTAGCCGATCGAGTCCTGGAGGCGACGCAGAGCGGCGCCTCGGGCGTGCGGCAGCAGGGCAGTCACATACGTCGCCCCGCTCGAGCCCAACGAACGCTGATACATCTTCACTAGTCGTTCGCGGACGGCCCACAGGGACGGCGGGAACACGATCTGCTTGAGTTCCACGTCGATGATGAAGCGGTCGCTGTCGCCCAGGTAGTCGAGGAAACGGCTGTCGATGGCGGCGCGGATGGTCTGGGCATCGAAGGGCGCGTCGGGCAGGCCGGCCTCGTTCTGCCGGACGGACGGGGCGGCGACGGCCGTACGCCAGTCGCTGTCGGCGGCCAGGATCGAATCGACGTCCGCCAGGCGCATCATTCGCCCGTCCAGGGGAAACGCCCTCAGCTCCAGGCAGCGGCGGGTGATCTTGTCGGGGCAGTCGTCCAGGAGAGTAAGCTTCAGAGACCAGGCGGCCCGGGCATTATACCAGTAGGCCAGCCGGTCCTCGCGGGTGGGCAGGAGAGTCGGCGTAACGGTGGGCCCGGTCACCGCCAGGCGGGCGAGCTGCGCATCCAACCTGGCCCGGCTGCCGCGGATGGCCTCTTCGACCACCTTCCCCTCACGAACGCCGCTCTTGAGCACGGCGGCCAGGTCGTCGTATCGTATGGCGGGCTC
>JAKJER010000105.1 GCA_022705325.1 Planctomycetota bacterium | reverse complement strand
AGCTTGCCTCCGGGGCCTACTCCACTGCCGTAGGCGGCGGTGCGGAGTTTTCGCCGCACCTTGGTGCTGACGTATGCCCCGCTAGTTTGAAGGCGGCTGAGCTTCTCTCTGGCCTTCTGCATGCCCTTGACGATCTCTCCGGTCACGGCTTCGTATGTCCCGTCGTCGCTCATCTCTGTCTCCCCGACAGGCCAGAGGCCCGTCGCACCTGCCTGCCGGCAGGAAGGCCTCAATCCAGGCAGGCCCGGGGCGGCTGGACCTCCATGTCCACCCGGGCCCGCCTCTGCCGATGCAGGGTCAGGCGGATTCGGCCGGCGTCGGATCAGTAACGATCGTTCCATCATCGCGACAGAACTTCCCCTGTTTGGGCGTGGTGCGATCGCTACCGGTGCGGCGGACGTGGAGGCAGGATTTGCCGTCGCCGTCCTCGTCGCTGATAGCCATCGTCACGCTGGCAGGCCTCTGCGGCATGGTCATCTTGGTCTGGCTCTTGACGGTGAACAGATCGTCGTCGGGGTTGTCCACAGCCAGCGTCACGCTGATGGTGAGCGTGGCCTTTCCGCCCTTGGCCCGTTCAGCGTGCTCTGCGACGTACGCACAGAGCTTGGCCTGCATTTCCCGCAGGTCCGCGTTGGCCTGGGCGAGGAACCGGCCCTCGTCGATCAAGCCGATCTCCAGTGGTTGATACTGTTTCATGGTTGAGTCCTTGTGTTGCGGTTGTCTCGCCGTCGTCCGTCGGCGACTAGGTGAGGTATGCCCACGGCCGGTGGGCGGGGGAGCCCATGGCCACGACCACGCCCTCGAGCGACCGCACGGTCGTGACCATTTCGGCGAAGGCGTCCATACGGGCCTGGGCCAACTCGCTGCTGGTGGCCGTGACCACCAGGTTCGGGTCGCCATCGTCGTCTTTGGATACGCTGACCAGAAGGTCGATGGCGATCTTTCGCGGAGGGGTGTCAACGAAGAGCGGGCACTCGATGATGATCTCGTCGGGCAGGTCCACGGGATCGGTGGCCGTCTCGCCCTGGATCTCGGTCTGCATGACGATCCCGTTGATGGCCTTTCGCCCGCGGCCCTTTTGCAGCGTGATGTTAACCGCCGCTCGGACTTGGCTGAACAGCAGGGCCAAGACCTTCCCGTTGGGCTCGCAGACGGCCCGGCGGTTCTTGAGGATGAATTCGGCGAAGTCGTTGATGGGCACCTCGCCCGCCCCCAGCAGGTCCATCCACGGGGCGAACAACGGGTCGATCTGCGGCTTGAGGGTGAGCACCTCCACGCCTCGTTCGGCCCTTTCGTCCAACACGGCAGCCATCTGACCGTCGGCCGCGTCGGCGAAGACCACGGTGTCGGTCCCCTTGTACTTGGCCAGATATTCCACAAGCCCGGCCACGCCGTGGAAGATGTGGGCCCGGGCCGGGCTTTCGGCCCGTTCGGGTTCCGTTGGCGGTTCGCCCCGCAACGTGCGGTTCTCCATCGAGATCCGCACGTGCTTGCCCAGTTCCTTGCCGTCCTGGTCGCGGAGTACTTGCTCGCTGACGCCCAGGGCGTTCTCGGTTCCCTTGGCGACCTCGCGGAGGAAGTCGGCCAGATTCGTCTTTGCGTCCATCGTCAATCCTTTCTTCCCTGTTGGTGATGTTGGTTCGTTCAGACCGTCCTCGTCGCTCGGTAGTGCATCCACGCCAGGACGGCCAGCACGGCCGCCGCCGACCAGATCGCCGCCAGCAGTCCGTAGTAGTGGGCGTAGTTCACGCCCGGACCGTTTGTGGAGTTCGTGGTGTGGTCGCTCATGGGTCTGTTCACCTGGGCAGCCCCTTTCGCCAGGCGTCCACGGCGTGCTCGACGCCGACGCGGTGGGCCTCGGGCAACGGGTTCTCCGATCCGCTCTCGACCAGGTTCTCCCAGTCGCCGACGGTGATGACGGGCGGGATTTGACCGGCCAGGATCGAGCAGATCCCGGCATTGATCCCCAGCGACGCGAGGGTCATGTTCTCCCAGCGCTGGTCGTCCAGGGCCGACTCGCCCGCTTGTTCGGGCATGTCGTACGTGCCGGCGGCCAGGAAGGCGGCCGATCCCTCGCCCCCGCGGCCGGCCTGGAGGTCCTCGGCGAGCTTGGCCACCGCCGT
>JAKJER010000053.1 GCA_022705325.1 Planctomycetota bacterium | reverse complement strand
AGGTACGGCCAGCTCGAAATCCAGAAAATCGCACGACGCAAGGATCGACTCTTGGTATAAGACCCCAGGCACAGGGATGACATAATCGCTGTGGCGAAGGGGTGACATAATCGCTGTGGCACGACAGGGTGTTTTTTGCACCTTGGCGCAATGCACCCCCTGCCGTACGATAGAATCCGACGTAAACACCCAAAGATTCTGAAGACTAGCTGAAAGAGGAGGCTACGCCATGTTTACCTGCACGGGCCGGTGTCGGCATGTTCTGTCGTTACTGAGCGTCTTGTCGTTGTGCGGCGCTCTGGGCGCGGCCACCTTCACCTTCCAGGAGGGCGCGACCACGCCGGTCGTCGGCGGGACGTACAGCGGGGCGGAGGACGCCAACATCCTGTCCGGCTTTGCCAACGAGAACGTGGGCCAACGAGCCGACTTTGAAGTGGCCAACAACGGCGTGAACTCTGTGATTCGTGAAGTGATGCGGTGGGACCTGTCGGCCCTGGACGGGTACGTGGTGAGCACGGCCTGGTTCGACGCGAAGGTCAAGCAGGTGCGGACCGGCGCTGGCGCCAACACCATCAACGCGTACGAGATCTTTCCGACCGACTGGGTCGAGGGCATCGGCGCGGGCGTGGGCGGCTCGGCCACCGCGGACGATCGCGGCGTGACCTGGAACCGGCGCAACCAGACCAACCACTCGCCGCTGGAAGGCCCGACGTGGGCCGCCGGCGGGCTGGCGGCCGGTACCGACCGCGGCACGACCGTCCTGGGCTCGTACGCGGTGACGGGGAGCGAGGCGGTCGGCGCGACCACGCGGTTCACCTTCACGCCCGCGGGCACGGCCGCGCTGACCGGCTGGGCCAACGGCGCGTCCAACGGCGGGATGCTGCTCCAGGCGAGCAACGAATCGACGCCGGCGGTGATCTACCACAGCTCGCAGGCCGCCCAGGCGGAACGCCCCGTCCTGACGATCAACGCCTATAAACCGCTGACGAACGTGCCCTCGGGCCTGGAGCTGTGGCTGGACGCGACGGACGTCGCCAGCGTCGCCACCTCCGGGTCGGCCGTCACGAGCTGGCTGGACAAGTCGCCCAAGGCCCGCTCGGCGGACTGGTACAGCCTGGGCAACCAGCCGACGTACGTCCTCAGCTCGATCAACGGCCTGCCGGCGATTCGGTTCAACCGCGGCGACCTGCGGATCAGCGGCGGGCTGGACATCGCAGCGGGGCAGGAGCGGACGATCTTCGCCGTCTTCAACTACACCACGCTGACGGGCAACAATGAGATCATGGGCACCAGCACCGGCCAGATGATCGACGTGGGCCAGTGGACGCCCACCGGCAACCAGAACCAGCGTCTTCGCCTGCGGCAGGACAGCGCCAACGCCTTCTCGCCCGCGGGCAGCTTCCCGACCGGCAGCAGCATCCTGACCGCCCAGGCCCTGAGCGGCAGCACGCTGGCCTGGCGCAACGGCTCGCCTCTGGCGCTCTCGCCGACGGGCGAGGCCCTCCATTACGACATGGGCGTGGGCAGCTCGGTCAACTACTACATCGGCGGGGCCACCTTCAACGGCCGCCAGATGATCGGCGACATGGCCGAGGTGCTCATCTTCGACCGCGCCCTGTCGGCCGGCGACCTCAACGACGTGGGCATCTACCTCCAGGACAAGTACGGCCTGACGGGCGGCTACCTGCCCAACACGCCGCCCACGCCCGATGCCGACGGGCCCTACACGCTGATGGAAGGGCGGGTGGTCACCCTGGACGGGTCGGGCTCGTGGGACTTCGACTTCGACCTGCTGACCGAGTACGCCTGGGACCTGAACAACGACGGCCTCTACGACTGGACGGGCGCCAGCCCGGCCGCGAGCTTCCACTTCGCCGACCTGCTGGACCTGGGCCTGAACGTCGGGCCCAATCCGGTTACGCTTCGGGTGACCGACGACGACGGGATGTGGGCCACGGCCCAGACGACGCTGATACTGGAAGTGCCCGAGCCGGCCAGCCTGACGCTGCTGGCCATGGCGGCTTGTGGACTGGGCGGGTACGTCCGCCGACGCAGGCGCTGAGCGCAGGCGGTCGGATGGATCGGCCCGCGTACCGCAAGGTCCGGGTGTGCTCTATGCGCTTTCGGCGAGCCGGCCCACCTGGCAGAACCTGCGAACCGCGGGACGGTAGAAGTAGACCCACACGACCGCAAGGTGGAGCACCTGAAGCGCAGCCCACAGGGGGGAACCGCCCGACTCCCAGCCCCACCAGATCGAAACCCCGATCCCGTAGGCGAAGTAGAGCTGGAGCGAGAGCCAGGCGAGTTTCCGGCCCGACCGCAGGGCGAGCACGGCCACCAGGGCGGCCAGGTTGACCAGAGCGTCAACCAGGAGGACGGGCTTCTGGGGCACCATCACGAGTTCCAGGATCAAGGCGACGGGCAGCAGGAGCAGGACCGCCCACGTCCAGATCTCCAGCAGGAGCGGTCGCGCGCCGGCGGGTCGGGAGTTCTTGAGCTGGTCGAGCAGGACGGCCGCCAGCAGGATGACCCCGCGGGCCACGAATTGGTAGAAGGCGTCGATGTTGAGCAGGTTCATGGCGTTCTGGACGCTGCCCATGATGAGCACGCCGACGATGGTGCCGGTCATGGTTCCCACGCCGCCCGACAGCGCCACGCCCCCCAGCACGCAGGCGGAGATGACGTCCAGCGAGAAGCCCACCGACGTGTTGGGCTGCCCGCTGGTCATTCTCGAGGCCAGCACCACGCCCGCGAAACCCGTCACCAGGCCCTGGAGGGTGAAGATGATGATCTTGGTGCGGTTGACGTGGATGCCGGCGAGGCGGGCGGCTTCGCGGTTGCCCCCGATGGCCAGCGTGTTGCGCCCGAAGGTGGAGCGGTTGAGCAGGAAGCCGAACAGCGCGAAGGCGCCCAGCATCATCCAGACGGGGTTGGGCACGCGGAGAAGACTGTAGTGCCCGTCGGCCCAGGCCAGCCAGCCGGGCAGGGCGCCGGCGTGCTGGACGATCAGATCGGCGGGCGTTCGCCCCAGCAGGAAGAACTCCTCCTGGGCGACGCCGACGGCCTTGCCGTCGGAGACGATGAGGGCCAGGCCCTTGACGACCTGCCAGGTGGCCAGGGTGGCGATCAGGGCGTTGATGCGGAACTCGGCGATGATGATGCCGTTGATGAGCCCGACGACGCCTCCGCCCAGGACGCCGCAGAAGATGCCCATCGCGACGCTGCCGGTCCTGGCGATGACGACGGCGGCGAAGACGCCGGAGAAGGCGATGACGGCCTCGACCGACAGGTCGAAGTCTCCGCTGGCCAGGCAGAAGAGCATGGTGCAGGCGACCATGCCGACGGTGGAGACCTGGAGCAGCAGAAAGACGAGGTTGTCCCAGGTGCAGAAGTTGCGCACCGTCACCGAGAGGACGACAAAGAGCACGGCGAACACGAGGATCATACCCGCGCGGTCCCAGACGCCGCGGACGGCGGGGCCCAGGGCGGCGGATCGCGAGGGGCGGGTCATGACGACAGACTCCTGTGTGCGGCGGGATCGGACTCCGGCAGGGCGAGGCGCAGCAGGTCCTCCTCGTTCGCCTGCCCGCGGGGCACCTCGGCCACCAGGCGGCCCTGGCGCATGACCAGGACGCGGTCGGCCAGGCCCAGCACCTCGGGCAGCTCGCTGGAGACCAGCAGGATGCCGATGCCCTGGCGGGCCAGCTCGAAGATGATGTTGTAGATCTCGCTCTTGGCCCCCACGTCGATGCCGCGGGTGGGCTCGTCCAGCAGCAGGACCTTCACGTTTTCGCTGAGCCAGCGGCCGAGGATGGTCTTCTGCTGGTTGCCTCCCGAGAGATTCATCACCAGTTGCCCCAGCGAGGGCGTGCGAATGGAGAGCTTGTCGACCATGGCCTGCGCGTTGGCCCGCTCGGCCCGCGGGGAGATGACGAACCGCAGGAAGCTGAAGTGACGGCGCGCGCTGAGGTTGATGTTGTCGGCCACGCTGCGGATGGGGACGATGCCTTCCTTCTTGCGGTCCTCGGGGCAGAGCATGACGCCGGCGCGGACGGCGTCGGCCGGGTGGCGCACGCGGACGGGCCGCCCTCGCACCAGCAGGGTCCCGCCCCGGGCCGCCTGGTCGCCGTAGACGAGCTTAAGCAGTTCGCTCCGCCCGGCCCCGACCAGCCCGAAGAGGGCGACGATCTCGCCCTCGGCCAGCGACAGGCTGACGGGCGCCGCCAGGCCGGGGCCTTCCAGTTCGCGGACCTCGAGGGCGGGCCCGCCGAGGTCGCGTGGGCGGTAGTTGTAGATGTCGCGCAGCTCTCGCCCGACCATGTTCTTGACCAGCACGTCGCGGTCGAGGGCGCCCATCTCGTCGAAGGTGACGACGTGGCGCCCGTCGCGCAAGACGGTGACGCGGTCGCAGACCTGGAAGATCTCGTCCATGCGGTGGCTGACGTAGATGATGGCCCGCCCGCGGTCGCGGAGTTGGCGGATGACGGCGAAGAGCTTTCGGACCTCACGGTCGCTGAGGCTGCTGGTGGGCTCGTCGAAGGCGATGACCGAGGCGTCGCGCATGAGGGCCTTGGCGATCTCGACCATCTGGCGTTGGGCGATGGGCAGGCGGCTGAGCTTGGCGTCGACGTCGATGTCCTCTTCCAGGAAGTTGAGTTCTTCCTGGGCCAGGCGGCGGAGGCGCTTGCGGTCGACGATGCCCAGGCGATTGGGCAGGTTGCCCAGCAGGAGGTTTTCGGCCACCGACATCTCGCCGACCAGGTGGAGTTCCTGGTAGATGACGGCCACCCCGGCGGCGATGGCGTCGGCGGTGGAGCGGAAGGAGCGGACCTGGCCCGCCAGGCGGACCTGGCCCTGGTCCGGCGCGTAGACGCCGCTGAGGACCTTCAGCAGGGTGCTCTTGCCCGCGCCGTTCTCGCCGACCAGGGCGTGGACGCTGCCGGCGGACACGCCGAAACTCACCTGGTCCAGGGCCTGCACGCCGGGAAAGCGCTTGGAAATCGCATCGAACTCGAGATAGGGCTGCCCGCTGGCCATCGCACCGCCGCCGTCAGTCGATCAGTCCCAGCTCGCGCCGCTTCTGTTCCTGGGTCTCCCGCGTGACGATCACGCCGGCCGTCAGCGTGTACATCGGCGGGGTCGTGCCCTCCTTGATCCACTTGTAGAGCAGCTCGGCCGTCTCGTACCCGTGGCGGTACTCGCTGATCAGGCAGGTGGCGAAGAAGCCGGTGGGCTTTTCCTTCTTGAACTCGATCTCGCAGGTGCTGCCGCCGATGCCGATGCCGATGGTGGTCTCGGCGGTGAAGCCGCGCCCCTCCATCGCCCGCACGCCGCCCATCACGCCCTCGTCGTTCATCGAGAACACCAGCCACCGCTTCACCTCCGGGTACTGGGTGAGCACGGAGTTGGCGGCGTTGAACCCGCCCTCGGTGTCGGTGGTCTTCTCCTGGGCGACGTAGATCTTCTCGGCCGGGAAGCCCGCTTCCGTCAGGGCATCGCGGGTGCCCTCGGTGCGGTTCTTGGCCGTGGGGAGCTGGTCGTGGGCGATACAGCAGGCGCCGGTCTCCTCGATCTTCCACCCGCGCTTCTTGAACTCCTCGTACAGGGCCTTGCCGACCTGTCGGCCGATCTCGCGGGCGGAGATGCCCATGTAGGGCACGTCCTTCATGGGCTGCCCGTCGGCGCCCAGGAACTGGTCGTCGACGCTGAAGACCTTGAGATTGCGCTCCCTGGCGGCGGCCACGATCGCCGGGCCCAGGCGCACGTCGGGCGCGCAGATCACGAAGCCCTTGGCGCCCTGGGCGGCCAGGTTGTTGATGGCGTTGAGCACCTTCTCGCCGTCGGAGGCGCCGATCTTGATCAAGTCGAAGCCGTACTTGTCGGCGCACCGCTGGGCGTGCTTCCACTCGTTCTGGAACCACGGTTCCTCTGGCATCTTGACCAGGAAGCCGATCTTGATCTTCTCCGAACCGCTTGGCTTGTTGTCGCACCCGGCCAGGTCCCCCAGCAGCAGCCCGCCCAGGATCACGCCGGCCGTCATGACCAACAGTCGATTCATCAGACCTCTCCTGCAACAGGAACAATGCGTTGCCGGTCCGCCGCGCGGTTGGCCTGCCCGGACTGCGGCAACAGTACTTCCTGTGTACAGGCAGACCGGCCCGCGGTCAATGGCAAAACCATTGACCCTGGATTGGACATTGGGAAATGGTCATTGGTCATTGCGGCGCGGGGCTCTTCAATGGGCAATGGGCAATGAACAATGGTCAATAACTACCGCCAGTTGGCCCGGAACTTGCCCAGCGTGAGGCAGCGGCGGAAGCGGCTGACCCCGTCGCGGTCGACGGTGAAATGCTTGACCTTCCAGTTGCCGGTGTGGATGCGGAGTTGTCCCGTGTGGCTGCCCATGGCCAGTTCCAGGTCCAGCGGCTCGGCCACCGAGCATTCGTAGTGGCGCTGGCGGGTGTGGTAGATGAGGCGTTCGGTGGAGACGACGATGCCGGCCACCCCGTCCTCGTTGCGGACGTGGTCGCGATCGGGCGCGTAGCCGAGGAAGCGTTCGTTGTGGCGGGGCTTCCACCACTGGCGGATGCGATCCTGCACGAACTGGGCCAGGTTGTCCCACGGGGATTCCACCAGCGAGGCCACGACGCCGTGGAGCTTGGCGAAATCGCTTTGCCCCTCGCCGCCGGCGGTGACCATGAACTCCTCGGCGCGGCGCAGGTGCAGGATGAGCAGGCGGCATCTCCCGTTGCCGCTGCCGTCGACCTGGAGTTCGGCGGAGATGCAGTTGCCCGTGGTGCACATGTCGCACAGCCAGTAGGGCATGGGCAGATCGCCCGGCGAAGGGACGTTGGGCACGCGGGGCAGGCGGGCCAGCAGGTCCTCTTCGGAAAGGTCCTGGGCCTCCTCTTCGGTCAGTTTCATCGCCCCGGCGGCGTGCTCGGCCTCCACGTCCACGCCGCTGAGCAGGGCGTGGGCGTAATGGATCACGTGGGCCTGGAGGTGGCTCTTGGCCCCGCATCGCAGGCACGTCCGCGGCATGGAGCAGCGGAAAGAGGTCTCCAGCAGCCGGCTGGCCGGGAACTCGAACAGCGCGCCGTGGTCGTCGATTCGGACCAGTCGGATCTTCTCGGTGATCGGTTCGATCGGCTCTTCCAACGCCTGTTGGGTGGCCGAGGCGGCAGGCGCCGATCCACCGCCGCCTTCCATGAGCGGGGCGTTGGTCTCGAATTCCGGGCGGACAGTGATGGCGGCCTCTTCTTCTTCGTCCAGGTTCGGGCTGAGCCAGTCCAGGATGTCATCGTCACTGACGTCCAGTGCCACCTTGAACGCGTGGCTGCACTTGCCGCAGCGCACCATTCGACCAATGGCCTGGGGGGGGACGATCAGCGATCGCTTGCATGCAGGACACTGTATCTGCCGCCCTTGCATCGCCATTGAACTCCTCTCCGACGTGCCAGCCTAGTCTGTCAAGCCGTACGGACTAACGACATGCTCTCCTACAACATACCGCGCTGGCTCGAACGCGGCCAAGCTTTTTTTGGCGTTCCCACCCCCCCCAACAAGACGGATAGGTCTCAGGCAAGGACGGCCTGGACCACCGACCGGACGCGCTGGATGAGGGTCTCGATGGTCGCCCGGTCGCGGGCCTCGCCCATGACGCGGATGATGGGTTCGGTGTTGCTGGCGCGGACGGATACCCATGCCTGGGCCAGGTCGATCCGAAGCCCGTCCTGGTCGTTGAAGCGGACGTCCGCATCGCCCGCAAACGCCTCGCGAGCCGCGGTCAGGATGTCCGCAACCGCCTCCTGCGGGCACGGCTGCTTGGTCTTGACCATCACGTACCGGGGGATCTCGGCCACGAGTTGGCTGACGGTCTTGCCCGTCTCGGCCATCTGCTGGAGCAGGTAGGCCATGCCCACCAGGCTGTCGCGGACGGGCACGACGCGGGGTTCGATCACCCCCCCGCCGCCCTCGCCGCCGAAGATGCAGCCCTCGCGACACATGGCGTCGACGACGTTGGCCTCGCCCGTGGGCGAGCGGACGACGCGGCAGCCGGCTGCGGCCGCGATGTCGTCCACCATCCGTGAGGTGGCCAGGTTTGTCGCAATGGCACCCTTGCGCTTGCGGAGCACGAACGCCGTCGCCAGCGCCAGCGTGTACTCCTCGCCGATGAACACGCCCTTCTCGTCCACGATGGCCAGTCGGTCGGCGTCGGCGTCCTGGGCGAAACCGACGGCCGCTCGCTGGGCCTTGACGGCCTGGCACAGCTCGCGGAGGTTCTCCTCGACCGGCTCGGGCGGGTGAGCGAATCGCCCCGTGCCCTCGGCGTTGAGGTGCTTATACTCGCAGCCGAGCTTGCCCAGCAGGACCGGGGCTTCGACGCAGCCGGCCCCGTTGACGCTGTCCAGTACGACCTTGAATCGCTTGTCCGCGATGGCGAAGATGTCGACCGCGCTGAGCACGGAGCTTACGTGCTGACCGGCCGTCCGCCCGTCGCGGGTCTCCTCGCCCTGTTCGAGCGGGCCCGCGAAGCTCCACTGTCTGGCCTGCCAGATCTGTTTGAGGCGCTCCGCGTCGCCGGCCGACAGGCCCGTGCCCGTGGGCTGGAGGAACTTGATGCCGTTGTACTCGATGGGGTTGTGCGAGGCGGTGATGACCACCCCGCCGTCGCAGCCCAGGCGGGCGGTCATGAAGGCCGCCCCCGGGGTCGAAACCACCCCCAGGTCCACCACGTGGACCCCGCCGGCCAGCAGTCCCGCGGCCACCGCGTTGCGGATCATGGGCCCGCTGGTGCGGGTGTCGCGCCCGATGGCGACCTTCTTGCCCGCCCCGAGCATGGCCGCGAACGCGCAGCCGAACTCGCACGCGACATGAGGCGTCAGCGTCCCGCCGATCATCCCCCGCACGCCCGATACGCTGACCATCAGCCTGTCCATGAGAATCCTTTCTGTGGCTGCCCCATTATTCACGCGGGATGCTCCATTGCCAACGCAAAAGCGGGCGAACATTCCCCCGCGACAAGGCCGGCTTTGGCCGATAGAATAGGACAGCGTGGTAGCGAAGATCGGCATCCCGGCTGAGAAGATCGCGGAATTCTGCGAGAAGTGGAAGATCCGCGAGTTCTCGTTCTTCGGCTCGGTCCTCGGCGACTCCTTCGGACCCGACAGCGACGTGGACGTCCTGGTGAGCTTCCTGCCCGAGTCGCAGTGGGACCTGTTCGACCTGTCCGACATGCGCGACGAGCTGGCTGAGATGTTCCACAGACCGGTGGACCTGGTCGAGAAGGAAGCCCTGCGCAACCCCATCCGCCGCCGCCACATCCTTAACGGACGAGAAGTGGTCTATGCCCGAGAAGGATGACAGCGTCTATCTGCTGGACATGCTCAACGCCGGGTTGAAGATCCGCGAGTTCGTTGGGGGCAAATCTGAGGCGGAGTACCTCCAGGACGAGGTGCTGCAAGCGGCCATCGAGCGAAAAGTCGAGATCATCGGGGAAGCGGCCCGCTACATCTCGGAGGAGTTCAAGGCCGCCCATCCCGAGGTGCCTTGGCGCCCAATCATGGCCCAGCGGCACATCCTGGTTCACGACTACGGTGAGATCCTCCAGGAGAAGCTGTGGCGAGTGGCGACCCTGCGAATACCGGAGCTCCTGGAGATGCTGGAGAAACTCCTCCCGCCGGAAGAGCGGAAGTAGCTGTTCATCCCTCCCTTACCACGGCAGCGCCTCGTACTTCTCCAGCAGTCTTGCCGCTTGCGGGTCCTCCTGCGCGATCGGCCTGAGCAGGTCGCGAACCAGCCACGGCCCCGGCACCTCGTAACGGAACTCCGGCTTGAGCCAGTCCTCCAGGATCCGCACCTGCTCCGCCGTCAGCGGGGCCTTCATGGCCTGGACGGTCAGCACGTCCCGCTGGTGCTCAATCAGCCGTCGCGGGACGGGCTTGGGCTCGCGCCCGCCGAGGTCGCGGAGGTCCAGGGAGGCATCGGACTCGGCAAGTTCGACGCCGAAGGGCAGGTCGTATTCGTCGATCCAGCCGCCGGAGAAGAACGCAGCCGTCCCGTAACGCCCGGCGCCGACGAGGTCCTGAAACTCGCGGGAGCTGCGCCACGAGACAGAGAGGTTCCCGGCCCGCGGAACGTAAACCGCGATCCGCTTTCCGGCGGATTCCGTCCCGGCGATCAGGCCCGGCTCCACGTTGAGAACCGCGCCCTGCTGAACCGGACCCTTAAGCGTTTCGGTCACTTCCAGCGTGACGGTGCGGCTGACCCAGCCGTTGACGCGGAGCACCTTGGCGACGAAGACGGCCTCGGCCGACCGCCCCGCCTCCCAGGGCGACAACGGGACGCCGCGGGGCGTCTCCTTCCACGCGCTGATCGTCATGGGCCATGGCGCCCGCCCCACCACCAGCGGCACGCCGGCGGCGAAGAGCGTGACCAGCACCGGACAGAGGATCATCTTCGTCCGCAGGCTCATGGGGCGCCCCAGGACGGCCGCCACAGGGCGGCGGCGTAGAAGTAGTTCCAGAGCACGTACGCGATGCAGGCGCATGTGGCGGAGATCAAGCCGGACCGCGGCACCAGGCGCCAAGGCCAGCCCACGGCGAGGACCGCGACGGCCGACGGAACGAAGACGGTCATCATGTTCAGTCCGGCGAGGTAAGCGTACTTATGCGGGGGCAGGACGCTTGCGGAATCCACCAGGCGCGAGGGGCACAGGGCGCCGGCATAGGACGCGTACGCCAGCAGCAGGGCTGCTCCAAGGGTGAGGATCGAAAACTGGGGATACGACAGGCGTTGGAACGCCTGGCCCAACGCCTTGCGCCCGAGCCCCACGCACAAGACCAGGGCCCCCGCGGCGGCGGCCAGGCCGAAAGGACCGACCAGAAAGCAACGATGCGGGGCAAACCCGGCCGGCCGGCTGAACAGGCCCGAAAGCGAGCGAGAATCCTCGGTTTGGCCGAGCACCAGCGAGATCACGAACGCCAGTCCCCACAGGACCAGGATGAGGATTCGCGTGGTGCGCTCGAACCGGGTCATGGCTTCATCATCGTTCCGGCGGGTGCGCCCGTCAAGCGCCCACGGAAAGGCTTCCCGTGGGCTCGGCCGGAAACTCTACTGCGCCTCCGCCTTGGCGGGCTCGTTGTGGACGGCCACGTGCAGCGGCGGGGCGCCGCCCGACTTCTCCTGCCCGGGGTACAGCGTGATGTGCGGGAAGGGAATCTCGATGCCCCGCTCGTCGAAGGCCTTCTTCAGCCGCCGGTTGAACTCCCGCCCGACCGCCCACTGGCGGATCGGCCTGGTCTTGGTTCGGGCCTTGATGATGATCGCCGAGTCGCCGAACTTGTCCAGCCCCAGGATCTCGATCGGCTCGAGAATGTCGTCCTTGAGCTCCGACTGCCGCATGCCCTGGTCCACCTCGCGGATGACCGAGATCACTTCGTCCACGTCCTCGCGGTAGGCCACGCCGATGTCAAACATGTAGTACGAGAACTCCTTGGTCATGTTGGTGACGATGCTGATCTCCCCGTTGCGGACGTAGTGGACGTTGCCCGACAAGTCTCGCAACATGGTCACGCGCAGTCCGACCTTCTCCACCAGGCCCGCCTTGCCGATGTCGACCACGTCGCCGACGCGGATCTGGTTGTCCATGAGGATGAAGAACCCGCTGATCACGTCGCGCACGAGGTACTGCGAGCCGAAGCCGACGGCCACCCCGACGATACCCACCGCGGCCAGCGCCGGGCCGATGGCCACGCCCAGTTCTTCGAGGACCATGATCACGGCCAGCACCACTGCCGTAACCGTCACCAGGGCCCCGACTACGCCGGCGAGGGTGTCGGCCCGCTTGCGGGCCTCGTCGTCCTTGCGAGCCAGTTGCTCAAACAGCCGGCGCGTAACCCACTTGGCCACGCCGATTGCCACCAACGCCAGCACAACAATCAACAGGATTCGCAAGCCGCTGCTGAGCAACCAGCGGCAGGTCTTGTCCCAGAATTCGCTCAGGGTCATGGTCTTCTCCTTCTCGATAAGCTGTCTGCATTCTGTCGCCGCGAGGCCCCCTGCGGCTGTCGATGAAGTATACCTGTCCGCCCCCCGTCAGGCCGAGGGTGAATAAGAGCGGCTGGGCCGGGGTCGCCGGCTCAGCCGCACAGTGCGATACGTTTGGGTCACAAACTCTATCGCGATCTTTTGCGGGCCGCTTGGGCCGGGCGGTTACTCCAGCCAGCGAACCCGCGGGTTGTCACGCAGTCTTACTTCTTGCCCTTCTTGGCCTTTTTGGCCGGGGCCTTCTTGGCAACGGCCTTCTTGGGCGCCGCCTTGGCGGTCTTGGCCTTTTTGGCCGGGGCCTTCTTGGCGGCGGGCTTGGTCGCGGGGTACTTCAGGGCGGCCTGGGCGGCAGCCAGGCGGGCGACCGGCACGCGGTACGGGGAGCAGCTCACGTAGTTGAGCCCGACCATGTGGCAGAACTCGACGCTCATCGGGTCGCCGCCGTGCTCGCCGCAGATGCCCAGCTTGATGTCCGGGCGGACGGAGCGGCCTTTGGCGACGGCGATCTGGACGAGCTGGCCCACGCCGCTGCGGTCGAGCGTCTGGAACGGGTCGTAGTCGTAGATGCCCTTCTTGACGTAGTCGCCGAGGAACTTGCCCGCGTCGTCGCGGCTGAACCCGCAGCCCATCTGCGTCAGGTCATTGGTGCCGAAGCTGAAGAACTCGGCCGACCGGGCGATCTCGTCGGCGGTGATGGCGCCGCGGGGCACCTCGATCATCGTGCCGATCTTGACCGGGAAGGGCAGCTTCTTGAGGGACTTCTCGGCCATCACCTGGGCGATGACCTGCTCGGCCAGGCCGCGCTGTAGTTCGAGTTCCCTGGCCGCGCCGACCAGCGGGATCATGATCTCCGGCTGGGGCTTGACGCCTTCCTTGGAGACATTGAGGGCGGCCTCGATGATCGCCCGCACCTGCATGGCGGTCAGCTCGGTGTAGCTGATGCCCAGGCGGCAGCCTCGCAGGCCCAGCATGGGGTTGAACTCATGGAGGCTGGCGACGGTCTGCTTGATGACGCCGACGTCGATGCCCATGGTCTTGGCCATCTCTTCCTGGTTGGCCTCTTCCTGGGGCAGGAACTCGTGCAGCGGCGGGTCCAGCAGGCGGATGGTGACCGGGCGAGGTCCCATGACGCGGAAGATGCCCTCGAAGTCGCCCCGCTGGAGGGGCAGCAGTTCGGCCAGGGCCCGGTTGTACTGGGCCTCGGGCACCATCAGCTTCTGGCGGAGAGCGGCGATCTTGTGCTCGTCGTCGCCTGCGGCCTCGATCTCCTCGCGGAGGCGCTTGACCTCCTCGGCCACCAGGATGAAGCGGCGGAAGGAGACGATGCGGTCGCCCTCGAAGAACATGTGCTCGGTGCGGCACAGGCCGATGCCCTCGGCGCCCATCTTGACGGCGCGGTCGCTGTCGCGGGGGACGTCGGCGTTGGTGCGGACGCCCAGGCGACGGAAGGAGTCGGCCCACTTCATCAGCTTGGTGTACTGCTGGTAGAGCAGGCTGTCGTCGGCCTTCAGCACGCCGTCCTGGACCTGGATGATCTCGGAGGGCATGACCTTGATCTGGCCCATATAGATGGTGCCGGCGAAACCGCTGATGGACATGTAGTCGCCCTCGCGGAGGACCTTGTCCCCGACGGCGACGGTCTTGTTGACGTAGCTGATCCGCAGGTCGCCTGCGCCGGCGACGCAGGGGGTGCCCATGCCGCGGGCCACGACGGCGGCGTGGCTGGTCATCCCGCCTCGGGCGGTGACGACGGCCTGGGAGCTGGCCATCCCGCCCACGTCCTCGGGGCTGGTCTCGATGCGGACCAGGATGACCTTCTTGCCTTCCTTGGCCCACTGCTCGGCGACGTCGGCGTTGAAGACGACCTGGCCGCAGGCCCCGCCGGGGCTGGCGGGCAGGCCGCTGGCCATCAGGCGCCCTTCCTTCTCGGCCTGCACCAGCTCCTTGCGGTCCAGGACGGGGGCGAAGAGCTGGGACATCTGGGCGGCCGACACGCGCCTGACCGCCTCGTCCTTGGTGATCAGCCGGCTTTCGGCCATCTCGACCGCGGCCCGCACGGCGGCGAAGATCGTCCGCTTGCCGCTGCGGGTCTGGAGCATGTACAGCTTGCCCTTCTCGATGGTGAACTCGATGTCCTGCATGTCCTTGTAGTGCTTCTCGAGCCGCCCGCGGATGGCCACGAGCTGCGTGTAGGCGGCGGGGTCATGCCTGGCCAGTTGCTCGATGGGCTCGGGGGTGCGGATGCCGGCGACGACGTCCTCGCCCTGGGCGTTCATGAGGAACTCGCCGTAGAACTTGTTCTCGCCGGTGGAGGGGTCGCGGGTGAAGGCGACGCCGGTGCCGCTGTCGTTGCCCATGTTGCCGAAGACCATCGTCTGGACGTTGACGCCCGTTCCGATGAGCCCGCGGATGTCGTTGAGCTGGCGGTACTTGTTGGCGCGGGGGTTGTTCCACGACTGGAAGACGGCGTTGACGGCGTCGGCGAGCTGCTCGCGGGCGTCCTGCGGGAAGGCCTTGCCGGCGTGCTCGTAGACCTTCTTGTACTCGGCCACCACTTCCTTGAGGCCCTCGACGTCCAGGTCGGTGTCCAGCTTGGCGCCTCGGCGGTCCTTGACGGCCTGGAGGGCGTGCTCGAAGTCGTGGTGCTCGATGCCCAGCACCACGTCGCCGAACATCTGCATGAAGCGGCGGTAGGCGTCGTAGGCGAAACGCTCGTTGCCGGTCAGGTCGATCACCGACTGGAGGGTCTCGTCGTTGAGGCCCAGGTTCAGCACGGTGTCCATCATGCCGGGCATGGACACGGCCGCGCCGGAGCGGACCGAGAACAGCAGCGGGTTCTTGCCCTGCCCGAACGTCTTGCCCAGGACGTTCTCGACCTTCTTGATATTCTGTTCGACCTGCTCGGCCAGGCCCTTGGGCCACTTGCGCCCGCCCTTGTAGAACTCGTCGCAGGCCTGGCAGGTGATGGTGAAGCCCGGAGGCACCGGCAGGCCCGCGGCGGTCATGTCCGCCAGGCCGCTGCCCTTGCCGCCCAGGATCAGCTTGCGTTCCTTCTCCGTCTTGGCGCAGGTCATGCCCTCGGCCTTGCCGCCGCCGAAGAAATACACGTACTTGGTGCCGCTCTTTTTCGCCATCGCGTCCGTCTCCGTGAAAGTTCAGGATTGCCTGAAGGTCCGGGAATTTGCGACCGGGGGCAAACGGCTGTCGCCTCCCGTCGTCGCGTCCGTAGTCTCTGGCCCGCACCGGCGGGTCAAAACGGACTGAGAAGTGTATGAATGCACGCGCCTGTTGTCAACGGATTTGTTATTTGTTCCGGGGCTCTCCGGGCCGCGGGCAGGCGGTCTTGGGCCTCTCGTCGCGGGCGGCGTGGAAGGGCACTCCAGCAAGCAGTCGCGCGAGGGGTACGCCGCTCATCGGCGAGGACGATTCGGCACGGCCGTGCAATACGTGCGTAACAGGCGGTCCAGTCCCGTTTCGAGGGGCGTTTCGGGCTTGCCCAGCGGGAATGACAGGTTCCGGCCCGCCGATTCCAACGTCACCAGCTCGCCGAAGACGGCGATCCGCGGGGGGCCGGCCCGCTCGGTGTCGAAGAGGCTGCGTCCCCAGCATCCTCCCGGGGTCTGGAGGCCCATCAGGTGCAGCAGCGTGGGGCCCAGGTCCAGTTGAGAGGCGTCGCGATCGCCCGCCCATGCGGGCAGCCTCCGCGGGCTGTACAGCAGCAGCGGGATCTCCTCCAGGGGCTTTCGCGATCCGCCGGGCAGGTCCGACAGGGCCAGCGTCGGCGGGCAGCCGTGGTCCGCGGTGACCACCACCAGGGTGTTCTGGTCGTACAGGCCGTCGCGTCGAAGCCGTGCGAAGAACAGCTCCAGATCGTGGTCCATTCGACGGACCGCCCCGAGATAACCGCCCAGCGAGGGCAGTTTCTGAACCCACTCGGGCGGCGCCGGGTAGGCCAGGCCGCCGTAGTCGACCCGCCCGTCGGGCAGATGCGTGTCGCAGGTCAGCACGCACAGGAACACGTCGCGGTCGCGGTGGGCGCCCAGGTACTTCGCCGCCTTCTCCAGCACGATGCGGTCGCACAGCCCCCAGCCCCGCACGTGGGCCTTGTCGTCCGCGGAAGTCGCCAGGTCTTCCGCCCCCAGCACTTCGACGAATCCCGCGTCGGCCATCCGCCGGTTGGCGCGGTCGTAGTACCGGGTGGCGCCCATGAGGAAGGCGGTCTGCCAGCCGCTGTCGCGCATGACGCGGACCACCGACTGCGGGAAATCCAACTCCAGCATCAGCTCGCTGTTGGGGTGGCTGGTGAGACTACAGGCCAGGCCCGGCATGGTGGGCTGGGCGGCCGTCCTGTAGCGGCTGTGGCGGCGCGGGGCGAGGCGATCGCTGTCCAGGAACGGCGTCAGCGGGCCGGGCAGGTGCGAGTTGCGGTGGCTGAGGAAGAAAGCGCTGAGGGACTCGACAAAGATCACGACCACGCGGCGCGGCCGCGGCGAGGACAGGGGACGATAGGCGTGGTCGCCGAGCGGCAGGCCGTGACGCGCCACCACATCCGCCCATGCCGTCAGGTCTTCGATGGGCTGGACCTGGGAAGTCTGAATCAACCGGACCAGTTGCCCGGCCGCGTTGACCACCGCGTCCTGATGGATGTACTGGAGGCGGCGATAGCGGGCCCGGGCCTTGTGCCAGTCCATCATGACGCCCTGCGCGTGCTGGCTGACCCTGTGGACCACGAACGGGAGGTCGGCCGCCACCACCGCGGCCAGGATGACCGCGACTCGCGCGCAGGCAGCCCAACTCATCGCCGCCCTGCCTAGCGCCACGCCGCCGGCCAGACACAGGCCCGCCAGCCCAATCCCCGCCGCAATCCAGCCGGGTGTGAAGTATCCGCTGGTGGAGCAGACGGCGATCTGACGGAGGTATTGGGCCTCCAGCCGGGTCGTGCTCAGGACGTAGATCACCGTCTCAACCGGGATCAGGACCGCCCAGGGAAGGACCGCCCCCACCGCCGCCCATCGCGTCCGCACCAGGCGGACCGCCACCCCGCAAGCCAGCATCGCCAGCAGACCGGTGACAGCCAACCCCTGGACCAGGCAGGCCAAGGCCGCCGGTTGGTACCAGGGAATCTCCTCCAACCGCTGGGCCAGCACGGCGAAGATCCCCGCAGCCAACAGCAAGGGCGCCAGGCGAGGCACAGGCCGCCAGTCCGATTTGACCAGCAGCCGGCGGCGGAACACCAGCAGCAGCCCGGCCAACACCAGCAGGATCCGCGCGTGCGTCAGCTCCTCCAGCAGCGTGGTGCTGGTCAGTCGCAGGCCCGTGACCAGGCGGACCAGCCGGGGGTCCAGCAGCAGACCCAAGGCCGACAAGAGGAATCCCGCCCCGAGTTCGAGCCGCCCAGGACGAATGTGACCGGGCTCTCCCATAAGGTCTCCGCGCGAGGGAACAGTGTTGATATCGGCTGTTCCGGCGCGGCGGTTGTGTAGAGAGGCCGACCTGTCAGCCTCCCCGCGCCGCCATGAAGGCCGGCGGACGCCCGGCGACTACTCCTCTTTGAGCCGTTCCAGCTTCGTCTTGGCCTTGGCGGCCTCCTCGCTCTGGGGGTACTTCTCGATGATCTCGCGGAGGATCTCGGCGGCCTTGTCGTTCAGTCCCTGTTGCAGGTAGACCTCGGCCAGCTTGAAGCGGCGGGCCTGGGGCTCCTCCGCGGAGGGCGTCGGTGGGCGAACGACCGGGGCGGCGGGTTCGGTCTTCTTGCCGGCCGCGCCGTTCTTGCCCGACGGGCTGGTCGGTTGGCGGACCGGCGGAACGGTCGGCTGGCGAACCGGCGGGAGCGTGGGCTGGCGGACAACGGGCGGTTTGGGCGGAGTCGTCCGCGCCGCGGCGGCCGCCATCGCGGCCAGTCGCTTGTTGACCGCCCGGCAGGCGGGGTCTTCCATCAGTTCGCCGATGGCTCCGAGCGTCTTGGCCGACTGGCGGCAGATCAGGCGGTTGCCCGCCAGGGCCATCCGCCCCTCGGATGCGTGGGCGGTCGCCAGAGCCGGCGCGGGTCTGGCCTTGCCCGCGGCCGGGGACGCCGCCGGCTGATCCTCGTGCCAGGACGCGGGGTCCACCGTCTTGCGGATGAAGGCCATCAGGGCCTGCGGGTCTTCCACCTTCTGCTTGACCAGCAGCGGACGGTGCACCAGGAAGGCCCCCATCAGCGGGCGGGCGTGCTGCCGGGTGGTCACAAGGATCATCTCGCCCCGCCCCATCACCTCCAGCGTCAGGGCCGCGGAGGCGCCGCCCTGCGCCAGCACGGTCGCCAGCGCCTTGTCCGGCGTCATCCGCTCGCTCTTGACGCTGATCGGCGCCGGCGTGAACTTGGCCGCCTGAAGGGCCGGTTCGTCCAGCACCACGCTGGTCCCGCCCCGCTGCGACAACTCGGCCAGCACCTGGCGCAGGTCCGCCTTGTCCCACCCGAACTCCGACTCGCGCGAGACGCGGAACCTCGCCCCGCCGAGGATGTGCAGCCAGTCCTCCGCGGTGCTGCCCCGCCAGGCCAACGTGAGCACCCGCTCGATCTGCGGGTGGTCGCTCAGCGGCGCGGTGACGGCGACCTGGTCGCCCTTGTCCGCCGCGGTCGCGCCCTTCAGGCCCAGCAGCGCTTCGAGCAGGGCGGGCACGTCGCCGGCCTTCAGCGAGCCCGCGTGGTAGTCCCGGGTGACCTGGCGCGAAGCCAGGTCCGCCTTCGAGGTCAAGACGACCACGTCCTTGGCCTCGGTCCACCCGGCCGGGTCGGCCAGGCGGCAGATCACGTCCAAGGCCGTCTGCACCGTCACGCCCACCAGCGTCGCGCTGCCGACCTGACGGGTGCGCTCCACGCCGGCCTTGGCCAACTCGACCCAGTTGGGCTGGATCTTCAGCTTGGCCTGTCCGGCCAACTCGTCCAGCACGCTGCTCAGCGGCTGGGCCAGGTCCAGCCTGGCCACGCGCGCCTCGACGCCGTTGGCGGATTTCGGCGCCGCCGGCATGGTGGTGACGATCAACTCTCGAGGCTTCTCTTCGTCGGCGTCCTGGGCCAGGCCCGTTCCGCACAGCCCCGCCATCACCGCCGCGCAAACCCACGCTCGCAACATAGCCGTTCCTTTCGCCATCGCGGCAGCCGCCGCGAATGTATCCACTATTGTACCGCGCCGAGGCCCGCGTGTTCGTCCGCCCTGGCGGAAGGAATCTCCGCGGGTCCGCCCTCCTACTTGGGCGCCCGCGGCTCGGGCGCCTGGGGCGGGCCCGCGAAACTGCCCGCAATCCGCCGCCACAGCGAGCCTAGCAGGTGGCGGGTGGGCGTCTGGCGGTCGTGCCCGACCAGGTGCCGGCTGGCCAACCACGCGCCCAGCAGGCCGAGCTGGACCACGCACAGGTAGATGGCCCGCGGGTCCAGCCCCAACGGGCGGTGCTGGGCCGCGCGGCGGCTGAGCCAGTCGAACGCCAGCCCGCCTAACAGGCCGCCCAGGGCCCCGCAGGCGGACGCGCACAACGCGACCAGCGTGAAGCTCTCGCTCTGATGGGCGCGATCCACGCAGCGGACCAGCGAGCAAGTGCGGGCCATCAGCATCCCGCCGTCCAGGAAGCCCCAGGCCAGGAAGAACGCCGCCGCCCAGGCCGTCAACAGCCAGTGGCTCGACGGCAGGGCCAGCCACGCCAGGCCCAGGGCGGCCGCGCCGATGTGGCTGATGCCCAGCGCGGGGCGTCCGCCATGCAGATCGACCAGGCGGGCCCAGAACTTCAGACCCAGCACGTGCGCCACCGCCGCCAGCCACATCACGTGACCGGCGGGCAGGCCGACGAAGACGTTGCCCGGCTTGGCCGTCAGCAGCACGACCCAGAACGCCGTGAACAGGGCGATGACGAAGTTGTAGATGGACGTGTACGCGATGTAGCGACGCACCGCGGGCGAGCGCCGCGCTTGGGCCATCCGCCCCCACAGCCCGCGCTCGACTGCCGCCGCGGGCAACTCGGGAATCTGCCTGGCGTACCACGCCCCGACCGCCAGCGCCACCCAGCCCAGGGCGAACGGCAGGGCGAAGCGATGCAGCGGCGGGCGCGAAGCCAGGTAGAAGCCCACCAGCAGCGGCACGCCCACCTCCACCGCCCGCAGGCGCGTCCGCATCCGCGCGAAGAACGTTCCCAGCGTCGCCCCCGGCACGTTGTCCTGCACCAGCGGCCACCAGGTCGTGTAGCTGACCGAACTGACGAACGCCAGCAGCGAGAACAGGCCCATCGCCAGCAGGACCACCCAGTCGCCGCTGACGCCCACGCCCGCCAGCACGATCAGTCCAGCCGCCAGAGGCAACTGCACCAGTCGCCCGTACAGCAGCACCCCCGCCTTGCCCAGGCGAGGCACCAGGCGCAGGCCGACCAGTTGCCCCAGCGGGGAAATCGACATCAGCATCACCAGCACGCCGATGGTCAACTCGCGAGCGCCCAGGCCCAACAGATACAACGTGGGCACGGTGGTGCCCAGGATGGTGGTCGCGATCACCGAAGCGGTCATGGCCGCGCGGATCAGCGATCGCTGCCCGCGCTGACGCAGCGCCGGCGGGAGGGATGCCTCCTCCCGCTCCTCGCCCGCCCCGCACGGGGGCAATTCGGCGGTGGCGGCTGCGGATTGCTCTGTTGGCTCCATAAAAGCACTGCCCGTTCGACGGGGCGAGAATCGCATTCTACCAGGATGCCCCGAACGAGGCAAAAGCCCGGTGTAACCCCCGCACCCCGCCGAGGCACTAGCCTGCCAGCGAGGTGAATACCATGAAGACATACAAGACAATCAAAGCGTTGGCCGGGTGGGTCCTCCTGCCGGCTGGCCTGGTGCTGGCGGCAGGCGTGCTTACCGGCTGCGGCGACGACCACCACAGGATCAACTACGGCCGCCACGGCGGGTATTATCCCGCACCGGTGGTCGTTCACCGGCCGCCCCCGCCCCCGATGACGGTCTATCGCCAGCCCGTGCCCGTGTACAGGGCGCCCGGCCCGGTGTACCGCGCTCCGGTAATGGCTCCCTCGCACGTTCCGCCCCCGCGACACGGGGCTCCCGCCCACGGCGGGCCTCGCCATCGGTGAGGCAGGATCGAGGGCCCGGCGCCAAGCAGGCGTAGGCCGCCGAAAGGCCGCCTACGCCTGCTTGGCCCGCAGGCCGCCCCGGTGGCGCAGGTAGGCGTCGATGAACTCCTGCAACTCGCCGTCCAACACCCGACCGGTATGGGGGCTCTTGAGTTCGGTCCGTTCGTCGCGCACGAGCTGATACGGGTACAGCACGTAGGAGCGGATCTGGCTGCCGAAGCTGATCTCGCCCCGGTCTCCGTACAGCTTGCTCAGCTCCGCGTCGCGCTTGGCCTGTTCGAGTTGATAGAGCTTGGCGGCCAGCATCTTCCGGGCGGCGGCGCGGTTCTTGTGCTGGGACCGCTCGTTCTGGCACTGGACGACGACGCCGGTCGGCTCGTGCGTCAGGCGGATGGCGCTGGAGGTCTTGTTGACGTGCTGCCCGCCGGCCCCGCTGGCACGGAAGGTGTCCTCGCGAACGTCCTTGTCCCAGTCGATGTCGATTTCGACGTCCTCGACGTCCGGCAGGACGTCGACCGAGGCGAAGCTGGTGTGGCGCCGGCTCTGGGCGTCGTATGGGCTGATCCGCACCAGGCGGTGCACGCCCCGCTCGCACGAGAGGAAGCCGAAGGCGTAGGGCCCGCTCACCCGTAGCGTCACCCAGCGGATGCCCGCCTCTTCGCCTTCCAGGCGGTCCACCTCTTCCACGCCGTAGCCGGCCCGCTCGAAGTACCGCAGGTACATGCGCAGGAGCATCTCGGCCCAGTCGCAGCTTTCGGTCCCGCCCGCCCCGGCGTGGATGGAGAAGTAGCAGTCGCCCGCGTCGTGCGGGCCCGACAGCATCGTTCGCAGCTCCAGGCGATCCAGATCGTCCTCGGCTTTTTCCGCCTCGACGGCCGCCTCGACCAGCGTCTCGTTGCTGCCTTCCTCGACGGCCATCTCGTGCAGCACCTGAAGGTCTTCCACCCGGCGCAGCAGCGCGTTCACAGGCACCACCACCGCCTTGAGGGCCTTCAGGTCCCCCACCACTTTCTGGGCGGCCTCCTGGTTGTCCCAGAAGCCCGGCTCAGCCATCTTGGCTTCCATCTCCCCCATCCGCGCCTGTCGTTTAGGCACGTCAAAGAGAGTCCCGGATGGCGACGATCCGGGCGCTGAGGGATTCGATGCGCTCTTTCAGGTTCTCTACCTGTGTCATGTCTTGACTCCTGAGCCCGGTATCATACTCGACCCTCGGGCGGAGGTCCAAGCAAACTGCGAGCGGGAAGGTCCGGTCAATATTCGCTGTTGTTTCCCGTTTGGCGCAGTGTCCGTTCCATCAAGAGGAGACCGCCGATGCACCCGAGCAAGATGACCCGTCGTTCGCTGTTGAGCTCCGCGGCTGCGGCCGCCGCGTTCACCATCGTCCCCCGGCACGTGCTGGCCCAGAGCGGCAAGGTGGCGCCCAGCGAGAAGATCCGTCTGGCCTGCATCGGCGCGGGCGGGCGCGGCGGAGGCGACCTCAACGCCTGCGCGGGCCTGGACGGCGTCCACGTGGCGGCGCTGTGCGACGTGGACACCAAGCGGGCGGCGGGGAACATCAAGAAGTTCTCCCAGGCCAAGTTCTTCGCCGACTTCCGCAAGATGTTCGACCAGATGGATAAGGACATCGACGCCGTCGTCGTCGGCACGCCCGACCACACGCACGCGGTAGCCTGCATGGCCGCCCTGAAGCGCAAGAAGCACGTGTATTGCGAGAAGCCGCTGGCCCACTCGGTCCACGAGGTCCGCGAGCTGATCCGCGCCGCCCGCGAGGCCGCCACGGTCACCCAACTCGGCAACCAGGGGCACTCCACCGACACGATCCGCCTGCTCGTGGAGTGGGTGCGCGACGGGGCCATCGGCCAGGTCCAGCGGATCGACCTGGGCTGCTCGGCCAACAACTCCCACATGGGCGACCTGGCCAAGCTCACGGAGGTGCATCCCGTTCCCGAGGGGCTCGACTGGGACCTGTGGCTGGGCCCGGCCCGGCAGCGCCCGTATCATCCCACGTACTGCCCCGGCAAGTGGCGAGGCTGGACGCCCTTCGGCAACGGGACCATCGGCGACTGGGTCTGCCACGTGGTCGATCCGGTCTTCTGGGCCCTGGACCTGGGCGCCCCCTCGACGGTCCAGGCCGAGGTCAAGGACTGGGACTACAAGACCCAGGGCGACTCCTTCCCGCCCGGCGACAAGGTGACCTTCACTTTCCCCGCCAAGGGCAAGCGGGGCGAGATCACGATGGTCTGGCACAGCGGCAAGACGCCCATCCCCCGCGCCGAAGTGCTCGAACAAGGCCGCCAGGGCGTCAAGACCGGCGCCTACGTCTACGGCAGCGACGGCGTGATCATGTACGGCTCGCACGGGGCCAACGGCGTGCGGATCATCCCCGAGGCCAAGATGAAGGCCTACAAGCGCCCCGAGCCCTCCATCCCCCGCGTCCGGGGCGGGCACCAGGCCGACTGGATCAACGCCATCCGCGAGGGCAAGAAGGCCGGCTCGGACTTCGCGACCTACGGCGGCCCGCTCACCGAGATCGCCATGCTCGGCGTGATCGCCATCAAGCTCCACGGCACCAAGCTCCAGTGGGACGCCGCCAAGTGCCAGTTCATCAACTCCGCCGACGCCAACGCCCTGATCAACCCGCCCTATCGACAGGGATGGACGCTCTGAATTGACCACTGACCATTGACGATTGACCATTGAAGACAAAGCCCGTAGCCCCTCAGGGGACGTGGGCTCTGTTCGGCGACCCAACCCGTGACCGGCGCGGCGGCATCAAGTAGAATGAGAGCATGATCCGGCGGCTCGTTGAAACGACGGTCGTGCTGGCGGGGCTGCTCCTGCTGGGTTGCGCGGGGCAGAACCCGATTCCTGCTGCGGCCACGCCGCAAACCGCAGGGGACCTCGCCCAGCCGATCGTCTGGGCGGACCTGGCCCTTGAGCGCCTCCGGCATGCTCACCCCGACGAGCAATCCGTCCTCTGCGTCGAGTTGGGCAAGCTGTTCTGGAGGCTCAACAGCCCCGACGGGTGCGCCCGCGTCAGCCGACAGGCCGATCACATCGCCTCGCACATGGATAAGGACGTGCACTTGCTGGAGTTCCTGGTTTCAGCGGCCCAACTGGCGGCTTGGATGGAGGACCTGCCTGCCGCCCGGCGTAGAGCGAAGCAGGCCGAGGATCTGCTGGACCGCGTCTCGCCGGACGAGCGGACCTGCTCGGCCGGCGTGGTAGCGGTCGGGTGGGCACGGGCGGCACAGGACGAGCGGGCGTTCAGGCAGATCCAACCGCTCGCCACAGGCGAGGAGGCGGCCTCCGCCCTGGGCTTCATGATCGCCGAACAACTCCGCGCCGGGCGGCTCGACCAGGCAAAGGAGAGCCTGCGCCGGCTGGGCCAGGTCCAGGCCAGACAGGACAACCGGCGGCTGCCGAACCTGTATCTCCGCAGGGAGCCTTATTTGTCCTGGTCGCACCTGTTGGCCCTGCAGTTGTTCCGCCGTAACAGCGAGGGTGCAGCCCGACTGTTGGCCCAGGCGCCTCCCGACGAGGCGGCATGCCTGTTGCACATGTCGATCAGCAGTTTCGAATCGGAATTAACCGACTGGCAGGCGGAGATGGGCGTGCGTCCCAACCCCCAGGAGGATCGCCAGTCCGTCCTCTTCGCCGCCAACTGGGCCTGGGCTTGGCTGGAAGGCAATGGGGACGAAGGCGATTTCCACTTCCTCCAGGAACCCCTGATCCGGCTGGAAGCGAAGATCATGTTGTGGACCCCGTTGCCCGCGCGCCCGCCCGCAGTGCAACGCGGCGTGGACCGCGTGCCTTCGACCCTGCGGCGGTGGGCGGGACTGCAGTATGAGAGCGGCAAGCGAGTGGAGGCCGCCGCCGCAATCGCGCGGTGCCTCAGGGCGATCGGCCGGATGGATGAGGCCCGCAGCCGCACGAGCGAACGATGCGTTACGGCCCAGTTGGCCCTGGCTGCCCGGGACTTCGAGCGGGCCCGGTCGATCGCGTTGACCGTCGAGTCACCGGACGACAGTCAACAGGTTCTGCGGGCCATCGCGAGACGGCTGTACCGGCTGAAGGACCGCGAGGACTGGCGTCGTACGATCGAAGTGGCGGCCGGGACGGCCGCGAAATATCAAGCCGAGCCACGCGCCAAGGCGATAGAGGAGTTGGCCCTCGCCCAAGCGGAGATCGGCGAGAGAGAGGTGGCAAGCGAACTGGCGAACCGGATGGGCGATCCGGCCCGCAAAGCCCGCCTGCTGGAGGCGATCCGCTCCACACCGAACGAGCATAGAAAACCCGCGGCCCCGCCCGCATCGACGCCGACGCCGCCCGTCTCTGCTCCTCCGCGGGCCGGCGGCCCCGCCTCGCGACCTGCCGACGCGTCGCTGGACTGGTACGTGCGGATGGCCTCCGGCTACGCGGCCGCGGACGAGATAGGCAAGGCCCTCGCACTCGTCGAGAGAATCCCGCTCGAGCGGGAGGACCTCCGCCAGAAGGCCCAAGTCGAGATCAATTACAGCCTGCATGGGCTGACCGTCCGAAAGCTGGAAGCGGGCGACGTGGAGGGGGCAGCCCGCGTGGCCAGCCTGCTGCACGATAGGCAGGCCCTCAATAGCGAACACGTGGCCAAGTGCGTCGCAGAGGAGAAGGACCTTCGCCCGCTTCGCCGATGGGTAGACCGGCTGGCCGACCCGTACGACCAGGCCTTGGCGTGCCTCGCCGTCGCCCAAGCCAAGGCCCGCGAGATTCCCTACCGGCTTGCGACCTGGCCCAAGCCCGTCCAGCCGCTGGACCTGCTCGATTGGCGCGGCGAGCAGGTCAAGTTCGAGCGGGACTCCACCGACATCTTCGAGGACACCAGCGTCTTCTGAGCCCGCCGTCCCGGGTCTACTTCAATAGACAATTGCCCCTCGCCCGGGTACACTCTTTCGTCTCATGAAAGATTTCTGGCGATCGATGCGGTATCTCTGGCCCTACCGGGTGCGCCTGGGCGGGGCCTTGCTGTGCGTGCTGGCCATCTCCGTGCTCTGGGGCGGCGGGCTGGCCGCCGTGCTGCCCACGATGAAGATCCTTTTGTCTTCCGAGGGCCTGCACGGGTGGGCGTACAACAGCGTCGCCGACAACCGCCTGGGCGCCACCATCGTCCAGCGCATGGCTCCCGAGGGCGTCCAGAGCCCCCAAGGCCAGAACCTCGCCCTCATCCTCGACATCGTCCGAGTCGAACCTGCCGGCCCAGCCGACCGCGCCGGCCTGCGGGCCAACCAGTGGCTCATCGGCCTGACCCCCGCAGGCCAGGGGCCCCAGGTCGTCCGCGGCGACACCCTCGCCCGCGAGCTCTGGCAGGCCGGCGACGGCGGAAGGATCGATCTCTACGTCATGGACCAGAAGACCCGCGAGGTCACATCCGTCGAGGTCACCCTCGGCCGGGCCAGCACCTTTTCCCGCTGGCTGGCCCGCATCGCCTCGGCCGTCCCCGAGCCCGCCGACATGCCCGGCCGCCTGCCCATGCTCGTCTGGCTCCTGGTCATCCTGGTCGTTGTCACCCTCGTCCGCGAGGTCATGCGCTTTCTCCAGGAGTTCATCGTCCAGGACACCGTCAACCGCGCCCTGATGGACCTGCGATGCGAGAACTACAACGCCGTCCTGCATATGCCCACCACGTTCTTCTCCCAGCAGGGCGTCACCGACACCATGAGCCGCTTCATCCAGGACTCCAACGAGCTGGCCAGCGGCCAAACCACCCTCTTCGGCAAGACCCTCGTCGAGCCGGGCAAGATGGTCGCCTCCCTCATCGTCGCCCTGTTCTTCTCGTGGAAGCTCACCCTGCTGGCCGCCGTCGCCGGGCCGCCCGTCTTCTTCCTCATCCACCGCTTCGGACGGATCATGAAGAAGGCCTCCCGCCGCGCCCTGGAGAGTTGGTCGCTCATGCTGGCCGTCCTCGAGGAGACCCTCATCGGCATCCGCGTGGTCAAGGCCTACACCATGGAAGGCGGGGAGCGGAAGCGATTCTTCCGCGTCAACCGCCAGCTCCTCCGCCAGCAGCGCAAGATGGCCCGCATCGACTCGGCCACCGCGCCCGTCGTGGAGGGGCTGGGCATCATGGCCGCCTGCGCCGCCGTCGGCGTCGCCGGGTATTTCGTCCTCGGCGGCCAGATGGATCGCGAGATCTTCATGACCTGGATCGGGGCCCTGATGGCCACCTTCGACCCCGTCCGCAAGCTCGCCCACGTCATCACTCGCTTCCAGCGGGCCGACGCGGCGGCCGGGCGCATCTTCGAGATGATGGACCGCCCCCAGGAACCCCGCGTGGCCAACGCCCCCATGCTCCCCCGCCACAACCGGAACCTGGAGTTCCGCAACGTCCGCTTCCGCTATCCCGGCGCCGCGGTCGACGCGATCGCCGGCGTCAACCTGACCATCCAGGCCGGGCAGAAGGTCGCCATCGTCGGGCCCAACGGCTGCGGCAAAACCACGCTCCTGTCGCTGGTGCCCCGCCTGGCCGACCCCACCGAGGGGCAGATCCTGCTGGACGGGCTGGACGTCAGCCAGCACTCCGTCCGCTCCCTGCGCCGCCAGATCGGGCTGGTGACGCAGGAGACGATCATCTTCCACGCCACCATCCGCGAGAACGTCGCCTACGGCCTGCGCCGCCCGCGCGACGCCGACGTGCTCGCCGCCGCCCGCCAGGCCTTCGTCGACGAGTTCGTCCGCGACCTGCCCGAGGCCTACGAGACCATGGTCGGCGAGCACGGCGCCACCCTCTCCGGCGGGCAGAGGCAGCGCATCGCCATCGCCCGAGCCATCCTGCGCGATCCCTCCATCCTCATCTTCGACGAGGCCACCAGCCAGATCGACTCCGACAGCGAACGCAAGATCCACCTGGCCATGGAGGAGTTCGTCAAGGGGCGGACCACCCTCATGATCGCCCATCGCTTCGCCACCGTCCTGTCGGCCGACCGCATCGTCGTCATGTCCGACGGGCGAATCCTCGACAGCGGCACCCACGCCGAACTGCTCGAACGCTGCGAACTGTACAGGCACCTCTACCGCACCCAGTTCGAGGCGTCTGGCGGCTGATTCCACTATTTCAAGGAGCGCACGATGAAGCTTTCGCGTCGCAGTTTCGTCGCCGGCTCGGCGGCTGCACTGGGCGGGGCGGTTTCTGCCTCGACCGGGGCCCCAAAAGAGAAGATCCCCGGCTTCGACCAGACCAGGACCGACGTGGACAAGTCGGCTGCGTGGAAGCCCTTCAGCGACCACAAGGTCCGCGTGGGCATCGTCGGACACGGGGTCTGCAAGTTCGGGCTCCAGTTCGGGCTTCAGCATCACCCCAACGTGGAGCTGATCGCGGTGAGCGACCTGCTGCCGGACCGCTGCGCCGAGATGGCCAAGCAGGCCCGCTGCGCCAAGACCTACCCCTCGCTGGAGGAGATGGTCAAGGACGACCGCATCGAGGCGATCTACTGCGCCACCGACGCCCCGGCCCACGCCAAGCACGCCGTGCTCTGCATGGAGCACGGCAAGCACGTGGCCACGGCGGTGCCCGCCTTCCGGAGCGACATCGACGACGCCGAGCGCCTGCTCGAATGCTGTAAGAAGAACAAGGGCCTCGTCTACGCCATGTTCGAGACCTCGTGCTTCCACGACGACCTCTACGCGATGGAGAAGCTCTACGCGGCCGGGGTGTTCGGGCGCCTGGTCTACAGCGAGGGGGAGTACTGCCACCCGCACGTGCTGGGCACGGCCACGCTGGGCTCGTACAAGAACTGGCGGGCCAACGGCTGTCCGATGTGGTACCCCACGCACGCGACGGCCTACTACGTGGGCGTGACGCACAAGGCCTTTACCGAGGTCTCCTGCCAGGGGACCGCGCCGTTCGACCCGGCCCACCGCAGGCCCAACGCGATCGGCAACGTCTTCAACTCCGAGGTGGGCCTGTTCCGCACCGCCGAGGGCGGCATCGCCCGCATGATCGTCTGCGCCTCGCAGGGCGAGTACCTCGAAGCCGGGCGCATCCGCGGCGAATACGGGGGCTTCAACCGCACCTTCACCGGCGACCGAACCGGGAGCCAGCGCTATCACGAAGCCGTCAAGGGCGGGCTCAAACTCAAGAAGTACGCCCTGCCCCCCGGCGTCGAGGCGGGCGGGCATGGAGGCTCGCACGGCTATCTCGGCGACGACTTCATCGACGCCATCCTCCGCGGGCGAACACCCCGCGTGGGCGTTATCGACGCCCTCAACATGACCACGTGCGGCTATTATGCGCACCTGTCCGCCGTGAAGGACGGCGAGACGATGAAGATCCCCCAGTACTCGCTGTAGGGCTCGCGTCGGCGAGATCGGAAGACGGGGTGCACGCCGGGGCGCCCGGCGAAGGGACACGTTTCAAGGGCTCGCAGGGCCGGCCAGAAACAAACGCCGCAGTGGACACCCGGAACAAACCGGGGCATGTTCTGCCTCCACTGCGACGTAACGAATCGGATGGGGTTTCAGCCGGGCCAGCCTTGCGGACAACAGGAGTCCTCCGCCGGCACGAGGTGCACGTACCCGCAGCCGTCGCACTCATCGTTGCGCCCGGCCATGTGGGACGGGTTGTCCAACGACCGGCCGCACGTGGGGCAGTTGTATTGGATGACCTTCTGCTGATGCCCGCCACCCCCCTGCCGGCCGCGGTTGGTGCATGAGCCGTCTGCTGTCATGTCTTGCCTTTCCTCCAGTTTGCTCCAAGGTGCAATGTACGTTTCCGGAAGGTCCCAGGCACTGGATTTCGGGGTTTCTCCTTACGGTCAGAACCCCCAGAGCGTCTGGCAGTCCGGTCCAGAAGGCCGGGCGGATGTCGGTCGGAGCTGCAACTTCCACTTCCATCGGACACCTGCGACAATGGCGGCATGAGCAGGAACCAACCAGACTGGCTGTGGGACGAAATGCGGCAGGTGGGGACGGACTACGCAGACGTGGCGGAGGTGGCGGCTTACGACGCCCGCATGGCGCAGGTCCGAGACGTCGATCGCGAGAACGCGGGGATTCTCCGCCTGCTGGGCCTTCCGAAAGGCGCCGACGTTCTCGAAATCGGGTGCGGGACCGGGCGCTTTGCTCTGGCCGCCGCCAGGGCAGGAATGCGGACCACGGCGATCGACGTCTCCGGGGCCATGGTGGACTATGTCCGGGCCAGGGCGGAGCAAGACGGCCTGGCCGGGCTCAGCGCGCACCGGTGCGGCTTCCTGACGATGCCCTTTGCGGACGGTTCGTTCGATGCCGTCGTCTCGGGGCTGGCCCTGCACCATCTGAGCGACGCCTGGAAGCTGGTCGCCCTGCGGAACGTGGCGAGGGTGCTGAGGCCCGGCGGGCAGTTGCTGCTGAAGGACGTGGTCTTTTCGGTAGCCGACGGCGAAGAGCCCGAGCAGGCCCTGGAACGGTTCGTGGAAGCCTTCCCAAAAATGCGGACCGAGGTCGCCCGCCACGTGGCCCGAGAATTCAGCACCTTCTCGTGGATCATGGAGGGCCTGCTGCAACGCGCGGGCTTTGCCATCCTGTCGGCGGTTTCGCCCGGCGAGGCGATCATGGTCTATCATGGTCGCAGGCGGTGAGGCCGCGACGCGGGGGTGAGAGCGACCGGCGGCGGCTAGTTGTCCGACCGCACCGGCCCTGCGGCGGATATCCCCCGGCCGGGAGAATCCTCGGAATGGGCCTAGGCGCATTCTCGCCCGGGGAGTAGAATGGGACTGTTATCCGGTCCTTGCAGCGGCTTCCCACAGGTTGCCTGGGGAACGCTGGAGAGCCGGAGCGCATGTCCTTTGAGATCGTAGTCGAAAACGGTGCGGAACAGAATCGAGGAAGAGGAGAAGCCGTATGTCTTCACGAACGATCCGTTCGGAGTTGAATTGTCGCGTTGTGGTCGCTCGGCGGTTGTGGACTGTGTCGATGGTCCTCCTGTCGATGTGCGTCGTGCTTGGCGCGGCGGGCACGGTCCATGCCGACTCCATCGCCCCCACCAAGGTCTCGGCCGGGGAGATGAGCGGGATGCAGCTCCTGTATGCGGTCGACAACAACCAGTTCGACTTCAATGACGCGTACACCGTCGACAACTCGGCGGGCATTGCAGCCGGGTCGTTCTCCCGCGTAGGCTACTACGTGGAACTGGGCGGCAACTGGGTGTGGGTGTCGATGAACACCTTCAACAGCAGCCCGACGATGGTCGGCGTGCCGAAGGCGGGAACCGGCATCGTTCAGAACGGCACGTTGGTCAGCAATCTGAGGGTGGAGACAAACTACGCCAGCGTCACACCGGGCACATATGCCAACGGCATCATCGAGTTCTGGGCCAGCAACTACAGTCAGGGCGGCGGCGGGTTGTACGGGTCCAGCGACTCCAAGTTCGACTGGAAGGACAGCGGCGGGTCCACGGGCAACGGGCACGGGTCGTTCCAGGTGTTCACCCTCAACGACACGCTCACCAGCGGGAACTGCATCTTTGGCATCACCGCCAACGGCGGCAGCGGGCTGGGCAATCAGATCCCCGAAGGGTCCAGCGGCAGCCAGGACTGGACCTTCGGCAACGGCACCGGCAGCTACGCGACCCGGAACCTGGAGATCTGGGTGGGCCCGTTCACGGAGTTGACGTGGGACGGCGCCGGCAACGGGAACTGGGGCGACGCCCGCTGGGTAGGCGGCCCGCCCGCGCATCCCGACGCGTCCGCCAAGGCCGTCATCGGCAGCGACATCGTCACGGTGGAGGCGAATCATGCCGCTCTTTCGCTGACGATGACCGGTGGGCAGCTCGTCATCGGCGCGGGCAACACGCTCGACGTGGCCGGCGGCCTGGACGCCCCCGGCATCCCCATCACACTGGGCGCGGGCTCAACCCTCAAGGCCGGCAGCGGCGCGGTCGCGAGCATCACCGCCGGCCACGGCGCCACGATTGAAACCAGCACCGGCCTCAGCGCCAGTCACCTGGCCCTGGCGGCGGGCGGCACGTTCGTCAAGGCCGGCGCCGGCACGCTCAGCTTCGACCAGTCGAGCGGCGTCAACGTCATCGATGGGTCCAACACGATCCGCGTCGACGCGGGTGAGTTGAAGATGCAGGCCTTGTCCAACCCGATCGGCGGGGCCGACCTGGTCCTCAACGGCGGCACGTTCACCGTGCAAGGCCAGACGACCTATCAGGCCGGCCTGCTGGCCGGGTCGCACTCCAACACCAACTGGCAGACCGTCGCGAACTCCGGCAACCTGGGCACGTCCCTGCGCGGGCCCGAGGGCATGATCCGCGACGGCGTCCTGGGCGACATCCGCGAGAATCACTGGCGGTCGACCCACGACGACACGGGGACCGGGCCTGACAACACCGCCCTGATCTACACCGGGCAGATCTATCTCACGCCTGGCGAGTGGACCTTCGTCGAGCAGAACGACGACAACACCTTCCTGAAGATCGCCGGCACGACCCTCCTGAACGTCGGCGGGTGGAACGATGCGAACCGCGCCGTATTCAACGCCACGAACGACGACGGCAGCGGCGGCGCCTGGTACGATTTCGACGTCCGCTTCCAGAACGGCGGCGGCGGGTACGGTTTCTCCGGCCAGCAGAACACCGGCGCCGGCGACAGCAACTGGAACCTGATCGGCAATTCCGACACCGACCCGGACGGCATCTGCGGGTTCCGCTTCGCGGCCGGGAACATCGGCGACGAGAACGCGCTCAGCTACAACGACGCCCTCGATCCCGGCGACGGCTCGGTGTTCCGCTACGTGGTCGGCATCGCCGCAATTGACATGACCGACACCGACGTCACCGTGACCGCCAATTCCGGCCTCAACGCAATCACGGATCACACGGCCGCTTTCGGGACCCTGACGCTTCAGAACGGGATCCTCAAGACCTCGGGCGCCGCGGGGGGCATCACCTTCACCGGCACGACAATCGCCGGGGGCGGCACGGTCGGTTTCGACACGCAGGTGACCACCACTCCCGGCGCGATTGACGGCGGGGGCTCGGGCGGGAGCATCGTCAAGACGGGCGCCGCCGACCTGATCCTCAACCAGGCCGGCACGGGCCTGGCGGGCGCCACCTTCGTCGCCCAGGCGGGCCGACTGATCGGCGTGCACGGCTCGAATCCGTTCGGCACGGCCACCCTGGAAGTCAATGGCGGCGAGATCGTGCTGTCCAGCGCCGGCGGCAGCGTCGCGTATGACAACGCGGTCCACGCCACCGGCAGCGGCACGCTGACGGCCGGGCAGGCCGGCGGCGGCGTGGCCGGTCCGCTCACGGTGACCCTGGGCAGCGCGACCAACGGCGTGAGCATCGACGCGGGCAAGACGCTCACCCTGAGATCGACCGACAACTACACCCTCGACGTGGCCGGGGCGGTCAATGGCGGCACCGCCAGGGTCACCGAGGGAACTGTGCTCCTCAACGGCGGCGGGACGCTCGCCCGCCTGGAGGTCAAGGGCGGCGTCGCCGGCACGCCGGGCGTGACGGTCAGCCAGCGATTGAAGATCGGCGATCTGACGTTCGACGCGAGCGGCGGGTCGATGGGCGTCAGCGGCGCGGACCTGGGCAACGGCGCCTCGCCTCGCCAGATCGCCCTGTCCGGAGGCACGGTCAGCATCCAGAACGCCAGCACGTACGCCTTCAACCAGATTCGCGGGTCGCTCTTCAACAGCACGCCCGACAACGAGACGCCGCTGAACCTGGACGGCGCGAGCTACGAGTACTCCCCCACCCGCGTGTTCACGGGCTCCAAGGCCGGCTCGATCCTGGCCCTCACGGAGAACCCCCTGCACAACGAGAACATCACCGTCCAGTTGTGGGGCGATCAGAACAGCCTGAACGGCTGGACCGACATGTTCCCCGACCTGACGGCCAAGCCGGACCACTTCGTCACCGCCTTCAGCGGATGGTTCTTCCCCACCGCCACCGGCAGCTACCGCTTCCGCGGCGACTGCGACGACCGCTCGCTGATGTACATCGACGTGAACGATGACGGCGTTTTCGACGCATCCGAGCGGGTAGGCCCCTACGCCTGGGGCAGCGACGGGTACAAGACGCTCGACGCGGGCAATAGCTACGCCTTCATGATTATGTGCCAGGAGTTCGCCGGCGGGGACAGCGCCAACTGGTACGTGACGCGTCCCGGCGGCAGCGAGGTGCGCATCAATCCGGGCGACGCCGGCCAGGCCAACTGGTGGGCCTCCGGCAAGATCGCCGGCGCGATCAACGAACCCAACACCCACTTCTCGGTCGCCGCCAGCTCCGCGCTGGACCTGGCCTCGCCCACCACCGCGATCCTGGGCGACCTTGCCCTCGCCCCCGGCGTGACGCTGACGCTCACCGGCGCCCCCGGCGGGATCAGCTTCCGCGACGTCTCCGGCGCCGCCACGGTCGTCGGCGGGTTCTCGGTCCGCGGCACGATCGCCCCCGGCGCCAGCCCCGGGCAATTGACCGTTCTGGGCGGCCTCGCGATGGAGAACGGGTCCACCTACGAGTGGGAACTGGCCGCCGGCGCGTCCGACCTGGTCTACGGCAACGGCGGGCTGTTGACGTTGGGCCAGTGGACCCTGCGCCTGGCGGACCTGGGCGGTTTCTCCCGGCCGAGCGACGTGTGGGAGCTGTTCGCCAACTTCTCCGTTGACTCCGTGGGCGAATGGGACATCGACTACAGCGGCGTGCCCCTCGAGTGGGGCGGCGCCTGGATCTACCAGGACGGCACGAACGTCTACCTGACGGGCCTGACCACCGTTCCCGAGCCCGCCACGATGGCCCTGGTGGGCCTGGCGGCGGCGGGCCTGGGCGGATACGTCCGCCGGAGACGCGCCGCGTAACAAACCCAGACGACGGATTCTTGTACGACGCGAACGGGCGGGCCCCAGCGGCCCGCCCGTTTGCCGATCGGGCGCAGCCGCTCAGTTCCGCTCTTGGATCATCTTAACCGCCGCCTCGGCGAAGGCCCTGCCGATCTGCGTCATGACCTTGGCGGACCCCAGGTAGTGGAACTCGAAGTTGGAGACGCTCTTGGTGAGGACCGTCAGTTCGCGCGGGCTGAAGGCCTTGGCGCGGCGTTCCTCCAGGGCTTGCTTCGCCTGGTCGCGGGTGAGCTTCTTGTCCTGCTGGAGCTTCTTCAGTTCCTGCTGGATCTGGCGGTCTTTCAGAAGCAGCTTGTCCAGTTCCAGGTCCCAGAACTTCTCGGTCCAGACAGCCGCGACGTTGCCCTTGAACTCGTCCATGGCGGCCGGGGCGGCCATCGCCTCGCGGAAGCTCTGGTGGATGCTCGCGTATCGCTGCTTGTCGGGACTGTAGGCCGATACCGGGCCCCCCGCGCCCATCACGCCGATCACGAAGGGCAGCTTCGGCGCCGAGAGGTCCTTGCGGACGTCCCGGATAAACTGCGCCAGCAGCTTGCCGTACTGGTCGTAGCCGCCCGGCTGACCCCGCTGAGCATACGTGCCGCCGTCGACCATGTCGTTCCATCCCTGGAACCAGACGAAGCCGGCCAACTCGTAGCCCTGCTTGGGATCGTAATCGGGGTACACTTGCTTGATGTCGGCCAGGACTTTTTTGACGTAGTCCATCATCAGCCGGTAGTACGCGCCGGAGGCCTTGGCCCGCTCGGCCTTGAGGGCCTCGATGTCCTTCTTCTGCTTCGCGAACGTCTCCAACTGCTTCTCATTGAACTGGTACGGCCCGGCGCCGGGCGGGCGGAAATCGGTGTTCAGGCTCTTGCCGCCCCAGGCGGTCTTGATGATGAGGATCGGCTCGCCCAGCAGCTTGTGGGCGTACAGGCCGAAGGTGAACTCGGGGCCGATCTTCGTCTCGCCCGCGCCGAATCCGACGGTCAGCCGGCCCGTCTTCTCTTCCTTCGACGAGCCGATGGACGAGATCCAGACGTCCTGGCAGACGCGCGGCTTGCCGGCGTCGTCGAGGATGTCCTTGAGCATCGGCGCGGTCTTGGGGTCCAGGCCGATCGGCTCGAACGTGCTGACGGCGGCATGTCCCTGCATGTTGGACTGCCCGACCAGCAGAAAGACCTTGAGCGGGCGGGGGTCCTTGGCGGCCGCCTGGCAGGCCAGCGCAGCCAACGCGACGAGGACGACGGTCAGACGGGCACAGTGTGTTCGGATCATGTCGATCTCCTTCATGGCGGGCGGCGGACTACGCGTCGAGGTGAACCCGCGAGGCGTATTGTGTCGAACGTCCGCCGCAGGTGCAAGCGATTCCACCGGAAAACCCGCCCGGCAGCCGGGCCGGGTGCCCCAAAAGGGGTAGACATGACTTCGGTCCGGGATAGAATGGTAGAGGATTCGGCGAAAGCGGAGGTCGCCGGGTTCTCTACTTCCAGATACGCGACTCCAAGAGAAGCCGGCAGGCTCTGGGGACGTGCGTACGTCTTCTGCATGCCGAGGTTAAGGCAAGGTTCCGTAATAAGGAGAGGCAAGATGACCCGAAGACAACTGTCGGCGTTGGCCGTCGTCACCGCTGCGTTCCTGCTGTCCGCCGGCCCGGCCCGGGCGGGATTGGTGGCGTGGTGGAGTTTTGACGAAGGCACGGGCGCCGTGGCCGGCGACGCGGCGGGCGGACATGCCGCCACGCTGCAGAACATGGAAGCGGCAGACTGGGTCGCCGGACACACCGGCGGCGCCGGCGACTACTCCCTGAGTTTTGACGGCACAGACGACTACGTTCAGGCGATCGGCTACAAAGGCGTCGCGGGGCGGGCTGCGCGGACCATCTCGGCGTGGATCAACTCTTCAGCCACCAACGACGACATCGTGTCCTACGGCACGAATACGGGCTCGCAGAAGTGGGTCTTCCGCACCAACAGCACCAACGGGCTTGCCGAGACGCTTCGCGTCGAGGTGAACGGGGGCTACCAGGTGGGAAGCACGGACATCGTCGGTACGGGCTGGACGCACGTGGTGGCCGTCTGGGAGAACGACGGCACGCCCAACGCGGAGGACCTGAAGCTCTACGTCAACGGCGTGCTGGAAATCAACAGCGCCACCGGGGCCTACAGCATCAACACCAACAGCGGCCAGGACGTGTGGATCGGCGGCGAGTCCTTCGACACCAGCCGGAACTTCGCGGGCCAGATCGACGACGTGGCGATCTGGAACCGGGCGCTGACGGCGGCGGAGATCGCGCAGTTGGCCGGCGGGGCGCTCCCCACCGCGATCGCCACGGTCGCCCCCAAGCCCGTCCTGAATTACGACGCGGCCCAAGACCCCACTCCGACCGACGGTCTGTGGAACGACCTGGGCGGCTTCAGCACGAGCCACGACTGGGCCATCAACAACAACGCCGGCGGGGCCCGGCTGGTCGACGCCGCCTCTGACCCGATCTACACCCCGGGCAAGGCGTACACGTTTAACGGCACGACCGACACGGCCACCACCGCGGAATTCGAGGCTGTCCCGGGCAACCCCAGCGACGACTCCGCGAGCTTCGAGATTCTCTTCAAGCCCAGCGACCTGGTCGGGCAGGAGATCCTCTTCGAGACGGGCGGAACCGGAAACGGCACGGGCCTGGCGATCGACGGGAACAAGGTCCTGTTCGTGCCCTCCTCGGGCTCCGCCGCCACCACGAAGCTGCTTTCGTACGAGGGCCTGACCGGGGACTATGTGCACGTGGTGGGCGTGCTCGAGAAGGCGGGCACCGCGTTGGGCAACGGCGTGCTGGCGTATCTGTACGTCGACAACGTGCTGGTGGACAGCGTGGAGATCCCGAACTTCGCCGACTGGTGCGGCACCGATGACAGCGGGCTGGGGCAGGTCAACGGCGCTGCCGGGGGCAACAACACCGGCTGGCTGAGCGGGTTCGGCAACTTCAGCGGCGAGATCGCCGTCATGCGATTCTACGACACAGCCCTGACCGCCGGTGACGTCGGCCTCCTCAACCAGGCCCTCGTGCCCGAGCCGGCGACGATGGCCCTGCTGGGTCTGGCCTCCTGCGGGCTGGGCGGATACATCCGCCGACGCCGGGCTGCATAAGGACAAGACGCACGATTCCTACTGCGTGAACGGGCGGGCCCTTGCGGTCCGCCCGTTTTTTACTGGGTTCTTCTCGGGGTGCGACTTGCGGCCGGCGGGTTCCAGAGCGCTTCCCTGGCGGGCGATCCCAGAGTGAGAGATCTCGACGGGATGAATAGTTGCTGCTTCCTGGCGGACTGGACACTGGCGCACGGGAGGGGTCATGTGGGGGCGTATTCCGGATGGAAAAAAAGAGCGGATTCAGCCGGGGGGGGAGCTGAATCCGCAAGGTAAGATCAGGAGGGGGAGGCCTGATCTCAGAAGGAGTATACACCTGCCCGAGAGACCTGGCAAGAGTTTTTTGGGGAATTTTTTCATATAATCACCTTACAAAATCCGCCCGGTTTCTCCCGTCCAGGTATAAGAGACTGCCCCGCAAGCTGTTGAGCTTACGGGGCAGATTTGCGCGAGGAGGAGGAAGTCCTTGACGTCCTGGCTGTCAGGCGCTTTCCTTCCTGGGAAGCTTGGCGGCGAACAGCGAGGCATGGCTCTCCCGCAGGACCATACCCTCTGTGACTTCATAGACGGCGTGGTCTTCTTTGTGCTCGGGCAGGTCGAACATCATGTCGAGCATGAGGTCCTCGACCACGCCGCGGAGGGCCCGCGCACCCACGTCTCGCCGCATGGCCTCGCGGGCGATCGCCCGCAGGGCCTCGTCGGTGAACTGCAGCGTGGCGTTCTCCATCTGGAAGAACCGCTGGTACTGCTTGACCAGGGCGTTGCGGGGCTCGGTCAGGATGCGGACCATCGCCTCCTCGTCCAGCGGGCCCAGGGCCGTCACGCAGGGCAGGCGCCCGATCATCTCGGGGATCATGCCGAACTGCACAAGGTCCTCGGGCTGGACCTGGGCCAGGACCGAGGCGTGGTCGCCGGCGGTCTCCTCGGCGGCCTCCTCACTGGCGAAGCCGATGAGCTTCCTGCCCAGGCGTTTCTTGATGATGTCCTCGATCCCGGTGAACGTCCCGCCGCAGATGAACAGGATGTGCGTGGTGTCCATCTGGATGTACTGCTGCTCGGGGTGCTTCCGCCCGCCCTGGGGAGGGATGTTGGCGATGGTGCCCTCGAGCATCTTCAGCAGGGCCTGCTGCACGCCCTCGCCGCTGACGTCGCGGGTGATCGAGACGTTGCTGGTGGTCTTGCCGATCTTGTCGATCTCGTCGATGTAGATGATGCCCCGCTCGGCTGCCTCCAGGTCGTAGTCGGCCGCCTGGAGGAGCTTGAGGAGGATGTTCTCCACGTCCTCGCCGACGTAGCCGGCCTCGGTCAGCGTGGTGGCGTCGCCGATGGCGAAGGGCACGTTGAGCACGCGGGCCAGCGTGCGGGCCAACAGCGTCTTGCCGCTGCCGGTGGGCCCCAGCAGCAGGACGTTGGACTTCTCGATCTCGACGGCCTCCGCCTGGTCCATGTCCACGTGGGTGAGGCGCTTGTAGTGATTGTGCACCGCCACCGACAGCACGCGCTTGGCCTGTTCCTGGGCGATCACGTACTGGTCCAGGTACTCTTTGATCTGGCGCGGGGTCGGGATGGAGGTGAACAGGGGCTTGGTCTGGGCGGTGCGGCGCTGCTCCTGGCGGATGATGTTGTGGCACAGTTCCACGCAGTTGGAGCAGATGTACACGCCGTTGGGGCCCTCGACCACCGGCCCGGCGTCGTCGCTGGTGCGGTGGCAGAAGCTGCACGTGCTGACTCCGCGAGGACCTCGCGTCGGCGGGCCTTTGCCGCCCCGTGAACCGCTACTGGTGCCTGTCATTCCATACCCTCATGCAAAAAAGCGGCCGTCAGGCCGTGCTACTGGTTACCATCGTCATCCGCACCGGGGGGGCTTAACTCCCCGCCCGCGTTTTTCTCGCCGGCGTCCGGCGGACCGGCGGTCCCGTCGCCGCCCCCGCCGGCCGGGGCGGGTTCCTCCGCCTGGGCCTGCGCCGGGACTTTCACACCCAGAATCGCGTTGCGCAGGCGGCGGAACTCATCCTGGCTGATCCGCCCTTCCTGGTACATTCGCTCCAGGCCGGCCAGGGAGAACTGGCTCTGGGAGGCGCCGCCGCGATTCTCGTGGTACCTGCGGCGGACCCACAGCATCACTCCGCCCGCCACCAGCAGGACCACGATGACGGCCGAACTCCATACCAGGAGATCGACCACGCGGCCCCAGGCCAGCAGTTCAACCTGTGCGATCACCGGATTCCTCTCCTGCGCGATCTAATTCTAGGCGCTCGTGTTGCCGGGTTTCGACCGCCGTGCCGCCCGATAGCGGCCAAACCCTTAGTATAGCCCGCCGCTCGGACGGGGGCAAGCACGTTGAGGCGGCGAGCGGACGCGCCAAAAACGGAAGCCCGCCTTGACTTTTCGCGTCAGCCCGCGCAGAATGGTCGCATCAGTTGCAGCCATGTGCCCGTAGCTCAATCGGATAGAGCGTCGGCCTCCGGAGCCGAAGGTTACAGGTTCGACTCCTGTCGGGCATAGTCAGGAACCAGCATGAGTTACGCCAAATCCAGGGGAAGGTCCAAAACGCCTGCTACGGTCGATTCTACGGTCGCGGGCCATGGCAAACGGGGGCCAAAGCCGGACAAGCCCTATCCGGACTTCCCGCTCTACGCACATGCGGCCGGCGTCTGGGCCAAGAGAATTCGGGGCCGGGAACATTATTTCGGGCCCTGGAGCGACCCGGACGCCGCCCTGCGCAGGTACCTCGATCAAAGAGACTACCTCCACGCCGGGGCCCCGCCGCCCGCGGCTGACGGCGTCAGCCTGGACGAGCTGGTCAACCGCTTCCTCGAACACGTGCTGGCCCGCGTGGAACGTAGCGAGGTCTCGCGGCATCAGTTTAACTGCTACCGCCGCGACGGCAAGCTACTGCTGGAGACGCTCGGACGAACCCGGCCGGCGGCCTCGCTCACGCCGGCCGACTGGCGACGATATCGCACCGTCGTGGCCACGCGCTTCGACGCGGACGATCGAGAGGATGGGGAAAAGCTCCGATCGCCCTCCACCGTGTGCGGCATGGTGATCCGCGTTCGCACCATGTTCAGATGGGCCCACCAGACGGCCCGACTGCTGGAACGGGCGATGGACTACGGGGGCGAGTTCAGCAGGCCGTCGGCGGCGGCGGTGAGGATCTCGCTGGCCCGTCGCGGGCCCAAGGCATACGCGGCGGCGGAGGTCCATAGGCTGATCGCGGCGGCCAACGTGAACCTCCGGGCCATGGTGCTCCTGGGCGTCAACGCGGGGCTCGGCAACACGGACGTGGCGAGTCTGCGGTGGAGCGATCTGGAACTGACCGGACGTTCGTCTCGCACGGGCGGATGGCACAATCTGCCCCGCTCCAAGACGGGAGTCGCCAGGAGGTGCTGGCTGTGGCCCGAGACGGTTGCCGCGCTGCTCGAGGTGCGGACGGCCCGCTCGAAGATGGATGAGCGTCGCGAGCCCCCGCAGGCCCACGCGGACCTGGTGTTCCTGACGCTGCACCGCCGGCCCTACGTGACGCTCAGCCCGGTACGCGGCGAGCGGGGCGGGCGGACGGTGGACTCGGTTCGCCTGGAGTTCACCCGCCTGGCCCGATCGGCCCGGACGCGGACCAGCTTCTATGCCCTCCGCCACACGTTTAGAACGGTGGCGGACGAGACGGGGGATTTCCCGGCGG
>JAKJER010000020.1 GCA_022705325.1 Planctomycetota bacterium | reverse complement strand
CCGGACCGGCTCGCATTATTACGAGTAATCAGATTCTTCTGATTGTTGTCGTAATGTCGCAAGCAATTGTTGTGAAAAGTCTTATGCCGATCCTGCCGCCCGGAGGCGGCGAAGCCATATTCCGAAAAAACGGGACATTGGGCCGGACGCGGGAACGCGCGTCGTGATTCATGCCTGTCCTTCGGTCTTGTTGGCGCCTTTGCCCGTCTTGGGTCCGGGGCGTGGTTTCCGCCTTGTCGCGGGTTTCACTCGGCGGGCGTGGTCTGTGCCGCGTCCTCGGCCGCAGCCGTCTGCGGCGCTGCCTGAACCGGCGTGAGGTACTGGTGGATCTTCTCGGCGGCCTGGCGCCCGGACCGGATGGCCGAGGCCACCAGCGAGGCGCCATGGGCGGCGTCGCCGGCGAGGAACACGCCGTCCGGGCCGGCGGCGACGTGGTCCTGGATGATGGCCCGCCCGCGGGCGTCCACCTCGAGGCCCAGTTGCCGGGCCAGGGTCTTGGGCAGGACGGTGTCGAAACCCAGGGCCAGCAGGACCATGTCGGCCTTGATGTGGACCTCCCGCCCGTCCAGGACCATCATCTTGCGTCCTGCGGTGGTCTGGACCCACTGGACCTCGCTGGCCAGCAGTTCGCTCACGTGCTCGCCCCCGCGGAACTCGCGGGTGGCGGTGCAGTAGCGCTGGCTGACGCCGTGCGGGGCCTCGCCGTTGCCGCCCGGGCGGTCCAGGCCCAGCGCCGTCCGCCCCGACGGCGGGAGGACCTTATTGCCCTCGGCAGGCAGGATCTCCAGTTGGTGGACCTCGCTGGCGCCCTGGAGGACGGCGGTGACGGCGCAGTCGTGACCGGTCTCGCCCCCGCCCAGGACGACGACGGACTTGTCCTTGGCCGAGGGGACCACGACCTTGTCGGGCACGGTCCAGGTCTCCTGCGAGAGCTGCTGGTTCAGCGCCCCGCTGCGGAGGAAGTCCAGGGCGAAGTAGATGCCTTCCTTCTCGCGCCCCGGAATAGCCAGGTCGCGCGGCTTGAGGGCGCCGGCGGCCAGGCAGACGGCGTCGAACTCGCGCCGGAGCTGGTCGGCGGGCAGGTCCTGACCGATCTCCACGCCGGTGACGAACGCGACGCCCTCGGCCTTGAGCTGCTCGACGCGGCGATCCAGCAGGGCCTTGTCCAGGCGATGCTCCGGGATGCCGTATCGCAGCAGCCCGCCTGGCAGGGGGTCCTTCTCGTAGACGGTCACGTCGTGGCCCAGGCGGACGAGTTGCTGGGCGGCGGTCAGCCCCGCCGGCCCCGAGCCGATGATCGCGACCTTGCGCCCGGTCTTCTGAGCGGCGACCTGGGGCACGACCCAACCTTCGTCCCAGGCGCGGTCGATGATCTGGCGCTCGATTTCGCGAATCGAAACCGCCAGCCCATTGATGGAGTTCTTGCAGGCGCTCTCGCAGTGAGCGGGGCAGATCCGCGAGGTGAACTCGGGGAAGTTGTTGGTCTGGTGGAGCACCTCGGCCGCCTCGCGCCACTGCCCGCCCATGGCCAGGTCCAGCCACTCGGGGATGGCGTTGCCCAGCTCGCAGCCGGCCTCGCGGCAGCGGGGGTTGAGGCACTTCATGCAGTTGGGGCCCTGGAGCAGGGCCAGGCGGCGCTGGTAGTCTTCGGCCCCGTAGGAGAAATCGGCGATCAGATTCTCGTAGCGGGCGAGGAAGGCCTTGTCGCTACGGCGCCACAGCGGGAAGACCTTGCGCAACCAGCGGGATCGCTTGAGCACCTTGAGCGACCAGGGCCTGAGCTTCAGGCGGACGTGCTTCTTCCACGGCCAGAACCGCACGTGGAAGAGATGGCGGTAGCTGATGCGGTCGCCGTGGGCCAGGTTGACGTTGTACTTCTCGCGGTCGCGGGCGTATTTCTCTGGGCTGGTGGCCAGCTCGGCCAGGTAGATCACGTCCTTGTACAGCATGGCCGAGGCAAGGTTGAAGATGACCGCCCGCGTGGCCGCGAAGCCAAAGCCGGGCCCGTCCTTGACGAAGATGTCGTTGACGCCCTTGGCGTAGCGCCGGGCATAGTCCAGCCCGCCCCAGCGGAGGCAGTCGTACAGCCGCACCACCACCGCCCGCTTGAGCGCCTCGTCGATCGGCTCGAGCGTCTCGATCAGGCCGGCCGCCAGTTCGCGCAGGGCGTCGGCGATGCGATGGCCCGCGGCGAATCGGCGGATGAGGGAGCGGCACCGGTCTTCCAGGACGTCGCGCCAGGCGGTCTTTCTGGGCGGGCCCTGGAACAGGTCCATCCGCTGGCAGAGCTTGCGCCCCATGTTGAAGGCGTAGAGGTTCTTGCGGACGTCGGCCTTGATGGTGTCCTTGATGGCCCAGGCGATGGAGTGCATGGAGACCGGGATCAGGCCCTTCTGGAAGGCGAACCCCAGCATCATGATGTTGGCGTAGAGCTTGGAGCCGAGGTACTTCTCGCAGATGCGGCTGATGTCGCGCGCGAGGTACTGATCGCCGCGGGTGTGGCGGCGGATGACCCGCTCGAGCTGCTCGACGTCGAAGTCCTCCTGGCAGAACAGCCCGCGGATGGTGGAGATCTTGTCGGTGTTGATGACGGCGGCGGTGCGGTCGCTGGACGCCAGGCGGTTCCGCCCGGCCGGGTCGATGACCCTGGCGGCCTCCAGGATGTCCATGCCCAGCAGCAGGTCGGCTTTGCCGTAGGGGATGATGCCTGTAATGGGGCGGTCGCAGGTGCTGTAGACGACCTGGCTGATGACCCCGCCGTTTCGGATGGCCAGCCCCTTCTTGTCCAGGAAGGCGACGCGGTAGCCTTCCTTGTGCCCGGCGCGGACGAGGATGCTGGTGGCCAGGCCGATGCCCATGCCGCCCACGCCGACCAGGCAGGCGCGCCACAGCTCGCTCGGGCCTTGGAGAGCGGGTTCGGGGATATCGTCCAGGCCCAGCTCGGGCACGCGCGAGCGCGGCGGGTTCTTGCGGCGCACGGTCACCGCCTCGAACGACGAGCAGGCCCCGATCCGCTCGCACGCCCCGTCGTTGACGCACCAGGTGATGTCCGTGTCCATCTTCAGCCCGTAATCGGTGGACACGTGCTTGAGGCCCGGGCATCCCGTCATCTCCGCGCAGGCCAGGCAGAAGCGACAGATCTCCGGGTTGATGTTCATGTGCTCCCAGGCCGGGAGGTAGCCCTTCTGGCGGACCTGGGCCCGTTCCTGGCGGCGCTGGCGGCGCATGCGGGTGATGCCGCACTCCTTGTCGGCGATGATGACCTTCACGCCGTCGCTCAGGAAGGTGCGCTCCAGGAGCTGCCCGTACGTCTCGCGCTGCTCGGGGTTGGCCCGGACGATGCTCACGTCGGCCGAGCCCGCCATCCCGCGGACGATGTCGTCGATCACCTGCACGGGCGTGGCCTTGCCCAGCATGTCGTACTCGACGCCGGGGGTGGGCTGGTGCCCGGTCATGGCCGTCGTGCGGTTGTCCAGGATGATGAAGGTGATGTCCTGGCCCAGCTTGATGGCCTGGGAGATGGCAATCTGCCCGGAGTGGAAGAAGGTGGAGTCGCCCATGAAGACGACTTCCTTGTTGGTCACGAAGGGGTCGGTTCCGCTGCCGGTCCCGCCGCCCAGGCCCATGCCGCTGTAGTCGTGCATCAGCGGGGTCGTCGGCGGGTACATGAGCATGGTGTAGCACCCGGTGTCGCCGTGGAAGAGCAGGTCCACCGGCTCTCGACGATGCGTGCGGGTCATGTAGTCCGGGTCGGCGAGCCGTTTCTTGATTTCGATGCACAGGTCGGCTGAGTCGCGGTGCGGGCAGCCCGGGCAGAAGGTCGGCGTGCGGGCGGGCAGGGGCACCAGGTCGGCCCGCGCGGTCGTCTCCAGCACGCGGTTTTCGCGGTCCAGGCGTTCCTGGGTCGCCCTTGGCCACTCGACGCGCTCCGCCTGGCCCCGCCGCGCCTGGCCCTGGGCCAGCCACTTCAGCAGCGGGATCAGCCGCTCGGTCAGGATCGACGGGTGCAGCCCTCGGGTGGCGGGCAGGCCATCCAGGTTGCCCGGGAAACGCTTGCCCCACAACTCCGCGCCGGCGGCCGGTCCGCCCGTCTGACGGTCGCGCAGGACGATCTCGGCGATCTGCTCCTCCATGAAGCCTCGGCGTTCCTCGACCACGACGATCCGCCGGCACATCCCGGCCAGTTGCCCCACCATCTCCGGATCGACCGGGTAGCTCATGCCGAATTTCAGGATGGGCAGTTCGCCCAGCAAGCCCAGGTCGTCCAGGACCTGCCGGAGATACCCGTACGCCTGCCCGCTGGTGACAAAGCCCAGCGGACGCGGCGAGGCGGGGGCGTACTCGATGCGATTGACCCCCAGCGCCCGCGCCGTCGCGATGGCCCGGGCGAACCGCGACGACAGCGATTCCTCCTGCCACCACGTCTTTGGCGGCAGCAGGACGCGCTTGTCCAGGTTGATCGCCGCCGTCTCCAGCTCAACCTTGTTATTGGTGTTCAGCACGGGGTACTGGTTGGGGCGGCAGGTCACCGTCCCTCCGCCGTCGGCCAGGTTGGTCGTCAGGACGTAGCCCGCGAACAGCTCGCTGGCGGCCGAGACCTTGAAGCACAGGCCGACGTAGTCCTTGACCTCCTGCGGGGTGCCCGGCTCGAAGGTGGGAATGTGCAGGTGCTTGGAGATGTAGCGGCTGTCGGCGGGCACCTGGGTGGAGTCCGACCACGGGTCGTCGCCGTAGAGGACGATGGCCCCGCCCTTGGAGTGCGCCCCGGCCAGGTTGCCCAGCGCCAGGGCGTCGGCGGCCACGTGAACGCCGACCGACTTCATGCAGATGATGGCCCGGCAAGGCAGGGTCTGCGTGCCGTTGAGCATGGCGGCGGCGAGAGCCTCGTTGTTGTTGATGACCGCCCGGATCCCCTTCTCGTTGAGCAGGTCCTTGATGCCGGCCAGCGCGTCGAAGTATCCCGCCACCGGACTGCCCGGATAGCCCCCCAACAGGTGCGTGCCGCCGTCGGCCTCCAGGGCGCCTTTGATCACCAGTTCGTTTCCGGTGAAGATCTCCGGGCCCTCGGCCCTCAAGAATCGCGGGTCGACTTTCATAGAGTAAAGATTGTACCGAAAGCCGGCCCGCCCCGGAAGAGGCGAGTTGGACTTGTCCGACCTAAAGGACCGACCGGTCCGACGGCGCGCCGCTCGGCCCGTCCGCGCGAGAGACGGAGCCGCGCCGCGAGTCGATCTCCACAACGACTTGGGGAGGCGATCCGTCACTGCACCCACACCTTGTGCCGAACCGGGAAACCCCAACCTCCGACCGGCCTTGTCGGCGTCTCGTTGGTCAGGCTGCTGTCGCGAAAAACATTAGTATTCCCGCGATTTTTTGCGGATTTTTGTTTGGTCGAAACCGCGCCGGGGTCTATGTTGAACAGATGCCGGGGAGGGGTACTCCCGGCTGTCACTCGCTGACATCCCTTGCGTTTCGCCTTGGAAGGCGGCCCGCCCGCGCGGGCTTGGTCACGGAGAAAGACCATGAAGAGCAAACGGTTCCTCGTCCTGTCCGCCGCACTCCTCCTGCTCAACGCCGCGGGGCTGTTGTGGATCCGCCACGAACTCACCCGCATGCCCAAGCCGAGACTGCGGGTGCTGTCGGCCCTGCCGGGCGAGGACGCCTCGGCGGCCGATCGCCTGGCGTTCGTGTTCGACCAACCCCTGGCACAAAGCGACGAGCTGGGGCGCCCCGTCGCCCAGCCCCCGCTGGTGCTCGACCCGGCCGCCGCGGGCAAGTGGGTCTGGTCGGCTGCCGACCGCCTGGAGTTCGTCCTCGACGAGCCCCTGCCCGCGGGCCGAGTCTACCTCGCCCGCTTCGCCGACGGCGTCGAGGCCCGCATCGGGCGAAACATCGTCGGCGAGCGCGAGTTCCGCTTCCAGACCGCCCCGCTGATACTGCGGGCCTGCAAGCTCATCGCCGCCGATCGCGAAGAGGCCACCTTCGAGATGAGCTTCAACCAGAGCGTCGACGGGCAGGACCTCCTGCGCCACATCGAGGTCCGCGACACCGTCGGCGACCGCAACAACCGCCCCGCCATCCAGCCGGTCCTGCTCACGCACAAGCCGGCTGACAAGCTGGTCCTCCGCTGCCCGCGGGGCCGGGGCGAGCAACTGGAGATCGCGCTGGCCGGCGACCTGGCCGGCTACGGCGGGCAGCTCCCGCTGGGACGGCGAGTGGTGACGCACCTGGGCGTTCCCCGCGCGTTTGCCCTGTTGCGGGGCGAAGTCCACACCCCGCGACTGGACAAGGACGTCACCGTCCACCTGGCCTTCAGCCACGAGCTGGACCGCAGCCAGGAACTGCCCGACGTCCGCGTGGAGCCCGCTGTCGAAGGCGCGCGGACCCAGTTCGCCTACGACGGGCTCTACCTGCGAGGGCCTTTCGAGTGCGGCAAGCGCTACAAGGCCTTCGTGCCCGCGACCGTGCTGGCCGAGTCGGGCAAGACCCTCGGCCAGGAGCAGAGCGTCAGTTTCGACATCCCCGACCGCCAGACCGCGGTGCGGTTCGAGCTGTCCAACGGCGTCCTCTCGCCCCAGGGCAACCTCCAAACCGAGTTGACGGTGGTCAACACGTCCAAACTCGCCGTCTCAGCCGTCCGCCTGCACGCCAATAACCTGGCCGCCTTCCTCAGCGGGCAGGACATCGACGAGGTCGGGCGCGAGGTGCTCAAGAAGGACATCCCGCTGGATCTGCCCCGCAACCAGCTCAAGACCCTGGTGCTGGATCTGCGCTCGCTTCTGGGGCAGGCCTCCGGCGCCGCGGCGCCGCGCGGGGTCTACAGCGTCTGGGCCAATCCCGGGCGCTACCGCTACCAGGCCGCCCGCAACACCGTCTGCATCACGGACCTGGCCCTGACCGTCAAGCGTCACCGCGACGGACTGCTGGTCTGGGCCACCTCGCTGCGCCAGGGCAAGGGCCTGGCGGGCGTGAAGCTCGCCGCCCTCTCGCGCAACAACCAGACGCTGGCCCGCGGCGTCACCGGAAGCGACGGCCTGGCCGAATTGTCCCTGCCGCCCAACCATCCCGATGGGCCGGCCTGGCTGGTCACCGCCCAACTCGGCGAGGACCTGAGCTTCCTCCGCCTGGACGAGAACCGCTGGATGCTCGACGGCGTGGACACCTCTGGCCGGACGTACCCGAAGACGTATGACGTGTTCGTCTACAGCGAACGCGGCATCTACCGCCCGGGCGACACCGTCCGCCTGACCGGCCTGATCCGAGACGCGCAGGGCCAGGTCCCGCCCGCCTTTCCGCTGAACGTCCGCGTCTTCCGCCCCGACGGCCGACAGGTCGCCGACGTCGCCGTCGGCGTCGAGGGTCGCCCCGGACAGGGCATGTTCCACGCCGAGTTCGCCACCAGCGAGGAAGCGCCCACCGGCTGGTACCGTTTCGCCGCCTGCCTGAGCGGCTCGAACGAGGTGCTGGGCGAGACCCAGGCGATGGTCGAGGCGTTCGTTCCGGTCCGCATGGAAGTCAAGGCGACGCCCAGCCAAGCCCGCGTTCTGTCCGGGCAGTCCGCTCACGTCGACATCTCGGCCCGCTACCTGTGGGGCCAGCCGGCCGCCGATCTGCCCGTGCTCGCCCGCACGCGCCTGGAGGCGATCGGCTACCGCTCCAGCCGCTTCGAACGGTTCGCGTTCAACGACGGCCTGGGCCCGCGGAGACATCTGTTGGACGAGCAGGCCCTGCGCCTGGACGATGACGGCCGCTGCCGCGTGCCGCTGGTGCTGAAGGCGCAAGCGGAAGACGAGCCTTCAGACGAGTCCGACCCAGGCCCGCGCGAATCTTCGCCGTTCGAGGGGCGCCTGTGGCGGGTGGTATTCTCGGCGGGCGTGATCGAGACCGGCGGGCGGACCGTCTCGGCCAGCGCCGAGATGACCGCGGACCTGGTCGGCCGACACGTGGGCCTGCGCCTGGCCTCGCCCCTGGCCCGCGTGGGCAAGCCGGCCGCGGTCGAGTGCGTCCTGGTCGACGCCGCCGACCAGCCCCTGCCGCTGGACAAGCTGGAGATGAGCCTGGCCCGCGTGGAGCACGACTCCGCTCTTCGCGAGGTCGACGGGCGGATGGTCTGGCAGAGCACCGAGCGCCTGGTCAGCGAGATCAAGCCCGGCCCACTCCGCGCCGCCGCCATCGACGGCGGCCACGGCGCAGGGCGGGTCGATGTGACCTGCCGGTCGCCCGGCCGCTACCGCCTGATCGTCCGCGACCCAGCCGGTCCGGCCTGCGGGCAGATCGACTTCTACGTCCGCGACAGCGGCGACGACGAGGCCAGTCTGGCCATGGACCAGCCCGAGCGGCTGGAGATCGTCCTGGACCGTCAGAAGTACGTCCCGGGCGACAAGGCCCGCGTGCTGGTTCGCAGCCCCATTCCGGGCACGATGCTGCTGACGCTCGAGAGCGACCGCGTTCTGGAGCGTCGCGTGGTGGAGATCCACAAGCAGACAGCCGAGGTCGAGCTGACCGTTCCGGCGTCGCTGCGCGGCGGGGCGTTTATCTCCGCGAGCGTGGTGCGGGCGGTGGACCCGGCCGCCAAGCAGTGGCTGCCCCACCGGGCGATGGGACTGGCGCGACTGCTCTGCGACCATTCCGGCAGCGAACTGGAGCTGACGCTGAAGGCCCCGGCCCAGGCCCGCCCGGGGCAGACCATCGACGTCGCCGTGGACACGCACCTGCCCGCCCATGATCGGCGGCCGACGATGGTGCACCTGTGGGCGGTGGACGAGGGCATCCTGCTGACCACCGCCTTTGCCTGTCCGGACCCGCTGAGGCACTTCCTGGCCCCGCGCCGCTGGGCGGTGGAGACGCACGACGCGTTCTTCGACCTCCTGCCGGACTACCAGCGCCCGGTGAGCATGGCCCGCATCGGCGCGGGTGACGAGGACGAGCAAGGCGCGATGTCCAAGGACGGCCCGGCCCGCTCCGCCATGCGGCGCAGCACGGTGCCCGTGCGCCAGCGGGCGGCAGCCGTGGTGTGGTTGGGGGCGGCGGCGACCGACCTGGACGGCCGGCTGATGATGCGCGTCGCGCTGCCCGATCGCACGGGGCGGATGCGCCTGATGGCCACCGCCGCCGACGGCGACCTGTACGGGCAGGCCCGCTGCGACGTGACGGTGACCGCCCCGCTGCTGGTGGAGGCGACCTGGCCTCGGTTCGCGGCGCCGGGCGACCGCTTCGAGCTGCCCGTCAAGCTGTTCAACTCGACCGACCGCGAGCTGGCCGTGCGGGTCGACCTGGACCTGCGCGGACCGCTCGCCCTGGACGGCGGGCAGGACATGTCGCGGGTGGTCGTGCCGCCCGGGGGGTCGGCCCTGCGTCTGGCCCTGCTGCGGGCCGACGCGCCGGGACAGGTGGAAGTCAAGGTCACCGCGGCGGAAATCAACGGGCAACTGTCCATGGCGGACACCAGCCTCATGACGATCCGTCCGGTCACCACGCCCCACGCGGTGACGCGGATCTACGCCGCCAAGGCCGGGCAGGAGCTGACCGTCGAGCCGGACAAGTCTTTCGTGCCGGGCACCACGCTCACGCGGGTGGTGATCAGCGGCAGGCCCAACGTGCAGCTTGCGCCCGCCCTGGAGCGCCTGCTTCGCTACCCCTACGGCTGCCTCGAGCAGACGACCAGCCGCCTGGCCGCCATCCTGTACGCCCCGGACCTGCTGGCGATGGAGGCGGGCAACGACGCCCGCTCCGCCCACGCCCGCGAGATGGTCGAGTCGGGCATCCTGCGTCTCTGGTCGATGCAGACCGCCTCGGGCGGGCTGGGCTACTGGCCGGGCGACCGCCAGGCGAACCTCTGGGGCACCGCCTACGCAGCCGAGTTCCTTATCCAGGCCAACCGGGCGGGCTACCGCGTCGACCCGCGGTTCATGAACGAGCTGACCGCGTACCTGGAGGCGGCGCTGGCCAGACCGACCTCGTCCCACGACAACGAGTCAACCCAGTCGCTCTCGCCCAGCACGCGGGCGATGATCCTTCACCTGCTGGCCCTGCACGGGCGGGCCCAGCACGGCTGGATGGCGCGCCTGGCAGAAGGCCTGGACGACATGGACATGGGCGGGCGGGCCCACCTGGCCGGGGCGTACCTGGCCATCGGACGAAAAGACCGGGCGATGGCTGTGCTGCCCCGGCAGACCATCGAGATGCTGGCGACGACCACCACCACCGGCGAGTTGACCAGCCAGACCCGCCAGGAGGCCCTGCTGCTGGGCGTGATGCTCGACATCGACAAAGACCACCCGTGGGTAGCCCTGCTGGCCAGCAAGCTGGACCAGGCCCGCTCCAACGGGGATTGGGGCACGACGCTGTCCAACGCGTCGGCCCTGATCGCGCTGGCCCGCTACCAGCTCGCGACGGCTGGGCAGACCGCGAGCTTCCGCGGCACGCTGACGGCCGGCGACGAGGCCCCGGCCGCGTTCGACCACACTAAGCCGCTGGTCCGCTCGTTGCGGTCGCTTTCGTCCCCGCTGCACGTGCGCAGCGAGGGCGAGGGGCCGATCTACCTGTCGATGACCACGGAGGGCCAGGCCGCCGCCGGCGTGGTCAAGCCTTTCCAGCGGAACCTGGTGCTCCAGCGCCGCTGGCTGGACCGCAAGGGCAACCCGCTGCCGGACGCTGCCGGCCCGCGGCGATTGCAGGTTGGAGACCTGGTGCAGGTCGAGTTGACGGTAGGCGTGGCGGGCCTGGCCCGCAGCGTGGGCAACGTAGCCATCGTCGACGCCCTGCCCGGCGGGCTGGAGGTCGAGAACCCGCGACTGGTCACCTCGTCCGCCCTGCTGCTGGGGGCGGATCCGGAGGGCGACCAGGCTACCCCGGCCGCCAACCGCCCCGCGACCGGGCGGGCGGACCGCACCGAATTCCTCGACGACCGCGTGGTGCTCTTCGCGAGCGTTCACCCCGGCAAGCAGGTCTTCCGCTACACCCTGCGGGCCACGACGGCGGGCCAGTTCGCCGTGCCCCCCGTGCAGGCGTCGTGCATGTATGAACCCGCGGTGGCCGCCCTCGGAGAGAGCGGTCAATTGATTATTGAGCATTGACTATCGACCATTGAAGAAAAGACCCTCAAATCTGCCGGCGCCGTCTGCGATTGACAATGGCCAACGGTCCATTGTCAGTCGCCTTCGTCGCTGGCTGCGCCGTGTCCTGCTGGCCTTCGGCGTCCTCATCGCGGTGGGCCTGGGCGTGCTGTCGTTCTGCTGGCACGCCTGGCCGTTTCCGATCGAGCGGCTGGAGGCGCTCCCCGCCAGCCCGGTGGTGACCGACTGTCGCGGCGACCTCCTGCTGCGCCGGGTGTCGCACGACGACCAGTGGCGGATGAGCGTGTCGCTGGAGCGGATGTCGCCCTGGCTGGTTCAGGCGACGATCGCCGCCGAGGACCGCCGCTTCCGCCGGCACCGGGGAGTGGACCCGCTGGCGGTGGCGCGGGCGGCGGGGCAGAATCTGCTGGCCGGGCGAACGGTCAGCGGGGCCAGCACGCTGACCATGCAGGTCTGCCGCATGATGGACTCCCGCCCGCGGTCGATCGGGGCCAAGCTCATCGAGTCGTTTCGGGCCCTGCAACTCGAAGCGCTCTGGAGCAAGGGCCGCATCCTGGAACACTATCTGAACGCCGCCCCGTACGGGGGCAACGTCCGGGGCGTGCAGGCGGCCAGCCGGCTGTTCTTCGCCAAGGACGCCGCCGACCTCTCGCTGGCCGAGGCGGCGATGTTGGCGGGCCTGCCCCAGTCGCCCTCCCGCTATCGCCCGGACCGCCATCTCCAGGCCGCCCGCGCCCGCCAGCGCGTCGTCCTGGAGCGAATGGTCGCCGCGGGCTTCATCTCGCCCCGGCAGTGCGAGCAGGCAGCCGCCCAGGAACTGCAACTCGCCCGTCGCAGCGTGGTCGTCGACGCGCCCCACGCCGCCGAGATGGCCCTGCAACGAAGCCCCGGCGGGGGGCGGACGACCCTCGACGGGGAGATCCAGCAGGCTGTGCAGAGCGTCCTGCACGAGCACGGACGCAACCTGCCCGCCGCCGTGGTGCAGGCAGCCGTCGTGATCGACATCGAGCAGGCGGCCATCGTCGCCCTGATCGGGTCAGCCGGGCCGGGGGCATCGCAGTTCAACGCCGCCGCCGCCCCGCGCAGCCCAGGCTCGGCCCTCAAACCGTTCCTCTACGCCGCCGCCTTCGACGCCGGCGTCCTGGGCGCCGACACAACCGTCTACGACGTGCCCATCGATCGCGGGTCGTGGCGGCCCGACAACTTCACGCGGACCTTCAGCGGCCCGTTGCCCGCGGGCGAGGCGCTGCGGCGAAGCCTGAACGTGCCCGCCATCCTGGTCGCCCAGGGCGCGGGCCTGGAGCGGTGCCTGGGCGTGCTGCGGGCGTGCGGGCTGGACCTGCCTGCCGACGCCGACGCCCGGGCCGGGCTGTCGCTGGCTGTGGGCGGCCTCGAGGTGAGCCTGCTGGAGCTGACCAACGCCTACGCGACGCTGGGGCGAGGCGGAGTGACGCGCCCGCCGCGTCTGCTGGCCGACGAGGCTCGTGCCGCCCGTTCCCCGGCCGCCCGGGCCCTGTCCGCCGAGGCCTGCCGCACGCTCGACGACATCCTCTCCAGCCGCCGGCGCCGCCCGGGCGGGATGGAAGGCCTCGACGCCGCCTCCGTCCCGTGGTTCATGTGGAAGACGGGCACCAGCGCGGGCCGGCGCGACGCGTGGGCGGTCGGACATAACGGACGCTACGCCGTCGGCGTGTGGGTGGGCGTGGACCGCGGGGCCGGGCGGGAAGAACTGGTCGGTTCGCAGGCCGCCGAGCCCGCCCTGGCAGCCCTGTTCGCCCTGCCGCGCCTGCGCCGCACGCAGGCCGATCCGCCCGCCCCGGCGCCGCTGATCGTCCGGCACCCCCTGCCCCCGCCTCCCGAGGCCGGCAGCGAGCTGGTCATCCTCTCACCCCCCGCCGGCTCGACCCTGATCGCCCTCAACGGCCAGGCGGTCATCCACCCGCAGGCAAACGGACGCACGCAGGACGCCGCGTCCACAGGGCCCGCCTTGCAGTGGTTCCATAACGGCAGGCTGCTCGCCGACGCGAAGCGCCTGGAGGTGGGCGTGGGCGTGCACGAACTTCGCTGCGTGGACCCGGCTGGGCGGGCGGCGGCGGTGCGGTTCAACGTGAGATAGACCCGCAGGACAAGGGGGAATCGCTCTATCGCGGCGTCGCCAGCCACTCCAGCAGCCCGGGCCTACGCCCCGGCCCCGGTCTTTTCTTTTTCCGCCTTTTCCGCGGCGGCCTTTTCGGCGGCGGCCCGCTGGATTTCGGCGGCGGAGGGCTTCTGCCCGGCCGGGGTGGGGTAGGCGATTCGGGAGTGGTACATGGAGGCCAGACTCTTAATGAGCGAGTCCTCGATCAGATGGACCTCGCGGAGGGTCAGGTCGCAGGTATCGAGCTGGTTGTCCATGAGCCGGCGCGAGATCATGGCGTGGACCTGGTTCTCGATCCGCCCGGGGGTAGGCTCGGACATGGAGCGGACCGACGACTCAGCCGCGTCGGCCAGCATGAGGATGGCGGCTTCCTTGCTGTGGGGCTTGGGCCCGGGGTAGCGGAATTCGATCTCGTCGGGGGCGCGTTCGGCGTCGGCCTTGCGCTGTTCGCTGGCGGCGTGGTAGAAATACTGCACCAGCGTCGTGCCGTGGTGGGTGGAGATGAACTCCCACAGGACTCGGGGCAGGTTGTACTGGCGGGCGAGTTCCAGTCCGTCCTTGACGTGGGCGGTGATGATCAGCAGGCTCATCGCGGGCGAGAGCTTGGTGTGCTTGGAGGGCAGGCCGGCCTGGTTCTCGACGAAATAGTCGGGCTTGTTGACCTTGCCGATGTCGTGGTAGTAGGCCCCCACGCGGGCCAGCAGCCCGCGGGCGCCGATGGACTCGGCCGCCGCCTCGCACATCGTGCCGAGCTGCAACGAGTGGTTGTAGGTGCCCGGGGCCTCCATGGCCAGCAGCTTCAGCAGCGGCTTGGACGCGTCGCACCACTCCAGCAGGGTCATCGAGGTGGCCACGCCGAAGAGGTACTCCACCAGGGGCAGCAGGCCCTGGAGAAGGAAGCCCGCCAGCAGGACAAAGCCCGCCCCCCACAGGCTGTCGATGACGGCGAAGCCCCAGGGCAGACCCTTGGCCAGGGCCGACACCCACACCGCGACGCACACAGCCGCCGCCGCCACCGCCGACACCTGGATCAGCTTGGTCCGCGTGCGGACCTCGCGCAGCAGGAACACGCCGACAAACAGCCCCGTCAGCAGGGCCAGGGCCGTCTCCAGCCCCTCCCGCAACTGGACCATCACCAGGACGGTCATGGCCGTTCCCATCGCCAGGGCGAACCGCTGGTCGTACACGATGGTCAGCATGATGCCGGTCATCAGGACAGTCAGCACAGATGCCATCGGGTTCCATTGCAGCACGTCGGTCATGAGCCTGGTCAGGGCCAGCATGAGCACCAGCAGGAGAACGATCCGCAGGCCCTGGATATGGTCGGAAGCGATCTCGCGCCGGTAGCGGGCGATGTAGAAACACATGAGCAGCGTCAACACCAGGAGGGTGCCCGCCCGCCCGAAGACCTGCCCGGTCCGCACCCAGGGCGCGGTCTCGTCCAGGTTCGCCTGGTAGGCGCGGCGCTCAGCCCGCAACAGCTCCAGATCCTGCTGGCTGAGTTCGGCGACCACCGGGCCCTCCGGGCCGATCCGCCGGCTGGCCTGGACGAGGCGCTGGCCGGCCTGGATCTGCTCGGTGGGCGGGTTGGCCCGCAATTTGTCGATCTGCTCCTGGATGAGCTGCTGCCTGGCCGGACCGCTCTCCTGATAGAGCGGCACGGGCGGGGCGCGCGTGAGCTTCTGCTGCAGGTAGACTCGCAGATAGTCCTGGACGGCCGGGTCGAACGGTTCGGTCAGCTCCTTGACTTCCTGCTTGATCAGGGCGGTGTTCTCGGTGGAGATCAACTCGGGCGGAGGCAGGCTGCGTCGCTGCTGGCCCATGCGGACGATGACCGGGTCCAGGCCGTGGGTGGCCTCGGGACGGACGATCGGCAGGTGGCGCAACCCTTCGCGAAGCGGCTCCAGGCGCGAAAGGTACAGTTGGACCTCCTCCTGTCGCGACAGGCGCCGCCACAGGCCCTCGCTGGGCTGGGTGGCCGGCACCTTCAACCCCTCCAGGTCGGCTGGGCGAGTGGCCGCCGTCAGCCGCACGGGCAGATCGCGCAGTTCGCGGACGATCTCCTGCTCCAGCTCCTTGTTCAAGACATACACGCGGGGGGTCTGGGCGGGGATCTGGTCGAGTTGCTCGCGGAGCTGTTTCTCCGAGCGGACCGAGAAGGGCACGCGGGCATGGATGTCCTGGGGCACGTACTGTCCCACGCGGTAGGGCAGGGGGTCCGCCGGATAGACGTCCATCAGCAGGGCAGCTGCGTAGAACAGCGCCGCCAGCAGGATCGAGCCGATCCCGCCGCCCTGGCAGAACCGCAGCCACAGGGATGCACCGGCGGCGGGGGTGCTTTTGCGCACCTCCAGGCGCCGCTGTCGGGTTTTCTTCTTAAACGGCCACATGCACGATAATCATACTACGACTCGAAAGATGGTTTGTACAAGTGTTTCACTCGTCGTGCCCAATGGAAATCCCGCGCGGCTGGGGGCGTTGAGCCTATCGCGGCTTTCCATAGGAGATATCGCGTGAGAACGCTCTTGCTCATGATGGCGGCCCTGTCGGCGACGGCGACGAACCTTCGGGCGGAGGACTGGCCCGCCTGGCGCGGGGTTCGAGGCGACGGCGCCAGCCTCGAGACCAACATCCCCGTCCGCTGGGGCCCGGGCGACAACATCGCCTGGAAGACGCCGATCCCCGGCAAGGGTCACGCCTCGCCCGTGGTGGCCGGCGGCAAGGTCTACGTCATCACCTGCACCGAGGACGACCAGACCCGCCGCCTGCTCTGCCTGGACCGCCGCGACGGGCGCGTCCTCTGGCAGCGGGAGGTCCTCAAGGCCCCCCTGGAAGGCAAGAACCGTCTGAACTCGCACGCCAGCTCCACCCCGGCTGCCGACGACAAGCGGGTGTGGGTGACGTTCCTGGCGGCCCCGAAGGTCTGGGTGGTCTGCTACGACACGCAGGGCAAGGAGCTCTGGCGCGTCTGCCCGGGCGAGCACTACTCCAAGCACGGCTATTGCAGTACGATCATCCCGTATAAGGACTGGATCATCCTCAACTGCGACCAGGACGCCCCGGAGGGCAAGCGGGCGTACATCGTGGCCCTGGACAAGGCGACCGGGGCCGAGAAGTGGCGCATCGACCGCCCGAACCGCATCCGCTCGTACAGCCCGCCGTACATCGTCGAGGCGGCCGGGCGGACGCAGATGGTCCTCAGCGGCTGCAAGTGCGTCGCCTCGTACGACCCCGACACGGGCAGGCAGTACTGGATCATCGACGGGCCCACCGAGCAGTTCGTGGCCAGCATGGTCTTCCACCAGGGCGTGTTCTGCATCACCGGGGGCTATCCCACGCTGCACGTGCTGGGCATCAAGCCCGACGGCCAGGGCAACGTGACCGACACGCACGTGCTGTGGCACATAAAGAAGTCCGCGACGTGCCACCCGTCGTACGTGCCCTCGCCGGTGGCTGCGGCGGGATGCTTCTTCATCGTCTCGGACTTCGGTTACGCCCAGGCCATGGAGGCCGCGACGGGGAAGATGCTCTGGCTGGAGCGGCTGAGCAAGCACCACAGCGCCAGCCCGGTGCTGGCTGAGGGGCGGGTGTATTTCACCGACGACGACGGCGTGACCGACGTAGTGAAGGCGGGGCGCACCTTCGAGCGGATCGCCCGCAACGAGCTGGGCGAGAAGTGTTTCGCCTCGCCGGCGATCAGCGACGGACAGATCATCTTCCGCACCGACAAGAGCGTCATCTGCGTGGGCAAGAAGTAGCGGCTACTGGATGGTCGGGGGCAGGAGCGGCAGTCGCGGAATCTGGCCGAACCGCAGGTCGGACCATACCTGCCGCCCGTCGACGAGTTGCCCGGAACCGACGAAGCCTCGACTCTCGTTGGCCAGGAATACCTCGACGCCGCGCTCGCCCCATTCGGCCGTGAAGGTGCTCTTGCCCGCGGAGTATATCCTCGGGTCCCCCGGCAAGGGCTTCTTGTCCGCGTCCGCCATCGCGATGTAATAGGCGTACTCGGGGTTGAAGCGGTTGAGCTGCCTGGCGGTGATCACCAGGCGGACTTGGCCGTCCGGCGAGACAATCTCCTGCACCACGCCGGGCTCGCTCAGTGGCCAAATGAGATTCATAACCGGATAGGACAGCCCCGACAGCAATCCCCCGATGACCACGATGATCCAGATGCCGGTTCGGACCTTTCCGCGACGCTTGGTTTGCATGTTCATGGGGTGTGTCTCCCGCGTTTGTCTGTGCGGAACTGTAACCGCCCTGGCGCGCCGAAGCAATCGCCCGGTGCCGACGTCAGCTAACCGCGAATCCCCGCCCGTCCCACTGGACGCTCACGCCCGGCGCCAGGTCGTCGGCCGACGCGCCGATGGCGGCCAGGGGGTTGTCCCGCCCGACACGGTAGAGGTCTTCGACCTCCAGCAGCCCGAGGCTCGCCAGATGGTTCATGCAGTCGATCACGCAGGCGGAACTCCCGGCCAGGGTGGGCGCCCGGGCGTTGCGGACCCGCCCGGAGGGCTCCAGGACCACCGGCGTGCCCATCGTCTCGTACTCGCCCGGGGGCAGGCCGGCCACGCTGACCGAATCGGAGGTGATGATGGTTCGCCGGGGGCCCTTGGCTGCCAGGATGGCGGCGATGACGGACGGGGGAAGGTGGTGCCCGTCAGTGATGATCATGGCCGTCAGCTCGCCACAGGCCAACTGCGGCCAAATCGGGTTCATGTGACGGTGAATCTGGTTCGGACAGCCGTTGGCCAGGTGTGTCGAGAGCGTCGCCCCCGCCGCTGCCGCGCGGTTCACGTCGTCGGCCCCCGCCAGTGTGTGCCCGACGGAGACCGCGATGCCGTGGTCGCGAGCACGGGCAATCAACTCAACAGCCCCCTGCGCTTCCGGGGCCAACGTCAGCAGACGGACCTGCCCGTCGGCCAGTTCGATCAGGCGTTCCAGGGCAGCGATGCTCGGCGGCTGGACGTGGACCTTGGGATGGGCGCCGACGGCCCCGTCCTCGGGCGAGATGAACGGGCCCTCGAGATGAATCCCCAGCGGGCGGCTGCAAGCCTTCCGCGAGCCTTGGCGGCAGGCCCGGCCCAGGATGGGCAGCACGTGCTCATAGACGTCCCAACTCGTGGTGACGACCGTGGGGCAGTACGCAGCCGTGCCCCGGCGGGCCAGCTCAGCCGACACCGCCTGAACGTCCTCGTCGCTCAGCGCGGCGGTGGTAAAGTCCCGCCCCGCGTAGCCGTTGACCTGAAGATCCACGAATCCCGCCGCCATGGTTGCCTCCTCACTCGATCCGCCTGGCCGCCGCCTTGGTCGCGTCCGACAGAAGCGAGGCGGCCGGCTCGTCCAGGATCATGATGCAGTTCTCGTGCGTCCGCAGGATGGACGCGGGCACGCGGTTGGTCAGCGGGCCCTCGATGGCGTCGCGGGCGGGGCGGGCCTTGCGGAGGTCCGGCACGGTGCAGACGAGCTTGCGGCTGGCCAGGATCTGGCGGACGCTCATGGAGATGGCCCGGCGGGGCACCGCATCAAACGTGGGGAACCACCCCTCGCCGAACTGCTGGCGCCGGCAGGCGTCGTCGAGCTCGACCTCGAGGTAAGGCTCGGCCGTCTCGAAGTCGGCTGGGGGGTCGTTGAAGGCCAGATGCCCGTTCTCGCCGATGCCCACACAGGACACGTCGACGGGCGATTCCCGGATCAGCGCGCCGACGCGGCGGCACTCGGCCCGGGGGTCGGCCAGGCCGTCGATGAAATGCGCCGCCGCCAGGGAAGGCACCTTCTCCACGAACCGCTCGCGGAGATAGCGGATGAAGCTGGCGGGGTGGTCGGGGGCCATGGCGATGTACTGGTCCAGGTGGAACATGGTGACAACCGACCAGTCGATTCCCTCCGACGCGACCAGGTGCTCGAGCAGGACGATCTGGCTGGCCCCGGTGCCCAGCGTGATGCGGGCCTGCCCGCGGTGGGCGATGGCGGAGCGGATCGCGTCGGCGACCTGGGCCGCCGCAAACGCTCCGGCCTGGCGGGCGGTGGATGCGAGAACCAGTTCCATCGGAACTCCTGTTCGGCTGTCAGCCTTCAGCGGCTGCCTTGTGGAGCGGCGCTGGTCAGCAGTGTCCGCTTCGCATGGCGAGTTGTCAACGAGCATTCGAGCGCCCCGCGAGGCGGCGCCGGCGCAAGATAAGTTTGACGCCGGGGGGGAGAATGAGGCACAATCTTCCTTTTCCCACAGACCTACAGAAAGGATTGGCGATATGACGCAGTCGAAATGGATCGTGATCGGCCTGCTGGCGGTGGCGGTGACGGCTTGGCCCGCGCTGGCCCAGACGACCCAGCCGGCCGGACCCGAGCAGCCCGAACTCCGCCCCAGCGACCAGCCCAAGGACGTGACCAAGCCCGCCGAGGCCCCCCCGAGCCCCGGCCAGGGCCAGCCCGCCACCCAGCCCGGCGGCCAGCAGGCCCCCCCGCCTCGCGGACCGGACATGAGCTTTATCTGGATCATGCTGGGCGTGATGGTCCTGCTGTACATCTGGATGGGCCGAAACCGGCGCAAGCAGGAAGCCAAACGCAAGGAAATGCTCAGCACCCTCAAGAAGGGCGACAAGATCACCTCCATCGGCGGGATCATCGGCACGGTCATCGAATCCCGGGAGACCGAGGTCGTGGTGAAGGTGGACGAGTCCAATAACGTCCGTCTGCGCTTTGCCCGCTGGGCCATCCGCGGCGTCGGCGAGGAGGCCAAGGCCGAGAAGCCCGAAGACCGCGACCAGCAGCAGCCCCAGAAGCAGTAGCCGGTAGCTGGTAGTCAGTAGTCCGTAATCCCAAGTGAGATTCAGCGGCCGGTCGGCGAGAAGCCGACCGGCCGCTGGTCTTGCACTGGGAACATAAGGGTATGGCGGGCAATCCGCAATCAGTGGGGGAGTTTGTCCCAGAGACGAGATGCCCATCGAAAGGAAGTCGAGATGAGACCCTGGATACTGGCGGCGGCGTGGGTGGGGGTATTGGCGGGATGGGACGCGGCGGCGTACGCCCAGGCCCCGCTGCCTGAAGCCCTGGAGTCGGCCGCCATCGTTCAGGACCGCCTGGACGACATCATGGAGAACTCGTTGATCCTGGGCAACGGGGACCTGAACGGCCTGCTGTACGTTCGCGGCGGACAGCTCGTGCTCAAGCTGACCAAGAACGACGTGTGGGACGCCCGCGTCGACACGTCCAAGGATCCCCCCCTGCTGAAGATCGACATCCGCAACGGAAAGCTGACCGGTCCGCTGCACGGCCCGATGCCGAGTTGGGACAAGCCTTACCCCTGCCCCCGGCCCTGCGCGTACGTGGTATTCGGGGCTGACGGCGCCAAGGGCGCGGTTTGGCGGCAGATCCGCCGGGAGGGCACGGTCAACACCTTCACCTACGCCGACGGTCGGGCCACCATGCGGATCGACGGGCGACAGGGCGCCTCCACCGGCTGGGCCGTGGAGCCGCTGGGTCTGCCCGTCGCCAGGGCTGCTGCCTTCCATCTCAAGGTCTCCGGCTCGCCCAACGCCCAGTATTACGTGGATATCTGCGACTCTCGCCAGAAGTACTTCGTCTCGAGCAAGTGGATCCAGTCGCCGCAGAAAACCGAGGAGAAGGTCTTCTCCATCCCGCCCGGCCACGACGTCCACCGGCTGATCCTCTACACCTGGACGCTGGACGGCAAGCCGGCGGAGAACCGCTTCGAGGCTGCCTGGTTCGACGGGCCCGGGGGCAAGGTTCCGGTGGACCTCTCGAACGTGGGCAAGATGCTGCCCTGCCCCAGCCGGCTGGACATCGCCCGGGCCGTCGCCAAGGCGGACCACGCGGACACGCCGGCGACGGTTCGCTGCCTGGCCGGGCGGAACGTCTTCCTGATCGACACGCCGGCGTCGGCGCGCCTGGAGGGCGTGCCGGCGGGCTACCTGCCCGCGCCGCAGCACACCGCCCACGGCAAAGACGGCACTGAGAGCGTCACCCAGGTCCTGCCCGCCGACCCGGATTGGCCCGGGCTGACGTTCGCCGTCGCGCTGGCCCAGCGAAACGCCCGCAAGGCCGTTTCCGTCGTCACCTCGCTGGAGGCCAAGGACCCGCAGGCCAAGGCGTTGGACCTGGTGCGACTCGCCCTGGCCGCCGAACCGTCTTCCCTCATCGCCGAGCACGAGAAACTCTGGGCTGACTTCTGGTCGGCCAGCGGCGTCCAGCTCGACGACGCCGACCTGACGCGCATCTGGTACCGCTGCCTCTATTTCCTGCGGTGCGTCAGCAAGCCGGGCGTCGAGGCCATCGGGCTCTACGCCAGCTTGACCAACGACAGCCCGCCCTGGCACGGCAGCCACACACTCAACTACAACTCCGAGCAGACCTTCTGGTCCGCCTACGTGACCAACCACGTGGAACTGGCCGAGCCGTACGAGCGAATGATCCACCGCTATCTGCCGCGGGCCCGCTGGTTCGCCCGCCAGACCTACGACTGCGACGGGGCCTGCATTCCCCACAACGTCTTCACCCACGAGGTCCCCGACCCCACGATCTGCAAGAGCAAGAACAACCGCATGCACGCCTTCCCGCCCTACGCGCACACCATCGGCGTGTCGGGAATGGTCGTGCAGAACCTGTGGTGGCACTACAAGTACCAGCCCGATCGGGACTACCTCGAGCGGATCGCCTACCCGGCGGTGCGCGACGTGGCCACCTTCTACACCGAGTTCATCGAGCGCTGCCGGCGCGCCGGCGACGGGAAGGTCGTGCTCGCCCCCAGCTACAGCCCCGAGCACTGGAGCCTCACTCCCGACTTCAAGCGCAACCGCAACAGCACCTTCTGCATCGCCTATGCCCAATTCACGCTGAAGGCCGCCATCGAAGGCGCCGCCGCTCTGGGCTGTGACGAGCCGCTGGCGCGGCGCTGGCAGGCGGCCCTGGGCCTCCTGCCGGCCTATCCCGTCAGCCAGGGCGAGCAGCCCATCGTCGTCGACGTGCTCGAGGCTCCGCCCATCAACTACAACATCGCTGTCCCCGCCGTGCCGGTCTTTCCGGCCGAACAGGTGACCATCTTCAGCGACGCGCCGACGCGGGCGCTGTTCGTGCGGACCCTGGAGCGGGTGAAATGGAACGGCTACAACTCGAGCATGATCATGCCCATTGCCCGCTCTCGCCTGAGCCTTCCGGACACCTGGAGCTACGCCAAGCGCGAGTTCCTGGCCCGCTCCCGGCCCAACGGCACGATCACCCTTCGAGCCGGCGACCGCTGCGGACACTTCACCGAACAGTTTGCCGCCTCGGCCGCCATCAGCGAACTGCTGCTCCAGAGCGTCGAGGGCATCATCCGCGTGCTGCCGGCCTGGCCGGCGGACAAGCCGGCCCAGTTCGTCCGCCTGCGCGCGATGGGCGGCTTCCTGGTGACAGCCGAGCAGGCCGGCGGGAAGATCGCCCCCGTCCGCGTGACCTCGACCGTCGGCGGGGCCCTGCGCCTGGTCAGCCCCTGGCCCGGCGTCGCCGTTCGCCGGGGCCGCGGTCCCGCCCAGCCGCTCAGCGCCGACGCGCGCGGCATCGTCACTATCGACACCCAGCCGGGCGAGGAACTGTTGTTCGAGCCCAGATAGATCGAATAGACTTGTCCCTATGGACGCCACAGCGCCAGCATTCGATCGCTGAATGCTGACCGCTCTGCGGAAAGGAGCCCCGTCATGTGCCGCTGCTGCTGCCCGCCCTCCTGTCGCGTCTCCTCTCGCCGCGGATTCCTCAAGACCTGCGCCGCCGGGGCTGCCCTGGCGGGGACCGGACCGCTTTTGCGGGCGGCGGACGCACCCGCCCAGGCGGGCTCCAAGGCCAAGGTCGCCGTCGTATTCTTCTCCAACAGCCACGGCCGCGAGATCTGGCCCTATCCCGACTACGATTGCTCCAAGCGTCACGCCGAGGTCCTCCAGGCCCTGGGCGCGATCGAAGGCGTCCAGTGGACCCCGGTGGTCGTCGCCGCCCCGAAAGATCTGGCCAAGGCCATCGCCCTCAAGGACCAGGTCGACGGCTACCTGGTCTACTGCGTCACGCTGAGCTGGGGGCTCACTCAGTCGGCCGCCGAACTGGCCAAGGTCAACAAGCCCCTGCTGGTGGCGGATGAGTTCCTCGGCGGATGCGGGAACTTCCTGGTGGGCACCGCGGGCATGCACCGCCGGCAGGTGCCGTTCGCCGCGGTCTCGTCCACCAAGCTGGATGACCTGGTCGCGGCGGCCAGGCCCTTCGCGAATGTCCGGCAGATGACGCCGCAATCCTTCGCCCAGGCCAGCCGCGAGGCGTACCTCAAGACCTTCGCCCGCCCGGGCGAGTTGAAGTGCGCCGAGGACCGCGTGACGCTGACCGAGATCTCCAAGTGCCTCGATCAACTCCGCTCCAGCAAGTTCCTCATCCTCAACACGCACAAGAGCGGCGGCGTTCACGACTACCTGGGCATCAAGGGCGTCACCGTCAGCTTCGACGAGTTCAAGACGTTCTACGACAAGGTCGACCCCGCCCAGGCCGCCCAGGCCGCCAAGGCCTGGACCGACCGGGCGGAGAAGGTTTTCGACTGCTCCGCCGATGCGATCAACAAGGCCGGCGCCGTCTACCTGGCCATCCGCGAGCTGATGAAGAAGTACGGCACGAACAACGTCACCGCCAACTGCCTGGGCGGGTTCGCGGCCGGGCGGCTGCCGGGCTACCCCTGCCTGGGCTTCATGCAGATCCTGAACGAGGGCGGGCAGGGCGTCTGCGAGGCCATGCCCGACGACTCGGTCTCCATGCTGATGGCCCGGGCCCTGACGGGCCGGCCGGGCTACGTCAGCGACCCCGCCCTGGACACCAGCAAGAACCACATCTGCTACGCCCACTGCATGGCCCACACCACGGCCTTCGGGCCGGCCGGGGCCACCAACCGTTACCGCGTACGGACGCTGCACAACCTCGACCCCCGCGGGGCCTGCCCGCAGTCGTTCCTGCCCGAGGGATACATGACCACGTCCTTCCGCACCAGCGTGCGGGCCAAGACGCTGATCCTGCACCAGGCCAAGGCCGTCGGGAACCTCGACGCCCCGCGCGGCTGCCGCACCCAGCTCGTGGGCGAGGTCAAGGGCGACATCGAGAAGCTCTTCCACCAGTGGGACCAGTTCGGCTGGCACCGCGTCACCGTCTACGGCGACGTGAAGGAACCGCTGATCGAGCTGGCCAAGGCGATGGGACTCAAGGTGATTGAAGAGGCGTGAAGACTGAATACTGAATGTTGAAGAGCGAATGTTGAACTGCAGAGTGAATGCCGGGGGCGAACTCGGTACTTCGCGAATCGCAATTCGCTCATCATTATTCTGCACTCGCTGTTTCTTTCGAGGACATTCCATGACCGCGAGAATGCTGATCGGTGGACTGCTCTGCGTGTCCCTTTTTGCCGCGGTTGCGCCTGCGGCCGATGCGCCTTCCGCGTCGCCCGAGAAGGCTGCCTCCGCGCTGGCCCGGCGCGTGCTGGGGGACAAGGCTGCCTTGTTCGCCTTCGAAACCATCCCCGCCGATGCCGGGCGGGACGTCTTCGAGTTCCACTCCGCCGGCGACAAGGTGACCATCCGCGGCAATTCCGCGCTGTCGATGTGCGTGGCCCTCAACTGGTACCTCAAGCACCACGCCCACTGCGACGTGTCGTGGTACGGCAGCCAGGTCAACCTGCCCGACCCGCTGCCCAAGGTGGACAAGCCCGTGCGCCGCGTCGCCTGGGCTCGCTACCGCTACTTCCTCAACTACTGCTGCTTCGGCTACAGCCTGCCCTTCTGGGACTGGCCGCAGTGGGAGCGCCTGGTCGACTGGATGGCCCTCAACGGCATCAACGTCCCGCTGTCGGTGACCGGGCAGGAGGCCGTCTGGCAGGCCGTCTGCCGCCGCCTGGGGCTGAGCGACAAGCAGCTCGGTGACTTCCTGGCCGGGCCGCCGTATCTGTCCTTCGGGTGGATGGGCTGCCTGGACGGCTGGGGCGGCCCGCTGCCCGCGCGGTGGAACGAGCGCCACGCCGAACTCGGGCAGAAGATCCTCGACCGCCAGCGGAGCCTGGGCATGACGCCCATCCTCCAGGGCTTCACCGGCCACGTCCCGCCCGGCGTGGCGGAGAAGTTCCCCCAGGCCAAGCTGCACAAGATCGCCTGGATCGAGTGGAAGACTTACCTGCTGGACCCGCTGGACCCGCTGTTCGCCAGGCTGGCCGCCATGTTCATGGAGGAGCAGTCCCGCCTGTTCGGCAGCGACCACCTCTACGCCAGCGACACGTTCATCGAGATGACCCCGCCCAGCGGGGACACGAAGTACCTCGACCGCCTGGGCCGGGCTATCTACGACGGCATGGTCAAGAGCGATCCGAAGGCGATCTGGGTGCTCCAGGGCTGGCTCTTCTTCAATAACGCTCGATACTGGACGGCTCCGCGGGGCAAGGCATTCCTGGACGCCGTGCCCGATGACCACATGCTCGTGCTGGACCTGTTCTGCGACGCCACGCCCGTCTGGAACAAGACCGAGGCGTTCTGGGGCAAGCCGTGGGCGTGGTGCTTCATCCAGAGCTTCGGCCGGACCGTCCAACTCGGCGGCTCGATGAACCGCATCGCCCGCGACCTGCCCGCCCTGCGGGGCAACAAGTCGGCCGGGCGGCTGGAGGGACTGGGCTTCGTCAACGAGGGGCTGGACTACAACCCGCCCGTCTACGACCTGATGTTCGAGATGGCCTGGCGCGACGCCCAACCGGTCGACCTGGGCGAATGGCTGGCTGGCTACGCGCGGCGCCGCTACGGGCGCGACAACGCCGACGCCCGTGCCGCGTGGGGCGTCCTCCACTCGGCCGTGTACGGCGGGCCGTCGACCACCCGCTCCATCGTCACCCGCTTGCCGAGCATGAACAGCGGAGGCGTCTCGCCCGGCCTGGACGCCCGGCTGGCCCGCGCGTGGCAGCTCCTCGAGCGGGCGGGCGACGACTCCGCCGTCGCCGCACAGGAGACCTACCGCTACGACCTGGTCAACCTGGCCCGCCAAGTGATCGCCAATCGCTCGCCCGCGCTGCACCGCGACATCGCCGCCGCCTTCCGCGAGAAAGATCTCGCCGCCTTCGAGGCCGCCTCCAAGCGCTTCCTCGACCTGCTGGCCGACCTGGACGAACTGCTGGCCACGCGGGAGGAGTTCCTGCTGGGCTGCTGGCTCGAAGACGCCAAGCGCTGGGGCGACAACGACGCGGAACGGGCGAAGATGGAGTGGAACGCCCGGCGCGTGCTGACGCTGTGGGGCGCGCGTTCGCCCCGCGACTACGCCCGCAAGGAATGGGCGGGCATGATCCGCGACTTCTACGCCCACCGCTGGGCGTGGTACCTGGGCGAACAGGCCCAGGCCCTTAAGACGGGCAAGCCGCTGGACGAGAAAGACTTCGCCCGCCGCCTGCTGGAGTGGGAGACCAAGTGGTCCGACCGGCACGAGTCTTTCGCGACCAGGCCGGCCGGCGACAGCCTGGCCCTCGCCAGGCGACTGCGCGAGAAGTACGCCCAGGCGGGCAAGCCCAATGCCGTCAGCCTGACCACCAACAAGCCCGTCACCTGCTCGCATTCCCTGCCGCCCCACCCTGCCGACCTGGCCAACGACGGCTGGATCGACACGGAGTCCTTCTGGGCCACCGACGTCGCGCAGACCGGCCAGGAAAAGCCCTGGTGGCAGGTGGACCTGGGCCAGCCGACCACCGTGGGCCGGGTCGTCGTGGTGGGATACTTCGGCGACAAACGCCACTACGGTTTCACCGTGGAGACCTCGACGGACGCCCGGACATGGGAGACGGTCGCCGACCGGCGCGACAACAAGGAGCCCGCGACCGCGGAAGGGTATGTCTGTCGCTTTGCCCCGCGAGCGGTCCGCTACATCCGCGTCACGCAGACCCTCAACTCCGCCAACACGGGGCGGCACCTGGTGGAGGTGATGGCGTTCGAGAAGTAGACGCCGCTCAGGCGCCGCCCGGCGCGGCGGGCTGCACTTTCCGCCCGCGCCAGCGTCGGAAGAGATCCGCCAGCCCCGCCGCCAACAGGACCGTCCACAAGGGTTCGATCTCGTAGCGGTAGCGGTGATTCTCCCCCACTTCCAGCAGGTTGGCCGTCCACGAGACGTAAGCGATGTCGAGCCACAGGAAGAGCATGAGCAGGGCCTCATGCTTCCGCCCGCTTCGCCACAGCCGCCACGTCTGGAAGGGAATGTACAGGAACACGAAGACGGTGGTCACGATCACCGTCAGCGACATGTTCTTGACCTTCCCCCAGAGGTAGGCTGTGGGGTTGGTCTTCTTGAGGGCCTTGTCCGGCCAGGGCCCAAGCTGGAGATACAGGACCCTGTTGTAGACGTGTTCCAGCGGAGCGACGATCTTCAGGTTCTCCAGCCCCAGGTACGTGTATTCGCTGGCGGGGCGGAAGTAGCTGCCCCAGGAGTCGAGCTGGCTGCGCAGCGGGGCCTTCGGATGGCGTTTCAGGATGACCTTGAAGTCGGACATGTACAGCCGCGAGACAGCCGGGATGATGCGGTGGTTGTAATTGGGGCTGCCGTCGGCCTTGTGCAGATTGTCCAGGACGGGCACGCCGGTCGGCGGGGGGCAGGGCACGACCTTCTGGTATTGCTCGATCTCTCGGAAGGGGCGCATCGACGCCACCGCTGACAACTCCCCCCGGTCCTGAAGGGCCTTGACGTCGGCGGCGCTGACATAGTCGTTCCAGGTCTTGGTCAAGCTCATGGACATCCAGCTCGTGGCCGAGAAGTCCCCGAAGAGCACCTTGTTCTTGGCGTACAGGGCGGTGGAGGCCAGCAGGGGCAGCAGGGCCATGGTCAGGGCCCGCCTGCGCAGGCCGCGCGGGCACAGCAGCACGACGGCGCCCGACATCACGACCAGCCAGCTCAAGTGATACATCGATCGCGTCAGGACGACCACGGCCATGCACCAGAAGCAGGCAGCCGCCCATCGCGTGCGGCCGGTGCTCAGGAAGCGGTCCAGCGACCAGCAGGACAGGCACAACAGGCTGGCCATCGGCTGGGAGTAGAACAGGTAGTTCTCGTAGAGCACCATGGTGGGGTTGACCAGGAACAGGACCTCCACGACCACGGCGAAGGCGACGCCCACGCCCAGGCGCCGCAGGAGCGGATAGAGGCAGAGCGCGGCGATCAGGCCCAGACCCACGAACAGCAGGTTCAGCATGACCATGCCGGCGGGGCCCATCTTGACCGCCAGCCCGCACAACAGGTTCATCAGGGGCGGCTGGCAGTGCAGGTACCAGAGGCTCTCGGCCAGGCGGTCGCGCAGGAGCGAGATATCGATGAACTGCCAGTGGTCGACCAGGGCGTCGGTGACGAACCTCAGGCCCAGGGCCCACCAGACCAGGCGGCTGAGGACGAACAGCGCCGTGATCCAGACCCAGGCGCGGCGGTCCAGCCAGGGGGCGGGGCCGGCCGGAAGAAGCGTCGACTGGGACGGGGCATCCTCGCCGATTGACGGCTCTGTCAACTGCGTCATCGCTCTCTACCTCGTGGTGACGATTCGGCCGGCCGGCTCGCTGGCGCCGATGCCTGAACGGGCGGAAGGAAGACCCACAGGTCCTCGCCGAAGGGTTCCTGCCCGCCGCGGAAGGCGGCCATCACTCGCTGAAATTCCTCGCTGGAGCTGCTGAAGATCACCGCCAGGTAGACGCGCTTGAAGACGAGCATCTTGACGTAGAGGCGGCGCTTGAAGACGTGGTAGCGGATCTCGTGGGCGTCCATCAGGACGTGGAACTTCTCCGGGGAGATCGCCACCGACTCAGCATCGAGGTACCAGAAGAAGACGGCGTGCGAGCCGTGGTCGAGTCCTTCGGCGGGGACGCGGCTGGCCTGCCCGGCCAGCAGGGCGGCGCGATAGTCGCCCAGGGTCTGGTCGCGGACCAGGGCGGGCCAGTCAAAGCCCCCCCAGCGCGGGCGCCGGTGGAGATTGCGCCCCGGCTCGCCGTCGCCCCAGTATGCCGGCGCCGAACCGTCCACCTCGCTCACCACGCCCAGGTACAGCGGGCCGGTCAGGCGGTTGATCCGCTTCGACAGCGGATGCGACCAACCGGGCGGGCGGACGGGCAGGTGCAGGCCGAGAATCTGGCAGACCGAAGCGTCCTGGGGTGCGGCGGCGGGCTCCAACAGGCTGGCCAGACGGTCGCGCTGGGCTGTCGAAGGCGGCTGGTACGACCAGGAGAACGTGCAGGCCGCGACCGCAGCCAGGCAGGCAGCCGACCCGGCGACAACCGCCGCGGAGCCCAGGCGGGCCAGCCGGCGCAGGCCCGCGGTCATCAGCCCCGCCAGGCCCAGCAACACCAGCGGCAGAAAGAAACCCGTCACCCGCACGTACGGGAACCGCCTGGCCGCCAGGAAGTGGGCAAAGCTGACGGCAACGGAGAGCGCGCAGGCGGCCAACAACGGCCTGGCCGCCCGGTCGCGCCAGGCCAGCACCGCCCCGGCCAGTCCGCAGGCGCCCACGACCGACCAGGCGACGCTGGGGAAGAGATAGGTGAAGATGTCGCCCGACAGGACGGCGAAATCGCGCCAGGTCGTCCACTCGTCGCCGTATTGGCGCATCGAACTGATGACAAAGGGCAGGCGATCCATGAAGAACACCGCGCCGATCGCGCCGATGGCCAGGGCCTGGAGCAGCAGGTTCTTGCGCAAGGCGCGGGCCTCATCGCGCCCGGACGAGGCGTCCAGCAGCAGACCAGGCAGCAGCAGGAACAACCCGTAGACAGGCGCCAGCCAGTCGAGGGCCATGCTGACGATGTTCATGAAGGTCATGACCGACAGGGCGGCGCAGACCACGCCCCAGAAGGCCGAGCGGGGCCGCCGTCCCAGGCGGCACAAGGCCCCCAGCAACAGCGCCTGGAGGGCGAGCATCCAGGAGTACCCGCGGGACTGCTGACTGTAGAAGTGGACGTAGGGAATGGCGAAGGCGGCCAGGGCCAGCGCGGGCGCCGCCGCCGCCCATCGCAGCCGCCACAGCACCAGGCCCGAAAGCGTGCCGGCGAACACGAGCGCGGCGATCAGGGCCGGAAGACGCAGGGCCAGCAGCTTGTCGCCCACGGCGGCGTAGGAGAAGTTGACCAGGAAGCTGTTGACGATGTGGTTGTTGGGCTCGGGCCAGCGCCCCAGGCTGCAGAACATCCCGATCGCCAGGTTCCGCATTGTCGGTCGGGGCGGGTTCTTCAGGTCCACGCGCCGGGGGAAGCCCTCGCTGTCGGTGCCGGCCCACGTGTAGTAGGCCAGCGTCATGCTTTCGTCCTCGTCCGGCGGGGCGTGCATGCGGGGCTCGACCAGCCGCATGTATCCGGCTGCGCCAAGCACCAGCGCACAGAACAGGGCGGCCCACGCCGCTGTGGCAGTGCGCTTGGCTGGGGACGCCGCTGAAGTACGGGTCGATTCGTTCATGGTCCTGGTCCGGCCTGGACGCCCAGGCGTAAGGCGACCATACCCAAGTTTTCGACTTCTGCGGGGATTATCTTGACTTAGTTCCGGCCGGGACCAGGTCCTCAGGCCCGTGCGCACCGTTCCGGGGAGGTGAAGTTCGACCCGCAGCCCGCCGCAGCCGCCCCCGCCCGTCAATGGCAGACCGGCAGAGGATAGACCCCTGCCGGTCGGGAGAGTTCGGCTTGCCCGGATTGTTCAGGCGGCCCTTACGCCCGCGAGCGCTTGGAGGCCGTCTTGCGGGCAGCGACCTTCTTCGTCTCTTCCACCTGCAACACGGAGTTGACGGTCCCGTAGGCGTTGGAGACGTAGATGTTGTTGTCCGGGTCGGCCATCCACTGCCCATCCAGGATGAACTTGTACTGGTGCGTGCCGGGGGGCAGCTTGACCTCGACGGCGAACTGGCCGGCGCGGGTCCTGACCATCTGCACCGGCTGCCAGTTGTTGAAGTCGCCGGCGACCTGGCAATCGCTGACAGGATACATCGGCTTGAATGAGAAGCGGATCGTTCCTTTTTTGCTGTCCTTCTTAACCATGGCAATCCTCTCTGCCTCTTCGTCGGCTGGCCCGGCCCGGCTGCACCGGCGGCCCGGCCCCGTTTTCGGCCACGGGCATTGAGGCCGCGCTGGCCGGGGATGAAGTTCGCGCTAAACCGGGCGCCCTCGGACGATCAGGCGATTTTGATCGCCTCGACGGGGCAGGCGGCGGCGGCTTCCTTGCAGGTCTCTTCCTGTTCGCTCGGGACGGGGTCCGTCTTGACCTTGGCGATGTTGTCATCGCCCATCTCGAATACCTCGGGGCACATTTCGATGCACAGCCCGCAGGCGATGCACGTGTCGTCCACAGTCGCTTTCATGTAGTTCTGTCCTCTCGCCTCCGCCGTCATGGCGGTGCATGAATTGTTGAGCTTTTGTCCGTCATCCGCAATAGGTGTTCCCACCGATTTCGCCTTGGGAAGACCTGTCGAAATGGATCAGCCCCCCGCTGACTGGAGCGGAGGGCTGGCGAACAAGTCGGGAGCCGGCGGAAAAAGACAATCAGGCGACGCCCTGGCCCAGCACCGTCTTGGCCTCGCCGACCAGGTAGAACGAGCCGGTCACGCAGATGATGTCTTCCCGGCTGACGGCGTTGAGGGCGATCCGCATGGCGCTGCGGAGGCTGTCGGTGACCTGGGCCACGCGTCCGCTGCACTGCTCGTACATCTCGGCCAGGTCCTCGGGCCTGGCTGCGCGCGGATTGCCGGCGGCACGGGTGAAGATCACCTTGTCCGCGCCGGTCGAGATCTGCTGCATCATCCCGTTGATGTCCTTGTCGGCGGCACAACCGAAGATCATCACCATCGAGTCGTAGGGGATATGCTGCCCGATGGCCCGCATGAGGGCCTGCACCGATGCGCCATTGTGGGCACCGTCCAGCAGGATGCGTGGGTCGCGATGGACGAGTTCCATCCGTCCCGGGATGTACACGCTGCTGAGCCCGCGGATGGCCTTCTCGTCGCTGATCTGGTTGTAGCCCTTGAGCTTGAGCTGGTCCAGCATCGCCAGGGCCAGCCCGCAGTTGAGGGCCTGGTGCTCGCCCAGAAGCGGCACGGGCAGATGCTCAAAGCGGCTGCGGGGCGTGGTCAGGCAGATCCGGGCATGACAGCCGTTCTGGCGAGAGGACTCCACGCGGTAGCTGAAGTCGATGTCCTCGCCGGTGAACATCAGGCTCGCGCCCGTTTCCCGGGCGGTCTTGCGGAGCACCCGCTTGACCTCCGGAAGCTGGCTGACGCTGATCGCCGGGATGTCCCGCTTGAAGATGCCGGCTTTCTCCGCGGCGATCTTCGCCGGCGTGTCGCCCAACTGGTGCGTATGGTCCAGCGAGATGCTCGTCAGCCCGCAGACCTCGGGCGTCAGGACGTTGGTGCTGTCCAGGCGCCCGCCCAGGCCCGCTTCCACCACGGCCACGTCCACGCCGCTGTTGGCGAAGTGCTGGAAGGCCATGGCCGTGAAGATTTCGAAGAACGTCGGCTTGTCGGCCATCTTGGCGATGATGGGCTCGACCTGGCAGATCAGGCGCGTCAGCGCCGCCTGGGAGATCATCTCGCCATCCACGCGGATCCGTTCGCGAACATCGCAGATGTGCGGGGAGGTGTACAGCCCGACCTTGTAGCCGCAGGTCCGCAGCATCTCGGCCAGCATCGTCGCCGTCGAGCCCTTGCCCTTTGTACCGGCGATGTGGGCGGCGCGCAGTTTGGCGTGGGGGTTGCCCAGCCCGCTCAACAACAACCGCATCCGGTCCAGGTTGAACGTATCCCGGTTATATCGCACCCGGAGCATCTGCTCGTAGTCGGTCTGTCCGAACAGATACTTCAAGGCTGAGTCGTAGGTCCGAATCGCCTTCTTCCGGGGGGACAACTTCTTAGTCGAACGAGTTGCCGTCACCATAGTGAGTGTGATGCTAGCACAAGATGCCAAAACTGTCAAGATTAGAACCCCTTCGGGCCCCCAAATGGGGGGTTTCACCCCCCCTGACTCCATCGAACAAGCCAATTCCTGGTAATTCTACAATCTTGTTTACTTGTTTATCAACATACTCACCAATAAGATGTTCCTAGCTTTCCTATCTACTGTTGCGACTCTTCCAAGGAGTTTCGCGTCCTTCGGCCAAGCTCCGTCTGCCGCCGGATGGAGGAGACCGAGGGGGCAGGCTCAAGAATCCAGCCCACGTCGCCTTCTGGCGGTAATCCCCATCCGTGTTCTTGCCGATAACAAGTCAAAGCCTATGGAAGTTACCGAGCCAGATGCCGTCGCAGTCACCCGGCCAGGGGTGCTGTCTGTCGTGATCCCCGTGTACAATGAACTCAACACGTGGCGAGATCTGCTGGCGCGCGTGGAGGCGGTGGAGCTGGGCGGCTTGGGCAAGGAGATCGTCCTGGTCGAGGACGGCTCGAAGGACGGCACCCGCGAGCAGCTTCAGGAGTTCGCTGCCCAGGTGGCCCAGCGGAGCGACGCCAGCGGCGAGGGCGGCACGAGCTACCGCGTGATCTTCCACGACCGCAACTCAGGCAAGGGGGCCGCCCTTCGCACCGGCTTTGCCGCCGCGTCGGGAGACTTCATCATCATCCAGGATGCCGACCTGGAGTACGATCCCAATGATTACCTCCGCGTGCTGGCCCCCCTGCTGGCGGGGCAGGCCGACGTGGTCTACGGCAGCCGGTTCAGGGAATCCCGCTCGCGCAAGGGGTACTGGAAGAACTACCTGGCCAACCGGTTCCTTACCTGGCTGTCCAACCGCACCACTCACCTGGGCCTGACGGACATGGAGACGTGCTACAAGTGCTTCCGTCGCGAGGTCATCCAGTCGGTGCGTCTGGAGCAGGACCGTTTCGGCTTCGAGCCCGAGGTTACCGCCAAGATCGCCCGCAAGGGCGCACGGGTGATCGAAGTGCCCATCAGCTACGACCCCCGCCTGCACAGCGAAGGCAAGAAGATCGGGTGGAAGGACGGGCTGAAGGCCATCTGGTGCATCTTGAAGTACGGGTTCGGGAAGAAGTAGCCGACGGCCGATGGTCGGGCCAGTCGACCGCTCCCCGAACCGGCTGGCGGGCGCTCGCCGTGTGGGGCCTGGCCAGCCGCCCCTCGGCGGCAGGATAATGAAATGTCCACGGATTTGGAAACTCAACCAGGCCGGGCGGGCCTGGTCCGCAGCGTCGGTCTGGGCCTGATAGCGGTGCTGGCGGCTGCGGTGGTGCTGGCCTCCGCATCCGCCGGGCCGGGCATCACGCCGGACTCGGTGATCTACCTGGAGGCCGCCCACAACCTTCGCCAAGGCCAGGGGCTCAGCGCCCCCACCTGGCATGCCGAGGCCCCGATCGCACCGCTGACCCACTACCCCCCCCTGCTGCCGGTCCTGCTGGCGGGGCTGTCCGCGGTCGGGCTTCAGGCCTCCTCCGCGGCCGTCGCCCTCAACGCCGTCTGCCAAGCCCTTTCGGTCTTCCTGCTGGCCCTGCTGGTGCGGCGGGCGACCGGCCTGGACTGGCTGGGTCTGCTGGCTGGGACATTCCTGGCCCTGTCCCCACGGCTGATGGATGTCCATGTCTCGGTGCTGTCCGAGCCGCCCTTCCTGGCCCTGACCCTCCTGTGCCTGTACCTGCTGATCGTGTATCTCCAGACCCGGCGGCGTTGGCTGCTGGGGCCGCTGGCTGCGGCGGCAGCAATGGCGGTTCTGGCCCGCTACGTGGGCGTGGTCGTCATCGCCACCATAGGCCTGTCCCTGCTGGCCTGGAACGGGAGGTCCTGGAAACGCCGGCTGGGGGACGCGATCCTGTTCGGCCTGTCGGCCGGCCTGCCCCTGGTCGCCTGGCTGGTGCGGAACAAGCTGGTCGGAGGGTCCGCCGCCAACCGACAGTTGGCCTTCCACCCGCCCCAGGCGGACAAGCTACTGGCGGGGCTGGAAGCCATGGGCCGATGGTTCCTGGCCAGCTACCTGCCTTCGCCAGCCGGGATCGTCTTCGTCGGCGTCCTGGTGGCGGCGGCTCTAGCGACGGCTGTTCTGCTGCGGCGCCCGGACCCGACGGCGCCCCCGCCGACGGTGGGGCGAAGCACACGGGACGTCGCCTCAGCCATGGGTCTGCTGCTGCTGTTCAGCCTGCTCTATGTGGGCTTCCTGCTGGTCTCGATCACCTTCGTCGACGCCCATACGCCCCTGGACAATCGTCTGCTGACCCCCCTGCTGGGACCGCTGGTCGGCCTGCTGGCCTGCCTGGTGGTCGCCCTGCCCCGTCTGGTCGTTCGTCGATGGTTGATGGGCGTGCTGGCCCTGGGCCTGCTGGGCCTGGCCGGCGCGCAGGCCAAACAACTCGCCGCCGAGTTGCGAGGCCGCCTGGACGCGGAGGGCTTCGCCTCGCGAGCCTGGCAGCGATCAAGCGTTCTCCAGAACCTCGCCACCGCCAATCCCTCGCGGACCTTCTACTCCAACTGGCCCGACCTGATCCACTACCTGACCGGCCGCACCGCCTGCCTGCCGCCCGTCCGGCGCAACCCGTACTCTCTCCAGCCCAACGCGGACTACGCGGTCGAACTGGAGCGGATGGAGCAGGCCCTCCGCGCCGGGGCCTGGCTGGTCTGGCTGGACGAGCCCGGGCGCAGCTACCTGGGCGACAGCCGGGAGCTGGTGGAGCGGCTGAACCTCCGCGTTCTGATGAAGACCTCCGGCGGGACCATCTACGTCCTGCCGCGCGCCCGGGCCGCTACGACGACCGCCCCGGCGACCTCGCCGGCAGGACCCAGCCGCGCCCGGCCGCAACGACAACAGGATAGCCAAACCGGCGCGGACCGGGTATAATTGACCCTTTGACGTGGACGGACGTGGAGGGCTAGGGTCTTCCAGCCGACGAGGGTTTGCAGAACGACATGACGACCATCCTGGGTATATCGGCGTTCTACCATGACTCCGCCGCCGCCCTGGTGCGCGACGGCGAGATCCTGGCCGCTGCGCAGGAAGAGCGGTTCACCCGCATCAAGCACGACTTCAACTTCCCGCAGCACGCGGTGGATTATTGCCTGGCCGAGGCGGGCATCACGTCGGAGAGGCTCGACGCGGTGTGCTTCTACGACAAGCCCCTGCTGAAGTTCGAGCGGCTGCTGGAGAGCTACCTGGCCTACGCCCCGCTGGGGCTCAAGAGCTTCATGATGGCCATCCCCCTGTGGGTCCGCCAGAAGCTCTTCCTGCCCCGCGAGATCGACAAGGGCCTGCACAACCAGTACCACGGGCCCATCTACTTCACCCAGCACCACCAGTCGCACGCGGCCAGCGCGTTCTTCCCCTCGCCCTTCGAGCAGGCCGCCATCGTCACGCTCGACGGCGTGGGCGAGTGGGCCACCACCACCTGGGGCGTCGGGCACGGCAACCGCGTGGAACTCAAGAAGGAGATTCGTTTCCCCCACTCGATCGGGCTGCTGTACTCCGCCTTCACCTACTACACCGGCTTCAAGGTCAACAGCGGCGAGTACAAGGTGATGGGCCTGGCCCCCTACGGAGAGCCCAGGTACGCCGACCTGATCCTCAACGAGCTGATGGACCTCAAGGAGGACGGCTCGTTCTGGCTCAACCAGAAGTACTTCAACTACTGCGCCGGGCTGACCATGACCAACGGGCGCTTCGCAAAACTGTTCGGCGGCCCGCCGCGCCCGCCGGAGTCCCGCGTGACCCAGCGGGAGATGGACCTGGCCGCCAGCGTCCAGAAGGTGACCGAAGAGGTCATGATGCGGATCATCCGCCACGTCCACAAGGAGACGAAGCTGGACAATCTCTGCCTGGCCGGGGGCGTGGCCCTCAACTGCGTGGGCAACGGCAAGATCCTCCGCGACGGGCCCTTCAAGAACATCTGGATCCAGCCGGCCGCCGGCGACGCGGGCGGGGCCCTGGGCGCCGCCCTGTTCACCTGGCACCAGATCATGGATAAGCCCCGCACGCCCCAACCGCTGGACAGCCAGGCGGGCAGCTATCTCGGCCCGGCCTACAGCGAGCAGCAGGTGCGGGCCTACCTCGACTCCGTCGGGGCCAAGTACACCGTCTACGGCGACCTGGATGAAATGTTCGCCAAGGTGGCCGATCTGATGGACCAGGGCAAGGTGGTCGGATTCCTGCACGGGCGGATGGAGTTCGGGCCGCGGGCCCTGGGCGGGCGGAGCATCATCGGCGACCCGCGCAATCCCAAGATGCAGGCCCAGATGAACCTCAAGGTCAAGTTCCGCGAGTCCTTCCGCCCCTTCGCCCCCTCCTGCCTTCGCGAGAAGGTGGCCGACTACTTCGAGATGGACAGCGAGAGCCCCTACATGCTTCTGGTGGCCCCCGTTCGCGAGGACCGCCGAAAGGAAATGACCGACCAGCAGAAGAAGCTTTTCGGCATCGAGAAGCTCAACGTGATCCGCTCGGACATCCCGGCGGTCACGCACGTGGACTACTCCGCGCGGGTGCAGACCGTGAACCGGGAAGTGGCCCCCGGCTATTGGAAAGTGATCAAGGCCTTCGAGGAGCGGACCGGCTGCGGCGTGATCGTGAACACCAGCTTCAACATCCGCGGCGAGCCCATCGTCTGCACCCCCGAGGACGCCTACAAGTGCTTCATGTACACCGACATCGAGGCCCTGGTGCTGCAGAACTGTCTGTGCCTCAAGGAAGATCAGCCGCCCATGAGCGGGGCGGAAGAATACCGCAAGCAGTTCAAGCTGGATTAGTGGCCGGTAGCCAGTAGTCAGCCGTTGGCCTCTGGTGTCTGGCAGTCAGTGATTGGTTGTTGGTTGTGTAGATGAAGTCCAATGGTCTCTCAGGTCCCTGGAGTCCTCTGGGCCCTTTTGACAGGAAGCATCAAGCATGGCAAAGCGAACAGGCATCGTGAGCGAATTCGTGATGTTCCTCAAGCAGAACAAGGCCTACTGGATGGTCCCCATCCTCCTGGTCCTTCTGCTCCTGATGGCCGTGGTCATCCTGGGCTCCACCGCCGCCGCCCCGTGGATCTATACGATGTTCTAAGTCCTCGATTGGCCATTGACCAATGAGGAACGATCGCCGGCCCGGCTTGAAGCCGATCACCGGCTGCAGACTACTAACTACTGACTACTGATTACCGGCTACCGGCTACTACAATGTCTCTAGTCCAAATCAACTGGAATCCGTCCAAGAAGGACCTGCGGATCTTCGGGATCAGCATGATCGCGGGCTTCGCCGTGATGGCCCTTCTGTTGTGGTACCGCTGGCACCTGTGGACAGCCGGCACGGTCGTCCTGATCGTCGGGCACGTGATCGGACTGGTCGGCCTGAGCGCCACGCGGGTCGCCCTGCCGCTCTACTGGGCCTGGATGGCCGTCGCCCTGGTCCTGGGCAACATCGTCAGCCGCATCCTGCTAGCCGTCTTCTTCTATGGCATGATCACCCCCATGGGCCTGGTCATGCGCCTGCTGGGGCGCGACAAGCTCTCCCGCCGCCGGCGAGAGGACACCTACTGGGTCGACGCCCCGCCCACGCCGGCCGAAGGGCACCTGTACGAACGGCAATTCTGATTTTCAATTTGCGATTGCCGATTGCCGATTGTCCAATGCCCATCAGGCGTGAAGGCCGCCTTGCGTCATGGACCCATCGACAATCGAAAACCGACGATTGACCATCCGCCCCGTGCTCGCCCTGGCGGTCTGCCTTGTCGTGGCGTCCCGCGCCGCCTCGGCGCCCGGCCCCCCCGCTTCCGCCCCAGCCATCCCCGTCACCGGATCAGCCGTCGCCGGAATGGAGAGCTTCGACCGGCTCATGCTCGACTTCCTGGCCGCCACCAAGGCCCCCGGGGCGGCGCTGGCTGTCGGACGAAACGGCAGGCTGCTCTACGCCCGCGGCTTTGGCTGGGCTGACGTCCAGGCCCGCCAGGCTGTCCAGGCCGATTCGCTCTTCCGCATTGCCAGCCTCTCCAAGCCCATCACCGCGGTGGCCGTGCTCCAACTCGTCCAGGCCGGCCGGCTGGGTCTCGACGACCGCGTCGCCGACCTGCTCAAGCTGCCCCTGGACAGCGCCTGCGACGGCCGCTGGCGTCAGATCACCGTCCGTCACCTGCTCCAGCACAGCGGCGGGTTCGATCGCCGCGGGGGCGACCCGATGTTTCTCTCCCGCCCGATCGCCCAGGCCGCCGGCGCCGCCTCCCCCGCCACAGCCGCCCAGATCATCGCCTACATGACCCGCCAGAAGCTGGATTTCGACCCGGGCAGTCGCAGCGCCTACTCCAACTTCGGCTACTGCCTGCTGGGCAGGGTCATCGAGAAAGTCACCGGGCGGAGCTATGCCGCTCACGTCCGCCAGGCGGTGCTGGAGCCCTGCGGAGGGCGGTCCATGCGGCTGGGACGCTCACTGGCGGAAGACCGCGCCGCCGGGGAGGTCCGCTACTACAGCATCAGGCGCAGCACGGGCGAGAGCGTCTTCGGCCCGCCCGGCCGGACGGTCCCGGGCCCATACGGCACGTTCTGCCTGGAGGCGATGGACTCGCACGGCGGGTGGCTGGCCTCAGCCGGCGACCTGGTCCGCTTCGCGATGGCCCTGGACCGCCCCAGCTGCGCGGGTGGAAAGTGCCTGCTCTCGAGCGGGGCCCTGGAGACGCTGTTCGCCCCGCCTCTCCTGAAGCCGCCGACCTCCCAGGCCGCCTCCGGACCGGACGCGCCAAAGGTCTACTACGCCTGCGGCTGGTTGGTCCGCCATGTGGGCCGCAACAAGATCAACACCTGGCACAACGGCGGCCTGAGCGGGACCAGCACGCTGCTGGTCCGCCGCCACGACGGCTGGGTCTGGGCAGCCCTGTTCAACAGCGATTTCGACGCCGACGGGCGCTGGCTGTCCGGCCGCCTGGATCACCTGGTCCACGGCGCCGCCGACCGCTCGGCCAGCGCCCTCGACCGCCCCGAACACACCCCCCAGCCGCCAGACAAGGAGTAACCATGCGTATCCTCCTGTCCAACGACGACGGCATCCTGGCTCCCGGGCTGGCGGCCCTGCACGCGGCCGTGCGCGACCTGGGCACCGTCCACGTGGTCGCGCCCGACTCGCCCCAGTCCGCAGCCGGGCACGCGATCACGCTGCGACGCCCCCTCAGCGTCCGGCGGGTCCGCATCGAAGGCCCCCCGCCGCTGACCGGGATGAGCGTGGACGGGCGGCCGGCCGACTGCGTCCGGCTGGCCCTGCGAAAGCTGGTGAGCAAGCCGGTGGATCTGGTCCTGGCGGGCATCAACGCCGGCTCGAACGTGGGGATCAACGTCTTCTATTCCGGCACGGTGGCGGCCGCCGCGGAGGCGGCGATGTGCGGCCTGCCGGCAGTGGCGTTCTCGGCGTCAATGGGAGAACAACTCGACTTCGCCCCCATCGCCGCCCACTGCCGGGAGGTCCTCGACCTCCTGCTGAACATCCCCCTCGCGCCGGGCGAACTGATCAACGTCAACATCCCGCCCCTGGGCGACGGACGCGCCCGCGGCATCCGCGTCGTCCGCCAGTCCACCGCCGGACTCGACGACGTCTACCTGCCCCACCTCAGCGAGGATGGCACCGAGGCCTACCGCCTGGGCGACGACTACGCCTTCCTCCCAGCCGACCAGGCGGACACCGATGTGGCCACCCTGGCTGAGGGGTATATCACGATCACGCCCCTCCACATCGATATGACGCGCTATGACCAGGCCCAACAACTTGAGAGATTGAACACTGACTATTGACCATTGAGTGCGGAAAATGAAAACTAATTATTCAATTGAGTTATGTGTCAAATTAACATACTAAATGGTATTCAATGTCAAGTTGGCAATTGTCAATGGTCAATCTCCCTCGGTTGGTAGCGCAGGCATTGTTCGCTGGTCAGGCGGTGGGTTTTGAGCAGCCGCGCTGGGCTCTCGCCCTGGCCGGTCTTGTCCGAGAGGTAGATCGCTTCGATGACGGCCTGGTTGAGCAGGTTCTCCCTGGCTGAGCACTCGTAGATTCGCTGGTCCTCCAGGATGGCCCGCGCGAAGCCCTCGCTCTGGAGTCGGAAGAGGTCCAGCGGGCTGGCGGGCTGGCTGAGGCGGTCCAGGACATTCCCGTCGACGTCGCGGAGGATGCAGCTCTCGCTCCGGGCGACCAGGCTGCCCCCCCGCCCGTGCAGGCTCAACTCCTGACTGACCGGACCGCTGCAACGGGTAGTGACCACCGAGGCCATGCACGAACCGCCGTAGCGGAGGATGGCCGAGGCGGTGTCCTCGGTGTCCACGCCGCTCGTGCGGGCCCCCGCGCCAGCGCCGGCCGGCGCCAAGCCGTAAACCTCCTCGCACAACCCCAGCATCCAGACCAGCAGGTCGATCACGTGATAGCCGGCGTCCATCAGGACCCCCCCGCCGGCAGAGACTTTGTCCGCCCGCCAGCCGAGGTCCGGACCCCAGTTGAACAGGTAGTGCGAACGACCCAGGAAGATCGGGGCCAGCTTCTGGCGGAGCTGCCAGGCCCTGCGGTATCCCGGACCCATCCGCCCCTGGGTGCCGACGGCGAACTTCAGCCGGGCCTTCTCCATCCGCCGCACGAAGGCTACCGCTTCCTCCAGGTTGCGAGCCAGGGGCGGTTCCTTCCAGACGTGGATGCCCCGATCGGCGCAGGCGAAGATGACCTCGCCCGCCTCCCTGGGCGGCACGGCCAGATACACCGCCGCCGGGCGGGTCTGGCTCAGGAGCTGGCGGATGTCGCTGTAGGCCGGCAGGCCCACCTCGCGTCCAGCCCGCTCGGCCAGCACCCGGTCGCGGTCCGCCAAGGCGACCAGACGGACCAGAGGACTGTCCCGCAAGGCCGTCAGGATCTGTCGGCCGAAGGCGCCAAGGCCAATCACGGCCGCCGGCAATGTCTGAGTCCTGGTCATAGTTCCGATAGGTTGATGATCGACTCGCTGCCCGATCGCCTCGTGGACGCCCTGGCTGCCCGACCTAATCCGCGCCCTTCCTCCGATCCTGCCTCGCCGTCTCCATCCTCCGTCCTTGGCCCCCTGCTCCCTGCACCCTTCAGCTCTCCACCTTCAGGCCCAGAAGGGCGGTGATCCGGTCGAAGTCGTCCAGGCTGTAGTACTCGATGGCGATCTTGCCGTTGTGCTTGCCTTTGCCGGGGGAGATGGCCACCTTGGTCCCGACCGTGCGGGTCAGTTGCTCTTCGAGGTCCAGCAGGTAGGGCGGCTTGGCTGATCCCGCCCTGGCCTTGCGGGCCTGGCGGGGCAGACCCATAGCCGCGATGAGGTTCTCCAACTGGCGGACCGAGAGCGATTCGGCGATGGCCTTTCGGGCCAGGGTCTGCTGGCGGTCGACTTGGCTGGCCAGCGAGGCCAGGACCTTGGCATGGCCGAAGCTCAAGTGCCCGATCACCAGCATTCGCTGGACTTCGTCGCATAGGTCTAGAATCCGCAAGTAGTTAGCCACTGTGGCCCGCGGCTGACCCAGCCGCTCGGCTGCCTCCGCCTGAGTCAGGTGGAAGCGGTCCATGAAATCTCGGTAGGCACTGGCCCGTTCCACGGGGTTGAGGTCGGACCTCTGGATGTTCTCCACCAGGGCCCACTCCAGCATCTGCCTGGGTCCGGCCTCCCGGACGACGCAGGGGACGCTAGCCAGCCCGGCCAGCCTGGCCGCCCTCAGCCGCCTCTCCCCGGCGATCAGGACAAAGGACTTGCCGACGTTGGGCTCGCTGGCGGAGGCTACGATCAACGGCTGGAGGACCCCCTGCTGCGCGATGGAGGCCGCCAACTCGTTGAGTTGCTCGATGTCGAACTCCCGCCTGGGCTGGTAGGGGTTTGGAGTGATCAGGGAGATCGGGATCTCCACCGCACCGGCCGCGATGTTGCCCGGCTGGGTCTGACTGGCGGCTGCGGCCGGGACGGGGATGGTCCCCGCTACGGGCGGCTTGGCCTGGTCAGCGACAGCCGACGGCCCATCCGCTGGCATATAGGACTGGGCAGCGACAGGCTCCTCCACGGCATCCGGCTCGACGCTGCGACTGATCAGGCTCGAAAGCCCCCGGCCAAGACGAGGCATCTGTTTGGACATCCAGGTCTCCTTCCCTTGGGCAGCCGGCATCCAGGACGGCGGCGGGGAAACGCTTCGCACGACTCTTCCCGCCTTCGGCAGAATACCCCAGCCGCCGGCGACGATGCAACGGAAAAACCCAAAAACAGCATCACACAAAGCCTGATTCCGGCCGCCGCGCCGCCTGGCACCTGTGTTCCACGTGGAACATCAGGACCATGCCAGAGGGGCTCGCGGCCACTCAGCCAGACCGGCCAAACACCTCCGGCCGCGACGGGTCTAGGCCCCCGCCGCAGGATGTTCCACGTGGAACAGGCCTACTCGAAGACCCGGTGGCCGACCATCCAGCGTCCCAGGACCAGCAGCGCCCATAGCCGCTGTGCGTGGTCGTATCGCCCGCTGAGGTGATCGTTGATCAGACCGGCCAGCGCGGCTGGGTCGAAGATCCTGGTCATGGCGGGGTCCAGAACGCTCTCCAGGAGGATCTCCCGCAGGGGCCCTCGCAGCCAGGCAGCCAGGGGCAGGCCGAAGCCGCGCTTGGGCCCGGCCTGCACGTGGGCTGGCAGGAGGTCGCCGAAGGCCAGCCGAAGGGCCTGCTTGCCCTTGCGGCCAGCCAGCTTCAGCCGCCTGGGCAGCGAGAGTCCCAACTCCACCACCCGTTCATCGAGCATCGGGGCCCGCAGCTCCAGCGACGCTGCCATGGAGGTCGTGTCGCTCTTGACCAGCAGATCGTCGCCGAGATACGTCGCCAGGTCGCAGAGCTGGCAGCGGAGGACCTCGTCGTCGACGTCCGGCTGTTCGTACAGGTCGCAGAACCACCGGCCCGGGGCGGACAGGTCAAGGCGGCTGGCCAGTTCCGGCTGCAAGAGCCGTCCCAGGTCTGCGGCGTCGAACAGCCGGCGATAATGAAGGTACTGCTCGGCTGGGACCAGGCCCAAGCCTTCGGCGAAACGGACCAGCCGGTCCGCCCGGCCGCGAAGGTCGCGCCCCGCCCACGGGCGGGCCAACCAGGCGGCCAGCTTGACCGCGGCGTATCTGGCAGGGCCCATCTCCAGCGACAGGGCCATGGCCCGGTAGCGGTCGTAGCCGGCGAAGACCTCGTCGCCGCCCTCGCCGCCCAGAGCGACCGTGACGTATTGGCGGGCCTGGCGGCAGATGAGCCAGCTCGCGGCGGCGGACGCGTCGGCCAGAGGCTCGTCGAACAACCCCACCAGCTCATCCACGGTCTTGGCGGTCAAGGGCTCGACGGTCAGTTCGGTGTGGTCGCTGCCAAGCACCGCCGCGGTCCGCCTGGCGGCGGGGCGTTCGTCGTAGAGCGAGTCCGCGAAGCCCGCGGTGAAGGTCCGGATCCCCCCGGCCCGCCCGGCCCTGCGCACGGCCAGGGCGGTCAAGATGGTCGAATCCAGCCCGCCGCTCAGGAGGATCCCCAGCGGCACGTCGCTGGCCAGCTCGTCGCCCACCGCCCGATCGAGCTGGTCCCTGACCTGGTCCAGGCGCTGGCGGTCGGTCTGCGGGTCGTCGGCGCTGTCGGCCTCCGCCGGCGCGGACAGGCTCCACCAGGGCTCGACGTTCAGTTGTCCGTCGGCCCGCGCGGTCAGCCGACATCCGGGGGGGAGCTTCCGGACCGCGGGGTAGATGCACAGGGGCGATGGAGTGTAACCTATTGTCAAATAATATGTTAACGACTCAAGGCTGCACGTCCGCCCCACCTGGGGGTGCAGCAGGAGGCTGCGGATCTGGCTGGCGAAGACGATCCGGTCGGGCAGAGGGGCGTAGAAGAGGGGTTTCTGGCCCAGGCGGTCGCGGGCCAGGACCAGGCCGGGCGGGTCGCCGCGGTAGAGGGCCAGGGCGAACATCCCCTCGAGTTCCTCGACCGCCCGCTCGCCCAGCCGGCTGGCCAGCTCGACGACGGCTTCGGTGTCGCCCGTGGTCCGCAGGCTTGCGCCCCGCTCGGCCAGGCGGGCGCGGAGGGACTTGTAGTTGTAGGCCTCGCCGTTGAAGGCGATCGTCCAGGTCCCGTCGGCCGAGGTCATGGGCTGGAGGGCGCAGGGCGGGTCGAGCACAGCCAGGCGCCGGAACCCGATCGCGCAGCGTCCGTCGGCCGAGAGGAAGCTGCCTTCCTGGTCGGGCCCGCGGCAGGCGAGCGGGCCGGCCATCCGCCGGGCCAGCTCCAGGTCCGCCCGGCCGGGTGCGAAGACGAATTCTCCGGCAAAGCCGCACATGGGCGGCGATTCTACCGCGGGGGCCAAGGGGCCGACAAGGCAAAAGCGGCGGGAAGAGAGGGGATGTCATATTAACTATAATATATATGTATATGTGTATATGCTTTAGCTGCGCGTCTTGCATCTCCTGTTGGTCCTATGGGTCGCATAGGTCTCACAGGTCGCACGGGAGGCCGAACGGGTTGTTCGCAACCCATACGACCCGGACTCTCCGGGACGGAGCGTTCTTGCCCCCGCGCCGCCGGGGCCGTAGAATGCGCCCTCGCGCCGCGGGCGCGATCAGGAAGGAGCCGACGCATGGACCAATCAGACGCAGGCCCCGACGGCCTGGAGGCCCTTTGGCCGCTGCAGGCGGAGCTGAACAAGAAGGCGGGGCTTGACACCGCCGCCCTGGGTCGGGCGCTGCGCGAGGCGGAGTCGGCGGGCTCGCTCGACCAGGCCGGCGAGGTCCGCCTGGCGGTCGGGCGGGCACTGAAGAACTACCTGGACGCCCTGTCGGCGGAGTGCCACGAGCTCCAGGAGTGCCTGTCCTGGAAGCACTGGTACCGCGAGGCCAAGGAAGGCCGCCAGCACCAGCTCCAGGACGTCCAGAACGCCCGCGTCGAGGCGATCGACATGCTCTTCTTCTGGATCTCGATCTGCCAGCTCCTGGGCCTGGACTGCGGCGACGTCTACCGTCTCTACGCCGCCAAGCTGGGCATCAACCACCGCCGCCAGGACCAGGCCCGCACCCAGGCGGAGCACGCCGACCACGAGCAGGAGAACCGCGACGTGGTGTAGTAGCCGGCAGCCAGTAGCCGGCTGTTGGTTGTTGGCCCCTCCGGCGCAGAATTCTTGCCCGATCGCGCTACACTATCGATAGCGGCTGCCAACAACGAACAACAAACAACGAAAGCCCCGAAGGAGCGTCCATGCGAATCCTGGTCACCGGCGGGGGAGGGATGGTCGGCCAGGCGGTATCTGAGCGTCTGACCGCCCTTGGGCATCAGATCGTCCGCCTCCTCCGCCCGCCCAGTCAGGCGTCGCCCAGCCGGCAGGGGGGCGATGGCCAGGGGGATCGCCCAGCCGCAGCGTGGTGGGACATCCCGGCTGGGCGGATCGACCTGTCAGGGGCAGGCTCGCTCGACGCCGTCATCCACCTGGCCGGGGAGCCCCTTCCCGGCCTGTGGACGCGCCGCAAGCGCGAGCGTATCTTGGCCAGCCGGCGCGACGGGACAGCGCTGCTGGCCAGCGCCCTGGCAACGCTCCAGCCCCGGCCGAAGGTCCTGTTGTCCGCCTCCGCCGTCGGCTATTACGGCTGCGGGGGCGACCAGGTGGCCGACGAGTCCGCGCCGTCGGGCGGCACTTTCCTGTCGGAGGTCTGCCGCCAGTGGGAGTCCGCGGCCGAGGCCGCCCGGCAGGCCGGCATCCGCACGTGCCATCTCCGCATGGGCATGGTCCTGTCCGCCGGCGGGGGGGCGCTGGCAGCCATGATGCGTCCGTTCCGCTGGCACCTCGGCTCAGTGATAGGGGGGCGCCAGTGGTGGAACTGGATTCACCTGGCCGACGTGGTCTCAGCCGTCGAGTTCCTCCTGTCCCGCGACGACGTGGCCGGGGCGGTGAATCTCGTCTCGCCCCAGCCGGTCACCGCGCTGGACTTCGCCCGCGTGCTCGGACGCCTGATGCACAGGCGGGTGTGGTTGCGGATGCCCGCGTGCATTGCCCGCGTGCTGCTGGGGCGGATGGGGCGGGAGGTGTTGTTGTGCAGCCTGAAGGCCCGCCCGGGCGTGCTGGAGCAAAGCGGCTTTACCTTCCGCCATGCGGATCTGGAGCGGGCGCTGGCAGCGGAGATGGGCATCTCGGGCGCTGGGACGACTCGCTAAGCCGCAAGCGAATGCCAGCCTCCGCTGAACTCGAAGCGGCCCTGCTTCGTCTGCGGTCAAGTGGCGCTACCTGGCTACCGGCAAGCAGACGCCGGCTACTACCCCGTATGCACCAATCCCCGCAGCGGGCGGGTCACGCCTGCCAGGCCGTGTTCCGGCAGACCGATGAGCGCGATGCCCTTGTCCACGGTGTGTTGGAAGATCGTTTCCATGTCGTTGCACTCGGGCTGGGAGATCTGCACAGCCGTCAGGCCGCGAAGCTCGCTCAGCAGGTGGATGTAGTGGTCGCCCCGCCCGCAGAAGTGCATCGCGCCCCCGCCGAAGGCGTCCAGCAGGCGCTGGTCCAGCGGGCGGAAGAACTCGGCGTACTGGTCGGGCGAGAGGTTCACGATCGAGTCGTTGCGGAGCATGATCGTGCCCTTGTGCATCAGCGACCAGTGGACCGAGCAGGGCTTGGTCTGGGGCGCCAGGGCGTACCACTTGCGGAGGAAGGCCTCGATGGTCTGGGCGATCAGCTCCAGGACGTCGCGGACGAGTTGCGGCTCGTCGTAGAGGGCGTAGAAGAAGTCGCTGCCCCAGACGACCTCCAGGATCTGGGCGGGGCCCTGGGTGTCGGGGTGGTAGAGGGCGACGTGCTCGCGGAGCTTGGGGTGTTTCTCGAAGAGTTCGAGGAACCGTTCGGCGCAGCGGAAGACCTGCCCGCCCAGTCCGCTGTTCAGGTCGGGTACCCCCGCGTCCAGCAGGGCCCGCACGCGGTCGGTCGAGCCGAGCGGCCGGCAGGCGGGCAGCGTATTGGTCTCGGCGGGCATCTCGAACAGCTCGCAGCCGAGCATCGTGGGCAGGATCCCCGTGCCGTAGTTGCAGCGGACGCAGAGGCGGCGGTTGGAGCCGTAGAACATGTTCGACGGGTCGTGCCGCCCAGCCAGCATGTCCGAGCAGATGGCCAGTTGCGAGAGGACCATGGCGTCGACGTCGGCGAAGGCCTGGTGGATGTGGAGGTCCGGCCAGTCGAGCCGCGGCGGCGCGGGGCGGCGCGGGTCGGGGGTGAAGACCTCGCTTGGCCAGCGCCCGTCCAGGAACGTCAGCCAGTCTTCCAGGCTGTGTCGTTCCTGGTCGGCGTCGATGCGGTCTTCGAGGTCGCCCAGGCAGTCGTCCAGGAGTCTGGGGGAGATTGTGCCGGCCATTGGTCCTGCTCGCGGTCTGTTTGCCGCCCGGCAGAGGAAAACGGGGTTGCCCGCGCGGCGTGGTTTGGCTTATACTTCAAAGTCTACGGTTTTTCCAAGCTTTTCCAGCCCCAGAAGATTGGAGTCCACCGATGCGCCGCCTGATCGTCGCCGCCGTCTGTTTCATGCTCGTTCCCCCCGTCGCCTGGGCCCAGTTTTCCGACCAGGCCGTCGAGAAGGCCATCGAGAAGGGGGTCGCCTTTCTGCTCAAGGCCCAGCAGAAGGACGGGAGTTGGGGCATCTTCGGCGACAAGAAGCAGCCCATCCACTACCAGGTGACGGGCCCGACCGCCCTGGCGTCCTACGCCCTGATGGAGACCGACGTCAGCCCGCAGAACCCCAAGATCGCCTCCGCCTTGAAATGGCTGGAGGCCCAGAAGGAAGACAAGACCTACAGCCTGGGCCTGCGGGCCAACGCCTGGCTGGCGGCCAACCGCACCACGCGGTCAGCCTACTACAAGCACCTGGAAAAGGACGTGCTGCAGCTCTACCGCTCGACCCGCAACGGGTCGTACCACTACCCGGCCACCGGCACGCCGGTCAACACCTTCTGCAACTCCAACAGCCAGTACGGCGTGCTGGGGTTGTGGGCGGGCGTGCAGGGCAACGCCGAGGTCCCCAGCGAGATCTGGAAGCGGGTCATGGGCCACTGGGAGCGGACGCAGAACCGCGACGGGGGCTGGCCCTACAACAACGGCGAGTCGACGGCGGCCATGACCGCCGGCGGGGTGGCCACCCTGTACGTCTGCCTGGACAGCCTGTTCAACGCCGCCTTCCTGGAGTGCAAGGGCAACCTCGGCTACAAGCCCATCAAGGCGGGCCTGGAGTGGCTGGACAAGAACTTCACCGCCACCATGAAAGGCCAGAAGCTCGGACACAGCGACATGCCCTACTATCTCTACGCGCTGGAACGGACGGGCCTGGCCAGCGGGATGAAGTATTTCGGCAAGAGCGACTGGTACAAGGCCGGGGCGACCTGGCTGGTCAAGCAGCAGGCCGGCGACGGATCGTGGAACGGCAAGTGGGGCAAAACGGTGGCCACCGGCTATGCGCTGCTGTTCCTCATCCGCGGGCGCAACCCGGTGGTCTTCAACAAGCTCGAGCACGGGGGCGACTGGAACAACCGCCCCCGCGACCTGGCCAGCGCCACGCTGTGGATGAGCCACACTTTCGAGCGGGCCATCAACTGGCAGATCATCAACCCCGCGGTGCCCGTCAGCGAGTGGCACGACGCGCCCATCCTGTACATCGCCGGCTCGCGCAAGCTGGAACTCAACGAGGAGCAGGAGAAGAAGCTGCGGACCTACGTCGAGCAGGGCGGCACGATCGTGAGCTGCAGCGAGTGCGGCGGGCTGCCCTTCCGCAAGGCCATCACGGCCCTGTACGCCAAGCTCTTTCCGGAGTACAAGCTCGAGGCCATCCCCAACAACCACATCCTGTACACCAACAAGGTGTACTTCGACCTGCCGGGGGACCGGTTGAAGTTCCAGATCATCACCAACGGCGTCCGCCCGCTGGTCATCCACACCGACGTGGACCTGCCTCTGGCCTGGCAGGGGCGGCGGGTGGCGACGCAGAAGTACGTTTTCGAGGCGGCTGCCAACCTGGTGCGCTACGTCAGCGACAGCGTCAGCGAGCTGCGCCCCCGCGGCACGTCCCATTGGCCCGAAAACGCCGGCTCGGGCCACACCCGCACCGTCAAGCTCGTGCGCCTCAAGCACGGCGGGCAGTTCGACCCCGAGCCGCTGGCCTACGAGCGGTTCGCCAGGCTGTTGGGCCAGCGGACCAAGACCAAGCTCGAGGTCGAGGGCCCGATCGAGATCGAGGAACTGGCCAAGAGCCAGGCGAAGCTGGCCGTCATGACCGGCGTGGGGAGCGTCAAGCTCACCCAGGCCCAGAAGGACGCCCTCAAGGCCTTCGTCGAGAAGAAGGGCGGGACGCTGCTGATCGACGCCGCGGGCGGCGATCGCGACTTCGCGACGGCCATGGAAAACGCCATCGTGGACATGTTCGGCCTGCGGCGGCTGCGCCCGCTGGCCCTGGGCGCCCCGCTGTACAAGCTCACGGGCAACGAGATCGCCGAGGCCGAGTACCGCCGCAGCACCAAGGTCCGCCTGGGGCGCAGCAAGGCGCCCAACCTGAAGGCCATCCTGGTCGGCGCCGACGACCGCGCGGGCGTCCTCTTCAGCGCCGAGGACATCACCGCCGGCCTGGTGGGCTACCCGTCGTTCTCGGTGGACGGCTACGCGCCGGAGTCGGCCTACCAGCTTCTGCGCAACATCGTGCTCAGCGTGGGCAAGTAGCGTCGCCGGGGCGGACGGAGACAACCATCACCGGGAGGGGGGCCCGTCCAGTTCCTGGCCCAGCAGCCGGGCGAGGCGACCGACGAAGGCCTTGTGGCGGTCGGGGACTGCCTGGCGCCAATTGCGCAGATACTCGACAAAGGGCGCCCCCTCGGCTGGGGGCTTGGCGTGCAGGTAGCGGATGGACTCCCACGAGGCCGGCTCGTCCTCCAGCAGGCGCAGCAGAACGACGGCGATGGCCCCGTTGAGCGAGCGGTTGCAGGGGTCCTTTTCCAACTCCGCCTGGTGGGCGCGGACGTAGCCGGGCAGGCCTTTCTCGTAGACCTCGTCGACCTTCTTGTGCTTGGCGATGACGTCGTCGGCGTAGGAGCGGAGCGAGTCGCGGAAGTCGCGCCAGTTGGGGTAGGGCGGCTTGTCGGCCCACTGGCGGGCCATCGCGCGGATGGCGAAGATCGAGGCGGTCTCGCACAGCGACTCGTCCAGCCACATGTAGCGCCGGTCGACCGGGCGAAGTCCCGTCAGGACATGACAGAACTCGTGGGCGAACTGGTAGGCGTATTGGCACCAGAAGGTGTTGCCCGTGTCCAGGCGGATGACGATCTCGCCCTGCTTGTTGCGCTGGTAGAGGGCGATGGGGCCCTGGTGGCCGCGAACGATCAACAGGGGCTCGACCTTCGCATCGCCCACGTGGGCCCAGAGCTGGCTGGCAGCCGACGCGCACACCGCCCGGATGTCGGCCTCGGACGCGTTGAATTCCTTGGCTTGTATCCGCATGGGCGGCAAGGGGGAACTGGCGGGGGCCGGCGCGGACGCAGCCCGGATGTCGTCCTTGGGGGCGTTGGACTCCCTGGCCTGGCTCCGCATGGGCGGCGGGGGAGGGTTGGCAGGGACCGGCGCGGACGCAGCCGGGTCGGCCAACGTAGCGGGCTCGCCGCACCCCGTCCAGATCGTCGCTGCCACTAACCAGACGGCCGTCAACCGGCACGTTCTCATCGTTTGACCTCTACGCTATGGTGGTTCGGGCCTTGCCGCGGGCTATCATCGTCCCGCCTTGCATCCTATCGGCCGTCCGCCGACGCGTCCAGAGCCAACCGCGGGTGACTGAGAGGCTGGGCGGACCAGGCCGCTCCGGCACCGCGGGAACCCAGATCACCACCCGACCGGTTGTTGCGCCTCGTGATGCGGGTGGATCAGTGTGGGCTAGCCAAATACCTGCGTGCCACAAGAGAAGCTTGGCGGTAGCCGGAACGTTCCGGAACGATTTCCGATTCAGGCTGTAGCGGCTACTCAGTTTCGCCCGTCGCTCGGCAGGGTGAGTTCGATGGACTCGTTGACCGGTTCGGAGCCGACGGCGATCTCGTATGGGCCGGGCCGGTCGAGCGTCACGGTCTTGCTTCGCCGCACCTGGCCTTCGCGCCAGGCGTGCGTGACGGTCACCGGGCGCGCGGAGCGGCGAGCGTCGTCCAGGCAGTGGGCGTAGATGTGGAAGTTGTTCAGGGCCGGGTCGCCCACGTAGCGCACGAAAAGCCGCCGGGCCGGGCGATCCAGTTTCACCTCGCGGTGCGCGTTGCAGTGCCAGTGCTCCGTGTCGGTGGGCACGGCGGCGCGGTAGATCTCGCGGAAGTCGCGCGGCTCGTCCACCGCATAGCCGATGGTGTTGCGCGTGTTGCGGGCGGCCTGGCGCTGGTGGGTGGCGAAGCTCCCCTGGGCGGAGAACCAGGCGATCGTCGCGCCCGGCGGGGGTTCGACCTTCACCACCGCTGCTCCGCAGATTCGCGCGGTCTTGCGGTTGGGATCGTAGTCGGCCGGCGGTTCGACAAGGTGCTTCAGCAGCGCCTCAGGCCGGTTGGCCTCGGAGCGGACCTCAACGACGCGCGTGCTCAAGGCGTAATGGTCGCCGGCGCGATACTCCAGGCGGTTGGTTCCCTTGACCAGCGCGGGCAAGGCGGCGGGGGCTGCCTGCACCCAGGTGGTGATGCCGAGCCGGCGGAGCACCGCCTCGCCGGGCCGGCCCCGCAGCGTGATCCGCAGCAGATAGCCGTACGTCCCGCTCACGTGCCGGGTGAGGTCCACCGATGCCGCCGCATCGAGGCCCTGCCAGGTCAGGCCGTTGTCGAGCGACACGGCCAGCGACGCGCCCGCCGCGTCGATCTCCACGACCGAGGCCTCGCGGTCATCGTCGGTTGTGTCGAGTGAGCCCACCAACGGCACGATCACGTAGGGCGAGCGGACCTCGAAGACAGCGAACCCCTCGCCCGGCTGGGTCAGCGTGAGCCCCTCCGCGCCCGGCCTGACGTTCCGCGCGTCATACACGCCGTCGTCGAAATCCGTGGACCGCCGGGTCAGGTCCGGCCGGTAGATGAACCGGCCGTTGCCGTAATTGTGGACGGTGAAATGCCGGTGGTTGGGTTTCGGCCCGCGGGGGGCTTGCTCGATCAGCCGGCGGAGCCAGTCCTGGCGGTTGTACTCGGCTGCGTGGTGCCAGCGCCCGCCCTGGGGCGTCCACCAGCGCGTGAACGTCTCCCCCTGGCGGAGCACGTAGTCCATGGTGTGGCCGCTCTGGTTGAACCCGTGGTAGTGATCGAGCCGCGTCTTCTGGTAGATCCGCCGGGTCTGGTCGAGCGGATCGTTGGGGAAGAAGAGCGGTCCGCGGTTCTTCCAGAGCGACTCGTCGCGCCGGGCCTCGTCGAGCGAGGCCAGCCGTCCGTCGTCGCGGCGGAACACCGCCCGCACGTCGAGGTCCATGTAGTGCCATGCGTCGTCGTAGAACACCTCGCTGACCACGTGGCTCCAGCCGGGCAGCGTCACCGTGCGCGCCTTGCCCTGGCCCATGTCTTCCCAGATGCCCGCCATGACCGGCCCCAAGGCCGCGCAATAGGCATAGCCGTAGACGTTGATGATCTTCACGGGGTCGCGAACGGTGCGATACTCGCCGAGGGCGTCGCGGCCTTCCAGGACCTCGTTCATGTGGAACACGCCGCTGCGGGTGTCGGCCAGGTAGCGATAGACCTCCCATGCCAGGGCGTCGCCGCGGAGGTCCTTCCACCGTGGAAACCGGGCGAAGGTCTTCATGCTGTACGCGTCGGCCCGCTCGGCCGACACGATCCGCGGCGAGTATTCCCGCGCGGCGGCCGTCGCAGCCAGCAGCATCACCAGGAGCGGCAAGATCGGTTTCATCGGACGCTCACTTCAAGAAGTGCTCGAAGAACGCGTAGACCTGCGCGTTGGACTCGATGGTCGGCGAGTGCCCTTCGCGCATGGTCATGGCGACTTTGCCGCTGTGGCCGAGGAATGCGTTGAGGGCGATGGTGTGGTTGAGGGCCAGCCAGTGCGGGGGGCGGTCCTGGGCCCCACCGGAGACCAGGAACGGCCTCGGGGCCATCAGCGCGTGCAGCTCGTGCATGTCGCGCCCCTGCTCGACGAACGTCTTGTACGCCCCCGTCCGCGGGTTGTCCGCCCGCGGGACGCCGGGCTTGCGCTGGGCGTCGGGCGGCTTGTCGAACTGGTAGCCCAGATACCACTTCTCCCAGTAGTTGGCGTTGGGGTCCTTCTCTTTCCAGACGATGGCGGGGTCCACCCAGGCCGCGCAGGCGAAGCGGTCGTACAGGCACGAGGCGAACATGGCCCACTTGCCCCCGAACGAGTGACCCACCACGCCGATCCGCTTGGCGTCCACCTGTTCCATGTTGGCCAGCGCGTTGCAGCAGTTGGCGGCCGCATAGGCCAGGTACGACAGCGGCTGGACGCCGCCGGGCACGGTCGGGTTGCGGACGTCCGGGTTGATCCCGCCCACGCAGAGCGCCACGAACCCGCGCTTCGCGAGCTGGTAGCCAAAGTCCACGCGGTTGGCCTGCTTGGGGTTCAGGCCCGCCCCGTCGGCGGAGTTGTACCACGTGACCACGACGGCCGGGAAAGGCCCCTTGCCGTCGGGCACCAGCAGGTATTGCGGCCCGGCCATCCGCCCGGCCGCCACCTCCACCTCCACCTTGTGGCGGGTGAAGTTCTCCACGTGCTCCTTGTCCAGGTACTTCACTTTCGGCCGGTCGATCACCGCGGGCCAGGGGCCCATGACGCGGTGCCAGTAGGAGCGAATCTCCTCGCGCCGCCGGGGCCAGTCTTGCGGCGTCTTGACGGCCGAGCCGTCATCGAACCTCATCACTGAGCGATACTTGCCCAGCTTGCCTTTGTACTCCTCGGGCGGCGTGAGGAATTTCTCCATCTCCGACCAGGGGACGGCGGCCTCTTGTGCGCCGGCCACGCACAGCCCGGCCGTGGCTGCGAGCAAGATCAGCACGCCGGCGAGGAGACCGCCTTTGCGGATTCGAGTCATCATGGTTGACCTGTCTCAAAGAAGGTGATCGCGAAGACACCGGTGCTGTTCAGGTTAACTGGGCCGCCGGAGAGCCGATTGCCTCGGCTGCCGCTCCGGCCGGCTCATGGTTTGGCCAGGGCTGCCTCCGGCGGGACGAAGTCGCCCAGGTCGCGCTGGTACCAGTAGGCGATACGGGCCCAGCCGCCCCAGGAGTGGATGTAGATCATCTTCTGGAACTCGACCCACCCGGCTGAGCCGTCGGCGTAGACGTGGTTTCCGCCTTCGGGCCAGGGGTCGTCCGCGCGGTGTTGGGGCATGTTGGCGTAGGCGGAGGGCCGTCCGCCGCCCCAGACGCTGTCGATCTTCATCGTGCAGTCGGCGGCCAGCACCCAGCCGCTGCCGGAGACGCCCAGTTGGTCGGGGCTGCGAGAGGGGAACTTGCCCCACGGGTTGGTCCAGGTTCGGATGCCCCCGAAGTACTGGTAGCCCAGGAGCATCTGGTAGTAGATGTCGTTGTCGGTGTAGGCGCCCGGCCGATCGGGGCATTCCCAGATGTCGCCCTTCATGTTGTAGGCGGCGGCGGCTGCGACCCAGTCGATCGCGTCGTCGCCGCTGCTGCCGACCTTGTAGTTGAGGCACAACTGGACGGACCGGTATCGGCAGGGGATGACGAACCCGCGGTTGGCGGCGGCGTACGAGTTCATTCCCGTGCCGATGCCGTGGAGGCGGCTTCGACAGACCGCCCGCCGCGCCAGGCGCTTGGCCCGCGACAGCGACGGGGCCAGCAAGGCCAGCAGCAGCGCCAGGATGGCGATGACCACCAGCAGCTCGATCAGCGTGAACGCCCGGCCTTGTCGCATGGACCTCACTCGCTGCCGCGGGCGCGCTGCCGCCGCGGCGGTTATCGCTTGGGCACCTGCACGGTGACGGTGGTTCCGCGTCCGACGTCGCTTTGGAGGGTGATCTTGCCCCCCAGGCGTTCGGTGGCGTGTTTAACGATGGCCAGTCCCAGGCCCGTGCCGCGGATGCGGGCGTCGCCGCTGCGGGCGGCGTCGGCCTGGAAGAACCGCTCGAAGACCCGCTCCTGCATGGCCGGGGGGATGCCGCATCCGGTGTCGCGGACCCGCACGAGCAGGTGGGCGTCCTGGTCGAGCAGTTCGCACTCGACCTGTCCCTGGGCGGGCGTGAACCGGATGGCGTTCTCGATGAGGTTCTGGAGGATGAGTTGCAGGAGCATCCAGTCGCTGCGGAAGGGCAGTGCGGACCCGTCGGTCCGGACCTTCAGTTCGACGCCCTTCTCGCGGGAGCGAGGGGCGAACTGTTCCTCCACCCAGCGTCCCAGGCGGGACAGGTCCATCTCTTCCAGGCGGAGCTTGTCCCGCCCGCGCTCCACTATGTGCAGGTCCAGCAGGTCCTTGGTCATGCTCTCCAGGCGGGCGACCTGGCGACTGAGGATGGCCACGAACTTCCCGAACGCCTCGGCATCTTGCGGGCCGATCATCTCCAGGCTCTCGACGGCTGCCCGGATCGTCGCCAGCGGCGTGCGGAGTTCGTGCGAGGCGTTGGCGACGAATTCGGCCTTCATAGCCGCCGTGCGCGCCTCCTCGGTCACGTCGCGGACGACCAGCAGGACGGCGATCTCGTTGTCGGCTGTCGGGGCCAGGGCGCTGGCGGCGGCGTAGAGCACGCGGTGGCCCTGCGGAACGTCGATCTCGATCTGGCGCTCGATGGAGCCGGTCGTCTCCAGCACGTCGTGGATGAGCTGGACGGCCTCGACCATGTGGATGACCGTCTGGAAGTGTTGCCCGGCGGTTTGCTCGGCCGAGGGGGCCAGCAGGCGGACGGCCGAGTCGTTCATCAGCACGATCCGCCCGTCCCGGGCGACGGCGATGACGCCCTCGCGGAGGTTGGCGACGACAGTCTGGAGGTTCTGGCGCTGGGCCGCCGAGAGGCGGATCTGCCCGGCCAGGCTGTCGCGCATCTGGTTGAGGGCGCTGCCGAGCTGGGCCAGTTCCGCCGAGCCGGAGATCTGGGCGCGATAGGTGAGGTTTCCGGCGGCGATCTTGCGGGCGGTGTGGGTGATCTGTCGCAGAGGCTTGGACCAGACCCACCCGACCAACAGGGCCAGCAGCGAGGCGATGAGGATCGCCGACCCGCCCGCCCAGAGCAGGGTGCGCCGGATGAAGGTTTCATCCTTGAGGATGGCCCGCACCGCCATCGCCACCCGGACGGCCCCGAGGACCTGTCCGTCGCGCTCCACCGGCAGGGCCATGTAGCGGAAGGGGACGTTGAGCGTGCCGCTGGGGCGGGTGTCTTCGCCTTCCTTCCCAGCCAGGGCCGCCTGGAGTTCCTTGCGGTCGGGGGTGTCGTGGTTGACCATCTGGGCGGGATCGGCCCAGGAGTCCGCCAGTACCTTGCCCGAGCGGTCGATGATGGTCAGGCGCATCTCGGGCGGGGGCATGAGGCGGCGATAGAGTTCGTTGTCCACGCTGCCCAGCGGCCAGGCCCGCTGCACGTAGTGATGGGCCAGGTGGAGCAGGCGCACCTGGGCGTCGCGGTGGGACTCCTGAACGCGGTGGTTGACCGCCCGGTAGAAGGCCAGGGCGGTCAGGGCCACCGTCAGGGCCACCAGCAGCAGGTTGCCCACAAACAGGCGAAGAAAGAAGCTACGTGGTTTCATAGTCCTTGGCCAGCCGATAGCCGATGCCCCGCACAGTCTGGATGCAGCGGCGGGTTCTGCCCAGCTTGCGGCGCAGGGCGGTCAGGTGCACGTCGATGGTACGGTCGGTGACTACGGCGTCCAGGCCGAGGGCCTGGTCGATCAGGTCGTTGCGGCTGAGCACGCGTCCCTGGGCGGCCACCAGGGCCAGCAGCAAGCGGAACTCGGTGGCCGTCAGGACGACGGGGCGGCCCTTGATTTCCACGCGGTGCTGGCGGCGGTCGATGCGGATGGGCCCAGCCGACACCACTTCGGCGTCGGCGCCGGCTTCGGGCGCCGCGGCGCGGCGCAGCAGGGCGGAGATGCGGGCGGCGAGCACGGCCATGCTGAAGGGTTTGGTGACGTAGTCGTCGGCCCCCGAGCCAAGCCCCACCACCACGTCGGTCTCCTCGCCCTTGGCCGTCAGCATGAGGATGGGCAGCTTCGCGGTCCTCGGATCGCCCCGCAGGGCGGCCGCCACCTCCGTGCCGGGCATTCCGGGCAGCATCACGTCCAGAACCACCAGGTCCGGCGGCTGGGCCCGTGCCCGGCGAAGCCCCTCCTGACCGTCGTGGGCCACGTCCACCTCGTAGCCCTCGCGCCTAAGCCGAAGGGCTACCAGCTCGGCCATGTCCGGTTCGTCTTCGACGATCAGGATCCTCTTCCTGGACATGGGCCTTATTGTAGCGTCAGAGCGACCGAAGCGAAAGCCGGCGACAGAAAACGACCAGGAACCAGGCACTCCTGCACCGCTCTGGTGCACCGCAGAGACCGGGCGCGGCGGCTTCTGTTTTCTTTCTTGCGTTCCGACAGGCCTCCTCCTACTCTCAACGCGATCCAAGCCGCCCCGGGGCCCGCACTGGCACGAGATGTGCTTCCGCTGGATCAGCCTGAAAGACAAGGAGTCCATTGGATGAAGCGGATCGTGACCGTTCTGGCTGTATTGTCCCTGTGGTCCCTCCCCGCCGGCGCCGATGAACGGGACAAGAGCATCGAAGCCTTGGAGAAGCGCCTGGCCCAGCAGGAGAAGCGGCTGGCCGACCTGGAGAGGCAGTTGAGCGACCAGCGCCTGAGCCAGGCCCAGAAGGAAGAGATCATCAAGCTGATCAAGGAGATCAGCGCCGACGCGGCCAGGCAGTCCGCCCTGCCGAGCTGGATGAAGGACCTCAAGTTCGGCGGCGATTTGCGCTTGCGCTATCAGAGTCACGTTTTCAACGACGGCACCAAGAACCGCAACCGGGCGCGCTATCGCCTGCGGTTCGGATTCGTCAAGACCTTCCTGGACAAGCAGATGGAAGTGGGCTTCCGCCTGGCCAGCGGCGAGGCCCGCACTGTGGACGGCGCCCCGCTGGGCCAGGACGCCAGCAGCCCCAACCAGAGCTTCACCGACAACTTCTCCAGGAAACCGATCTGGGTTGATCTGGCCTACGCCAGGTACCAGCCCAAAGAGGTCCCGGGCCTGATGATGATCGCCGGCAAGATGCAGACGCCCATGGTCCACACCGCGCTGACCTGGGACAGCGACATCAACCCCGAGGGCGCCTACGCCCAGTATCAGCCGGAGTTCGGGGCGTTCAAGCCGTTCATCGGGTCGGGCTACTTCGTGGCCATGGAAAGCCGCGCCGGGCACGATTCCACGCTGGTCGTCTACCAGGCGGGTCTGGACTGGGACGTCATGCGGACCCTCCAGGGCCGACCCCTGCCCAAGGATGCCCCGCTGGGCACGCTGAGCCGCCTGACGTGGACGACGGCGGTCACTTATTACGACTTCGATCATCTGGACACCGCCTTCCTGCCGGGCACGACCAACATGGTGGCGGTGGGCAACCCCGCAGTGGGCGGCGTGCTGACGGCGGGGGAGTTCCAGATGATCAACATCACCAACAAGTTCACGTTCGACGTGCTGGGCCAGCCCGTCAGCCCGTACTTCGACTACGTCTACAACTGCGGCGACGAGGACACGGCCGAGGAGTTCGACAACCAGAACAACGCGTTCTCCTTCGGCTTCCGCGTGGGCGACAACAAGAAGAAGGGCGACCTGTCGTTCGACTACCGCTACGCGTACATCGAGGCCAACGCCGTCCCCGGCGCGTTCACCGACAGCGACTTCGGCGGGGCCAACCGAAAGGGCCACGTCTGGCGCGTCGTCTACAACCTCACCGATTTCCTCACCGCCGGCGCCACCGTGTTCTGGACCGAAGCGGTGGCCGGCCCGGCCGAGAACGACCGCCGCACCGACATCCGCGCCGACCTCATCTGGAAGTTCTGACCACAGTCCCGCCCCCTGGGGGCGGCAAGGTCACGGAGATAAGATGGGCAGCGGGTGCGCCGCCAGCGAGACGGCGCTCGCGGCTTCGCGGACGGCGGCTTGGCTGACTGGGGGTTTCCTGTTGCGATCATGTCTGGACTTGTGAAGAATACCTTTGTGACTTGTGTGTCTTTGCCGCCCCTAGGGGGCGGGATTGTGGTGGTCTTTTCGGACGAAATACACTCATGCTCATCCGCACGAAAATCGTGGCGACCCTCGGCCCGGCCAGCTCCAGCCTGGACATGCTGCGCCGCCTGGTCCGCGCCGGCTGCGACGTCTTCCGCGTCAACTTCTCTCACGGCACGCACGAGCAGCACGCCGAGAGCCTGCGCCTGGTCCGCCAGATCGAAGACGAGACCGGCTCGCCGCTGGCGGTGCTGGCCGACCTGTGCGGGCCTAAGATCCGCGTCTCGCCCATCGGCGGCGGGTCGGTGCTGCTGGCCGAGGGCCAAACCCTCGCCATCCAGCGCGAGCCCATCATCGGACAGGCCGACCGCATCTCCACCACGCTGGCCGAGTTGGTCGACGAGGTCCAGGTCGGCGAGTCCGTCCTGCTGGACGACGGGCGGATCCGCCTGGAGGTCGTCGAGGTGCGCCCGGGCCGGGAGGTCGTCTGCCGCGTCGTTGCCGGCGGGATCCTCTCCAGCGGCAAGGGCGTCAACCTGCCGGGCACGAAGCTCACGCTGTCGGCCCTGACCGAGAAGGATCACCGCGACCTGGCCTGGCTGGTCCAGCGCGACTTCGACTACGTCGCCCTGTCCTTCGTGCGAAGGCCCGAGGACATCCAGGCCCTGCGCGACCGCCTGGGCGAGTTGAAGGCCGACCTGCACATCGTGGCCAAGATCGAGAAGCCCCAGGCCCTGCACAATCTCGAGCCCATCGTGGAGGCCTCCGATGCGGTCATGGTCGCCCGGGGCGACCTGGGCGTAGAGATGAGCCTGCCCGCCGTGCCCGTCGCGCAGAAGATGATCACCGCCCTGTGCCACCGCCTGGGCAAGCCCTGCATCGTGGCCACCCAGATGCTCGAGAGCATGATCCAGTCCCCCACGCCCACGCGGGCCGAGGTCAGCGATGTGGCCAACGCCGTCATGGACGCCGCCGACGCCGTCATGCTCTCGGGCGAGACGGCCGTGGGCAAGTTCCCGGCCGAATCGGTGGCCATGATGAACCGCGTGGTCGAGGACATCCAGGCCTACCACGACCTGCACTGCCCGCCGCAGGACGTCGCCTTCGCCCCCGCCCGCACCGCCGCCGCCCTGGCCGGGGCCGTTCGAGAGATCATCCGCATCGAGGACATCAAGGCCGTCGCCGCCTTCAGCATGAGCGGGCTCACCGCGCGCATGTTCGCCAAGCACCGCCTCCGCTGCCCCATCCTCGGCATCTCGCCCGACCGCCGAACCCTGCGGCGCATGGGCCTCTACTACGGCGTCATCCCCGTCCAGGCCTCGCGCATGCAGTACACCCAGGAACTGCTCGACTTGGCCCAGCAGGTCGTCCTGGACCGCGAGATCGCCGCGGCGGGGGAGAAGATCGTCGTCGTCTGCGGGCGCCCGCTCGGTTCCAGCGGCAAGACCAACACGCTCATCGTGCACACCATCGCCTGAGCGGCGGCCGTCGCATGAACCGGCGCAAATCAAAGGCCCGCGGGCCTGTCCCCTGGGGAGAGGCGCTTCGCGGGCCTTGGCCAGTCGGAATGTGTTCCGCTCCGCGACTATGTCCTGCGCCGGCGGATGTATCCGCCCATGGCGCCGCTCGCCAGGACCAGCAAGGCCATCGTAGCCGGCTCGGGAACCTCGCCCGTCAGGCCCAGGTTGGTCAGTTGCAGGCCCTGCCCGCTGTCACCGGTGGTGGTGAATCGCAACTCGACCGTGTCCGCGCCGTCGAGTTCCGTGACGGGGATGGCGAACAGGTTGCGCTTCCAGTCCGGGTTGCTGGTCGGCGTGCCGTACACGATCGGCGTGGGCGACAGGATGGACCGTCCGTCGGTGACGTTGTACAACTCCACGGTCGAGGTCCATTGGGTCCCGCCGCGGGCATCGGCCCCGAACTCCAGCAGCAGCTCGCCACCCTCAATGACCGACCAGGGAAGCGTGAACGAACCCGTCAGCGTCATGTTGCCCAGTTGGTGGTTCACTTCCAGCCCCCCGACGATGGTAATGTCCGGGGTAAGGGGGTTGTCGTCGTGATCGTAGGTGGCGTCGGTGCCTCGAACGCTGCTGGGAGCATTGTACCGTTCGAAGCCGTTGGGCGAACCGTCGTTGTCGCGCCAGGTGACGGCGGTGCCCGAGTAGTTCTCGTTCACGCCGAAACCGGCGAAGTTCTCGTCGATCAGCGTGACCGTCGCCCCCCAGGCCGAGGCGGCGGACATGCCCAGCAGAAACACTAGCGCCGTTCCCAGTCGAATGATTCTCGCGTGGCTTCTCATCATTCTCGTCCTCTCTTGCACGATCCGAGTCGCGACTTGAAGCGTAATGCCGTTACGAAGTGCACGGAGTCCACACACCCACAACTATAGCCCAGAACCGGGAATCTGTAAAGGCGTCTATTGGACTTCTTTTTGCCGGGCGGGCTTGACCCGGATCGCCTGCGGCGCCGATGGGCAGACCGGCTGGCAGGCCCCGCACCCGTTGCACAGCTCGGGCTTGACCACGGGCTTGGAACTGTAGACATCTTCGTCCCACACGCTCTGGATGGCCTGGTACGGGCAGGCGTGGATGCACGAGTGGCACTCCCGCCCGGTGGCCAGCCAGCAGAGGGTGAGGTCCACGCGGGCCAGACCGATCTTCGCCTCCTGCTTGCGAGGCAGGGGCACGGCCCGCAGCGCCCCGCTGGGGCAGACGTCCATGCAGCGGGTGCAGTCCTCGCGGCAGTAGTCGCTCGCGAACTCCACGCGGGGCGCGAGCCACCCGGCCGGCGAGGCGGGCGCCAGGTCGCTGCGGAGGATGTGTGCGGGGCAGGCCCGCACGCACGCCCCGCAGCGAATGCACACGCCGGTGAAGCAGTCTTCGCCCACCGCCCCGGGCGGGCGCAGCGGCGCGCCGGCCTGCGAGCGCCCGCGAAGGCGCAATCCGGCCAACGCGCCCAAGCCCGTCCCCAACAGGGCGGCTGCCCCCGACAACACCGTTCGTCGCGCGGCGTTGGTGGTCCCGCCGTCGGGCAGTTTGTTGACGCTATCGTCCGACGCCCTTACGGGCGCACTACGAACGGCGCTGGGCGTACTGCGAGCGGCGCGAATCCAGCGGCGCGGGCCTGACAGCACGTCCTGCATGGCCCCCAGCGGGCACAGGCGGGTGCACCAGATCGGCCCGCCAAAAAGGGCCAGCAGCAGGATCGCGCCCACGCCCGCCAGGGCGACCGCGGCGGCGGAGGTCAGGCCGGAGTGCGGCCCGGCCGAGGCCGACAGCAGCACCAGCGGGTCCAACCACAGCAGCAGCGGGTAGCCCGCAATCGCGCCGCCCAGCGTGGCCCAGAACACCAACGGGCCGATCCGCACGCGCGGGGGCGCGGCAGCGGTGGCAGGTCGCGCAGCCGGGGGCGCCTTCGCGCGGCAGCGGCGCAACAGCACTCGACGAGGCGTCGAAGCGGTCTCCACCAGCAAACCCATGGGGCAGGCCCATCGGCAGAACCACCGCGGACGGATCAGACACGCCGCCGCCACCGCCAGCGCCGCCGCCCAGGCGATCTGAAACGCGCCGCCCGCGATGGCGGAGCAGACGGCTACGAACGGGCTGGCCGAAGGCACCCATCGTGGCGCCGCCGGCCAGGGCAGTACGCCCAGCAGGGCTGCCCCCGCCGCCGCCACCGCCGCCAGCCGAACCACGAACCGGATGTATCGGATCGCACTCATGCTCACGCCATGCTACTCGAAAACCCGCTCCGCGCGGAGAAGGTTGTCTCACCGCGGCCCGAAGCAACGCCTGTGCTTTGTCTGTCAGGCAGGCAGGTCCCGCCGTAAGGCGGGATTCTCGGCGTTCCACAACATGCCCTTACGCGCACACTACAAACGCCGCTTCGATTGCGCTACGGTTTGGCCTCGTGCAGGGCGCGGATCTCCTGGTCGCTCATGGCCCGGTTGTAGAAGACGAAACCCGCCAGTCGGCAGGCCAGGTGCTCGCTCTTACCTGTGTAGTTCGGGTTGCCCCCCAGGGCCACCTGGTCGCTCAGCGAGTTCACCTCGGCCGGCAGCTTCAGCGTCGCCGCCGGCTGACCGTTCACGTAGAGCGTAAGTTCCGCTCCGCGCTTGACGGCTGCCAGATGGTGCCACCGCCCCGCCTCCAGGTCCAGGCCGGGCGAAGAGTAGCCGCGCTGGGCCTCGACCCGGGCGAAGAGCTTCCCGCCGTCCACGCAGATCCGCAGCGGGTCGTCCATCATGCCCTCCCACGCGCTGACGACCTGCCCCAGCCGACCCTTAGGCGCTTCCCACGTCGCCCACACCGCCAGCGTGTAGTCGCGCGGCGGGAACTCGCCCAGGGCGTAGACGATCATCCCCTTCTGTCCGTCCAGCTCGACGGCGGAGTTCACCTTGCCGCGGGGCCCGGCGGCGGGCTTGACGCCCTGGGTCCGCAGCAGCCGCCCGAACTGCGACTTGGCCTCGCCCGCCAGGTCCGCCCGCACAAGCAGCCCCCCGGGCCCGGGCTTGGGGCCGGCCAGGTCCTCCGCGCTCAGCGGGGCCAGGGCGGGGTCGATCCCGAACTTCTTGCGGGGCCACTCGCTGGGCGTCTGTCCGGCGGCGTTGCTGGCGGCGAGCGACCAGTAGCAGTCCGTGTTGGGCTTGAGCGGCGCGGTCTGGGCGGGCGTCAGGACCGCCCGCTGGCCGCGAAGGTTCGCGACCTGGAGGAGCGGCTCTCGACCGGCGGGCGAGTCGTAGACGCACAGCGTATGGGTGCGGGCGGCGTCGGACGGCGCGGGTCGGCGCCACGAGAAGAGCATCGCCCCAGGCGGAACGGCCGAGCCGTCGGCGGGCAGGTCGCACACGGGCGGCGGGGGCGGCATGGGCCCAGCCGGCAGCCACGACGTGTATCGCTGCCCGCGCACCCCCGCTGACGCGAAGTCGCACAGCCGTAGCGGAGAGGTCGCGGGCTGGCTTTCCGTCCTTGCGGCAGCCGGCGCCGGGAGGTCCACGACGACCTGCGGGGCGTACACCCCCGCCCGCTCTGCCTGCTCGTCGCGCGGGGGCAGGTTCGTCTTGGCCTGCGCGAGCGCATCAGCCCGGACGGCGCCGGCCGGCGGGGCGTCGGCCTCCTGGAGCAACTGGTCCCAGGCCAGCAGGAGCGGCCCGCGATACACGCACGCCTTGCCGGCCATCTCCAGGTCGCCCGCCTGGGCGCGGAGCGTCATGGGCAGCTCAAACGTCACCTCATCGCCGTCGCGCCAGGTGCGCCGGATCGCGGCGTATGCGCCGGGCTCCGCCTTCACTTCCTGATTGCCGACCCGGCATCGCGCGCCACTCGCCCACGCGGGAATGCGAACAGCCAGCGTAAACTCCGTCGGCCTGGCCGGGCGCAGGACGATCCGGATGCCGCCCTCCAGCGGATAGTTTGTCTTCGTTTCCAGGCGGCAGGCGGTGCCGTCGGGCAGGCCCCAGCGGGCGGTCATTTCGCCCAGGTAGTTCAGGGCCACGCCGTCGCGCCGGCCCATCAGGGCCCACTGGCGGAGCATGGTCAGTCCGCGCGGGGCGTTGACCGAGCAGCAGTTCAGGTCGCCCGTGCCCGCGCGCGACTGGAAGACGATGCTGTGGTGCGAGGCCTGGCGGTGCCCGTCCATCGGCGTGTTGTACGTGCACCACGAGCCGGAGGGGTGCAGGTACGCCATCACCGCGTTCAGCAGCGACAGTTCCAGCTCGTCGCCCGCCCGCGGCTCGCCCGTCAGCCGCAGCTCGTCCACCGTCATGGCCATCCACGCCACGGTGCAGCAGGTCTCGATGGCGTCGTTGCGGTAGGGGTTGCCCGCGGCCTTCTCGCCGCTGGAGAACGAGCCGTCGTTGTGGCGGTCCCAGCGGCGGATCGAGTGCCAGTGGTGCAGGAAGCTGCGGTGGTAACGCTCGTCGCCGGTGATGCGGTACAGCTCAGCCAGGCCTTGCAGGTCGTGCAGGCTCTCCCAGCGCGGGCGCGGCGTGCGGAAGAACTCCACGCCCGCCAGACCCGTGCGGAGGTAGTCGCCCGCCTTCTGCCAGTCGGCCTCGATCTCGCGGGCCATGGCCAGGTATCGCTGCTTGCCCGTCGCGCGGTGCAGGCGGGCCAGGCCGTGCAGCATGGCCAAGTTCATCTCGTCGCTGCCGGCCGACACAGCCCGCCGCCCGGTATCCAGGAAGGTGCGGCAGACCAGCTCGCCGATCCGCTCCGCCGAGGCCAGGGCGGCTGGGTCGTTCGCGTGCTCGTGCCAGGCCAGCAGGGCCAGCAGGACGTGGTAGTGCCCCCAGAGGTCCCAGTGGCCCAGCAGGCGCTGCGACTTGGGGAAGGGCCCGAGGTAGCCATCGGCGTCCTGGCAGGCCAGCAGCTCAGCCAGCACCGCACGAACGGTCCGCTCCAGTTCGGCGTCCTGTCCCAGGCGCAAAGCGTCGATCGCTCCCAGCAGGTACTTGCCCACGAACTCGCCCGCCCACGGCACCACGGCGGGCGGGGGCTGGCGGTCGCGCAGGCGGAGCATGGCCAGCATCCCGCCGTTGGCGGACGGGGCACGCAGCAACCAGTTGCGCGTCACCGCGTCCATTCGCCTGCCCACCGCCCCACCCAGCTCGATCGAGACATCCGCCAGGGGCGTCATCGCGTCGCCCGCGGGAGCGCCCAGCGAGAGCGGAGCCAAAGACACCGTCACGAGTGCGGCGAGTCGAAACATGATCTTCTCCGGCTGGGTGTTTCGAATGCACAGCCGGCGATAGGATAACCTCTGGACAAGGCCAACGCGAAGGCCTAGGTTGTCGTTGCCGCGCCGCCGGCGCGCAGGACCCAATCATGAATCGCCCAGCCGAAGACGTGTCGCCCGCCGCACTCGCGCCGATCCGCGTGTCGCGCGCGGTCCTGTTCTGGGCGTTCGTTCGCGTAGCCGCCCTGACGCTGGGCGGGGGGTTCGCGATGGCGGCTGTCATGCGCCACGAACTGGTCCACAAGCGCCGCTGGCTCAGCGAGGACGAATTCTTCAGCGCGCTGTCCACCGCGACGGCTGTTCCGGGCCCGGTGGCGGTCAACCTGGCCTTTCTGGAAGGACGGCGCCTGGGCGGACGAGCGGGGGCGGCGACGACTGTGCTGGCCATGGTGCTGCCTTCTTTCCTGGCCATCCTGTTGATCGTCGCCTTCGTCCTGCCCTATCTGAACCATCCGCAGGTGGGGGCATTCTTCAAAGGCTGCGCCATCGCGGTGGCCGGTCAGATCGCCTTTGCGGCCTGCGCGTTCGCCCGGCGCCTGCGGCGGACCTGGCAGAGCGGGCTGATCTGCGCGGCGGGCCTGGCGGTGGTCGTCGCGGGGTGGCATCCGGTGTGGGCGATCCTGCTGGCCGCGGGCCTGGGCTGCCTGATCTGCCGCCCGAGCCCGCCGCTGGCATCGGACGGAGGCGGCCGCGAGGTCGAGGCCGAGGTCGAGGAGATCGAGTGACGATGGGCACCACGCTTTTTCAACTGCTGATCAGTTTCCTGCTCATCGCCATCGGCGCCTACGGCGGGGGCCTGGTGGCCGTGCCGCTGATCGAGCACGAGCTGGTGGGCCATCGCGGGTGGCTGTCGTTCGACCAGATGGCCGAGTTGGTGGCGATCGCGCAGATGACGCCCGGCCCGATCGCCGTGAACGCGGCCACCTTCGTGGGCTATCGCCAGGCCGCCCTGGCGGGGGCAGCCGTGGCGACGGCGGCAGTGGTTTTACCCTCGGTGTGCGTGCTGGGGGCGCTGTCGGGCGTGCTGGAGCGGCTCAAGAACAACGCGCGATTTCTGCGGGTGCAGCAGGGCCTGCGAGCGGGCGTGCTGAGCCTGCTGCTGTATGCCGCCTGGTCCTACGGGCGGGCCGTGGTGGTCGGCTGGACGGAGATGGTCCTGGCGGTGCTGGCCTTCGCCCTGCTGGTGGCGATGGACAGGAAGGTCCACCCCGTGGCGGTGATCCTGGGCGGCGGGCTGGCGGGGCTGATCCTGTTCTGAATGACAGCCAAGGGCGTCGCGCCGGGCAAGCAGGGGGCTCAACGTTCCGCGGGGCGGGTCGTGGCGGCGCCGTCGAGGATGGCCTTCACGACGGGGGCGACCAGGCGGGCAATGATGGCGTTGCCTTCCTTGGTGGGGTGCACGCCGTCCGGGCTGAGCCACTCAGGTTTCTTCGCCAGTTCCGCGCCCAGGTCCACCAGCGGGACCTTGCGATCGTCGGCAGCGGCCCGCACGGCGGCGCGGTACTGATCGAGCGCCTTGGCCAGGCCCCCGACCTTCTCGAATGGCTTGCGGGCATGGCGGGTGAAGTAGGGCTGCTCGGCGATGGGGGGGATCGTGCAGAGAACGGGCGAAGCGCCGACGGAACGGCAGAGATCGACCATCTTCTCCAGGTTGGCTTGGTACTTCGCGACCGGCACGCAGACGCTGGGCTCGGCCAGCCGGCTGTCGTTGGTGCCGAAGAGGATGACCACGGCTCGCGGTTTTCGGTCGAGCACGTCCTTGCGGATGCGTCGCAGGGCGGCGGCGGTGGTTTGCCCGCCCACGCCGGCGTTGGCGACGGGGACGTTCAGCAATCGCGCCAGTTCGGCGGGGTAGCCGCGCACCGTGATGCTGTCGCCGAAGCAGACGACGCCGGCAGCCGGCGCCGGGCGGGTGCTCGGTTGAGAGGCAGCCGGACTGGGCGTGGCCGCAGGTCCGGGCGGCCTGGCGGCGCGCCAGCCGGCGGCCAGGAGAACCTGCAACTCCTTCAGCGTGTTCGCGTGGGCGGGGTCCTGGGCCAGGTTGCGGTCCTCGGCGCCGTCGTGCCGGTGGTCGTACAGTTCCAGTTGCCCGGAGGGATGCCGGATCAGCCGGAAACGGTCGGTGCGGACGGTTTGGGCCTTGCCCACGCGGCTGAAGGCTGCGGTCTTCCACGGGCGCTTCGGGTCGCCCAGCAGCGGGACCATGCTCGTGCCTTCGAGGTAGTCCGGAGCGGGCAGGCGGCACAGCTCCGCCAGCGTCGGGTAGATGTCCACCAGCTCGACCAGGGCGGCGGTGGGCCCGCTCGCCGCCAGCCACGGGACCTTGAGCATCATCGCGATCCGCGTGGGGACCTCCGAGCAGGCGGGCTTGCTCCACAGCCCGTGCTCGCCCAGGCGCCAACTGTTGTCGCTCCAGAGGACGACGACGGTGCTGCGGTCCAGGGCCAGCCGCCGCAGCTCGTCGAGCACCCGGCCCACCTGGACGTCCACGAACGTGACGCTGGCGTGGTAGCCGTGGATGATCTCGCGGGCCTTGTCGACCGGCATGGTCCCCGTGAGCGGGCAGTCGCCGTAGCGGCGGACCTCGTCCCAGTCGCCGCGCGGCCCGCCGGGCGGGCGCAGGAAGTTCGCGGGCAGTTCGATCCGGCTGCGGTCGTACAGGTCCCAATACTTCCTGGGCGCGGTCAGCGGCATGTGCGGACGATAGAACCCCGCCGCCAGGAAGAACGGCTCGCCGGACTGCTTGAAGCGGCGCAGCTCCTCGACGGCCAGGCGGGCGATCAGCCCGTCGGGCGTCCGGTCGTCGGGGGTGTCGGTGATCTCGGCGATGGGGGAGGCCGGCAGGCCTTGCCTGCGCTTGCCCTGAAGGTAGTTCTGCACGGTGTCGCGGTTGGCCTGGAGTTGATAGCCCGAGCAGTAGCCGTTGCACCACTTGCCCTCGGCTGCGAACGTGTCCGTGTGCCTCCGCACCCACGCCGCGGGGTTGTCGTCGTTCTCGTGATAGACCTTGCCCACCGAGACGGTCGTATAGCCGGCGTTGCGGAACAACTGCGGCAGCGTGACCGTGCCGCCCGGCACGCGCCCGCTGACCCGGGGGGTGTTGTTGATGCTCTCGGGGCGGTAGCCGCTCAGCACGCTCGCCCGCGAGGGCATGCAGAGCGGGTACTGGCAGTACGCCCGCCGAAACAGCAGCCCCTCGGCGGCCAGGCGATCCATGTGCGGCGAGCGGACCTCCGCGCTGCCGTAACAGCCGAAGTCCGGACGCAGGTCGTCCACGGCGATGAACAGGACGTTGGGCTTGTCCGGCCTGGCGGGCAGGTCCGCGGGCTCCGCGGCGCGGACGGACAGAGCGAACAGCAAGAGGATTGAAGCGGTAAGAACGGCGGGCCTCATTTTATGCTCCTTCCATGCCTGCAGGTCCTTTGCGCATGGGGTTTCACTGCCGAGCAACTATAACATAGTGTTGCTCGCAGACAGCAGCGAGTTCTCTTGCTGGCGGAGATTCCCCAGGACGACAATAGGCCTCCTCGACCTGAAGGTAGCCTTCGCAGATGAGTTGTACGGTGGCGGCGACTGCCTCGTTCTTTCTGTCTGCGTACCAGGGGCAGGAAACTCGCCCCAAAGCCTGAGGCGTTCAGCCGGGGAAGGCCCGCGGGGAGCCGACAGACACCACTGGACGTTCCCATGCCCGTGGAATCCCGCGCCTACTCGCAACGCGCGTGCAAGGTTCGGCGAAGGAGCCACGGACATGAAGCACACGCCCAGCGACTCAGGCCACTCCCGGAAGGTCGCTAAATCCGATTATCTACCGCCGCAACGCTCCGTCCTTAAGGCGGTTTAGTATATCCAAGACGCCCGCCACATCGGGATACGGACTTACGTATCTAGCAATGTCCTTCACTGCTTGTGTGGCGTTTGCCGGAGCACAGGGGAGGCCGACCCGGGTCAAGAAGGACAGGTCATTCGCTTGGTCTCCAATACCGACCGTCGACGCGAGCGGGACACCCATTCGCATGCACCATTGGGTGACAGCATCGCCTTTTGAACATCCCCGGGGGGTTACGTCCACTGCGGCCGAGGAGGAAGTGACATCCAGCGCCAATTGGTGATCTAGAACGATACTGCGAATCCGAGGCAGCAAATCCTCCAGCCGCACCCCCTCACCAGGGTAGTAGCTCCGGCAATGATACTTCCCAAGCTCAAGATCCCATCCTCCCCGTGGCAACGCCCCGTCCAGATAGTTCAATTCATCGCTTGGCTTCAGAGGGATTAGGCGCTTCGCCGCGACCTCGTATAACGCCGCACCACCCTCGACGATTAACGGATACGAAACGTTTTGTATACCCAGACACTGCGCAAGAGCCTCCGTATACGGAGCTGAACGTCCCGTACAAGGGACGACCGCAAAACGTGTGTGCTTCCCAAGTAACTCCCGTACCTTCTGCAGACCCATCAGATCGTACCCGAACAATGTTCCAGGGGTGAGGCACCCTTCATTGTCAACGAATACGACGATCCTCTCATTCATACGACGCCCCCCTTCCTTCGCTTAAGCCGGCATCATCATCGTCCAGCTTTCCAAGCGCTTCCGAGAGCGAGGTACTCTTATCTGCCATCCTTCCTACCAGTCTGCGCCCCTTCGTGTAGACCGCATAACCCGAGCGAACCCAATCATAGTGCCACGGGACAGACAAGAACACATCTTTATCCTGTTCCCCCTCCTTCTTCCCGAACACCTGATAGAGCACCGTTCCTTCTTCGTTCAGCAAGAAGTGTTTTCCATATTCTTCCCCAGGGAGACGAATTGTCATCGCGATTTCCGGGCGCATTGAGAGCAGATCATATATGATGCCGATCAGCGACAACTGTATGTCCTTATTGTCCGGCGTCCCATCTGTTGGACTACATCGCGACCCGGGGGCCTGCTCTCTCTCACTTTCTTTTCGCGCGTGTTTTGAGATTCCCTTCTCCCCTCCTCTTGATGCCCTTCTCTTCTTTGACTCCTCATAGAACCCATCAGGGGCGTTCAGGAAGTTTTCCACGCACGCCTTCAGTTTCCGTTTCCAGTTAGGGTCTTCCTCAAAACTTTCCAACTCCTTCCTGGAAAACAGTTCCTCAAAAAACTCCGTCATCAGCACCCGAACTGCGTGGTGTTGAAGATCGCTCGGACAGGAACCGGCCCCCTGGAACTTCCCATTGAACATCCCCGTGGGCACGCAGTGGTACAAATCCGGGTAGGTTCCAACGCTGGCAGACCGCTTCTTAAAGATGAAACAAGTCCTACCATCGCCGCCCTTCCACAAGACCAATCCTGCAACTCCAATCCCCACTGCCCGTCCTTTCGGTCTCAGAAACGTCGCTTCGATCCCTTTCTTGAAGACTCTCTTGCGGCAGGGCAAGAACCATTGCCATCGCCTTCCCGACGCTCGAAGATGTGTCATGCGATCTATCCCTTTCAGGACCCCTGCCGCGATGAATGCCTCCTCAATCAAGTAGTCGCAGCTGCGCATAATCTGACCATAGCCTCCTAGCTTCACCTGCAGTCGAGGTTGTCCGTCTTCATTATCAAACTCCACGGATTCGAGGATATAGTTCGGACCTTTCTCCTGGTCGTTCGATTCGCGCTCCAGTTCTTCTTGAGTCAATGCGGGTTTCTTGTTTCGGTATTGTTGCCATTGCTTAAGAAAGAATGTCCTCGCTTTCGCGTGCTTGCGATTCGTCCAAGAGGAGAGTCTATCTTCATCAAGCGGAGGACATCTGTCGCTTCGCTTCTCCCTTTGCAGGTCCAATTCAGTCGATCCTTTAAGGAGTCTGTTCATTCGCACTGAGGTTTCTAACATAAGTGCTCCGGTAAGCCCCCCATCTGCGCTCGGAGAGGCGAGAACCTCCAATGTTAGGCCGCGCCAAGGTGACCCGGGAATCCGCGAGCGAGTATTGAATCCTTCGACTTGTTTCTTGTAGGCTTGGAAGATGCCCTGCAAGAACACTGTGTTTTGGGTCCCAACGTTCCAGTATTGGCCTAAGTGGCCCGCGCCCTGGGTCGATTTGGAGGCGAGGCGCATAATTCGATTGATTGAAGAATACCACAGCAGCACGCATGCATAGAACACGCAGACTGTGACGGTTACACTGCCCACTAGCCACCCGATCGTGATGATTGGGTCTTGGGCTAGACCAGGCCGAAGCCAACCCCAGAACAGACTGAAGATCGCTAGAACCGGAATGGAAACCTGGAGCAGGATGGGAACCACTATAGGATCGTTCAGAAATGCCCAGAGGGTATTCCCCCCCCGGGCAGAAGGTGTTGATGGTCCATCGGCACTGGCCCTTCGTCCTAGTCTGGAAAGACGCCAGCCAAGTTGTCCTGCTCTCCACTTGAATCTGATGAGGGTCCAGATATCTGAGAGCAATTGGCGCAAATAAGAGCATCCGTTCTCCCACCTAGATCTCACGAAGGTCCACATACAGCAAAGCACCTTCCACATATTAGGCTTCTCCAAAATCGACGACCGCAAATCCCTACGGCAGCCCCGCCAGCAGGGCGAACTCCTGCTTGAGGGCTGGGTAGAGGCGGCGGTACTGCGTGTAGTATTGGGCGTAGAGCTTGCGGCTTTTGGCGTCAGGCTTGATGGTGCGGGTGATGGAGATGCCGGCCTTGCAGGCCTCGCGGACGTTCTTGAAGCGGCCGGTGCCGGCAGCGGCCAACAGGGCCACGCCGTAGGCGGGGCCTTCCTCGGCGTTGATGGTGACGCAGGTGGCGTTGTAGATGTCGGCCTGGAGCTGGCGCCAGAACTCGCTGCGCGCCCCGCCGCCGGACAGGCGGATCTGCCTGATGCTCAGCCCCAGCTCGCGCAGCAGCGTCACCGCGTCGTTCATGCCGAAGGTGGCGCCTTCCATGACCGACCGCACCAGCTCGTTGCGGGTGGTTCGCGAGTGCATGCCGATCCAGCACGCCCGCGCATACGGGTCGCCGTGCGGGGTCCGCTCGCCGGTCAGGTAGGGCAGCCAGAAGACGCCCTCGCACCCGGCCGGGGCGGCCGCCGCCTGGGCGGTCAGCAACTCGTACGGATCGCAGCGCTGCTTCTTGGCCTGCTTGACCTCCGCCTGGCCCAGCGTGTTGCGGAACCACTGGAAGCTCCCGCCGGCCGACAGGATGCAGCCGAAGAGGCAGTACTCGTCCTGCACGCAGGAGCAGAAAGTGCCCACGCGGCTCTGCGGGTCGGTGCGGTAGCCGCTGGAGTGCACGTAGACCACGCCGCTGGTGCCCATGGTGGCGCTGGTGAGCCCCTCGACGACCACGCCGTTGCCGACCGCGCCGGCCGGCTGGTCGCCGCCGCCGCCCACCACGGGCGTGCCGGCCGACAGGCCAAGCTGCTCGGCTACGTCGGCGGTGAGGCGCCCGGTGATCTCGTGCGACTCGACGACCGGGGGCAGGATCCGCTCGTCGAGCTGGAAGGTGGAGATGATCTTCTTCGACCAGTTGCGCTTCTTCTGGTCGAGGATGAGCGTGCCGGACATGTCGCTGACGTCGCCGACGAACTCGCCCGTGAGGCGCAGGCGGATGTAGTCTTTGGGCAGCAGCATGTGGGCGATCTTGTCGTAGGTTTTCGGCTCGTTGCGGCGGACCCACAGCAGCTTGGTCAGCGTGAAGGACGTCTGCGCGACGTTGCCGACCAGGGCGATGAGCTTCTTCTTGCCGCCGACGGCGGCCTCGATCTCGGCGGCTTCGCGGGCGGTGCGCTGGTCGTTCCAGATGATGCTCGGGCGCAGGACCTTTCCGCCGCGGTCCAGGATGACCAGCCCGTGCATCTGGCCCGACAGGCCGATGCCGGCGACCTGCCTGCCGTCGACGCCGGCCTTGGCGATCGCCTGGCGGACGGCCCGCACGGTCGCCTGCCACCAGTTGGCGGGGTCCTGCTCGCTCCAGCCGGGCCTGGGGGCCGAGATGGCGTGCTCGCCGGTCGCGGTGGCCAGCACCTTCGCCCTGGCGTCCATCACGAGGGCCTTGGTCCCCGACGTGCCGATGTCGATGCCGAGATAGTATGCCATGAGCCTGCCTTTCCTGTTGGTCGTGCGGGGGCCAATTGTGAAGCCTGGCCGGCGGAATGTCAATTGCGGTAACGCCGGCACCTGCCTTCGGCAGGCTGGTTCCTGCCTGGGCTTCAGGACCCTGTGTCCCCGCAGGGCGCCGCCGCGGGCCCTCGATTGCGACGCGGATTCCTGGTAGAGTGAGTGCATCAGGCGGCTTTGCGCTCTTGCCAGGGCCATACCTCAAGACAGAATCAGGAGACTCTTGCCATGACGCCCCGTGTTGCCATCCTCCTGGGCCTGACGGCCTTTCTGCCCCGACTGTGTGCGGACACGTGCTACGTCTCGCTACGGGGAGACGACTCCGGGCCCGGGACGAAGACCAGGCCCTTCAGGACGATTCAGAAGGCGGCCGACACCGTCAAGCCGGGCGACACCTGCACGATCATGGGCGGCACGTACCGGGAGGCAGTCGTGTTGAGGACGTCCGGCGAGGGCGGAAAGCCCATTCGCTTCGTCGCGGCGGAAGGCCAGCGGGTCGTCCTCGACGGCACTGAACCGGTGACCGGGACGTGGCGGAAGCACCAGGACGGCATTTACAGGATCAACCTGGATGCCCCCGTCGAGCAGCTTTTCGCGGACGGCCAGGCAATGGTCGAAGCACGCTGGCCCAATATGGACTTCCCGGCGGACCTTTTCAGCCGCAAGGCCTGGGCGGGCACGGTCAAGGGCAGTCGCTACGGCACGATCAAGGACCCGCAGCTGGCGAAGACGGGTATCGACTGGACCGGCGCCCATATCACTCTCAACGTTGCGCACCAGTTCTTCACGTGGACGCGGAGCGTCACCGGCCACGGCAAGGGCAAAGACACTCTCACTTACCCCCAGGACCTGCAGGGCATCACCCATTACGCCGAGAGCACAAAGGGCTGGGAAGACGACTATTACTTCCTCTCGGGCAAGCTCGAGGCCCTGGACAGCCCCGGCGAGTGGTTCTATGACGCCGCGGAGAAGGTCCTGTATTTCCATCCCCCCGGCGGGAGGGACCCCTCCGCCCTCGAGGTCGCATACAGGAAGCGCCAGAACGCCTTCAGCGGCAAGCGACTGCATCACGTGGAGTTGTGCGGGCTGAGCTTCTTCTCGTGCTCATTCGATTTCGAGAAATGCGAGAATGTGGTGGTTGACCGCTGCCGGTTGTCCTTCCCGAACTACTCTCGGCACGTCCGAGACCCCGCGCACAAGGAGGAGTCTTCGCCGCGGCTTCTGGGCGACCGCAACGTCGTCCGCAACTGCATCATCAGCTATGCCTCGCACAGCGGGCTGCAGGTGGTCGGAGACTCGAACCTCGTGGAGAATTGTCTCATTCACGACGTCTGCTGGCACGGCTGCCTGGGCTATCCGGGCCTGCTGATCGCCGGCGAGGGCTCGACGACGCGGCGCAACACGATCTACAACGGGGGCAACGCCCTGCTTCAGTGCCCGGGCGGCAACCAGCGCGTCGAGTACAACCACGTCTACAACGGAGGCCTGCTCTGCCGCGACGTCTCGCTGGTCTATACGCAGTTGCCCGCCTGCCGGGGGACCGTAATCCATCACAACTGGGTCCACGGCTGCATCGCCGCGGGCTTCGCGGGGCACGACGGCTTCGGCGGCATCGGCATCCGCGGCGACGACCAGACGCGCGGTCTGACCGTCCATCACAACGTGGTCTGGGACTGCGGGTTCATCGGTATCATCGTCAAGGGCGACGACAACAAGGTCTTCAACAACACCGTCTTCAACGTGGGCCCGCCCGCGACCGCCGGGGGCCAGGCAAGAGGCGGCAATGCCCTCCTGATCCCCACCCGCGCCGAGCCGAAGAAACCCTGGCGGTTCCAGCATCCCCTTCTGGAGGTCCAGAACGCCAACAGCCTCTACCTCAACAACGCCGTCGGCAACATCGGCTGGAGGAAGGACCCTTTGCCCAAGAGCGAGAGGATCACGAACAATCTCGAGCTTGGCGGCAAGTCGATCCTGGCTTGGCTCGTGGACCCGGGAAAGATGGATTTCCGGCCGAAGGAGGATTCGCCGCTGGTCGACGCCGGGCGGGTGGTCCCGGGCTGCGACGAAGGCCACCGGGGCAAGGCCCCCGATATCGGGGCGTACGAGTACGGCCAGTCGCGCTGGAGAGCGGGCTGCGACCTGGCCGCGGATGAGCAGGCGCACGGCGATCGATAAGACGTACCCCCTGACGCGAGGGTCTACAATTCTCCGGCCCCTCCGGGGCTGGACATGGTACCGGCCGCTACGCCTCCATTGGGCTACTTCTTCTTAGGCTTCTCGGGCGGCATCCGGTCTGGCGTCCATTCCTCCCAGGGGTTCACGGCGCCCAGGGACTGCTCGGTTTTAGGAGCGGGGCGGGAGCTTTCCGCTTCTTCGCGCCACGTCCGGCCGGACAAATGCCGCCCCGGCGCTCCGCGTCTGCTATAATGCCCGCTTCATGGATCCGTTCGACGAGCCCACGGGCGTCTCCGCCGAGGCGCTGACGTTGCTGGTCCGCGCCCAGCGGATGTTGCTGGACGCCGGCTACCGGTACGTGGGCGGCGACCTGGAGAACTGGCCCCGGGCGCTGGTCCAGATGCAGCGCCACGGGCTGCACGTCGTGCTGGGGCCGGCTGCCATCGCCCACCTGCGGGATATCGCGGACATTTGGGCGCGGGCCTGGAACCAGGCGGGGCCGGCGATCAGCCTCGTGCTGGTCGGCGACCTGGACACCCGCGAGAGCACGATCTTCCGCTTCCTGGAGCAGGCGCCCGGGCACGTGGCCTACGTGGACGCCCAGTCGGGCCAGTTCCACCTCCGCCGCCCCAGGAGCCCCTGGGCCAGCCTGCCCCCGCTGCTCAAGCGTCGAGGCCTGCGTCGCCTGCTGGCTGGCCGCGACGACGACAGCTCAGCCGACCGCTGCCGCACCGCCCTGCGACAGGGACAACAGGAGGCTCAACAGACGCAGGCGTTCCACGACCAGGCCCGCCAAGCCGCCGGCGCCGCGCGAAAACCCATGCTGACGTACCTCCTGATGGGGTCGTTCGTCGCGGTCTTCGCGGCCATGCTGGCCGTCGGCGGGCCCAGGACCCTGACCGACCCTTCGCCCAACCTGCTGCTGCGTTTCGGGGCCGACTACGGATTCTTCGTCGCCCAGGGGCAGTACTGGCGGATGCTGACGTCCGCCTTCGTGCACATCGGGGCCATCCATCTTCTGCTCAACTTGATGGGCATGTACTACTTCGGGCAGCCGCTGGAATACTTCCAGGGGCGCTGGCGGCTGGGGGCGTATTTCCTGTTCAGCGCGCTGGCCGGCAGCGTAGCCAGCCTGTGGCGCCACCCGATGACGATCTCCGCCGGTGCCTCGGGCGGGCTGTTCGGGCTGGTCGGGGCGATGGCAGGCATGGTCATCCGCTACCACCACGACATCCCGCCCGCCCTGCGCAAGAGCCTGCGCCAGTGGCTGATGACGGTTCTGCTGTACAACGCGGTGTTCCTGTTCCACCCCGCCATCGACAATGCCGCCCACATCGGCGGGTTTATCGGCGGGCTGCTGCTGGCGCTGGCGGTCGGGCGCTCGCCCATCCGCCGCCACCCGGTCGGCTGGGCGGGCCTGGCGGGGGCTGTCGTCCTGCTGGCGGGCCTGTTCGCCGCGGCCGTCCACGTGATCCGCGCCCTCAACCTCCCCACGGTGAACCCATGAGCCAGCCCGCCATCCACCGCACGCCGTTTCACGACCGCCAGGCCGAGGGCGGGGCCCGGTTCGCGCCGCAGGACGGCTGGGAACTGCCCGTGAGCTTCGCCGGATGGGCGGGCGAGGTCGACCAGTTCCGCTCGCGGGCGGGCGCGTGCGACTCGTGCCACGTCGGGCGCATCCGCGTCCGCGGCGCCGGGGCCCTGGACCTGATGGAGCGGGCCTTCACGGCCGACCACGTCCGCCAGGAAGACGACAGCGAGCTGGCGAGCCTGGTGCTCGACGAGCGCGGCGGCATCGTCGATCGCGTCCGCGTCCTGCGCCTGGAAGATTCGTGGATCATCCTGACCAGCCCCGCCGCCCGCGAGGGCGTGCTGGAGCACCTGCGCGAGCAGGGCGAGGGCCTGGGGGCCAAGGTGGACGACCAGACGCTCAAGACCGCGATGGTCGCGGTGGCCGGCCCGGCGGCACCGACGCTGCTGGACGCCGCCCTGCCGATGAAGGTCTCCGACATGCCCGCGGGGGCCGTCAAGGTGGGCTCGCTGCTGGTCGCCCGCTACGTCGCCATCCGCACTGTCCGCTGCGGATTGTGGTGCCTGGAGGTGATCCTGCCCACGCTGATGGCCGGCCAGGCCTGGCGCTACATCACCCGCAAGGCCGGCGACAACTGCGTCGCCCCGGTCGGCGAGATCGCCCAGGACGTGCTGCGGATCGAGGCGGGCCTGCCCAGGCTCGGCTATGAGCTGAACCGGACCGTCGATCCGTTCCTGGCCGGCCTGGACGAGCTGATCGACTGGGGGCACGACTTCGTCGGGCGGTCCGCCCTGGAGCCGCTGCGAACCCGCACCCCGCAGCGCCGCCTGGTCGGCCTGCGGATCGAGGGCTCGCCGGTGAAGATCCAGGCGGGCGACGACGGCCCGTCGCTCGACATTCCCGAGGCGGGGTGGATTCCGCGACTGGGCTGGTCCGTCTGCCGCCGCAGCGGCGGGCAGGTCGGTACGGTGACCAGCGGAACGTTCTCGCCTGCGCTGGGCGCCGCCGTCGCCCTGGCCTACGTCGCCCAGGACGCCGCCGAGCCGGGCACGCCGCTCTCGGTCGGCCCCGACGGCCCGCAGTACGACGCGACGGTGGTTGAACTGCCTTTCGTCTGAGCGCGGGCGCCACGCTCGCCAAGCGCCGCGCCGAGGCGGAACCGATCCTAACAACCCGTTCATCCACCTTCTCAAGAGGCCCGAGGTGTAGCAGCCGAATCTCGCCTTCCCAGGCCCTCTACCACACTCACCGTCGCTAATGCGTAAGCCGCAGTTTACTCTCAATGAGCTTCTTTTCCCGCTCGTATTGCTTGCTAATTGTCGGCATGAATGGGCCCAAGTAGTGCGGAACAGATTGCATCGACGCCAATTCCTCCTCCTCTTCCCCATTCAGATACTCAAGAAACAACTCAGTTCTTGCGAATCGCTCAGTCATATAGACGTTCGGAATAAGTCGAGACAACTGGTCACTAATTGAGGATGAACTGATCGCTGTGTCATGCCACATTAGATCCAGATATGCGAACGATCGCACGAAGTAATGCAAGTAGTATGCACCCGCCGAGGTAATTCGAACCGTGGAAGCACCAGCCAAGGTATCAGACCTTCTAGTATCAAGCTCCACAAGCTGCCGATTTAACGCAATCAACCTCATCAACACCTGGATAACATCATCCTCGTTATCGAACATGTCGCTCAAGCTCTGCACAAGTATATGAAGATCCGTAAAGCCCTGTTGTCGGACGTCCGCTACATGTTCTCTTGAGAGATACTGCAGAATCCGCAGGGTTGTGAAATGACTTGCGTTGCGAGCGCCTGTCACGTGAAACACGTTCAGGATGAAGCTCCGCGACTCCTTATAGTAACGATAATCACCAAGAATTACCGATTTCGCAAACTCGTGAAATGGTACAGTATAACCGCCAGCTTTGAACATCTCTAGTATCTTTGATGTATTTGTCGCTCCAGACAGAATGAAACAGTTGAGCAGATCCAGCGCAAGGCGAGCGTTACCAAACGATACAGCCTGAACCAGTCTCACGATATTTCTGTTACGGTCAAATACCGAATCCTTAAGGAGTCGAAAGAAATCTATGACGCGCTGAGCCTGAAATCCTTCTTCCTGTAATACGTTTTGTCGCTGTGATCCGGCAACTGCGTCTGCAGCAAGGTCGATTCTCTTGCGGATGAGATCTAAGAAATCAGGCGAAGACAGGTGATAAGGACGAATCGTGTAGGCTGTCAGGTGTCTTTGCATCTGCGCAGCACAGAAGGACTCCTCGCGGAGCACCAACAAAGAAAGGGTCCCGTACATCTGTGCACATCGTTGTGCTATAGTGAAGATCGATATCTGAGAAGCAGTAGACAGTTGATCGACGTTATCAAACACTATGATCGGGAAATGGCCCAGTTCCTTCGAGTACTCTATTGCGTGTTCAGAGAACACATGCGAGTTGGCTGCGTACTGAAATAGGTTATCGTCGACTTGCCTGGCAAGTCTGGCCGGGTCGTGTCCGTACACTTCTCTGAGAATCTGAAGTTCTGTCGCGAACATGGCCTCCAAGACTGAACGCGTCACTAATGAGGGCAATCGTGCTCGTAGAAGCCTACTAATTTCATCCCACACATATTGATCTAATTGATCCAGGTTCTCGGGCGCGCCAAGAAAGTCCAGATGCAGGAGGAAGGACTGGGAGGCGGGAGCGACAAGTTCTGGTGCCACAATCTTGAAGAACCTCTTCAAGAAAGTGGACTTCCCCGATCCGATACCACCCATGAGCACGACAACATGCCCACGTTGAGTAGGCGCAGAGGTAGCCACGCTTCTCAGGTCTTCTCCGAGGTTTCCGCCTGGTGATGCAGATGTAACCCGGACTTGGTTGGCCTGTTGGGCGAAAGACGGGACGGTGTCCTGCACAATGAGTTTGAGGTCCTTGTCTATAATCTGGATAGGGGTCGATCGCACATAGCATTTTTCCAGGATGGTAATATCGTCTTGAGACGCGATATCCCCGAAGAATTGGTCGACGTATGGGCGGAGCGCGATGTTTATGGGATTGCGACCATAGGTAGCATCTGAGTTGAGAACCTTGTCAAGGGGTCGATGATATTCACGACTCGATACTTGACCAACTCGGAAAGCGTCCTCTAGGTGTCCTTCGGCAACACTCTCGTAACTCAACAGATTGAAGAACTCGTTGAAGTTCTTGATTATGTCCTTCGGGGAATAGAAGATGATAGCAGATCCATCTCTCCATGATCGGCCTTCGACTATAGCGCGGAGGATCACAAAGGAGTACCCATTGGTGGCAACTGCGTATCGGATTCCATGTTCGACGCAGTACCCTTGGACCTGTTCTACAGCTGCCTTGAGCACTGGGCTTCCGGCCAGGCGTGTCGAAATCTTGAGGCGGCGCTGGGGACGCTTTGAGAATGGAAAAACAAAGGTCTTGCCGCTTCTCTTTGCTTCCCAAACAAGGCGGGGCGTCCCTGCTGTTAAACGATAATCGAGGTATCCATTGTCGCCATGAACCTCCCTAAAGACGGCTTCTCTGGGCCAGAGGAGGACATCGTGCAGAAGGGGATCAAGGATATTGGCGCGGGTGTCTGATTCGGTCACCTCCCCACGTACAGCGCAGAAGGAATCGTAAGAGGTGTATATGTTCTGAAACCGTTCTAAGGGTTCGTCCGGCATTGCAGTACCCTTTCTTTCCGGGTTGCTTCTCACAATAGCATACGCTTCATTAGGAGAGGGTCAACTGGTTTCAGGAACAATTGCTCCACTCCTACGAAAGGGGCTAACTCCCCTGGATGTCCTCCCCCGCCAATCCCTTGGCATCCTTGTCTTCCAGTTGAAGTTTCGGAGGCACGTTGGCCAAACGCTTCTCGACCTGCTTGATGTGCTCGGCCGGGGGGAGGTTTTCGGGGAGGATTCCGCCGATACGCTTGATGGCATCGCGGACTTCCTTACCGACTTGCTGGTGCGTCTGGATGGCCCGCTGCTGGTCGCGGACCTTCTCGCGGGCAAGCTTGTCGCGCGCCTGGGTCATGCGGAACTGGTTGGCGGCCAACTCCGTCGTGCCCATGCGGTCCATGAGCTGTTCTTTCGCCGGGATTTGCTTGCGGGCCTTGATCTGCTTGTTACCCAACCCCCCGTACAGGCCTTTATACCCGGCATCGTGGAAGATGCCGAACATGCGGTCCTGAACCCCGGCCTCGCGGGCGGCGCCGGAGAGTGCCTTGAACTCTTCCGACGTCTGCTTGCGCAGTTCCAGCCGCTCCATGTCCGCGGCCAGGGCGTCAGTCACCTCCTGCCGCCGTGCCTGGATCGCGAAATACTGCTGAGCCTCCGCGATCTCGGGTATCCGCGGATCGCCATTCTGGGCGATCAGGTAACAGGCGAACCGGGAGAGTTCATAGTCATCTCCCACCCGCTTGGCCCCTTTCCCGACGACGATCATTTTGCGCGCGCGCGCAAAATGATGGGCGGGGTCATTACCCGACTGCTGACAAGAGGTTATGGCTTTGTCAATCGCCTTCTGGAAGTTCCGCCACTGTTTGTATCCCAGCAGCGGATAAAGCTCTCGGGCCGTCCAGTATTCCGCCCCGTGTTGGTTGAGTTTCTTGGAGTCCTCGAACGCCTTGCGGGTGGGCACAGGCATGTTCTCTTCGGCCACAATTGGGCTCCTTGGTTACTGACGACAGGTCTGTAAATGCTCGCCCCGTTGCATGACCGAACTATACCAGTGCGCGCTCTTGGCTGCAAGGACTTCAAGAATCAACCTTTGTGCCCCTTGATGCTGGGCAGTAGACCTTGTGGCCGGTCGGGCGGTGACCGGCGGGACGGGTTCGCAGGCGATATTGGCTTTTTCGCGCCTCTTCTGTTCTCCCCGCAATGGTCGCCGTGGTAGAATCCCCCCTTCGTTCAGGGATTGACTGACTTCGTAAAAGGACTTACCGGATGGACGGCGCGCAGGTTGACTCGACGGGGGTGTACGTTCCCAAGATCGCCAACGAGCTGGGGCTGGCAGCCCGCCAGATCGCCGCGACGGCGGAGTTGTTGGCCGCCGGCTCGACCGTGCCCTTCATCGCCCGCTACCGCAAGGAAGTCACCGGCGGGATGGACGAGGTGGCCATCATCGCCGTCCGCGACCGGCTCGAACAGCTCCGCGACCTCGACGCGCGCCGCTCCACCATCCTCAACAGCCTCACCGAGCAGGGCAAGCTCACCGACGAACTCAAGGGCAAGGTGCTGGCAGCGGAGACGATGGCTGTGCTGGAGGATATCTATCTGCCCTATCGGCCCAAGCGCCGCACGCGGGGCATGATGGCCAGGGAGAAGGGACTCGAACCGCTCGCCAACAGGCTCTTCGAGCAGGGCGAGATGGACGTGCAGGTCGAGGCGGCCGCATTCATCAGCGAGGAAAAGGGCGTCGCGTCGGCCGACGAGGCCCTGGCGGGCGCCCGCGACATCATCGCCGAATGGGTCAACGAGGACGCCGCCGCCCGCCAGGAGATCCGCGAGCTGTTCGCCCGCCGGGCGGTGCTCACGAGCAAGCTCGTCGCCGGCAAAGAGGTTGAAGGGGCCAAGTTCAAGGACTACTTCGACTGGTCCGAGCCGCTGTCGGCGGCTCCGAGCCACCGCATCCTGGCGGTGCGCCGCGGGGCGGAAGAGGGCGTCCTGAGCTTCCACATCGAGGTGGACGAGGACCAGGCGATCGCCCTGCTGGAGCGGCGGTTCGTGAAGGCGCCCACGCCGGCGGCTGCCCAGGTCCGCCAGGCGGTCAAAGACTCGTACAAGCGCCTGATGTCCGTCTCGATGGAGACCGACTCGCGCCTGGAGAGCAAGAAGCGGGCCGACGAGGAGGCCATCCGCGTCTTCGCCGCCAACCTCCGCGAGCTGCTGCTGGCCAGCCCCCTGGGCTCCAAGCGGGTGATGGCGATCGATCCGGGTTTCCGCACGGGCTGCAAGCTCGCCTGCCTGGACGCCACCGGCAAGCTGCTCTTCCACGACGTGATCTACCCCGTCGAGCCGGCCAACCGCGTCGAGGAGGCCGCCGCCAAGGTCAAGGTCCTCTGCGACAAGCTCCAGATCCAGGCCATCGCCGTCGGCAACGGCACGGGCGGGCGCGAGACCGAGAGCTTCCTCCGCTCGCTGGAGCTGCCCGGGCGCCCGCCGGTGGTCATGGTCAACGAGGCCGGGGCGTCGGTCTACTCGGCCAGCCAGGTCGCCCGCGAGGAGTTCCCCGACCATGACGTGACCGTCCGCGGCGCGGTGTCCATCGGGCGGCGCCTGATGGACCCGCTGGCCGAGCTGGTGAAGATCGACCCGAAGTCCATCGGCGTGGGCCAGTACCAGCACGACGTGGACCCCAAGGCGCTGAAGAAATCGCTGGACGACACGGTCGTCTCCAGCGTCAACGCCGTCGGCGTGGAGGTGAACACCGCCAGCAAGCAGCTCCTGAGCTACGTCTCGGGCCTGAGCGAGCGGCTGGCTGGCGCGATCGTCCGCCGCCGGGAAGAGAGCGGGCCCTTCAAGAGCCGGCGCGAGCTGACCAAGGTGACCGGCATGGGGCCCAAGACCTTCGAGCAGGCCGCGGGCTTCCTCCGCGTCCGCGAGAGCGACAACCCGCTCGACGCCAGCGCCGTCCACCCCGAGAGCTACGGCGTGGTCGAGCGGATGGCCGGCGACCTCAAGTGCACCGTCGCCGACCTCATCGCCCGGCCGGACCTGCGCCAGCAGCTCGACCTCAAACGTTACGTCGACGACAAGATCGGTATGCCCACGCTGACGGACATCGTCGCCGAGCTGGCCAAGCCCGGGCGCGACCCGCGAAAGCAGTTCGAGGCCTTCCAGTTCGCCGACGTCAAGGAACTCAAGGACCTTTCGCCCGGCATGAAGCTGCCCGGCATCGTCACCAACGTCACGGCCTTCGGGGCGTTCGTGGACGTGGGCGTTCACCAGGACGGGCTGGTCCACGTGAGCGAACTGGCCGACCGGTTCGTCAAGGACCCCGCCGAAGTCGTCAAGGTCCAGCAACAAGTGACGGTTGTGGTGATGGCCGTCGATCTGGAACGCCACCGCATCAGCCTGTCCATGAAGTCCAGCCCCGGCCAAAAGCCCGTGCGGACAAGCGGACAGGGACAAGGCCAAACGCACGGCCAGACCGCCCCCGCGTCAGCCTCCCCCGCCGGCCCTAAGAACGCCCCGGGCAAAGCCAGCCCCGGCGGACCCAGCGCCGGGAAAACCGGCCCAGGCTCCAACAGAAACGCCCCGCCCCCGCGCCGCGATGCCGGCGACCCCAACAACCCGTTCGTGGACTTCTTTAAGAACCGACAGGTGAAGAAGTAGATCACCAACAGCCACACAACGCCTTCGAACGTGAGGGCGTCCCAAGCTCCGCCCCCAAAGGGGGTTGTTCCCTTGGGGGTGTACGTCGTAAGGCGGCCGTGATGGTGGAGGAGATAATGAGATAGTCAGGGAGCAACGCGCCGATGAGTGCAGAGATGCTCCGTGAACTCGGCGAATATAACTTCTGTTCCGGACACCGATGTATCCGCATACCAGACCTGATCTATTCCGGGCGGCAGGGCCTCTGGATAGGCGGCCTGGATTGCATCGAGCAGAATGCAGCCGTTCATATTGATCATATCGTTACTCTCCAGCAAGAGGACCGTCGTCTTCTTCGGATGATACTTGGCGAGTTTGTGGACCTTCGGGGTAAGTTGCTTTCGAAGCCTATCTGCGAATTTGGTATCAGTAGGTGCAATGATCTGAAACAGTATATTAGGCGGACGATCACTCGCTTTCCTCGCGATTAGTCCGAACGGCACACCCGGTATGGCTCCTTCATCGATTGAATGACGCCCGTCGGAGAGACTTGGTGCTATGGTCACAATCCAGTCCTTCAACGCCGTTCGGATTGCCGACCAGTCCTGCCCCACTTTGATAGCGGACTGCTGGATAGTGATTCTCAAGCGGAACGGAACCTTGCCCTTCAGCTCGTTACGAATGTCTCCGATGAAAGACGTGAAGTGAGCGGAAGTCTTGCGCTGCTTCTCAACAGTGTCAATGCTGGTGTGCTCGATCGCAAAATGCCCGGCAATTGCGTCGATGTCAGGCGTCTTTCGGTTCACTTGATCCGGCCACCGGTTGACCTTGAGGCCCGGATGTCCGTGTGTTCTCAGATACACGACAAACGCTTTGACCACTTGGATTCCTGGATCTGTCATATTGCGGCCAGTCTTACTTTCCAAAGGGATGGTATCAGGCCCCTCTTCTACCCCATAATAACGGTACTTGCCTAAATAAGGAACCCGAGTAGCAGGAGTCCTCACAGACAGACCGCTTCTTCTTTCCTAACTCCGAACCCATAGAAGCAGCAAATCAGCGTTTCTTCTTGTAGAAGTCGATGTACCACTGCACGCGGTCGGTCCCGCAGTGCGTGCAGACGTCCTTGGGCTCCTGGCCCTGAGCGAAGACAGGCATGACGGTGCTGGGATCCTTGCCTTCAGCCTTGGCAGCGGCCTTGGCCTCGTCGAAAGCCTTGGCGTTGGCGACCATCATCTCCGACAAATAGTACTTGCCGCACTTGGGACACTTGGTCTGCATCAGGCAGGATTCCTTCTTGCCGCACTTGGGGCAGTCCACCTGCAACAGGCCCATTTCGGGCATCAGGGCAGTAGCGATGATCTTCTCCATCTCCTTGCCCGACTTGGTGAACTCGAAATTGCAGGCGGTGCACTGGAAGTTGAGTTCCCCGTCAAGGGCCGCGACGGAGTCCTTTGCCTGCAGGAGTTCCACCATGACCCCGATCGCCCGCGGGATAAGGTCCTCCACCGGCTTAACGGCCAGCAGAACCGTCTTTTCATCCCTGCTTACCTCTATGATTTCCCGCAGGTTCTTGCCTGGCGGCGAACTGACTCTCTCCACCTCCTCGACCATTTGTCTGGCGAACTCCTCCTCGGCGAACGCTAGGCGCACCTGCCCGAGCGCCTGGCCGTTCGGAGACACCCAGCCGGCTACCTTCTCGGGCGCATTCTTCCCGGCGAATTTCAACGTCCCAGCCCCCCAAAGGGGCGCAGAGGTATTCACGTCGGCCAGCGCGCTTCGCAGGTAGTCGTTCCCGCCCTGGCCAAGCCGGGCTACGAACTCGTCGGTCAGGAGCTTCGGGGAGCCCGTGACCAGATATCCCTTGGGAACATCCTTCGCCTCGCCCCCATAGATGATCCGCACACGGTCTGCGTAGTCATATCGTCCATTCCCGGTCTTCTTCACCGGGGGGGTCCACCCGGTGATGGTCGTCACGACGCCCTGGAACTCCTTCGGCGTCAGGTCCGTCCGAGCGACCGTGATGTAGGGCAGGTCTGCCCTCGTGTCCAGGAAGAACATGTCGAACGTTTCAACGCGCCGGTAGAATTTCTCAATGTCATCGAGGTTCATCTGCGGCGGAAGGCCCAGTTTCTCGCGGTTCTTCCTTATGGACGTGAAGATTTCATCCACGATTGGTGCGACATCAATGTGAATAACCCCTTGGGCATCCGGCGGGGCGAGGCTAAGTGCTCTGGTGATCGGCCCTTCTCGGCTATTTCCCACTATCCATAGGCCTGAGCCGACGATTATCGCCACCGCGAGCAATCCCACCAGGCATAATGCCACAATCTTGCCTACGCCCTTCTTGCGTTGTGGCACGGTGCAGACGTGTTTACAGAGCGGGCACTGGTCCTGCTGTCCCGCCATCGAAGGCGGGCTTTCCAGCGTGGCCCTGCACCTCTCGCACTTGTATCGAATCATCACGGCACCCCGGTTGCGAACCCGCCTGTCGGCAGCCTGCCTGCCGGAGGCAGGGCAGGTCTTGGGCGACTTCTCTGACGGCAGGGCGAGTACGTGCATTAAGTGTCGTAATTGTACCGCCCGGCAGTTTATAGGGCAATGCACCCGGAGAGATTATCCGAACAAAATCCGACCATTCAGGTATGCCGCGAGGTTGGTTGCGTTCATGCTTTCTGGTGCAGGGCATCCTGATTGACGCTTTGTTTTCGAGACTCCCCCGGCCCCGTGCCTTGGTGGTCGCCACATTTCCGTGACGCAAGCCTGCGCCATCTGAACCCCCATAGGGGTGTCTTTGAAAGCCCAGGGCGAGGCCCGCAGGGTTGAGCCCTGAGCTTGCGGCCGGGTTACGCGGAGCCCCAGCGGGGCGTCTTGGGCTTTCTGTCGAGCGCGGTGCCCAACCCTCAAGACGCCCCTTAGGGGCTGGGATTCTCGCGCACCGACACCCAGGGCTTCCTTCGGTCGCCCTGGGCTCTCCAAGACGCCCCCAAGGGGCTATTCATAGTCCACCGTTCACAGTCCGCGGTGCTGCTTGTCCTGCGGGGTGAATCAACCGTTCGCATGAACCAGCGCGCGACCAACTGGCAAGAAGCTGTGGAGAATAACCGGGGCGGGGGGTGAGTCCTCGCATATGCTCCATCGAGTCACAACACTTAGCGCACACCGTACGATCACTTTGCGCGCGCAATATGATCCGGGGCGTGGTGAATCTCTGTGATCTCTGTGCCCTTTGTGGTGGGCTGTTTCGTCCGCGTCACCGCGTCGCCGGTCGGCCGGTGACTTCAACGTGCGTGGGGCGGTCGATCAGGCCCTTGAGGACGAACAGGACCGAGCCGTCGTCCAGGGGCGTCACGTCGCGGATGAGCAGGCCCTCGCTGTTGACCGCGACCTTGCCCTCCCACTTTCCGATGATGCGGAAGATGGGGTCTCGCAGCCCGCCGGCGGGGGGGGTGAGGGCGAAGCGGCAGTGACCGGCGGGGTCGGCGGCGAGCACGTAGCAGCCCTGGGTCTCGTCGAATCCGTCGCGGTCGAGGTCGCCGGGGGCGTCGGCCTTGGCCCCCATGGTCTGGCGGATGACTCCGTGGTCGAGATAGTTGGCCCGGACCTGTTTGCCTTCGGGGGTTTCGGGCGTCCAGAGGAAAGCCCAGCGGGCGATCGGGCCGCCCAGACCCTGGGATCGGATCTCGGCGGTCTCGCAGCCGCCGGTCTCGGCGGTGCCGGCCAGGGCCACCGTCGCGAAGGGCGCGATGCGGACGGCGGCGATGTCGGCGCCGCCGGCGTTGTTGATCTCCACGAAGGTGGCCCAGCGTCCGTCGGCGTAGAAGGTGTACTCCCAGCGGATCTGGCGGATGGCGAGGTTGGCCCATTCGCCCGGGCGCAGGGGGAAGAACCACGTGTTGGCCAGTCGGACGCGGGCGGGGTTGAGTTCGAGCACGTCCACCACTCCCACGCGGAGGTCGCCCATGCCCGCGAGGGTCTCGTCGGCGCCCATGGGTTGTCCCATGGCGACCACCTGGACGCGGTGGTTGGCCGCTCCGCCCAGGCGCCACAGTCCGTCGGCGCCCTGGCTGAGCAGGACCGGCTGGGGGAGCTTGCCGCCGGTCAGGGCGTAGTTGAGCCCGGTCTTGACCAGCTTCATGCCCGCGGGCGCGGGCTGAAGCGGGCGGGTGTTGTTGATGAGCATGATGTCGTCGACGTTGAACCGCACGGGCGTGTCGACGTGGGCGAAGCCGATGCGGACCTCGCGGACCGAGGCGATCTCGAAGTTGGGCACGCCGGCCAGTCGCTGGATGTCGACCAGCACGGTGTTCCACCCGGGGCGGACCAGGGCGGCGTGGCTGCGCCACCGGGCGCGGTCGCTGGCCAGCGTCACGTGCAGGTCGTCGCGAAGGCTCTCGCAGTAGATGGCCAGGCTCAGCAGCGTGTAGCCGCGGAAGTCGTGGACCTGGGGCTTGAAGACCAGCTCGGCGTTGGGGGCGGCGGTCACTTCCAGCGCGCCAGCGCCGGTGCGGGTGATGTTGAGCACGTAGGAGCGGGCGCCCTCGGCCCCGGCCGGGCCGATGCTGAAGAGGCGGAGCTGGTCCTGCCCGCCGGGCCCGCCGGGGATGTTCTCGAAGTCGGCCAGCGAGAGGAAGTCGCCGGTGACCGTTTCGGGGTAGGCCCGGGCCTGCTGGACGGGCAGGGGGTCCATGCCGGGCAGGGCGGGCCCGCCCGGCGAGGCGGGCCGAGAGGCGCGATCGCAGCCGACCCCGGCCAGGGCAACCAGCGCCAGCAGCGGAAGAGAGATCGTCTTCATGGCAGGACGAGTATACAGCGCCGCCCGCCAAGACCAAGGAGGTTGTGGCGCCGGCCGGGACAAAACGACGGGAGCTACAGGACCGGTCGGTCCCATAGCTCCCGTTGCCTGCCTGGCCGTCAGCGACCGCCGGGCTACTTGGCCTGGTTCTCGGGCGACTCGGGCGTCGTGATCCGCTGGACGAGTGCGGCCTTGAAGCCCATCAGCAGCGGGCTGGCCATGGCGATCGACGAATACGTGCCGAACAGGATGCCCGCCAGCAGGGCGTAGTTGAACGAGTGGATGCCGCTGCCGCCCCAGATGTACATGATCAGCACCACCAGCAGGGTCGTGCCGGAGGTGAGGATGGTGCGGCTGAGGGTCTGGTTGATCGACAGGTTGATGACCGGCGCGGTGACCACCGAGAGCTTGCCGCGGTTCTCGCGGATGCGGTCGAAGACGACGATGGTGTCGTTGACGCTGTAGCCGACGATGGTGAGCAGGGCGGCGATCATGGTCAGGTCGATCTTGAAGGAGTCGATGCCCAGCAGGGGGCCGACGAAGGTGGCGTGCAGCCAGCCGGAGACGGCGACCAGGCCGGTGACGATGGTGATGTCGTGGATGAGGCAGATGACGGCGGCCAGACCCCATCGGGCGGAACCGAACCGCAGCCAGAGGTAGACGATGATGGCCAGCCAGCTCAGGGCGACGGCGAAGCCGGCGCGGACGGCGGTCTCGCCCGCGATGGCGGGGTCGAAGTTGGTGGCGATCATGGCCTCTTCGCGGGTGAGGGCGTCGTTGAGGATTTCCTTCTCGCCCTGGGCGAACTGGTCCCAGCCTTCCTGTCGCTCGACGGCGGCGGGCTCAGAGGGGCGGACCAGGATGGCGAAGGAGCTGAAGCCCTTGTTGCCGGAGACCGTGAGCCCGCGGATCTCGGTGGGGTTGTTCATATGGGCCAGGCGGTCCGGCTGGAGTCGCATGTCGCGGACGCGCTGTCGCAGGTCCACCTCGGTCATGGGCGGGTCGATCTTCTGCACGACCATGAGCACGCCGTTGCGGTAGTCCTCCAGCAGGTCGTGCATGGGCGAGGCCTCGATGGGCTGGATCTTCCAGGTCCCGGTGTCGGGCAGGGTGATGCCCAGCTCCTTGACGGCCTGCCCGGCGACGACCTCAAAGCCGCTGCGCCCCACGCGGCGGTCGAGGGCCTCGCCGTAGGCCTGGCGGGTGATCTGGCGGATCGTGTCCACGTGCGTCTCGGTGGTGGTGATCTGGAACATCGTGTTGGGCAGGTTCTCTTCGAGGTCCTCGCGGGCGAGGCTGCCCTTGTTCTGCTTGTCCACCAGGCGGAAGAACTCCCCGTTGAGGCCCTGGGTCTTCCATTCGGCCTGGCTGATCGAGCCGTTCTTGTCGCTGTCGTAGGTGGCCAGGTACTCCTGGGCCTGGTTGGGGTTGATGCGGGCCTCGACGCGGGCGGTGGACAGCAGCTTTTCGTGCTGGCCCTTGGCGGCCTGGTCGCGCAGGAGCTGTTCGACCAGGCGGTCGTTGGGCAGTTGCCCGTTGAGGATGGCGTCGTCCTTGAGCTTGATCACCGCCTGGGTGCCGGCGGAGAACTCGATGCCCCAGATGCTCATGGTCGGCGTGGCGGTCTGCCAGGCGATCGAGCCGATGCCCAGCACCAGCATGGCGCCGCTGACGGCGTAGAAGATGAACCGCTTGTTCATCCAGGCCACCTTGGGCACGCGGATGAACTGGAGCATGAACAGGGGGCGCTTGACGATGTTGTGGTCCAGCAGGAACTGGAAGATCCAGCGGGTGATGAACACGGCCGTGAACAGGTTGAACACGATGCCGAGGCCCAGGGTGATGGCGAAGCCGCGGACTTCCTCGGTGCCGACCCAGCCCAGGATGGCGCAGGTGATCAGCGTGGTGAGGTTGCCGTCGAAGATGGCGCTGAAGGCCCGCTCGTAGGCGTTCTTGAGGGTCATGCGGACGGACTGGCCCTTGGCCTGCTCCTCGCGCAGGCGCTCGAAGATCAGCACGTTGGCGTCGACGGCCATGCCGATCGACAGGATGACGCCCGCGATGCCCGGCAGGGTGAAGACGGCGTTGAGCCAGCTCATCGTCCCCAGGATGAAGATGATGTTGAGGGCGAGGGCCAGGTCGGCCAGCGCGCCCGAGAGCATGTAGTAGACGGCCATGAACACCAGGATGCCGACGAGCCCCCACACGCCGGCCCGCAGGGCCATCTGGAGGTTGATGGCGCCCAGGGCGGGCCCGAAGGTGGACTCGCTGACGGGCTCGGGGTTGAGGCGGGCGGGCAGCGAGCCGGCTTCCAGGGTGCGGACGAGTTCGGCGACCTCTTCCTCGGTGAATCGCCCCTCGATGATGCCGCTGTCGCTGATGCGGGCGCGGATGACCGGGGCGGAGTACACTTCGTTGTCGAGGAGGATGGCCATGTGCTTGCCGATGTTCTCGCCGGTCAGGCGGGCCATCAGCTTGGCCCCTCGGGGGTCGAGGGTGAAGCCGACGGCGGGCCGGCCCCGGTTGTCGACGTCGCGCCGGGCGCTGAGCGACCAGCCCTGCTCTCCGAGCTGGCGGAGCATCATGTATCCGGGCTGGTTGGCCAGCAGGACGTATCTCTGCCCGCCGGCGTCGGTGGCGGTGACCAGGCCCTGGAACGACTCCTCGTCGCCGGAGATGGGGAACCACAGGAAGGGCTCGTTGCGGCGTTGGAGGGCCTCGGGGCCTTCCTCGTAGAGCGCCCGCTTGTAGCGTTGGACGGTGTCGCGGCTGACCTCGGGCTCGGTCCCGGCGCCGTCCTTGGTGGACATGGGGGCGATGCGGAACTCCAGCACGCCCGCCTTGGCGATGAGGCGCTTGAGGTCGGCTGGGTCGTCGAGGCCCTGGCGGGCGTCAATCCACTGGCGGTAGCGGTCGACCGTCTCCTGGATCTGCTCCTTGCGATGGGGGTGCTCGTCGATCAGGCGGCGCAGGCCGGACTCCATGACCGCCTGTCGCAACTCGCGCTCGGACTTGACGATCTGCTCGCGGGGCGAGACGTATTGTCGCAGGACGTTGTTGAGGCGCTGGACGTTGAGGTTGGTCTTTTCGACGGCCTCGCGGGCGGCGTTGTAGCGGCGCAGGGCCTCGAGGGTGCGGGTGCGGTCGTCGCCCGCGCGGGCGGCGGACAGCTCGTCGTGGCTCTGGGCCAGCGTCTTGAGCTTGGCGCCCAGGTCGTCGCTGCCGCGGGCGTAGCGCTGGATGAGTTCCTGTCGCAGTTCGCCGGAGGCGGCCTCGATGCGCCGCATCTCGCTGCGCTGGATGTTGCCCGCCTCGATCTTGTCGACGACCTCGAGGTAGGCGTTCTTGGCCTGCTGGACCTCTTCCTTGCCGGCGGGCATGCGCACTTCGATGCGGTTTCGGCCCAGGGGGCGCCACTCGATATTGAGCAGGCCCTGGGGGTCGATGCGGCGCTTGAGGATGTTGATGATCCGCGGGGCCAGATCGCCGAGGTCGCTGCCCTCGCGCAGGTTCTCGATGTTGTTTCGCACGCGATCGAGGCGTTCCTGGAGGTCCTTGCGCGTGGCGTCGTCGGCGCCCTGGGTGAGATCGTTCTCCAGGCGTTGCTGCACGTCCTGGAGGCGCAGGATCTCGGTCTGGTTGGTGCGGATCTCGAAGGTCAGGCTGTGCCCGCCCCGCAGATCGATGCCCTGACGCAGGCCCTTGCCCCAGAACACCTGGTACGCGCAGAGCACGACCATCAGGAGGACGATGGCAAACTTCAGCAACAGGTTCTTCGCGTTCATGTTGGTCCCAGCATAATACGCGCCACTGCGCGACGGCCGATTCCGGTCCCTCCCGCGCTCGGGAGGGAATCCGACCATTCTACCCGAAACGCCCCACGGAGCAAGCGTTTATAGCGGCATGGGAGCCATGGCAGCCAGGGGAGCTATGGTGGGCGGTCCCACAGCTCCCATGACTCCCATAGCTCCCATGGTGTACAAGCACGTCCGATCCCGCGGAAAATCCCCGCAAGGGGCCTAGCGCTTCGTCGGCGGCTGGATGCTCACCGCCTGGGCCTGGTCGCCCCGGCGGACGAGCAGATTGACCGCCTGGAGCGGCTTGGTCCGTATCGCGGTATCCAGGATGTTCTCGAAGGCGGCGACGGTCTTGACCGGCTGATCGTTGATGGTGGTGATCAGGTCGCCGGGTCGCAGCCCGCCGGCGGCGGCGGGGGAGTTCTGGGCCACCAGCATGACCACCAGCCCGTCGGCCTTGGCGGCCTCGCTGGTCGAGAGGTACTGGTCCATGATGACCTTGTCGCGGACGATGAAGCCCAGCGCGCGGGCGACGTAGCGGGCGGCCTCATGAGGCTGCTCGGGCATGGCCCCCAGCTTGATCTTCAGGTCCTGGGTCTTGCCGGCCCGCAGCACCGTGAGGGTGACGTTCTGGTCGGGCTTCATCCGGAACAGGTTGCGGACGAAGTTGTCGCGGACCAGTTCGGGGGTGGCCATCTGTTCCAGCGGCTGTCCGTCGACGGCGACGACGATGTCGCGGTCCTTGAGTCCGGCGGCGGCGCCGGGCTGGCCCTCGACGACGCGATCGATCTCGACCGCGGGGCGGTCGAGCTTCATCACGTCGGCCAGGTCCTTGGTGATGGCCTTGAAGGCGGCGGCCCCGATCCAGGGCAGGCGGGCGATGCTGCCGCCCCGGGGCGGATCGCGCAGGACGCTGACGAATTCCTCGACGGGCAGGAAGTAGGCGGTCTCCTGCTGTCCGGACATGCGGATGAGGTTGGACCGCCCGTTGGCGTCAAAGACCTGGAAGACCGACGGGAGCTGCCGCCCGACGATGCCGATGGCCCGCCCGTCCATGGCGAAGACGGGGGAGCCCGGGACGGTCAGGTCGCCGCCGGTGACGCGGACCATCTCGCCCGGCACGCGGATGCGGGCCGAGACCGCTGCGGTGCCGAGGTAGGGCATGTTGCCCAGATCGGCCGGCAGCAGGCCCACCGACACCACCGGCTGCCCGACGGCCAGCGGGGCCTTGGGCGCGAAGCGGACGACCTTCCACGTGTGCTGCTCGGTAGCGCGGATGAAGGCGATGCCCGTGGCCGGGTCGATCCCTTCCAGGGCGGCCTTGAGGGTCTTGCCCGGGATGCCGGGCAGGGTCAGGCGGAAGTCCTTGAGCGTTTTGATCCGCACGTCGCCCGACAGGGCGATGGTCATGAACACCCCGGTGGGATCGATGCAGATGGCCTGACCGCTGACGGTCCGCTCAGCCAGCTCGTCGTCGATCGTACAACTGAAGGTGGCCAGGGCACCCGAGGCCTCGTCCACGATCTCGGTGAGGGACTTGGCCTGGGCCCACGAGCTGACCGGGGCGGCCAGGCACAGTGCAATCAGCGCTACCAACGTCTTGTTCATTTTGGCTCCTCTGTCCCCAAGGGACGGTTCTGAATGTGTCGCATCCTCTTTGCCGCACCGTCTAGTCGTTCTTGCCTCTCCTGGCGGTCTTTCCCTCCGCACCCGACAAGGCCGCCCGCTGGGCCCAACCGGGCCCGGCGGAGGCGGGAAACCGCTTCAACGCCAGGAACAGTACAATTCCGGCACCTGCCATCACGACCGACGTGTACTGATTGTGAGTCAGGACGCCTTGCAGCAGGTTATGAGGATTATCGTCACGAATGGACTCGAGGATAAATCTTGTGACGGGGTAAAGAATCAACAGGAGGGCAAAAACCTGCCCCTCGCGAGTTCGAAGGCGGTAGAACGCGGCCAGAATGCCCGCCAGCAGCAGCGCGTTGACCAGCGCCAGGAGTTGGGCGGGCTTGACCTTGTGCGACCACTGGTGGGCGGCCAGCTCGTACAGGTCGCTCTGGAGCCAGGCGTTGGCGGCCTGTGTCTCGGCCGGCTCGAGCGCGCCGTTGACGTTCGCGTCGAAGCGGTGGCGCAGGGACTCCAGGCGGGCGGCGAGGTATTCGCGGGCCTCGCCCAGGTTCAGGTGGGCGTCGCCGTTGCGGTCGAACATCATCGCTTCCGTCCACGACTCGCTGCCTCGGAGGAAACCGCCGGCCGACTGGAGCCCCCGCTCCCACTCCTCCTGCGAGACGCGCGCATCAGGCCCGGCCAGGTCGTGGAAGCCCTTCTCGACCCGGTCCGCGGGCGCCAGCAGCGTGGCCATCTGGTCGCCCTGGAGCCGGGCGTGGAACTCCCGCGGCAGGCGAAGGCGGTCGCCCAGCAGCATCAGCCGGGCGTCGGGCTGGATCTGGTTGCGCTGGTACTGGTGGCTGTAGACCGGCGAGGGGCCCTCGGTGCTGTCGGCGAACGGGCCCGGCGAGGACGAGAGCTTCACCAGCGGCTGGGAGTACAGCGGGAAGCGCATCCCCAGCGCGTCGTGTTCGGAGGTCTGCCCGCCGTAGCAGCAGCCGTTGAGCAGGCAGCCCGCCCGCCCGAAGGCCAGGCCCACCATCAGGCTGACCGCCACGATGTCCAGATACCGGCGCAGCGGGACCTTCTTGTACCACAGGAAGAGGACGACCAGCAGGCTGGCCAGGATCACCCCGCCGTAGTAGATCAGTCCCCCGGAGGTGACGTTGAGCATGGCCCCCATCAGGTTGGTGCTGGAGGCGAACTGGTCCCAGTGCTGGATGACGTAGGCGACGCGCGCCCCGATCACCCCGCCGGCCAGCGCCAGCAGCCCGCAGTGCAGGATGACGTCCGGGCTCTCGCCCGAGCGCCTCGCCCGCCACTGGGCCAGGTAGATGGCCGTCAGAAACCCCAGGACCATCATCAGCCCGTAGCCGTACACCTGGAGGGGCAATCGCCCGCCCAGCACCTCGAAGTATCCGAAATCCACAATGATCTGACGCATGGATATTGACCATTGACCATTGATCATCGACCCTTGCACATTGAAGCCCGGCCGACTCGCACGCGCCGCCGCGAGCCTCTCTTCAACGGTCAACTGTCAATTGTCAATGTTCAATCTTCTTGAAGGTCCGGTTGTCTTGGCCGATCAGGACGATCTGCGCCTGAAGGGTCCTGGCCTCTTCGGGTGTTACGTACGCGAAGGCCATGATGATCACCAAATCTCCGACGGTGACCAGGCGGGCGGCCGCCCCGTTGATGCAGATGACGCCGCTGCCCCGCGGTCCGGGAATGACGTAGGTCTCGAAGCGCGCGCCGTCGGTGAGATCGGCCACCAGGACGCTCTCGCCGTGGACCAGCCCGCTGGCGTCCATCAGGTCCTCGTCGATGGTGATGGACCCGATGTAGTCAATGGACGCCTCGGTGACCGTGGCGCGGTGGATTTTGCTGCGCAGTACTTTCAGAAACATGGTCTCTCGCAGGTCAGCGGGCCCCGGAGGGCCCGCGACGGCTAAAGCGCTGTATTCTACCGATCCGGGCGAGCGGCGTCCACCCGCATGTTGTCGATCAGGCGCGCGCGGCCCAGGCGCACGGCCAGCAGCACCTGGACCGGGCGATCGACGGTGTCCACGTCGGCCAGGCTGTCGGGGTCGACAATCTGGATGTAGTCGATTCGCCCGTCCGGCGCCCGTCGGGCCAGGTGCTCGCGCATGGCCTGGGCGATCCGCCCGGCCGACCGCTCCCCCTGCCCGGCCAGCCGCCCGGCCAGCAGCAGCGACTCGTGCAGGGCAACTGCCTGGGCCCGCTGCCCGCCGGACAGGTAGCGATTGCGGCTGGACATCGCCAGCCCGTCCGTCTCGCGGACGGTCGGGCAGACGACGACCTCCAGCGGGAAGTTCAGATCGCCCGCCATCCGCCGCAGGATCGTGGCCTGCTGGTAGTCCTTGGCCCCGAAGAGCGCCTGGTCCGGCTGGACGATGTTGAACAGCTTGGCCACGACGGTGCAGACGCCCTCGAAGTGGCCCGGGCGGCTGGCCCCGCAGAGCGTGCCGCTCAGGGAGGGCACGCTGACGACCGTCAGCGAGGGCGGGTCGTACATCTCCGCCGGCTGGGGCATGAACGCGACGGCGGCGCCGCTGCGGGCGCACGCCTCCAGGTCCGCCTCGGGCGAACGGGGATAGCTGGCGTAGTCCTCGCCGGGGCCGAACTGCGTGGGGTTGACGAAGATGGAGACCACGACGAAGCCGCACCGCTCGCGGGCGGCGCGGATGAGGCTCTCGTGCCCGGCGTGCAGGGCCCCCATGGTGGGCACCAGGGCGACGCTCAGGCCGTCGGCGCGGGAGCGGGCCACGCGGGCGCGAATGTCGGCGATCGTTTCGGATACGGGGCAGGTCATGTCGGACCTCGTACTCTGGTTCTACAGGTTCAGGCGACGGCGGACGTCCTGGACCACCTCCGCCAGGACGTCGCTGCGGCGCAGGTCGCGGACGCCGGCGTCCACCGTCAGCACGGGGCAGTCCAGGGCCGGCACGATCCGATCATACTCCCGCCGCATCCGCCGAAGGAAGTCCACGGTCATCACCGTTTCGAAGCGCCGCCCCCGCCGGGCGATCCGCTGCAGCAGGGCCTGCTCCGCCGCGTCCAGGTGCACCACCAGGTCCGGCGGCTGGATCATCCCTTCCACCCGGTCGGCCAGGCGGCGGTAGACGGCCAGTTCCTCGCCCGCCAGGCTGTGAAGGGCATAAAGGGCGTCCTGGCAGAAGCCGTAGTCGCTGACCGCCAGCCCGCAGGCGGGCCAGTTGTCTCGCGAGAGCTGCCCCGCCCGCGAGAATAGAAAATAGAGCTGGCTGGGCAGGGCCAGTTCCGGCCGGCCCAGGTACGAGGCAGCCAGGAACGGGTTGCCCGCGTAGTCCTCGCGGATCAGGCCTCCGCCCAGCTCGCCGGCCAGCGCCTCGGCCAGCGTCGTCTTGCCGGCGGCGGGGGGGCCGATGATGCTGATCAGGTTGGCGCCGGCACTGGCCAAGGCTTCGCTCCCACGTCGGGTTTCGGATGTCGGTCTCTCAGCGGCCCGGCCGGTCCAGCTCGCGCAGCAACTGGCTCATCGTCTTGCCCAGCACCGGATGTTCCAGGTCCGGCGCGAGTTGGGCCAGTCCTTCCAGCACGAACTTCCGCAGGTGCAGCCGGGGGTGCGGGATGGTCAGGTCCGGCTCGTTCACCACGTGTCGGCCGACCAGCAGGATATCCAGGTCGCAGGTTCGCGGCCCCCAGCGGACCTCTCGGGCGCGGTCGCGCCCCAGCGAGCGTTCGATCTGCTGGAGCGTCCGCAGCAACTGCGCCGCGTCCAGCGAGGTGGCGATCTCGGCCACGGCGTTGAGGTATTGCGGTTGGCCCGGCGGGCCTCCCACCGCCTCGGTCCAGTACAATCGGGAGAGGCGCCGTACGCGGACGCCCGGTGCGGCGTCCAGTTGTGCCAGGGCCTGGCGCAGGGTCGCCTCGACGTCGGCGACGTTCCCGCCCAGCGCGATGTAGGCGACGGTCTCGGACATGGGTGCGTCCACCGGCAGGGGGCCGGACGACACGGCGGACGAATCCGGGCCGCCGATTGTCCGTCGGGTTCGACAGGCCTCTGCCTAGTTCTCCCGCAGGCGCAGGCCGTACTCGGCCAGCCGCTCGCGGACCTCGTTGAGGCTGGTCTGTCCGAAGTTGCGGCAGGCGAGCAGTTCGCCTTCGCTGTGCTGGGTCAGGTCGCCCAGGGTGCTGACGTTGAGGGTATCCAGGGCCTTGCGGGCCCGCACCGACAGTTCGACCTGATCCAGGGGAATGGCCATCGCCCCGGCGTCCTGGCTGGGCGGCGCGGGCGGAGGGGCCTCGGGGATCGCCAGTTCGACGCCCTCTTCGAGGGCCTGCCCCAGCCGCAGCCCCTTGGCTCCCAGCATGTCCTTGATTTCCTTCAGCGAGGTCTCGCCGAAGTTTTTGTAGCCCAGCAGCTCGGCCTCGGTGGTGCGGACGAGGTCGCCCAGCGTGCGGATGTTCATCTTCTTGAGGCAGTTGCGGGCCCGCACCGACAGCTCGAAGTCCGTCACCGGGATGTCCAGCACGGCGTTGCGCCGGGCGATCCGCTTGGCCTGGTCCTCGTCATAGTACATGTCCTTGGACGCCTCGACGTCCTTGACGAACAGCCTGGCCCGCGGGTGGTTGGGATCGGCCGACAGCAGCCGCTTCAAGCACGCGATCGCCCGGTCGTACTGCCCGTCGTCCTCCAGCAGGACCGAGAGGTTGATCAGGGCGTTGGCGTGCACGGGGGGCTGGTTGAGGCACTCCTGGTACAGCTCGGCCGCGGTCGCCTCGTCGCCGTGCAGGTCGTTGAAGTAGGCCAGGCGGAACGTCGCCTCGCCGTGGTTGGGCTGGATCGCCCGGGCCTTGTCGTAGGCCTCGACCGCCTGGTCGTGGAAGCCCTGCAGTTCGTACACCAGCCCGCGGACGTACTGGTACTCCGCGTCGGAGCCCAGCTTGGAGCCCAGGCCCTTGAGGCTGGCCTCGGCGGCGTCAAGCTGCCCGGCCAGGGCCTGGCACTCGGCGATGCGGACGGCGGAGGCCTGCTCGTTCCAGCCGCGGGACTGGGCCTTGCGGAACTCGTCGGCCGCCTTGTCGAAGCGCCCGAGGTTCTTGAGGCACATCGCCTGGAAGTAATGATTGTCCTTGTTGTCGGTCGCCTGGGCGAGCACCTCCAGGGCCGGGCGGAAGCGGCAGAGCATGAAGCGGGCGATGCCCACCTTCAGGGCCGGCGCTCCGCTGGGCTGCGGATGGGCGGCTTCCAGTTGCCCCAGGATCGCGCCGAACTTGTCCACCGCGTCGTTCCGCGAGTACAGGTTCTGGATGAGCGCCTGGTAATCGTCGTGGTTCCACGTGTCCTTGGCCACAATGGCCTCGATCGTATCGACCGCAGTGTTTTCCATAGTTTTCATCTTCCTCGTCGGCTGGTGGCGTCCGCGCAGCAGACTGTTGGTAGGGCGCGGCAAGTCGGGTATTATAACACGGTCGCCGGGGCAATCAATCCCCGTTTGCGGCCCGGGATGTTACGCCATGAGCACCGACAGCGCCAAGCGCGTTTACCTCGTCGTCAATCCGCACAGCGGCTACGGCGGGCACCTGCACTCCCTGAACGGGATTCGCCAGGCCGCGCGCGCGGCGGACATGCCGCTGGTGGAGTACACCACGCGCGGGCCCGAGGACGCCACCCGGTACGTCCGCACCATCGCCCGCAGCGCCCGCGCCGTCATCGTCTGGGGCGGCGACGGGACCGTCAACGAAGTGGCGGCCGGGCTGGCCGGCAGCGACGTGCCCATCCTGCCTTGCCCCGCCGGCACGGAGAACCTGCTGGCCAAGGAACTCCGCGTCCCGGGCGACCCGTACAAGATCGTCCAGGTCGTGCGGGCCGGACGCGTCGTCGACTGCGACATGGGCCTGATCAACGGGCGGAGCTTCATGCTCATCATCGGCGTGGGGTTCGACGGCGAGGTCGTGCGCCGGCTGGCGGCCGGCCGCACCGGGCACATCAGCCACCTGAGCTACTTCTGGCCCATCTGGCGGACGTTCTGGGAGCACGACTTCCCGCGCATGAGGATCGTCGCGGACGGGGAGGAGATCTTCAACGACTACGGGCTGGCGTTCATCGGCAACATTTCCCGCTACGCCGTGGGCCTGCGCATCTGCCGCGACGCCCGCTACGACGACGGCCTGCTGGACCTGGTCGTCTTCGGCTGCCGGGAGCAGACCGCCCTGGTCCTCCACGCCGCCTGGACGCTCCTGCGCCGACACCCGCTCAAGGGCGACGTGGTCTACCGGCAGTTCCGCAACCTCCGCATCGAGACCGATCAGCCCGTGCCCAGCCAGGTCGACGGCGACGTCGGACCCTCCACCCCGCTGGATATTTCCGTCGCCCCGTCGCGCCTGAGGCTCATCATCCCGCCCGCCGACGAGCGGAGAAGCTACTGGCCGTGGGCGTGAGACGCGAAAGGAACCATAGGTCCGCTCTGAAAGAGGATCGCCCGTGAACACCTGCACCATCGCGAACGTCGAATTCGGAGCCGGCCGGCTCGCCCTGATCGCCGGGCCCTGCATGGCGGAGTCGCTGGAACTGTGCCTGGACGTGGCCGGGCGGGTGCGGGACGTCTGCGCCCGCCTGGGCGTCGGCTACGTGTTCAAGGCCAGCTTCGACAAGGCCAATCGCAGCTCCGCCGACGGCTACCGCGGCCCGGGCCTGGAGCAGGGCCTGGACTGGCTGGGCCAGGTCAAGCAACAGATCGGCGTGCCCGCGCTCAGCGACATTCACGAGGCCGCCCAGGCCGAGCCCGCCGCCGCCGTGCTCGACGCCCTCCAGATCCCCGCCTTCCTGTGCCGCCAGACCGACCTCATCGTCGCCGCCGCCCGGACCGGCAAGTGCGTCAACATCAAGAAGGGCCAGTTCATGGCCCCCGCCGACATGGAGCAGGCGGCCAACAAGGTCCGCTCCGCGGGCAACGGCCGGGTCCTGCTGACCGAGCGGGGGACGTTCTTCGGCTACAACCGCCTGGTGACCGACGTGCGGGGCATCGTGCAGATGCGGGCCTTCGCCCCGGTCGTCTTCGACGCCACCCACAGCGTTCAGGAGCCGGGCGGCCTGGGCACCGCCAGCGGCGGACGACGGGAGTTCGTGCCCGTGCTGGCCGGGGCCGCGCTGGCGGCCGGGGCCGACGCGCTGTTCATCGAGACCCACCCCAACCCCGACGCCGCCAAGTCCGACGCCGCCTGCCAATGGCCGCTCGACCAGCTTCAACCGCTGCTGGAAAAGTGCCTGCGGATCTTCGAGGCGGCGAGGATGTAAGCTCTGTTTGAGCTATGGGAGCGATGTATTGATTTGATTACGGGCAAAAGAATGCTCACCCGGACATGATTCGGGGACGCCTCGGTCGGCTACGAGCGGGCGGACTCGGGAGACACAACAAGACCTCCAGTGGAGTGGCCCACAGGGCAAGTCCAGGAGCTGTCGCTATGGATAGCAGTCTTGACAGAGGCCAGCACCAGCACTGACAAGGGCGATGGTACCCCCCGAAAAAGAAATTGCCTTTTGTCGAACCCTTGGTTATTTTCTCCGTAATCGCATCGCAGGGAGCATAGTTATGGTAAAGGACCGCAGCCGCAAGAGGGATAAGAATCGAGGCGCGAATCCAGACGAAAACTCGCCAAAGAACGTCCCCGACACGCGGGGTATCATGCCGCCAGAATCGGATTTCCCCTTATTTGAGAAGTTGATAGGGGCCGCCATACTGCTAGTCAGTACGATCGTGGTACCGTGGGCGGCGGCGGCGCAGAAGGACGCGCAGGACTTGCAGGATAGGGCAATCGCGAAAAAGACTGCGGCAGTGGCTGCCCTGCGGGAGGCTTTGCGCAAGGAGAAAGAAGACCTTGCTGCTTTTGCCGAGAAGAGATTGGACGAAGTGAAGCAAAGGGCATACTTCTGCGTTTGTGAGAGGAACCGCATTGTCGACAGCTGGCGAAGCGTCTGGAATAACCATCATACCAAGATGGCAAGATTTGAAGCCGTAATTGAAGAACACCGCAGGAATTGGTCGAAATGAATAAGGCTTGGCTCTTCTTCCTCATGCTTCTGGTTGTGACCGGCGTCGTTCTTGCGTTCGCTTTTCGTGCGGTCGCAGAGGGCCAACGCCAGATCGAGCTCAGTACCAAGCTGGTAGAGCAAATGGATCAGGCATGGTCTGACGCCTTCAGGACCGAGATGAAGATTTCTGCCGCAGCAATGGAAGCGAAAGCAAAGCTGTATGAGCCGCTTTTCGCGGCCGAGAAGAAGACAATCGACGAGGAACTTACCGCCCTGATGAACGATTTGAAAAAGGATAACCTAGATGCTATTAGCCGGTGCGAAGGCATTCTTCGTGGATTGGAGCAATTACAATGAGAATTAAGATGACGCTGAGGCTTGCCTTTGTCATCTTGCTGATGCTCAACCTCGGGGCGGTGACGACTCTTGCCTGGAACTTCTTCTCGTTTCAGCAACAGATAAGCGTACTGAACACCAGGATTGCCGAAAAGAACCTGGAAACCGAAACCCAGCGACAAGCAGTGCTTGATGCAGCAAGAAGCCAATTCAAGGCTGTTTCCGAGACATACTCACGTATAATGCAGGACTCCAAAGCCAGTTTCGCGCTGCTGGTCAGTCGTTTGGAGGAGCAGAACAAACGCAACGAGCAACAACTTGCTGTACGGCTGGAAGAGATCGACCGAATGATCCTGTTGTTGCGTGAACGCCAGAAGAACATGCGGAAAGACTGACACCGTCTGTCTTCATCTTCACTTTGTATACTGAAGTTCCGCCTGGTCCAGGACCTGGTCTCGGAAGAAGATGCTCAAGTCTTCCTTGGTAAGCAGTTCCACGTCCCGCCCGTCAAGAATACGGGAGAGTTCCTCGCCCATTCCGCCCAGGCGGATCAGGCCAGGGACATGACCTGGCTCGAACTCCACCAGAACGTCCACGTCACTGTCCGGCCGAAAGTCCTCGCGCAGGACTGACCCGAAGAAAGCCAGGCGTCGGATATGGTTCCGCCGACAGAAGGCGGCAATCGCTTCACGATCTATGGCTATTTGCGGGGCCATGGGATGCTCCCGTTGCATGTGCCGGCTTATTGTACTGCCAGTCCCTGCCAGAACGGAAGAGTTGTCTTCCCCCCGTCTTTGGCGTTGGTCCTCACCGCTTTCGCCGCAGGCGAGAACCCTCCCGGGCGCTACCTCGCCCCGCGCGGGCGGACCCAGATGTTGCGGAACCGCACCCGGCTGCCGTGGTCCTGGAGTTGGATGCGACCGGCCGGGCCGTGCAGCTCCCAGGCGGGGGCGAGCTTGCAGGTGGTCTTGCCCCGCAGCAGCACGCGGTCCTGCACCAGGATCCCGTTGTGGCGGACGCTGAGGGAGCCCGGAGATTCTACCAGGACACTGCCGTCCGGCCCGCGGGCCAGCACCGGCGCCTCGAAGAGGATGTCATACGTCTGCCACTGCCCCGGCGGGCGGGAGACGTTGACCGCGGGGGCGGACTGGCGATAGATGCTCCCCGCCCCGCCGGCGAAGTAGGTGGGGTTTTCGTACGAGTCGAGGATCTGCACCTCGTAGCGGTCGCAGAAGAAGAACACCCCGCTGTTGCCCCGCCCCTGGCCGCGAAAGCCCCGCCCGCCCCGCGGGAAGGGCGTCGCGAACTCCACGTGCAACTCCACGTCGCCGAACACGTCGCGGGTGTAGATCGACCCGCCGCCCGGCTCGACCGTCAGCACGCCGTCCTGGACCTGCCAGCGCGGCGCCTGGGCGTCGGCGGTCATCCAGTTGGCGCGGAGCCGCTCGGCCGTGCCGTCAAACAGCATGCGCGCCCCGGCCGGCACGGGCGCGGGACGGTCCGGCGCGGGGCCGGGGTCGGCCGACGGCACGTCCACCTCCGCCAGACCCGGCAGCAGGGCGGCCGCCAGGGCCAGCACCGCAGCCGCGACCACGACGGCGGTGGAAGCCAAAGCCGGCCAGAATGACCAATGACGCAATGACCGACGAGCCGTCCGCATGGTGATTCAGCTCTTGGACGCAAGAGCCCGTGTTCTACCGTTTCTTGATCTGTCCGACATTGGATTCGCCTGTCACAAATCGTCCGGGGCGAGTCCCGTGTGTCGGGATAGGCGGGCCAGCATGCGCGGTCCGATTTCTTCTTTGTCATGAAAGCTGAACACGAAATCCGCCCAGCCGGGGCGGCTCAGGACCGCGTGCGACCCGCCGGACTGGCGCTTGATTGACCATCCAATGCGAAGGAGGGCAGCCAAGACACGGCGGGCCTTTGTCGAGGGCCAGTTGCTCACGCAGGCACCGCAAAGATCTGACCCAGCTCCGGAATCTGTTCCCCATGATCCAGCCGATCCGCCAAGACCCGCAGCGCCAAGGCCTTGGCCTTGGCCAACGCCTCTTCGCGAGTCCGCCCGTACGCCAGTACGCCAGGGAGGTCCGGAATCTCGGCGATCCATCGCCCGTCGTCTTCTCGCTCAATCTCGATTCTCATGATCGTCTGCCTCCCTCTTCACTATACCGACCAAACAAGCCGTCCGGCAACAGTTGATCCTCCCGCGGGTTATCCTATGATGGACGTTCGCAAGGAGAACCCCATGTTCCTGTCAACCAGCGGCGGCGGGGCGGGCACGTTCAGCAGTCGGAGATTCGTTCTTCGGATAGCGGTCGCGGCGGCGCTGGGGGCGCTTCCGGCGGCGCGGGCGCTCGCGGAGCGGGCCCCGCCTTCGAGCCTGGCGCCGCAGCAGGGCAAGTTCGTCTCGCTGGCCGAGCAGGCGGGCGTCGAGCTGCTGGTCTGGCAGGACATCTGCAACGTCTACGTGCTCCGCGAGGGCGAGGCGGCCCTGCTGATCGACATCGGCGACGGCAGCGTGCTGGACCACCTGGGCGAGATCGGCGTCAAGCAGGTCGAGTGGGTGCTGGTCACCCATCACCATCGCGAGCAGGTGCAGGGGCATCCCAGGCTGGCCGCCTTCAAACCCAAGCTCGCCTGCGGGCAGCTCGAGCGCCAGTTGCTGGAGAAGCCCATGGACTTTCGCCTGGCCAGACCGTCCCTGGGCGACCGCTACACGGTCTACGGGCCCAGCTACGTCCGCCCGCCGGTCGAACCGCTCAAGGTGGACCAGGCGTTCGCGCCCCGCGACAGCTTCACCTGGCGCGGGCGGGAGTTCTGGTGCGTCCAGACCGCCGGCGACAGCCCGGGCGGCATGTCGTACCTGCTCCAGACGCCCAGGGGCTGGCTCGCCTTCAGCGGCGACGTCTACACGCATCCGGGGCGGATGCATTCGTTCCAGGCGCTGGACTGGGACTACGGGTTCGCCAAGGGCCTCTACGCCCTGGTCGCGTCGGTGAACCTGCTGGAGAACGTCGACCCCGCCCTGCTGCTGCCCTCGCACGGGCCGGTGGCGGTGCGACCCATCGAGAGCCTGCGGGCCTACGGCCAGACGCTGCGCACGCTCACGCGCCTGCTGGTGCGGGGATATACCATCTTCACCTTCGGCGACGCCGACACCGACAACACCTCGCGCCCCGGGCCCATCCCGCACCTGTGGCGGATCACGCCCCACCTGTACAAGTTCCGCGGGCCCAACCACGGGCCCAACTTCACGATCCTGCTGGCCGACAGCGGGCGGGCTATGCTCGTCGACTGCGGCATCGGCGAGAAGGAGATCGACACCCTCGTCGAGCAGATGCGACAGAAGATGGGCCTCAAGTCCATCGACATGGCCTGGATCACGCACATGCACGGCGACCACACCAACGGCGGGCCGTACATCCGCGACAAGTACGGCACGAAGCTCTGGACGCTGGACCGCCTGGCCGGGCCCGTCGAGCAGCCCGAACGCTTCGACTACTCCGCCCAGCCGTGGTCGTACTCGCCCAAGGTGGGACCCATCCCGATGGACCGCAAGTTCAAACCGGGCGAGAAGGTCAAGTGGGAAGGCTACGAGTTCACCTGCGACTGGATGCCGGGCCAGACGGAGTTCGGCTGCTGCATCCATGCCCGCATCGACGGGCGCCTGGTCGCCTGGACGGGCGACAACCTGTTCGGCAACCCGGCCGACGAGGCCCAGGACGGGCACGAGGCCCTGGTCGCCCACAACTCCGCCATCCTGGAGGAGGGCTACATCTACGGTTCGCACTACCTGCGAAAGCTCCAGCCGGACCTGATCCTGGGCGGGCACTCGTTCGTGATGGACAAGCCGGCCGGCATGATCGAGCGGTACTGCAAGTGGTCGCTGGCCATGCGGGAGGCGTTCCGCGGCGTGAGCGCGGACGACGACTACCGCTACATGTTCGACCCGTACTGGGTGCGGCCCGACCCGTACCGCCTGACGCTGGCGCCGGGCGCGAGCGGCGAGTTGACGCTCCACGTGCGGAACTTCCTGGAAAAACCGGGCACGTTCAAAATCCGCCTGCACCTGCCGGCCGGCCTGACCGCCGAGCCGGCTGTGCTGGAAGGCACGACGCCCGCGGCGCCCGCGACGGCCGACGGCCTGGCGCCGCCCGTGGCGACGGCTTCCGCGACGGTCAAGCTGACGGCGGCCGGCGACCTCAAGAGCGGCACGCGGCTGATGATTGCCTTCGACGTGACCCGCGACGGCAAACGATACGGCGAATGGTTCGACTGCATCGTGATCATCAAGTAGTATGCATGGCCGAGTCCGTCACGCCCCCCGGGGCGCCGCGGGAGATGCGCATGAACCTGGCCCGGAAACGAAGGGAGACGCCATGAAGTACACGTTTGCGATCCTTGCCGCGCTGCTGGCGGCGTCGGTGGTTGCCCAGCCCGCGCCTGCGGCGCCGTCGAAGCCCAACATCGTCTTCATCTACGCCGACGACTGGGGCTGGGGCGATCTGTCATGCCACGGACATCCGTGGTTGAAGACGCCGCACCTGGACCGGCTGGCCAGCGCCGGGATCGACTTTCGCCAGTTCAACGTGCTCAACCCGGTCTGCTCGCCGAGCCGGACGGCCGCCACGACGGGCATGTACCCCGCCCGCTTCTGCGTCCACCAGCATTTTGCGCCGGGCACGAATGTGCAGCGGGGAATGCCCGACTGGCTGGACCCGAAGGCCCCGACGCTCGCGCGGTTCCTCAAGAACGCGGGCTATCGCACCGGGCACTTCGGCAAGTGGCACCTGACGAACTCGGGGGCGGTTGGCGCGCCGCTGCCGGCGGCGTACGGCTTTGACGAGTCGGCTGTGTTCAACGGGCCGGGCCCCCAGGGCGGACTGCACGACACCGCCCCCAACGCCGTCCGCTTCATTCGCGAAAGCAAGGGCGGCCCGTTCTACGTCAACGTCTGGTTGCACGAGAGCCACACCCCGCACGTGCCGACGCCCGAGTCGATGGAAAAATGGAAAAGCCTCGACGAGCAGAAGCAGGTCTACGCCGCCGTCATCACCGACGGCGACAACGCGGTCGGCCAGGTGCTCGACGCGCTGAAGGAGGCGGGCGTCGAGGACAACACGATCGTGATCTTCTCCAGCGACAACGGCCCGGAGTGGACCGGGAAGAACAAGCACTTCGGCGCGAAGAACGCAGCCCCCGGCTCCCGCGGTTACGACACGTATTACAGTGTCGGCTCCACGGGCGGCTTGCGCGGGCGCAAGCGCAGCCTCTTCGAGGGCGGCGTCCGCACGCCGTTCATCGTGCGATGGCCCGGCCACGCGCCCGCCGGAGCCAAGAACGACAAGACGGTCGTGACCGCGGTGGACCTGCTGCCGACGCTCTGTGCAGCCGCGGGCGTGAAGCTGCCCGACGACTATCGCGGCGACGGCGAGAACCTGCTCGACGCATTTGACGGCAAGGAGGTTTCGCGCAAGCGGCCGATCTTCTGGGAATGGCGGGGGAACAACACCGAACCCGACTGGTGGCCGCGACTGGCCGTCCGCGAGGGCGACTGGAAGCTCGCGATGACGTACGACGCCGGCCGGGTCGAGCTGCACCAGCTTGTCGACGACCGCGCGGAGGCGAAGGACGTCGCGAAGGAGCATCCCGAGGTCGTCGCACGCCTGTCGAAGATGGCGGCGGAGTGGAAGGCCTCCCTGCCCGAGAAGCCGAATCCGGATTGCATCAGCAAGGAGCAGCCGCAGCCGAAGGCCAAGAAACAACCCGCGGGCCAGCCCAGGAAGGTCACCCCCGAGCAGCGGGCCAAGGCGATGGCGCGATGGGACACCGACAAGGACGGCGTGCTGACGCTGGACGAATACAAGGCGGGCCTGAAGGGCCAGCACAACCTCGAAGGGCGATTCAAAGGCTTCGACAAGAACGGCGACGGCAAGCTCACGCGCGAGGAGTTTGTCGGACCTTCCAAAGAGTAGCGCTGTTGCCGTGAGGGAAAAGACCCGAAGGGTCGGCAGCAATTAGCCGGGAGGCGCAAGCCCCCGGAAAGCGAGTGAGAACCCAGCCAGCCCCGACGGGGCGTCTTGGGTTTTGGGCCGAGGGCCAGGCCCGATGCCAAGACGCCCCTCCAGGGCTGACGTCTCTCGATCACCGCTTCCCAGGGCTCGGCCTGAAGCCTCGCCCTGGGCTTTCCGAGACGCCCCCTGGGGGCTATTTCTCGCCTTATCGCCGGGCACCCCCAAGCCTCCGTCCCTGAGGGACTACGGCTTGAGGGTGGCACTGTTCATTCATTCTCCTTGGGGTGGCCACGGGCCGAGCGGGACAGCGCCGCGAGCCAGCCCACGCCCACGATGACGGCAATGAACGCCGGTATCAGATAGTTCAGGATTCCGCCCATTTCCTCCAGTTGCGGGTTTACGGCCAGTGCAATGACAACAGCCGTTTCCATGACCGCAAGATGCAGTAGCGCCGTGAGCACCGTGGAACGGCCACTGAACCACAGCACAGCCCAGTAGGCCAGCCCCAGCAATCCGAATCCGACGATCGAGCCCACAAGCCTTCCGTCGCTTCCCCGGCTGCACCAATAGGCCAGGAAGGCGGCCGCAACGGCAAATGGCCAGACCAGGAACCGGGAGACGGACGAGTTTCGGTTCACGCAGGCCATGTTGGCACGCTTTCCGTCGTCCCCTAGGGACTCTTTCTCTCTCTCGGCCGGTGGCCACCCCAAGTGGAGTCCCAGGTTCGTGCCACCCTCAAGGCGGGCCCGTTCCCACTGGGGACGGACCCGTCTTGGGGGTGCCGGTGGCGACAGCCCTTTCGGCGGCGACAACCGCTCGCAGAACATATTTCCATCAGCTCGTGTTTCATATCATCGAGTCAATACAGGACTGTTTGTCGATCGGGATCGGACCAACGGCAATCCCGTTCCAGTCGCGGGCGCTGCTCCACTTCCAATCCTCCGGCTGGGCGACCAGGCCCCGCTTGACCGGGTTGTTGTGAATGTACGAGAAGAAATCCCGAATGGCCTTCGCATTGCGGATGTTGCGATCGTGGCCGCCTCCGTCCTGCCAGAACTGCCACGGACGGTCGCGACGGCCGGTGGACAGGAGCCGCAGCCCGGCGGGGCTGTTCGTCCGCAGCCACGCAACGGCCTGGCGCGAAGCCGACTGCTTGACCGACTGCAGGATGAGCGAGATCGAGTACTTCTCCTTCGCGGGCCAGATCAGCAGGTGGACGTGCTCCGGCATGAAGACGTACGCCCAGACGTGAAACCCGTGTCGCTCGCGAGCGCGGTTGATCGAGTCGGCCAGGTACCGGCGGGTTCGCTCGCGGCTCAGGAAGGCCTGGCGTCGATAACAGGAGAAGGTCAACCCGTGGGCCTGCCACGGCGTGTTCCAGCGGCGGCACGACTTGCGGATGATTTCCCCGTCTTCCACGAGACGTACTCTACCTACTTCCGCAGACGACGACAAGCGTCTGCCCCCGCTGCTCGGGGTTCCCCCCCGGTCGTCACGTTGAGGCTCTCCCCGGGCAACTCACGTCGCTTCCCGTACCCGCTTCACATGGGCCACGGTGTTCACCCCCAAACCTCCATCCCTGAGGGATTCCGGTTTGAGGGTGGCACGAGCGACAAGGCGTTCCCCTCCTAGTCAAGAAGTAGAATGTCCTCTTTTCACCCGATCAGGATGACGGTGAGCTTCTTGGGTCCGTGGGCGCCGAGGACAAGGATGCGTTCGATGTCGCCGGTGCGGCTGGGGCCGGTGATGAAGGAGATCATGCTGGGGAAGCTGTCGCCGCAGGCGGCGCGGAGGCGGGCGAAGGCGTCGGTCAGATCGGCGACGAGCTGGTCGCGCCGGGCCAGGATCACGTGGTGGGGCGGCAGGACGGACAGCGCCCGCCCGCCGTTGGTGCGGCTGGTGACCATCACGCTGCCGGTCTGGGCGATCAGGGCTTCGCACTCGCTCACGCCCGCGTCGCAGGTTTCCAGGTCGTCCACGTTGTAGGGCTCGTCCGTGCGGAGCGTCGTCAGGGCGAGGCCTTCGCAGGCGGGCGCGACCAGCTCGCCGGCGTGGAGGGCGAGCTTCTTCCAGCCCTCGCGGGCGGCCAGCTCAGCCAGTTTCGTCTTGGCGTCGGCGGGGTCGGCGGCCTGGATCAGCTCGGTCCGCAGGTCCTTGGAGTGGAGCTGGAACAGGTTCAGGCGATCGTCGGCGGAGGCGCCGACGGGAGGCATGAACGTCCGCGGGTCGCTCGTAGAGCGGCGACCAAGGTCGCCCGCTAAACGGGGTTCTTCGCTCGTTCGGACGGGGGCGGAGCGGTCGCCCGCTGAACGATCTTGTTTCGCGAGCGCCGGAGATTCCACCTTCAGGGCCTCGCGGATGCGGCTGAGGATCTGCTCGCGGTCGTTCATGAGCGTTTCCTCCACCATTCCTTGAAGCTTTGGCGGGCGATCTTGGGCGGCTCGCGGGTGGCGGTCCAGGGGCGGGCCGGGTCGAGGAACGTGCCCTTGATGAGCCAGTGGAACTTCTGGCCGAAGCGGCCGAGCTTGGTAGCCAGCTTCCACCAGAGGCGGCTGTTGGAGAGTTTGGCGTGGAAGCGGAAGGCGAATCGCATGATCCACGAGCCGTGCTCGCGTGCGGCGTTTCGGCGGTTGTGGAGCAGGTGGTGGTGCAGGGGGATGCGGACCGGGCACAGGGCGCTGCACGCCCCGCACAGCGAGGAGGCGTACGAGAGGTGCTGGAACTCGTCCAGCCCTCGCATGTGAGGCGTGAGGACGGCGCCGATGGGCCCGGCGTAGGTCGTGCCGTAGCTGTGCCCGCCGATGTTTCGGTAGACCGGGCAGACGTTGAGGCAGCCGCCGCAGCGGATGCAGTGGAGCAGGTCGCGCTGCTCGGCGTCGGCGAGCAGGGCGGTGCGGCGGTTGTCCAGCAGGACGACGTGGTACTCCTCGGGCCCGTCGCTCTCGCCTTCCTGTCGCGGGCCGCCGTAGAGCGTGTTGTAGCCGCTGATGAGCTGCCCGGCCCCGACGCTGGCCAGCATGGGCCAGAAGACGGCGAGGTCTTCCATGCGCGGCAGGACCTTCTCGATGCCCAGCACGGTGATCATGCACGCCGGCAGGGCGGAGGTCAGGCGGCTGTTACCCTCGTTCTCGGTGACGGCGATCATGCCGGTCTCGGCGATCGCGAAGTTCGCCCCGGTGATGCCGATGTCGGCCCGGACGTACTTCTGCCGCAGGGCGGCGCGGGCGATCATGGTGAGCTCTTCGGGGCTGTCGGTGGGCGTCGAGCCCAGCACGCGGGCGAACAGGTCGCTGATCTCGTGGCGGGTCAGGTGCATCGCCGGAAAGACGATGTGGTAGGGCGCCTGCTCCAGCAACTGCACGATGAACTCGCCCAGGTCGCTCTCGACCACCTCCACGCCGTCGGCCTCCAGGGCGCCGTTGAGGTGGATCTCCTCGGTGGTCATGGACTTGGACTTGATGATCTTCTTCGCGTTGCGGGCGCGGGCGATGTCGCGGACGATCCGGCAGGCCGACTCGGCGTCGGCCGCCCAGTGCACCTTGGCGCCGCGGGCGGTGAGGTTGGTCTCCAGCTCGACCAGCAGTTCGTCCAGGCGGGAAAGGGCCTGGCGCTTCATCTCGGCGGCGGCGGTTCGGGCGGCCTGCCAGTCGGCGAAGAGGGCGGTCTTCTCGTCGCGCTTGACCTCGTAGCCGGACAGCGCCTTGTGCACCCACTGGCGGTGGCGGTCGTCGCGGGCCATCGCGGCGGACTGCTTCTTGAACAGCTTGGCGGGCGAGGTCATTGGTTCACCAGCACTTCCGCCAGGTGATACATGGGCAGGTTCATCTTGCGGCGCTTGGCCAGGCCGCCCAGGTGCATCAGGCAGCTCGCGTCGTTGGAGACGATGCAGTCGGCGCCGCTCTCCAGGGCGGAGGCGCACTTGGTCTGTCCCATGGCCGTCGAGATGGCGGGGAACTTGGCGCTGAAGGTCCCGCCGAACCCGCAGCAGGTCTCGGCGTGGAACATCTCGACGATCTCCAGGCCCTGCACCCGCCTCAGCAGCGTCCGCGGGGCCTGCTTGCCGCCCAACTCGCGCAGGCCGTGGCAACCGTCGTGGATGGTGACCTTGTGCTCGAAGCGGGCCCCCACGTCGCTGAGGCCCAGCTTGTCCACCAGGAACTGCGAGAATTCCCAGATCCGCCCCGACAGCTCGGCGGCCGGCTGGGCGTACTCCGTGCCCGCCAGCAGCTCGGGGTAGAAGTTCTTCATCATCGCCCCGCACGACCCGGACGGGATCACCACCACCTCGGCGTCGCGCAGGGCCTGGACGGCCTTGACGGCCACGGGAATGCTCTCGTGCCAGTAGCCGGTGTTGAAGCCGGGCTGCCCGCAACAGGCGGGCTCTTCGGGGCATTCGACGCTGTGGCCCAGCCGCTCCAGGATCCGCACGATGGCGATGCCCACCTGCGGAAAGAACATGTCGATGAAGCACGGGATGAAAAGCGTTATCTTCATGCGGCCACGAGTGTACCCCCGGCCGGGGGCGCTGACAAGAGCCTCTTCGGCCGGTTCCCGGCTTGCGGCCCGGCAGGCAGATGTGTTGCGACGCGCCGAACGCCAGGTGCGGACCGACGGCAGCAAGGGGCCCGCAGACGCAGCGATGCGGAGGCGAAGACGGACAGGAAGAGCACGCAAAGACAGGAAGACCGGTCGAATGTCCCATTTTTTCGAAAAATCACGACCGCCAATCGCGAGGCCATTTGTAGCGCAAAAACAGTTATAGCAATTTCTTACGTTCGTTCCTGTAATTCGTGAAATCTATGAATACTCAGAATACTCTGCGCAACAATGGGACACCAAAGGTCGAAATGGGACATTCGACGTGCCGCCCGCTCTAAACCCTTGTTGCTCGGGGACCAACTACGGGTAGACTCGGGTCACCGCCGTAAGGAGTTGCGTCATGAGAATCGTGCTCTTGCTTGTCGTGGCCGTTACCGCAGTCCCGCCGCACCTGGCCGGCGCGGAGCCTGGGGCTGGTTCGCCGGCCTTGACCTATCCGATCGTGGACACCGGCCTGGAGCGGTTCTTCAGCGACCGCGGCGAGTTGTCGGCGGCGCCGCGCCCGGGCGAGCGGTTCTACGGACAGGACGCGTGCTATCGCGGGCGGCGCTTCAGCTATCGCGACAACGGCGACGGCACGGTCTGCGATCTGGCGACCGGCCTGATGTGGCAGAAGACGCCCGAGATGGACCGCCTGCCGACGTTTCGCGAGGCGGTGGCCGGGGCGGCGAAGCTGCGGCTGGCCGGGCACGGCGACTGGCGCCTGCCGACGGTCAAGGAGCTGTACTCGCTGATGGACTTCAACGGGTGCGTGCATCGTCGCGACCCGGTAGCGTACCTGGACGCGCGGGTCTTCGCCTTTCGCTTCGGGCAGGAGGATCGCGGCGAGCGGCTGATCGACGTCCAGTACTGGTCGGCCAACGAGTACGTGGGCACGACCATGAACGGCGCGCCGACGGTGTTCGGGGTGAACTTCGCCGACGGGCGGATCAAGGGCTACCCGCGCGACATGGGCCCGGGCGGGCGGACGGCTGTCCACTTCGCCCGCTACGTGCGGGGCAATCCGCGCTACGGGGTCAACCGTTTCGTGGACAACCGCGACGGGACGATCAGCGACCTGGCCAGCGGCCTGATGTGGGCCCGCGACGACAGCGGCAAGACGATGGACTGGGAGCGGGCCCTGGCCTGGTGCGAGACGCTCAAGCTGGCCGGGCACGACGACTGGCGGCTGCCGGACGCCAAGGAGCTTCAAAGCCTCGTCGACTACACCCGCGCCCCGGACGCCCGCGACGCGCGCCGGCGCGGGCCGGCGATCGACCCGCTCTTTCGGACCACCGACGCCGAGGGCTGGTGCTGGTCCTCCACCACCCACCTCGACGGGCGGGTGATCGGCCAGCGGGCGGTCTACGTCGCCTTCGGGCAGGCCACCGGCTACATGCCCGACCGCCGCAGCGGACAGCGGCGCAAGATGAACGTCCACGGCGCCGGGGCCCAGCGCAGCGACCCCAAGAGCGGCGACCCTGCCGACTGGGCGGGCGGGTTCGGCCCCCAGGGCGACGAGATCCGCATCCTCAACTACGCCCGGCCCGTCCGGACGATCGCCCCTTGAAAAGCCCGGCGGGCGGACACGCCGTTTGAGATTCGACTTTGTGACACGCGTCGGCTGTGATAGACTCACCCCCGTCCAGATCAGTCAGCCGTCTCCAATGAGAGGTCCGTATGTGCAAGGCGTGCCCGATCCGATTGGACGACCTGCGGGAGATCCGCAAGACCCTCGGCCTGAGCCAGGCGGGCATGGCCCGCGCGCTGGACGTGTCGCTGAGGGCGGTCCAGAGCTACGAACAGGGATGGCGCAAGGCCCCGATCAACGTCCTGCGGATGGCCTGGCTGATTCTCTTCTGCCATTGGCGCAAGACCCTCGGGCCCCAGAAGCCCTGCTGGGAGGTCAACCGGTGCGACGAGCAGACCCGCCAGGCGTGTTTCGCCTACAGCCACAACTCCGGCGACCTCTGCTGGATCATGGGCGGCACCGAGTGCAAGAAGCTGGCCGGCATTGACTGCATGGAGCGGATCGGCCACTGCCGCCAGTGCCCCGTCCTCCTGCAGTACCTCGAGAAATGAAGACCGCTCCTCGACGCGCGGTCGGCCCTCCACGACCCTGACGAGAACGAACGACCGCTACCGCCCGAACTTCAACCCCTTGACGAGTTCGATCATCTCCTTCTCCACCGTCTGGATGGGCTTGCCCAGGGCCGCCTCGATGGCCTTGACGTCCGCCCCGGCGGCCCGGCCGGCCGACCGCATGTGTCTGTAAAGCTCGGGCAGCTTGCCCGCCCGCTGCACGTACAGGCAGAAGTACCGCGCCTGGGCGTAGTTGAGGCCCTGGCCGGGCCCGTAGAAGTCCCGTGCGCTTACCAGTTCCCTCAGCGAGCGGAGCGCGCCCTTGGCGATCGCCGCCTGCAGGGCGGGCAGGCGCCAGTTGGGCAGGCCGGTGATCTCGCGCTCGCCCACGGTGCATTGCTCGTGCAGGCTGGCCAGGCCCTCGTTGAACCACGTGGGCACGTCGGGATAGTCGTACACGATCAGGGCGTGGGTCAGCTCGTGCACCAGCGTGCCCGTGCCCGTGTCGATGTTCATCACCAGCGTGCGGTCGACGTTGCGGTAGTAGCCGAAGTGAGGCAAGTCCTTGTCGCCGAACAGCGTGCCCGCCCACCAGCGGTAGGCCTTGTCGCCCTTGAACAGCAGGACGGTGATGACCTTGTCCGGGCGCTTGTCGAAGTAGCTCGTCCACATCGCCCCGGCCGGGCGCAGCACGCTCCAGCGGGCCATCTGCTCCAACTCCCCGGCGGTGGTGTTGCCCGCGATGACGAAAGGCGGGCGAACCAGGATGGCGAAGTCGTCGTCGAGACGCTTGCGCAGGGCCTGGCCGGCGGACTCGCACGAGCGGACCAGCTCGCTCGGCGGGTAGGTTGCCGCCTCCGAGGCGGACGCCCGCGGCGGCGGCGTCGCCGCCGGCTGAGACCCGCTTTCCCTGGCCGCCAAGCCCGCCCCTATCGCCCCCGCCAGCACCGCTGCCGCCACGCAAGTTGTCCATCGCCTCTGCCTGGTCCTGTTCATGACTTCTTGGACGCCCCGGGGCCGGGGGAGTTCTCCCGCCCGGGCGACAGGCCACAATTTTTCTCCGCACGTCTTGACTTTTTGGGCCGTATCGCTAAAGTATGGAAACCCGTTTCAGGCGGGGAATCCTGACGGGCTGTTGTTGCCCCCAAGGGGCGGCGGTCCGTGTCGCGGCCGTGGCGGAATTGGCAGACGCGTAAGGTTCAGGTCCTTATGCCCAATAGGGCGTGAAGGTTCGACTCCTTTCGGCCGCACTGAAACGAGCCCCGGTTGGTTTTGCCGCCAGCCGGGGCTTCTTATTGCGCCGGACACGCCCAGAAAGACCCCATTGCCAGTTGTTGCGCCCTGCGGGCAGAGGATGCGGTACGACAGGCGTCTCGGCCCTAAGGGCCGTCTCGCCTGTCGCGGGTACGGTACGACAGGCGTCTCGCCTGTCGCGGGTCTCGTCAGGCTCCGGGGGCGCGGGGGCCCGTCGCGCCACCCATCCTCGCATCGGCCCGGAATGGGACTGGACAGAATTCGAGGGGGCGGGTATATTCTACGTCACGCTGGTCCCTCAAGGATCGGCCCGATCCGCCTGGTGTAACGGGCGGCAAAGCGAGTGAAACGCTGCAAAAGGAGCTACCATGTCCTATACGAAGGTCTGGCTGAACGTGTGTCTGCGCGCGCTCTTGTCGGCCCTGTTGGTCTGCGGGCTTTCGTCGGCCCGGGCGGACGTGTTCACGAACGTGCCGGAGACGGCCGGCTGGAGCCTCGTCTACACCGTCCCGCTCCCCAACAGCAACATCAGCAGCTCCGTGCCCTACTCGGTGAACAACGCCGCCAGCATCCTGTCCGGCTCGTTCAATCGGGTGGGCTACTACCTGGAGCTGGATAACGGTTCGGGCCTGCAATGGGTGTACGCGTCGTTCGACGCCGCTCCCTTCCAGACCAACGCGAGCATGCTGGGCGTGCCCATCTCGTCGACCGGCGAGTTTTATCACTACGACGCGGCCGGCCTGCTTCCGGGCCAGGTCCGCAACATGAACGTGTTTTCCAACGTGGCCGGGATCGTGACCGGCACGGGGATCACCACCGGCAACGTCGAGTTCTGGGCCAGTAACTACGCCCAAGCCAACCAATTCGGGGTTCCGGGAGCCGACGGCGGGACGTTTGATTTCGGCGACGGCGGGAACCCGGGCACCGGCAGCGGCCACGGCTCGATGCAGATCCACAACTACGGGGCCGGCCAGACCCTGTTCGCCATCGACGGCTTCAACCAGACCCTGCAGATCGGCATCGGCAACCAGCCGGTCAACCAGCCCGACTGGACGTTCAACGGCAACGCCGCCTCGTACAGCGTCAAGAACCTCCAGGTGGTCGTGCAGCCGATTCCGTCCACCGTCTGGAACGGCACGGCCGACAGCGACTGGGGCACGGCAGCCAACTGGACGCCCGCGGGCGTGCCCGACGCCGCCGGCGCCTACGTCATCTTCGGCCAGCAGACCGGCAGCAACACGGTCGATCTCCTGTCGGCGGGGCGAACCGCCGGATTCCTGACCTTCACCGACCCCAACAGCACGACGATCCAGAGCACGGGCGGGCATACCCTGACGCTGGACAACGGCGCGGCCGCAGCGAGCATCAGCCTGGCCGGCACGCACACGATTTCCGCGCCGCTATCGCTGGCCAGCGACCTGACGATCCAGGGCGCCGGCACGCTGAGCCTTTCGGGCGGCGTCACAGCCACCGGGCGGAGCGTCACGATCGGCGGTTCGAGCACCGTGAACCTCACGAGCGGGGCCTTGAGCAATCCCTCGTCGCTGATCACCCAGTCGGGCGGGACGCTGACGGTCTCCAACGCGACGGTCACGATGAACAGCGACGCCAGCGGCGTCTTCGGCGTGGGCTACGGCGCGACCGGCACGGGAACGGTCACCGTGGGCGACGGCGGGGTGCTGAACATCGGCACCGGCGGCGGGCGGACGTTCGTCGGCGGCGGGCCCAGCGGCGGGACGATGGGGACGGGCATCCTGAACATCAACGGGACCGCCCAGGTGAACGTGGCCGCGGCCGGGGCGTTCCCCAACGACCGGATCTACCTCAGTGGCCACGGCGGCTCGGGCACCATCAACCTCAACGGCGGCACGCTTACCACCGCGCGAAGCATCCAGCACGGCTCGGGCGGCGGGCCCAGCATCATGAATTTCGACGGCGGCACCTTGCGCGCCGGCGCGAACATCAACGTCGAGAACAGTCTGACCTCGGCCAACGTCCTGGCCGGTGGGGCCATCCTCGATTCCGGCAGCTACACCATCAACTTCAACGAGCCCCTGCTCAACGGCGGCGGTGGCGGCGGGCTGACCGTCCAGGGCTCGGGCACGGTGGTCCTGGCCAGCGGCTCAACCTACACGGGCGCGACGGCCGTGAACGGCGGCACGCTGGCCCTGGCTGGCGGTTCGGCCATTCCGGACGCCGGCGCGGTGGTCCTGGCCAATGCGGCGGGCGCGCGCCTCCAGTTGAACAACAGCGAGACGATCGGTTCCCTGGCCGGCGGCGGGCCCCTGGGCGGCAACGTCAATCTCCAGGGCAACACGCTGACCACCGGCGGCAACGGCACGAGCACCACGTTCGCCGGCGTCATCAGCGGCACGGGCGCGCTGGTCAAGACCGGCGCCGGCGCGATGACCCTGGACGGCAACAGCAACTACACCGGGACGACCACCATCACCGGCGGGT
>JAKJER010000005.1 GCA_022705325.1 Planctomycetota bacterium | reverse complement strand
CGCGGCGGCTTGGTCGTCCTCCACTGCTGCGGGGCCGTGCAGCAACTGCTGCCGGAGTTGATCGACACCGGGCTGGACGTGTTCAACCCGTTCCAGCCGGAGGTGATGGACGTCTTCGAGATGAAGCGACGCTACGGCGACCGCCTCACCTTCTACGGCGGGATCAGCACGCAGCGGACGCTGCCGTTCGCCTCGCCGCAACAGACCGCTGACGAGGTCCGCCGCCTGGTCCGCGAGATCGGCGTCGGCGGCGGATACATCGCCTCGCCCGCCCACGCCATCCCCGTAGACGCCAGATGCGAGAACGTGGCCGCCATGATCGACGTCCTTCGGACGCTGTAAGTCATGGCCCGGCTACTCCCCCGCGATCAGAATGCCTTTCACCTGATCCTTCGGGCGCCGGGCCAGAATGTGACTCACCAGGTTCCCTACATCGGACAGCTCTGGATCGGAAGCATATTTGCCTGCCTCCGCATGTTTGTATGTCCCAAAGAATACCTGGCCGTCGGAGAGGCCGATCAAGATCACCTGCGCGTGCGTTGTGAAGATCCTGGCGATGGATTCCCGCTCCAGCAGCCGTATGATCTCCGCGGTCGAGATTTCGACAGACGTATCCAGTTCCAGTTCCGCCAGGCTCGCCCACGTTCCCTTCGTCGCGTGCCCGGACAAGACGACCAGACGGACGTATCGCCCCGTCGCCGGCTTGGACAGCTCGACGGTCTTGGGCGAGAAGTCTTTCGAAAGTGCGCCCTTCGCGACGGGCTTGTCCCAGTTCTTGCCGTCGGCGCTCACGTAGAGTTCGTAGTCCTTGATCGTGCCGTTAAGGTTGTTGTCCTGGCGCGGGGTGAGGCGGACGCCGTGGATCGTCGCCGGCTTGTCCAACGCGATGCGGATCTCGTGCGGGAACGGCGGCAGGTCGCCCGTCCAGCGGGTGTGCCACATGGTGCTCACGTCGCCGTCGATGGCCTTGTCGCCCTCGTAGCCTTCCTCGAAGCTGCTGACGCCGGCCACCCGGGCGCCCAGCCGCCGCATCGCCGCCGGGCCGGTCATCATCCCGCGGACCTGGTCGACCGTCACCTCGACCTTGGGCTGGAACGCCGGCCTGCCCATGTACGCCAGCAGGCTCGCCCGCAGTTGGCGGGCGACGGGGTTGTCGCCCAGGTCGCCGCTCAGGTCGATCGAGCAGACCAGCAGGCTGCCCCCGCCGCAGCGGACCTCCAAGGCAAGCGCGAGCGGCCGCGCCGTGAACCAGTCGTCAATCACGCGAACGATCGGCGCCAACCCGTCCGGCATCTCGTCCAGCACCATCGCCCCGGCCCGGCTGACCAGGTACCACCACTGCCAGTTGGAATGGCTATCGGTGGGGAAGGCCGCCAGCGCAGGGTTCTTCGGATCACACAGGATGCCCAGCGTGTGCGGGGCCTGCCCGCGGGTCCAGGCGGTGTTCCAGAAGATGCTGGAGAAGCCTAGGGCTACCTTGCTCTTCACCAGCTTTGGCGGGACTAGCAGCAGGACCTTGCCCCCGTCTTTCAGGGCGGCCAGCGCCTTCTCGTCCAGGTCTATGGCGACGGTCACGCCCGCGGGCGGGTCCGCCTGAACCTTCGCCGGATACACCCACACGTCCCAGTCGTTTTCGGCCTTGGCGGCCGGGAGGGACACCACGAGCTTGTATCGCGCCGGCGAGGGCACGTCCCTCAGGTCGATGCGGATCGATCCCAAGGCCGTGCCGTTGTCGATCGGGACGTCTCGCGCGGGCAGCGTGCCCTCGGCCGCCGCCTTGCCGTCGTCGCCCACCAGCCGCCAGGTCGCCTGCGCGCCTTTCAACGGGGCCGGCCCGAAGTGCGCCATCTCGACGTCGGCGGCCAGCGTTTCGTCCGTGGTGAACACCCGCTTGTCCAAGCGGGCCAGCGGCACGGTCGGCCCGCAGAAGCGCCGGTACTCCTCGGCCGTCACGTATCCCTTGAACTCCCAGAACGGGTCGAGTACGCCGACCAGGGCGGTCCCCTGCCCGGGAAAGTCGTGCAGGTCCAGCAACTGGAAGCCGCCCATGCCCGGCGTCCGCAGGGCGGACTCGATCTCCTCCTTGTAGCACAGCGCCTGGAGCTTGCCGCTGGCGATCAGGAAGTCGTGGGCGAGCTTGCCCATCCCGGCCGCATCGAGAAAGTCGCGGAAGATCTCGAAGTTCCGCGGCTTCAGGTAGCCCGTGTACTTGGGGATTTCCTCCAAGTTGGGATACACGCACCACTGCCCGATCTCGTGGCTGATGACGGGCACGGTGCGCTTGGCGACGTAGTCGCGGTAATCGGTTCGCGTCTCGGGCGGGCGGGCATTGATGCGCGACTTGAGCCCCTGCCCCCACGCCTGGACCCGCGGCCCGGGCGAGACGTGGAACTGGTTGGCGGGAATCTCCGGCCAGCCAGCCCCGCCGGCCACCAGGCGGCGCGGGTCCTTCGCCTTGTAGTGCTCCACCCATTTGCCGAGGAACGCCTGGTGCTTGCCGCCCGGCTCGTTGCCGTACAGCAGCAACAGGAACGACGGGTGATTGCCGTAGTGCCGCAGGATGCGGTCGGCCTCTTCGTAGATCCACTTGTCGATGGGCTTGCCCAGCCCCAGGCCGGTGGTCGTGTTGGCCCACGAGGAGCATTCGACCTGGAAGTAGAAGCCCATCTCGTCGGCGGCCACGAACGCCGCCTCCGGTGGGCACCACGAGTGAAAGCGGATCATGTTCAGCCCGTGCGCCTTGCAGACGCCGATGATCCGCTTCCATTCCTCCACGTCGACCGGCGGGTGCCCCGTCCGCGGGAAGATGCAGCACTCCAGCGTGCCGCGGAAGAACGCCTTGTGCCCGTTCAGCACGAACTGCGTGCCCTGGGTCTTCAACTCGCAGAAGCCGAAGGTCGTCTTCGCCGAATCCGCGCGGGCGGGATCTTGGGGCACCAGGTGGACCTCGGCCACATAGAGCGCGGGCGAGAACTCGTCCCAGAGGCGCGGCGGAGCGTTCAACTTGGCGACCAGTTCGCAGGTCGCGCCCGTCACGGTCAGTTGCCGATGACCGGGCGAATCGTCACGAATCATGTCCATGACGCGGACCGTCTTGTTCGCCCGCGCGACTTGGAGCCCGGAGGACCGGTCGCGAATGACGACCTCGACCTCCACCATATCGCCCAGCGGTTCGTCCTTGCGGAGGGCGACACTGACCCTGACGCTGCCGTCATTGCTCGGGTAGACCTGGACGTCGTCGATCCAGATCGGCGGGGTCGACCGCAGCTCCATTCGCCCGACGATGCCGTTCCAGTTGCCCTGCGTGTGGTCGCTGACGCTGTGGGAGTTGGGGCCGACGTCGACGACCATGCGGTTGTCCAGGCGGACGGTCAGGCTGTGGCGGCCGGGCTGGATCAGGCCCATCTCGTACTCGTGGGGCGTGCCCAGGGCATAGAGGCTCGCGACCTCGCGATCGTCCAGCCAGACGTGCGTCTGCCCGTGCGGGCGCTCCAGGAACAGCACGGCATGGCGGCCCTTCCAGTCGGGGGGAATCTCGATCTCCCGCTGGTACCAGGCGGCGCCCGCGTAGTACTTGGTCGGCTGGAGCCAGAACGGCACCTTGAGGTTTCCGGGCGTTCGGTACTTCTCGTAGCGCGGGCTGGTGAACCAGGAGCGGTCGATGATGCTGCCGGTCCACTCGGTCTGGAGGGTGACGTCGTCGCCGATCCCCTGGGCGGTCAGCGTGCCGGGCAGGTTGACCTTCCCAGTCAATTCGCGGGCGAACCACCGCTGGGGGATGCCGAGGTCCCGGCGGTCGAGTTCGAGCCGCCATTGCCCGTCCAGCTTTATCAGCCCGCCCCGTCCGCCCGGCGGCGGCGAGGCCTTGTCAGCCGCCACGGCGGCCAACGGCAGCAGGAACAGGGTGAACACCAGGACCGCTCGCGCGCGTGTGGAGAGGAACATCGTGGGGCCCTTTCGCTAGTCGCGTAAGGTATACCCCATCGCAGCCAGCGGGGAAAGGGCCAGCGTCTCGGACGGCGACTACCGCATCGCCATCACGTAGTTCATGCAGAAGTCGTCCTTGCCGGCGACCGCCTCGGCGGCCAGGATCATCGGCACGATGTCCGGAATGCAGGGATCGATCAGCCCCGCGTCCATGCCGTGGTAGATGGCCTGGCAGAGCAGGGCGAAGTTGACGAACTTGCGCTTGGGCAGGCCGAAGCTGATGTTGGAGCAGCCCCCGCCGATGTGCACCTCGGGCCACTGCTTGTGGATGGCGGCGATGGCGTCGATGACGGTCCGCCCGTTGGACGGGTCGGTCGAGACGGCCATGAAGCACGGATCGACGATGATCTCGTCGATCTTCCGCCCGGCCTGAACAAGTCTGCCGATCAGCGTTTCGGCGTTGCGGAGGCGATCGTCGACGCCGCAGGGCGTGCCCTCGTCGCTCATCAACAGGGCCACCACCATGCAGTCGAATTGCCCCACCAGCGGCAGCATGTTCGCCAGCCGCTCGCTCTCCAGCGAGATGCTGTTGAGCATGGGCTTGCCCTTGGCCTTGCCCAGGCCCGTGCGGATCGCGTCGGGATTGGCGGAGTCGATCGCCAGCGGCGCCTCGACGTTGGCCTGGATGACCTCGATCAGCCACTCCATGTTCTGGACCTCGCGCCCCTCGCGCGGGTCGCCGCCGTTGACGTCCAGGTAGTTGGCGCCGGCCGCCACCTGCTCGCGGGCGGTCTGGATGATGACCGACTCGTCGCGGGCCTCCAGGGCGGCTGCGATGGTCTTGCGTGTGGCGTTGATCTTCTCGCCGATGATGATCATGGTGCGCACTCTCCCAATGGCTCCCGGCGGGGCCGGGGCTATTCTATCTGGCGGCGGGTGTGTCTTACATATCGGAGCGGTGGGTGTTGAGATCACGCCGGCTGTAGTAGCGGCTCGTGCCGCCGGTCTCCTTGGCCAGCTTGCGGACCGAAGGCTCCTCGCGTGCGACCAGGATGGTGTGCACCGTGATGCCGTTCTCCCTGGCCATGGCGATGAGGTTGTCAACGGCCTCGAGGGCCTTGTGGGTGACCAGGACGATGGTCTTGGGCTTGAGGTTGACGGCCGCCTTGAACGCCAGAGGCACGTCGCTGCTGCCCTCGGCGGGCGTGCTGCTGTAGGCGGTGTCCATCGTGATGATGTCGATGGAACTGGCGGGCTTCAACTCCACCAGGATCTTGGGCTCCTTCTCGCGGGCGAGGATGACTGCCGCCTGCCCGTCGCCAAGCGTGGGGATGGACTTCTGGAACATGAAGTTGATGTAGTCGTAGATTTCCGTCATCCCGCCGCCCGCGTCGGCCACGTAGACCACCGGGGCCTCGATACGGATGTTGCCCGCTATCGCCGGGCCGGTCTCCGGCTTGATGATGAACGGGTTGATGGTGGACTCGTCCTGGGGCCCGGCCTTCCTGATGCCCGGGCCGCGGTACACCATGTAGAGCACGGCGGCCGCGATGAACATGACCAGCAGCAGGCCGATCAGCACCATGGTGATGATGCCCTGGATCTTGACGGGGCTGGCGACGGGGATGTGTTCCTGCCCGCGGGCCTTGGCGACGGCTTCCATCTCCGCCGGCGTCTGGGGGCGCGCGGTCGGCGAGGCCGGACGATCGCCGCCGGAAACAGCCTGGGCGTCTTCGTCCGGCACGAAAACCAGGGCCGAGCAGTACGGGCAACGGCAGACGCCGCCGGCAAACGCGTCGTCAATCGAGATCTTCTTGGTGCAGTCGGTGCATCGTATCTTCATGGCTTGTCCTTTCGTGGCGCGGCCAAAGGACGCATTGTAGGCCCTGCCGCAGAAGGGAGCAAGCGAGAATGGCGCCGGAGCCGGAGGCGTTTCCTGTCGCCCGGCCCCGCCGAACGCCCCCAGCGACGCGATTATGCGCTTGCGGCCGCCACCGGACGGCGCTACGATACGACAGTTTCGCCGCCGGCCTGGTGACACCCTTTTCCGGGAGAAGACGATGAGCAGGAAGTGGACGCGTCGCGGACTCCTGAAGGCTTCTCTTGCCGCCGCCGCCTCGCCGTACATGCTGACCTCGACCGCGCTGGGCGGGCCCGACGCGCTGTCCGCCAGCGAGCGGATCGCCCTCGGCTTCATCGGGCTCGGCGGACGGGGACGCGGCACGATGCCCCACTTCGTCCGTCCGGGCTACTCCGAGCCCATCGCCGCCTGCGACGTCTGGCGGAGCAAGGCCCAGTGGGCCAGCGCCTACTTCAAGAACACCCTGGCCGTCACGCAGGACTTCCGCGAGGTGACCTCCCGCCCGGACATCGACGCGGTGGTCATCTCCTCGCCGGACCACTGGCACGTCCTGCACGCCCTGTCGGCCGTCCGGGCGGGCAAGGACGTCTTCTGCGAGAAGCCCCTCTCGCTGAGCGTCCGCGAGGGGCGGGTGCTGGCCGACGAGGTCAAACGACACGGGCGGATCTTCCTGCACGGCACGCACCAGCGCTCGTTCGCGGGCTTCCGCCACGCCTGCGAGCTGGCCCTCAACGGCTACCTGGGCAAGGTCCACACCATCCGCGTCTGCGAGCGGGCGAGTTGGGCCGACAACGTCCGACCGCCCCAAGCCGTGCCCGCGGACCTGAACTACGACCTGTGGCTGGGCCAGGCGCCCGAGATCCCCTACAACGGGCAGTCCGTCGGCGGGGGCGGCTGGCAGTGCCGATCCGACTACTCCGCCGGATGGATCTCCGGCTGCGCCGTCCACCCGCTGGACATCGCACAGTGGGGCAACGGCACGGACCGCACCGGCCCCGTCGCCGTCGAGGGCAAGGGCGTCTACCCCACCGACGGCTTCAACGACACCGCCACCGACTGGAACGTGACGTTGACCTACGCCAACGGCGTGAAGCTCATCCTCACCAGCACGCACAACCACGTGAACTCGCCCGAGGTCGGGGCGCGATTCGAAGGCGACGAGGGCTGGGCGATGGCCCACGGCAACGCGGCCAGCGAGCTGGCCGAGCCCGCGAGCCTGCTGCGAAAGACCATCGGCCCCAACGACATTCACCTGACGCGCAGCGACAACCACGCCAGTCACTTCCTGGAATGCGTGCGGACGCGGAAGGAATCGATCGCGCCGGCCGAGGTCGCCCATCGCTCGACCACGCTCTGCCTGATCAGCGACATCGCGATGCGGCTGGACCGTCCGCTCAAGTGGGACCCGCAGCAGGAGCGGTTCGTGGGCGACGAGCAGGCCAACCGGATGTTGTCGCGGTCCATGCGGGCGCCGTGGCGCCTGTGAAGCGGGCTAGCCCAGCCCGTGCCGCTCCATGAACGCCGCGTCCGAGAGCACCTGCTCGGTCGGCCCGTCGGCGACGATCTGTCCGCCGTCCAGCACCAGCACCCGCGGGCAGAGCCGGCGGACCATGGGCAGATCGTGCGTGGCCAGCAGCATCGCCTCGCTGCGCCCGCTCAACAGCTCCACCAGACGCTGATGCCCGCGATGGTCCAGGTTGGCCCCGGGCTCGTCCAGCAGGAGGATCTTGACCTGCATGGACAGGATCGTCGCCAGGGCGGCGTTGCGCTTCTGCCCGACGCTGAGATGGTGCGCCGAGCGGGCCTCCAGGCCGTGCAGTCCGACGGCGGCGATGGCGGAACGGGCAGCCGCCTCCGCCTGCTCGGGCGTCAGGCCCTGGTTGAGCGGCCCGAAGGCCACGTCCGCCAGCAGGCTGGGCATGAAAAGCTGGTCGTCGGGGTTCTGAAAGGCCATGCCGCAGCGGCTGCGGGCGCGGTCGGCGGTGCGACGGGAGAGTTCCACGCCGTCCACGACGATCCGCCCGCGGCTGCTCACCCCTCGCATCAGGGCCAGCAGCAGCGAGGTCTTGCCCGCGCCGTTGGGCCCCAGCAGGCCCACGCGCTCGCCCTCGGCGATGGCCAGCGAGATTCCCTTCAGCGCCGTCGTGTGGTCGCCGTATTCCACCCACAGATCCTGGACGGAAAGAACCTCGCCCATCGTCAACCTTTCAGCAGCAGAGGATACGCCCAGCGACAGGCGGCCAGATACGCCGCCACGCCGGACAGGAACACGAAGTCCGCCACGTGGAAGTGCAGGTGGCTGAGGCTGTGCGGCTCGCCCCGATACCCGCGGGCGCACATGGCCACGTGGATGCGGTCGGACCGCTCCAGCGTGCGGACGAACAGCGAGCCGACCATCCCGCCCACCGCGGCCAGCCGCCGCACCGCGGGCGCCTGGCGCCCGCCGCGGAAGTCCCGCCCCCGCCGGATCCGCATCGCCTCGTCCAGCAGCACGAACAGGTAGCGGTACAGGAAGCCCAACTGCAGGATCAGCACCCGCGGCATTCTCATCCGCCTCATGCCTTCCAGCAGCAGGGCGAACGGCGTGGTGCACATCATCGCCGTCAACGCCAGCACCCCAAACAGGAACTTCAGAAACACGTCCAGGGCGGTCAGCCAGCCCGCCGTCGTCGCCAGCCGCCACGGGCCCAGGGCCAGCACGGCCGGGGCGTGGTCGTACAGCGGACTGGCCAGGCAGACCATGGCGATGAACGGGCTGAGGATCGCCACGCGCCGCAGCGCGAAACCCAGCGGCACCGCGCCCAGCAGCAGCATCCCCACCGGCAGGATCGCCATCGGCGCCAGCTCCCACACCGCGTAGCGGCTGAAGCTGATGAGCACGGCCGTGTACGCCAGCACGCCCAACAGCTTCGTGCGGGCATCCAGATCGTGGATGACCGAACGGCCCTGGGCGAACTTGTCTATGTGGCTGTGGTGCATGGCCTGCCGTTTGTTCGTGGCTTCGCGGCGTCAGTAATTCCAGAGACTATACGCTCTGTCCGACGTGCGGTAAAGCGTTGTGCCAGGCCGGGGCGCACGGAGGATCGCGGAGGAGGGGCAGGCCCGTCGCAAAGACGGATGCGAGCCTTCAGCCGTCCCGGGGAGTCCGGACCCGCCGAAGGCTGTTGCAGCGCGAGGTCCTCACACACGAGCACCCGGAGCGTCAGAACGCCATCTGGGCCCGCATGCCCACGACCACCGCGTCGCTCCCGTCTCCGCCGGCATTGAACACATACTGCGCCGACGGGCTGATCCGCAACCAGCCGGTCACGCGAATGCTGTAGTAGACTTCCATCGCCGTCTCGTGCGAGGCGCGGAAGGCGGCCTCTTTGCTCAGGCAGCCCTGGGCGGCCCCGAAGGCCAGGATGTCCTCGTCCCGCCCGGGAAGCGGGCCGCGGTATTGCAGGCCCGCCGACCAGAACGTGCGGACGTCGTTCACGTCGCCGTCGGTCAACCCGTACCGGGCGAACGCGCCCAGCCCCTGGGCGTTGAGAGCCTCCACGTCCGGCCCCTCTTTCTCGCGGTAGAGCATCTGGTCGAAGCTGAGATAGAACCCGGCGTCGTCAGTCTTGGTCCGCCCGTCCTTGAACCGCGCCTTGGGCACGCCGTCCAGCCAGAAGCCCACGCGGTAGGCCCCCTGCAGCCACCCGTTTGCCGAAGGCAGGCGAGGCGTCACGCCCGCCTCGTAGATGCTGAAGAACTGGTCCTCCCGATGAAAGGTCGTGTTGAAACCCGTCTCGCGGAAGTCGGCCTGGGCGTCGGCGCCTCCGGCCGACAGGTAGAATCCGTCCACCGGCTCCACGTAGAGCACCGCCCCCAGCCCGTAGTCGGGGAACGGGATGGTCGGGTTGTTGACCAGCGCGCCGTTGAGAAACTGGAACGTCTCGTCGTTGGCGAAGGCGTTGCCGTCAAAGCTGGCCACGCAGCCGCGACACTCGAACCCGCCCGTCAGATCGATCTTGCCGATGCGAAACCGCACCCGGTCGTTCAGCAACGCCTGTTCGTAGTACAACTGGGTCAGCGCGATCGCGTAGTCGCCGAACGCGTCGGCGTTGGCTCCGAAGAAGCTGCCCACCGACGAGTCGTCGATGCCGTCCGACCAGCCCCCCTCGGCCAGGGCGTACACCTGTCCCCCCTTCAGGCCGACCAGCTTCTCCATGTCGACGTTCAATTCCAGGTCGTAGCTGCCCGCGTATCGTCCCGCGCGACGGTGCGTCGCCAGCCCGCCGCGGGCGTTGATCTGGTATATCTGAGTCAGGCCGACGCCGAGCGTGATGCCGTAGTCCTCCAGCGTGCGGGCCAGGCCGAACCACCCGCCGGTCAGGGTCTCCCGGTCCCAGACGGACCCGATGGCCTCGGCCTCGGCGGGCCTGGTGGACGGACGCGTCGCGGCCTCGGCGGAGTGCCCGGCCCGCGGCTCGTGGTGGACCGGTGCGTCCTGGGCGAACTCGAGCCACCTGGTCGCACCGCCGCGAGGGGCCGACGACTCCGCTCTTCCCGCAGCCGCCACCGCCATCAAAGCACACACCGCTCCCGTCAGGGCCATGCCGTATCGTCGTTCATTCATCGTCCCGAGTCCCTTGTCTGGCTTGTGTCCCGCCGGCGAGGCAAGGAGCCCTCGTCCCGCGGGTGTGTATGGAATGGATTTCGATGCCTGTCGGCGCGAACAGCGGACTTCAGGGCTGGTCGGCCACAGGTCGGCGCCGCCCCAGTATCCGCGACAGCCCGTACAACAGCCCCAGCGTCACAACCGTGCCAAGCAGCCCCGCCAGCGAGCCCCACCCGTCGACGTTGGGCCAGGCGCCGTCGGCCTCGGCCTGCGCCTCGCCGCTCTGGCCCGCGGCGTCTGAACCGCTGGCCTCGCCGGGCCTGACGGAGTAGTCCGGCAGGGGCGCGGTCCGCTCCTGCCACTGCGTGACGGCCGCCACCGCCGAACCGGGCTCCGCGTCGCGGACGACCTTCTCCGCCCCGGCGTACTTGTGTTCGAGATAGCTGTACTCGAGCCCGTCGGGATGCGCGCTGGCGAACCAGCTCACCACGCCCGCCAGCAGGCCCGCCGTCGCCAGCAACGTCACCGCCACCGCTCGCCGACTGACGCGTCCATTGCGGCTCTCGTCCAGGCCCTCCAGTCCCAGGCACTGCGGACGGGCCCGGCGCAGATAGGCCACCACCGCGAAGGTGATCGCACCCTCCACGAACCCGATGGCCAGGTGGACGCCGACCATGACGGCCAGGAAGTCACCCAGCGGGATCAGCAGCACGTTGGACAGCCTGGCCTCCAGCGGCACCAGCGCCGCCCCGCCGGCCACGCCCACCGTGCAGGCCGCCCACGTCGCCACGTACTGCCGCCACGCCGGCGCCCGCGCCACCGGGCCGAGAACCAACCGGTACAGCCCCCACCCCAGCAGGGCCGGCAACACCCCAATGTTGATGATGTTGCACCCCAGGGCCAGCAACCCGCCGTCCTGGAAGATCAGGCACTGCACGATCAGGATGGAGGCGATGGTGAGGATGGCGGCGGCCGGGCCCAGCAGGATCGCCAACAGCACCCCGCCCCCCAGATGCCCGCTCAGCCCGCCCGGCAGAGCGAAGTTGATCATCTGCGCCGCAAACACGAACGCGCCCAGAACACCCATCAGGGGCAACTTCTCCAGGTCCAGGCTCCGGCGGGCCCGCAGCCCCGACACGGCCAACACCCCCGCCGCTGCGGCCAGCGTCGCCGCCGCGACCGGCATGCTCAACAACTCGTTCGCCATGTGCATCGCCAGAGAACCGGTCATCGCTCATTTCCTTTCGGTAATAATATTACGAGAAATCGTAATATCGTGCAAGTGAAAAAACAGCCTCCTGAAAAAAAACGGAAAACGCGATGCGCCCAGCCCCCGCCACGGCGAAAACCGCCCCAGTTCTGCCCCCCCATGATGAGACGCTGCGAGTCCTAACCGATCGCCCGGTCGGAGGCTATTCCTCCCGGGGCTTCAGGACGTTCATCTTGCACTCGGCAGCCAGGTCGAGGAACTCCTTGTGCTCCAGGTCTTCCAGTTGCTTGCCCCGTCCGTTGAGCTTCTCGTTGAACTTGATGCACTTCTCGGTCATGACCTCGTGGGTTTCCTGCGACCCGCCGACGAGATGAAAATTGTCGGCGCGCGTGACGCGGACGTGCCCGTCCTGGTTGTCCAGGCCCACGCCGAGGATCTTGGCTTTCTTTCGCGATTGAACCACGCCGAACGCACTCCTCTCTAGGGAATCCATCATACCGCGGGGACGGCGGTCTGGTCAACCGGAGCATGGTCTTGACTATTTGTCCGCGAACCGTATGCTGGGAAGACTGTTTCCCGGGCCTGTAAGTAGGAGCCAGGCGCTAATGTCTGCACAGAACGTGACCGTGATCGGGCTGCAATGGGGCGACGAGGGCAAGGGCAAGGTGGTGGATGCGCTGGCCCATCGCTGTACGTACGTCGTCCGCTATTGCGGCGGGGCCAACGCCGGACACACCGTCACCGTTGGCGGTCAGCGGTTCGCCCTGCACTTGATCCCCTGCGGCATCCTGCACTCGCACGTGCACAACATCGTGGGCAACGGCATCGTCTTCGATCCGCCGACCGCCCTCAAGGAAATCGCCGGCCTGCGCGAACGGGGCGTACACGTGGAAGGCGACAACCTCCACGTCAGCGGGGCGGCCCACGTGGTCATGCCCTGGCACAAGCTCCAGGACACCCTCAGCGAGGCCGCCCTGGGCGCCGCCAAGATCGGCACGACCGCCCGCGGCATCGGGCCCTGCTACAGCGACAAGGCCGCCCGCACCACCGCCGTCCGCGTCGCCGACCTGCTGGACGAGTCCGTCCTCCGCGAGAAGGTCCTGCGGATCGTCGACGTCAAGAATCGCATCTTCGCGGCCCTGTACGACGCCCAGCCGCTGGACGCCCAGGCCATCGCCGCCGAGTACGCCGACTACGGGCGCCAGCTCGCCCCCCTGGTCTGCAACACCAGCGCCATGCTGCGGCGGGCCGTGCTGGGCGGCGAGCGGATCCTGTTCGAGGGCGGGCAGGGCAGCATGCTGGACCTGGACCACGGGACGTTCCCCTTCGTTACCAGCTCGTCGGTCACCGCCTGCGGCGTGCCCGGCGGGGCGGGCGTGCCCCCCTGCTCGCTGGGGCAGGTCGTGGGCGTGATGAAGGCGTACAACACGCGCGTCGGGGCCGGGCCCTTCCCCACCGAACAGGACAACGACACCGGCAACCGCATCCGCGAGCGGGGCAAGGAGTACGGAACGACGACCGGGCGCCCGCGGCGCTGCGGCTGGCTGGACGCCTTCGCCGTCCGATACGCCGCCGACCTCTCGGGCGTGAGCGAGATCGCCCTCTCGCTGCTGGACGTTCTCAGCGGCTTCGACGAGATCAAGGTCTGCGTGGGCTACCGCAAGAACGGGCAAGACGTCGAAGACTTCGACCCGGTCGGCCTGGACGGCGTTGAATGCGTCTACGAGACGCTGCCCGGCTGGAAGGAAGAGTTGACCGGCTGCCAGCGGTTCACCGACCTGCCCCCCGCCGCCCAGCGGTACGTCACCCGCATCGAGGAACTGGTGGGCCGGCCCGTGGGACTCATCGGCGTCGGGCCGGGGCGTGAGAACACCATCATTCATCTGACCCGCGTGCAAGGGCTGAGTTGACATGGCCGACATCTCCCCATCCGCCGTGCAGGCCGCCCGGCGGGAGTTGGGCGTCCCCGACGACACCATCCCGCGCAGCGTGGCCATCATCATGGACGGCAACGGACGCTGGGCGCGCCGGCGCAACCTGCCCCGCACGGCCGGCCACGCCGCGGGCGCCGAAGTCGTCCGGAGAATCGTCACCGAGGCCGCCCGCCTGGGCCTGGACGCCCTGACGCTCTACAGCTTCTCCATCGAGAACTGGCGCCGCCCCCGCGAGGAGGTCGAGGCCCTCATGCACCTGTACGCCGAGTACCTGGTGCGCGAGCGGACGACCGTGATGGACCACAATATCCGCCTGCGCCACCTCGGGCGCCGCGCGGGCCTGCCCGAGAGCGTTCTCCGCGAACTGGACGAGTCGCTGCGCGTCTCGGCCTCCAACACCGGAATGTACCTGTGCCTGGCCCTCAACTACGGCAGCCGGGTCGAACTGACCGACGCCGTGCGCTCCATCGTCCGCGACGTGCAGGCGGGCCGGCTGAGCGCCGAGCAGGTGAACGAGCAGGCCATCTCCGCCCGCCTGGACACCGCGGGCGTCCCCGACCCCGATCTGCTTATCCGCACCAGCGGCGAGATGCGCATCAGCAACTACCTGCTCTGGCAGATCTCCTATGCCGAGTTCGTGGTCACCGACGCCCTCTGGCCGGACTTCGACGAGATCGAGTTCCGCAAGGGCCTGGTCGCCTACGCCCACCGACACAGGCGATTCGGAGGACTGGACGACAGCAACACCTGACCTGCCCCGAAGGGCGGACGGCCGGTGGCGGAATGCGGATTGGGCGGCAGCAAAGCAACAACTGACAAGGAGCCTCTCATGGCTGACAACGTGAAGAAGATCGTACTGGCGTATTCCGGCGGGCTGGACACCTCGGTGATCCTGCCCTGGCTCAAGGAGCGCTATCCCGGCTGCGAGGTCATCGCGATGGCCGCCGACCTGGGCCAGGGGGCCGACGAGCTGGACGGCATCGAGGCCAAGGCGCTCGCCAGCGGGGCCAGCAAGTGCATCGTCATGGACCTCAAGCGAGAATTCGCCGAGGACTATTGCTTCAAGATGCTCTCCGCCGGCGCGATCTACGAACACCTGTACCTCATGGGCACGTCGATCGCCCGACCGCTGATCGCCAAGGCCCAGGTCGAGGTCGCCCGCAAGGAGAAGGCCGACGCCGTCAGCCACGGGGCCACCGGCAAGGGGAACGACCAGGTCCGCTTCGAGCTGACGTACATGGCCCTGGCCCCCAAGCTGCGGATCATCGCCCCGTGGAAAGACTCGAGCTTCGAGCTGACCAGCCGCGAGGCGGCCATCGAGTACGCCAAGGCCCACAAGGTCCCCATCGCCCAGACCAAGAAGAAGATCTACAGCCGCGACCGCAACCTGTGGCACATCAGTCACGAGGGCGCCGACCTGGAAGACCCCGCCAACGAGCCCAAGGACAACCTCTGGGTCATGTCCGTGCCGGTCTCCAAGGCGCCGGCCAGGGGCGAATATGTCGAGGTGGCGTTCAAGCGAGGCCGCCCCGTCGCGGTCAACGGCAAGGCGATGGCGGGCGATGAGCTGGTGATGGCCCTGAACGAGATCGGCGGCCGCAACGCCGTCGGGCAGACCGACCTGGTGGAGAACCGCCTGGTGGGCATCAAGAGCCGCGGCGCCTACGAGACCCCCGGCGGGACGATCCTCTACGAGGCCCACCGCGCACTGGAGTGCCTCACCCTGGACCGCGAGACGGCCCACTACAAGCAGCTCGTCGCCCTCAAGTACGCCGACATGGTCTACAACGGGCAGTGGTTCTGCGAGCTGCGCGAGGCCCTGGACGCCTTCGTCGCCTCCACCCAGCGCAACGTCACCGGGACCGTCCGCGTCAAGTGCCTCAAGGGGCGCGCCACCGTCGCCGGCGTGACCAGCCCCAAAAGCCTTTACAGCGGCAAGCTCGCCAGCTTCACCATGGGCAGCGAGTACACGCCCTCCGACGCCACCGGCTTCATCAAGCTCTTCGGCCTCCAGATGCGGGGCCGCGGACGCTGATTCGCAGCCGGCAGCCGCTAGCCAGTGGCCGGTAGCCTGGTTGCCGTGACGGAGTCGGCAGAGCGGTCGGAGCGGCTTGCCGTTCGGCAGCCCGAAGTAACCCGCGTCCTCCGCGCCGCCACTGACCCAGCGAAAACATGAGGACCTCCATGAACAGTATTCGAAGCCTGCTCGCGGGTCTCGCAGTCGTCGTGGTCTCCGCCGCATCGGCCCAGGAAGTCCGCCTGGACAAGGCTCCCTCCTTCCAGCCGGGCGACAAGGTCACCTACAAGCTCACCGGCTCGGGCGAGCGAAAGGTCGTGGGCAAGGACCAGGCGCTCCTCCAGCAGGAGAAGCGAACCCGCCGCGATGCCGTCATCCAGGAAGTGCTCGCCGTCGACGAGTCCGGCCGGGTGCAGGCCCTGCGGATGACCATCGTGTCGGCGGAGCGCTCCATCAGCTCGACCGTCCCGAAGGAAGGCGCCTTCGAACGCAAGGTGGCGGTGCGAAACGTGCTGGCCGAGTTGAAGCGCAAGGGCCTGATCTTCGAGGTCGATCCCTCCACCATCGCCAGCTCGGAGATGAAGGAGCTGACGGCCTCGCAGGTGGCCCTGATCAAGGACATGCTGGGCGAGGTGGAGTTCTACGGGCATCGCGAGGTGGACGGCCTGTTGCTGCCGACAAAGCCCGTGGCCGCTGGCGAGAAGTGGCAGGCGCCCGCGCCGGCCCTGGCGGGCTGGACGCGGCACAGCATCTCGGCTCGCAAGACCGGCTCGACGGCTGAGCGGGCCGCCTTCCAGTTCGAGGCCCTGCAGGGCCCGATCGCCTCCGTGCGAGGCACCGTCTATCTGAAGGCCCCGCTGGGACCGGTCCAGGCCAGCCCTTTGCTGGAGCTGGCGGCGAACATCGACACCGCCAGCGGCCTGTGGATCACCGACTCTTCCTACATCGCCATCGCCGAGAAGGTCGAGGACGTGGAGTTGATCATGGAGGCCCGCAACACGGGCCTGACCAGCCTGCAGCGCGGGGGCGGGTCGCCTTCGTCGGCGCCTCCCGGACTTGTGAAGCTGGGCTGGCCCCAGCCCGGCCCCGACGCCAACAGCTACCAGAACCCGCCCGCGGGCATCAGCCTGAATCTGCCCGCCGACTACAAGCAGGCACAGAGCGACGGCCAGGAAGGCCCGCTGGTTCAGTTCGTCTCGCCCAAGGGCCTGAGCGTGGCGGTCACCATCGCCGAACTGCCCTTCCCCATGGACATGCCCGAAGTGGTCGACGGCTCGCTGGCGGGACTCAAGGGCGCCATCAAGGGGTACGCTCTCTCCGCGCAGAAGAAGGTGGAGATCCCCGGCGGCGTCCCCGCGCATCTTCTCGTGGGCCAGGCGGAGGAAGGCAGGATCACGGTCTACACCCTGCTGGCCCTGGACGACCTGAGGGTGGTCTCGGTCAGCGGCAGCGTGCCGGCCGGCAACGCCGAACAGGCAACCCAGATCCAGAAGGTCCTCCAGTCGTTGCGGGTCTTTGCGCCGCGCGAGGCGCCGGCCACCGCGCCGGCCTCCTCGCCTGCCCCGCGTTAGGCGTTCGGGGCAGAAACGCTTGCTTTTGGCCCGCCGATGGACTAACAAAGACTCCCGGCTGCTGCCGCTCTCCGCCCCCGCTACAATGATGTGGGCCGATTGATCGAAAGGAGACGCTATGGGCGACGCCCCAACCAAGGGCTTCTGGGCTCGGACAGCCGAGGACTTCGGCAAGGCCAGGCAATTCCTCCGCGACCGCAAGCAAGTCCGCGAACTGGGCGGAAAGAAGAACACGCTCCAGGAAGAACTGGACGTGCTCCTGCGGACCTTGGGCCAACGTGCCCACGCCGCCGGCGCCGGCAGCGATCTGCCGGCCTTCAAGGACGTCGACCAGGCCCAATCCGCGGCCCAGTCCGCCCAGGCTCAGCAGAGCCAGCGATCGGCCGCCGTCGCGCAGGCCAAGTGCGCCCTTCAGGCCGAGCAGGCGGCGTTCGAACCCATCCTCCAGCAGAAGCGCGAGGCCCACGAGCAGTCCGCCCTGCAGGCGAAGAAGGCCGACACCGAACTCCAGACCGCTCGCAAGGCCGTCGCCGGCGCCGAGGACGACCTCGACCGCACTCGGAAAGAACTCCAGACCGCCCAGAGCGACGCCGACAAGCCCCTGCCCGATGAGCCAGGCCCCCCGCCACCCGAGACCACGGGCGAAGAACTCCTCCAGGTCGAGCAGCCCGAAGCCCAGCCCCAGGCGGGCCCGGAAGCCGACCCCGCCCAGGCCGAGCGCCGCCAGGCCGCCGCCGATGCCGCCCGTCGCCGCCGCGACGAACACCAGGCCAAGGTGCGGGCCTACGAGGAAGCCCTGGCCCGCCGCCAGATGGGAATCGAGGACGTCCAACGTCTCCAGGCAGCCCTGCGGGAGCAGGAGCAGGCCCTCGAACAGGCCCGCCTGACTGTCCTCCCCCTCGAACAGGCCGCGCAGCAAACCTCCGCCCAGGAACAGAAGGACGCAGCCGCACTGGCCGCCACCGAGCAGGAATGGAACCAGAAGAAGAACCAGCTCGAAGGCGACCTCCGCGCCGCCGAGGACGAGGAGAACGCCGCCGCCGCAGCCGCCTCAGCCGCAACGGACCGGCTGGCGGAGGTCTTCCTCGGTTTCGGGCTTGAAGTCCTCCAGGCCGCCCCGCCGCATCCGGACTTGAGCGAGCCGATGGCCCAGGCCCGGGCGCACAACGACCAGGTCCGCCAGGTCGACGAGCAGATCGCCGCCCTTCACGCCGAGATGGAGACGCTCCGCGGCCCGTTCGTCAAGGCGTCCTTCTACACCGTGGTCTTCGCGTTGCTTCTGACCATTGCCGTCATCGGCATCGCGTGGCTGGTGCGGGCGGTATTCTGACCTGCCTGCCGGCAGCCTGCCTGCCGGTAGGCAGCGCAGGTTGACCGTTGTCGATTGTCGATCGGGGTGTGCCTCCGCGGAGACCACCCGACAAACGAGAGTCGTAAATCGTCAATGCCTTGCGTCGGCTTGTCTTTGGGGCGCCGGCGGGATAGACTCATTTCCTTATGACTACGCTAACCGACCAACAATTGCAGGAACAATTGCACACACTGACCCGCGGGTGCGAGGCCATGTACACCCAGCAGGAACTCGAGCACCGCCTTCGCCAGGCTGCCGCGGCGGGCCGGTCCCTGCGCGTCAAGCTCGGCATGGACCCCACCGCGCCGGACATCCATCTGGGCCACAGCGTGGTGCTCCGCAAGATGCGCCAGTTCCAGGACCTCGGCCACAAGGCCGTCCTCATCATCGGCGACTATACCGCCCGCGTGGGCGACCCCAGCGGCGTCAACAAGACCCGCCCCATGCTCAGCGACCAGCAGATCCGCGACAACGCCCAGACCTACTTCCAGCAGGCCGGCAAGATCCTCGACACCTCGAGCGACAAGCTCGAAGTCCGCTACAACAGCGAGTGGCTGGCCGGACTGAGCTTCGCCGACGTCCTCAAGCTCGCCGCCCAGATGACCGTCGCCCGCATGATGGAGCGGGACACCTTCGAGAAGCGCTACGAGGCCGGCGTGCCCATCGGCGTCCACGAGTTCCTCTACCCGCTCATGCAGGGCTACGACAGCGTCTGCGTCGACGCCGACGTCGAACTGGGCGGCACGGACCAGACGTTCAACAACCTCGTCGGGCGAAGCCTCCAGGAGAACGCCGGCAAGAGCCCCCAGATCGTGGTCATCATGCCCATCCTGGTCGGGCTGGACGGCACGGAGAAGATGAGCAAGTCCAAGGGCAACTACGTCGGCATCACCGACGCCCCGCAGGACATGTTCGGCAAGATCATGTCCATCCCCGATTCGCTCATGGGCAACTACTTCACCCTGCTGACCGAGCTGCCACTGGCCGAACTGGACGTCCTGCTGGACCCGGCCCGGACCCACCCGCGCCAGGCCAAGGCGACGCTGGCCAGGACGATCGTCTCCCAGTACCACGGCGCCGAGGCCGCCCAGGCCGCCAGCGACGAGTTCGACCGCATCTTCGCCCAGAAGCAGGTCCCCACGGACATGCCCGAGTTGCCCGTGCCTGCCGAGGGCGTCACGGTGGTGCAACTGCTGGTCTCCTCCGGATTCGCCGGCTCGACGAGCGAGGCACGCCGCCTGGTCCAGCAGAACGCCGTCAGCCTCGACGACCGCCGCCTGGGCGACATCAACGAACTCATCACCCCCGACAGCGGCGCGGTGCTCAAGGTCGGCAAGCGGAGATTCGGAAAGATCGTGACGAAGTAGGCCGCCGCCGAGCCGGCAGACCCGGCAGCCGGCTCCCGTTCGATTGCCGCAAGCCCCCACCGCAACCCGCGTTCTGCTGTGTGTCCAGGCGGGCTGTGCGCCCGCTCCACGAAGGAAGCAGGATGATCCGATCAACATGCTCTCTGTTGGTAGTCCTTCTCCTGGCCGCCGCCGCACCGGCCGCGACGCGGGCCGACAATCCCTACGACGCCCAGGTGCGGACCTTCCGCACGATGCTGAGCGCCGCGGCGGCTCCACAGCGAGCGTGGGCGGCCGAGGCCTTGGGGCACATGCGGGCGCCAGCCGCCGAGAGTGACCTCATCACCGCTCTGGGCGACCGGTCCCCCGCCGTCCGCAAGGAAGCCGCCCTCGCGCTGAGCTGGTGCGGCAGCCGCAAGGCCCTGCCCGCCCTGCTGGCCGCCCTCGACGATCGCGACAGCCTCGTCCGTCAGTCCGCCCACGCCGCCCTGCTCAACCTCTCCGGCATGGACTTCCCGTTCGACGCCCTGGCCGACGAACCCGCCCGCCAGACCCAGCGCGACGCCTGGAAGCGATGGATCGCCGCCCTGCCCGCCGACCAGGCCCCGAGCGATCTGCTGGCAATGCTCGGCCAGGCGCCCCCGGCCGCCGGCAACCCGCTCAACCTCGCCGCCAACTGCGTCGCGGCTGTATCCTCTATATATAGGGGGTCGGGCACCGAACTCACCGACGGCGACATGCAGGGCTTCTGGCAGACCAAGCAGGTCCCCTTCCCGCAGTCGTGCACGATCGACCTGGGCAAGGGCCTGGCGTTCGGTCAGATCGTCGTCCACCAGTACGGGCCCGGCTTCGAGATGACCGACTATGAACTGTCGGTCAGCGACGACGGCAAGACGTTCCGCAGCCTGACCCGCAGGAAGGCCAAGAGCGACGTCGAGTTGGAGATCGACATCCCGCCCACCCAGGCGAGGTTCGTGCGGATCACCTCCCATGCCGCCCTCAACCGCACCTACCCCACGACCTTCCGCGAGGTCGAGGTGTTCGCCAAGCCCCGCCCGCCGTCCGCCCGCGGCAGAAAGACGGACGACCCGCCGCAAACGCTCCCGGCCATCCAGGACGCACACCGCCAGGAGCGGGCCATGCGGGCGCTGGGCTTCCTCGGCGGCAGCGGCGCCGCCCAGGCCGTCGCCGGCGCCCTGGGCCCGCCCAAGCGCTGGCCGGGACGGCTCAGCCAGGACCGCAAGAGCATCCTCCGCGGCGGCCTGCGGGCGCTGGGGCGAATTGGCGGAGACGCAGCGTTCGACACGCTGGTGACCTATCTTGACGCGCCCGACTGGGCCCGCTATGCCGCCGAGGCGCTCGGCGACCTGGGCGACGCGCGGGCTGTGCCGCTGCTCATCGATCGTTACCCGAGATTCGCCCGCGACCTGGCCGGCAAGGAGCCCACCCTCACCCCCGTCGACGACCGCGAGAACTTCCCCAGCCGCGACCGCATGCCCGAGACGGCCTTCCACTTCCTGCTGGCCCTGTGCCGGCTGATCGACGACTCGCCCGCCCACGCCCAGGCGCTGCGGCCGATCGCGCCGATCATCGTCGCCAACCTGCCTCAGGACTACGACGGCATGGTCCTGTACGAGCAGGAGTCCACGCAGCTTCTCAGCCGCCACCTGCTCGAACTGGCCGGCCTGCGTCAGGAAGCCGTCGAGGCCGCCTTCGAGGCCCTCGGCCAGCCCCGCCGCCTGCCCGTCCCGCCCGGCGCTCCCGCCATGCCCGCGACCCTGAACAAGAAAGGCCTCTACTACGAGGAGGCCCGCGTGGCCGTCTGGCTGCCCGCCCTGGTCGCCGACGGCGCCGACCTGCCCCGTCTGCTGGCCCTGGTTGACCACAAGAACCGTTGGGTCGGCCTCAACGCCGCCAAGGCCGTCGGCTATCTAGGCGACGAGCGGGCGGTCAAGCCGCTGGCCGACCTGCTGTCCAACACCAGGAACGAGGCTGCCTACGGCTTCAGCCCGAAGTTCATCGACGAGGAATTCAACGACCCCACGCCGCGGCTTCGCGAGGCCGTTGTCCGCTCGCTGGGCATGCTCCAGGCCCGCCCGCACGCCGCTCTGCTCGGCAGCGTGCTCCACGATGAAGGCACCGTGCTGGAGGTCCGCCTGGCCGCCGTAGAAGCGCTGGCCCAGATCGACAGCCCCGCCGCCACCGACGCCCTCCGCCGGGCGGCCCTTTCCAACGGCTACTACACCGTCCGCATGTACGCCCGCGACGCCCTCCGCCGCCGCGGGCTGGACGCCCCGCCGCCCACGCTGGCCGCCGCCGCTCCCAGCGCCCCGCTGACTGTCCAGCCCCCGGAAGAAGGATTCCCCAACGCCGTCGTCTTCATCCGCGGCGACAACGCCCTGCCCAATTACTTCCAGAACGACTGCTGGCGCCAGGCCTACGTCACTACCGACACGGGCCCGACGTACCGACCCGGGCGCAACCTGATGGTCCTCAGCCCCGTCCGGCCCGACGGCAAGGTCACGCCCTTGACCTCCTTCGCCGACGGCTACGTCGCCGACTGCGAGGTCTCCTACGACGGTCGGAAGATCATCTTCTGCCGCCGCGAGCAGAAGGACCCGTGGTGGCACATCTTCGAGATCAACGCCGACGGCACGGGCCTGCGCCAGCTCACCCGCGGCGCCTACCACGACATCAACCCCGTCTACCTGCCCGACGGTCGGATCCTCTTCGCCTCCAGCCGCCTGGGCACGCGAGACGAGTACCACGGCTACTACTGCACCGGCCTGCACGTGATGAACGCCGACGGCGGCGAGATCCACCCGATCGCCACCAACGTCGGGCGGGACAACGAGCCGGCCATCCTCGCCGACGGGCGGATCGTCTTCTCGCGTCTGGAGGTGTTCTACTCGCGACTGAAGACCGAGCTGACCATCCACACCTGCGAGGTTGACGGCACGCAGGACATGGTCGTGTACGGACCGGAGCGGCGCGAGTTCTGGCTGAAGCTGAACACCGGCCTGCACGGCGAGGATTACGCCGCCCAGACGGCGATGACCCACCGCGTGCTTCGCGTCAGCCAGCCCCAGCAGATGCCCGACGGGCGGATCATCTGCACGTCCCAGGGCGGGCTGGTGCTGCTGGGCCCCCCGCGCGAGGAAGAGACGCTCATCCCTCGCGACCTCAACCGCGCGTTCACCACCCCCTGGCCGCTGGCCGACGGCCGGGTGCTCTGCGCCTCAACCCTGAAGGCCAAGAAGCCCAAGGACGTCGACCTGGGCCTGTATCTGGTCGAGCCCAACACCGGCGAACTGACGCTGGTGTACAACGACCCGGCCTGGGCGGAGTACGAGGCCCGCCCGCTCGCGCCGCGACCCGTGCCTCCGCTCCATCCGGCCCATCACGACCGCTCCGCTTACAGCGGTTTCTTCGTCTGCTCGACCGTCCGCGACAGTCGCGAGCCGAACGTGCCCGTGAGCGGGCGGCTCGTGCGACTGATCGAGGGCGTGCCCGTTACGGGGCGTCATTCCACGCAGACCAACCCCGGCGAGGTCTGGCGCAACCACGGCGGGACGCAGACCCGCGTACTCGGCACGTTCCCGGTGGCCGCGGACGGTTCATTCTTCGTCGAGGTTCCCGCCGACCGGCTGGTGCATTTCCAGGTGCTCGACGCCGACAAGCGGGTGATCGGCAACCAGCTCACGTGGATCTACGTCCGCCCGGGCGAGACCCGCTCCTGCGTGGGCTGCCACGAGAAGACCGACAACACCTCCAGCCTCCGCCGCCCCATCGAGGCGCTGCGGGCCGCGCCGGTGAACTGCCTGCCCTCGGTGGACAACTTCCGCTACCGAGCCAAGATGTGGCACAAGGGCAGGCTCATCCCCGAGGCCGAGATCCGCACCCGCTCGGTGCGGTCGATCAACTTGATCGCGCGAGAGTAGCTCAGGAGCAATGCGATGACGACAAGAACCGATCGCACAACCAGGTCATGGGGCCATAGCCTGTTCGCGGTTTTGCTCGGAATTACGCTGACAGCCCTGTCGCTCTCACCCGCCCGCGGCGCGGACGCGCCGGCGGCGCGCCTGCGGGTCTACTGGGTAGACGTCGAGGGCGGGGCGGCCACGCTGATCGTCACGCCCGCGGGCGAGTCCGTCCTCATCGATACCGGCGTCGACGGCGAGCGCGACCCCGGACGGACTGCCGCCACCGCCCGCCGCGCGGGCCTGGAGCGAATCGACCACCTCGTCGTCACCCACTTCGACATCGATCATCACGGCGGGGCCGCCGAAGTCCACAAGCGCATCCCCATCGCCCGCGTCTATGACGCCGGCGACGAGGGCTCCAAGCCCCAGGCCCAGTTCGACAAGTACGCCGCCTTCCGCAAGACAGTCCGCTACACCGTCCTCAAGCCCGGCGGCGCCATCCCGCTCAAGCAGGCCAAGGGCTCGCCCGAGATTCGCCTGACCTGCCTGGCCGCCAACAGCCAGTTCATCGAGCCGACAGCCGACCATGCGCCCAACCCGCTGCCCGCCGACGCGCCGGAGTACAAACCCGACCCGTCCAACAACGCCCGCTCCGTCGTCCTGCTGCTGACGTTCGGTCGCTTCCGCCTGCTCGACGCCGCCGACCTGACCGGCCGCCTGGAGGCCCGCCTCGTCTGCCCGCGCAACCTCGTCGGCCGTGTCGACGTCTTCCAGGTCAACCACCACGGATTGGACCTCTCCAACAACCCCCTGCTCATCCGCTCGATCCAGCCGACCGTGACCGTGATGAACAACGGCCACCTCAAGGGCTGCGGCCCGAACACCCGCGCCGCCCTGAAGGCAACACCGGGCATCCGGGCAAACTACCAGGTCCACAAGAACCTCAGACCCGGCGCCGACAACGCCGCCGACGAGTTGATCGCCAACTTCGAGCCCGCCCAGACGTGCAAGGGGAATGGAATTGAACTCGATGTGAGCGCCGACTCCGGCCAGTACACCGTCCGCATCCCCGCGACCGGGCACGAACGGGTGTTCAAGACCGCCGACAGGTGACTCAGGCATTCCCGCCCGCGTCACCACCCGATCGCGGTGAACATCGCGTGCCAGCCCACCCCGCTGCTGAGTACGTCCGGCGCTTTGTCGGCCAGGTCCGCCGGGCCGATCTCCCCCGCGTTGTACGTGCCGAAGATCGCCACCCGCTTGCCGCAGGAATGCTGCACCGCCGCCAACTCGTCGGCCACGTTCTTGAGCCTCCCCTTGCGCCCCGCGCAGTCGAAGGCCAGCAGCACCGCCGGCTTGGCCTGCTGCTGGGCCAGGGCGTCCACCGCCTCGGCCGACCCCTCGCGGGCCGTCGCGATCACCTGGTCGTTCTCCTTCGCCTGTCGCCCCGCCATGGCCACCTTGAAGTTGCCCGACAGCATGATGCCGACGGCGGCGTCGGCCAGCATCTGGCCCTGGTAGTACACCACGCTTTGTCCGGCGTTCTTGTTGACGCTGCCGCCGGTGATGGGGAAACGCTTGCCCACGACCGTCTGGATCCCGGCCACCAGCGGGCCGTTCTTGGGTGAATGGGCGTCGGCGACCACGATGAGCAGTCGGCTGTCTCCCGTGCGGGGCAGGCGCCGCGCCAACTCCGCGCCGCCCGCGGCCAGCCGCTTCTCCAACTCGTCCTTGTTCTGTTCCAGCGTCAGGCCCGCCGTGTCGAGCTTCTCGTTGCAGGCGACCTTGACGTCGACGTCCTTGCCCGCGATCACCAGCACGCTGACCGACTCCCCGCCGGCCAGCCCCGACTGCAGGAACGAGCCGTACGTCGAGCCGCCGTGGATGAGCGTGGCTGTGAACACGCCCGCCACGCCGGCCAGCACCTGCGTCTTGCGATCCTTGCCCTCGTAGCACTCGCTGATGAGAACGGCCTTGACCGGCCGGGCGCCCACCTGGTCCTTGGCGGCCTGGGCGGCGGCCTTGCCCGCGGCGGCGGGGTCTTCGAGATCGCTGGACGCGGTCGCGAAAACGATCTGGCGGGACGCATCCGCCGGCTCGATGTCCCGCGGCGGGCTCACCGTCGCCGCCTTGGCCGCCGGCTCGACCGGCGCCACCGGCGCGGGCTTCTCGACGCCGTCGCACCCGATCAGAACCAGCCCCGCCAGCACCATCGTAACCGTCACTGTCCGCATCATGGCTGCTCTCCTGTCCTTGCACCAGGGATAACGAACCGCGGCGGAGGGTATTGGGAACTTGGGGACCTGCATGCCGGCAGCCCGCCTGCCGGAGGCAGCGCGCGTTCTTGCCTGAGGTTCAGCCGCGTGTGCCGTGGCGAGGCGACAGGCTGACAAGATCCGCCCATGGCGGCGGAGGCGCTTCAACAAGCGCACATGGTTTCCAGGCGCAGGCAGGAATGCCCGCGCTACTGTGCCGAACTGCAGAACCCCCACTCGATGCGGCTGTCGAACGCTGGCGTCTGCGTCCAGCAGCCGCCCTTCCACGGCGTCCAGGCCATGCGGAGTCGTTGGATCGGCCACAGGCCCGCACCCACGCCCCAGTCGCGGCGCGTCAGACTGTCGCCATCGTGCACCAGCACCGAGAAACAGAACTCGCGACCCGGCTCGGGCTCGATGGGGGTCAACTGCTTGACCGGCACGGACAGTTCGTAGAACGTCGTTTCTTTCTCGCGCCAGATGGCCAGCTTCGCCCCCGGCATGGTCTCAAGCGCGAGCGGATCGACAGGCTTATTGAGCGCATCGGCCGCCCCGCGGACCGGCTGGTCGGCCCGGGCCAGCACCAGGCACCTGGGGCCGTCCGGCGCGGCCGCCAGCAGCATCTCGTGCCGCCCCGCCTTGTCGCCCGCCTTCTCGGGCAGCTTCGCGTCGCGCGGGGCGATCGCGATCTGCACCGCGTCGGGATACACCATCGGCCCGTCCGCCATCGGCGTGTGCTTGTCCTCCCCCACCTCCACCAGCACCGAGAACGTCCGTTTCGTCCAAGCCGTCCGGACGACCGTGGATCGCCCGTACGTCCACCACGTGGCCGGGATCGAGTCCTTCCAGTCGTCCGCCTTCCCGTCGACCTGGATATCCAGGTACGGCGCGCTCGTGCAGACGATCCGTTGATCGCGCTTGGTCACGGGCGGTTTGCCCGCGGCCGGCAGCACCCGCAACTTCGCGCGGTAGGAGTTGTCGGGCGCGTTAACGCCCTTCTCGATGGCAAACGGCACGCGGATCGTCTGGCCTGGCGCCACCTGGATGGCCTGGGCCGTCTTGTTCAGCTTCCAGCCCTCGGGATAGTCCACCTCCAGCACGCCGGTGAACGCCTGGGCCGAATGATTGTACACCCGGACGTGCGTGAGCGGTCCGGTCGCCGGCGTGACCAGGAGCATCTCCGCGCGCAGGCCCAGTTCGGGCGCCCCCGCCGGAACAGCCGCCTGCGGCGCGCCACCGCAGCCGCCCAGCAACCCAGCCAGGACCATCGCCACGATCCATGTGTTCAGTCTTCTCATGTGATCTCTCCAGTGGCGGCATGATATCGAATCGCCCTGACCAATGCACGCCGGTTGTCGCGGCGTGCCAGGAGACAAGCAAGCGAGACAAGCAAGCGGTGGCACGTGCGACCGCCACGATGTAGAATCGCCGCAGGACCTCAAGCACAGGGAATCGACATGCAGAAAAGGATTGTACTGGCGATGACGATCGGCCTGGCGTTGCGCGCCGGCGCGGGCCTGGCCCAGGACGCGGCCGCCACCGACGTCCGGGTCCGCGAACTGATCAAGCAGCTCACCCATGACGACCCCCACCAGCGCGTCGCGGCCGCCGACGCCCTGGCCCGCATGGGCGAGGCCGCCCGCCCCGCCGTGCGCCCCATGCTCGAGGCCATGGTGGGCAAGTCCGCCTGGGTGGACTTCTCGCTGATGGACGGCCTGGCCGACCTCGGACCCGTCGCCCTGCCCACGCTGATCGAGGTGTTCGACAAGGGCCCCGACAACCTCCGCGCCCCGGCCGGACGGGCTCTCTGGACCATGGGCCACGCCGCCAAGGATGCCATCGGCGTCCTCGAGCGGGTCAGCAAGGACGAGTCCGCCCCGAAGAACATCCAGGCCCTGGCCGCCAACGCGCTTCAGAAGGTGCGCTCCGAACTGGCCGAGCGAAGCGTCGAGGTCGCCCAACCGCCCGAGATGCCTCCCTTTGCCAAGGTCAACACGCTGCCCGGCGCGGGCGAGTGGCCCGCCTTCCAGGGCCCCCGCCGCGACTCCATCTGCCGCGAGGGCAACCTGCTCCGCGAGTGGCCCGAGCAAGGCCCGCCGCTGCTGTGGAAGCTCGAAGGGCTGGGCAAGGGCCTGTCCAACATCGCCATCGCCGGCGGACGGCTCTTCACCATGGGCGAACGAGAGAACAAGCAGTACGCCCTCTGCTACGACCTGGCCGGCCGCAAGGAACTCTGGGCCGTCGAAGTCGGCACGAAGTACGAGTACGGCCCGCTCTCCACGCCGACCGTCGACGGCGAGCGCGTCTACGTCCTGAGCACCGACGGCAAGGTCTTCTGCCTGGCCGTCTCCGACGGCAAGGTCCTCTGGCAGCGCGACCTGGTCAAGGAGTTCGGCGGGAAGATGATGTGCGTCTGGAAGTACAGCGAGTCGCTCCTGGTCGACGGCGAGCGGCTCATCTGCACGCCGGGCGGGCCCAAGGCGATGATGGCCGCCCTGGACAAAACCACCGGAGGGACGCTGTGGCAGTGCGAGATGCCCTCGATCGGCGACCTCGGCGCCGACGGGGCCGGCTATTCCTCGCCCGTGGTCGCCGAGATCGCCGGCGTCCGGCAGTACGTCAACATCGTCGGACGCGGGGCCATCGGCGTGGAGGCCTCCACGGGCAAGTTCCTCTGGGGCTACAACCGCATCGCCTGCAAGATCGCCAATATCACCCACCCGGTCGTCCACGGCGACTTCGTCTTCGTCACCAACAGCTACAATACCGGCTCTGCCCTGCTGCGGGTGAAGCGTGAGGACGCGACATGGAAGACGGAGGAGGTCTACTTCCTGGCCCGACGGAAGTTCGAGAACCATCACGGCGGGGTGGTCGTGGTGAACGGCGCCGTCTACGGGGGCAGCGGACTGGATCGCGGCGAGCCCACCTGCGTGGACTTCGCGACGGGCAGGATCCACTGGAAGGCCAAGGCCCCCTCCAGCGGGTCGGCCTCCATCCTCTATGCCAACGGCGACCTGGTCTTCCGTTACGATCGCGGGCTGGTGGTGCTGGCCGAAGCCACGCCGCGGGAATTCCGCGTCAAGGGCAAGTTCCAGGCCCCGACGGGCGAAGGCCCGGCCTGGGTGCACCCGGTCGTCCATGACGGAAAGCTGTATCTGCGTCACAGCGATCTGTTGCTCTGCTACGACCTGAAGGACTCCTGACCGCCAGTGCGCCCGCGGCGCGACCCGCGGCGGTCGCTGCGAGCCTCCCGATAAACGATGACCCCCGCATTGGGGCCCATAAGGCTCTATTTTCAAGCGATTTACACCCCGGTCCGAGAGCTCAGATATTGCTAAAATATCTATTGACAACGTACGGACCGGGGGTAGACTAGATGTTGAAACAAGTCGCAATGGAGTTGTATGTACGCAAATCCTGAAGTGACTCACGCCAGTATTTGTTGCACCTGTGGTCTGTCGCAACCGGCATAGGCGCCTGGGACGTTCATGTCAAGAAGGCGCCAAGGAGAGAGGCGATGAACAGGCACGTCGGGCTGCTCGTGATCGCGGTTCTGGTTTCCTTCTCGTCTACGTTCGTTTTCGGCGCTACCGTTCTCGGCACCGGCTCAGGCGCGCTGCTGGGAGGCGACCTCACCGATCCTGAAAACGACATCAATGACAATGTCGCGGGCAACCCGCCCTACTACGGCTCGGGGTACAACTGGATCTCGGCCTCCGCCAGCCACGAGAACTGGTTCTCGCCCGGCGGGCCCAACGGGGCCGGCCTGAGCAACGAGGCCGCCCTGGACGTGTTCGACAACAAGGTCGGCGGCGGCTCGGATAAGTGGTACGGCGTCCCGCTGGGGAGCTGGGTCGCCGTCCAACTCGATCAGGCCTATCGCCTCACGCACTTCACCGTCGCCTCGGCCAACGACGTGCCCAACCGCGACCCGGACATCTGGTCCATCGAGGGCTCCAACGACGGGGCGACCTGGACGCCCATCTTCTCCTATAACAACGACGGCACCTCGCCCTGGGGCACGACGCGCTTGCAGGTCATCCGGTGGGACGGCGACGGCGCGGACTTCGCCAAGCCCGCTCCCTATTCCTGGTTCCGCTATAAGGTCGATTCGATCGTCTCCGGGGGCGATCCGCAGATCAGCGAGATCGAGCTGTTCGGCTATGCTTCCGCCGGCTCGCTCGTCTCGACGGCCAGCGGCAACTGGAACGCGTCCGGCACGTGGACGCCGAACACCGTCCCGACCGCCCTGCACGAGATCGAGATGGACGGCGAGACGGTGACGGTGGCCACCCCCGGCGCGGGCGGCTCGCTGCTCATGACCGGCGGGGCGTTGCAGCTCAATTCATCGCTGACGCTCAGCCGCGACATCACCGCTGTCGCCGGCGCGGTCACCTTCAACACCGGCGGGAGCCTCTCCGCCGGAACGGGCGGGGTGATCGCCTCGGCCAGCCTCACCGACTCCGCCGCTATCAACGCCGGCGGCCCGCTGAGCATTGGTACACTCGGCGTGGCCGGCGGCAAGACCCTCTCCACGTCCGGGGCGGGCCAGATCATGGTCGGCCTGGCCAACACCACCGGCAGCAGCACGTACAACGTGGCCGGCGCGCCGCTTATCCTGGACCGCATACTCGACGGCGCGACGGCAGGCACGCTGCTCAAGACCGGCGCCGGCGCCCTGGTGATCAACAGCTCCAACGCCAGCAACACCTCGGCCACCACACTGCGGGTCCAGGAGGGCGTGCTGCGAGGCATGGGCTCCACGTTGGGCGGCTCGACCTCGCTCGTGTTGGCCGGCGGACTGACGCAGTTGGCCGGGCCCATCACCACTAACCGGATCGACGCTCTCGACGAGCGGTGGTACACGGGCGACAGCGACGCCATGATCGACCCCACCAGTTCCTCCTGGAGCGGGCTGCAAGCGCCCTTCAGCACCTTCAACCTGACCGGCGGGCTGTACTATCCCGGCGACAACAACGATCAGGCCTTCTTCGACCGCATGGGGCGCCGCGACAACTTCACCGGGGGCTGGTTCGGGCGGATCAACATCGCGGCCGGCACCGCCCTGCCGCCCGGCGTGATCACCTTCGGCACCAGCAGCGACGACGGGTCCTGCATCTACGTTGACCTCAACCAGAACGGGCAATTCGAGGCCTCCGAGAGGATCGTTAACAACGGCGGCTACCACGGCGTGCAGGCCGGCGTGGGCAGCGTCAACCTGGCCGAGGGCACCTACGCCGTCTACGTCGGCATGTTCGAGGGCGGCGGCGGGGCCTACATCGACGCCCGCGTCGGCGCCGGCACCATCACCGACTTCAATTCCCTCACGCGCATCAACCCCTCCGCCCAGAGCGGCACGTGGGACGCGTCCGTCTACGGGTCCATGAACGACCCGGCACTGGCGGTAACGGCGGTCGCGAACTCGCGCCTGCAACTCATGCCCGGCTCGTCGGCCTCTGTCGGGGCGCTGACGGTCAATGCGGGAGTGACGCTGGGCGTCGAGGGCTCGCCCCTGACGTTCGCCGGCACGACCCTCCTGGGCGGCGCCCAGGTAAGCGTCCTGGGCCAGAGCACCTTCGGGCCGACGGTCCTGGGCGACGGCGCCGCTGTTCGCGTCCAGGGCGGCAGCGCCACCCTTGGCGCCACCACTCTCACCGGCGCCGGCGCCGTCCTCGACAGCGCTGCCGCACTGAGCGCCTCGCAACTCACGCTCAACAACCAGCAGATCGAGCTGGCTGGGGCGGGCAGCATCCAGATCGCCGCCCTGAACCTGGCCGGCGGGACCAACACCGTGAACACCTCCGGCGCCGGACGCTACGCCATCGACGCCGCCAGCGGCACGGGCACGACGATGGTGAAGGCCGGCAGCGGCCAGTTGAGCCTCGGCGGCGGAGGCGGCGGAGCGGCCACCTTCCGCGTCGACGCCGGCACCCTGCGGGCCAGCGGCGCCTCACCGTTCGGCGCGGGCAACGTCGTCCTCAACGGGGGCGTCCTGGAGGCCGTCGGCAACGAGACCTACGCCCTTGGCATCCGCGGCAACACCTTCGCCGGAACCGCCGACACCGCGGTCCCCATGGACCTCTCCGGCGGGCAGTACATGATCGACAACAACCGCGTGTTCGCCGGCGACAAGGCCGGCACGATCCTGACCATGACCGCCGGCGCGACCAGCATCCTCACCGGCCAGATCACCGGCTGGGACGGCTTCACCGGCTACGCCGGAGGCGACCATTTCGTGACCGCCCTGAGCGGGCGATTTACGCCCAGCAGCACGGGTGGATACCGCTTCCGCTGGAGCAATGACGACCGCGGGTGGATGTTCATCGACCTGAACGACGACGGCGTGTTCGGGGCCGGCGAGGCCGTCGGCGCGTGGGCATGGGACTCCAACGGCACGGTCAGTCTGGCCGCGGGCCAGGGCTACAACTTCATGTACATGGCCCAGGAGCACGGCGGCGGCGAAAGCAACAACTTCTGGGTCACGCCTCCGGGCATGGCTGAGGTTCGCGTCAACCCCAGCGCCGGCGACCAGGGCGGCACGTGGGAGTACGGCACGCTCGGGGCCGCCAACTGGAGCGGCAACGCCGTCAGCGTGACGGCCAGTTCCGAGCTGCGCTCGCGGGCCACCCTCGCCACTTTCGGCAACCTGAGCCTCAGCAGCGGAGTGACGCTGACGACCACCTTGGGCCCGGTGCAGTTCGGACCCGCCCACCTGGGCACCGGCAGCACGCTGCTCGCCCAGGCCGAGTCCACCTCGCTGGGCGCCACCACGCTCGACACCCAGGCCACGCTCAACAGCGCCGCCCAACTCAACGTCGCCAGCCTGGCCCTGGACGCGGGCAAGCAGATCAACCTCGCCGGCGCCGGCAACACCACCATCGGTGTTCTGGCCCGCTCGGGCGGCAACGCCACGATCAACAGCACCGCCACGGGGCTCGCCAAGGTCGACCGCATCGATGACGGCGGGACGGCCGGCACGACGCTGACCAAGACCGGGGCCGGCGTGCTCGGCCTGGACCTGGGCTCGAACGCCAATGCCGCCACCACGCTGGTGGTGCAGGAAGGCACGCTGCTGGCCAAGGGCGCCAACGCCCTCGGCGGCGCCGCGCAGGTCACCCTCAGCGGGGGGACGCTGGACCTGGTCGGGCCGCTGTCCGGCACCGACGGCGTGCGGGGCTCCTTCTTCCGAAACGTCGCCCAGAATGACAACGCCCTGAACCTGGACGGCGCCGCCTACCAGGTCTCCACCACGCGCGTCCTGACCGGTGCCAAGGCCGGCAGCCTGCTGGCCCTGGGCGAAGACCCCGCCATGAACATCGTCTACGCCGGAGAGATCAACGGCTTTGGCATGTTCCCCGGCTACGCCTCGACCGACTCGTTCGCCACCGGCTGGAGCGGCACGTTCGTCCCGCAGGTCAGCGGCAGCTACAACTTCCGCTGGTCCAACGACGACTTCGGGCAGATGTACATGGACCTCAACCACGACGGCGTCTTCCAGGACTCCGAAGGCCTGATCGCCAACCGCGCGTGGAACGGCAACGGCACGGTCGCCCTCCAGGCGGGCCAGGCCTACAACTTCATGTACATGACCCAGGAGCACGGCGGCGGAGAGAGCAACAACTTCTGGTTCACCGCTCCGGGCGCCGGCGAGGTCTACGTCAACCCCACCGTCCAGACGGGGCTGTGGCAGCTTGACCCAGCCGGGGCCATCAGCCAGACCTCCACCAACGTCCTGGTGACGGCCAACTCCGAGATTCACACCAACGCCAATCCCGGCGCGTCGCTGGGCGCCCTGACGCTCAACGGCGGCACGCAACTCACGACCTCGGGCATGCCCATCGCCTTCACCTCCACGAGTCTGGGCACGGGCAGCACGCTCAACGCCAACGCCGTCCTGACCAGCCTGAGCGGAACGACGCTGGCCGGCAACGCCACCATCACCGGCGCCGGGGCCGTTCACGCCACCAGCCTCGCGCTGGACGCCGGCGAGCAGATCACCCTGGCCGGCAGCGGCGCGGTCACGCTGGACACGCTTCGAACAGCCGGCAGCAGCACGATCAACACCACCGGCACGGGCGACTTCCGCACGCCGGCCCTCAACGACCAGAACATAGCCGGCACGCTCACCAAGACCGGCGCGGGCCGGTTCACCCTGGACAACGATCTGGGCGGCAGTTCGGCAAGCCGGACCAGCCTGGTCGTCCAGGCCGGCACCTTCGCCGGCGTCGGCGCCGCCCCGCTCGGGGGCATGCCCGACGTGACGCTTTCGGGCGGCTGGCTCGAACTCACCGGCGCCAGCGGGTGGGCGCCCGGCCTGGCTTTCGGGCGCGTCGCTTCCGGATCCGTGGACCTCGACTCGGCCAACCCGGCCACCGAGTCCCAGCTCGGGCCCCACATCGCACTCACCCAGAACGGGGCCGACTGGCCCGATGGTTACACCAACATCTACACCGGTCAGATCTATCTCGATGCGGCCAAGAGCTACCACTTCATCGAATCCATCGACGACAGCACCTACCTCCGGGTGGCCGGCAATCTGCTGATCGCCGACGACAACTGGAACAACACGATCGGTTCGCCGGTGGTCACCGTGGGCGCCAGCGGCTGGTACGACTTCGACCTGCGCATGCGCGACGGCGGCGGCGGGCAGGGCTACGTCCAGATCAACCCCGGTTTCCAGTACAACGACACGGGCGTCAACACGACCGCCGACGCCGATCACTGGTATCCCCAGGACCCGGGCAACATGACGCTCTTGCGGCGTCAGTCCGTCCAGGCCATCGACTTCCGCTCCACGCCGATCACCGTGACCGCCGACAGCGGCCTGCGGGCCATCAGCGAGTTCGGGGCGACGTTCGGCTCGGTGACGCTCAACAACGGCACGCGCCTGACCACCGAGGGCGCCGCCATGACCATCGAGCAGCTCGCGCTGGCCGGACCGGCCGGACGTCAGGGCACGCTGGCCAACGCCAACACCGTGACGGTGACCGGGTTCAATGACGCCGGGGTGGCCGGCACGCTCGTCAAGGACGGCACGGGCCTCCTGAAAGTGGACAACAACGCCGGCGGGATCGTGTCCGGCGCGACCACCTTCGAGGTCCGCCAGGGCATCCTGGCCGCCCAGGGCGCCAATCTGTTCGGCGCCTCCAGCAACATCACCCTCGCCGGCGGCACGCTCCGCGTCGAGGGCGCCGAGACCGTGACGGCCAACCAGCTCAATCACTATGGCTATCACATCCAGCCCGACGCCCTGATGGACCTGAACAACAACGGCGGGATCATGGCCATCAAGCCCTACGGCGCGGCCATCCTGACCGACGGGCCGGGCGGGCGCGGCCTGAATTTCGACAATGACGCCGACTTCACCGCCACCGGCGCCATCGGGCAGAACGACAACTACATGAACCTCTTCACCGGCTATCTGAACGTGACGACGGCCGGCATGTACACCTTCCGCAATGCCGGCGACGATGACCGCGGCGGGATCTGGCTGGACCTGGACCGGAACGGCAATTTCGAGTCCAGCACCGCGGGGCTGGGCTCCAACCGCGGCGAGCAGTTGTCATGGGAGGACGGCGGGACCAAGAGCGTCTTCCTCCAGCCCGGACGGTATCTCTTTGCGGCCACCCACGGCGAGTACGGCGGCGGGTCGGCCATCGACATCCGCTTCCAGGGCCCCGGCATGGCCTCGGAAGAAGCCATCCAGCCCACAAGCGTGAACCAGGCGGGCCTGTGGTCTTCTCGCAGCCTGGGCGGCATCGACATGACCGGCAAGAGCCTCCTGGTGACGGCCAACTCCGCCCTGGAGGCCTACAGCAACACCAGCCCGGCCGCCTTCGGCGCGCTGACCCTCAACAACGGCACGACGCTGACCACCCGCGGCAACACGGATATGACCTTCGGTCCGGTGCAGATTGCCGGCCCGGCCGGGCGGACCGGACGAATCAACAACGACAACCAGATCACCATTGACCAGTACAGCGACGGCGGCGTGGCCAGCCGGTTCATCAAGGGCAACGCCGGCACGATGGTGCTGGACACCTCCGGGGCTACGGTCCAGGCGGGCGCCACCACCTGGGAGGTGGCCGGCGGGACGATGGTGACGGCCGGGCTGAACCCCCTGGGCAGTTCGACCAACGTGGTGCTCTCCGGCGGAACGCTGGACGTGACCGGCGAAAGCACCATGCTCTACAATGCCCTCCGCGGCTCGATCTTCACCGGGATCGGCAACGATGGCGGGACGGCCGTCAACTTCGACGGCGCCGCCTACCAGGCCAGCCCCAGCCGCGTTCTTGTCGGCGACAAGGCCGGCACGATCCTCACCCGCACCGAAGATGCCGGGCGCAACGTCCTGGCCACCACCCGGGCCAACAACTGGGAGAACTGGGCGGGCGTGTTCGACGGCAACGCCGACAACATGATCACCGCCTTCAGCGGGACCTTCACGCCGGCCGTCAGCGGCTCGTACAACTTCTACTGGAGCAATGACGATGCCGGGTCCATGTTCATCGACCTGAACAACAACGGGACGTTCGACGCCGGGGAGCGCGTCGGCTCGTACGCCTGGACCAGCGAAGGGAACGTGAGCCTCACCGCCGGCCAGGCCTACAACGTGATCTTCACCGCCCACGAATACGGGGGCGGGCAGAGCGTGAACTGGAACTTCACCCCGCCCGGCGGCAGCCGGGTCCAGGTGAACCCGGGCGACCCGGGCCAGGCCGGTCTGTGGTCCACGCTGGGCACCCAGGCGGTGGACTTCAGCGCCGTGTCCATGTCGGTAACCGCCAACTCGGGCTTCCGCACCGCCAGCGACGGCATGACCACCGTCGGCTCGCTCAGCGTGGCCGGAGGAACGACGCTGACCACGACCGGAACGGCGATGACGTTCAACAACTCCACCGTTCCGGGCCCGGCTGGAAGCAAGGGCACGATCAGCAACTCCAACACCGTCAACCTGAACGGGTTCAGCGACGGCGGGCTGGCGGTGACGCTGGCCAAGACCGGCACGGGCACGATGTACATCGGCAATGACGTCCCGGGGAACATCAATACGTCGGGCGGCGGCGATCTCCGCGTCGAACAGGGCGTCATGCGGGCTCGGGGCTTTGGAGGCATGAACGTCACCATCGGCGGCGGGGAGTTCCAGATCCAGGGCGCCGCCGGCAGCGGCCCGGGCAACAACCTCATCAATTACGCCTTCTACAACGCCAGTGACATCAATAATCTGCCCAACATCGACGACAACGTGGCCAACGGCCTGAACGGCGGGCTCTTCAACCTGACCCCCGCCAGCACGTCCGCCTGGACCGGTCAGCTCTACCTGGGCGACCAGGGCAGCAACTACACGACCATGTGGACCGGTAAGTTCACCGCGCCCGTGACCGGCACCTACGACTTCTACACCCACGGCGACGATCACGAGATCCTGTATATCGACACGAACGGCAACGGTGAATTCGAGACCGCCGCCGGCGAGCGGGTGACCTCCAACCTCCCGCCGCAAGGCTGGGACACGCCCCAGACCGGGTCTGTCTACCTGGTGGCCGGGCAGTCGTACGACTTCGCCGCCGCCGGCCTCGAATGGGGCGGCGGGGCGTGGTTCGAGGCGAGCATCCGCGTGCCGGGAGGCAACCTGATTCGGATCAATCCCGACGACCCGGCTCAGAAGGGCTGGTGGTCGGGCACCGGCACGATCCTGCCCATCAATGCTACGGACATCAACATCAAGGCCGACGGGACCGGGACGCTCAACGCCATCACCCACAGCACCGCCAACTTCGGCGTCCTGACGCTCAAGAGCGGCACGCTTACGGCCACCGGCGCCCGCGGCGGGTTCACGTTCACCGGCGGCGCGGTCGACCCGGCCGCCACGTCGGTCACGCTGAACGTTTCGCAGCCGACGACGATCGGCCCCTGGAACGGCAACAATGCCAACGCCGAGATCGTCCTCCCCGGGACCGGCGCCGTGACGCTGACGGGCGGCACGACCAACAACGGCGGCGTGAGTTTCTCTACCTACCAGGCGCCGCTGACGATCAACGGGCCGGCCCAGGCGGCCAACCTGTTGATGTCCGGAAGCGGCAACATCCACACGGGGCTGAATGACGTTCTGCTCAGCAGCGGCGGCAAGCTTCAGAGCCCCCAACTGACGGTCAGCACGTCCGGCGCCCCGCTTTCGCTGGGCGGCGACAACCTGGCCTCCGGGCCCGCGAGAATGGGCATCTCCGGCGGAACGGTCACGGTTCGCCAAGGCGCCTCCATGCCGGCAGGTCTCCAACTCTGGCTGGACGCCAGCACCCTGGGCCTCAACGACGGGGACAACCTGACCACCTGGGCGGACAACTCCGGCAAGGGGCACAACGCCGACGGGCGCGTGAGCGATCCGAGCTACGTCGCCTTCTCCACCCACGGGCGGCCGGCCGTGTACTTCGACGGCGATGATGAACTCAACACCAGCTTCAATTTCGACAGCGATCAGTACACCATCCTGTCGGTCGCCCGCTACACCAGCAGCGGCGACAGTGACGGAAACTCGCGGCGGGTGATCGATTCGGCCACCCGCAACTGGCTGTTCGGATTCCACGGCGCCCTGGACGAGCGGTTCTACGCCGAAGGGTGGATTTCCACCACCGGTTCGGACAACACGAACTGGCACATCCATGCCGGCACGATGACCAACGACGCCGACCCGCTGGCCAACTTCTGGAAGGAAGGCAACCTGCTGGTCGCCAACAGCACCGGCTCCAGCAATACCAACTACCGAATCGGGCGGCTGAGGCTGGGCGGCAGCGGCGGCGAGAACTCCCGGGCGGAGATCAGCGAGATCCTGATCTTCGACCACGTCCTTTCGGCGGCGGAGATGAACAATGTGGGCGGTTACCTGGCGGCCAAGTACGCCCTGCCCACCTCCTACACCGGGAACTTCGACCCGCAGAACGTCTACCTGCCGACCACCAACATCAACGTGAGCGGCAGCGCAACCCTCCATGCCGATACGCTGGGTTCCGCCCTCTTCGGCGACCTGGATGTCTCGCCCAGTGTGGCCCTCTCGCTGACCGGCGCGAACCTGGGCGGCTTCAGCGTGGGCAAACTGACCGCCGGGCAGAACGCCACGATCTCCGGAAACCTGACCGCCCGCGACGGCGTCGACCCCGACCAGCGCCTGGGCATCCTGGGCAACTTCACCCTCGGCAACGGCGGCGTCTATGAGTGGGTGATGGGCGGGGAGATGTACGAGACCATCGACGTCAGCGGGCTCCTGACGCTCAACGACTGGACCATCCGGATCACCGACATCCTCCAACTGCCCCGGGCCGATGACAAGTACTACCTGTTCACCGGCTTCTATGCCCTCAGCGGGATCAACAACTGGACGTTGGAGATGGACCTGCCGGTGGCCGACTGGGACACCACGCTGGCCCGCCTCGGCATCGACCAGACAGGGCTGTTCCTGACCGGCGTGACCGTGCCAGAGCCGGCCACCATGGGCCTGCTGCTTGCCGCCGTTGCCGGCCTGGGCGGCTACGTCCGGCGCCGACGACGGGCATAGGCCCGACTCGCGCAGAAACCACAGGGGCGGTCCGGCATCGGGCCGCCCCTCTTGCGTTTGCGGAACCCGCCCTCTCGTCTCTCGCCAGGATTCCCTGGTTTCCAGTGTCTTTGCCCGGCCCCCGGTCACCGACTCCCGGCCCCTATTCGCTACTCACTATCCACTCAGCACCATCCACTATGGACTGTCCCCTGTTCGCTTCTCATTGCATCTTTCGCCCCATCCGCGTACAGTATCTGCCCGTATGGCTATTCGTATCATCCACACTGCCGAGCCCCTGAGCGACCCAGCCGTCCGGGCCGTCCGCGATGCCCTGCGCGCCGGGGGCCTGACCGCCGGCGGCGACCGGATCGACGTCCCCGCCATCGTCCGTCAGATCGTGCGGGACGTGCAGGAACAGGGCGACCAGGCCCTCATCGAGTTGACCCGGCGCCTGGACCGCGCGACGCTCTCGCCCGACCGCATCCGCCTCAGCCCCGATGAGATACAACAAGCCCACCGATCGGCCGACGCCGACTTCCTGGCCCTGATGGCCCGGGTCGCCGACAACATCCGTCGTTATCAGGAGTCGATCCTTCTTCGCGACCCGCCCGAACTGGTTCGCGGCGGACGAAGGCTTGGGGTGCGCTACACCCCCATCGATCGGGTCGGCGTCTACGTCCCCGGCGGGCGGGCCCTGTATCCCTCCACCGTGCTCATGACCGTCGTGCCCGCCCAGGTGGCCGGCGCGGGAGAGATCGCCCTCGTCTCGCCCCCCACTACCGACGGCGACGTCAACCCCATGGTCCTGGCGCTGGCGGGCATGTTGGGCATCGACGAGGTCTATCGCATCGGCGGCGCCCAGGCCGTCGCGGCGCTCGCCATGGGGACGCCCACCGTGCGGGCCGTCGAGAAGATCGTCGGGCCCGGCAACGCCTTCGTCGCCGAGGCCAAACGGCAGCTCTTCGGGCGGGTCGGCATCGACTCGGTCGCCGGGCCCAGCGAGGTGCTCATCGTCGCCGACGAGACCGCCCAACCGGCCCACCTGGCCGCCGACCTGCTCGCCCAGGCCGAACACGACCCCGGCTCGGCCGTCCTGGTCACGCCCTCGGCCGACCTGGCCCGCTCGGTCGCTGAGGAACTCGAGCGCCAACTGCCCGCCCTGGAACGGTCGCAGGCCGCTCGCGCCGCCCTGGACGCCTACAGCGCCATCCTCGTCGTGAGCGACCTGGAGGCCGCTTGCGACGTGGCCAACGACTTCGCCGCCGAGCACCTCCAGGTGATCGTCCGCGACGAGGACGCCGCCCTGGCCCGCATCCGTCACGCCGGGGCCATCTTCGTCGGGCCCTGGACGCCCGTGCCGCTGGGCGACTACTTCGCCGGACCCAGCCATGTCTTGCCCACCGGCGGGACCGCGCGGTTCTTCGGGCCGCTGAGCTGCAACGACTTCCTCAAGGCTTCCAGCCTGCTGCGATATGACCAGGCCTCGCTGGCTGAAGACGCGGCCGACGTGGTCGACTTCGCCACGCGGGAAGGCCTCACCGCTCACGCGCGCGCGGTGGCCATACGAACCCAGCCCGGGAATCCACAGTCCGCAATCCGCAATCCGCAATAGAATATGTCTTACTTCCGCCCGAATATCGATGAGTTGGCCGCCTATGTCCCCGGCGAGCAGCCCGCGCCGGGCACGCGCGTCATCAAGCTCAACACCAACGAGAACCCATACCCGCCCTCGCCGGCGGCCTTGAAGGTCCTCCATGACCTGGACGCCGACGCTCTGCGCCGCTATCCCGACCCGATGGCTACTGCCGTTTGCCGGGCAGCCGGCGCGGTGTGCGGCCTGGAGGCCGACTGGGTCCTCGCGGGCAACGGAAGCGACGACCTGCTGACCATGATCATGCGGGCCTGCGCCGACGACAACCGCTCCGTCGCCTACCCCATGCCGACGTACGTGCTCTACCGCACGCTCGCACAGATCCAGGACGCGCGCTGCATCGAGGTCGACTTCGACGACGACTACAACCTCCCCGTCGAAGCCCTGGCCGCCGCGCAGGCCGCCGTCACGCTGGTGGCCATGCCCAACAGCCCCTCGGGCACGGTCTGGCCGCTGGAAATGCTCGACGACCTGGCCGGGCGACTGACGGGCATGCTCGTCATCGACGAGGCCTACGCCGACTTCGCCGAATCCAACGCCCTGTCCCTGGTCGCCAGCCGCCCCAACGTCATCGTCCTGCGAACGCTGTCGAAGGGCTACTCGCTGGCCGGGCTGCGACTGGGCTTCGGCCTGGCCAACCCCGACCTCCTGGCCGGACTGGTCAAGGTCAAGGACAGCTACAACGTCGACGCCGTCGCATGCCGCGTGGCGGCGGCCGCCCTGGCCGACCAGGACCACAAGAACGCCAACGCCCGCAAGGTGATCGCCTCCCGCCAACGCCTGGTCGGGGCCCTGACGGAACTGGGGTTTGCGGTCTGGCCCTCGCAGTCCAACTTCCTGCTGGCCCGTCCGCCGGGCGGGCAGGCCCAGGCCCTCTACCAGGCCCTCAAGGCGCGAGGCATCCTGGTCCGATACTTCAAACAGGCCCGACTCGACGACAAGCTGCGGATCACCGTCGGGACCGACGACGAGAACGACGCCCTGACCGCCGCCATTCGGGAACTGCTGCCGTAGCCGCCGGTCGCCACGAGCTAACGGCTACCGGCTGCCAAAGGTGAATCATGACACGCCGCGCCACAATCGAACGCAAGACCAACGAGACCGACATCCGCCTGGAACTGGACCTGGACGGCACGGGCAAAGTGCAGGCCTCGACCGGCGTGGGCTTCTTCGACCACATGCTCGACCACCTGGGCAAGCACAGCCTCTGCGACCTGAGCGTCCAGGCCAAGGGCGACCTCCACGTCGACGACCACCACACCGTCGAAGACGTCGCCATCTGCCTGGGCGAAGCCATCGAGCAGGCCCTGGGCGATAAGGCCGGCATCCGCCGCTACGGCTTCGCCTCGGTCCCCATGGACGACGCCCTGGCCCAGGTGAGCGTGGACCTGTCGGGACGGGCGGCCTTGGCCTTCAACGCCCGTTTCACCGCCGACAAGATCGGCGCGTTTGACTGCCAGCTTGTCGAGGAGTTTCTCCGGCGCCTTGCCTTCACCGCCGGGATGAACCTCCACGTCAACCTGCCCTACGGCAGCAACGATCACCACATCGCCGAGGCGATCTTCAAGGCCCTGGCGCAGGCCCTCCGCTCGGCCAAGGAGATCGACCCCGCCAGAAAGGGCAGCGTGCCCTCGACCAAGGGGAGTCTGTGACACGACCATGAAGCTGACCGTCCTGGGCATTGGCAACATCCTGATGCGAGACGACGGCGTCGGTGTCCGCCTCATGGAGGCCGTGCGGGACAGCCGCGACTGGGGCGGCGACCAGGTCGAGTTCGTCGACGGCGGGGCCGGCGGGCTGGGCCTCATGCCCATCATCGAGTCGGCCCGGCGCCTGCTGGTGCTGGACGCCGCCGACATGGGTTTGGAGGCGGGTGAGGTCCGCACGATCGCGCCCGAGCAGGTGGCCAACTCCAGCGAGGGACGCATCAGCCTGCATGACGCCCCGTTCATTGAGACCTGGCGGCTGTGCAGGCAGTTCTTTACCGCCCCGCCGGCCACCCTGCTGGCCATCCAGGCCGCCGACGTGAATTACGGGCGCGACCTCTCGCCCGCCCTGGCGGGCAGGATGACCGACCTGACGCGGACCGCCCGCGAGATTGTCGAGGCGATGTTGGCCGAGCCCGAACGTCTCGCACAGCCCTCGCCGCCCGACGCGGATACTCGGACAGACCCGTAGAAACCGGAACGAATCATGCACGAACACGGATTGGCGAAGGAACTGTGGCCCCAACTTCAACACATTGCCCAGCAGAAGGGCATGACCCGGGTGCGAAGGCTGGAGATGACCGTGGGCCTGTTGCACGGCGTGTCGGCGGACTTCCTGGCCCACAGCTTCGAGCACGCCTTCGAGGGCAGCCTGTTCGAGGGCGCCGAGGTCAAGATCACTATCGTCGAGCCAGGCGAGGAGTTCTTCCTCCGCGATGACCAGTCCACCACCGCCAACGGCTGGGAGATCCTCGTCACCGCGATCGAGGGAGACTCCTGAGACCATGCGGGGCTAGCGGCTGCGAACCGCCTTCTGTCGGCGACGCCGCGCCAGCAGGGCTCCGCCGCCCAGCACCAGCAGGGCCGTCGTCGTCGGCTCGGGAACGGGGGAGGACCAGTTGCCGTACGCGATCGAGCTGTTGGCGCCCAGGCTGATGTTGTCGCGGGCCCAGATGCTCCCCATGAAGCTCAGGTTCTTCCCCGCGCCGAAGTCGCCCTCCCAAACGCGGACCTCGCCCGGCATCTGAACGTCGTCGCCGAACCACACGTCGTCGTCCCACACGTTGATGATCAGCTTGCCCGCCCCGGACGTCACGAACTGCACGCGGTTGCCCAGGTCGAAGCGGTCCAGCGCGTCAATGACCACGTCGCCCGCGGACGTGTCCACGTTGACCACCGAGTCGTTGTCCAGCCAGAACCGCCGCAGCGTGTACGTGCCGGCCGACAGGTTCAGCACCGAGCCGTCGTCGATGCTGATGTCCTTGTAGTCGCCCGCGTCGAGGGTCGTGGTGGAGTGTCGCCCCCGGCTGACGTTTGTACTGCCCTGTTCGCCGTGCCCGGACGCCTGGCCCAGGCTGATCGTCCCCAGCGTGTCTACCGTCAGCGCCTGGTGCGTCACCTCGCCCGTGATCGAGACGCTCCCTCCGGCGGAGAGGTTCTTGTTGAGTCCCGTGGAGACGTTGCCGGCGACGGTGGAATTGCTCCCGATCCACACCGTGCTGTTGCTGCGGACGTCTCCGACGACCTGGGCCCGCGAGTCAAGACCGACCGTCCCCGACGCCAGCACCTGCCCGTTCACGGCCGCATCGCGCCCGAACCACACGCTGGACCCCGTCCATGACGGACCGGAGAAATCCAGGAGGTTCGACGCGTCGGCCGACCCGTTCGCGAGCACCGTGCCCCGCACCGTGGCGTCCGAGCCCAGCCAAAGCGAGGCCCCCGCGTACGCCGACTGCAACGTCACCGACGAGCCCGTGCTGAACGACCGGCCCGAGGCCGCGTTGCCCGCGACCGTGGCGCCGGAGTCCAGCCAGATGTCCCGCCCCGCGAGCAACGCCTGTTGGGAAATGTCGACCTGGATGACGTCGGCCCGGGCCGCCGCAACCGTCAAAAAAAGAACGGCCGCGACCGTTTGAAGTCCCGTTCGTTTCGAGCGAGTGCGTTTCATGGACCCTCCAATACTCTGTGGGGCGTTCCCACCTCTGCCAGCGCGGGTTCCCGAGTCACTCGCACCGTACGATTCAAGCTCCGTCCGGGCAAACCCCGATCGAGAATGACCGCCCGCGCACGTGGAACGGCCCGGGAGAACAGAATCGGAGCCCCGCCAGCGAAGAAATGAAGCACCCCCGGCGACCGCCCGCACGGAACCGGTCCTGCCCGCTCCAGGAGGGGTTCCCGCCCGCCTCCCAGGAGCGCCCCGTCGCAATCACGGCCCGCTTACACGGACCACTCGTCGTCGCCCCGCAGTGCCTTGGGGGGTGAGAAGATCTCGTGGAGGATGATGGCTTGCCGCAGGCCGTGCTGGCTAGCCAGGTTCAGAGGGGAACTGCCCCGCGCCGCCGCGGCCACCGCCGCGGCCTCCTCCATCGCCCGCAGCCGGGCTTGTTCGGCCTCCCGGGCTGCCTCATCCGCGGCTCGTCGGGCCTGTTCCTCGACCCGCTCGCGAGCGACGATCGCGGCGGCCTGACGCCGCTTTTTCGTCAGCGCCTGCTCCCGGCTACGGCGAAGCAACTCCTGCTGGTGCTGCGCCACTCCCTCCGGCGGCCGGGTCCCCACCGCGACCGGGGCGGCAGCGGCCGGCCGCCTTGATCCGGCCTCGTCTCGGCGCTCCGTCGCCTTCTGCCGGGCCTCGCGCTCGGCCTTCTGCTTCCTGGCCTTCTGAATGGCCGATCCGATCGCCGACAGTCCCAGCAGGACCACCAGGATGACCATCTCGAAGATGTCCAGATCGGCGGCCAGCATGTATGCCCAATTCTCCATGCGTTCGGCTCCTGTTGGCGAATCCGCCTGCCAAACGACAGGCGGCCGCCAACGGCGCGTCGATTACTTCTGCCCGCCGGGCGGAGGGGTCTGCGGGCCACCCAGGCTCTCCCGCATGGTCGTGTCGGCCTGGATGTTCCGCAGGCGGTAGTAGTCCATGATGCCCAGGTTGCCCTTGCGGAAGGCCTCGGCGATGGCCAGCGGGATCTCCGCCTCCGCCAGCACCACCTTCGCCCGGTTCTCCTGGGTGGCTGCCTTCATTTCCTGCTCGTGGGCCATGGCCATCGCGCGGCGCTTCTCCGCCTCGGCCTGGAAGCGGCGCTTGTCGGCCTCGGCCTGATCGGCCTGCAGCTTGGCCCCGACGTTCTCGCCCACGTCCACGTCGGCGATGTCAATGGAGAGGATGGTGAACGCCGTCCCGGCGTCCAGGCCCTTCTCCAGCACCTTCTTGGAGATCATGTCCGGGTTCTCGAGCACTCCCTTGTAGGTGTCGCTCGAACCGATGGTGGTGACGATGCCCTCGCCCACGCGGGCGATGATCGTTTCCTCGGTGGCCCCGCCGACCAGGCGGTCGATGTTCGCCCGGACCGTCACGCGGGCCTTGGCCTTGAGTTGGATGCCGTCGCGGGCGACGGCGTCGATGGTCGTGCGCCCGGTGGCCGGGTTGGGGCAGTCGATCACCTTCGGGTTCACCGACGTCTGCACCGCGTCGAGGATGTCGCGCCCGGCCAGGTCGATCGCCGTCGCCGTTTTCCACGTCAACTCGATATTGGCCCGGTTGGCCGCGATCAGCGCCGTCACCACCTTGGGCACGTTGCCGCCCGACAGGTAGTGGCTTTCCATCTCCCTGGTCTGCACGCCCAGGCCCGCCTGCACGGCGCGGATCTTGCTCAGCACGATCACCCGCGGGTCCACCTTCCGCAGGCTCATGCCGATCAGGTCGAACATTTTCACGTCCGCCTGCGCGAAGTACGCCTGTACCCACAGCTTGATGAACCGCCCGATCACCGCCAGGAAGACCAGGACGATGATGACGCCAATCGCCAGGAGGACCCACCATATCGGATTTGTCTCTGCCAGCAGCATGCCAGGCTCCTTTCCGCTCTGGAAGTTGTGCGACTAATCCTAATCGACCGGCGGGGAAAAACCAACCCTGTCCGCGGCGAAATCTCCGAGGCCCGGCAACTTGCGTCGCACCACGACGTGCTGGGCGACGCCGACGATCTCGACTTCCTCGCCCGCCTCGACAACATCTCGCTCGGCCAGAGCGGGCAGCGCCCGCCCGCCCACCTCGACGCACGCGGGCGGCAGGATGGGCTCGTTCGCCCGGGCCGACAGCCCGATCAAGCCCGGCCCGATAGGCGCCGCGGCCGGGGGCCCCGCCGCCAGCGTGCTGCGAACATACGCCACTACATCCTGCCCGGCCAAGTCCATGGCCGCCAACCGCTCGAAGTCCAGGTCCACGTTCTTCTGGCGGGCCATGACCAGGGCCGACACGACGTTCTCCACGTTCCCCCCGGCCAGCAGGTGGCGCTCCAGCAGGCGGCTGGTCACCGTCGCTCCGCCCTGGACGGCGCGGACGAGGTTCACGACGATCCGCTTCGGATCCACCTTCCGCAACGACATTCCGATCAGATCCACGAAGCTGACCGGCGCCTGCGCGAAATACGCCTGGGTCCACAGCTTGAAGTGTCGGCTCAACACCGCCACCATCAGCAGGGTGAAGACCAGCATGATGGCGAGCACCACGAAGAGGACCGGATTGACGTTATTGGGCGCCGCCAGTTGCATCGTCGCCGCTCCCTTCGGTCCGGGCCGGCTCGGCGGCCGGTCCACCGACTTTGCGCACCAGGACGTACGTGCCGCAGGCCCGCAGGACGGTGACCCACTCGCCCTTCTGGATCAACCCGGACTCGGACTGCGCGACGACGCGCTGGTCGTCGATGCGGATCGTGCCGCTGGGACGGAGGATCGTCTCGGCCTGGGCGGATCGGCCCACGAACTGCTGGAGCCGCTCGCCCTCGGGCGTGCCCTGGCCCGCCGGCGCCTGGGCCTTCCGCAGGGCCAGGTGTCTGCCCAGTGGCGTCTTGGGCAGGATCTGGACCGCGTAGTAGATGAACACCGGCATTCCGATCAGCAGGACCACGATCAGGCCGATGCCGAAGGTCGCGTTGAGCATGAAGGCCAGGCAGACCGCCCAGACCAGGGCCCCCAAGGCAGCCAGCGCCAGCACCCCGAACGTCGGTGTGCAGATCTCCGCCACAACCAGCGCCATCGCGCCCAGCACCAGCACCGCGATCAATATGATGGTCGTTTCCATATGTATGACCGGAAGGGACTGGGGAACAGTCCCTGATCCCTATCCCTTCAATTCCCGGATCACGATCCGGTTGCCTTCTTTGCGGACCACGCGAACCTTCGTGCCTGCCTGGAGGAAGTCGCCCTCGGTCTCGGCGTCGATGAGCTTGTCACCGATGCGGACCTCGCCGACGGGGCGGCAGATGGCCATTACCACGCCCACGTCCCCGACCTGGACGGCCAGCATGGGGGAGTCGCTCTCGACGGGCATGGTCGCCGCGCCCTCCGGGGGAGCGGCCAGGACCAGCCGTCCCGCCACCGGCAGACGAGGCAAATACCGGGCCAGCACGATGATCGCCACCATCGCGCCGAGAAGCCCCAGGCCCAGCGCCATCAGGCCCGAAGCGAAAATCTCCCAACCCAGATCGGTCTCGGGGATGGGCAGGCGGTCGGGCGGGTTGTCCACGATGATGCCGATCAAAGAGACCACGCACATCAGGATTCCCGTGATGCCCAGCACGCCGAAGCCCGGCGTGATGAACACCTCGGCCAGGATCAGCAGCACCCCCACCGCCAGCAGGCCCACCTCCCACCAGACGGCCATCCCGATCAGGAACCGCCCGCCTAACAGCATGGCCAGGGCGACCACGGCCACCGTGCCGGCCAGTCCGAACCCCGGCGTCTGGAACTCCATGTACGCCCCCAGCAGCATGAGCAGGAACAGAATGGAGGTGACGACAGGCGAGGTCAGCAGGTCCACCAGATCTTCCGACCACGTGTCTTCCAGGACGGTGGGCTCAGCCGTGATGTGGTAGTGCTCGCGAAGCTCGGCCATCGACGCCAGCGTGTGGCGGCTGAGACCCAGGAACACGGCCTCGCTGGCCGTCGCGGTCACCAGCTCGTTGAAGCCGTCCACCGTGCGGACATACTCCCAGCCGGTCTCGGGCACGGTCTGGCGCCGCTCGGCGGCCGGCTGGGTGCTGGCCGCCGGTGCACCAGGCAGCGCCGACCACTCGCCCGGACGGACGAACTTCAGTTGCCCCGTCCGCTGATTGCGGATCAGCCAGATGCCGATGTCCGAACCGACCATCCCCTCGCACACCAGCGGATCGTATCCGTTCACCTCGGCCAGACTGCGAACCATCGAGCGGGCGGCCGACTCGAACTTCTCGCGTTCCTTGCGAGGAATCGCCACCACGCCGCTCGGCCCGACAAGGATGGGCATGGCCGCCCCCATCTTGCCCACCGGTGACATGACGACTTCGTTGCAGGCCAGCGAGATCATCGCCCCGGCGCTGAAGGCGTCCGGGTTGACGTAGGCCACGGTGTAGATGCCGCGGAAGTCCTGCGTGAGGCGCTTGATGATCTGCTCGGTGGCGCCCAGTTCGCCCCCGGGTGTATTCATGTCCAGGACGACGATCTGCGCGTCCTTGCCGCGGCACAGCCGCACCTTGCGGTCGAAGGCCTCGGCGGTCGTGGAGCTGATCGGCCCGTGGATCGGGATGACGAACACCCGGGTGATCTCCGTGGGCAGCCTGGGCGCCGGCACGGCCGGCTTGATCGGGGCGAACCAGCCCTCCTCGACAACTCGTGCGCCCGCCGGGGCGTGGTAGCGCCGCGTCGTCGGCTGGGTGGAGGCCGGACTGGTCCGGGCCTCCACGTCGGCCCGCGACCACATCGCCCCGCCCGCACAGGCGAGCACGCCCAGCGCCAAAGCCAGGGGCGTCATCCTGCGGTGCGGCTTCCTGTAGAGCATTTGTGCACGATCCATTGCGAACTCCCCTGTCCTGTGGAGGTATTGTACGTCGAGGCGACGACAAACGGTAGTCTTACTTGCTGGATCTTGGCCGGCGGGCCTGCGGGGCGTATCCTGTTCGCCATGAGCCATCTGAACATCGAGATCAAGGCCCGCTGCCGCGAACCCCAGCGCGTGCGGGCCGTGCTCCGCTCTCTGGGAGCGGAGTTTCGCGGCACGGACCACCAGGTCGACACGTATTTCGACGTCACGCACGGGCGGCTGAAACTCCGCGAGGGCAACATCGAACACTGCCTGATCCACTATCACCGCGCCGACGAGGCCGGGCCCAGGGAGGCCCACGTCACGTTGTTCCATCCTCCCCGTGAGGGCAACCTCAGGCAGGTGCTCCAGGCGGCGCTGGACGTGCGGGTCGTGGTCGATAAACTCCGCGAGATCTACTTTATCGACAACGTGAAGTTCCACGTGGACCGCGTCGCCGGTCTGGGCGACTTCGTCGAGATTGAAGCCATCGACGCCGACCGCACGATCGGACGGGACAGGCTGCTCGAGCAGTGCCGGCACTTCATGGCGCAGTTGGAGATCGACCCGGACGACCTTCTGAACCGCTCGTACAGCGACATGCTGGCCGAGGGTACTTGACCGGCGGCGTGCAAGGGTGCTACCGTCGAGGGAACTCAGGAGTCCACAATGCCTCAACGCAGCCTGACGCGGAGGAGACTACTCCAGATCGCCACCGCCGCGGTCGCGACGGCGGCGGGGCTTGCAGCGGCAGGTCAATCGGCGCCGGCCCGCGCCGCGACGACGTCGCCCGCGGCCGGCACGCGGCCCAACTTCCTGTTCATCTTTACCGACGACCAGCGCTACGACGCCCTCGGCTGCGTCAATCCGCACGCGCGCACGCCGCACATGGACGCCCTGGCCGCTCGCGGCGTCCGCTTCTCCAACGCGTTCGTCACGCTGTCGATCTGCAGCCCGAGCCGGGCGGCCGTCCTGACCGGCCTCTACGGCAGCGCCAACGGGGTCACGACCCTGGGCACCCGCATCCGCGAGCACCTGCCCACCTTCGCTTCCCGCCTGCGCCAGGCCGGCTGGCGGACGGGCATGGCGGGCAAGTGGCACCTGGGCAACACCCCTGCCGAAGTCGGCTTCGACGAACATCGCTACTTCACCTCCAACGGCGCCTACTACAACCGGCAAGTGGTCGTCGGTGGGAAGAAACAGAAGGTGCCTGGCTTCATCGACGACTGGGTGGCCGACCAGGCCGTCGACTTCATGACCCGCGCCGCCGCCGACCGCAAGCCCTTCGTCCTGTGGATGTGCACGCAGGTGCCCCACATGGACCACACCATGGACTGGAACCCGCGGAAGGAGACGCTTCAGCGATTCGACCAGGACAAGATGCCCCTCCCGGCGACCTGGAACGACGACCTCGCCGGCAAGCCGCCCTACCTGAAGACCGCCCGCAGTCGCACGCAGGCCGCCACCTACGGCTACGATAAGCCGGAGGGCATCCGCTGCCACTGGCATCGCTACCTGGCCGCCCTGTCCGAAGTGGACGCATCGGTCGGCAGGGCCTTGGACGCCCTGAAACGCCTGGGCCTGGAAGACAGCACCTACGTTCTGCTCATGGGCGACAACGGCTGGTTCCTCGGCGAGCATGGTTTCACCAGCAAGGTCCTGCCCTACGAAGAGTCCATCCGCGTGCCCATGGTGGTCGCCGGACCGGGCATCCAGCCGGGAGTGGACGACCATCTGGTGCTCAACATCGACCTGCCCGCGACGATGTACGACTGGGCCGGCCTGCCCGCCCCGCCCATGCACGGGCGGAGCCTGCGCCCCATCCTGGAGCGACGCGCCGACGCAGCCTGGCGCGAGCGATTCCTCTACGAGTCGCCCCAGAGCGTGCTGGGCGCCTGCCCGCTCTACGCCGTCCGCGACGGGAGATGGAAGTACGTCCGCACCTTCGACCTGAAGGATCGCGACAAGCTCGTCTTCGAGGAGCTCTACGACCTCCAGGCCGACCCGCACGAAACGACCAACCTGGCAGGCCGGCCCGGACACGCAGAACGACAGAAGGCGATGGCCCAGGCCATGCGCAGCCTCCGCCTCGAGGCGGCGGGCGTGCCGGGCCCGCCCTGACCTCCGCGGAGGATATGCATGACCCCACTGCTTCCGCCGACGCTGCTGACGCTGGGCCTGCTGTGCTTGACCGCGACGGCGAACGACCAGCCCGCCGCCGGCAAGGCCGAGACCCCCAAGCCCCCCACGCCAACAGAGTTGGTCGCCGTGCGGGCCAAGTTGGTCCCGCTGCACCGCCCGCTGGGCAAGCCCGGGCCGCACGACTGGCTGGCCAGTCACCCGGAGCCCGGCCAGACATTCGAGCAGTACCTCGCCGGCCGCCCCACCCTCCCCCGCCGGCCGCGGAACGTCATCTACATCCAGCCGCTGGGCGAGTTCACCCAGCCGCAACGGAAGATCGTGACCCTGACCGCCGACTTCATGGGCCGCTACTTCGCCCTGGCGGTGAAGGTCCAGCCGGACCTGCCGCTGGCGCTGGTCCCGGCCAAGGCCCGCCGCACGCACCCCACCTGGGGCGACAAGCAGATCCTGACGAGCTACGTTCTGGACGACATCCTGAAGCCCCGCCTGCCCAAGGACGCCGCCGCCTTCATCGCCTTTACCGCGTCGGACCTCTGGCCGGGCGAGGGATGGAACTTCGTCTTTGGACAGGCCTCGCTGAGCGAGCGGGTCGGCGTGTGGTCCATCTACCGCAACGGCGAGCCGGACAAGGGCGAGGCGGCCTTTCGTCTGTGCCTGCTGCGGACGCTCAAGACCGCCACCCACGAGACCGCTCACATGTTCGGCCTGTGGCACTGCACAAAGTACGAGTGCAACATGTGCGGATCGAACAACCGTGACGAAAGCGACCGCCGCCCCGTCGCCCTCTGCCCCGAGTGCCTGGCCAAGGTCTGCTGGGCCTGCCAGGCCGATCCGGCGGAGCGGTTCGGGTCGCTGATCGAGTTCTGCGCCCGCCACGGCTTGAAGGACGAGGCCGCCTTCCTCGAAAAGTCACGGAAGGCGATCCGACCATAGGCCCAGAAGACCTTGTCGCCTCGGGGATCTATGGTATAATCCACCCAGAGGTTGTTGAAGGCGGTTCAGTTGCTTGCGCATGGCGCCTATCCGCTTTCCCAGTTCTTCGAAAGTGAATTGCTGCTGCATAAGAGAGGTGACGGCATGGCAAGACCCTGCATGGTGGCGTTTCTGTTGATCTGCGTGGCATCGTTCAGTGCCCGGGCGGCGACCGTGGTCTGGCTCGACAATAACACGGCGGGCGTGACGCTGACCAACACGTGGAACACCAGTACCTCCGTGGCCGGCTACTACGGGGCCAATTACTCCCACAACAACAAGGACGTGAGTTCGACGGCCACCTACTCGCCGACGCTGCCCTACGCGGGGCAGTACCTGGTGGAGGCGATCTGGTGCAGCGACTCCAACCGCGAGAAGCAGGCCACGTACACCGTCAACCACGTCGGGGGGCCGACGGTCGTGATCAAGGATCAGAGCGTCGGGGGCGGCACGTGGCAGACGCTGGGCACGTTCGACTTCACCGGCACGTCAGCCGACAGCATCGTGCTGACCACCCCCAACAGCGATGGCTATCTCATCGCCGACGGCATGAGGTTCATCGACCCAGCTACCCTGGGCGGGGAGCGCGAGCACTGGCAGATCGCCCCGGCCGGGCTGACGGCCAGCGCCTCCTCAACCATTAACGCCCCCCAGAACGGACGCGTGCCTCAGGCGGCGGTCAATGCCTCGGGCATGCACGATTACGACCTGGACAACCTCCTCGACACCCACGACGCCAGCCAGTTCGGCGACTACATCTCCTGGATGTCCACCGGCGGCGACACGGCCGGGTGGTTCGTGGTGAACCTGGGTGATGAGTACGTGCTCGAGCGAATCAAGTTCTGGAACTTCAACTCCGCGCAGGAGAAGGACCGTGGGGTCAGCCAGGGCGACTGGTACGTATCCACCGCGGACAACCCCACCGGACGAAACTTCGCGACCGACCCGGACTGGTCGCTGATCGTCAACGACTTCTCCTTCGCCATCGCTCCGGGCGCCAACAACTACAACAGCCCGGACGTCATCGAGATGGGCGGGGCACCCGCCCGCTGGGTCGCTTTGGACATCGACGGCAACTGGGGCGACGGCAATTTCGTGGGGATCAGCGAGATGCAGTTCTTCCAGCGTGAGGCGCCCGAGCCGCTCACGCTGACGGCCCTGCTGGCGGGCGCGGGCCTGGCAGGCGGCTACCTGCGCCGCAGACGACTGCAGGTCTGAAAGCACGGTTCGCGAGCGATGGCACGCTCGGTATAGCGAGGTGACGGCATGGCAAGACGACTGGCTCTGCTTCTGATTCCGTTGTGCGTTCTGGCCGGCGGCGCGAGCGCAGCTACCGTGGTGACGCTGGACAACGACTCCCCCAGCGGCGTGACCTTCGTGGGCACATGGTCCACCAGCACGGTCATAAGCGGGTACATCGGCAGCAACTACGCCCATAACGGGCAGGACTCCACCAAGACCGCCACCTACGCCCCCACGCTGCCGTATGCGGGGCTGTACCGGGTCGACGCGATCTGGACCAGCGACACCAGCCGCCACAGCCAGGCCACCTACACGATCACCCATGCCGGCGGGGTGGCGGTCGTAACCCAGGACCAGCGGGCCTACGGCGGCACCTGGCAGACGCTGGGCACCTTCCAGTTCACCGGAACGCCCGCCGACTCCGTGTTTGTCTCGGCCCCCGACAACTCGGGCTTCCTGATCGCCGACGGGATGCGGTTCATCGATCCGGCCACCATCGGCACGGGTCACCCCGGCTACATCCCCCCCGCCGGCCTGACCGCCACCGCATCCTCGTACATCAGCACCTCCAACCGCCCCCCGGCGCGGGCGATTGACGGCTCGGGCATGTCGGATGCCGATTTCGACGGCGTCCCGGAAACGCACGCCGCCAGCGGAAACGGCGACAACATCACCTGGCTGTCGGCCGCGAACGATACCGCCGGATGGTACGTGGTGGACCTGGGCGCGATGTACCCCCTGGACGAGATCCGGTTCTGGAACTTCAATTCGCCCACCCGGGCGACCCGCGGCGTGGGTCAGGGCGACTGGTACGTATCCACCGCCGACAATCCTACCGGGCGAGACTTCGCCACCGATCCCGACTGGACGCTGATGGTCGACAACTTCACCTTCACCGCCGGGCCCGGCACAAGCGACTACGACGATCCCACGATCTTCGACATGGGCGGCGTCTCGGCCCGATGGGTGGCCCTGGACATCGACTCCAGTCTGGGCGACATCTACGTGGGCATCAGTGAGATTCAGTTCTTCCGCACGCTGGAGACTCAGGGCGATGACATTCCCGAACCGCTCACCCTGACCGCCCTGCTGGCGGGGCTGGGCCTGTCCGGCGGATATCTCCGCCGCCGCCGAACCGCCTGAGGGCGAATCCTCTCGCATTCCGCCGTCGCCCGGGCCGTTGCCTCAACGACCCGGGCGACGCTTTTTCTCCGCGCTGACGGCCCGGTCCGCTTCTGCTACAATGCCCCCGTCGCACCGGTTGACTCCCTTCGACGCATACGAAAGGCGCGCCCATGCTCAGCAGGAGATCGTCCCTCGCCCTCGCCGCCCTGGCCGGCCTGACCGGCCTGTTCACCGTCGGCTGCCCCGCCGCCCGCGCCGTGGACCACCCCGCCGTCGATCTGGTCATCTACGGCAACACCTCCGCGGGCGTGGCGGCCGCCGTCCAGGCGCGCCGCATGGGCAAGACCGTCGTCCTCGTCGGGCCCGATCGTCACCTGGGCGGGCTCTCCGCGGGCGGGCTCGGACAGACCGACTCCGGCAACAAGGCCGTCATCGGCGGCGTCAGCCGGGAGTTCTACCGGCGGATCAGGAAACACTACGACCAGCCCTCGGCCTGGACGCGGCAGAAGAGTGCCCAGTACAAGGGGTATCGCCCGGACGATGACGCCATGTGGGGCTTCGAGCCGCACGTCGCCGAGCGGGTCTTCGAGGACCTCATCCGCGAGCACCAGGTCCCGGTCCGCCGCGACGAATGGCTCGACCGTGAAGGCGGCGTAACCCGAAAGGACGGGCGCATCGTCGCCATCAGGATGCTCAGCGGGAACGTTTATCGTGGCCGCGTCTTCCTGGACGCCACCTACGAGGGCGACCTGATGGCCGCCGCGGGTGTCGACTTCACCGTCGGGCGCGAACCCAACAGCAAGTATGACGAGACGCTCAACGCCGTGCACACCGGCATCAAGGGCGGCGGGCTGGGGCACCATCAGTTCGTCGTCGGCGTCAGCGCCTACGTCCGCCCGGGCGACAGGTCGAGCGGGCTGCTGCCGTTCATCGACCCGACCGGGCCGGGCCGGGAAGGCGAGGGCGACCACCGCGTGCAGGCGTACAACTTCCGCATGTGCCTCAGCGACGCTCCCGAAAACCGCGTGAACTTCGCCAAACCCGAGGGCTACGACGAGCAGTGGTACGAGTTGCTGCTGCGGAACTTCGAGGCCGGCGCGAAGGGCAACAAGCCGCCCAAGCCGGAGTGCATCACCAGCGCGGGGGCCCTGCGGGTGCCGTGGATCAACTCGCCCATGCCCAACCGTAAGACCGACACCAACAACCAGGGCGGCATGTCCACCGACTTTATCGGGCAGAACTACGCCTACCCGACCGCGAGCTACGCCGAGCGAAAGAAGATCATCGCCCGCCACCGCCTCTACCAGCAGGGCCTGATGTACACGCTGGCCACTCACCCGCGCGTGCCGGAGAAGATCCGCCGCGAGGTCGCCCGCTGGGGCCTGGCGAAGGACGAGTTCACCGACAACGGTCACTGGCCCCATCAGATCTACGTCCGCGAGGCCAGGCGGATGATCGGCGAGTTCGTCGTCACCGAGAACCACCTCCGCCGCCGCCAGCAGACGCCCCGGCCCATCGGCCTGGGCTCGTACAACATGGACAGCCACCACGTCCAGCGATACGTCACCGCCGAAGGCGACGTCCTCAACGAGGGCGACATCCAGGTGAACCCGGGCGGGCCGTATCCCATCGACTACGGGGCCATCCTGCCGCGCAAGGCCCAGTGCGACAACCTGCTCGTCCCCGTCTGCGTGAGCTGCTCCCACATCGCCTACGGCTCGATCCGCATGGAGCCGGTCTTCATGATCCTGGGCCAGTCCGCCGCCACCGCCGCCTGCTTGGCGATCGACAACGACCAGGCGGTCCAGGACGTGAGCTACCAGCGACTCCGCGAGCGCCTGCTGGCCGACGGACAAGTGCTCGACTGGCCGATCAAGGAATAGCACGCGGCACGTGACGCACCGGGCCCCTCGCCCGGGCGCGAAAGGAGAATAACATGCCGACCAAGATGAATCGACGGACGTTCCTGGAGGCGGCGGGCGGGGCCCTGCTGGCCGGGGGGATCCTGGCCCGCCCCACCGAGGCGGCCGAGCAGGCGGGCTGGCCCGCCCTGCCGGCGGTCAAGGTGTACGTCGTCTACCTCGGCACGGGCGGGGCCTGGCCCAAGCCCGAGTTCGACGCCCCCAAGGAGATCGCCCAGAAGTTCGCCCCCCACCTGGAGAAGGTTCGCGACCGCCTCGGCGACGTCGAGTTCGTGGGCGCCGACCTCATCCCCAACAGCGCCAAGGCGGCCCAGGCCCTGATCGAGAAGATCGACGCCGCCAAGGCCGACGCCATCCTGGTCGTCCACCTGTCGTTCGGCAACGCCGGGCCCTTCCGCGTCTTCGCCTCGACCGGCCGGCCCGTGGCCGTCTACTCCCAGCCCTTCAGCGGACACGACTGGATGTACGTCCCGCAGATGCAGCGCGAAGGCCTGCGCCTGATCCTGGCCCCGTCCCGCGACCTGGGCGAGATCGACCGCCTGGTCGCCCTGCTCCGCGTCCCCTCCCGCATGAAGCAGGCCAGGCTCATCCTGCTGGGCAACCCCGGATGCGCCGCCGGCACCGCTGCCTCGCGCGATTTCGCCAAGGTCCGCGAGATGATCGGGGCGGAGGTCATCCAGATCACGCCCGCCGATTTCATCAAGGTCCACGAGTCGATCGATCCCGCCGCCGCCGAGCGCGAGGCCAAGGACTACTGGACGTCCCAGGCCAAGGCCGTCGTCGAGCCCAGCCAGGAGGAGATCGTCAAGTCGTGCAGGACGTACCTGGCCATGAAGAAGGTCCTGCTCGAGAACGGCGCCCGCGCCATTACCGTCAAGTGCCTCGGCGGCATCCCCATCCAGGCGCTGGGCTACCCGTGCCTGGGGTTCAGCCGCCTGCTCGATGACGGCATCGTCGGCGCGTGCGAGGCCGACATGGACTCCACGCTCACCATGCTGATGTTCCAGTTCGCCTTCGGCCTGCCGGGCTTCATCTCCGACCCGCTGATCGACACGAGCCGGAACGCCGTCATCCACGCCCACTGCGTCGCGCCGACCCGCATGGCCGGCCCCGCCTCGCCGCGCCTGCCCTTCAGCCTCCGCAGCCACCGCGACGACAACCGCGGCGCGTCGGTGGAGGTCTTCATGGATCGTGACCTGGGCCGGCCGCTCACCTGGGCCAAGCTGGCCAACAACGACACGATCCTGTGGACTCGGGGCAAGATGATCGAGATCCCCGACTTCGACGACCGGGGCTGCCGCACGCAATGCGTGGCCGAAGTCGCCGACGCCCGCGCCGTCTTCGACAACTGGGGAGGCGGCGTCCTCGGCGCCGACATGATGACCCTCCTGCACCGCGTGGTGTACTACGGCGACCACGCCAACAACATCCGCGACCTGGCCCGTCTGATGGGGCTCAAGGCGATCGAGGAAGGCGCCCCCGTCTCGGCTGGATAGCCGCGCGGGGCTAGTCTTCCAGCCGCCGCCCCAGCGCCTCGCGACTTTGCCGCTCGATCGCGTCGGCCTGGTCGCGCCGCGTCCGCCAGACGACGTACTCGGGGCAGCCCTGGGCGCCGGCCATGTCCTCGCGAGGATTCCGCGCCAGGTCCGCCGCCCACGTTCGCAGCACGGCCAGCGCGGCCTGGTAGCGTCCGTCGCCGGTGTCGGCGAAGACCGTCTTGGAGCATAGCTCCAACCCGCCGGCCGACTTGGCCAAGGGGGCTCGCAGCAGGCGGCTTTGCTCGGGGTGGGTCAGGTTCACCAGCACCGCGTTGCGGGTGTTGTAGCGGTCCTTGCCCGCCCAGGCGAAGCCGTACTTCCTGCGGTCGATCTTGTCGCGGAAGACCTCTTCCGGCACGCAGGGCAGGTCGCCCTGGAGGCGGTGGCAGCTCGCGCACGCGTCGTTCAAAGCCGACCACAGCGGCTTGTAGTCCCCCACCGCACAGCGCCCGAAGTTGGCGTGATACCGCGTCAGCAGGTACGTCCCGTAATACGGGGCGTTCAGATCCACCCACGTCACCAGGCGGTCCCAGTCGGCGACCGGCAGCTTCACCTCGTGGTGGCCCTTCTCCAGCATCTCGATCAGCCGGCTGGCGATCGCGCCATAGGTCCGGGCCGCGACCATGGGCGGCTGTGACCGGGTGCCCGCGATCGTGAGCCTCAGCCGCAACTGCTCGTAGGCCAGGCTGAAGCCGTCGGTCTTGTCGCCCCGCAGGTCGATGCCGCGCGGGTGGTCCTGGTGATGGCAGCGGATGCAGTGGCGGTCGAGCACGGGCTGGACGTCGTGCGGGAAGGAGAAGCCCCGCTCGGCGTCGTCGACCGGACGGGCCGGCGCGTCCGCCAGCGCCGCAAGAGGCGTCAATGCCAGCGGCGGGCGGGCAGTGGCCGCGGGCGGGCGGACCGGCGGGGCGTCGCGGCTGGACTCGTGGCAGCCGACGCAGCCGGTGGTCTCGCCCGGCATGAGCGTGGTCCAACTCCGCATCCATTGCAGGGCCCGCCCCTTGTCGTCCAGCGGCTGGAAGTAAACCGCCGCCATCGCCGGCACGGTGAAGTAGGCCGACCCGTCCGCCTCCACCGGGACCGTGCCCACGACCCGCTTGACGTCCCACGAGCTGCACAGCCCCATGCTCGGCGTGCCGTCCATGCCCGCCCAGTGCTTCGTGCCGGTCGGGCGGTTGAGGATCTCGATCACGCGCAGGCTCTTGACCGCCCCTCGCGGCACGTCCGCCAGAGCCCGCCCGGCGTACACGTCGGCCAGGTACACCGTGGCCTGAGTCTGCTCGTGGCGCACCCGCGACGGGATTACCGGCGGACGCCGCCGCGGCGCCAGCGGCATGGGCGAACTGCACGACAGCGACGCGTCCTCGTAGATCAGCTCGCGGTTGCCGAACACGTCGATCAGGTAGATGCCGAAGTGCGCCCGCCCCTTCGGCCGGCACGAGACCAGGAAGAACTCTTCCGACAGCGGCCAGGGGTACTGGTAGACCGCGTCAAGCTTGCGCCAGTAGAACTCGTCCTGCGTGGGCTGGATGGCCCGCGGCGGCCAGAGGTGCACGCAGCCGCCTGCCTCCTCGCTGCCCAGGGCCGTGTCGAACAGCCCGATCTCGCCGCACTGGTCCACGTCGTGGTGGCCCGAGAGCGTGGCGACGATGCGGTTGCTGCCCGGCACGGCCCGCGCGTGCAGCATCGAGATCGGCCAGTACGAATTGTTCCCGTAGCACGCGGCATAGCCCGTGCCGTCGGGGTTCATCATGGCCAGGCCCTGCACGTGGAGGACCCATCGGTCGTTGTACTCCCACCGGGTGAACAGAAGTCGCCCGTCGTTGAGCACCGTCGGGAAGTTGTCGTGCACGGGGTTGATGGTCAGGCGGCGGATGTGCTTGCCCTCGCCGTCCATCAGGTAGAGGTTCGACGCGGGCACCGGGAAGCAATCCACCGTCTGCACGCAGCGGGTGGAGTTGAACGCGACGTTGCCGTCGCTCAGGTAGCAGCCCTCGTAGTCGGCGATGCCCGGGTCGGACGTCAGCGCCTTGACCCGCCGCGTGGCTGGGTCCATCTCGTAGAGGTGGTAGTCGTCGCCGTCGAGCGACTTCTTGTGGGCGAACAGGATCCGTCCGCCGTCATAGTGCACGTCCGGGTCGCGTATCACGCCCGTGGGCGAATCGAGCAGCACCTCCAGCTTGCCGCCCGGGCGCGGCGGACCCAGCACGCACAGCGAACTGCCCGGACGGAAGAACCGCGGGCGGTCCTGGTTCCAGCTCAACGCCTCGGTGTAGGCGTAGTGCTGCCCGCCCACCGGGTGACGCCGCGTGAACAGGAGCCGCTCGAACCGCATCAGGGGGTTGCGCTCCAGCAGGGCCCGGCGCGACAGGGAGGCCAGACGCCCAGCCAGGTCGTCCGACGCGGCGTCGGCGTCGGCTGGCATCAGGGCCTCCAACTCGCCCAGTTCGCGTCGCACCGCGCCGTCGAGGTCGAACTGCCGGGGGAACTCCCGCCCCAGATGCTCGATGGCCCGCTTCAGCGACGCCAGCTTCGCGCGGGCCCGGTCGCCCGCCGGCGGGCCGAACGGCATCGCCCGCTCCGGGTCGACCGCTTCATCCGCCAGCGCCAGCACATCGAACACCACGTTGGCGTCCTGGTGGGTCGAAACGATCCGCAGCGTGTGCGGCCCCTTCGCCAGGGCCCCCGCCGCCAGGCGGACCCAGCGATACTCGAACCAGCTCCCGGTGGTCGGGAAACTCAGCGGCGCGGGCAGCTTCCGCCCGTCAAGGATCACATCCCAGCGGGCCGGTGGTTTGTACTGGCGGCCGTAGCGAACCAGCAGGCAGGCCTTGTCGAGCGGGCGGGGCAACTCCAGGCGATACTCCGCCCAGTGACCGCCTCGGCGGCCGAATTCGTACCCCTGCACCTTGCCCCCGAATGCCGTGGCGACCTTGGCCACGCCTTGCCCGCCCTCCTGGCGGACGAAGTCCTCGGCCTGCACCACCGCCTCCAGGGCGGCAGGCGGCGCCGCGTTGAGCCGGGGGCCGGCCAGCAGCAGCGCACCGATCAACCACGTGACGCGCACTGAGGGACTTGTCCTTTCCATATACGTGTCCAACGCCCACGGCGCAGGTTGCTTTCAACATCGTACGTCCGTACGCGTTAGGCATCGTAAACCGCGCTGCCGCCGGACGCCAGAGCCTGTGTGGGTAGCTCATGCGGCCAGACCGCCTGCCGGTCGGTGGCGTCGCAGCGCATGCACGGAGACTCCCGGCGACATCCAGATACCAGGCAGCGGAAGGAAATCATGAAGAACATGTTTGTTGTTGCGACGGTGTGCGTGTTGGGGATGGCCATACAGTCCGGCCTGGCGGCGCCCAAACCGTCCAAGCCGGCCCCAAAGCCCGCGATCGATCCAGCCCGCGCAGCCGAGATCGCCGACATGCTTGCCCCGGCCCCCTCCGGGCTGGGCCGCCCCATTACCGACCGCGCCCATTGGGACGCCCTGGCCCGCGACAAGCGATTGGACGGCATCGTCCCGCTGGCCTCGCGGTGGCTCAAGGAGCCCCTGCCCGCCTTTCCGGCGGAACGATATCTCGACTACACCCGCGACGGCAACCGAACGCGCTATCAGCGCGCCGAGGGCGACCGCCGCGGGCGGCTGGATCGCCTCGTGCTGGCCGAGTGCATGGAGAACAAGGGGCGATTCCTCAAGGACATCCACGAGTTGATCGACTCGCTCTGCGCCGAGCCAACCTGGGTGCTGCCGGCCCACGACGGACGGCTGGACAACTTCAAAGGCAAGTCGATCAGCATCGACCTGTGGTCGTCGGCCATGGCGTGGAAGCTGGCCGAGGCGGACTACCTGCTGGGCCCCAAGCTCCAGGACGCGACGCGACGCACGCTGCGCTCCGCGGTGGAGCGGTTCGTGTTCGAGCCCTTCCGCCAGACGCTGGACGGCAAGGCCCGGGCCGCCTACTGGTTGAACGCCGACCACAACTGGAACGCCGTCTGCCTGGCCAACGTCATCGGCGCCGCCCTGACCCTGTCGGCCGACCGAAACGACCGGGCCCGATTCGTGGCCGCGGCCGAGCACTACACGCTGCGGTTCCTGTCCGGCTTCACCCCGGACGGCTATTGCAGCGAGGGGGTGGGCTACTGGAATTACGGGTTCGGGCATTACGTGCTGCTGAGCCAGACCGTCCGCCGGGCCACGGGGGGCAAGCTGGACCTGCTGGCACGCCCGCAGGTGCGGGCCCCCGCCCTGTTCGGGCACGGCATCCAGATCGTCCCCGGCCTGTGCCCCGCCTTCGCCGACTGCTCCGTCCGCTCCCTGCCGGACGCGGAAATCCTCCGCCACGTCAGCCTCCGCCTGGGCCTGGGCCTGGTCGAGAATGAGACCGACCTGTGCGTCTACGACCACAGCCTGATCGACCCGGCCATGCGGATCCCGCTGTCGGACCGCAAGGCCGCCTCCGCCCCGCCCGCGGAGCTGGGCCTGCGAACGTGGTTCGGCGACATCGGCGTGTTGATCGGCCGGCCCGCCAAGGGCTCGACCTGTCGCATGGCCGTCGCTCTCAAGGGCGGGCACAATGCCGAGCACCACAACCACAACGACGTCGGATCCTACGTCGTCGCCATCGACGACCGCGCCGTCCTGCTGGACCCGGGGGCCGAGGAGTACACCGCTCGCACCTTCAGCTCGCGCCGTTACGAGAGCAAGCTGCTCAACTCCTACGGACACCCCGTTCCGGTGGTCGCCGGAAAGCTCCAGACGCCCGGCTCCAAGTCGCGGGCCAACCTCGTGCGACACGATTTCACCGACGCCGCCGACACGCTCGTCTTCGACATCGCCTCGGCCTACGACGTCAAGGAACTCCAGTCTCTGACGCGGACGTTCGGCTATGCCCGCGGCGGGTCGGGCCGCCTGACGGTCAAGGACGAGGTGAAGTTCTCCTCGCCCCAGGCGTTCGAGACGGCCCTGATCACCCGCGGCACGCTCAAGCAGCTCGCTCCTAACCGCCTGCGGATCGAGGACGAGGGGAAGGCCCTCATGGTCGAGATCGACGCCGGCGGAAAAGCCTTCACTGTCGCCACAGACGAGATCGTCGAGAAAGCCTCCGTTCGTCCCACGCGCATCGCGATCACGTTGGCCAAACCGGCGGCGGAGGCTACAATCACCGTCACGATCGTGCCCGAGTCCGCCAAGTGAGAACGCGATGACATCCCGTCTGATCCTTGCCCTTGCGGTGGCGATCGGCGGCACGCTGCACGCCGCCGACGAGGCGCCCTATGACGAGTTCGACGACCTGCAGGCCCAACTGGCCCGCTGGCGGGCCGACCCCGCCCGGGCCAAGGTGCTCGCGGAGCAGGTCTATCACCCCCAGGCCTCGTTCCTGGGCGACGACGGCGACGCGCTCGACGTCGTGCTGAGGCGAACGCGGGCCTTGCTGGACCACCTCTCGGCTGGACCCGCCGCCGGAAAGCTCGCTCCGCTGCGACAGCGCCTGGACGGGCTGACAGGGCGAGCCAAGGTCATCGCCGCGGACAGACGCGACGAGCGCCGCGGGCTGTTCGTACAGGCGGTCGCGCTGCGGCGGGCGGTCGCGATGGGCAACCCCCTGCTGAACTTCGACCGGATCGCGTTTATCAAGCGTCACTTCCTGCCCGGCAACGAGCCGGCCGGCAATCACATGTGCCAGCAGTACTACGGCTTTCACGCCGTCCGCGGCGGCGGCCTGTACGTGCTGGACGACCCGCTCGGCCGACAGCCCCGCGTCCGCGACGTGCTGGCGGACTCCACCTGCCGCAACGGGCGATTCGCCGGGCGCAAGCTCGCCGGCGGCGCGTTCCTTTCTTCCAGCCTGTCCTATGACGGGCGGACGATCTACTTCGCCTACAGCGAGGCCGATCCGGCCAGGAACGAGTGGAAGCCGTCCACCACGTACCACCTGTTTCGCGTCAACGTGGACGGCTCGGACCTGACGCAATTGACCGATGGCCCGTGCAACGACTTCGACCCGTGCGAACTGCCCAACGGGCGGGTGGTGTTCATCTCCGAGCGGCGCGGCGGGTTCGGGCGCTGCCACCCCACGCCCAAGCCGAACTACACGCTGCACACGATGAACGCCGACGGGAGCGACATCGTCTGCATCAGCCCGCACGAGAGCAACGAGTGGCACCCGAGCGTGGGCCATGACGGCTCGATCCTCTACACCCGCTGGGACTATGTCGACCGCGGGGCGTTCCAGGCCCACCACCCGTGGGTCACTTCGCCCGACGGTCGCGACGCCCGGGCCGTCACCGGGAACTTCGGCCGCCGCTGGGAGCACCGCCCCCTCATGCTCCTCAGCGTGCGGGCGATCCCCGGCTCGCACCTGCTGATCAGCACCGCCGCCGCCCATCACGGGCAGGCGTACGGGCCGCTGGTCGTCGTGGACCCCTGGGCCGCCGACGACGACCAGATGTCGCCCTTTCGCCGCCTCACGCCGGAGGTGGGCTTCCCTGAGTCTGAAAAGGGCGGGCGCGAGGGCTACGCCACGGCCTGGCCGCTGGATGAGCACTTCTTCCTGTGCGTCCATGACCCCCGCGGCGCCGCCGCCCGCGGCACGACCAACAACTACGGAATCTATCTCGTCGACGCGTTCGGCAACCGCGAGTTGATTTACCGCGACGAGTCGATCTCCTGCCTGAACCCCGTCCCCCTCCGCCCGCGAAGCCGCCAGCCGGTCGTCGCCCATACCGCGACGGTGGGCCTGCCCGGCCCGACCCGGACCGCGTCGCCCGACGCGCCCGCCGACGCCCCGGTGGGCGTGGTGAACGTCTACGACGGACTGCTGCCCTGGCCCGCGGACACGACCATCACCGCCCTGCGGATCGTGCAGGTGCTGCCCAAGACGACGTGGCGCGAGTCCAAGCCGCGGATCGGCCACGGCTTCCAGAAGGGCGCCCGCGCGGTCCTGGGGACCGTGCCTGTGGAGAAGGACGGCAGCGCCTATTTCCGCGTTCCGGTAGGCAAGCCCGTCTACTTCCAGGCCCTGGACGCCCGCGGGCTGGCCGTCCAGTCCATGCGATCGGACACCTACGTGCACCCGGGCCAGACGCTGCTGTGCCAGGGCTGCCACGATCCGCGCCTCAAGTCTCCGCCCAGGCCGGGCCGGGTGCCGCTGGCCTTCCGGCGCCCGCCGTCGGACATCCAGGGCGACGTGGACGGCTCGCGCCCGTTCAACTACGTCCGTCTCGTCCAGCCTGTCCTGGACAAGCATTGCGTCGCCTGCCACCAGAAGAACCCCAAGGCCCCCGACCTGCGGGCGGGCAACGTCGAGAAGAACCCCGATCACTGGGCGACCTCGTACATCAACCTCCGCGCGCACTCGTTCTTTGTGGACCACCTGCTGTGGAACGACCCGCGGACCGTGCCCGGGCGGTTCGGCGCACGGGCCTCCAGACTGCTGACCATGCTCGACAAGGGCCATCACGACCTCAAGCTCCCCCCCGCCGACCTCCACCGCCTGACGCTCTGGCTGGACTGCAACAGCGACTTCCTCGGCGCGTATGAGGAACCCCTGGCCCAGGCCCGCGGACAGGTGGTCTGGCCCGCCCTGGAATGATGGAGAGACATGTCATGACGATCACACGACGAAGCGTCCTGAGCGGAACCTGTGCGGCGGTCGCGGGCGCGGCCGCCAACAGCGTGCTGGCCGACGACGACGCGGGCCAGGATGGGCCCACGTTTCACATGACGCCCATCGGACGGGTGGAGATCAGCGGCTCGTCGAAGGTCCTCCGGATCGAGCCGAAGTTCCAGCCCGGCCTGCTCGGGCTGGACGGCTACTCGCACGTGGTCGTGCTGTACTGGTTCGACCGCAACGACACGCCCGCCAAGCGACAGGTCCTCCAGGTCCACCCGCGAGGCAACAAGAAGAACCCGCTGACGGGCGTCTTCGCCTGCCGCTCGCCCTTTCGCCCCAACCTCATCGCCCTCACGGTCTGCCGTATCCTCGCCGTCGAGGGCGGCGCGGTGAAGGTGGAGAACATCGACGCGTTCGACAAGACGCCCATCCTGGACCTCAAGCCCTACATCCCCGCGATCGACTCGGCTGAGCAGGTCCGCATGCCCGACTGGGTGACGGGAAAGAAAGAGCCGCCGAAGTAGGCGATGGGAGCTTCGTGGCGTTTCGGCACGTGCGCGAATAGAATAGCGGGCAGCCGCCAAGACAGACAGGCGATGAGCGTTTTCGCAAAGCTGCGAGCGGACGCGACCGTCTACAGCCGCCGGTTCCGGATCGCATTGCTGAATACAGGCTGCCGGATACGGGCTACCGGCTACCAGGCACTAACTGCTGCGGGGCCTATATGACAGAGAACGTGAGCTTCGACGACGTGCGGAGACTGCCCCCCCGTGCCGCCGCCTCGCACAAGGGGACGTTCGGCAGGGTGCTGGTGGTGGGCGGCAGCCAGACCATGCCCGGGGCGGTCGCCCTGGCCACCAACGCCGCCCTGCGCGGCGGGGCGGGCCTGGCCACCTTCGCCGCCCCGCGCGACGTGCAGCCGGCCATCGCCTCCATGTGCATGTGCGCCACCTCCCTGCCGCTGGACTGCGACCCGGACGGCGCGCTCAGCCCGGCCTGCATCCGCCAGGTCATGCAGCAGGCCCGCAAGAGCGACGTGGTCGCCTGCGGGCCCGGCATGGGCGTCGGCGGCGACCGCCACGGCGTCATCCGCGCCCTGCTGGAATACGACCACCCGCTGGTGCTCGACGCCGACGGACTGACCAACCTGGCGGCCCTGGGCGACTGGCCCTCCACCCGGCGATGCCCGCTGGTCGTGACGCCCCACCCCGGCGAGTTCGCCCGCCTGAGCGGACGCTCCATCGCCGACGTTCAGGCCGACCGCGAGAACGTCTGCCTGGCGGCGATGCGCGAGTGGGGCGACCCCCAGACGGAAGACGTCGCGCCGCTGGTCTGCGTGCTCAAGGGCCACCACACCGTCGTCACCGACGGCCGCCGACTCTACGTCAACCAGACCGGCAACCCCGGCATGGCCACCGGCGGCAGCGGCGACGTCCTGACCGGGCTGATCGCCGCCTTCGTCGCCCAGGAACTGGACCCGTTCCACGCCGCCTGCCTGGGGGTCTGGTGCCACGGACGGGCCGGCGACCTGGCCGCCGAGGAACTCGGCGAGGTCTCCATGATGGCCAGCGACCTGCTGGACTACCTGCCCTTCGCGATCCGCGAAGTCTCCGGCCCGCCGGAGACGCCGTTCTGATTACCCTCGCGGGCACGGTGAATCGTGCCTCGGTTGACAAGCCACTTCTCGAGAAGAATGACTGGAACCAAGGATGCCTTCTTGTCCTTCGTCTTCCCGATGAGCCGTAGCGACAGCAACTGCTACCGGACCGAGTCCAGGGATGTATGGAGTTGTTCCAGGCGGTGTGGCGCGACTGGCCCGTCGTATCGCACGGTCGCCGCTTCGACATACCACTGAGCCAGCAGTTCCCGGCTGTTCAACTCGCTGGGTAGGTCTATGCCCTCGTCGCCGGCGATGCGCCGTGCAAACTGGTGGAGCGTCTCGCTGGGGGCGCGGACGAAGCCCAGGCGGCGGACGCGGGCGTCCATGCGGGCCAGCAGGGCCCGCCATTGCTGAAGCTCCGGCGCAGCGACGCGTGGCCGGGCCCGCCCGGGCCGCCCCAGCCAGAACCTGCGGGCGATCAGCACCAGGATCACCGCCAGCAGCGCCCGCCCCGGCCAGGTCAGCACCAGCATGCCCAGCAGTTCGACCAGCACGCCAAGCACCCACAGGCCCAGGCCCGCCCAGCCGCGAAGGTTCACCGCCTCGCGCAGTTGCTGCAAGCGAAAGAGCACGTAGTCCCACAGGTTGGCCAGCCAGGAGCGGGCGTCGTGCCCGGGCCGGCCGTCGGGCGGCGTGGCCTCCACCGTCACCCACCGCTTGGCGGCGTCGTCCCACGCCTCGACCCATGCGTGGGCGTCGCCGTTGCGGGCGTACCAGCAGCGCCCCACGTCGTTGTACCGCTGGGCCACGAACCCCGTCACGTACCGCGCGGGCACGCCCCCCTGCCGCAGCAGGACGGCGGCCGCCGACGCGAAGTACTCGCAGTGGGCGGCCTTGGCCTCCAGCAGGAAGTGGGCCAGCGGATCGGCCCCGCGCGGAATCGTGATCGACAGGCTGTACGTGTAGTGCGTCGTCAGGTAGTCGGTGACGGCCCGTATCTTCTCTTGGGCGGTTTGCCGCCCGGCCAGGATCTGCCCGGCCAGTTGGATCACCCGGTCATCCAGCACGTCGGGCGGCGCGAGGCAGCGGTTCAGCAGATCGGCGTCGGGCGCGGACGACGTCGGCGGCGAACGGGGGACCCACGCGCGATACCCCAACCCGCCGGCCAGGTCGCCCGAAGACGCCGTCTGGTGTTCGCTGAGGCTCAGGCGTTCGACCGGGGCGTAGACCGCCTGCGTCTCCAGCGGGGCAAAGACCCGTACGGGGATCTCCGGCCTGGGGTGGATCGTCATCAGCGTCCCCGGACGGTCCGCCTGGCCCCAGACGTACAGGAACTCGTTCGCCCCGGGCGGTTCCAGTCCGTCGCGCTGCGCCGACGGCACGGGCAGGATCTCGCCGGCTGTCCCGGCCGAGTCCCACGCCGACCGGCGGAACCGCTCCATCGCCGCCCCCCGCAGATAGCCCGGCACGACGGGGCTCTGCACCCACAGGACCGTCTGGTCCTCGCCCGTCCGCAGGATGTTGACGCTGGTGAGGCGCCCGGCCTCGGCGAAGCCCATGGAGCGATCCGCGGCCCCCCTTCGCCGGATGACCAGGTATCGCTGCAATTCGTTGGCGTTGTTGCGGACGTAGGCGCCGGCCAGCCAGGCCAGCAGCAGCCCGCCGGCCAGCAGGCCCGCCAGGACCGCGCGCCGGTCGCCCCGGTCCGGCCCGTCGCCCAGCTTCTGCCGCGACGCCACGTAGTACAGCGCCGCCGCCCCCACGTGCGCCAGCACCAGCAGTTGGTAGGCCCGGTTCTCGCTCAGGCTGATGGTCACGATGTTCCCCGCGCAGACCAGCGCCAGGCAGCCCATCAGCGGCAGGGCCGGCGGCAGCCCCCCGGGCAGGCGGAGGTACAGGTGCGCCGTCATCATCGCCAGCAGGTACTGGGCGGCTGCGTAACTCAGCGGAAAGAAGATGAAGCCGACCGTCTGCCCGTCCTGATAGGGCGAGATGTTCCACTGGGCCACGAACACCGCCGCCAGCGCCAGCAACAGGATGTTCTTCTTGGCCGGCGTGAGGGCCAGCATGAGCCGCCCCGGCACGCCCGCCAGGGCGACCGCGGAAATGACGGCTGGGTACGCGTAGCGATGCGACGTGAAGGCCAGGACGGCCCCCGCCGTGGCGACCAGGGCGAACGCCATGACCCGCTGGCGCATCATGGCAGATGGATCCCCCCCTTCTGGACCTCGCGCGGGTGGAGCACGGGGATGGGCCCGGCCCAGGCCTCGTCGGCGGCCACCGGCAGCGTCGGCGGACGACGACGGATCACTACGGTCCGCACCGCGCAGCCGGCCTCCACGGCCAGGCGGACCAGGCGGCGGCGCTCCTCGTCCCAGTCCAGCAGCACGCACACAACGGTGGAGATGTTCCCCAGTTCGTCGGCCAGCGCGGGCGCCACCTCGCGGAAAGGGCTGTGGCGGGTCTCGCGCACGGCAGCCAGGATCTCCAGGACGCTGTCGAAGTGGGCGGTGTGTCTGCCCGCCCGGAAGACGTAGAGCTTGGGCCCGGCGGCGAAGATGTCGATGATGTACTCCCCGCCGCACATGGCGTCGGCGATCGAGGCGGTGAGGCTGACGGCCGCCTCCAGGTCCGCGAACCCGCCGGCTGTGCGGACGCGCGTCCACGACACGAACGTGTCCAGCACGAGGGCGACGCGACAGTAATACTCTTCCTGGAACTCGCGGACGGCCGGCGTGGACAGGCGGGCCCACGAGCGAAAGTCGATCCGCCGGGTGGAGTCGCCCGGGCGGTAGGGGCGGCTGCCGATGTACTCGGGCGACTCGCCCACGCGGCTGCTGAAGGCGATGCCGCCGGGCTGGTAGCGGCTGGGCACGATCAGGCTGCCCAGGTTGACCGGATGGTAGCTGGGCAGGACGGTCACGGCCTGGCGCCGTCTGGTGCGTCGGCCCGAGCGGAACAGGTTGAACGGGAAGGAACTGAAGCACTGCACCTCGCTGACCTGGTAGACGCCGCGGCGCCGGGCCACCAGCTCGACGGGGATGACCGCGCTCTGGCCCGGGCCCACTCGCGGCACGCACCGGTCGCGCTGGACCTGGCGGATGGAGTCGCTCATTCCGAACAGGCCCAGCGCCACGTCGTAGGCGGGCAGGAAGGAGCGGTTCTCCACCTCGAACCGCATGGCCGCAGGTCGCCCCGCCACAAGCTTGGCGGGCAGGGCGCCGCTCAGGCGGCAGCGAGGGCGGAAGATCACGCCGGCCACCGAGGCCGCCATGCTGATGCCCAGCAGGGCGAGGAACACGTGGTACATGGGGCTGGCCAGGGTGATCGAGCCCGCCAGCGCCGAGACCGCCAGGGCCGCGAACACCATCTTGCCGTTGCGGGTGGTCCGAAAGGACCACAGGTACCACAGGTGTTCGAGGATGAGGCGGCGTTTCACGTGGGCACCCGTACGCGGGCCAGGATGTCCTGGATGATCTGTCGCTTGCCCTGCCCGCCGTAGCGGGCCTGGCTGGTGAGCATGAGGCGGTGGGCGAGCACATAGGGGGCGAGCCACTGCACGTCGTCGGGCAGGACATAGTCCCGCCCGCGGCACAGGGCGCCGGCCTGGGCGGCGCGGTAGAGCATCAGCGAGGCCCGCGGGCTGGCCCCCAGCTTGATCCGCTCGTCATTCCGCGTTCTCGTGATGATCTCCACGATGTACCCGCTGATCGACGCGTCCAGGCGCACCCGGCGCACCGCCTCCTGGAGATCGCTCACTTCCTCCCGGTCCAGCACGGGCGTCAGCGTCTCCAGCGGGTGGCTCCGCGCCTGCGAGTGCAGGATGCCCTCTTCCACCTCCGGCGACGGATAGCCCAGGTCCACCTGCACCAGGAACCGGTCCAACTGCGCCTCCGGCAGCGGATACGTGCCGTGAAACTCCACCGGGTTCTGCGTCGCCAGCACCAGGAACGGACTGGGCAGGGTGTAGCACGTGCCTTCCACCGTGGCCTGGAGTTCGTTCATCGCCTCCAGCAGCGCCGACTGCGTCCGGGGGCTGGCCCGGTTGATTTCGTCGGCCAGCAGCACGTTGCAGAAGACCGGCCCGTGTCGGAACTTGAAGGTCCCGTCCACGGGGTTGTACACGCTTGAACCGACGATGTCGGCCGGCAGCAGGTCCGGGGTGAACTGGATGCGGCTGAAGCGGGCGTCGATCGACTTGGCCAGGGCCTTGGCCAACGTCGTCTTGCCGACCCCGGGCACGTCCTCCATCAGCACCGAACCGCCCGCCGCCAGCGCCACCGCGAGGATCTCGATGCTCTCGTCCTTGCCCAGGATCACCTTCTGAAGGTTCTTGCGCAGCGCCGCCAGCTTGGCCTGCGCTCCATCGGCCCCGAACTGTGTCATAGCGTGTCTCCGACGTACAGCCGTACTATACGCCCAACGGGGACGTCCTCAAATCCAAAAACCGCCCCGGCGCCGCGGGTGCAGGGGGGGTATTTTGTCTCAAGCGGTCGGCCGAGGCGGGCCGACAGTAACCTACAACGGCGTCGAGGCAACGTCTCCTGTCTGCGTTCGCTCGTTTTGCATTGACTGCGTGCAGGGGCGGTGCCTGTCGGGTTCGGGTCCGAGGATGACATTCTATCCGCACGGATGCCGCCGCGCAGAGTGGCGCGGAGGCGTGCGGGAAAGGAGATGTCGATGAGACGCGCAGAAGCTATGGCTCTGTTGCTGGTGCTGGGACTGGTTCTCCCCTCGACGCTGTCGGCCGCTCCGCCGCCCACATGGCTGGGCCTGGGCCAGGGCCTGGCGGCGACGGACAGCCCCAAGCAGGTCGCCCTGGAAACCAAGGTGGCCGAGGTGGAGCAGAAGGACATCCCCGCCCCGTTCGAGAAGCTCTTCGCCAAGCCCAAGAAGGCCTTCGTGCCCATGCATTCGTTCGAGGGCTACTCCGGCGGCCTGATCACCCCCACCGCGTACATCATCAACCAGGACCACGCGGGCTTGATCGGGATGCCCAGCTTCTCGCTCAGCTACCTGTACTACACGGACGATCCCATGGAGGACGGGTACAGCCTGGTGGTGACCGTGCCGTTCCTGAACCGCTTCGAGCTGGGCTACGGGGGCAACATCACCAACCTGGGCAAGTTCCACGACCGGGCCGAAGAGCAGATGGGCGCCGGCCTGGGTCGCGACGACTTCACCCTTCACGTGTTCTCGCTGCGGGGCAACGTGATCAAGGAGAACGATTTCGACTGCCCGTACGTCCCGGCCGTCACGCTGGGCGCCCACTTCAAGCACAACCGCGGCATCGCGGAACTGGACCGTCACGCCTTCGGCACGCTCCGCCGCAACGACATGGGCGTGTGCGGGATGGACTGGACGGCGGTCATGAGCAAGCAGGTCGAAGACCCGTTCCTGCACCGCCCGCTGGTGGGGTCCGTGGGCGTGAGGATCACCGACTCCTCGCACGCGGGAGGCATGGGCTTCGTCGACACGTGCAAGGCCTTCGTCGAGACCAACGTGTTCTACAAGCCCGTGGACTGGCTCACGCTGGGCTACGAGTTCCGCCGCATGCAGTCGCGCTACAGCGAGGACGACCTCTCGCACCTGATGGGACGCCAGCGTCACGGCACGAACTGGCACATGTTTACCGTCGGCGTCAACATCACCGAAGGCGTGCAGCTCACGGCCCTGCTGGGCGGGCTGGGCACCCTCGGGGTGCAGATCAAGTTCGATCTGTAGCCAGCAGCCGGTGGTCGCCAGCCGGCAGATGGCAGCCAGGCGCCGGCTGCTGACTCCGGGCTACCGGCTACCGGCTGCCAATCAGCGTCAGCAGGCTTCGCGCCGCCAGGTTGAGCGTCACGCGCCCGCCCCGGACCGGCAAGGGCGTCTGCTCCTGGAACTGCTTGTCTTCCGTCGTCAGCACCGCCCGCAGTTCGCCCACGGCGGCGGGCAGGCCCTCCAGGCTCGCCGCTCGGGCGGCGCCGTTGTTGACCACGTGGATGCTGTACACGCCCTTGCCCGCCGAGTCGCGCCCGGCAAAGGCCGACACCAGCACCCGCTCGCGGTCGCTTGTCGCAGCCAGCACGTCCGCCTTCGGCGGGGTCAGGTTGCAGAAGTGCTTGACGATCCAGTACCGCGGACCAGGCGCGACCCCGCCCTGGCCGCCCTGATCGCCCTGCTCGCTGGCGATGCCGTAGTCGCTGGTGAACTCCCACTGCATCGTGCCCCTCATGCGGGCGTGCTGGATGAGTTCCTGGTACAGCACCGCCTCGCGCAGGCCGTAGGCGTAGCTGTCGTACGACTTGCTCCGCCAGGCCCCCGCGTCCACCCCCAGTTCGGCCACCAGCAGCGGCAGCTTGAGCCGCTCGGCCAGGTCGCCCCAGGCGGCGTACTGCTGCGGGCTGGCCCCGCCCCAGGAATGGAAGGAGACCGCCCCCACGTACTTCATCGCTTCGGCGTCGCCGCAGGCGAGCTCGCAGTACGTGTGCGTCCCCCGCGGCTGGGCCACGTCGCCCAGCAGCATCTTCGTCCGCAAGCCGAGGGAGGCGAAGTGCCGGCCGATCCGCTTGATCGCGTCGCGGTGCTCGGCTGGGCTGAACTTCACCCGCACGCCCAGGTCGGGCTCGTTGAAGCTGAAGAGGTCCGGCTCGACGCCGTACTGCTTCCTGGCGTACACGAGGTAGGAACCGAGGCACTCCAGCAGTTCGTCCCACTTGTCGGGCGCGATCGTCCGCCCGCTGGCGCGCGGGCCCTTTCCCGGGTCGCTGTACAGCCACTCGGGCAGGTGCCAGATCGAGATCACGCAGGGGATGCCCTTCCGCTGGATCTGCCGGGCCAGCAGAAACTCGCGTCGGAGGTTGCTGCCTTCCTTGTCGCGGGCGGCCAGGGCGGGCCAGTTGGTGTCGGCGGGGGAATCGTTGTCGTTGACCGGCTCCCACTCGCCCGGGGTCATCTCCGTCCGGGCCCAGGCCACGTGCAGCGTATCCAGCGTGTACTGCGTGACGGGCGACTCGATGCCGAAACAGTAGTTCCCGCCGAACCCGTCCAGCTTGTATCGCACCTTCGAGGGGTCCACGACCAGCCGGGCCGGAGAACGGTCCACCGGACCGGTCATCTTCAGCCTCAGGCCCAGCCTCTGCGCCTGCCGGGCCGGGAGCTGCGGCGGGCTGAAGCAGATCATCAGCGTGAAGTCCTTGCCCTTGTAGTGGCGGTCGTCCTGGATCGTGAAGAACGCGGGCTGGTCCAGTTTCACCTCCAGCCGCCGTCCGCCCGGCCCGGCCAGGATCGCCCCGTCGGCCCGCCCGTAGCTGACGTGCCGGTGAGACGCCATCTCCCGCGGCAGCGTGCCGCGGGCCGTCGGGGCGGGGCGGCCCTTCTCCCGCCTGGGATCGTCCTTCTCGCTCAGGCCCGTCAACTCGAACGTCCCGCCGGCAAAGTCCGCCGCCGGCGCCTTGACGTACAGGTGCACGCCGTTGGTGGCCAGATCCGCCTCCGGCGTAAACACGTACTCCAGGCGCAGGCTGTCGCCCTCCTCGATCAGGGTCTGCGCCAGGGTGGCCCGCTTGCCCCCCAGGTCCCACCGTCCGCGCCACGCTCGCCGCGAGCCGTCCTGGGTGCGCGTCACGTCCCGCATCGACTCCTGGCGATGGATCTGCTTCCACCCGCCCATGGGGATCTGGATGGACGTCTTGATCTCGGCGTACTCGCCGCCGATGTCCACCGCCTCCAGCCGCCCCGAAGGATCCACCTGTGCCCGTTCCGCGGACAACGCCACCGAGCACGCCACCGCGACCGTCAAGACAAGCACGCGTCCCATATGTCCTCGTGGTTTCGCGACAAACGAGCCGGTCTACTTCGTTCCCTTCTTTTTCTTGCCCTGCTTCTTCTCGCCGCTGTCCGGATTGAGCATCGGATCGTCGAGCTTCTTCTGCCACTCGAGCAGCTTGGCCCGCAGATCCTTGATGCGGTCCGCCTGGGAGGCCTCGCCGGAGAGGTCCTTCATCTCCCACGGATCACTCGCCACGTTGAACAACTGCGTCCGCTTGATCTTCGGGTACTCGATGAGCTTGTAATCGCCCACGCGGACCATGCGCTGCACGTCGCGGTAGGCGCCGAAGGCGCTGTCGTGGACGGACGCCGCCGAGCCGTCGATCAGGGGTTTGAGGCTTTTGCCCTCGACCGTGGAGGGGATCGCCACGCCCGCCATCGCGCAGACCGTGGGGAACAGGTCGTGCTGGTAGACCAGGGCGTCGCAGGTCTTGCCCGCGGGCACGCCGGGCCCGACCACGATCAGCGGCGTGCGGGCGCTGTGCTCGTAGAGGTTCTGCTTGCCCATCAGCCCGTGGCGCCCGACGGCCAGCCCGTTGTCGCCGTTGAAGACGATGAGGGTGTTCTCCGCGAGCCCGGATTCTTCCAGGGTCTGGAGGATGCGCCCGATCTGGGCGTCCATGTAGGTGATGCAGGCGTAGTAGTCGGAGATGTGACGTCGGACCTCGTCCTGGGTCCGGGGGAAGCCGGCCAGCTTCTCGTCGCGGACCTTCAACTCGCCGTTGTCGAACGGGTGCTCGGGCAGGAAATTCGGGGGTATCTCGATCTTCTCCGGCGGGTAGAGGTCGTGGTACTCCTTGGGCGCCATGCGCGGGTCATGCGGATGCGTGAAGGACACGTAGGCGAAGAAGGGTTTGTCCTGGCCCTTTCGCGACTTGAGGAAGGCGACGGTCGCGTCGGCGAACTGCTCGCTGGAGTAGCGAGGCTCGGTCCGCTTGTTGACCATCTTGCCGTCGACCAGGTCCTGCACGGGCGTCTTGAGGTGGTTGGCCATGCCGCCCAGAAAGACCGCCGTCCCGCTCTGGAAGGCCCGCTGGCAGGTGGCTGCGCCGTTGTGCCACTTGCCCGTGGTGAAGGTGGCGTAGCCGGCCTTGCCCATCACCTCGCCCAGAAGCGGGTCCTCGTTGACGCCCTTCATCGCGTGCCAGAGCGACTGCCCGGTCATCAGGATGGCCCGGCTGGAGACGCAGATGGCCCCGTGGACCCCGCCCTGGATGTAGTGGTGGGTGAAGGCCGTCCCGCGAGCGACCAGCTTGTCCAGGTTCGGCGTGCGGATGGCCTTGTTGCCCAGCGCGGCGACGGTGTCGAAACGCTGATCGTCGCTGAAGAGGAACAGGACGTTCGGCTTCTTGCCGTCGGCCGCGGCGGCCGACGCCCGCCCTATCGCCCATCGCGGCAGCGTGCCGGCCGCCAGAAGCGCCCCCAGCCCCTTCAGCACGCCACGCCGACTCACCGCCCCGCCGGTCCACATCGTTCTGTCCATTGGATGGCCTTTCTTCAAGGATGCTCGTAGTTGCTCCTGGTCAAACGAGAGCACGGGAGGGGGAATTGCGGCGGGCGACATCTCTATCTTCGATCGTCCGCCCGCTCCAGGCGGATTTCGCGGGGCGTCCGTCCGGTCACCTGGCGGAAGACCGTGGCGAAATACTGGCTGGAGCCGAACCCGCAGGCCATGGCGACGTCGGTGATGGTCATGTCGGCTCGCGCGCGGAGCAGGCGCTCGGCGGCCTGGACGCGCCAGCGCGTCAGAGCCACCGCGGGCGAGCAGTTGGCGAGCTTGCGGACGTAGTGCGTGAAACGGCTGCGACCCAGCCCGCAGGCGGCGGCCATGCTGTCCACCGTCCAGGGCTGGGCCAGGCGCTCGCCCAGTTCGTCCAGGAACATCTGCACGCTGCGTTGGGCGCTGGTCAGGGTGGGGTCCATGTGAATGTCGTGGGTGCGAAGCATGTCCAGCACGGCGAGCAGCAGTTCGTTGATCCGCAGCACGAGACGGGTCCGGCAGGCCGGGACCAGAGCGTCGCCCAGCAGCTTGCCCACCCGCTCGAAGCACGCGGCCACCTGCTGGTCCGCGGGCCAGACGGGCTGCTCGTTCTGCCGCAGCAGGGTTGTGAGCGTCTTACGTTCCTCGTCGCTGAGCACCAGCCAGGCGGGCCAGCGCCAGTCCTGGTTCGGCCTGCGGACGCCGACGTCCAAAATCAGCCAGTACAGCCGGCTGGGCGGGATGCTGTCGCCGCCGACGCGGTGGGCCTGCCACGGGCGGGTGATGGTGAGTTGCCCCGGCTGAAGGCGGAACTCCTGATCGTCGACCGCGAAGTCCAGCCGGCCCCGCCCCAGGTACGTGATTTCGATGCCCTCGTTTCGGTGCCAGTCCAGGCGCCAGTCCTGCGCGCAGGCCGCGTCCCAGTAGCCAATCGTCCGAACCTCCGGCAGCACGTGGGCCGGCAGCGCCGTCCCCGGATAGGCCCCGTGCGTAGCCGCATGGACCTTCACCTGCCCGCCCTGCATGGCCTGGCGGAGAGGCTCACACGTGTCGGCGTGGTAGACGCGGCACGATTCGCGATAAATGGCAGCGTGGGTGGCCATGTTCAAAATCGGCCAATAGCCGATATTGGAAGATTCTCTCGACACGGCGCCGTAGAGTCAAGACCATCAGCAGGTCGGGCGAAGGCCGCCCGCGATCACGGCTCGACAGGCAGGCGCCTGCACTACCGGAAAGGAACAACTCATGGGCAAGGTTTCGCTAGGCGTGAACATGGAGTTCGTCCGCCACGAGGACAAGTCTTTCGAGTGGGGCGTCAAGAAGGCCGCCCAGCTCGGCTACGAGTACGTCGAGCCGATGGTTCACTGGGGCCGGGAACTGCTCAGCGAGGCCGGCTACTTCCACAGCGTGTCCATGCTGGACGACCCGCTGCGGATCAAGCGGGCCTGCCGTCAGTACAAGATCAAGTGCTCGGGCCTGTCGGCGCACTGCCCCCTGATCAAGCCGGAGATCAGCACCGAGTACCTCAAGCAGGCGATCCGTTTCGCGGCCGAGTGCGACGCCCCCGTGGTCAACACCGACGAGGGGCCCAAGCCCGCCTGGACGACCGAAGAAGAAGACTACATGCTGATGAAGTACGTGCTGCACGAGGCGGCCGCCGCGGCCGAGCCGAGGGGCATCCTGATCGGCATCGAGCCGCACCAGCAATACAGCAAGCACCCCGACGGGCTCGACCGCATCGCGGGCCTGGTCCGGAGCAAGGCCATCGGCATCAATTTCGACATGGGCAACAGCTACCTGAGCGGGCAGGACCCGATCAAGTGGCTGCGGCACGTGCTGTCGCGGCTGGTCCACCTGCACGCCAAGGACATCTCCGTCCAGCAGAGCGACGCCGAGAGGGGCAAGGTCACCGGCACGCCCGTCGGCTGCGCGTGCGGCGACGGCGTGATCGACTGGAAGAAGACCATCGACATCTGCAAGAAAGCCAGGCGGGACATCGTCTTCAGCGTCGAGTGCGGCACGGTGGCCCAGGCGGAGAAGTCCATCAAGCACCTCAAGGCGCTGCTGTAGCGACGGCTGACGATCCCACGGTAGACCCTTACCAGGCCTTCAGGCACGAGAGAACGAACAAGGAGCCAACCATGGCAGAGAAGACTGGACCCACTCGTAGACAGTTCCTGGCCGGGGCGTCCGCCGCGGCGGCTACGGCCTTTGCCGCAAACTTCCCCCAGGTGGCCCGGGGCAAGGTCATCGGGGCCAACGACCGCATCGGCGTGGGCTACATCGGCTGCGGCGGCCGAAGCCATTCCCACATGCACAGCGTCCATTACCTGAAGGACCAGAAGAAAGAGAACATCGCCCTGGTCGCCTTCAACGACGTGTACAAGCCGCGGCTGGACCGCTGCGCGGCGGCCTGGAAGGGCAAGCCCTATCGCGACTACCGCGAGTTGCTGGCCGACCCGAACGTGGACCTGGTGTGCATCTCCACGCCGGACCACCACCACCCCTACGCGGTGGCCGACGCGGCCAAGGCGGGCAAGGACATCTACTGCGAGAAGCCCTTCACGCACTGGCGCCAGTTCGAGCAGTTGAAGATGGCGGTCAAGGCGGTCAAGGACGCCAAGGTGGTCTTCCAACTCGGCACGCAGGGCATGAGCGACGGGGCCTGGCACGAGGCCCGCAAGTTGATCCTCCAGGGCGTGATCGGCAAGCCCATCCACGCCGAGTGCGGCATGTTCCGCGACAGCGACGGCGGGGAGCGAGGCATGCCCATCGACGACCGCAACGCCAAGCCCGGGCCGGACCTCGACTGGGAGCAGTTCCAGGGCGACGCGCCCAAGAAGGAGTTCACCGTCAAGCGCTTCTTCCAGTGGCGGCTGTACAACGACTACTCGGGCGGGCCGGTCACCGACGTCTACCCGCACTGCTTCACGCCGGTGGCGTACATGATGGACGCGGGCTTCCCGCAGTACGTGATGGCGGCCGGGGGCATCCACCGCTGGCCCGAGCGGGACGTGCCCGACAGCTTCAACGTCTACGCCGACTACGCCCGCAAGATGACCTGCTGCATCCTGGGCACGTTCGCCAGCGGCTACAACGGCGGCGACGGCTGCCGCGGCAGCGGCGCCCGCAGCCCGGTCGTCCGCGGCTACGACGGGGCCCTGATCTTCAAGGGCAAGCAGATCGAATTCGTCCCCAACCACGGCAAGAAGGCGGCCGCCTTCCCCATCCCCTACGGCGAGAACCAGGTCGACCACTGGGCCAAGCTGATCGCCTGCTGCCGTCAACGCGACCTCAACACTTTCAGCCCAATCCAGTTGGCGTACGAGGTGCAAACCACTATGATCATGGCCTACTGGTCGTGGAAGGACCGCAAGGTCGCCCGCTTCGACCCGCAGACCGAGCAGATCGTCATGGGATAGACCGGCAGGGGCCGCGGAACTGTCGGGTCGCGCGATTCGAGCCCGTCCAGCCACAAGGAAAGCTCGCCAGGCCCCTGCTACGGGAAAGGAGCCGTTTCATGAGTCGAGATGCCCTTTTGCGCACGTGTCTTCCGGCAGCGATTCTCGTGGCGGTGCTGGGCTTGCCAGGCGTGGCGCCGGCCGAGGACAAGGAGGGCGCCGCCGGCGTCGAGCAGTTGCTGGACCGAATCGAAAAGGCCCACGCCGAACACGACCTCAAGCTGCTGGACGAGCAATGCCTCGACAAGGACGCCCTGACGATCGTGGAGGTCGGTCCGAGCGAAGACCGCAAGGCCCTGGTGGTCCCGCGGGATCGTGTGCTCGGGATGGTCGAGGAGCTAGCCTGGAAGCAGAAGGGCCTCGTCTCTCGCCGCAAGACCCAGCGAGATATCACCGTCACCGGCTCTCTCGCCTGGATGCGCGTGACGACGGTGGACCGCTACAAGGCCGGGGCCATGGCGGAGTTTCGCGACCTGTACGCGGCCTACCGGCGCGACGGGACCTGGCGGATCTGCCTGGCCATGCCGGACCTGTTCCGCCCGGCGATGCTCGTTGCCCAGGGGGACGCGGGCCTGGAAAGCGGAGACGTCGTGATCGCCGTGGGCAAGCACCAGGTGGACACGCTGGCCGGCGGTCAGGCGGCCTTCGAGCAGGTCGCCGCGCGCAAAGACGGCGACCCGCCCGTCGAGCTGACGATCCTGAGGAACGGGCGAGAGCTCCGCGTTCCGCTGGCCCCGCAATCGTCGAAGGCCCGCATCGAGCCGCGGCTCGTCCCGGCCGGGGCGGGCAGGCTTCTGGGCGACGACGAAAGCCATCCCGTGAAGGACCTGACGCGGAGCGGAATCGAGATGGCCCGCAAACCGCAGTCCGATGACTTCGCCAAGAGCCTCTGCCCGGACGGGTTCCTCGCCATCACCGTTCTGCCCGGCGGGCAGGCGTCGCTGTCGAACCGCGAAGCGGCGATCGCCGCCTTCCGCCAGAGCATGCAGGCCAGCCAGAACACCATCGACTGGGAGAATACGAAGATCACCCGCTGCCGGGTCATCACCGACGGACACGTGGCCCTGGGAGGGGCGACAGTATCCCTGGCCATGAAGAACGGACAACAACGGACCGCACCCACGCGGGTCCAGGTCTTCGTGCGCCAAGGCGACAAGTGGCTCGTCGCCGTCAACCTGGGCCACCGCGCGTTCCTGGGGCTTGATACCCCCTGACCGCGGCGCTATCAGCCCAGGTACGCGCCCTGTTTCTTCAACTCGCCCTGGACCTTGGCGAGGTCGACCTTGCGCGTGGGGCACTTGTCCATCGCGCAGACGGCGCCCGCCACGCCGGCCGCGTGGCCGGTCACGTAGCAGATGGCGATCAGGCGGAGGACGTCGGCGGACTTGAAGTCCGCGCTGACCGACCGCCCCGCCGTCAGCAGGCCCTCGACGTTCCGGGGCACAAGGATGCCGTAGGGGATCTGCCAGGCCACCGGCGTCGAGCCCTCGCACCCCCCCACGCCGACCACGTCGTCGTACGTCTTGCCGGCCCGCATGTCCGGGTAGGCCATCTTGGCCGTGCCCTCCAGCAGCCTGGTCAACCGTACGCCGAGTTGCGGGGCCGTCTCGAGCAGGAAGGCCTTCTCGTAGCCCGGAGCGGCACGGAGCTTCTCGATGCTCTGCCAGATGTGCTTGCGGTGGTTGAGTTCCAGTTGCGTCAGCGTGGCCACGTCCAGCCCGTCGGCCTTGGGCCCGCGCATGTTTACCCAGTTCACGCCCGCGACGGGCGTGATCGAGCCCAGGGCCGTGGGCGGCTTGCCCTTGGACCGGTCGATCTTGTCCAGGTTGCCGATCCGGCTGACCAGCCCGATGTCGTAGATGCACTTGTCGTAGCCCGCGCCGGCCGAGGCGAACAGGTCGCCGTCGCCCGTGGTGTCGATGACCAGGTCGGCGAGGATGGCCTGGCGCCCGCTCTTGGACTCGAAGACCGCCCCGCGGACCCGCGAGCCGTCCATGATCGCCTCCACGCCCCAACAGTGCAGGAAGACCTTCACGCCGGCCTCGACGACCATCTCGACCATCATGTACTTGGCGGCCTCGGAGTCGACGGTGGGGTTCGAGCCCGCCTTGCGGAGCGTGCTGCCGCGGTCCAGCTTGGCGATGCGGTCGAGCATCTCCCCGCCGATCCCGCGGACGACCTGCGTGCCGTCCTTGGCGAACAGCGGATACACGTACAGCACCAGCCCGCCGGTCCACAGCCCGCCGAAGTGGTTGTACCGCTCGACCAGCGTGACGTCCGCTCCGGCCCGCTTGGCGGCGATCGCCGCCGACACGCCCGCCGGGCCGCCGCCCACCACCAGCACCTGCGTGCGGTGCAGCACGGGCAGTTCCCGGCTGGGCTGGATCACCTTGCCGTCGCTCAGCACCACCGGGTGAGACGGCGCGCCGCCCGCCACCGGCGTGGCCCCACCCTTGCCCGACGAGCCGCTGCCCATCGTCGGATCGTCCGCCCGTACCGCGCCGGCCGTCCCAGCCGCCGCCGCCAACGCGGCCCCAGCCGCCTTCATCCACTCGCGCCGAGTCATTTCACTGGCCATGCAAGGTCTCCTTGTTGCCCTAGCATCCCGTATAACGCACGAGAAGGCAAGTTCTCAGCGTTCAGCGATCAGGCCGAATTGAGGGAGCCCCCACCGCCGATGGCCTGCCCTTGGCGCGATGAGGCGGAATCGGTATCTTCATCGCCGCAGTGTGTTCGCGATGAAACGACCTGGGGTCCGCCTTGAACCGGTTCCATCGATTGCTGATCCGCCCGTGGTTCTGCCTGGCCCTCGTGCTGGCGGCCGGGGGCGTTTGCGTCGGGCTGTGGCGCCTCGTGCCGATCAGCGGGCCCCACGCCGTCTTCATTTACATCCTGGGCATGGGCGGCCTGTGGGTATTTTGGCGACGGGCGAGAGTCTGGCAGGCTTACGAGTGGCATCAGCAGGCTGCGGTCGAGTTCGATCGCAGGAACTTCCAAGCCTGCGTCGCCCTTTGCGACGGCGTCCTCGGCATGCGGCTGGACGGCGTTACCGGTTACGCCAGCGAAACGCGTGCAATGGCTTTGTATCGGATGGGGCAATACGAGCAGGCCGAACGGGAGTACGACCGGGCAATCCTGCATGTTCACTCTTCCCGGCTACACGGATGCTACGCGGCCCGCGGCCTGTGCCGAGCCTATCTGAAGCGATGGGCCGGAGCCTTGACGGATCTTCAACAGGCTGTCGCCCACGGCGACACGTCCTCGCGGACGGCAGTGCTGCTGGCCGAGGTCGCCCGAGCCTTGGGTCCGCTGGAGGCTGGCGAGCCTCGGTGGCCGCCGGACAACGGGGGACCGACCCAGGCGAAAGTCGGCGGAGATAAACACCCAGCCGTGCTGGTAGAGCAAGCCCTGGCCCGGCATCTTCTGGGCCAGGAGGCCGACGCCGTCCAAGCCGCCAGCCGGGCTCTCCAACTCCAGGAAGACAGCGATGCCGCCCTCTCTATCCGTGCGCGGGTGCGGATGAAATTGGGGGAATATGCAGCCGCGGCCGACGATTGTTCGCGGGTCCTGGCCTTGGCGCCGAACGACGTTGACTGCCTGTATATTCGTGGCTGCGCGCTGGCGCGAGAGGGCAGATTCGAGCGTGCCCTGACAGACTTCGATGCGCTCCTCGCGTGCGACCCTCACAACGGCCCCGGTTTTCAGCATCGCGCCTGGTGCCTGCGGGAGCTTAAGCAGGACCAGCGGGCCTTGGCGGACCTGGAGTCGGCCCTCGCGGCGGGCGAGGACAACGCGGAACTCCGCCTGCAACGGGCTTGTCTGCTGCTGGAACTCGGCGGCCGCGCCCGGGCGGCGGTTCGTGATTGCGACCGCGCAATCGGGTGGGAACCCTCCTGTGCTGACGCCTTCGCTCTCCGCGGGCGGGCCTGGGCCAGCCTGCGCAAGCTGAAGAAGGCGCTGAGCGACATCGACCGGGCCATCCGCCTCGATCCCGGCAACGCCCAGCACTTCGCGACCCGCGCATGGCTGCTCTGCGAGGCAGGACGGCACGAAGAGGCGTGGGGTGATCTGGAGTCGGCGACGGCGTTGGGCGATGACAGCGCCGATCTGCACGCGCGGCGAGGGTTCGTCCTGGCTGAGCGCAAGGACTATGAAGCCGCGATGCGAGAGTACACGCGGGCTATCGAACTGGACCCGACCCTTGCCGTCGCCTACTGCAACCGCAGCGACGCACTACTCGAGTTGGGACGTCATGCCGAAGCCCTGGCCGACGCCGAGAAGGCCGTCGAACTCGAGCCGGGGCATTGGATGAACTACTCTAACCGCGCCTGCGCCCATGCCGCCCTGGGCCATCGCGAGCAGGCCCTGGCCGACGCCGAGAAGGTGAGGTCGCTGGGCGGGACGATCGAGCCCCGGCTCCAGGGACTGCTGGATGAACTGGCAGCGCCGTAACAGACGCGACCGCCGTTCGCGGTTCTGCTCCGATGGGTCACAGGTCTTTCAGTCTCAGACAGGTGCCTGTGCTACTGCGCCAGCTTGCGCCAGGCCTTCTCCAGCCCGGCGTCCTTGGCCGGGTGCGTCGCGGGCGGCTCGGCGGCCGGGTCCTCCAGCAGGACGTTCTCCTTCCAACTGTGCCAGTCCTTCTGGCACTGGTTGAAGCGGATGGGCTTGCCCGAGGTGCGGTAGATCGTGTTGCGTTCGACGGCGAAGCCCTTGCTGCCCTCGTCGAAGAAGATGCCGTTGTTGGGCGCCGCGTGGGCGAAGGGCGATCGCTGCACGTCGTGGATCCAGTTGCCGCGGATCCGCGTGCCCGGCTGGAAGCCCAGCGTGTAGATCCCCCCGCCGTCGGAGACTTCCTTCATCACGTCGAAGATGTGGTTGTCGTCGATCAGGTGCCCCGCGTTGACGGTGGACAGCGCGTTCCACTGCCAGCCCACCGAGATGCCCGTGTAGGGCAGGTCGTGCACGAGGTTGTGCGAGACGATCGTCCCCGGCGCGAAGCCGACCCAGATCCCCACCGCCCCGAGATACCGCACGCCGCAGTGGTGCACGTGGTTGTTCGAGATGCGGTTGCCCCGCGGGGCGAGCGTGTCGTCGTTGGGCCCGCCCACGCCCAGGCCGTTGCCCTCCACGTCGTGCACGCGGTTGCCCTCCATCACATTGCGGTGGCAGCCGTCGCGCAGCAGAACCGCGCTGCCGCCCAGGTGGGCGATCTCGCACTCGACGATCGAGCAGCCGACCGCGTGCTCGGCCGTCACGGCCGCCGGCATCGAGCCGCTCACCTTGTCACCCCCGTAGCGGAAGCACGCCTGCCGTCCCTCGTGCCCGCCCTCGGCCGGCGGCAGGTCGCTGTGCAGCAGGGCCAGACCGCGAAGGTGCAGGTTCCGCACCGCCGCCGCCTGCGTGCCGGCGATCTCGACCAGCCGCGTCAACACCGGCGCAATCACCTCGCAGCGGGCGAGGTCCTCGCCCTCTCGCGGGCAGTACGTCAGCACCCCGCTCTTGCGGTCCAGGTACCACTCGCCGCGGGAGTCGAGGAACTCGCGGGCGTTCTCCAGAAAGAACGGGTTGCCCTTCCTGGGACGGTTGGACGAGAAGTACTTCGCGTGCGGTCCGGCCAACGCGACCGTGCCGGCGTCCACGTCCACCGACTCGGCCCGCTTCTGGCAGGTGGCCCAGTTGTTGAGCACGATCACCTCGACGTCGCCGAGGTTGGCCCACTTGGCCAGCCGTTCCTTGGGCATCTTGAGCGCGTGAGCGGAGAGGTCAGTCTTCAACTCGGCGCCCAGCAGGCGGTCGTAACGCGGGTCCGCGTCCATGTCGGGCGTGCGGGCGCGGACGGCCCGCCGGCCGTCCACCCAGAGCTGGCGGAAATCCCACCGCCCCGCCTTCACGTCGCCCAGGTCGACCTGGTACAGCGCAGCCGTCTTCGCGGCTGGCGCCTTCTTGTCCGCGGGCGCCTCCGTAGCGGGCGCCTTGAGCGGAATCGTCCCGGCCGGGGCGAAGCCCGCGATGCGGCGCCCGCCGCTGAGGATGACCCGCTCGTTGGGCGCGGCGGTCCACGTGACCCGGCGCCCCCCGCCCTTGCCGTCGTCGCTGCCGCCATCGCCCGGACCGAAGCTCAACGGCCGGGGCAGGTAATACGTCCCGCCGTGCAGCACGACCGTCAGGTCTTCCTTCAGGCCCGCGGCGATGAGCTTGCGGGCCAGCTCCTGCGCCCGGTGCGGCGTGGCCACCGGGGCCGAGGCCGACCCCGCGGCCGAGTCGTCGCCCGTGGGTGCGACGTGGATGCTCTCGGCGCGGGCCGAGACCAGCACGGCCAGCGACGCCAGGGCAGCGATCGCGATGTTGTGCAGACGTGTCATTTCATCTCTCCAGATCGACGCTGAACTACCTGGGTCCAATCTTCGCGGCAATGTCCTTGCGGAAATCCGGCGCGCTGAGCCGCAGCGGCCCGGCGGCCGCGTGGCGGATTTCGCGACGGGCGACCTGCTTGCCCGCGACGCTGTCCCACCAGATGACGCTGTACTCGCCCGGCGGCATGTCCGGCAACTCCGCCCATGCCCCGCGCACCAATTCGGGCGTCCGGTTCTCGATGGCCTGGGCGTGCCAGGTCGCCTTCGGGTCGTAGAGCCACACGCACGCGTGGCCCTTGCCGGCGATGCCCACGGCGCGGACGGCCGGACTGTCCGAGCAAGCCACGCGGGCCGGCGCCAGGCCGGCCGAGACGAACGGCACGTCCGCGACGAAGTCCGCCAGCGGGCGGTAGTGGCGGTAGGCGTCGGCGCGGTCGAAGTCGTCCCACCACCAGTACATGGCCGATCCGGCCAGCCCGGACGTCGCGGAGGCCCACAAGGCCCGCCGCGCGTGCTCGAAGTCCTTGTCCTTGGCCATCGCTTGACCGCGCTGGAACTTGTCGTCGGCCAGGCCGAACTCGCTGAGCAGCGCGGGCTTGCCCGGCGAGCGATCCAGCAGGAAACGAGCGCGGTCGGCGTACGTGGAGGCCGAGTCGCGGTAGGCCTCGCCGGTGCTGGGGCGCAGGTAGTGGTGCAGGTCGGCAGTGTCGAGCTGGGCGTGGGCCCAGTCGCGAGGGCGATGTGACCACGTGCTGGTCGCCCGCGGGCGACGGCGACCGTCGATGCGGTGGAGGTACTCGCCCAACTCGCGGTAGAGGCGGTCGGTGGGCTTGCCCGGGTCCATCTCGTTGAAGTACTCCCACGTCGCCACGTGGGGCGAGTATCCCCAGCGGGCGACGGCATAGCGCATCAGCCGGCGGATCGACTCGCTCGCCTCGGCGTACTCCGCACTGTCCTCGCGCGACAGCGACTTCATGTACAGGTCCCGTGTCACCACGACCACCTGGAGGTACACGCCCGTCTGCTCGGCGGCCTCCACCACGCGGTCCAGGAACGAGCAGTCTTCCTGGTCGTACCAGCCGATCGTCGAGCGGTTGACGTCGGCCTGCCAGAGCAGGTTGGGCCCGGCGGGCGCCGCGTTGTCGTCAAGTTCCACCAGCGACAGGTCGGTCAGCCAGGCCGAGCCGCCGCGAACGACGAAGGCCAGCCGGCCCAGGACCAACTGCTTCTCGTCCGCGCGGAATTCGTGGGCGAAACTCGTCCACCTGCCCGCCGGCGCGTCCAGCGGGCGGTCGCCGCCGGGCGACAACTGCAGGACCACGCTCGCGGCGTCTTCGCGGCGGAGCAGTCCGCCCAGGCGATACTTCGCCCCGCCGCGCAGTGCGACCGGGCGCGTCGGATTCACGTGGGCGGCCTTGCCGGCCTCCAGGCGGAGGCAGCGCCGGCCCTGCCGGCCGGGCGGCGCGTCGGGCATATCCTCCACCGCGGGCTTGGGCCCCCACGTCCGACCCCAGGCGGACTTGACGCCCTCGATGCACGCCGCCCAGTCCTGGCAGCAGGCCCACATGCGAACGTAGTTGCCGCCCTGGGCGGACATCTTGGCAAAGAGCGAGCGGACGCCCGCCGAGCTGGCCGCGTACTGCGAGAGGCCCACGAACGCGATGTTCTGTCCGATGGGAAAGAAGACCCGCCCGTCGGAGAACTCGAGGTATCGCGGGTTGTCCCTGGCCACGCGGACGTAGCCTCGCGCGGGCGTGGGCGACGGCAGAACGTCAATCGTCACCGGGCTCAGGCGTCGCGTGCCCGCGGGCGTCCGCAGCGTCAGCGTGAACGTGTGTCGCCCCGCCTCGGTGGCCAGGTGGCGGACCGTCCACCGCGCCGCCCCGGCCGGGCGGATCCACTCGCTCTGGCGGCGCCCCTCGCCCAGCAACCGGTGTTCGCACGGCTGACAGTAGAACCCCGGCACGGTCCGCTTCCGGCCCGAGGGCTCGGTCACCTCGGCTGCCAGCTCGTATTTCCGATCGTCGAAGGCGGCGGGCGGGATGCAGTCGGCGGGCAGCGAGAGTTCGATCTTCTGCCACGCGGTCGGACGAGCCGGCTCGACTCGGACGCGGTCTCGACCCTCCTGGGCCGTCGCGACAGACGCGCGGGCCAGCAGCGCAAGGCAGACAGCCAGGATGACGCGTGCGGTCCTGCTCATGTCCGGATCTCCTATAGCGACAACGCGACGCGGGAACGGCCGATTGCGGAACTCCGCGCCGGCATGTTTCGGCAACTCCCGGCTTGGCTGTTCGTTCTTCCTCAAGACGCCCCAGGGCGAATTCAGGAGATCTGTTCATGCGTCGGACGAAAGCGTTTGCTTCGAGCGTGCTGGCGGTCCTGCTTGTCGGTGGTTGGGTCCGTGCGGCTGGGCCCGTTGCGGTGTACGTCTCGCCCGCGGGAAATGACTCGTGGTCGGGGCGGCTGGCCCAGCCCAACGCGGGCAAGACCGACGGTCCGCTCGCCACGCCCCAGGCCGCCCGCGACGCCCTGCGCCGCCTGCGGGCCAAGGGCGAACTGGCCGCCGGCGCCACGGTCACGCTGGCCGGCGGGACGTACTGCCTGGCTGAACCGCTGGTCCTGACGCCGGAAGACTCCGGCACGGACAAGGCCCCGATCGTCTGGCAGGCCCCAGCCGGGGCCAAGCCGGTGCTGTCGGCGGGGCGGCCCGTCACCGGATGGAAGCAGGAAGGCAAGTTCTGGGTCGCCGACCTGCCGGAGGTGAAGGAAGGCAAGTGGTCGTTCCGCCAGCTCTTCGTCAACGGCCAGCGCCGCTGCCGCCCGAGACTCCCGAAGGACGGTCACTTCCATGTGGTCAGCCAGCCGGGCGTGGACTGGAAGAAGACCGAGTACCGCACGCCGGCCGACAAGTTCGAGTTCAAGGCGGGCGACTTGAAGGCCTCGTGGCACAACCTGGCGGACGTGGAGCTGGTGATCCTGCATTACTGGGTCGACTCGCACCTGAAGATCAAGAGCGTGGACGAGGCCGCCCGTGTCGTGGAACTCGACCGCAAGACGCGCCGCAAGCTGACGGCTGACTTCCGCCCCGAAGGGGCCCCCTACTACGCCGACAACGTCCGCGAGGCCCTCGACGCGCCGGGCCAGTGGTATCTCGACCGTCCGGCCGGGCGGCTGTTCTATCTGCCCAAAGAAGGCGAACAGCCCTCCACGACGACCGTCGTGGCCCCGCGCCTGACCAGCGTGCTTCGCATCGAGGGCGACCCCAAGGGGGGCAAGTTCGTCCAGCACGTCGCCTTCCGCGAGCTGACGTTCGCCCACACGGCCTGGGACCTCGCTCCCAAGGACACCGGCGACCACCAGGCCGCGAGCACCGTCCGCGGGGCTCTGGTCGCCACGGGCGCCCGCCACGTGACCGTGGAGGGCTGCACGATAACCTCGTGCGGCACGTACGGCCTGGAGCTGGCCGACGGCTGCTCGCACTGGCGGATCGTGGGCAACACGCTGACGGACCTGGGCGCGGGCGGCATCCGCCAGAACGGCGGCGGGGCCAAGAGCCCCGAGGCGGTGCAGACCGGACACAACGTCATCACCGACAACCGCATCGGGCCTTACGGGCGGGTGTGGCATTCGGCGGTGGGCATCCTCAGCCAGAACTCCGGGCACAACCTCATCGCCCACAATCTCATCTTCGACGGCTACTACACGGGCATCAGCGTGGGCTGGGTCTGGGGCTACGCGCCCAGCGTCAGCAAAGAGAACATCATCGAGTTCAACCACGTCCACACGATCGGACAGGGCCTGCTGTCGGACATGGGCGGAATCTACACGCTGGGCGTCAGCCCCGGCACCGTCGTCCGCAACAACGTCTTTCACGACATCACCAGCCACGGCTACGGCGGCTGGGGGCTGTACACCGACGAGGGCTCGACCGGCATCGTCTTCGAGAACAACCTGGTCTACAACACCAAGACCGGCGGCTTCCACCAGCACTACGGGCGGGAGAACATCATCCGCAACAACATCCTGGTGGAGTCCGCCGAGGCCCAGATCGAGCGGACGCGGACCGAGCCGCACCTGTCGTTCACCTTCGAGCGCAACATCGTCTGCTGGTCCGGCCAGGGGCCGCTGCTCGGGAAGAACTGGAAAGACGACCAGTTCAAGCTGGACTCCAACGTGTACTGGAACGGCGGCAGGAAGATCGCCTTCGCGGGCAAGGACTTCGCCGACTGGCAGAAGCGCGGCCTGGACACGCACTCCGTGATCGCAGACCCGCTCTTCGTGGACGCCGCCAAGAAGGACTTCCGCCTGAAGGCCGACTCGCCCGCACTGAAGCTGGGCTTCAAGCCCTTCGACGTCAGCACCGTCGGGCCGCGCAGGTGACGCGGGCCCCGGCGCCTGGCCGCCGGGGCGCGGCCTGCATGCCGACGGGCGATTTCAGCATTGCCATGCCGCCCGCCCAACCGTACAATCGAGTGTTGCGATTGGGCGTCTTGTTCCGCGGGGGGTGGGAGTTCTGGACATGATGCGATATTCGACGTTCCGCCCGGCCATGTTGCTTTTCGTTCTGTGCGCGCTGCTGCTGGCCCGCAGCGTCGCCCCCGCCGCCGAGACCCATCCGCTGGTGAAGGCGGTCGAGGCCATGAAGGCCGACGACATGAAGGAAGCCCGCCGGCTGATCGACACGTGCACCGAGGCGGACAAGAAGCACCTGGCCTACTTCGTGGTCAACGCCTACTACTACGCCTGCTGCGACAGCCACGCCCACGCCGCCACGGCCAGCCGGACCGCCTCGCGGCTGGACGAGAAGCTCCTGGAGCCCCACGCGTACCTGGCCCTCTCGCTGGCCGAGGCGGGCTACGGCAAGGACGCGCTGGAGGCGGCCGAGGCCGGCGCCAAGCTCGCCCCGGGCGACGATCGCTTCGTCTACGCCGCCGCCTTCGCCCAGGCGTCGCTGGGCAAGTGGAAAGAGGCCCGCGAAGGCTTCGGCCGTCTTCGGGGCGGTTCGCCCCTGGCCGCCCAGGCCAAGGCCCACCTCGAAGAGATGGACAAGTGCGACGCGGCGATCAAGAACCTCGAAGGGGACAAGCAGAAGATCGACGCCAAGCTCGCCGAACTCAAGACCAAGACGGACCGCGTTCGATACGGCGGGAAGGCAGCCGAGGACAAGCTGTCGGCCCTGAAGAAGAAGTACGACAGCGAGCGCGACCAGGTCGCCCGCGACTTCCAGTACCACATCAACCGCCTGCGGCGCCCCAGCGATCCCTCCCAGCAGGCGGCTTACTCCCGGGCGTACCAGGCAGCCGGCGAAGAGGCCGCCCGGCGCCGCCGCGGCATCGACGAGAAGTACCGCCCCCAGGTCGCCGAGGTCCAGACCGAGATCTCCCGCTACGTCAAGGAACTCAAGGACCTCATGGGCGAGCAGCGTCCCCTCCAGGACCAGAAGACCAAGCTGGACGCCCAGGCCAAACGCGAGCAGGCCGCCCTGCGGGAGAAGATGAAGGCCGACGTGGCCAAGACCATGCCCCTCACGCCCCAACGCGCGGGCGAACTGCTGGCGTGGAAGGCCCCGCCCGACAAGAAGTAGGCGATCCCGTCAGCCGCCCCGGACGATCGCGCCCCCGCCTCGAGACGATCTCAACGCCCGATCCCCGACAGCTGAAAGATGCTGACCAGCGAGCGGAAGCAGAACTTCACCCCGAAGGCCACGATGAAGATCTGCATGACCCGCCCCACCGCCAACGTGCCGACCCGGCCCATGAGCCGATACAATCGCCCGGAGAAGTGCAGCACCAGGAAGACCCCCGAGAAGCCGGCCAGGCAGGCCAGCACCGCGTACAGCCGCCCGAAGTGCTGGGTGATCAGCATCACGTTGGCGATGCTGCCCGGCCCGACCAGCAGGGGCAGGGCGATCGGCGAGACCGCCAGGGTGATGCGGGAGTCGGCGTGGGTCATCGCGGGCCTGGGCCCGGGCGACTCGCTCACGATCCGGCGGATGCCCACCACCACCAGCACCAGACCCCCGGCGAAAGCGAACTCGTCCAGCGTCAGGTGGAAGACCATCTCCACCAGCACCTGCCCCGCCAGCGCCATCGCGACGATCACCCCCAGCGCCGTCGACGCCGCCAGACGAAACACCGCCCGCCGCTCGACCACCGGAACGTCCTCGGTCAGGCTGGCGAAGACCGGCAGATTCCCGATCGGGTTGACCAACGCGAAGATGCTGATCGCCGCCTCCGTGAACTGCTGGATCGACGGCGTCTCCTGTTGCAGCACCAGTGGGTCCATGCTCTAAGAGTAGCCCGCCGCACGCCGCATGGCAAGGCCCCGCCGCCCCTGCCTTGTCGCGCGGCCGGTAATTCGTTGATTCACTCCCGCTTCGCCCCGTACACTTCTCCCGCATGAGCGATGACCGGCCACAACCCGACGACGGCGATATCCAGCGCCAGGTCCGCCAGGCCCGCAGTCGCTTCCTGGCGATGGCCGGCGCCTACTCCCTGGGTGTCTTCAACGACAACTTCCTCAAGCAGGGCCTCAGCCTGCTGGCCATCACGGCCGCCCTGTCCTCCCTGCAAGGCTGGATCGCCATCCTCTTCACCCTGCCCTTCATCCTTCTGGCCGCACCGGCCGGCTGGATGGCTGACCGGTTCTCCAAGCGGACCATCGTCATCGGCTCGAAGGCGGCTGAGCTGGTGGCCATGTCGCTGGCGGCGCTGGGCCTGGTGCTCAACTGCTGGCCGCTCCTGCTGACCATGCTCTTCCTGATGGCCGCCCAGTCCACCGTCTTCAGCCCCGCCCTCAACGGTTCCATCCCGGACCTCTATCCGCCCAGCTACGTCCTCAAGGCCAACGCCCACCTCAAGTCGGTCGTCACGTGCTTCATCCTGCTGGGGATCGTCTCGGCCGGGCTGGCCCTCAACAACAAGGCCCCGCTCCTGCCCCACCTGACCTGGGGCCAGGCGATCCTCGCCGGCAGCCTGGTCGTCGTCTCGCTGCTGGGCCTGGTCGTCAGTTTCCACACGCCCTATCGCCCGCCGGCCGACCCCGAAGCGCCTTTCCCCCGCGCCGGCCCGATCGAGACGCTGCGCCAGCTCTGGAAGCTCCGCCAGGACCCCCTGCTGGCCCGCGCCGTCTGGGCGGACGTCTTCATCTGGTTCATCGGGCCCCTCCAGGTCATGATTATCAATACGCTGGGCAAGCAGCAGTTCGCCCTGGACGACGCCCAGACCAGCTACATGGTGCTGGCGGAGTTGGGCGGGCTGGCCGTCGGCGGTTTGCTGGCCGGCAAGATCGTGCGGACCCAGCGGTGGTATCGGGCACTGGCCCCAGCCAGCCTGGCGCTGGCGGGCTTCCTGCTGGCCACTGCCGCCTCGCCCCTGGTCCCGGCCAAGGCCTCCTGGTCCGTCGTCTCGCCGCGCATGGTCTACGTGCTGGCCATGCTCGCCTGCTCGGGCCTGGCCGGCGGGATCTTCATGGTGCCCCTGGAGAGCTTCTTCCAGGTCCGCCCCGCGCCTCAGCATCGCGGGTCGGTCCTGGCGGCCGTCAACTGCGCCGCCTTCCTGGGCATCCTCGCCGCGGGCATCGTCTACCTGCCGCTCAACGAGTGCCTCCAGCCCAACGTCACCTTCGCGGTGATGGGCGGCCTGGCCCTGCTGGGCAGCGCCTGGATGCGCGCAGCGTTCGCCAAGGGCGACAGCCGATCGGAGGCCGCCCATGATTGACGCCCTCATGCGGGTCTTCGCCAAGTCCGTCCTGTCGCTGCGCTACCGCGTCCGCATCCACGGGCTGCGCGAGATCGCCTCGCGCGGGCGATCGTCGATCCTCTTCCTGCCCAACCACCCCGCGCTGGTCGACCCGGTGATCCTGTCGGCCTGGCTGCACAAGAAATTCCGCCCCCGCCCGCTGGCCGACGAGAACCAGATCGACCGCTTCTTCATCCGCAACCTGGCCAGGCGCGTGAACGTGCTGCCCATCCCGGACGTGGGCAAGGTGGGCTCAGCCGGCAAGGACCGCATCGACGCCGCGCTCGACCTCTGCGCCCAGTCCCTGCGAGACGGGCAGAACATCCTGCTCTACCCGGCCGGGCACCTCAAGCACCAGCGCGACGAGGTCCTCGGCGCCGCCAGCGCCGCCCACCGCCTGGTCCAGCAGGTTCCCGACTGCCGCGTCGTCCTGGTCCGCACCCGCGGGCTGTGGGGCAGCAGCTTCAGTTGGGCCCACGGGCGAGCGCCGGACGTCTCGTCGGCGTTCACCCGGCGTCTGGGCGCCATGCTGGCCAGCGGCCTGGTCTTCATGCCCCGCCGCGAGGTGGACATCCTCCTGCACGAGAGCGACGACCTGCCCCGCCATGGCGACCGCGAGACGTTCAACCGCCACCTCGAGGAGTTCTACAATGCCGACGCCCCGCCCGCCACCTACGTGCCCTTCAGCCTCTGGGAGCGCGGCGGCCCGCGAGAGATGCCCGAGCCTTCGCCCCAGGCCCTGCCCGGACAGGTCGAGGACGTTCCCCCCGCCACCAGACAGGCCGTCCTCGACCACCTGCGCGAGATGACCGGGCAGAGCGGGATCTCCCCCCATCAGCACCTCGCTCATGACCTCGGGCTGGACAGCCTGGCCGTGGCGGACCTGGCGACCTGGCTCGAACAGGAGTTCGGGCACAGCGCCTCCAGCGTCGAGGACCTTCAGACGGTCGGCGACGTGATGCTGCTGGCCTGCGGCGAGGCGATTGCGTCCGGGCCGCGCGAGGTCGCGCCGCCCCCCAGACGCTGGCTGGCCGGAGGACTGCCCCAGGACCGCCCCGGCGGGCGGGCCGACCTGCCCGAGGGCCGGACCATTCCGCAGGTGTTCCTGGCCCAGGCCCGACGCGGCAGCGGGCGGGTCATCGCCGCCGACCAGCAGCGCGGCGCGCGAACCTACCGCGATCTGATCACCGCCATCTTCGCCCTCCGTCCGCACATTGCCGCCCTGGGCGGCCGGCGGATCGGCATCATGCTGCCCGCCTCGGTCGCCGCCGACACGGTCTACCTGGCCGCCCTCTTCGCCGAGCGAACGCCCGTGATGGTCAACTGGACCTCGGGCGAACGAAACGTCGTCCACTCGCTGGATCAGTGCGAGGCCGGGTGCGTGCTGACCTCGCGCCTGCTGGTGCAGCGACTCAAGGGCCAGGGCGTCCGCTTCGACGCCTACGAGGACCGCCTGGTCTACCTGGAGGACCTCGCCGGGCGGATCGGCAAGCTGGCCAAGCTCGGCGCAGCCCTGCGGGCGCGATTCTGGTGGCGCGGGCTGGACGCCTCCGCCCAACGCTGCGGCGAGCACGCGGTGATCCTCTTCACCAGCGGCAGCGAGGCGCTGCCCAAGGGCGTGCCCCTCACGCACGAGAACATCCTCACCAACCTCCGCGACTGCATGCGGACCTACCGCATCTACGACAACGACCGCCTCTTGAGCATGCTGCCGCCCTTCCACTCCTTCGGGCTGGTCGGCACGCTCCTGCTGCCGATCCTCTGCGGCGTCCGCGTCGTCCACAGCCCCAACCCCAACGACGCCGCCATGCTGGTGCGAATGGTCGAGGCCTACCAGGCGAGCCTGCTGATCGGCACGCCGACGTTCCTGGCCGGCATCCTCCGCCTGGCCGACAACGCCCAGCTTCGCTCGCTGCGATTGTGCATCACCGGCGCCGAGAAGTGCCCCCAGCGGGTCTACGACACCTTCGCCCGCAAGTGCCCCGCGGGGAAGATCATCGAGGGCTACGGCGTGACCGAGTGCTCCCCGATCGTCTCGGCCAACCGCGAGCAGTCGCCCGTGGCGGGGACGATCGGCCTGCCCCTGCCGTCGGTCGAGACCGCCGTCGTGGACATCGACACGGACGCGCCGGCCGGGCCCGGCCAGTGCGGGATGCTCCTGGTGCGGGGGCCCAGCATTTTCAACGGCTACCTGGGCGAAGCCGCCTCCCCGTTCATCCGGTGGCAGGACAAGGAATGGTACCGCACGGGCGACCTGGTGACGGCCGACCCCCAAGGCCTGTTGACCTTCTGCGGGCGGCTCAAGCGGTTCGTCAAGCTCGGCGGCGAGATGATCTCCCTGCCCGCCATCGAGGCGGTGCTGGAGGAGCGTTTCGGCCGCGAGAGCGACGAGGGCCCGTCGCTGGCCGTCTCGCCCGCGCCGGACGAGGAGCACGTAGAACTGGTCCTGTTCAGCATCCGCGACATCCAGCGCGACCAGGCCAACCGGGCCCTGCGCGAGGCGGGCCTGTCGGCCCTGCACAACGTCCGCTACGTCGTCCGCCTGGACGAGATGCCCGTCCTGGGCACCGGCAAGACCGACTACCGGGAACTCGCTCGGCGGATGAAGGAAGAAGACCTGCTGCGTCGGGCGAACCGCTCCTAGCGGTATAATGCGAACCTGAGCAAGGCCCGCGCGAGTCCGCGCGGAGCACGACGCCGCCGTGCGTCCAGTGAGACGAAAGGACCCGCAGATGCGAACCGTCGCGATCGTGTCGTTCGCCGTCCTCCTGCTGTCGCCGCTCGCCCGCGCCGATCTCTGCCCCGCCTGCGCGGACAAGATGTTCATCACCAATATCGGCAAGTGCGTCGAGTGCGGCGGCGAGACCTCCAGCGGGGCGTTCAAGCTCTGCCCCGCCTGCTCGCGAAAGCTCAAGCAATGCCAGGCCTGCCGATCCGCACTGGACGCCGCCAAGGCCGACGACAAGGGCGGCGACCCGTCCGCGCCGCCGCGCCGCAAGCCTGTCCTCGACGGCCCCATCCGTCTCGTCGACCGACCCGCCGGACGGGTCGTCAACGACTGCCTGGTCCTCGCCCGCGAGGACGCCGGCCTGACCGCACGCCCGTCCGTCGGCCAGCCGGTCATCGTCCAACTCACCGGCGACCGCACCAGCGGCTGGGAGTGGAAGTTCGACAAGGCCAGCTCCGACTGCGTCCAGGCCGTCGGCGAGGCGCGCCGCCGCGAGACGCCCGTCGAAGAAGGCATGCTCGGCGGGACCGTCGTTTTTCTCTTTCCCTTCCGGGCCGCCAAGCCCGGCCAGGCCGTCCTCGTCTTTCGCGGGGGCCGGCCGTGGGACTGGGAGAAGAACACCACACAGGCCCTCAAGTTCAACGTGCTGGTCCGCGAGGACCCCAAGGTCCTGACCGACAACCGCCGCAAGGAGCTGCTCGGCGACCTGCCGCACTTCCGCCTGGTGCTGCGGTTCTACGGGCCCCGTGACGAACCCTTCCGCTCGCTCGAGTTGACGACGTCCGATCCCGCCCCGCCCGCCGACGCGCGGGCTGCGTCGGTCAAGGTCGGCCCCGAGGCCGCCACGCGGATCGTCGAGCACCTCGCCGACAGCGGCTTCCTGGCCGCCGCCATCGACCGCGCCTCCGAGCGCGAGCCTGTCTACAAGCAGCCCTGCTATGTGCTGGACGCCTGCGGCGGAAAGCTCATGCTCCGGGACGGCCTTGGCTGGGACGCCCGCACCCTCGCCCGCCTGCAAGCCCTGGCCAAGACGCTCGACGGCCAGGCCGCCCAGGCCATGCAGTCGCTGCTGGACGCCCTGAAGGACCAGGCCCGCCAGTGGGAACAGGACGAAAAGGCCGAGGTGGAGTAGGCATCGCCACCCAGGCCCCGCCGACACCCTGAATGTCCCATTTTTCGGAATATCGGCCGCGCCCAGGAATGCCGGCCAATTCGTATATAAAGTACTTTACATTAATAGTTTACGATCATTGCCCTGCAAGTCCTAAAAATCGGATCAATCCGAAATACTTGTCCCCAGACGCGACAGTCCAGGCAGGAATGGGACATTCCTGCGTCCGATAATCTTCTCGCGGCGGTCCGGCGCACTGCGACACGCAGAAAACGGGGAATCTCAGAGAATTTCTGATCTTGTAACCGTCTTTTCTGCAAACTCTTACAGGGTATCATCCGCATGAGTGGATTTTGTCGCCACAAAACGCTCCGTCCAGTGTCCTTACCAAGGGAAGGGTGTCGCACCGGCACGGCCACGACCGGCTCGACGGGCAAGCGTGCCGAGCGTGCATAGCTGTTCGTACCCGGGCTTGGGGCACAAGTCCTGATGCCTGGCCTGTCTCCAGGGCCGTTTGCAGGGGGTTTCTCTATGCATGGCGCACGACGTGACAGGTGCAAGTTCTCAAAAGCCCGTTCATACGTGAAAAAAGACACATTGCCGCTTGACGATCGTTTTTCCCTGCGCGTATGGTAACGGTGAAGTGCGTGTGTTGAGTTCGTAATCGGTCTCCTACCACGTCAGAATGCCAAAGCAGCAGCCCGGCAGAATCGGAGCGACCGTGACGATCTTTCACGCAGAGCGGCAGGTCGTTTTGGACCTGCTCGGAAAGCCGCGGGACGCGGTCACGTTCGTCCCGTCTCCGCCCGATCCCCAGCATCACCAGCCGGTCTTCGCCTCCGCCTGCGGGCAGCCGACCCTGGACGCCCTGATCCAGCCGCGGCCGCCCCAGAGTGCAAGAGCGTGCTTCCAGCCGCCCTCGGAGTCGCTGGGCCGCTACGGCGGCGGCGAGGGTCCGCCGCAGGCTCAGGCGCCCCCCACCGTCCTGGTGGGCCTGCGGGCCTGCGACCTGAGGGCCCTGGAACTGCTCGACCGCGTCCTGCTGGGAGAGCCCTACCAGGACGAGGGCTACCGAAGCCGGCGCCAGGCCGCCACGCTGATCTCCTGCGACTGCGTCGACTGCAGCGAAGCGTGCTTCTGCACCTCGGTCGCCGGCCAGCCGTTCCCCCAGTCCGCCTTCGACGTCAACCTCACGCCCCTCAACGGCGGATTCCTGCTCGAGCCCGCCAGCGACAAGGGCCGCCAGTGGCTGGGCGACGTATCGCTGGAGGAGGCCTCGCCCGAGCAGATCCGCCAGCGCGACAGCCAGCGCAACGAGATGACCCTCCGCGTGCAGAAGCAGAACGCGGCCTTCCCCAGCGCCCTGACGGCCGAGAAGCCCCCGGCCCTGCCTGAGGGCGACGACCCGGCCTGGCAGCGGCAGGCCGGCGCCTGCGTGGAATGCGGAGCGTGCACCAACATCTGCCCGAGCTGTTACTGCTTCTATCTCTACGACCAGCTCCTGGACGAGAGCGGGCGCTTCGAGCGGGTCCGGACGTGGGACAGTTGCCTGTTGAGCACCTATCACCGGATGGCCGGCACGCCCGCGCTCAAGCCCACGCCCCGCCCGAAGCTCGGCGGGCGCCTGGCCAACCGCGTGCTGCACAAGTTCGTCTACTCGCCCGAGCAGGTGGGCCTGCTGGGCTGCGTGGGCTGCGGGCGGTGCACCGAGGCCTGCCTGGGCGGCCTGGACGTTCGACAGGTCCTGCGGGAGGTGAGCGCATGATCGCCCCCAACACGCTGCTGCCGGTACCGGCCGAACTCGTCGAAGTCATCGACGAGACGCCGACCATCAAGACGCTGGTCGTCGCGCCGGTGGAGCCCATGCCCTTTCGCGCCGGGCAGTTCGTCCAGCTCACGCTGCCCGGGGTGGGCGAGGCGCCGTTCACCCCGTCCAGCAGTCCGCTCCAGCCGGACCGCATCGCCATCACCATCCTTCGCACCGGCGTCGTCACCGAGCGTCTGCACGCCTGCCGCCCCGGCCAGATGCTCGGCCTGCGCGGGCCCTTCGGCAAGGGCTACCCGATCGAGAAGGTCCGCGACAAGGACGTCCTGGTCGTCGGAGGGGGCGTCGGGCTGGCCCCGCTGCGGGCGTTGATCCTGGCCCTGCTGGGCGACCTGGGGGCCATCCGGCGGATGAGCATCAAGTACGGCGCCCGCTCCCCGAGCGAGCTGCTCTACCGCAACCAGCACCAGGCATGGACGGCCTCGCCCAAGGTCGACTTCACCTGCACCATCGACGTGCCTCACGGCGACTGGTCCGGACGGACCGGACTGGTGACGACGTTGCTGGAGAACCTGGACATCGACAAGGCCAACGCCTACGTCTTCGTCTGCGGGCCGGCGATCATGCTCAAGTTCGCCACGCTGTCGCTGCTGAACGAGGGCCTGACGCCGGAGCAGGTCTACCTGTCGATGAACCGGCGGATGAGTTGCGGAATGGGGTTGTGCGGGCGGTGCAACATCGGGCCCTACTACCTCTGCAAGGACGGACCGGACATGAACTACGCCCTCATCAAGGACTACCCCAATGTCTTCTAGCGCGGCAACGGCGGAGGCGGCGGGCCTGTGCACCTTGTGCCCGGGCGCCTGCGCGATGCAGTTGGCCCGCCACGGGGACTTCATGCTCCGTGGCGAGGTCCCCTTGACCAATCGAGGCGGGCTCTGTCCGCGGGGCAGCGCCTTGGGCGAGGTGCTCGATCCTCCCTCCGCAGCCAGGCGGATCCTCGTGCCCCAGGCCCGCGACGACGGGCGCTCTGTGCTGCTGTCGTTCCCCGACGCCGTCGAGCGCGTCATCCAGGCCACCGCCGGCGGCGAGATCACCGTGTTTCTCGACGGCAACCTGCCGGCTGAGCAGCTCCAGGCCGCCGCCGCCTGGACCGCCGCATGGCGAAACGCCGACCTGTGCCTGATGATCGAGCCGGCCGAACGGGACCTCCTGATCGGCCTGGAGTCCAGCGGCGCGCCGTACCTGGAGCCCTCGGCATGGGCCGGCTGCGACGGCTTCCTCCTGATCGGAGGCGTCTTTGAGGCCAATCCCACGTGCTCGCGTCGAATCTTCGAGCGGCGCAAGAGCGACCGGAAGGTCCCGCTGGTCGTGATCGATCCGGGCGGCGGGGCGGCCTGCAAGTTCGCCAGCCACCGCGCGGCCTGCCCGCCGGGCCGGGAGTTGGCGGTGCTTTCGGCGGTGGCGATCGAACCCGCCAGTCCGGATGCGCCGGCGGGCCGCGCTTGTGGTCCCGCCGTAAGGCGGTCCGAGGATTCCGAGGTCCTTGCGGAGGCGACCCTGACCGCCAAGGCCGCCGGAGCAGCCCTCAAGTCGTGCAGTCGCCTGGCGGTGGTGGTGACGGCGGAGTATGGACGGTCGGCCGACTGGGCGGCCATCGGCTGCCTGGCCGGGCGACTGGCCAAGGCCAGGGGCGGCTCCGTCGCGCCCCAGACCAGCGGCGCCAACGCCCTGGCGGCCGTGCGGATCGAGCATCGCCTTGGCACCCTCCCCCTGGCCAAGGCCCTCTTGCGAAACGGCGACGTTCGCGTGGTCCTCGGCGGCGACTTGGCGGCCCTTCTGGGCTGGACGCAGGAGCAGGGGACTCGCGGGCTGGCGGCGGCGGCAGCGGCCCTGCCTAACCGCACCACTCAGGCGGCGCGGATCGTCCTGCCGATGCCCCTGCCGGCCGAACTGAGCGGCACGTACCTGCTGGAGGGCTCTCGCGCGGTGACGGTGGGCGCGCTGGTCCCGCCGCCCGCGGCGGTGCCCACGCCGGAGGAGTTGCTGGGGGCGTTTGCCCGCCGCGGCGGCACAGCCGCCCCGCGCCCGCCCGCCGACGTGAGCGGGTTGCTGGACCGCTGCGACTGCCCCCTGCCCGCCGCCTGGCCCATCCCGCCGGGCGACGCCGAGCCCCCCGGCGACGAGGACCTGACGCTCCTGCTGGCCCGTCAGGGCTTCAACGCCGGCACCGGCGAGATCACCGCCCACGCTTCGTACCAGACGATCGCCCGCGCCGAGCCGGACGTGCGGCTGGCCCCCGCCGACGCCCACCGCCTCGGCCTGCGCAACCTTCAGCCCGTGCTGGTCCGATCCCGCCACGGGCAATTTCGCGGGCGGGCCAAGCTATGCCCCACCCTGGCCGCCGGAGCGGTCGTGCTGGATGAGGCCCTGTGCGAGGCCCGCCGCCTGCTGCCCTGCCGCCTGGCCCCCGGCGGCGAGGGCCTTGTCGCCCTGCCCGTCCCCGTTACCGTGGAGGTGCTGCCATGAGCCCCACGTCCGTCCCTCGCGCCCCTTCAGCCGGCGCGGGCGCGCCCCCGCCCGCGATCGAGAAGCGCATCGTGCTCGATCTGGACCGCTGCATCGAGTGCAACTCGTGCGCCGCCGCGTGCTTCCTCAACCCCGCGGGCGCCGGCCCAGCCGTCGCGCCCGCCCGGGCGGGCGCCGCCCTGCTGCCCATGCTCTGCCGCCAGTGCGCCTCGCCCGCGTGCGTCGACGCCTGTCCCGTCGAGGCCATGGTCCGCGACGACCGCGGCGTGGTCCGGCGCCGGGCCTTCCGCTGCATCGGCTGCGGATCGTGCAGCCGCGCCTGCCCCTTCGGCGTGCTGGGCGAGGAACTCGGCGGCCTCCGCACGTTTCTGCGGAGCAAGGATGCCTTCTCCGGGCGGCTGATGGCCAAGTGCGACCTCTGCCAGGACCGCCTCGCCGCCGACCCGCGGGCCGAGCCCCGCTGCGTGGCCGCCTGCCCTTCCGGCGCCCTGCGGTTCGTCGAGACCGCCCCTCCCGCCGCCCAGGACCTGGACCTGCTGGGCGGACGGACCGTCGGACAAGACCTCTTTGCCAGGAGAACGCGATGACCGCTCTGGGATGGGCCATCGTGACGTTGGTGCTGGCCGGCAGCGGCACGCTGGTGCTGGGCCTGACGCTGCGTTGGGTGGACCGCAAGGTGACCGCCCTGGTGCAGTGGCGGGTGGGCCCGCCCTGGTATCAGCCCTTCGTCGACATGCTCAAGCTCATGGGCAAGGAGAACCTCGTGCCCTCCACCGCGCGAGGCACGGGCTTTCTCATCGCCCCCCTGGTGGCGCTGGCCTCCACCCTGGTGGTCGCCGCCATCCTCTGGCACGCGTGCTTCCGCCCGCAGGTCGGCTTCGTCGGCGACCTCATCGTCGTGCTCTACCTGCTGACCATGCCCGCCCTCATGACCATGCTCGGCGCGTCGGCCAGCGGGAACCCGCACGCCGCCGTCGGCGCCAGCCGCGAGATGAAGCTCCTGCTCAGCTACGAACTGCCCCTGCTCTGCGCGATCCTGGTGGGCCTGGCCCGCGCCGCCTCGCTGGGCGGCGCCGCCTGGACCTTCCGCCTGGGCGATCTCGTCCAGGCCCAGTCCACCTGGCCCGCCGTCGCCAGCGCGTCGGGCGTGCTGGCCCTGCTGGTCGCCATCGTGTGCGCCCAGGCCAAGCTCGGGCAGGTGCCGTTCGACCTGGCCGAGGCGGAGTGCGAGATCATGTCCGGCGTGCTGGTGGAGTATTCCGGCCCGTCGCTGGCGATGTTCCTTCTGGCGCGGGCCATGCTGCTGGCCCTCATGCCGCTGCTGATGATCCTGGTCTTCTGGGGCGGGCTGTACACCGGCGCCTGGTGGGGCATCCTCACCTTCGCCGGAAAGTACCTGCTGCTGGTGGCGCTGGTGACGCTCATCCGCAACACCAACCCCCGCCTGCGGATCGACCAGACGATGAAGCTGTTCTGGTTCGTGCTGACGCCGGCGGCTGTGCTGGCGCTGATCCTGGCCCTCAACGGACATTGATTGACCATTGAACATCGACCGTTGCCAATTGAAGACCTGCCGCTCCCCATGGGCGGCATCGGATCGCCAAAGGCGGACGATCGAACCGGCATGCCGTCTTCAATGGTCCATGGTCAATTGTCAATAAGGAACGACCTATGGGCGTAACGACCTGGGCACTGCAGAAGTCCTTGTGGGTCTACCACGTGAACGCCGGGGCCTGCAACAACTGCGACATCGAGGTCCTCGAGTTGCTGACGCCCCGCTACGACATCGAGCGGTTCGGCATGGTGCTGGTGGGCTCGCCACGCCACGCGGACGTCCTGGCGGTCACCGGCGTCTGCACCCGCCAGATCATGCCCCGCCTCCAGGAGGTCTACCTCCAGACGCCCAAGCCGTGCGTGGTGATGGCCATCGGCTCCTGTGCGGGCGGGCAGGGCATCTTCACCGAGGCCTATCACATGGCCACGCCCGTCGACGAGACGATCCGCGCCGTCGATCCCAACGCGATCATCATGTACGTGCCGGGCTGTCCGCCCAAGCCCGAGGCCATGATCGACGCCGCCGTCAAGGCCATCAACTTCCTCAAGACGCTGTAGGAATCGACCATTGAACATTGACCATTGTCAATTGAAGAAACTGCCCCTCGGCCTGCTGGTGAATCCAGTGACCGGGACAGATGAGCGACCGGAGCGCCCTGTCTTCAATGGTCAATCGTCAATGGGCAATGGGCAATAGAGAGTGTACACATGAGCATAGTCGAACAGAGTTCGGTGGAGGCGGCCGGCGCGGACGCCCGGTTCGTCCTGGACGACGCCCTGCCGCTGACCGGCGTCATCCGGTCGCTGGGCCGGTCCGTCATCGAGGTCCAGCAATGCACGCCGCGGCGGGCGGCCGTGCGGATCGACCCCGAGCGGACGGTCGAGGTCGCGTCCGCCCTGCTGGCCATGCCGTACATGCGCCTGGCCACCGCAACCGCCGTCGAAGTCCGCGACGGTCTGGACGTCCTGTATCACTGGGCCTTTGAGCCCCCCGTCCCGCCGGACAAGGCCGGCGGCGACGGCTGCGTCCTCACCGTCAAGGTCCTCCAGCAGCGCGGATCGAGCCTGGAGTCGATCGCCAACGTCGTGCCGGCCGCCAACTGGATCGAGCGCGAGATGCACGAGATGCTGGGAGTGAAGTTCCACAACCATCCGGACCTGCGCCGCCTGCTGCTGGACGACTCCTGGCCCGAGGGCGTCCACCCGCTCCGCAAGGGCTTCGACCAGGTGCTGGACCGCCCGCCCCTGCCGCCCAACCGCACGACGGACATGGCCGCTCCGGCTCCGGCCCCCTCGCCCGCGATGGCCCCGCCGTCGGCGCCGCCCGCCTCCGGCAAGCCGCGCCGCAGCATGGTCAACATCGGGCCTTTCCACCCTCTCCAGGAAGAGGCGGAGTTCTTCCAGCTCTATGTCGAGGGCGAGACCGTCGTGGACGTCGACGTTCGCCTCTCCTTCAACCACCGCGGCATCGAGAAGCTCGACGAGTCCAAGACCTTCGACCAGGTCCCCTTCGTCGTCGAACGGGTCTGCGGGATCTGCTCGGCCAGCCATCCGCTGGCGTACATCCAGGCCGTCGAGGAGATCGCCCACGTCCAGGTGCCCGAGCGGGCGCTGTATCTGCGGACGATCGTCAACGAACTGGAGCGTCTGCACTCGCACCTGCTGTGGGTGGGCCTGGCGGGGCACTTCCTGGGCTACAACACCGTGTTCATGTGGGCCTGGAAGTACCGCGAGCCGGTGATGGACGTGCTGGAAGCGGTCACCGGCAGCCGCTGCAACTACGCCAACTGCAAGATCGGCGGGGTCAGGCGCGACATGAGCCGCGAGCAGCTTGAACACATCGACAGCGCGTGCGCGGGCCTGGTGGGCCCGATGGAGATGCTGACCCAGGCGGTGCTGGACGACCCGGTGCTGCACGCCAGGCTCAAGAAGGTGGGCGTGCTCACGCCGCAGGCAGCCAAGGAGTTCGGCGCCCTGGGCCCGACCGCCCGCGGCAGCGGGCTGCCCATCGACGTGCGGCGCGACGACCCGTACGCCGCCTACGACCGCGTGGACTGGAAGGTCATCACCGCCTCCGGAGGGGACGTGTTCTCCAAGGCGGTGGTGCGGCTGCTGGAGAGCTTCGAGGCGGTCAAGATCATCCGCCAGTGCGTCAAGGAGATCCCCGGCGGGCCCATCGACGCGAAGGTCGAGGCCATCCCCCCCGGCGAGGGCGTCGGCCACGTCGAGGCGCCCAGGGGCGAGACCTTCCACTACGTCCGCAGCGACGGGACCAACCGCCCCGTCCGCCACAAGGTCCGGGCCCCCAGCTACAACAACATCCCCACGTTCAAGGCCTCCTGCATCGGATTGCAGATCCCCGACGTCGCCATCACCCTCGCCAGCGTCGACCCCTGCTACTCCTGCACCGAGCGCATGTGCGTCATCCGGGACGCCGAGACCCGCAAGCCCCTCTACACCTTCGGCGAACTGGTCAGACTGTCGCAACTGAAGACCCAGCACATCCGGGAGAAAGGATGAGCCGTCCATGCTGAACTGGGACCTTGTCGCCAATCCCCTGGTCTGGCCGCTGGTGATGCTGCTGGCGGCCGGCACGGTCGCCTACGTCGCCGCGCGGCGCGTTGTCTCCCTCTGCCGCGTTCTCTCGGTGATGGGGGCGGGCCTGACGCTGGTGTCCGGTGCGGTCATCGTGGGCACCGCCCCGCCGGTGCGGGCCCTCTGGGCCGACCTCGGCGGCGGATTCGTGCTGAGCCTGGAGTTGGCCCAGTCCCGGCTGGGGATGCTGGTGTTCATCGCGTCGGCCGTCTTCGCCCTGCTCATCGCCGTCTACAGCCTGCGGGCCCTGCGGGGCGCCGACGACGAGGGGCGCTTCCACGCCTTCCTCCTGTGGGCCCTGGCCGGCGCGTGCACGGTGGCCCTGGCGGGCAACCTGGTGGTTCTGCTGGTCGGCTGGGAGATCGTCACCCTCATGCTCTTCCTGATGATGAATCAGGGCAAGGACAACGCCGCCGCCGGGGCCGCCAAGACCTATGCGATCCTGGGCTTCGCCGACGCCTGCCTCCTGCTGGCGATCGCGCTGCTGGCCGCCCAGCCCGGCGGGTCGGCCAACCTCTCCCTGACCCGCGGGCCGGTCGCGGTGGACAGCTACGGACCCGTCGGCTACGTCATCTATCTGCTCATTCTCACCGCCGCCCTGGCCAAGGCCGGCGCCATCCCGCTGCACACGTGGATCCCCTCCGCGGCGGCCGACGCGCCCACGCCGGTGATGGCGTACCTGCCCGCGGCCCTGGACAAGCTGCTGGGCATCTACCTGGTCGCCCTGCTCAGCCTGCGCCTGCTCCGGCCCGACCCCTCGCTCCAGGCGGTGATGATGGTCGTCGGCGGGGTGACGATCCTCGCGGCGGTCCTGATGGCCATGATGCAGCACAACCTCAAGAAGCTGCTGGCCTTTCACGCCGTCAGCCAGGTCGGCTACATGGTGCTGGGCATCGGCACGGGCACGGTGGCGGGCATCGCCGGCGGGCTCTTCCACATGCTCAACCATGCGCTCTACAAGTGCGACCTGTTCCTGATGAGCGGCACGGTCGGACGGGCGTGCGGCAGCGACCGCATCGAGGACATGGGCGGCCTGGCCCGATACCTGCCGGTCACCTTCGCCTCCAGCCTGATCGCGGCCGGGGCCATCTCCGGCATCCCCCCGCTCAACGGGTTCGCCAGCAAGTGGATGGTCTACCAGGGCACGCTGGGCGTGGCGAACAAGCCGCTGGCCTCGGCGATGCTGCTGACGGCGGTCTTCGGCAGCGCGCTGACGCTGGCGAGCTTCGTGAAGGTGATCCACTCGGCCTTCCTGTCGCGTCGCCCGGCGCTGGGCTGGCCCAGCGGCCAGACCCCGCGCGAGAGCGGCCTGCTGGCCGGGCCGATGGTCGTGCTGGCCCTGGCGTGCATCGTGCTGGGCCTGGCGCCCCAGTGGGTGCTGGACACGGTGTTCATCCCGGTGGCCACTGGCGGCGCCACCGCCGCCGCGGGCGCCGGAGACCTGTCCACGGCCCTGTGGAGCCCCACGCAGGCGACCGTCCTGATCCTGCTGGGGCTGGGCGGCGGGCTGCTGCTGGTCTGGCTGGCCAGGCGCAACTTCCGCTCCCGCGTGGTCCGGCCCTTCCTGTGCGGCGAGCTGGCCGCCCAGGGCGACGACCGCTTCCGCATCGACGGCACGCACTTCTACCGCACGATCGAGGACCTGCCCGCCATCGGCGGACTGCTCCACCAGGGGCAAGGCGGGGCCATGGACCTCTACCGCTGGACGGGGCGATACGGGCATTCGCTGGTGGAGCTGCTGCGCCGCCAGCACACCGGCCTGCTGTGCCTCTACGTCGCCTGGTGCATCCTGGGGGTGGCCGTCACGTTGGCGTACCTGCTGCTGTCGGCGGGGGTGTGAAAGGACAAGCGATATGGGCATGGAGCTGTTCATCCTGATGCTGATCGCGTTCATGCTGGCGGCCTCGCTGATCGCCATCGAGACCCGCGATCTGCTCAGCTCGGTCATCGCGATGGGCGCCGTGGGCTTTGCCCTCAGCGTGATCGACCTGCTGGCCGGGGCGCCGGACCTGGCCATCACCCAGGTGGTGGTCGAGGTGGTCTCGCTGATCCTGCTGGTGCGGGTGGTCACGGCCCGCGAGGAGACCCAGCCCGTGCCCAGCGACGCCTTGCGAACGGCGGTGACGCTGCTGGCCGGGGGGATCTTCCTGGCCGTCGCGTTCTTCGCCTTCGGCGGGGCCGGGGGCGGGGCGACCGTGCCTCCCTTCGGCCAGCCCGTGCTGACCTCCGCCAACCCGGGCGTCAGCGCGGACTACCTGGCCCGCACGGCGGAGCAGACCGGGGCGTCCAACGTGGTCATGGCCATCGTGCTGGACTACCGGGCCTATGACACGCTGGGCGAGGCGACGGTCATCTTCGTCTCCATCCTCGGGGCCTACGCCATTCTCCGCCGCGTCGGACGTCGCAAGGAGGCCCGCGCATGAACCAGCACCACGGCATGACGCTCATCGTCAAGAACACCACGCGGCTGGTCAGCGGGTTCATCGCCGTCTTCGGCGTCTACGTCGCCCTGACCGGGCACCTGAGCCCGGGCGGGGGGTTCGCCGGAGGGGTGATCCTGGCCTCGGCCGGCATCCTCGTCGTGCTGGCCTTCGGGCGGGAGTTCTCCCAGAGGCTGGTCACCGAGACGCAGTACCACCTGTACGACTCGTCGGCCATGGCGGCAATGATCATCCTCGCCCTGCTGGGCTACCTGGCGGGCGGGTTCTTCGTCAACTTCATGAACGCCACCTCGCCCCAGAGCGTGGGGGAGTCGGTGGGCCGGCTCAATTCCGGCGGGACCATCCCCCTGTTCAACCTGGCCATCCTGGTCAAGGTCGCCGGCGGCCTGGCGGGCGTGTTCCTCGCGCTGGCCGCCTTCCGCGCCGGCGGGCGCTCGCAAGGTGCCGACGCCCCGTCCGTCGCGCTGCCGGGCGGCGCGGGCGAGAAGGAGGACTGACATGGGCATCGCCATCTACCTGCTGACATTCGCGATCCTGCTGGCCGGGCTGTATGCGGTCGTGGCCAAGAAGAACGTCGTCAAGATCATCGTCGGGGCGGCCATCCTCGACTACGCCGTCAACCTGTTCCTGGTGCTGATCGGCTGGCGGACGGTTTCGACGGCGGCCGGGGCGGAAGGCGGCGCCGCCCCCATCCTGGCGGCCGGGCAGAGCGGGCGGCAGTTGCTGGCCTCCGCCGTGGACCCCCTGCCGCAGGCCCTGATCCTGACCAGTATCGTCATCGCGCTGGGCGTGACCGCCCTGATGGTCGCCCTGGCGCTGCGGCTGCACGAGAAGTACGGCACCTTCGACCTCGAGAACATCCGCCGCCTGCGCGGCTGAGTGCAGAGGAGTAGGCCCTATGACCCCAATGGAAGCGATCGTGCCATTGCTGGTGGCCCTGCCGCTGCTGACGGCGGCGGGCATCGTGGCCATGGCCCACGTTCGGCCGCTGGCGAAGTTCACGTCGGGCGTCGCGGTCGGCGTCGTCGCGGTCAACCTGGTCCTGTCGCTGGTCCTCCTGCCGGCGCGGGTGGGGCCCATCTACATCGGCGGGTGGTCGGCCGCCTCCACGCTGGGCATCCAGATCAACTGCGACGCCCTGGCCAAGCTCATGCTCATCACCGTCAACCTGGTCGCCCTGGCCTCGCTGGTGTTTTCACTCTCGTACATGCGGCAGTTCACCAAGGTCTGGATGTTCATGTCGCTGCTGGTGTTCATGGTGGCGGCCATGAACGCCCTGGTGCTGGCGGGCGACCTGTTCAACCTGTTCGTCTTCCTGGAGGTGGCGGCCATCGCGTCGTACGCCCTGGTCGCTTTCGGCTGCGAGGCCGAGGAGTTGGAGGCGGCGTTCAAGTACCTCGTGCTGGGCACGGTGGGTTCGACGCTGATCCTGCTGGGCGTGGGCATCCTCTACTCGCTCACGGGCCAGCTCAACATGGGCCTGGTCGCCGCGGGCCTGCGCAAGCTCACGCTGGCCGGCGGCAAGGTGGGGCCCGCCCCGCTGCTCGCGGCGGCGTGCCTGATCGGCGGGCTGGCGCTCAAGGCGGCCATGGTCCCCTTCCACGCATGGCTGCCCGACGCTCACCCGTCGGCCCCCGCGCCGATCTCGGCCATGCTCTCCGGCGTGCTCATCAAGGCCAGCGGCGTCTACGCGATGGCCCGCGTCGTCTTCAACGTCCTGGGCCCCAGCGGGCCCTACGCCACCGTCCTGATGACACTCGGGGCCCTGTCCATGGTGGTCGGCGTGCTGCTGGCCGTCGGGCAGTGGGACTTCAAGCGGCTGCTGGCCTATCACAGCATCTCGCAGATGGGCTACGTCGTGCTGGCGCTGGGGGCGGCCGCCCACGTGCTCAGCGGCCCCTCGCCGCAGGTCGCCGTCGCCTCCGTCTGCCTGCTGGGCGCGCTGTTCCACCTGTTCAATCATGCCGCCTTCAAGAGCCTGCTGTTCCTGTCCAGCGGGGCCATCGAGCAGCAGGCCCACACCCGCATGCTCAAGGAGATGGGCGGCCTGGCCCGGCGCATGCCCGTCACCGGCTTCTGCTGCCGCATCGCCGCGCTCAGCATCGCCGGCGTGCCGCCCTTCAACGGCTTCTTCTCCAAGCTCATCATCATCGTCGGCCTGGCCATGGCCGGATATCCCGTGCTGGCCGCCCTGGCCGCCTTCGTCGCGTTCGTGACCCTGCTGAGCTTCGTCAAGGTTCAGCGATACGCCCTCGAGGGCCAGCCCTCCGCGTCGGCCGCCGCCGCCCATGAAGCGCCCTTCTCCATGGGCCTGGCCATGGTCGTGCTGGCCGTCATCTGCCTGCTGGCCGGACCGGGCATGATGGTCCTGCGAGACTGGCTCTTCGAGCCGGCCGGACGCGTCCTGATGGCCGGTTCGGCCGCCCTGATCGGAGGCGCCCCATGAAGTGGCTCATGTGCCTGCTGCTGGTGTTCGCACTGTGGATGCTGCTGTTCTGGGAGTTCAGCCTGAGCGTGCTGGCCAGCGGGCTGTTCTTCGCCCTGATCGTCAGCACGCTGCTGGGCGACATCTTCCCCGACAACCTCCACAGCCTGTTCAACCCCCGGCGGTGGTTCTTCCTGCTGCTCTATCTGCCGTACTTCCTGTTCTACTGCGTCAAGGCCAACCTCGACGTCGCCCTGCGCGTGCTTCACCCCGACGTGCCCATCCACCCGGGCATCGTCAAGGTCACCACCACGCTCAAGACGCCGCTGGCCAAGACCGCCCTGGCCAACAGCATCACCCTCACGCCGGGCACCCTCACCGTGGACATCGACGGCCAGGACCTCTACGTCCACTGGATCAACGTCAGCGGGCGGGACCTCGAGACCCGCTCCAAACTCATCTGCGGCGTCTTCGAGCCCATGCTCCGGAGAATCTTCGAATGAGCACCGCCCGGCTCTATCCTCAGGAGTGTCTTGGAATGAACACCATCCTCCGACCCCTGTCAGGGAGGGTCTTTGAATGACTCTCTTCGAACAACTCGCATTTGGCGTGCTGCTGCTGTCTTCGCTGTTGTGCCTGTTTCGCATCTCCCGCGGGCCCACGGCGCCGGACCGGGCCGTCGCCATCGACATCCTCGGCACCCTGGTGGTCGGCTTCTGCTGCATCATGGCCCTCTGGACCGGACGCGAGTTCTACGTCAACATCGCCATCGCCTGGGCCCTCATCAGCTTCGTGGCGACCTTGGCGCTGGCGAAATACCTGGAGGGGCGCCCGTATGATGCGTGACCTGAAGACACCCATGTTGTCCGCCAAGCCGCATGGACTCTGGATAAAGTACTTGGAAGGGAGGCCCTACGATGCTTGAGAGCGTATTCTACTGGTTCATCGCCGTCGGCCTGGCGTTCGACCTGTTCGGCTGCATCGGCCTCATCCGCCTGCCCGACGTCTACAATCGCGCCCAGGCCGCCACCAAGTGCGTCACGCTGGGCACGTGCCTGATCCTCACCGGCCTGGCCGGACTGGCCGTGACCCGCGGCAACGGCGCCATGTGCGTGAAGGCCCTGCTCTGCGCGGCGTTCATCCTGTTGACCAGCCCCACCGGCGCCCACGCCCTGGTCCGCGGGGCGTACCTCTCCGGCCTGAAATTGTGGGAAGGCAGCGTCGAAGACGCTTTCGCCGACCGTGCCGAGCGGATCCGGAACGAATCGTCCCAGCCCGCGTCGCCCGCCTCGCCAGAGGAAGGAGTCACCCACCGTGAGGAAGCCGAAACTGCGTGAACTGAAAGAGGCGTTGCGGGCGGCCTTCAGCCCCCGCTACACCACGCACTATCCCGCCGGCGGGCACACCCCGCCCGACGGCTTTCGCGGCAAGCCCGCCTACGACAGCGACCACTGCATCGGTTGCGGGGCCTGCGCGGAGGTCTGCCCGGCCGTCGCCATCCGCGTCTCGGACCGCCTGGACGGCGACAAGCCCACCCGCACCATCCAGCAGCGATGGGACAAGTGCATCTTCTGCGGGCAGTGCGAACTCCACTGCACCACCGGCGACGGCATCACGTTGACCAAGGAGTACGACCTGGCCACGCTTGACCGCTCCTCGTGCGCGCAGAGCATCGAGCATGAGCTGGTGGTCTGCGAGGTGTGCGGGGCGGCCGTCGGCACGAAGAAACACCTCCAGTGGCTGGCCCGGCGCCTGGGGGCCAAGGCCTACGCCAACGCCACGCTGATCCTCAGCGGCGACGGCTGGCGCCAACTCGCGCCCGCCCCCGCCCCGCGAATGGATGAGCCGCCCCTTGCCCGCAACGACCTCATGCGCGTGCAGTGCGCCGCCTGCCGCCGCACCACCGTCATTCGCGAGCTGTGGGGGGAGTGACGTGTCCCATCGCGGACGCGCGGCACATCCGGATCACCTGGACTGGCACGTCCACCTCGACGAGCCGATCGAGGACCTGATCGCCCACCTGGCCGCCGTCTTCCGCGGGCGCGTCGCCCTGGTCGGCGTGGGCAACGACCTCTGCGGCGACGACGGGGCCGGCCTGGCCGTCGCGACCGCCCTGAAGGCCGCCCTGGACGCCCGGGAACAGCCCCCGATCGGCGACGCCCCGTCCGCAAGCGACCCTCCGCAATCGGCGCTCTCCCTGAGCGTCTTCTGCGCCGGCGGCGTGCCGGAGAACTACCTCATGAAGATCGCCAAGGCCCGCCCCGACGTGGTCGTCCTGGTCGACGCGACGGACTTCGCCGGCGACATGCCCGCGGGCACCATCGCCCTGGCCGCCTCCGCCCGGGTCGCCGGCATGGGGCCCAGCACGCACGGCCCGGCCCCGCTGGCCTTCCTGGACCTGCTGGGCCAGATCCACCCCTGCACCCGCCTCCTCCTGGGCATCCAGCCCGTGCAGACCCAGGTGGGCTCGCCCCTGAGCCCCCCCGTCGCCGCCGCCGCCGACCGCCTGGTTCAGGCCGTCCTGAAGGTGGTCGAATGCGCAACATCCGAGCCGGGAGGCTGTTAGCGGCGAGCCGGCTTTCTCGTTCCCGCCATGGCGGACTGGCCCGATCGGAAATCCGCTCGCCTTTGCCCGCAAGTTGTGCTATGATGACACGATTCTATCGAGCACAAGGATTCCAGAAGCGATGACGCAAAGGATGATGGAGATTCGTTGGCACGGGCGAGGCGGGCAGGGCGCCAAGACCGCCGCCCAGCTCGTGGCCCAGGTGGCATTGGAAGAGGGCAAACACAGCCAGGGCTTCCCGGAATACGGGCCCGAGCGCATGGGCGCGCCGGTTCGCGGGTTCACCCGCATCAGCGACCATGAAATCCGCGTGCACTGCCCCATTCACCGCCCCGATGCCGTGGTCGTCCTCGACGAGACGCTGGTCGCCCTGCCCGCGGTCACCGAGGGCACCAAGGCGGGCACCATCTTCGTCATCAACACCCGGCTCACCCCCGCCCAGATGCGACAGCATCTTGGCATCGACGGGGCCAAGGTCTACTGCGTGGACGCCACCGAGATCTCCCTGGTCGAGTTGGGGCGCCCCATGCCCAACACGCCCATGATCGGCGGGCTCATCCGGGCCACCGAGTGCATCTCCATGGACGCCCTCAAACTGGATATCCGCAAGAAGTTCCAGTCCAAGCTCGGCGAGAAGGTCGTGCAGGGCAACCTGCGGTCGGTCGAGCGAGCCTATGAGGAGGTACGCTGGGAATGAAGCTATACAAGTGGAAGGAAATGCCCATCGGCGGGATCGTCACCGAGCCCGGAAGCACCCACGAGTACCACACCGGCGGCTGGCGGACCTACAAGCCCCTGCTGGAGGCCGAGCGGTGCTCCAACTGCCTGACCTGCTGGATCCTCTGCCCGGACTCGGCCGTCCTGGTCGAAGACGGCAAGGTGGTCGGCTTCGACTACGAGCACTGCAAGGGCTGCGGCATCTGCGCCAAGGAGTGCCCGGCCAAGTGCCAGGCCATCCGCATGGTGCTGGACACCGGACACGCGTCGGAGGCGGCGGAATAGGCACATGGGCAAACGAATCGCACTGACAGGCAACGACGCGGGCGCCGAGGCCCTCAAGGACGCCAACCCGGACGTGGCCGCCGTCTTCCCCATCACGCCCCAGACGGAGTTGATGCACAAGTTCTGCTGCTTCGTCCACGACGGCGTGATCGACACCGAGCTGGTCCTGGTCGAGAGCGAGCACTCCGCCCAGAGCGCGTGTTTCGGCTCGGCCGCCGCGGGGGCCCGCACGGTGACGGCGACCTCCTCTCAGGGCCTGTTGCTGATGGCCGAGATCTGCGCCATCACCGCCTCGACGCGGCTGCCCATCGTGATGCCCGTGGTCAACCGGGCCATCAGCGGGCCCATCAACATCGGCTGCGACCACAGCGACTCCATGTTCTGCCGCGACGCCGGCTGGATCCAGATCTACTGCGAGAACAACCAGGAGGCCTACGACAACGTCCTCCAGGCCTTCCGCATCGCCGAGCACCGCGACGTCCTCCTGCCGGTCATGGTCTGCCTGGACGGCTTCATCATCAGCCACACCATGGAGTCCGTCGAGGTCGTCGAGAGCGACAAGGCCCGCGCGTTCGTGGGCCCCTACCAGGCGCCGATGTCCCTGCTGGACACCGCCCATCCCATTACCGTGGGCCCCTTCCACCCCAACGAGTATTACTTCGAGTGCAAGCGCCAGCAGGTGGAGGCGATGGACCAGGCCCGCGCGGTCATCCTGGACGTCGGGCGCGAGTTCGGCGAGATGACCGGGCGGACCTACGGGCACATCGAGCCCTACCGCCTGGAGGACGCGGACGTCGCCGTGGTGGCCCTCGGATCGAGCTGCGGGACCGCCAAGGTCGCCGCCGACGCCGCCCGCCAGAAGGGCATCCGCGCCGGCGTGCTCAAGCTGAGGACCTTCCGACCCTTCCCCGGCGAGTTGATCGCCCAGGCCCTGCAGCACGTGGGCGCCGCGGCCGTGCTCGACCGCTCCATCTCGTTCGGGCTGGCCGGCGGGCCGCTCTTCCACGAGGTCCGCTCGCACCTGGGCGGGCGCGGCGAGCTTGTCAGTTGCGTCTACGGACTGGGCGGGCGGGACCTCGACGTGGAGCCCGTCCTGGACCTGTTCGAAGACCTCGATCGAATCCGCGCCGGCGGGCCGGCCGGCGAAACCTACCGGTACATCGGACTGCGGGAATAGGAGGCCGCCAGGCATGACGCTGAGCTACAAGAAGATGTCGCGAGACGGCGAGCTGTTGGCGGGCGGGCACCGCTCGTGCGCCGGCTGCACCGCCCCGGCCATCCTCCGCCAGGTTTTGCACGTATCCGGCCCGGACGTGGTGGTGGCCTTCGCCACGAGCTGCATGGAGGTGACCACGACGATCTTCCCGCACACCGCCTGGCGCGTGCCCTACGTGCACTGCGCGTTCGAGAACGCCGCCGCCACGCTGAGCGGCGTGGAGGCGGCCCACCGGGCGCTGGTGCGGCGCGGGCGCCTGAGCGCCGACAGCAAGACCCGTTTCATCGCCTTCGGGGGCGACGGCGGGACCTACGACATCGGCTTCCAGTCGTTGTCCGGAGCGATGGAGCGCGGGCACCGCATGCTCTACATCTGCTACGACAACAACGCCTACATGAACACGGGCATCCAGCGATCCAGCGCCACGCCCCGCGGGGCCAACACCTACACCAGCCCCGTCGGGCAGGCCTTCGCCGGCAAGAGACAGACCCGAAAGGACCTCACCGCCTGCATGATCGCACACGGCGTGCCCTACGTCGCGACGGCCTCCGTGTCGCACCCACGAGACTTCATGAACAAGGTGGCCCGGGCCCTGGACGTCGACGGCCCGACCTTCATCAACATCCTCCAGTCCTGCCATCGCGGCTGGCGGTGCAGGCCGGAGGACTCGATCGAGCAGGCCCGCCTGGCCGTCGAGACCCGCTTCTGGCCCCTCTACGAGGTGGACCACGGCACGTGGAAGGTCAACTACAAGCCCAAGGAGGTCGTGCCCGTCTCCCAGTGGCTCACCCAGCAGGGGCGCTTCAAGCACCTGGTCAAGAACGACCCCGAGGGCCTGCTGGACTGGCACCAGCAACGGGTGGAACAGGAGTGGGTTGCCCTGCTGGCCAAAGAGGAGCAGGGCGCTCGCTGAGCGCACGGGGGGTCGAGCCACGCGCCCTCGAGGGCGAACGCCGGGCGAGATCCGCGCGGACACGACAAGCGCACTTCGACAATGGCTTGACTCGCGCGGGTCCCAGAGCCGATACTGGTTGAACGAGGCTTTGCACGGGGTCCACGCGCCCCCGCCGGACAGACCGCCCCAGGAAGGAAAGGTCGCCCCCCCATGAATATACCCGCCGCCAACCCACAGGACCTGGATGTCGTCGTCTTCGCCGCGCCCCTGCTGGACGCGCTCGAGGAGCGCGTGCTGCTGGCCGTGGCCACGGACTACGAGCAGTACATGCTGGAACTGCTCAACCGAGCCCGGGCCAACCCGGCTGCCGAGGCCGCCCGCCTCGGCATCGACCTCAACGAAGGGCTCGCCGCCAACACGATCAGCACCGCGGCCAAGCAGCCGCTGACCATGAACCAGTTCCTGGTCGACGCCGCCCAGGGCCACAGCCTGTGGCTGCTCGTCAACGGCGTGTTCGATCACACCGGCATCAACGGCACCGACCCGGGCCAGCGCATGGCCAACGCCGGCTACGCGTTCATCCCCTCGTATTCCTGGGGAGAGAACATCGCCTACACGGCCAGCACCGTCACGCTGAACTATCTCCAGGCGGCCGAGAGCCTCCACAACAACCTCTTTGTCGACTCGGGCGTCGACGGGCGCGGCCACCGCCTGAACATGATGAACGCCAGCTTCCGCGAGGTCGGCATGGGCATCGCGGTCGGGGCGTACGATCCCCCACCCGCCGGCGGGACCGTCTACAGCTCGACCATGATGCTCACCCAGGACTTCGCCTACAGCGGATCGAGCATCTTCCTCACCGGCGTGGCCTATAGCGACGCGGTCCTGAACGACGACTTCTACACCCCCGGCGAGGGGTACAACGGCGTCACCGTCACCGCCACGCGCACCCTGGACGGCGCCGTCTTCCAGACCACCACCATCGCCACCGGAGGCTACGGCCTGGCCCTGCCGGCAGGCACGTATACCGTCACCGCCACCGGCGGCGGCCTGTCCGCGGCCATCACGTACCACAACGTCGTGGTCGGCGCGCAGAACGTCAAGGTCGACTTCACCCCCAGCCAGGGCTCCCAGACGTATCCCGTCGATCAGAACGCCCTGGAGGACGTCGCCCTGGTCCTGACCGGGACCAACAAGCAGATCATCCTGGTCGACACCACCGGCCAGGCGACGGCCATCCAGGTCAACCTGTCGGCCACCAACGGCACGCTGACGCTCTCGCGGCTGACCGGGCTGACGTTCACCGCCGGAACCGGCGCCGGCGACGCGGTGATGACCTTCAGCGGCACGCTGGCCAACGTCAACGCCGCCCTCAACGGCATGAGCTTCCGCGGCGACGCCGACTACAACGGCCCGGCCGCCCTCCAGATCGTCAGCACCGCCATCACGCCCGGGGGGACGACGCCCCTGGACGATCACACGGTCAACCTGACGGTCGTGGCGGTCAATGACGCCCCGAGCTTCACCAAGGGCCTCGACCAGAACGTGCTGGAGGACGTCGGCCTGGTGACCCTGCCCGGCTGGGCGACGAACATCAGCCCCGGCCCGGCCGACGAGGCCGCCCAGACCGTGTCCTTCGCGGTCACCACCAACAACAACGCCCTGTTCGCCGTGCGCCCGGCGATTTCCGCCGACGGCACGCTGACCTACACGCCGGCCGCCAACGCCAACGGCACGGCCACCGTCACCGTCTACGCGGTGGACAACGGCGGGGTGTTCAACGGGGGCGACAACGCCTCCGACGCCCAGACGTTCACCATCGACGTCCAGGCGGTCAACGACCCGCCGGTGAACACCGTCCCGAACGCGCAGACGGCCGGCGAGGAGGCCGCCCTGGTCTTCTCGCTGCTGACCGGCAACCGCATCAGCGTCGCCGACCTGGACGCGGGCGTCTCGCCGCTCCAGGTGACCCTGACGGCACCGAACGGCACGCTCACGCTGGGCTCTTCGACGGGCGTCATCGTCACGGGCAACGGCACGGGCACGCTCACGGTGACCGGCACCGCCGCCGCCCTCAACATCGCCCTCAACGGCTTGACCTTCCACGGCAACGCGGGTTTCACCGGGGGCACCACGCTGACGGTGGCCACCAACGACCAGGGCGCCACCGGCTCGGGCGGACCCCAGATCGACACCGACGTGATCAACATCACCGTGACGGCCGGGCGACAGCTCGCCCTGGACGGGCGCACGCCGGTGCGCTTCACCGACGCCAGCGGCGACACCATCCTGGTCTACCTGATCGGCGGGACGGGGACCCTCTTCCTGCCCCCCGGCGACCGGGGCGACATCCGCGAGATCGTCCTGTCCAACACCACCGAGCGGAGCATGCTGCTGATCAGCGGCGGCAGGACCACCGTGGGCGACATCACCGTCAACGGGCCCATGGGGACGATTTCCGCCTCCCTGACCACCCTCAGCGGAACGCTGTCGATCGGTCCCACCGCAACCACCTACGGGGCGACGACGATCATGCTGGACGTCCTGGCCGAGGCCCGGGTGGCCTCGCAGATGCCCATCGGCACGTTCATGGCCAACGCCTGGACCGACGCCGACGCCACGCCCGACGTCCTGACCGCCCCCCGGGCCAACATGGTCTACATCCGCGGGCAGATGCAGGCCGACCTGGACCTCCAGGGCGCCACCGACCGGCTCAACCAGAACCTGGGCGTCTTCTACGCCCTCGGCGCGTTCAACGGGCAGGTCACCCTCGCCGGCGGGGCCGGCATGATGATGCTCGCCGACTGGGCCGCCGGAAGCCTCCAGGGCACGTTCGTCTCGTCCCTCATCAGCCGCGGTTCCCTCGGGGCCACCATCAACCTCACCGGGCAGAACCTCTACGGCGCCTCGGTCAACCTGATGTCGGTCATCGGGCAGGTCACCTGCCCCTCCATCACGCTGGCCGGGTCCATCCGCACCATCGTGGCCGGGCTGTGGAACGTGCCCGCCTTCGAGGCCCTGCACGCGGGATCGGCCATCATCCGCGGGAACTTCAGCGGAGCGTTCACCCTTACCGGTCAGAGCGCCGCCGGCATGTCCTTGATCGTGCTGTCGGTGATCGGCTCCATCGACAACGCCGTCCTCCGCGCCCGCGGGACGATCAATACGATCGTCGCCCAGTCGCTCATCGACTCCACGATCTTCGCCGGCGTCCGCAACGACCTGGCCGCCCTGCCCTCCGCGCCGGGCGATTTCCTGGCGCCGCTCAACCCGGCCCGCCCCGCGGCCATCAACGTCTTCCAGATCAGCAGCGCCGTCGGGCAGATGTCCAACTCCCTGCTGGCCGCTCCCACCCTGGGCACGATCATCCTCCGCAACGTGCAGTACGCCAACGGCGCCGCGCCCTGGGGCCTGGCCGCCGACGAGACCATCCGCCTCCTGATTACCTACAACACCGGCCAGCGACCCGACGTCAACTACCGCGTCAACGCCAGCCTGCCGGCCGTCGGAAACTTCGAGGCGAGAGTCGTGTAGGTGCGGGTTACTGGTTGTCGGTCGTTCCTTCTTGATGACAGAAAGAGCCCACGGGAGGCTTCCCGTGGGCTTTTTTTCTGCCGAACTGTGCTTGGATTGCGAGTTGCCGGGCTACCGGCTACAACCCGAGCTTGCGGATCGTGGCGATATTCTGTTTGTCCGACTCGACGGCGCCCTTGGGGCAACTCGTCTCCAGGACGATCCAACCCTTGAAGTTGATGGCCTTGAGCGCCTCGGCCACCGGTTCCATCTTCACCTGGCCCTCGCCCAGCCAGCCGGGCTTGCTGCGGTCCTTGAAGTGGATGATGGCCAGGTTGTCCTTCATCTCGCGGATGTCGGCAGCCGGGTCGAGCTTGTCGGCCGTCGCGTTGCCGATGTCGTAGTACGCGCCCACGCCGGGAGCGTTCACCTCGGCCAGCAGGTCGTTGTACTCCTTGCCGCTGAGCGTGCACTCCAGGGCCAGCGTCACGCCGGCCTCCTTGGCCTTGGGGCCCAGGACCTTGAGCCGCTTGACCAGGTTCTCGCGGTCGGGCTTCTTCCACTGGCGTCCGCCCGCCAGCAGGTGCGCCTTGCCGAAGAACGGGATCAGGATCGGCCCGGCCCCGAGGTCCTTGGCGGTGGCGATGTTGGTCTCCACCCAGGCCGGGGCGTCGTCGGTGCTCTGGAGGGGCAGGCCGTTGAGCAGGTCCATCGAGAGCGACGAGATGACCACTCCGGTCTCCTTCATCGCCTGCTTGAGCTTGTCGCGGTCGGCCTGCTTGCTGAGGCCGAACGGGGACTTGCCCACGCCGACCTCCAGCCCGTCCAGCCCGGCCTCCTTGGCCTTGAGGACGTCGCTTCCGAAATGTCGCGACGAGATCCGCAGCTTGCCCTCCGGCGCCGCCGCCATCAACAGCTCGGCCAGGCGATCCGCCGCCAACATCCCCGCCGCCGCGGCTGAGCCGCCCCGCAAAAACATTCGTCTCGTAAATGCCATGTTCTGTTCCTTATAGAAGAGTCTGTACATCTTAACGCACGCCTGTGACCGCTTAATGCTTCGAACCTGCGAGACCTGTGAGTCCTGCGCGAAAGCCCGCGGAAATCCTTCCGTGGGCTTCGGCAGTGGGGTATAATCCGCCACTTTGAGACGAGGCAGACCATGGCTTTCCAGGGTGTCAAAGGGACTCGGGACTTTTACCCCGACGTGATGCGGCTGCGGAACTGGATCTCCGACGCATGGCGGCGGGTCTCGCTGCGCAACGGCTTCGAGGAGTACGACTCCCCCATCTTCGAATATCTCGACCTGTTCACCGCCAAGAGCGGGCAGGAGATCGCCGAGCAGCTCTTCAGCCTGACCGACCGCGGCGGGCGGAACCTGGCCATCCGCCCGGAGATCACGCCCGCCCTGGCCCGCATGGTCAACGCCCGCATCAACGCCCTGCCCCGCCCGATCAAGTGGTTCTCCGTCCCCCGCCTCTGCCGCGCCGAGAACCCACAGAAGGGCCGCCTCCGCGAGTTCTTCCAGTGGAACATCGACATCATCGGCAGCGACGACGTGCTGGCCGACGCGGAGTGCGTCTTCGTGGCCGTCGACTTCCTCCGCGAGGTGGGGCTCTCGCCCACTGAGGTGCAGGTCCGCATCGGCAGCCGCCCGTTGACGGTGGCCGCCCTGCGCGGCTGCGGCGTGGGCGACGACGCCATCGACAAGGCCCTGGCCGTCCTGGACAAACGGGCCAAGATCAGCGACCAGGAGTTCCTCGACGCCGCCCGCAAGATCGGCATGGACGACGCCCAGGTCCAGGCGATCATGCGGTTCCAGGACTGCGCCGGCGTCGCCGAACTGCGCCGGGCGGTGGCCGGGGCCGAAGGCGCGGGCGAGGCCTGCGACAAGCTCGAGCGCCTGATGGCCTGCCTCCAGGCCATGGGCGCGGGCGACTACTGCACGCTGGACCTGCGCGTGGTCCGCGGGCTGGCCTACTACACGGGCGTGGTCTACGAGGTGTTCGACACGGGCCAGGACCTGCGGGCCATCGCCGGCGGCGGACGATACGACAACCTGCTGGCCGTGCTGGGCGGGCCCCAGGTCGGCGCGACCGGTTTCGGCATGGGCGACGTGGTGCTGGGCATCCTGCTGGAGGAGCGAGGCAAACTGCCCGAGACCCTCAAGGCCGCCTCGCTCGACGTCTTCGTCATCGACGACCGCCCCGAGTTGGCCGAGTTGGTCTTCCAGACCGTCGGCGCCTTGCGCCGCGCGGGGCGGGCCGCCGACTTCAGCTACAAGCGACAGAACGTCGGCAAGCAACTCAAGGAAGCCAACAAGCGCGGCGCCCGCCAGGCTGTGATCATCAAGTCGGCCGACCTGGTAGCCCTCAAGGACCTCGCCACCGGCGAGCAGGCCGAGATGTCGATGACAGAGTTCCAGGAGAAGTACTGCTCCCTGGTCCCTAAACCCTAGCCCCTGATCCCTGTCGTTGGATGGCCGACCGCAACATCCATTACGAGGCGGCGTTCGAGGACTACCTTCGCTCGCGGGGGTGGCCTTACGTCGCCGTCGATGAGGCGAAGAAGGCCATCTTCGCCGGATCCGCCATCAAGAGCTTCGACTTCCTGGTCTACAGTTCCAGCGGGCCCAACCTGCTGGTGGACGTGAAGGGGCGCAAGTTCCCCGACAGCGGACTGGCCCGCAGGGGCAAGGCCAGCCGGGCCTGGGAGAACTGGATCACCCGCCAGGACGTCGAGGGCCTGGGCGAATGGGAGAAGGTCTTCGGGCAGGGGTTCTCCGCCTTCCTGGTCTTCGCCTACTGGTTGCAGGGCCCGCCCCAGCGAGCCCCCTTCGCCGACGTCCATCTCTTCCGCCAGGAGCACTACGCGTTCGTGGCGGTACGGTTGGGCGACTACCTCACCGCCGCCCGCCCCCGCAGCGCCAAATGGCAGACCATCGCCATGGGCGGCGCCGACTTCGCCCGCCTGGCCCGCGACGTAGCCGCCTTTCTGTGAGGTCTTCGACCCGCCCGAACGACCGCCCGCCGGCGCCCCCGGACCGGCCGGCCTGTCCACAATTCCGTGTCTCACCGTTGCATCGGCCGTGCGCCCAAGTATAATGCACGACATGAACGCCAAACGAATCACTCGTTGGCCGTGGGGACTTGCCGCGGTGCTTGCCGCGGCCGGCGCCCTGTCGGCCGCACCGTACGACCCGCCCAAGATCGAAGCTTCTGTCGGCCTCATCTCCTGGATTTACGTGTTGGTGGGGCTGGCGGGCATCTGCGCGGTCGCCTTCAAGAACTCGCGGCGGACCCACCTGGACTGATCAAGCCCCGCCCGGCGGCGGGCGGTCGAATATCTAAGGAGACAGCGAATGAAACAGGCATTGATTGTGACGCTTGTATGCGTCAATGTCGCCCTCCTGGCGGCGATGATGCTCGTGGTGTCGGCCCCGCCGGCTCAGGCACAGGGCTTCGGCGGCATCGACTACATCATGGTCCCCGGGCGGGTCCAGACCAACACCTCCGCGGTCTACATCCTCGACGTGTCCAAGCAGCAGCTCACCGCCATCTACGTCGACAAGACCGCCAAGGCCATCACCGCGATCGGCAGCCGACTCATCCGCACCGATTTCCGCGAGAGCCGCTAGGAGAACCGCCATGACCCATTCCCAGAATGTCACCCTCGTCATCCTGCTGGCCGTCGCCGCCCTGCTGTCGGTCCTGCTGATCGGCGCGTACACCACGCAGGACGCCCGCGCCGAGAACGTGATGAAGTCCGGCCGATACGTCGTCTGCACCGCCGCCTACAGTGAGAGCCGCGAACTCCTCTACGTGCTGGACATGCAGACCAAGCAGCTCAACGTCTACTTCGCCGACATCCAGGGGCGGAGCATCCTGCCCGTGGGCAAGACGGTCGATCTCGAATCCGCCCGTCCCAGCGGCCGCTGAGCCAGCCCCCATCAACCGCATCGCCGGCCCGGCCTGGAGCGATCCCTCCAGCCGGGCCGGTTGTCGTTACGCCAGGCCGCATTTTTTCGCCCGGCCCTCCGCACGCGCTTGCAATGCGTGGATGAGGGTGAAACAATAGGACGCGCTGCACACGGGGGGCGGACCGGGCCCGCACCGCGCCGGCCGCCCCAGGTCACGCTCGTTCAGAACGAGATGCACATCCAGAAAGGCGGTGGACGATGAGAATGACGTTCCATGCTGTATTGGCGGTGGCGTTTACGGCGGGCCTGTTCCTGGCCGGCGGCTGCGACGTGGGCGGGGCCGCGGGCGGGCCGTGCGGGTGGTGGTCCTTCGACGAAGGCACCGGGCAGACCGTCAAGAACGCCGGCACCTGCAAGAACGGCGGCACGATCAAGGACGGGCTCAAGTGGGTCGACGGGAAGGTGGGCAAGGCGCTCGAGTTCAACGGGAAGGGATACGTCCTGATCGACACGGCTCCCTGCCTCGACGCCCCGGAGTACACCTTCGCCGCCTGGATCAAGCTCAAGAACACCAGCGATTACCAGTACATCGTCTGGCGCGGTGGCACGGAGTTCCCCGAGGCCAAGGAGATCCGCAACATCGACGTGTGGGTCACCATGGGCGGCGCCCTCAGCGGGATCCTCGACTATGCCGACGCCGGGCAGGCCCGCTTGCGCCTCGAAGGCGCCAAGAACATCGCCGACGGCAAGTGGCACCTGGTGGCCGTGGTCAAGTGCCCCAAGGCCGTCACGTTCTACGTGGACGGCAAGAAGGACGCCAGCGAACCGGTCGCCGGAAAGCTCGCCGCCAACAATCTGCCCCTGTGGATCGGCGCCCGCCCGGGCGACGTAGCCGCCACGGGCATCATCGACGAGGTCAAGTTCTTCAACCGGGCCCTCACGCCCGAAGAGGTGGCCGCCCTGAAGTAGCCGCCCGGCCCCCGGCTCACCGACCGCAGCGCGCACAAGGCGGAGAGGACCGCCAGGCAATTGGCTTTTCCCCCTCCGGGGGGTATGCTGTCGTCCCGGTTGCCTGACGCAGGCGGACCACATGAGACCCAAACCTCGGCCCAGACATCTGATCGCGATCGCGATCCTGGCGGGCACAGCCGCCTTGTACGCCCTGCTGGCCTGGCAGGAGTGCCGCCTCAGCGACGCACAGGTCCACGCGACGACGGTGGCCCTCAAGGAGCACCGCCACGACCTGTACGCCCGCGACCCGTTCTTCAGCCGGCCGCCCCTGTGGAACGCCCACAACCCGCTGTTCACCGCCATGGTCGCCGGCGTTCTTCGCCTGGGCGGCTGGCAGGACCTTCTCCTGCCCTACCGCCTCATGGTGCCCCTGGTCGCGATGCTGTACCTGTGCTCCATGTACGCCCTGCTCTACCGCCAGTGCCGCAACTGGTCGGTCGCCGTATTCGTGGCCGTACTCAGTTCCGCCGTCACCGACACCCTCGGCCCCGCCTACTGGGGGCTCGGCGCCCTGGACACCATGACCTCCGCCGCCTGGGTCCAGGCGCTCGTGCCCCTGATCGTGCTCGCCTTTCTCCGCTGGCAGCAGGCGGGGCGTCTCGCGAGCACCCGGCACCTGCTGTTGCTGTTCGTCCTGATCGGCCTGCTGGGCAACCTCAGCCCCGCATGGGCCATGAACCTGACGGTGGTCCTGCTGGCCGTCCATCTCGCCCTGCGCCGCTTCTCGCCCAGGGCCTTGCTCACCGGCCTGGCGCTGGGCCTGGCCGCCCTGGCCGGCGCCCTGCCCTACCTGATCTACTTCTATCGCCTGCGCGTCCACCTGGCCGGGCCCGACGCGTTCGTCCGCGGGGGCAGGGTGTTCGAGGCCCTCCGAATGGTCGACCCCCAGTACCTCTACCCCGACATGCCGCGCTCCCTGCTCAACTGGGCCCTGCTGGCCGCCCTGCTCGTCGTCCCCGCCGTCCTCACCCTCGCACGCTACGAACGCTACCGCTCGCGAGACCTGAAGTTCTGGGTCCTCTTCGGCTCGATCGCCCTCGGCGTGGCCCTGGTCTTCCAGGCCGCCAGCCAGCTCGTCGGCTACCTCACCCGCATGGGCCCCCCGACCGTCGAGTTCGTCCACGCCTCCAGCCTGGCCATGGTCGCCCTCTACGTCCTGTTCGCCCAGAGCCTGGGCAACCTCTTCCGCCTGGTCAAGGTCCACCGGGCCCTGCTGAGGTCGGCCTGCGCCCTGCTGGCCGCCATCTACATGATCCCCTCCGACAACCTCCGCCCCCTCCGCCACGCCTTGGTCGACACCATGACCATGGCCATGGAGGAGGTCGACAAGCCCGAGTTCATCCGCGATCGCCACGAGGACGAACACCGCCGCTACGAGCTGCGGGCCATTTCCGCCTGGGCCGACCGCCACACTCCCACCGACGCCGTCTTCGTCACCGAACTGAGCGAGTTCCGCATGGCCGCGCGACGCTCCATTGTCGCCGCACGCCATGACATTCGGATCATCTACTACCTGGCCCCCTGGCTCCTGGACGAGTGGGTCACCCGCTTGGACCGCATGACCCGCGTGCTGAACCCGCGCACCGGGAAGATCGATCCCGAGGCCCTGACGGTGCTGGCCGGCGAGTTCGCCCACCAGGCGCCCTTTCGCGGGGCCGGCGCCTGGTTCGTCATCGCCCGCGCCCCGGTCGCGCCCGAAGGACAGGGCGTTCTCGACCAGGTCCCCGCCGAAGGCTGGGGACGATTCTATCGCGTGTTCAAGCTCCCCGCCCCGGCCCCATAGCGGGCCCTGGCGGCCGCGCCTTTGCCCCGGCGATCGCGGCGGCTATAATTGGTTGATGAGTTTGGGCTTATCGACGGAGCCCCGGAGCAGGCGACCGTCTCCCGGCCCCGGAAAACAAGGAGAATGAAATGAAGAATTGCATCGCGACCCTGGCTCTGCTGTCGTTCCTGGCTTTCTGTGCCGGAGGCTGCATGGGCCGGCTCATCGGTGAAGGGGCCGAAGCCGGCCTGGGACCCAAGGGCAAGTATTGGCAGGAGAACTCCCTTCCCGCCAAGGAGTCCAAGCCCTTGGCGCCGTACACCAATATCGAGTTGGGCAAGGTGGCCAATGCCTACGGGCGCAACGTCCCCGAGGAGTTCTTCAGCCAGTTCCCGCGGGAGTTCCAGAAGCGGTTCCAGAACGACAGCCCGGGTAAGACGCTGGTGGTGAACGTCGCGATCCTGCACTACGAGAAGGCGGACGTGACCGACAACATCTTCGGCCCCCTCGAGGAGGTCGTAGCCCACGTGGAGCTGGTGGACAAGACCACCGGCAGCGTCCTGGCCACCGGAAACGCCGTCGGACGCACCGGCAAGACCGTCGGCCTGGGGGTGCAGAACAAGGCGGAGGGCCTCGCAAAGGGCATCTCCTCCTGGGTCAACTCCCACCGCGGCAAGGAGGAGAAGGACAAGGACAAGAAGGAATAGCCGGGGCGAAGGACGCGCCGCCCGACGCCCCCCGCCGGGCGCTTCCAGGCCGGCGCGACGACGCCTCGTAGCTCATGGACCCATGCAGGGCCCGCGGAACGCACCTCCGCGGGCCCTTCGCGTTGGCTGCCGAGGCGGGTCGAGGCAAAAGGTTCAAGCGAAAAGCCCCGCCTGGCCGATAACCCCAACAGGCGTAGCCCACGGTGTGCAGTAGTCAAGGAAGACTGGAGAACCACGTGTGCCCATTCGTAGACCAGGATGACGAGCGGTGTTCGGACCACCTGACTCTCAGGAACCTGGCCAGCGCGTTCGAACACTGCGCCGACCGCTACATGACCTGTCCCGTCTTTCAGGAACTCCTGGTGGATGACCACATCGACGCCTCCTGCCAGCCCGTCCTCTTCGCCGTCTCCTGATCAGAGGCTGGTCACTGAGTTTCTGGACTATCTCCAGGTCGAGTGCGGCCTGTCAGCCAATACGCGTTTAGCCTACGGGCGCGATCTGCGCGGGTTGTTGGCCAGCCTGGCCGAGCAGGGCGCTGCGCTCGCCTCGCTCCAGCCGACCCACCTGGAGGGCTATCTGCGATGGGCCCGCAAGTCGCGCCTGGCCGCCTCCTCCGTCGCCCGCTCGATCGCCGCCATCCGCATGTTCTGCCGGTGGCTCGTCCTCCAGCGGGTGCTCGACCGCGACGTCTCCCAGCACGTCGACTCCCCCCGCAAGTGGCACCGCCTGCCGACCGTGCTCGATGACGCCAGCGTCCGCCTCCTGCTCGACGCCGCCCGCTCCAACCCGCGCCTCGGCCCGCGAGACTACGCCATGCTCGCCCTGCTCTACGCCGCCGGCGTGCGGGCCAGCGAATTGACCGGGTTGGACGTCAACGACGTCAACTTCTCCCTGGGCATCCTCCGCGTCCTGGGAAAGGGCAGCAAGGAACGCATCGTCCCGGCCGCCCAGGAATCCCTCGACGCCGTCAACCATTACCTCGCCGCCCTTCGCCCGGCGCTGGCGGCGCGATCGGCTCAGCACACCGACAGGCTGTTTCTCTCCGTGCGAGGCAAACCCCTATGCCGCGCCGACGTCTACGACCTCGTCCGAAAGTACGTCCGCCAGGCCGCCCTCCGCGGACACGTCAGCCCCCACACGCTGCGACACTGCTTCGCCACCCAGATGCTCACCCACGGCGCCGACCTGCGAAGCGTCCAGGAAATGCTTGGGCACGCCGACATCTCCACCACGCAGATCTACACTCACGTGGATTCCTCCCGCCTCAAGGCCATCCACAAGAAGTTCCACCCCAGGGCGTGAGGGATTGTCGATTTGCGATTTGCGATTGTCGATTGTCGACAATCGAAAACTTCACATCCTTCCCGGATGCTGGGCGAAGTACTCCCGGGTCACCCGCGCCGCCACGCCCGACAGCAGGACCAGCGAGATCACGTTGGGCACGACCATGCAGCCGTTGGCGACGTCGGCGAAGTTCCAGACCGCCTCGGCCTGCACCGTCGCGCCCACCAGCACCGCCGCCACCCACAGATAGCGGTACCAGCGGACCGCCCGCGTGCCGAAGATGTACTCCACCGCCTTCTCGCCGTAGTACGACCAGCCCAGGATCGTCGAGAACACGAACGTCAGCAGGCCGACGTTCAGCACGATCGGCCCGATCGACCCGAAGGCGCCGAACGTCTGGCTGGTCAGCAGTTCCTTGTCCGTCACGTGCATCCACTGCCCGCCGTTGACCAGCACGATGCCCGTGATCGCGCAGATGACGACGGTGTCCCAGAACGTCCCGCTGGCGGAGACCAGGGCCTGGCGGACCGGGTGGGCGGTCTGGGCGGCCGCCGCCACGATCGGGGCGCTGCCCAGACCCGACTCGTTGGAGAACAACCCGCGGGCCACGCCGAAGCGGATCACCTCCCGCAGGCCCGCCCCGACGAACCCCCCGATCGCCGCCTGTCCCGTGAACGCCGACGTGCAGATCAGGGCGATCGTGTCCGGGATCGTCTGCCAGTGCATGGCCAGCAGCGCGAGGCACCCGCCCATGTAGAACACCGCCATGAAGGGCACCAGCAACTGGCAGACGCGGGCGATCGAGCGAATGCCGCCCAGGATCACCAGCGCCGTCAGCGCCGTCACCGCAGCCCCCACCAGCCACCGCAGCAGCGGAATGTCCAGAAACGTCCGGGCCAGAACGTGGTCGCTCCCCAACGCCAGCGTCATGTCCACCGTCTTGGCGATGGCGTTCGCCTGCACCATGTTGCCGATGCCGAAGGCCGCCAGCGCCGTCAGCGCCGCGAAGACCAGCCCCAACCACCGGGCCTTGAGCCCCCGCTCCAGCACGTACATGGGCCCGCCGGCCATCTGACCGTTGGGCATCTGCACGCGATAGTGAACCGACAGCAGCGCCTCGCCGTACTTGGTCGCGATGCCGAACACCCCCGTCAGCCACATCCACAGCACCGCCCCGGGCCCGCCCGCGACGATCGCCCCGGCCACCCCGATGATATTGCCCGTCCCGATCGTCGCCGCCAACGCCGTCGTCAGCGCGCCGAACTGGCTGATGTCGCCCGCGCCCTCGCTGCTTCGCCGAAGCGAGATCCGGATCGCCCGCCCCATGTATCGCTGAATGAAGCCCAGGCGAACCGTCAGGAACAGGTGGGTCCCCAGCAGGAGGATCAGCAGCGGCCATCCCCATACCACCCCCGCAACGTCCGACAACCACGCGTTGATCTGGTCCATGTACCTGTCCTCGAGTCCGTTCGATGAATCGTGCGTCCTGCCCGCCAGGCCGGGCCGCTTCCGCGTTGGGCGAATTGTGCCCCGCCCGGGCGGGATTTGCAAGCGCATCCCGCCCCTGATATCCTGTGGCGATGCGACACGACCGCGACGATCCCCGTTTCGATCCGCACCGGCGCCCGCCGCGCCCGGGCAAGCCCTCTCCGCCCCGCCGTCGCGGCGACAAGCCGCCCTTCCCCCCAAAACGCAAGCCCCCACGCCCGCCGCCGAGAGGCCCCGCCGCCGGCGGGACCACGAGTTGGGAGCACGTCGCCTCGTGGTATGACCGCCTGGTCGGCGAGGAAGGCAGCGACTACCACCGAAACGTCATCCTGCCCGCGGCCGAGCGGATGCTCGATCCCCAGGCCGACGAGAAGGTCCTGGACCTCTGTTGCGGCCAGGGCGTGTTCTGCCGCATGTTGGCTGCGCGCGGCGTGCGACACGTCGTCGGCGCGGACGCCAGCGAGTCGCTCATCGCCTCCGCCCGACAGCGCGGACCCGCCCACGTCCGTTACGCCGTCGCCGACGCCCGCGACGCCGCCGCCATCCCCGACCGGCCCTTCGACGCGGCCGCCTGCCTGATGGCCGTTCACGACGTGGACGACCTGCCGGCGCTGTTCGCCACGCTCGCCGCCGCCCTCCGCACCGGCGGGCGGGCCGTCGTCATCTTCCTGCACCCGTGCTTCCGCATCCCGCGGCAGTCGAGCTGGGAATGGGACGACCAGAAGCGCACCCAGTACCGACGCCTCGACCGCTACGCCTCCGACATGGCCATCCCCATCGCGACCCATCCCGGGCGCGGCGGCGACGAGCACACCGTCTTCTTCCACCGCCCGCTGGCGGCCTGCCTCAACGCCCTGGGCGCAGCCGGCCTGGCCGTGGTGGCGGCGGAGGAACTGCTCAGCCATCACGTCAGCCAGCCCGGCGGGCACAGCCGCGGCGAGAACCGCGCCCGACAGGAGTTCCCGGTCTTCCTCGCCCTCAAGGCGGTGAAACTGTAACTCGTTGTCCGTTGTCCGTTGTCCGTTGTCCGTTGTTCGTTGTCCGTTGTTCGTTGTTCGTTGTTGGTTGTTGTTGGTTGTTGCTTCTTCCTCGTCAACCCTGGTCGCTATCGAAGGGCTTGCCGTTCGGCGGCGTTCGGCAGGCGGTGCGAGTTTTGTACCCGTACCGTTCACGCCGCCCAGGTCAGCAGCACCGCCCCCGCCAACAGCCAAAAACCAATAACAAGCAACCGGATACTCTGGTAGACTTTCTGCCTATGGACACGCAGCAGACATACAAGGTCGGCCTGGTGCAGATGGCCATGTCCGACGACCCGCAGGCCAACCTGGACAAGGCCGCCGACAAGATCCGGCAGGCCGCCGCCCGCGGAGCGCAGGTGATCTGCCTGCCCGAGTTGTTCCGCTCGCCCTACTTCTGCCAGCGCGAGGACGCAGCCCTGTTCGACCTGGCCGAGCCGATCCCCGGTCCGAGCACCGAGCGCCTCGCCCCGCTGGCGTCGAGCCTCGGAGTGGTGCTGGTCGTGCCCGTGTTCGAGAAGCGGGCCGTCGGGCTCTACCACAACTCGCTGGTCGTCATCGACGCCGACGGGCGGACCGCCGGCACGTATCGCAAGATGCACATCCCCGACGACCCGTGCTACTACGAGAAGTTCTACTTCACGCCGGGCGACCTGGGCTTCCGCGCCTTCGACACGCGTTTCGGGCGGATCGGCACGCTGATCTGCTGGGACCAGTGGTACCCGGAGGCCGCCCGCGTCACCGCCCTCCAGGGGGCGGGCATCCTGTTCTATCCGACGGCCATCGGCTGGCACCCCAGCGAGAAGGACACCCACGGCGACGCCCAGCGCGACGCCTGGCGCACCGTCCAACGCGGGCACGCCATCGCCAACGGCGTGTACGTGGCCGCGGTCAATCGAATCGGGCACGAGAAGCCCGCGGCCCGCGCCGACGGCATCGTCTTCTGGGGCGACAGCTTCCTGTGCGACCCGTTCGGACGCGTGCTGGCCGAGGCGTCCGTCGACAAGGAAGAGACGCTGATCGGCGAGATCGACCCCGCCTTGATCGAAGAGACGCGCCGCGGCTGGCCCTTCCTCCGCGACCGGCGGATCGACGCCTACGGGCCGATCACGCAGCGGTTCCTGGACGAGCAGTCGTGAGGGCGGTTCATCACGGCCCAGACCACCAAGACCACAACGAAGAGAGAAAGAGACCACGAAGACAGATGGCAGCGAGGACTCCTGATTCCACCCCGGCTGAGCGGGGTTTCGTCATGCCCGCGGAGTGGGCCCCGCACGAGGCCACCTGGCTGGGCTGGCCCCACAACCGCAGCGACTGGCCCGGCAAGCTGGGCACCGTCCGCTGGGCCTACGGCGAGATCGTCCGCAAGATCGCGCCTGGCGAGATCGTGCGCATCGTGGTGGATTCCGCCGACATGGAGCGCCAGGCCCGGCGCGTGCTGGAGCGGGCCCACGCGGACCTGGGGCGGGTGGAGTTCTTCCGCTGGCCCAGCGACCGCGGCTGGACGCGCGACTTCGGGCCCATCTGCGTCCGCAAGGCGGGCAAGGGCAAGGCGGGCGGCGAGGTGGCCGTGGTGGACTTCAAGTTCACCGCCTGGGGCTACAAGTACCCCAACTGGCAGCGGGACAACAAGATCGCCCGCCGCGCCGCACGGCGCCTGGGCCTGCGGACGTTCGAGCCCGTCTGGAACGGCCTGCCCTTCGCGTTGGAGGGCGGCGGGATCGAGGTCAACGGCTGCGGGACGCTGCTGACCACCGAGGAGTGCTTCCAGCACCCGAGCGTCCAGGTGCGAAACCCCGGCGCCACCCGCGCCGACTACGACCGCGTCTTCCGCGACTATCTCGGCGCGACCAACGTGCTGTGGCTGGGCGACGGGATCGTCGGCGACGACACCCACGGGCACGTCGACGACCTCTGCCGCTTCGTCAGCCGCGACACCGTCGTGCTCATCCAGGAGTCCGACCCGCGCGACGTGAACTACCGCCCGCTCCGGGAGAACCGCGAGCGGCTGGAGTCCATGGCCCTGGAGGACGGCTCGAAGATCCGCGTGGTGGAGCTGCCCTGCCCCCAGCCGCTGCATTTCGGCTCCTGGCGCCTGCCCGCCAGCTACGCCAACTTCTACGTCTCCAACGCCGCCGTCATCGTCCCAACGTTCAACGACCCCGCCGACCGCGTCGCGCTGGGCATCCTGGGCGAACTGTTCACCGACCGGCCCGTCGTCGGCCTGCACGCGGTGGACCTGGTGCTGGGGTTCGGCACGCTGCACTGCCTCACCCAGCAACAGCCGGCGCGATAGCGTCCGTCCCCCGGGGCGCCTCTACAAACGCGACACATTCGCCGCCGCGACGCGTTATATCCTGCATGAGTAACTCGAACCTCCTTCGTGCGGCGTGCGGTGTCAGTGTATTCACGGTCCTGTCTCTGGCGACGGCTTGCTGCTGGGCAGCCCCGCCGCCCGCTCAACCGCCCAAGCCGGCCCCGAAACCTGCCGCCAAACCCGCCGCCAAGCCCGCCGCCAAACCCGCCCCGCCGCCCCGGCCCACGCCCTTCAGCATCCGCCAGTTCCAGTTGGCCGGTTCGCTGCTGCGGCAGGGCAAGGGCGACCAGGCCAAGGCGGAGCTGGCCAAGGTGATCGACGCCAAGGACGCCGACGTCCCGCCCCACCATCGTCGCGAGGCCCGCGAGCGGATCGTCGAGATCGACCGCCTCGCCGCCGGCCTGCCCGCCGTCGACCCGGCTGCGTCGCGCTTCAAGCTGCCCCCGTCGCCCGCGCCGGCCGTCACGCTCCACGTCGCCACGGGCGGCAACGACGCCGGCGACGGATCGGCGGCCAAGCCCTTCGCCTCGCTCGAACGCGCCCGCGACGCCATCCGCGCCGTCAAGGCCCGCGGGCCCCTGCCCGCCGGCGGGGTCGCCGTCCTCGTCCACGCGGGCGAGTACGCCGTCAAGGACACCTTCAAGCTTACCGCCCAGGATTCCGGCACGCCCGCCGCGCCCATCGTCTACCGCGCCGCCGACAACCGGCGCCCGACCTTCCGCGGCGGCATCCGAGTGGGCGGCTTCGCGCCGGTCCGCGACGCCGCCGTCCTGGAGCGACTGCCCCAGGAGGCCCGCGGCAAGGTCCTGCAAGCCGACCTCAAGCCCCTGGGCGTCGCTAAGCTCAAACCGCTCGTGCTGGCCGGCTACGGCAGCGCGCGCGGCTTCCACACCCACGGCCTGGTCGAGCTGTACTGCGACTCCAAGCCCATGCCGATGGCCCGCTGGCCCAACGCGGGCTTCACCGAGGTCACCGACGTCGTCGGCAAGAGCGAGCCCCGCGGCCCGCGCGGGCAGACGACCATCCGCAGCGGCGTGATCCGCTGCGCCGTCGACCGCCCGCGGCGTTGGACGGCGGAGAAGGACGCCTGGCTGTACGGGTACTGGTATCACGGCTGGTCGGACTCCTACGAGAAGGTCGAGTCCATCGACCCGGCCAGGAACGAGATCAACCTGGCCCCGCCGCTGCACCGCTCGGGCTTCCGCAAGGGCATGAAGTTCTACGCGGTGAACCTGCTGTCGGAGATCGATGCGCCGGGCGAGTGGTACCTCGACCGCAGCTCGGGGATGCTCTACTTCTACCCGCCGGCCGACGTGTCCAAGTCGGTCGTCGAGCTGTCGCTGCTGGACAAGCCGATGGTCGAGATGGACAAGGCGGCGTGCGTTCGCTTCGAGGGCCTCGCGTGGGACCTGTCCGGCCACGACGGCCTGCGGATGAGCAACTGCGAGGACTGCCTGCTGATCGGCTGTTCGGTCAGCCGGCTGGGCGGCGACGGCGTGGTGATCGACGGCGGGCGCCGTTGCGGGCTGCTCTCGTGCGACGTGTTCTGCATGGCCCGCGGGGGCACGCGGATCAGCGGCGGCGACCGCCGCACGCTGACGCCCTGCGAGCACTTCGTCGAGAACTGCCGCGTCTTCGACCTCTCGCGGATCGACCACACCTACACGCCGGCCGTCCTGGTCAACGGCGTGGGCGTGCGGCTCACGCACAACCTACTCCACCACGTGCTCAGCAGCGGCATCCGCCTCAACGGCAACGACCACCTGGTCGAGCTGAACGAGGTCCGCGAGGTCGTCACCGAGAGCGACGACCAGGGCGGGTCGGACATGCACGGCAACGCCACCTTCCGCGGCAACGTCTATCGCTGGAACTACTGGCACCACATCGGCAACTGGCAGAGCCCCGCCGCCGGGCCGCCCTGCGGACAGGCCGGCATCCGCCTCGACGACGCCATCAGCGACACGCTGATCTACGGCAACCTGTTCCGGCACTGCTCCGCCGGCGGAGCCGGATTCGGCGGGGTGCAGATCCACGGCGGCAAGGACAACTGGGTGGACAACAACGTCTTCGTCGACTGCTACATCGCCGTCAGCTTCAGCCCCTGGGGCCCCGGGCGCTACGCCGAATGGGCCGGCCGCAACGTCAAGGCGGGCGACTACGACGCCGCCCTCTACCTCAAACGCTATCCCCTTCTGGCCCGCCTCGACCAGGACATCAACGTCAACATCGTCAGCCGCAACGTCGTCTACCGCTGTCGCGAGTTCCTGCGTCGCGACCGGGGACAGAACGTCCAGTTCGAAAACCTGGTGACAACGGACAACCCCGGCTTCGTCAACGCCGATCAGGGCCTGCTGGGCCTGAAGGCCGACTCGCCCGCCTTCGAGAAGATCGGCTTCCGCCCGATCCCCGTGGACCAGATCGGCCTGTACAAGGACCGCTGGCGGGAGTAGTTGCTGGTTGCTGGTTGTTGGTCTGGATAGCCGACATCGTGCGGACATGCTTGCGGCTTCGCGCGACGCACCGGACAATAGCATGAGGTGGCCTATGCTCAAGCGTGCTCTGGTCTTGTTGGTTTCGTGCGTTTTTTCCGCGCAATGCTTCTGCGATCCCCCCGCCCCCGTCCGCTCCGTCGAGCTTCGCGGGCGGGTGTTCGTGCTCAACGGCAAGCCTTTCTTTCCGCTGTTCTCGTGGTTGCAGGACCCGCGGAACTTCGCCTCCGCTCGCGAGTGCGGGATGAACGCCACCGCCGGCTACCACCGCGGCGCGGGCGGGACGAAGAACATCCGCGAGTACGCCGACCAGATCGCCCAGGCCGGCCTGTACGGCGTGCTCCAGTACGACGCGTCGCTCAAGGGCCACCCGATCCTCCTGGGCTACATCCACGACGACGAGCCGGACCTCGACCACAAGGAGAGCGACGCGAAGGTCGAGCCCGGCCCGGGCCTGCGCCTCAACCGCTCCACGCCCCTGTGGAAGGTGCTCGACGGCGTGACCCATAGCTGGTCGGTCCTGGACCCGATGGCCGACGCCTCGCTGATCGTCCGCCTGAACAAGCCGGTGACGGCGACGCACCTGGCGATCCACCTGACCGTCTCGCCGGGGCTGACCCTGCCGACGCAGGTGGCCTTCGAGGCCGACGGAAAAGAGGTCCTCAAGGCGACGCTGGAGGCCAGGAAGGGCCAGCAGAAGTTCGCCCTGGCCAAACCCGCGACGTTCCAGACGCTCACGCTCAAGGTGCTGGCCGTCAAGGCGGACAAGAACGAATGGGGCTCGATCGGCGAGATCGAAGCCTTCGACCCCGCCGGCAAGAACGTGCTGCTCAGCCCGCCGCGGACCGTGCCGCGGGCCACGCCCGAGCAGACGATGGAGCACTACCGGCTCGTCAAGCAGGCCGACCCGTCGCGCCCGCTGTTCATGACGCTGACGGCGAACTTCCACCCGCACTTCAAGAAGTGGCCCGAGGATCGCCGCCTGCCCATGTACAAGGGCTACGTCGCCGCGTGCGACGTGGTCGGCTACGACGTGTATCCCATCTACGGCTGGAACAAGCCCGAGTGGCTGTACCTGGGCCACGACTGCACCGAGCTGCTGAGCGACCTGGCCGGGCCGGACCGCGCCGTCTACGCCTGGATCGAGACGTCCAAGGGCGGGCAGTGGACGGGCGACCTGGCCAGGCAGAAGGACGTCACGCCCGAGCACATCCGCTGCGAGGTGTGGATGTCCATTTGCCGCGGGGCGACGGCGATCGGCTACTTCACGCACATCTGGAAGCCGAGCTACTCGCAGTTCGGCGTGCCGGCTGAGAACCGCAAGGCCCTGCGCGAGATCAACGACCAGATCACCCGCCTGGCCCCGGCGATCCTGGCGGCGCCGGCCACGCGCAAGGCGAGCATCGAGTCCGCCGACAAGGTCAAACTGGACATCCTGGCCCGCCAGGCCGCCGACGGCCTGTACCTGTTCTGCGTGAACTACGACGAGCGGGCCAAGGCGACCAAGGCGACTATCCGCGTCGAGGGCCTGCCGGCCGGCGCGAAGGTCGAGGTCGTCGACGAGGAGCGGACGATCCCCGCCTCGGCTGGGGCGTTCAGCGACGACTTCGCCCCGCTGGCGGTACACGTCTATCGCATCCGGTAGACCCTCTCTCTGACCGACTGTGCGAGTTGCTGCCCAAGGGCAAACAAGGCTGTATAATACGTCAGATGCATCGCCTCGCGGGTGAATCACGTCGTGATGCTGAAGGGCTGAGCTTCAGTCGCCCTCGCCGGCCCCGGCATCGGAAGGAGACCAGGTCATGAAGATCGTGATGACGGGGCTGAGCGTTCTGCTGGCTGCGGGTCTGGTCTGGGCGGCAGAGGAGACGCGAGAAAGTCTCGAAGCTCGCATTGCCGAGTGCCGGCGGCAGGGACAGCAGTACGAGCAGCAGGCGGCCCAGAAGGACCGGCAGCGCGAGGCCGAAGCAGCCAAAAGGGAACCGCTCCGTGAGCAGGCGGAGCAGCTTCGCCTTCGCCTCGAGGAGGTGGGAAAGGAAGTGGTCCGTCTTGACCGCGAGATCCGGCGACGCCAGGAGGAGAAGCAGGGGCTGCTCCAGCCGCCCAAGTCGGAGGGCAACCCGGACTACACACCCGGCATGCGACGGCTTGTGGGCGTGCTGGACAGTTCTGGCCCCAATCGGGAGAGGCTGCGCCAGATCGACAGGGAAGTCCAGGACCTGCAGGACCAGCGGAAGGCGGCCGAAACCAAGGCCGACGAGGAGTTGGAGGGCCAACCGCACCCGACATACAAGAAGTTGCAGGAGGCCGCCGCGGCGGCGGCACAGGTTGTTCTGGAGTGCGACCAGCGGGTCGAGCAACTGCGCCTGGAGGCCGGTGAGTGCCGGGTGGAGAAGACGCTGGCCCTCCAGCGACGGGAGCGACTGGAGAGGCGGCTGGCCCAACTAGCGGCGCGAGCACCCGCGCCGACGCCCCCTCCGGCGGTTCGGGGGTGGATGACGTTCCTGTTCCCGGTCCAGATCCCCACGCCCCGAGGGGGGCGGGATGTCCCCGTCGAGCCGGAGGTGCCTCGATTCTGGCGACAGGGCGAGGCCCTGCATGCGACGATGTTGCTTCAGGTTGACTCCGACCGGCCCGAGACCCGCGAGTACTTCTCAAAGTTCCCTGCCGCGGGCGAGATTTCAGGGGCCGAGGCAGCGATGGAGCGCGTGACGGAGATCGGCCAGGCCTTTGGGCGGTTGATGAGCGAGTCATCGCGGAAGCAGTTCAAGGATACTCCCGCGCGCCCTGCGCCGGGGGGGCAATTAGTCCTGATGCGCGTGGGCGGTCTGATGTGCCTGCGATTCCTCCGATGGTCCTCGACCGAGCGGTTCGCCCTTGGCGGGGCCGGCATTCAGTCCCTCCCGCCGGGGGCAACGTGGTGCGAGTTCAGGGCGGCCTCCACCGACGGCCTGGAAGCCCGGTGCGAACTTCAAATCTTGGTCAAGGCGCCCCCGGAGGTCGTCGAGCAGTTCCGAACCGTTTCCGGGCCCGACGGCAACGCGCAGCAGGTAAGCCGGAAGGTGATCCTGTCGGCCGACGATGTCCGCTCCGAGGTGCAGAAGGACCTCTTGAACATGCGTCTGCGCAGGCAGAAGGCCAAGCCCCAGGACCGCCTGGAGACCGTCCAGGACTCCCTCGGCGACTGCTACCACCTCTTCCAGAGGGTGTTGAAGACTCCGGGAACCAACACGGCGGACCTGGACACGATTCTCAGCGAGGAAGTCTCCCTGCTGGAGGAACTTCTGGCCCCGGGGGGCAAGCCCGCCGCCGCAGCCGTTCCCGGCTCACTATTCGCCCAGGCCTGCCATCAAGTGGGCCGCCCGGCCGCCTGGCACCTCCGGCGGATCGCCGAGAAGGCGGCCAAGCACAAGGAGACCGCCGGTCTGGCTGCCAACTGCTACCGCGCCCTGGCCGACGTCACGTTCTCCATCCAACGCGAGAGTTGGGCGCCCTGTCTGGACTACCTGAAGAAGAGCCTGGAGTTTCGCCAGGCCATCCGCCCAGACCTGGACCTGAAAGGTGAGCAAGCGCTCTGGCCGACTCTGGACGAACTGGACAGGATGAGCCAGGCCCTGCTTCGCTGAAATTGCCCGATAGGACATCCGAAGAGGTGGAAGGAGATTCCACTGGTCCCAGACGAGAAACCGCGTCCCGTAGCTGTCTGGCGCCCGGTTCTGTGGACCGGCGGCGTAGTGGGGGGAGCTATGGGCCTCTTGGCGGGGCTGGTTTACGCTGTTGGCGGAATGGTCCCGGCACTGCTGGGGCCCCTGCTGGGCTTGGCCAGCGGCATGGGCGTCGCCCGCCTCTGGTGCCGGTGGATGACCCTCCCGCCCGGAAGACCGCGAGTCGCGGGTTGTCTAATGGGAGCCATCTACGGCGCCTCCGCGGGCGTCATCTCCACCCTCGCCATCCACCTGCCGCTGGCGCTGTTCCTGCTCCCCAAGGTTGAAGAGGCCTTTCTCTTCGTGCTCGTGGGCCTCGTTCTGGGCCTGATCTGCGGCACCATCGCCGGCGCGGTCTGCGGCGCGGTCTGCGGCGTCTGTGTGACGCTGGCCGAGCGGGCCGGACTGCCCGGCCTGCGGAAGTAGCCGCATCCGAATCTTCTCTCTGCGTCTCTGCTCCTCTGCGTCCTTCTTTCCACTCCCGCTATTCTCTCTGCGTCTCTGCTCCTCTGCGTCCTCCTCCAATCGAAAATCGCCGCTCGACAATCGACCATCTTGCTTCTCCCCCCGCCCGGGCCGTACAATCCGCCAATCGCGATCGATTATCTTTGGGAGATGACAACCATGGCGAGAAAGCAGGAAGCGTTCCCCGGCATCAAGAAGATCCAGTACGAGGGCCCCAAGTCCAAGAACCCGCTGGCCTTCAAGCACTATAACGCCAAGAAGAAGGTGGAAGGCAAGACAATGGCCGACCATCTCCGCTTCAGCGTGGCCTACTGGCACGCGTTCCGCAACGGCTGCGCGGATCAGTTTGGCGGGCCGACGCGGCTCATGCCGTGGGACGACGGCAGCAACAGCGTCGCCAACGCCCAGAATCGCGTGCGGGCGGCCTTCGAGTTCTTCCAGAAGCTCGGCGTGCAGTTCTACTGCTTCCACGACCGCGACGTAGCCCCCGAGGGCAAGACGCTGGCGGCTACCAACCGCAACCTAGACGAGGTCGTCAAGGTCCTCAAGGCCGAGCAGAGGCGCACGGGCGTCAAGCTGCTGTGGGGCACGGCCAACCTGTTCAGCCATCCGCGATACATGCACGGGGCGGCCACGAGCTGCAACGCCGACGTCTTCGCATACGCCGCCGCCCAGGTCGCCAAGGCCATGGAAGTGACCAAGGAACTCGGCGGGCAGGGCTACACCTTCTGGGGCGGGCGCGAGGGCTACAAGACCCTGCTCAACACCAACATGGGCCGCGAACTCGACCACCTGGCCAAGTTCCTCCACCTGGCCGTCGACTACAAGAAGCAGATCGGCTTCGACGGGCAGTTCTACATCGAGCCCAAGCCCAAGGAGCCCACCAAGCACCAGTACGACAGCGACTCGGCCGCCTGCTACGCTTTCCTCCAGCGCTACGGCCTGGTGGACCACCTCAAGCTGAACATCGAGGCCAACCACGCCACGCTGGCCGGGCACAGCTTCATCCACGAGCTGGAGTTCGCCTCCAGCGTCGGCATCCTCGGCAGCGTCGACGCCAACCGCGGCGACATGTTGCTCGGCTGGGACACCGACCAGTTCCCCACCGACCTGTACGACTGCACGTTCTCGATGCTGACCATCATGAACATGGGCGGCTTCGTCACCGGCGGGTTGAATTTCGACGCCCACGTCGCCCGCGAGAGCTTCGAGCCGGTCGACCTCTTCCACGCCCACATCGGCGGGATGGACGCCTTCGCCCGCGGCCTGAAGGCCGCCGCCGCCATCCGCAAAGACGGCGTGCTCAAGGACTTCCTCCAGAAGCGATACGCCTCGTGGGACAAGGGACTCGGCGCCGACATCGAGACCGGCAAGTGCTCCATGGCCTGCCTCAAGAAGTACATGGTCAAGAAGGGCGAGGCCGATCCCAACGCCTCCGGCCGGGTCGAAATGCTTGAGAACATCATCAACGAGTACCTGTGATTCGGTGACTCGTTGACTTGCTGATTTGAAGCAAAGCCCACCCCTTAGCGGTCAGGGGTGGGTTTTTGTTTGTATTCGGCCCAGAACGCGATACCGCGCCCTTGCGGCCTTATCTCTCTTCTTCTCTCTGCGTCTCTGCTTCTCTGCGTCCAGTCGTTCGGACCAGCGCCCGGAGGCCGCCGCCCACGCCGACCATCAGGATGGGCAACACGCCGATGGTGATGCCGACGGGTCCCGGGCAGATCATGGCCCCGAGCAGCCCGGCGGCTGGACCGAGGAAGAAGCCCGACCCGATCAGCCCCTCGTGCCCCCCGCCCGCGGCCACCGAGGCGTTCTTGACGATCATGGCGTAGTACAGCGCGCAGAAGTACGTCATGCCGGCGGCCAGTCCGAACAGGACCTCGCCGGCCAGGACGGCCGCCAGTCCCACCGCATCGCCGCCCAGCCCGGACGCGATGGCGGGCCCGTAGAGGACCAGGAAGAAGCCCGCGGGCAGCCCGATCATGCTCAACACGATGGGGCCGCTCCGCCCGCGCCAGCCCGCCCAGAGGGTCAGCACGACGAAGGTGAGCCAGCGGCAGACGTCGATCAGCCCGCTCAGCGCTGTCGAGTGGCTGACGGAATAGCCCAGCGTCTGGAACAGGCGGGGGATCAGCGCCGCCAGCACCCACATCAGGGCGTAGCTGGCCAGCATGATCCAGCGACTGGACACCAGCAGTTGCCCGCAACGGCGCAGCTCGCCCAGGGCGGGGCGATCGGGGTGGTCGTCCGCCAGGTGCAGCGGGCGGGGCGCCAGCGGCAGCGACAATCCGAGGGACACCACGTTCAGGACCGCCGCCGCCAGGAAGATGCCATTGGGCCAGGCGTCGATGATCGGCCCGGCCGCCGCCAGGGCCAGCGGCACGGCGCCGGACCACGAGATGTTGAAACGCCCCACCGCCCGGACCGTGTCAGCCGGCGCGTGCCCCGCGCTGACGTAGCTCTCGACGACCGGCCACTTGAGCCCGTTCAGCCCGCCCAGGAGGATCATGCCGCCGAACAGGGCCGCGGGGGCCGCCCACAACGCCAGCGCGGCGTGGACGACAAGCTGCCCGACCAGCGTGAACAGCAGCAGCCTCCTCTCGCCGATGCGGACCGTCACCGAGTGGCTCGCCACGGCCGCGGCGGCGTACACCGCCCCGAACGCCAGCGCCAGCCACAGGTTCGCCTGGTCCGTAAACCCCAGCGCGTGGTGGGCAAAGAAGTAGGCCGCCCGCTCGACCAGGATGGTGGCGAAGCTCTCCAGGAAGGTCAGCAGCAGCAACCGGCGAAGACCGCTCATGGCCCCTCGTGCGGGAAGTGCTCGTCGATGGGCGAGCCGGCCAACTCCACCAGGAAGTCCGCGATCCGCGAAATGCTCAGCTCCAGGTACGCCCGCCCGGCCTCGGCGGTCGCGCCGCCCGGGTCGCCCGCGGCGCAGTGGTCGTTGAGACGGGCGAAGTCGCGGCTGGTGCGGACCCAGCCCTTGCGCAGGGCCTCGAACCGGAAGGGCCTGGCCAGGCCGCTGCCCGCCCGCTCCAACTCGACCAGTTCGGGACAGATGGCCAGGCCGACCGCCGTCTCCATCTGCCCGGCGTGATCGTCCGCGTGGTCGAAGAACTCGCTGTAGCGATCGTGCCCCACCGTCCACCAGTTGCACAGGAAGACGTGCACGTCCAGGTCGCACTGGACCTGGCGGACCAGCGGGACGAAGTCGTTGCCGCCGTGCCCGTTGACCAGGACGATCTTGCGAACGCCGTGGCGGCGCAGCGAGGCGATCACGTCGCGGACCATCGCGTCCAGGGTCGCCTGGCTGACGTGAACGGCCAGCGGAAAGGCGAGCTGGTTGCAGTCCACGCCGAACGGCAGGGCCGGCAGGAGCATCACCTGCGCCCCCCGCTCGTGCGCCCGCCGGCACGATTCGCGGGCCACGTGCTGCGTGTGCAGCAGGTCCTGCCCCTCGGGCAGATGGCGGTTGTGCGCCTCGACGGCCGCCGCCGGCAACACCGCCACCTCGATCCGCCTCTCCTGGAGGCGCCCGAGATTGGTCGTGATCAGTTCCCAATCGTTAATCATTGTTCGTTGACCATTGACTGTTGACCGTTGAATCCTGACGGTTCGCTTCGTCCTCGCCGTCCACGCCAAAGCCCACGGAGGGCCTCCCCCCGAGGGGCAGGTCCGCGAGCTTCGGCGGGCGCGAGAGGCTATCCGGCGCCACCCGTCAATCGACAGTTCAGAACCGAAAGCTACTTGAGTCCGCGAATCTTCAGCGCCGTCTGCGCCACACGCGTGCCCAGAGCGGTGGCCGTGCCCATGCCCCACTCGTCGGCCGTCACGTCGTCCTTCTGGTTCCACAGCGTCGCGCCGCGGTGGACCGTCGGCTCGCCGTCGCCCACCAGGACCATCTGCATGGACATCAGCACCCACTTCATGGACTCGTTGACCAGTTCCTGCCCGCCGTTGCGGGCCCCGCCCACCGCCAGCGATGCGGCCACCTTGTCCTTCAGGGCGAAACCCTTGCGGAAGACGGTCCACTTGTCCAGGAAGCTCTTCATCAGTCCGGACATGTTGGCGAAGTACGTGGGCGAACCCAGCACGATGCCCGCCACCTTCGGATCGGTCAGCTTGGCCGCCAGGGCCTCGAAGTCGTCGGCGGCCTTGCTGCCGGGAGGCTCGAACTTCATGCCCGACAGCTCGATCAACTCGACCTCGACGGCTGGCGAGACCGCCTTGGCCGCCTCCAGCACGGCCTGGAGCCCGGCGGCGGTCGTCTTGCCCTTGCGGGCGCTGCCGGAGATGGCCAGGATCTTGATCTTGTCGTCCTTGGCGGCGTCCTGGGCGGACGCGCCGCTTGCCAGCGTACCGGCGGCCAGGGCGGCCCCCGCGGCGGACAACACGCGACGCCTGCTGCACGACGAATCGGTCATTGTCGCTCTCCTTATGGCTGCGAAAGTCAGACCGGCTGAATCCTACCGCGCCGCCCGGGCGCACGAAAGAGGAAAGACCGCACCCGACGGACCCGCAATCCCCCGCCGCCGCTTGCGTTCTCCCTGCCAACAAGGAGACTGCCATGAAGAACGTCCTCTTCCTGTTCGCCGCCCTCCCGTTTCTCGTCGCCGCCTGCGCCGACATCCGGGTCGAGTCCCCCAAGTCCGCCCAGCCGGCCAAGCTGACTGCCGAGAAGGCCGGCCAGTTCTTCCAGGGCACGGTCCGCCACGTGGTGCTCTTCAAGTTCAAGGACACCGCCACGCCCCAGCAGGTCCAGGCCGTCGAGAAGAAGTTTCGCGAGTTGCCCTCTCACATCCCGCAGATCATGGCCTTCGAGTGGGGCACGGACATCAGCCCCGAGGGCAAGGCCCAGGGCTTCACGCACTGCTTCTTCCTGACCTTCGCCACGCCCGCCGACCGCGACGCCTACCTGCCCCACCCGGCCCACAAGGAGTTCGGCGCGACCCTCCGCCCGTACCTGGACAAGGTGCTCGTGATCGATTACGTCGCCAAGGACTAAGTCAGGAAGCGTCCGCATCCGGCGGGTCGGACCTCCATGCCCGCGTGCCGCGCGCAATGGTTCGCTCGCCGGAGGACCGAACTGCCCCATGGTCGCTCAGCGGTCGGGGCTCTTCTCGCGGACCGGGGCGACCATCTCCAGTTCCACTTTCGGCTGGCCGGCCGTCACCGCAAAGAACGTGCCCTTCTCGATCGCCAGGCAGCAGGCCGGGCCGTCGTAGACCCGACTTATCCCCACGTCGATCAGGATGAGCCTCCCGTTCAGACTGGGCGTAATCTCGTTCGCCACGGTATGACCGATGACGACGTGGGCTACACCGTGCGTCTTGAGAATCGTCTCCATAGTCTGCTGGATCTCTCCCGGATCTCCGCATGCCAGGCCGCGGTACCACAGCGGCCCGGCCGAGTCCCTGCCCATGCCGCCCTTGCCCAGCCCGTCGCGAATGCCGCGGTTCAACTCGTCCAGCGACTTGCCCGCGTACTTCGGGCTCAGGCCGCCGTGCAGGAACAGCACGTCGTTGATCTTGATGACGGCGTTGTGCCCGCGGATCCACCGGCCGTACCTGCCCTCCGCCGCCATGGCCTTGCGAAGCCCCTCTTCGCCGCCGAACGATTTCTTCTCGGCGGCGTTCACGTAGCGCCAGTCTCCGCGCAGGACCATCTCCTCGTGATTGCCGATCAGCGCGTGGACCGCGCCGCCGGCCTCGGCGGCCTGCACCTCCAGCTTCATCAGCAGGTCCATCACCTTGCGGCTGTCGGGCCCGCGATCCAGCACGTCCCCGACCTGCACGAGATGCGTCTTGCCGGCCGACCAGTTCAGCTTCTTGTCGACGCCCCCTGCCGCCCGGAGCGTCTTGACGAACTGGTCGAAGTCGCCATGCACGTCGCCGACGGCGACGATCCGCTCCACGCCGCTCCACGTGTGCTGCGGCTGGGCCGCCTGAACGCACGCGCCCCAAGCCGCCAAAAGGAGCAGACCCGAACGCAGAATCGCATGTCGCTTGCGCATAGGGCGCCTCCCCGGCTCTTGGGCACGGGCGGGGAACCGACGGTGCAGTTGACCGTCGCGAGCGAACGGGCGGCTACTTCGGCTTGGCGACCTTGGTGCCCCACAGCTTCAGGTCGTCCCAGTAGCCGCTGTCATCGAACGAGCCGATGCCGACCTGGCCCCAGGTGAACGTCTTGTCCTCGGCCGTCAGCAGGGGCTCCTTCATATCGTCGAAGTAGATCTCGATGCTTCCGCTGTCGACCTTGCGGACGATCTTGACGTCGTGCCACTTCTCGTCCCAGGGCGTGCCCTTGGCGGCCTTCTTGGTGATGGGCGTTCGCGGGGCGTCGTTGACGATCATGATCTGGCAGGAGTTGGGGTCGGCGACCTTGCCCAGGTGCACGTAGTAAAAATGCTTGGAGTCCTGGTAGTTGAAGAACAGGCACATGTCGCGATGGTTGCCGGCCTTGCTGGTGGACTGCACGCGGCAGGTCAGGACGAAGTCGCTGACGAGAATGTCCTTGACCAGCGAGACGTTGTGCGGGCTGCGGGTGGGCGGCGTGTACTTGCTGAGCTTGAACTGGTTGTAGACCTTGTTGCCCTCCAGATCGACGATCTTCCAGGCGTTGGCGTCGGTGGGCTGGAAGGCATCGGTCCCCTTGTCGAAGGTCGTCTCGAACAGCAGCGGCGGCTTGGCGTCCTGGGCGTAGCCGGCCGCGGCCAGCGCGACGGCGAAAACGACGGATGCGAGTCTCATCTGGTTCTCCTTCTGTTGGCGTCTTGTCTGGGGCTGCGCGCCGCGTCAGAGCGGGCGAACCATCTGCCGGGTGTCGCGGGCGATCATCAGTTCTTCGTTGGTCGGCACGACCCACACTGCCAGGGCGGACGCGTCGGTGGTGATGGGCCCGGCCCGGCCTTTCACGGTGGCGGCGTTGCGGGCGTCGTCCAACTCGGCCCCCAGCCGCGCGAGCGACCGCACGATGCGTTGGCGGATCGGCAGCGAGTTTTCGCCGATCCCGCCGGTAAGCACCACCGCGTCGCAGCGGGGCAGGATCGTGTAGTACGCCCCCACGTACTTGGCGATGCGGTAGACGAACATCTCCAGGGCCAGATCGGCCCGCTCGTTGCCTCCCTCCGCCTCGCCCAGCAGGTCCCGCATATCGTTGGAGCAGCCGCTGACCCCCAGCAGGCCCGACTGCTTGTTCAGCACGCGGTCCACGTCGGCCGGGCTGAAGCCCCTGGACTGCATGTACAGGACGACCGACGGGTCGATGTCGCCGCTGCGGGTGCCCATGACCAGGCCTTCCAGCGGGGTCAGGCCCATCGAGTGGTCCACCGCCTGCCCGCCGGCCACCGCCGTCATCGAGCACCCGTTGCCCAGGTGCGCGGTGATCAGGTTGGCCTGATCGGCGCCCTTGCCCAACAGCTCGGCCGTCCGAAGCGTCACGTAGCGGTGGCTCGTGCCGTGGAAGCCGTACTTGCGGACGTGGTGCTCGGTGTACCACTGTTCGGGCACCGCGTAGCGGTGGGCCTTGGGCGGCAGGGTCGACAGGAAGGCCGTGTCGAAGACGGCCACGTGCGGCACGTCCGGGAGGGCGGCCATCGCCCCCTCGATGCCGGCCAGGCTGGGCGGATTGTGCAGCGGCGCCAGTTCGGCGTTACGCCGGATGACCTCCAGCACCGACTCGTCGATCCGCACCGTGCCGCGGATCTCCTCGCCCCCGTGGATCGCCCGGTGCCCGACGCCCTCGATCTCGCCGATGGTGGACATCACGCCCTTCTCGGCGTCCACCAGGACGTCGAGGATCGTCCGCAGGCCCTCGGTGTGGTTGGCGGCCTGCACCGCCAGCTTCCAACTCTGGCCGCGGGCCCGGTGGTGCAGCGTGGCCTGGTTCGTGCCCAGCCGCTCCAGGACGCCCTTGGCCAGCACGTCCTCATTGGTCATGGAGAACAACTGATACTTGATGGAACTGCTGCCGCAGTTTACGACAAATACTTTCATTGCTACCTCTGGCGGACGGTTCTGCCGAGCGGTTTTCGGGGCCGGCGAGCCCGCGGGCCAACAGACAAACCCGGCCGTGAGTCTTACGGCAAAGACCTGACGGAGTCAAGGGGCCATCTCGGATTGCGGAATCCGCAATCTGCCTGCCGGCGGGCAGGTCTACTTGTGCCCTTCCACCCCGCGTACGGTGTACTTCTCGATGGCCCGCGACAGGTCCACGTCGTTGATGTTGGCCAGCGTGCACAGCCAGGCCAGCACGTCGGCGAACTCCTCCTCCTTGTTGGCCTGGTCCTTGCCCGCCAGCGCCGAGGCCAGCTCCCCCACCTCCTCGACGAACCACAAGAACGTGCCCGGCGTGCCGCGGGCGGAGTCGGTCGAGTAGTACTGGTTGCGGATGAACTCCTGGAAGTCCCGGATCGTCATGTCCTGCATCGGCGTTCTCCCGTCTTCAAGGGCTGGATCATACCCGCCCGGACCGGGCGGTAGAAGGAAGAAGATGAGCCTGCCGCTTGCCCGCCAAGCGCCCATGCGGCTGCTAAAGGGTGCACGGGGGCGACCCGATACATGTACTGGCACCTTGGCCATTTCGGCTGACCCAGGGGTCGGGAGGTCGAAGAGTCCAGGAGAGTTCCAGATGGTAAGCAAGTCTGTGCGAGTATTGGTGGTTGACGACGAACCTGGCGTCTGCGACCTGGTGCAGCAAGCGCTGCGGCAGGTAGGGGCGACCTGCGCCGTCGCGTTCGACAACGCTTCCGCCCTGCAGTTGCTGGCGGAGGAGGACTACTCGGTCATAATCGCGGATGTGTGCCTGGGCGACCGCAGCGGACTGGACCTGCTGGCCCACGTCCGCCGGCACAATCCCGCCTGCCACGTCATCCTCATCACCGCCGCCCATTCCACCACCTACCTCGCCGACGCCATCCGCCTGGGGGCGTTTGACTACCTCCACAAGCCCTTCTCGATCGAGTCGCTCAAGCGAACGTATCTGCGGGCGGCCTCGCCCGACGCCGCCGTCGCCCTGCCCCTGAGGGCGGCCAGGGCGCTGCAACTGGAGTCGCAGCACGAACAGGCCCTCATGGACGGCATCCGCGCCCTCGCCGGAGCGGTCGAGGCCAAGGACCCCTACACCCGCCGCCACAGCGAGCAGGTCGCCCACTACGCCTTCCACCTCGCCGTCCACGTCGGCCTCGACCACAGGCAGACCGAGTCGATCCGCGTGGCCGCCCTCGTCCACGACATCGGCAAGATCGGCGTGCCGGACGTCGTCCTCAGCAAGCCCGGGCCCTTGAGCGATGCAGAGTTCGCCCTCGTCCGCCGGCACCCCGAACTCGGGGCCGACATCGTACGCAACATGCCCACCTTCGCACGCGAGGCCGACCTGGTCCTCCACCACCACGAGCGGTGGGACGGGCAGGGCTACCCCAACGGCGTCGCCGGGCGGGACATCCCCCTGGGCGCCCGCATCATCCAGTTGGCCGATTCCATCGACGCCATGCTCATGCCCCGCCTGTACAAGGGCGCCTACCCGCTCGAGCACGTCATCGCGGAAATCCGGCAATGCGCGGGGGAACAGTTCGATCCCGAGCTGTCCCGGGCCCTCCTGGACTGGCTGAGCGTCAACCCCAGCCAGGTCATCCTGCCGTCCCAGACGGCCGTCGCCTGAGCGGCCGCCGAAACTGGCCTGCTGCATTCCGCCCCGGTCGGCGGTATAGTGACAGGCTATGCTCGACACCCGCGACCTGCTCTACGCCCTGGACCTGATGGGCACCGCCAGTTTCGCCTTCAGCGGCGCCCTGCGAAGCCTCCAGCGCCGCCCCGATATCGTGGGCATGATCATCCTGGCCACCGCGACGGCCATCGGCGGCGGGATCATCCGCGACTCGGTCCTGCTGAACCGTCCCGCCGCGACCCTCCGCGACATGAACTATCTGCTGGTCGTCCTGGGCAGCGTCCTGGTCACCGCCCTCTTTCCGGGCGGGCTGCTGCGCCGCGAGCGCGTCTTCCTGTATTTCGACGGCGTCGGGCTGGGGATCTTCTCCGCCATCGGGGCAGCCATCGCGTGGAAGGAAGGCATGAACCCCGTCTCGGTCGTCTTCGCCGCCTGTCTCACCGGCGCCGGCGGCGGAGTCATCCGCGACGTCCTCCTGGGCCAGATGCCCGTCGTCCTCTACCGCGAGGTGTACGTCTCCGCCGTCGCCGCCGGGGCCGTCGCCATGATGATTGTGCGCGCCCTGGGCGGCGGGGAGCAGGCCGGGTTCCTGGTGGCCATGAGTACGACCATGATCCTCCGCCTGCTCGCCCTGTACTACAACTGGTCGCTGCCGCGGATCATGGGCCCGCCCCAACCGCCCTCCGAGCCGCCGTCTCCAGCCCCGCCGCCGGCCTGACGGCGGCGACCGTTCGCCCGTGAATGGTGCTTGACGGCCTGTAGGATCGTGGTACGATTGATGGTGAACAGTTGCCCTTTCTATCGGTCCGGCAGAATGGAGGCCGACATGTCAATGCGAGAGTCTTGCTCGCGGTGCGGCGTGGTGGTTCTGGCGTTGGTCGCTCTGGCTGCGTTTGCCACGTCGCAGGTCCAGGGAGCCACGGTCTACATCGGCGACGCGGCCACGCAGGGCAAGACTCTGACCAGCGGAGGCGGCCCACGAGCCGACACGGTGCAGAACTTGACCTATGTGTCAACCCACCCCACAAACGTGTATGTGGCGTCGTCGGCCCAGCAGATTAAACTCACCGAGGTCAACTTCTTCGCCGACCAAGGGGGCAACCTGATCCCGTACGTGGCGCTCTATAACGGCGGCAACAATCAGCTTGGCTCAAGCTACACCGTCATCGCGAAGGGCGACCCGATTGTTGTCGTGCCCCAGGAGCCCCCACTGGGTCCCGACCCGACCGATCACCTAGTCAACGCCCTGTTTGCCGTGGGCGGTGCGAATCCGGTGCTCAATCTCAACGCGGGCGACGTACTTGCGGCCGGCTGGCAGCAGGATAACAATATCGTCTATATCAGCAACCTCCCCGGCTCGGGCGTCCCAGAGTATATCGCCAGCGGCTTGGCCCTGCCGGCTTCCGTACCCGGCACCCTGACCATGAACAGCAACTACAGTTTCAACCGCACGATGCAGTTCAACATCGGCTTCGTGGTGAACAGCACAAAGGTGACGGGCGACTCGGGCAACTGGGACATCGAGTGGAGCGTCGATCCTTTCAGCCCGACCCGCTTGACCGTGGCGAAGGTCGCCAACGACGCCGGTCCGTTCGACATGGAGATTACGGTCACGGGCGGCCTCACGTCCCTCAACATCGACGAGACAGTCCTCAATCCGTCGATGGTGGACTGGACGGACTACCACGTGCAACTCGGAACCGGCCTGGGCGCCGACTTCGTGCCCTCCTCGCCAGGTGACGGCTTGTCCTTCTTCAGCGGGCTCAGTTCGACGTTCCCCACGGTAACCGCGGTGAGTGAAGACGAACTGGCTTTCTCCGGAAGCGTCGTGGGCCCGCTAAACTCGGACCTCCAGCAGTTGCAGGTCCTGCTTGCCGGTGAGGATCCGTTCACGTTCACACTGCGCCAGTGGCCCACGTTCCCGGCGTCCGACGTGCCCGAGCCGGCGACGATGGCCCTGCTGACGCTCGGCGCCGCCGGCATCGGCGGGTACGTCCGCCGACGGACGCGACGGTAGCCCGCACGGGCCCGCGACTATATACCCCGCATCATCTTCTTCCGCTGCGTCACCAGTTGGTGGGCCAGGCGGGTGGGCTCGGGGATCCGGGCCTCGCGAGAGCCGCGAAGGGCCCAGGCCGCACACTGCTCCAGCGTCACCCGGTGCCCCACGGACACGTACATCGGCTCGACATCGTCGCGGGTCCGCACGGCCAGGGCCACCACCTCGCCGCGGTCGCGCATCTGCGTCCGGCAGCCGCGCCGCCGACCGGGCGGGCGAAACTGCCCGCACAGCACGCTCTTGGCCATCCCGATCGCCGGCATGTCCAGGTACACCCCCACGTGGCACGCCAGTCCGAACCGCCGCGGGTGGGCCAGGCCCTGGCCGTCGCACATCAACAGTTCCACCGGCTGGGGCAGGGCCCGGACCGCCTCGATGACGGCCGGCGCCTCGCGGAAGCTCAGCAGCCCCGGCACATACGGGAACGTCAGCGGGCGGACGACCTCCGAGGTCGCAATCATCCGCATCGTCCGCGCGTCGCACAGTACGCCCACAGCCAGGATGTGCGTCCGCCCGAGATACGCGCAGTCGACGCCCGCCACCGTCCGCACGGGCCCCTCCAACTTTCGGACGAGCACCTCCGAGGCCAACTCCCGCTGGAGTTGGATCGCCTGACGCGGCGAGATGTCCCACGGGTGATCGAGCATCATCACACGATGAAAGTCATGAGGACGCGGCGGCCCGGATCTCCGCCGGCGTGGCCGTGCCGGTAGTCTGGAGCTTCTTCACGGTAACCGACGCGGCCAGGTTCGCCAGCCGCCCGGCCGAGCGGGCGTCGCCCCCGCCGCCCAGCACGGCCGCCAGGGCCGAGACCACCGTATCGCCGGCCCCCACCGGGTCCACCGGGGGCGGCACGCGCACGCCGCCCAGGTGCGCTGAGCCGCCCTCGTCGGCCACTACCATGCCTTCGGGTCCGAGCGTGACGAACACCTCCCGCCCGGTCCGCCCGCCCAGCCGCGAGGCCAACTCCATCGCCCGCTCGACGGGAATCTCCTCTTCCAGCGGGGCGGCCTGGTCCAACATGCCCGCGGCCTCGTGGGCGGTCAGTTTCAATATCGCCCCTCGGTACAGCCGGCTGCGGTGGCGGCTGTCCACAATGAACCGGCAGGCCGCTCGGCGGGCGATTACCGCGTTGATCCGCTCGATCATCGCCGGCGTGGACAGACCGGCCGGCACCTGCTGGTTCAGGATGACCGTGTCCGACGCGGCCGCCGCCTCGTCCAGCCGCCCGGCCAGTAGGTCCATCGCCGCCTCGGACGGCTCGTTGAACGCCCCGAAATCGATGCGGTTCTGCTCGGCCGGGCCGATGCACGGCTTGGAGTACACCAGCGTCTGCCAATCGTCCTGGGCGTCCAGCACACCCGAGGTGTCGATCTGCCGTTGCTCCAGGAGGCGCCGCATCTGCCAGCCGAACAGGTCCCGCCCCACCAGCGTCACCGCCCGCACGTGGGCCGCCCCCAGATCGGCCAGGTTGGCCGTCACGTTGCCCGCCCCGCCCAGGCTGTAGCGTTGGCCCCGCACCCGGTGCACGGGCAGGCCGGTCTCGATCGACAGTTCCGGCGGGCCCTCGTCGATCAGCCAGTAGGCGTCCACGCAGAAGTCCCCAAAGACCGCCACGCGGGCCCGGGCCGCCTGCGACAGGCAACGCTCTAACTCATCGGCTTGCATGTTCATGGCCCGGAGTGTACCGCATAGCCGAACGCGTGGAAAGCACCCGCCGCCCGCCGACCTCCGATCGGGCGCCCAAGGCAAATAGTCTTGTACGGCCAATACCCGATCGCGAGAATGAAAGGACGATGAAAAGACATGCTGTCGCGTGACAATCTGTTGAGTATTCCCCCGTTTATCTATCAATATGCCACGCGCGGTGTTTCGGGCTCGCCCGAGCTGTCTGTCGGGCCAAGCCAAAACCTGAGGTGACTCGTGACGAAGACAAGATCTGTTGCGTTCGCAGTGCTTGTGTTGGCAGGGTGCGGCTCGTACCTGGCCGCGGCCCCGGATGATGCCGAGGCCAAGGCCCGGGCCGCCTACGAGGCAGCCGTCAAGGCCGCATCGGAGTCGGAAACCGCCCTGCCCCCACTGAAGGCCGCCATGCAGAAGGCGGACACGGAGTATGCCAACTCCAGGAAGGCCGCCGACGCCAAGCAGCAGAAAGCAGCCGACTCGAAGCACCTGTCAGGCGAAGGGGGCGTGAAGGACCTCCAGCAGGCCGAAGCCGCCGTTCCGGCCGCCATCAAGGCACTCGACGAAGCAACGAAGGCCAAGCCCCCGCTGGATAAGGCCCTGGAGGAGGCCAAGACGGCGGCCCAGCCCCTGCAACAGGCGTATGACGCCGCCGAGAAGGCCGCCCGCGAGGCCGAGGCCGCCGCAAAGGCTGCCGCCGATGCCGCCAACAAGCTCGACAACGAGGCCAAGGCCGCGGCGAACCAGGCAGCCGCCAAACGCCGTGGCGCGGACACCGCCAAGGCGGCCCTCGCCCGGGCCCAACAGACCCTTCAGACCATGCAGGAACGGGCCAAGGCCGCCCCAGCCAAGGTCGCCGAGGCCCAGGCCCAGAAGAAGCCGGCCGACGACGCCCTGGCCGCCGCACAGAAGCAACTGGCCGCCGCGACGGCTGCCTACCAGGCCGCCGAGCAGGCCGCCCAGGCCGCCCAGGCCAACGCACAGGTCGTGACCGACGCCCAGAAGCAACAGGCTGCCGCCGACGCCGATGCCAAGCGAAAGGCCGCCGAAGCGGCCAAGACCGCGCTCGCCCAAGCCCAGCAGGCCCATCAGCAGGCACAGGCCAACGCCAATGCCGCCGCCCAGAGACTCGCCGCCGCCCCAGCCCAGAAGAAGGCCGCCGACGACGCTCTCGCCAACGCCGCCAAACAACTTGCCGCCGCTACTGCCGCTGCGCCAGCCGCCGAGCAGGCCGCCAACGCCGCCGATACCGCCGCCAAGGCCGTCGCCGCCGACGCCAAGAAGCCCCCCGAGGAAAAAAAGAAGGCCGCGGATGATGCCGCCGCCAAGCGAAAGGCGGCCGAGGCCGCCAAGGCCGCGCTCGCCCAGGCCCAGCAGGCCCACCAGCAGGCGCAGGCCAACGCCGGCGCCGCCGCTAAAGCCCTTGCCGACGCACCCGCCCAGAAGAAGGCCGCCGACGACGCCCTCGCCAACGCCGCCAAACAACTCGCCGCCGCCACCGCAGCCGCCACGCCCGCCGAGCAGGCTGCCCAGGCAGCCTTGGCCAACGCCCAGGCAATCGCCCAGCGGGCCGGGCGATCCGACCAGCAGAAGCAGCAGGCTGCCGCGGACGCCGCCGCCAAGCGACAGGCCGCCGACGCCGCCAAGACCGCGCTCGCTCAGGCCCAGCAGGCTGAGAGGATCGCCCAGGCGCAGGCAAACACCGCCGCTCAGAAGCTGGCCCGCGCGACCTCTGCACAGAGCATGGCCGAGGCCGGCGTCGAGTCCATCAAGAAGCAGATCGTCTCCGCCACCGCCGCCGCCCAGGCCGCCGAGCAGGGCGCCCAGGCGGCCGAGAAGCTCGCCGCCGAGAAGACCCAGGCCGCCGCGCAGGCTGCCGCCAAGCGCAAGGCCGTCGCCGACACCGGCGCCGCGCTCGCCCAGGTCCAGCAGGCCCAGAATGCAGCCCAGGCTCAGGTCAATGCCGCCGCACAGAAACAGGCCGAGGCGCAGAAGCTCAAGCAAGCCGCCGACGCCGCGCTCGCCAACGCCCAGAAGCAGGTCCAGGCTGCCGCAGCCGCCGCGCAGGCTGCCGAGCAGGCCGCCCAGGCAGCCCAGGCCAACGCCGCGGTCGTGACCGAGGCCCAGAAGCAGGGGGCGGCCGCCGCGGCCGCCGCCCAGGGCAAGACGGCCGAAGCCGCCAGGGCAGCGGTCGCCCAGGCTCAGCAGGCTCACCAGCAGGCGCAGGCCAACGCGAACGCCGCCGCCCAGAGGCTCGCCGCCGCCCCAGCCCAGAAGAAGACCGCCGACGACGCCCTCGCCAACGCTGCCAAGCAACTCGCCGCCGCCACCGGCGCCGCCCAGGCCGCCGAGCAGGGCGCCCAGGCGGCGGAGGCCGCCGCCAAGACCGTAGCCGCCGATGCCAAGAAGCCTCCGGAGGAGAAGAAGAAAGCTGCGGATGATGCCGCCGCCAAGCGGAAGGCAGCCGAGGCCGCCAAAGCCGCGCTCGCCCAGGCCCAGCAGGCCCAACAGCAGGCGCAGGCCCAGGCCGGGGCCGCCGCTAAAGCCCTTGCCGACGCCCCTGCCCAGAAGAAGGCCGCCGACGACGCCCTCGCCAACGCCTCCAATCAACTCGCCGCCGCCACTGGCGCCGCCCAGGTCGCCGAACGGGCCGCCCAGTCGGCCCAGGCCGCCGCCCAGGCATTGGCCGCACGGGCTGCATGGTCCGACCAGCAGAAGCAGCAGGCTGCCGCCGACGCCGACGCCAAACGCAAAGCCGCCGAGGCCGCCAAGGCCGCCCTGGCACAGGCCCAGCAGGCCGAGAAGACCGCGCAGGCCCAGGTCGCCGCGGCCGCCCCCAAGCTTGCCGAGGCCGACAACGCCCGCAAGGCCGCCGATGCCGCCCTCGCCAACGCCTCCAAACCTTTCGCCGCCGCCCAGGCCGCTCACCAGGCAGCCCAACAGGCGGCCGGGCCGCTCGCCCAGCTTGACGCGGCCAGCCAGCAGACCGCCGCCGACGCCGCCGCCAAGCGCAAGGCGGCCAATGACGCCCGCGCCGCCTTGACGCCGGTCCAGCAGAAGCTGGAGCAGGCGACCGTCCAGGCCACCCGCGCCGCTCAGAACCTGGAACGGGCCCAGGCCCGGAAGAAGGCCTCCGAAGACGGCCTGGTCAACCTCAAAAACCGGATCGCCTCCGCCAAGCAAACGCTCGCCGCTGACGAGCAGGCCGCCCAGGCGGCCGAGGCCGCCGCCGCCCCGTTGAAGGCGGAGGCCGAAAAGACGCGCGCGGCATACACGGCCGCTATGAAGCTCGCCGACGACAGACGAGTCCAGGCCCAGGAGGCCAAGGCCCAACTCTACCGGATGATCGCCATACGACAGGTGCCCGCGATCATGGAAAGCCCCCAGCCCCCCCAGGTGGCCAACCGCATCGACGAACTGGTGTTCGCCAAGCTCAAGGCGCTGGGCATCCAGCCGGCCCTCTGCTCCGACTCGGTCTTCGTCCGCCGCGCGTACCTCGACGTGACCGGGCGCCTGCCGTCGGCCGACGATGCGAAGGAGTTCATTCTCAGCCAGGATAAGAACAAGCGGGTCGCCCTGATCGATCGTCTGCTTGAGCAGACCGCGCACGCGGACTACTGGGCCATGAAGTGGAGCGACATCCTGAAGGTCAAGGCGGAGTTCCCGGTCAAGGTCTGGCCCAACGCCGCTCAGGCCTACCACCGCTGGATCTGGGAGGCGATCGCCCACAACAAGCCCTATGACAAGTTCGTGCGGGAACTGCTGACCTCCAGCGGAAGCAACTTCCGCGTCGGGTCGGTCAACTTCTACCGGGCGATCCAGGACAAGACGCCCGAGGGGATCGCCGCTGCCGTCGCCCTGTCGCTGATGAGCACGCGGACGCACGTCTGGCCGCAGGAGCGCCGCGCGGGAATGGCGGCGTTCTTCACGCAGATCGGATATAAGCCCACCAGCGAGTGGAAAGAGGAAGTCGTCTTCTGGGATCCGCTCAAGTCGACGGCCGTGCCGGGCAGCACCGCCGCCGGCATCGACGCCGTCGCCAAGTCGGTTACCGCGACCAACCAGGTCCCCCAGGCGATGGAGAAGCCACTGAGCCCCAACGGCCCGCTGGAGGCCATCTTCCCCGACGGAACCAAGGTCACCATCCCGCCCGACCGCGACCCGCGGGAGGTCTTCGCCGATTGGCTGATCCGCCCGGAGAACCCCTGGTTCACCAAGGCCATCGTCAACCGGACCTGGGCGAGGATCATGGGGCGGGGCATCATTCACGAGCCCGACGACATCCGCGACGACAACCCGCCCAGCAATCCCGAACTCCTGGCCTACCTGCAGAAGGAGTTCGTCACCAGCGGCTACAGTCTCAAGGCGCTCGAGAGGCTGATCCTGACCTCCACGACCTACCAGTTCTCGCCGATCCCGAAGTCCGACAAGCCCGAGGCGCAGGCCAACTTCGCCAGCTACATGATGCGGCGCGTGGAGGCCGAGGTGCTCATCGACGCCCTCAACGACATTACCGGCGGCTCGGACCTGTACACCAGCGCCGTGCCCGAGCCCTTCACGTACATCCCCAAGGACATGTCCGCGGTGGAACTGGCCGACGGAAGCGTCACCAGTTCCTTCCTCTCGCTGTTCGGACGTTCCTCGCGGTCCACGGGGATGTGGAGCGAGCGCATCAACGAAATGGCCTCCACCCAGTGGCTGCACATGCTGAACTCCGCGGCCATTCAGAGCAAGCTCCAGGGCGGACAACGGCTCGGGGGGATCCTGTCCTCCGGCGGCAAGCCGAACGAGGTCGTCGAGAAGCTGTACCTGACCATCCTCTCGCGGTTCCCGACCCAGGCCGACCTGAACGCCACCGAAGACTATGCCAAGGCAGGCGTGACCAAGGGGCGCGACATGTGGATCGACCTGGCCTGGGCGCTGATAAACAGTCCGGAATTCCTGTTGCGGCACTGAGTGGTCCCGGCGCCGCACGATATAATGAAAGAATGGCCGTTTCCTGGCACTACGACCGAGTGGTCGTGGAAGGAGAATCCAGCATGGCGACGAACAACAGTCCCGACACCCCCGAACAGGTTTCCCGGCGCGAGGCGATGCGACGAGGCGCCGTGGGCGCGGCAGGCATGGTGGCCGCCGGCGCCCTGGTCCCCCGCGCGCTGGCCGCGGAAGCCGAGAAAACCCCTCAGCAGAAGGCCGCCGAACTGAAGGCCGCCCGCGACGCGGCCGCCGTGGCCAAGGCCAAGGCCAAGAAGACCAAGATCCAATCGGTCATCCAGATCTTCCTCTGGGGCGGCATGTCGCACAACGACGCCTGGGACCCCAAGCCCGGCACCGGTTACGACTACCTGGGCGAGTTCGACAAGTTCATCCCCACCAACGTCAAGGGAATCGAACTTGGCTTCCTCTTCCCCGAGTTGGCCAAGCATGCCGACAAGTACGCCCTGATCCGCAGCATGACCCACGGCAACAACGGGCACGAGACGGCCGCCTACCTCATGCAGACCGGGCACAAGCCCGGCGGGCGGTTGGCCTACCCGAGCGTCGGCGCCATCTTCACCTTCTTCAAGAAGGACCAGTACAAGGGCCTGGTCCCGCCGTACATCGTCATGCTCGAAGCGGCCGGGCGGTTCTCCGAGGAAGGCTTCCTGGGACCGGCGTACAAACCGTTCGCCACGGGCGGCGATCCCAACGCGGCCCGCTTCGAGGTGCAGGGGATCGTCAACCGGGGCATCAACGACGACCGCCAGCGGGCCCGCCGCGATCTGGCCGACAAGGTCAACATGCTCGGCTACGGCATGTCCGAAGTGCCCGAGATGAACAGCGCCGAGACGGCCAAGAAGAAGGCCTACGGGCTGATCCTCGGGCGCGGGCGCGAGGTGTTCAACCTCGAGAACGAGCCCGCCGCCCTGCGCGACCGCTACGGTCGCAACACCTTCGGGCAGGAGTGCCTGGCTGCCAGGCGGATGGTCGAGGCAGGCGTGCCCTATATCACCATCAGCTTCCCCGGCGGCTGGGACACGCACGGCGGGCACTTCCAGACGATGCGGCGCCAGTGTCCGGCGCTGGACCAGGGGCTGGCCACGCTGCTGGCGGACCTGAAGGAGAAGGGACTGCTGGACAGCACGCTGGTCTGGTGCACCGGCGAGTTCGGGCGCACGCCGAAGGTCTCGTGGGAACCCCCCTGGAACGGCGGGCGCCACCACCACGGCGCGGTCTTCACCGTGCTCGTCGCCGGAGGCGGGTTCAAGGGCGGCTGCGTGCTCGGCTCGTCCGACGAGAAGGGCGAGAAGCCGAAGGAACGCCCGGTGTACCCCGCCGACCTGCTGGGAACGATCTACCTGCTGGCCGGCATCGACGCCAACGCCAAGCTCCCCCACCCCTGGGGGCTGGAAGCACGCGTGCTCGACACCGAGAACGAAGGCATGCAGGCGGCCGGGCTGCTGGAAGAGATCATCTAGAACGGAGACGTCCATGAGTAGATACAACAGCCTTGCGCTGCTGGCCCTGGCGGCCGTGCTGGCCGGCGCGTCGTCGGCTGACGCGCAGAGCCAGTACATCGGCTACGTCTTTCCCGCCGGCGGGCAACAGGGCACGACCTTCCCCATCCGTCTGGGCGGCCAGGGGCTCGTCTATGCCAGCGACCTGATCGTCACCGGCGAGGGCGTCTCCGTCCGGCTTGTCGAGTACCACCGCGTCATGGGCAACCAGGAGTTGGGGCTGCTCAACCAGCAACTCGGCGAGCTGCGCAAGAAGGAGACCACCGTAAGCGACGCGATGGCGAGCAAGATGGCCTGGTTTGAATTCCCCGCCCCCATCGGCCCGGACAGCGGCGCCGACGCGGTCCCCTCGCAGATTTGCTCGGTGTGCGGAACCGCCAACTCGGCCGACGCCACCACTTGCATCAAGTGCTATGCCAAGCTCGAGAAGGTCAAGCCCCCCGACCCGAAGGACGCCAAGAACCAGGCCCCCAAGACCGAGAAGGACATTGCCAAGGCGAACCTGATCAAGCGGATCGAGAAGCTCTTCGCGGATGATGAGCGTAACCCGGCCGTTCGGTCCCAGACCGAACTCGTTTTCGCGGAGGTGACCATCGCGCCCGACGCCAAGCCCGGCAAGCGGGAGATCCGCGTGGTCACCAAGCGGGGCATCTCCAACCCGCTGCCCTTCTACGTGGGCCAGGTTTCCGAGGTCGCCCGCAAGCCGATGAAGACCTGCCAACTCCCCGTGCTGGGCAAGGAGTACCTCGCCCAGCGAAAACGCCCCGTGCAGGAAGAGGAACTCCGCGTCAGCGTGCCCTGTACGATGAACGGGCAGATCGCCGCGGGCGAGATCAACCGCTACCGCTTCCAGGCCACCAAGGGACAACGCCTCGTCATCTCCGCCAAGGCCCGTGACCTCGTGCCCTACGTCCCCGACGGCGTGCCCGGCTGGTTCCAGGCCGTCATGAAGCTCTACGACGCCGGCGGCAGGGAAGTGGCCTTCGGCGACGACTACCGCTCCGACCCCGACCCGGTCATCTATTTCGAGGTCCCGGAGGACGGCGATTATCTCCTGACCATCAACGAGGCCCTGTTCCGGGGCCGCGAGAGTTTCGTCTACCGCATCACCATCGGCGAACTGCCGTTCATGACCAGCATCTTCCCGTTGGGCGGGCGCGTCGGCCAGCCGGTCAAGATCGAAATGAACGGCTGGAACCTCGACAAGTTCACCCTGGCCCCGCCGCCCCAGGACGCCAAGCCCGGCCGCTATCTGCTGGCCGCCAGCAACGGCAAGATGATGTCCAACTACCTGCCCTTCGCGATGGACACGCTGCCCGAGTGCATGGAGGCCGAGCCCAACGACGAGCCCGCCAAGGCGCAGAAGGTCACTCTCCCCATGATCGTCAACGGACGGTCGGACCGCCCCGGAGACTGGGACGTGTTCGAGGTGGAAGGCAAGGCCGGCGAGACCATCGTGGCCGAAGTGTACGCGCGTCGTCTCGCCTCCCCGTTCGATTCGTTCGTCAAGGTCACCGGCGCCGACGGCAAGATCATCGCGCTCAATGACGACCACTACGACGCGGCGTCGGGCCTGAACACCGACCACGCCGACTCCTACCTCATGGTCAAACTGCCCGCCGACGGCAAGTACTACGTGCACCTCGGCGACACCCGGCGACAGGCCGGAAAGGAATTCGCCTACCGCCTGCGGATCAGCCGCCCGCAGCCGGACTTCGTGTTGCGGCTCATCCCGTCGCGGATCTCCATCCGCAGCAAGCAGTCGGCGGGCGTGACCGTCTTCGCCATCCGCAAGGACGGGTACGACGGGCCGATCAAGCTGAGCTTCAAGGACCTGCCCCAGGGGTTCGAGTCGCCCGGTGCCACGATCGGGCCGAAACAGGAGACCGTGGGCCTGGCCCTCAAGACGACCTTGACGGAGATGGACAAGCCGGTCAACCTCACGGTCGTGGGCGCCGCCAAGGTCGGCGACCAGGAGATCGTTCGCGAGGCCATGCCGGCCGAGGACAGGATGCAGGCCTTCCTGTGGCGTCATCTGCTGCCGGCCGACACGCTGCCGACGCTCGTCTATGACCCCGGCTACAGCCCGCCCGCCGAGCGCATGCGGCCGCCGATTCGCGACCAGGACCGTCCCAAGGACGCCAAGCGCACGCTCCGCAAGTCGGAGGTGGACTGGTACCTCAGGCAGATCGAGGCCCTCTACCAGGAGTGGTATCTGACCGACGAGTTCGCCAACCGCGAGGTCGCCAGTATCGAGGCGCGTCTGATCCGGTAAGCCCCGCAGCGGCGCTCGGAGCCAAACCGGGACTGCTCCGCAAAGGCGACCCCCATCGCCGAGGGCGAATTGCCGTAACATTCACGCACCCTGACAGGAGAATCTCATGGTCCGCAAGATGCTCGCCGTGCTGTGCCTGGTCGGTCTCCTGGCCCCCTGCCTGGCGGCCGACGCAACCACGCCCATCCCCGTCGCCGACTACAAGGGCACGATCAAGATCGCCTGCGTGGGCGACAGCATCACCTACGGAGCGGGCGTCAAGGACCGCGCCAAGAACGCGTATCCGTTCGTGCTGGGGCGGCTGCTGGGCGACAAGTGGGAGGTCCGCAACTTCGGCGTCAGCGGGGCGACGCTGCTCCGCAAGGGCGACAAGCCCTACGAGAAACAGAAGGCCTTCCAGCAGGCCCTGGATTTCAAACCCGACGTGCTGATCGTCAAGCTCGGCACCAACGACACCAAACCGCAGAACTGGAAGCACCAGGACCAGTTCGAGGCCGACTACAAGTGGCTCATCGAGCAGTTCCGCAAGGCTAACCCCGAGGTCCGCGTCTACCTCTGCCTGCCCGTTCCAGCCTTCCCGGGCAACTGGGGGATCAACGACAAGACCATCCGCGAGGGCGTGATCCCCGCGGTGCGGAAACTGGCCAAGGAGTGCCAGACGCAGATCATCGACCTCTACGCCGCGTTGGAGGGCAAGAAGGAGCTTGTCCCCGACAAGGTCCACCCCAACGCCGAAGGCGCCGCCATCATGGCCCGCACCGTCTACAAGGCCCTCACGGGAAAGGATGCCCCGGCCGAACAGAAGTAGCCGTCAACGCCGCCGGGCGCCCTGCCGCTTATCTCCTCTTTGCTGCGCGGTACGTCTCCAACGCGGCCGGAAACGGGCTCAGGGCCCGCTCGAAGATGCCCAGCGAGTAGGCGATGGCCACCCCGTAGTTGGTGATGCTGACCCCCGCCTGGCGGCAGCGGAGGATCCGAGTGAGCATCTCGCGCCGGTTCCACATGCACCCGCCACAGTGGACGATCAGCTTGTACGGCGTCAGGTCGTCGGGGAAGTCGTGCCCCTGGACGCTCGTGAACTCCAGCTTGCCGCCCACGTATTGCTGCAGCCACCGGGGGATCTTCACTCGCCCGATGTCCTCGCCGATCGGGTGGTGCGAGCAGGCCTCGGCGATCAGCACGCGGTCGCCGCACGAGAGGCGGTCGATCGCCATCGCCCCGCGGACAAACTCGTTCATGTCGCCCTTGTTGCGGGCGAAGAGGATCGAGAAACTGGTCATCGGCACGGCGGACGGGGTGTCGCCCGCGACCTTGAGGAACGACTGGCTGTCGGTCACCACCAGCGCGGGCGGTCGCTTCAGCCGCTCCAGGGCATCGCGCAGCTCGCGCTCCTTGACGACCATGCAGTAGCTGTCGGTGTCGAGCACGTCGCGGATGGCCTGGACCTGGGGCAGGATCAGCCTTCCCTTCGGCGCCTCCAGGTCGATGGGCACCACCAACACCACCAGTTCGCCCGCGGGCACCAGGTCGCCCACGATCGACGGCGCGTTGATGAACTCCTCGGGCGCCTGGCGGATCAGGGCTTCGCGCAGGTCGATGATGCCCTCGCCCCGCGAGGCCACCGTCGAGACGGTGCGGACCTTGGCCGCCTTCAGCCGCTCCACCAGGGCCGGCTCGGGCCCGCCCAGGTCCGACTTGTTGAACACCACGATCGCCGGGGCCCCCCGGCCCTGCAACTCGCTCAGCACCGCCTCCTCGTACGGCCCCCACTGCCCGGCCGGACAGACCACCACGCCCACGTCCGTGCGGTCGAAGATCTGCCGCGTCCGCTGCACGCGGAGCTCGCCCAGCGCCCCCACGTCGTCGATGCCCGCCGTATCGATGAACAGCACCGGCCCGATCGGCAGAAGCTCCATGGGCTTCTCGACCGGATCGGTCGTCGTGCCCGCCACGTCCGACACGATCGACACCGCCTGACGCGTCATCGCGTTCAGCAGCGAACTCTTGCCGACGTTCCGCCGGCCGAACAGGCCGATGTGGAGACGAAAACCTTTGGGGGTCTTTTGCATAGTCTTCAGCGGTCAGTCTTCTTCGGCGAGCCCAGGCGAGTCACGTTCTCGGGCGAGGTCAGCGCATCGAAGTCCTCGGCGCTCATCAGGCGGCACTCGACGACGATCTCGCGGATGCTCTTGCCGCTCCGACCCGCCAGCGCCGCCACCTGCTGCGCCGACTCGTACCCGATCCGCTCCACCAGGGCCGTCACCGTAGCGGTGGCCGAATCCACGTGTCGCCGGCAGCGGGCGACGTCGGCCTCCAGCCCGTCCACGCAAAGCCGTCGGAAGATCGAACAGGCTGCCGCCAGCAGGTCCAGGTTCGTCAGCAGACAGTCGGCCACCAGCGGCAGGAACGGGTTGAGTTCCAGGCTGCCCATACTCACCGCCTGCGTAATGGCCGCGTCGTTGGCGATCACCGTCATGGCCGCCTGGCTCACCGCCTCCGGGATCACGGGGTTGACCTTGCCGGGCATGATGGACGAGCCGGCCTGCCGGGGCGGCAGGCGAAGCTCGCCCAGCCCGCCCTCGGGCCCGCTGGCCAGCAGCCGCAGGTCCCCCGCCACCTTCAGCAGGCTGCTCGCCAGCGCCTTGAGGATGCCGCTGACCTCCACGAACACGTCGTTGTTCTGCGTGCACTCGACCAGGTTCTCGGCCCGCGCCAGCGGCAAGGCGGTCACCTCCCGCAGGTGCTCGATCGCCCGGAAGATGTACTGCCGTGGTGCCCCCAGCCCCGTGCCGACGGCCGTGCCGCCCAGGTTCACCACTCGCAGCCGCTCGACGCACTTGTAGATCCGCCAGCGATCGCGCCCGAATGCCTCGGCGTAGGCGGCCATCTCGCGCCCCAGCGTGATCAGCACCGCGTCCTGCATCTGCGTGCGGGCGAGCTTGACCACGTCGGCCATCCGCTTCTCCTGGCGCTGGAACGCCTCCAGCAGCGACACCACCTCGCGCTCCAGCTCCTGCAAGCGCCAGATCGCCGCCACCTTCAGCGCCGTCGGGTACGTGTCGTTGGTGGACTGGTGCAGGTTCACGGTGTCCAGTGGGCTGATCGCCTCGTAATCGCCCGCCGGCCGGCCCATGATCTGGAGGGCCCGGTTGGCCAGCACCTCGTTGACGTTCATGTTCGTCGACGTGCCCGCCCCGCCCTGCAACGCGTCCACGCGGATGTGCGTGTCGAGCATGCCCTCGATCATCTCGTTGCAGGCCGCCGACAGGGCGGCCGAGACGTCGTCCGCGATGAACCCCAGCTCGTGGTTGGTCCGCAGGCAGGCCAGCTTCACCGCCCCGTACGCGTGGATCAGCGCCCGATTCACCGCCCGCCGCGACAGCGGAAAGTTCTCCATCGCCCGCACGGTGTAGATGCCGTACAGGGCGTCCGCCGGCACGGACAGCTCGCCCAACAAGTCGTGTTCTGTGCGATGTTCGGCCATGTGTCCGTCAGAAGTACAGGTCCCGCTCGCCCTGGGTCCGGATCCGCTCCAGGCGGGCGATCAGTTCTTTCTTGAGCGCGTCGTCGTCAAGTCTGGCCAGTTCGGCCTGGATGGCGCTCAGCCCGGCCTGGCGAGTCTGGGGCGAGGCGTAGTCCACCAGGTACTCCAGCAGCGTGCTCAGGGCGTTGGGCGTGCAGAATCGCTTGATGAAGCCCGGAATCGCGAACTCCATGAAGTGTTCGCCCGTGCGTCCCAGACGGTAGCAGGCGGTGCAGAAGCTCGGGATGTACCCGTCCTCCAGCAACTCGCGCATGACCGCGTCCAGCGGGCGGATGTCGCCCAGGACGAACTGCTCGCGCTCCATCTGCTGGGCGTCGCCCGCCTCGGTGTAGCCGCCCAACTCGATCCGGCTGCCCGCGTCGATCTGGCTGACCCCGAACGCCATCACTTCGCGGCGCACGTCGGCCCGTTCGCGGGCGGTGCAGATCAGGCCCGTGTACGGCACGGCCAGCCGCAGGATCGCGATCAGACGCTTGAACTCGCGGTCGCCCACGAGATAGCGCGGGTCGATCCGCACGCCGCAGGCCGGCTGGAGCCGCGGGAAGCTGATCGTGTGCGGCCCGCACCCGTAGTGCTCCGACAGGTGCAGCGCGTGGGCCACCAGGCCCAGCACCTCGAACCGCCAGTCGCACAGCCCGAACAAGGCGCCGATGCCGACGTCGTCCTGGCCGACCTCCATGGCCCGGCCCATCGCGTCCAGCCGCCAGAGGAAGTCGCCCTTCCGCGTGCCGCCCGGATGCATCCGCTCGTACGTCGGGCGGTGGTAGGTCTCCTGGAAGATCTGGTACGTGCCGATCCCGGCCTCGCGGACCCGGCGGAAACCTTCGTGGTCCATCGGGGCAGCGTTCACGTTCACCCGCCGGATCTCGCCGTTCGGCTCGCTCCGCGTGGCGTAGATCGTCCGCACGGACCGCGCGATAAACTCCGCGTCGTAGCGCGGGTGCTCGCCGAACACCACGATCAGGCGCTTGTGCCCGGCCCGCTCGAGGGCCCGCACCTGCTCGGCCAATTCCGCCTCCTCCAGCGTGCGCCGCACCACGTCGCGGTTGGACCGCTTGAACGCGCAGTACTCGCAGTCGTTGACGCACTCATTGCCCACGTACAGGGGGGCGAACAGCACGATCCGGTTGCCGTACACCGTCCGCTTGAGCGTGCGGGCGGCGTCGAAGATCTCCTCGACCAGCTCGGGCGACTCGGCCCTCAGCAGCAGGGCCGTCTCCTCCAGGTCCAGCGCCTGCTTGGCCAGGCTCTTGGCGATCACGTCTCGCACGGCCGCCGCGTCGGCGGCCGGGCGGGCCAGCAGGTTCTCAAGCCTCTCACCGTCGATGAAGTCTTCGGCGGCGCGGCTCCAGGTCATCTTGCACAGCGTAGTCATCTCGAGTCGCTTTCCTGGCGGGCCAGCCTATTGGGCGAGTCGCCCCGCCCTGCACCCACCACGCGTCCGATCGAGCGGATGCGACCGCTCATGCAGCGGTGGCAGTCGTCGCTCGTCTCCCGCACGCACGCCTTGGCGGGATAGATCTCATACATCTCACGATAGCGCGCGGGCGTGAGGTTTGGCATCACAACATTCGCGCCGCGGCACAATCCCGTCTCGCGCCCCTGGGCCAGGTTCAACGTGGCCAGGGCCGTCGTGCTCGGGATGTTTGCCCGCGGACACGCCAGGCGGGCCAACGCGATCACCTTGTAGGTCGTCAACTCGTCGGCCGGCACCTGGGATGATTCCAGGGCCTCGCCCGCCGGCGCGGGCGCCACCGTAGCGTCCGAGGCCAGCGGCGTGGCCGGGTGGGCGATGTACGGGCCCACGCCGATCATGTCCAGGTCCAGCCGTTCGAACGCCAGAATGTCCTCGGTCAGGTCCGCCCACGTCTGGCCCGGGATGCCGATCATCACGCCGCTGCCGACTTCGTAGCCTAACTCGCGCAGCACGCGCAAGAGTTCGAACCGGTGTACAGCCGTCCCGCCCCCGCCGGGCGGCGGCGGATGGATCCGCTCGTACAGTTCGCGGTTGGACGTCTCGAAGCGCAGCAGGTAGCGATCGGCCCCGGCGCGGCGCCAGCAGGCCAGTTCCTCCGGCGTCCGCTCGCCCAGGCTGAGCGTGACGGCCAGCGGCGCGTCCGCCTTGATCCGCCGGACCAGGTCGCCCACCCGTTCCTGGGTCAGTGCCTCGTCCTCGCCCGCCTGGAGCACCACCGTGCCGTAGCCGAAGGCCTCCGCCTGCCGCACGCAATCCAGAATCTCCTGGTCGCTCATGCGGTAGCGGGGCAGTTGGCGGTTGCCCGCGCGCAGGCCGCAATACCCGCACTGGCGCCGGCAGTGGTTGGAGATCTCGATCAGCCCGCGCAGGTGCACGGCCTCGCCGACCCTTTCGCGGCGGACGGCGTCAGCCCGGGCCCACAGTTCCTCCAGGCGACACTCCCGGCCCTCGGTCAGCCAGCCCAGGATGTCCCGACGATCCAGCACGCTACACCGCCTCCGCGGCCGCCCCCCCTGCCGACGCCGCCTTGACCGCGCTCCCGCCGGCCGCTTTCGCCTCGTTCGCCGCTTGGCCCTCCGCGCCGGCAGCCTCCGCCGCCGCTCCGCCGTCCTGCCGCAGCTTCACCGTGAACGTGCTGCCCATCCCTTCCTGCGATTGCACGACCGCGTCTCCCCCGTACAGCGTGGCCAGCTTCTTGACGATCGACAGCCCCAGGCCGCTGCCCAGGATGTTCCGCGTCTTGTCGTTCTTGATCCGCACGAAGTCTTGAAACAGCCGGTCGGCGTCGGCCTGGCTCAGCCCGATGCCCGTGTCGGTCACCGTCACGCGCGCCGTCCCGCCCGCCGCCTCGATCGTCACGTCCACCCGCCCGCCGTCGCGATTGTACTTGACGGCGTTGGAGACGAGGTTGTTCAGGATGATCTCCATCTCGACGCGGTCTGCGTGCACGGGGACGCCCCGCTCGGCGTGCAGGTCCACCGTGATCTTTCGCGACGCCGCGTCCGGCCCGACCGTCTCGATGGCCGACCGGGCCGTGTCGCACAGATCCAGGTCCACCAGCTCTCGCTTCCGCGTACCGGACTCGATCCGCGTCATGTCCAGCAGGTCGAGGATGAGCTTACGCATCCCGTCGACGCGGACCAGGCTGCGGTCGATCATGTGCCCGATCACCGCGGGGTTGTTGCCCGCCGAGCCGTCCTTGAGGATCTGCAGGTACCCCTGAATCGCGGCCAGCGGCGCCTTGAGTTCGTGGGCCAGCACCGAGATGAACTGGAAGCGCACCTGGCGCTTCTCCTGCGCCAGCCTGCGGGCCTGGCGCGTCAGCACCACGTGCACCGCGGCCTTGCGCACCGCGGCCTTCAGCTCCTGCGGCGTGAAAGGCTTGGCCAGGAAATCGTACGCCCCGCGCTTGGTGGCCCCGATGGCCGTCTCCAGCGTCGCGTAGGCGGTGATCATGATCGTCAGGACGTCCAGTTGCTGGGCCAGGATCCGCTCCAGGACTTCCAGGCCCGTCATGCCCGTCATCTTGTGGTCCAGCAGCAGGATGTCCGGCGTCCGCTCGGCAATCCGCTCCAGCGCCTCTTCGCCGCTGGCCGCCTGGACCACCTCGAAGCGCACATCCTCGTTGACATCGTTGACGCGGACGGAGAAGTCGCGCAGGGCCCGCTCCACGCCCATCCGCATCCCCGGCTCGTCGTCGGCCACCAGGATGTGCAACCGCTCGCTCATCGCTTTTCCTTCAGCAAGTGCTCGATCTGCGCCTGGAGCTGCTCGAACCGAACCGGCTTGGCCAGCAGCGCGTCGGCCTTCACCCAGCTCCGCTCCTCGCGGGTGGAGGAGTCGAACTCCAGGCCCGTCTCGGAGGCCACGCCGGTCACCAGGATCACCGGGATGCCCGGGTCCTTCTTCTTGATGTGGTGGCACAGGGCGAAACCGGCGTCCGTGTGCTCCATCATCAGGTCCACCACCGCCAGGTCCGGGCGGGTGTTCGCCAGCACCTTCTCCGCCTGGGCCTGCCCTTCCACCGCGATCACCGCGTATCCCGCGCCCTCCAGCCGCACCCGGGTCTGCAACAGGTAGTCCACGTCGTCGTCTGCCAGCAGGATCGTCTTCTTCTCGTCCGAGGTCATGTGTCTGCTCTTTCTTCTCTGTCTATGCTCCGGCAATTATCGATTCTCGTCTTTCGATTTGCGATGAACGTTTCCGATCCACTGTTCAACCGAAAATCGAAAATCAACCGCTCCCGTCGTCCGCTTCTGAAACCTGCCTACCGGCAGGCAGGTCCGCAATCACTCCTCCCCGTGCCGTCGAGGCAGGATCACCGTGAAGGTCGAGCCCGTCGGCCCGGCCGCCGGGTCCGCGTTGGACTCCACTCGGATGTCGCCCCGGTGCATCTTGACGATGCCGTATACCATCGCCAGCCCCAGGCCCGTGCCCTTGCCGATCTGCTTGGTGGTGAAGAACGGCTCGAAGATCTTCTTCAGGTTCTCGCGCGGGATGCCCACGCCGGTGTCGCTGACCGTCAGCGTCACCTTCTGTTCGTCGCCTCCCGTCTTCACCGTCAGCGTCCCCCCGCCTGGCATGGCCGCACACGCGTTGCTCACCAGGTTCGTCAGCACCTGCACGATCTGGTCGCGGTCCAGTTCGGCCAGCGGGTCGGCCATCTCGTGCTCGACGCGAACGGCGATCTTGTCGTCGGTGACGGCGGTCTTGATCGCCCGGTCCACCAGCCTGGTCAGGTCCGTCGACTGCATCACCGCCTTGTTCTGGCGGGCGAAGTTGAGCAGCCCGGCCACGATGCGTTTGCAGCGGTCGGCCTGGTCGACGATCATGCCCAGGTCGTTGCTGAGGCGTTCGTCGCCGCTGCATTCCTCCCGCAGCAGATGGGCGTACATCAGCACCACGCCCAGCGGGTTGTTCACCTCGTGAGCGATGCCCGCCGCGAGCTGGCCCATGCTGGCCAGCCGCTCGCTGTGCATGAGCTGCTCCTGGGCGCTGGCGAGCTGGTCGTTGGTGGCCGCCAGGTCCTGGACCGTCTTGCGAAGCTGCTCGATCGTGTGGGGCAGGCACATCTCCGACTCGGCCAGGCCCTTGAAGATCGCCATCGCGTGGTCCCGGCAACTGTCGTAGCCGCAGGCCCCGCAGTTCAATTCGTCCTCTTCCTTCGTCTTGCCCATGCGGGCCATGATCATGCGGATCTCGTCCTCGAAGGGCACGGGCACTCGCTGGTCGTACGCGAGGAACGCGCGGGACAGGTCCAGGTCGTCGAAGGCCGCCACTTCGGCCGCCGCCCGCTCCGGACTCATCTTCGCCATCCGCGAGCGCACGTAGTGGCTGACGCGGCTGCGGCGCTTGAACAGCGGGTCGTGCCCGCTCATGCCGGCGCCCATGATGCACCCGTTGCAGCAGAGCACTTCCAGGAGGCGGGCGTCGAGGTCGCCGGCCTCGAACTCGCGGATCGCCTCCACGAACGCCGTCCGCCCGTCGGCGGCGATGACCTCGCCCGCCATCAGGTCCTCGCGGATGTCGGCGGCCTGGAGCAGCCCCCGGCTGATCGGGAACAGCGCGCCCGCCCCCGCCAGCGGCGGGTCGAACTCCGACGGCTCGACGTTGGGCGGTTCGACGCCGTCTTCCTGGAACATTTCCCGCAGCTCGACGAACGTCAGCGCCGCGTCCACGTCGCCGGCCACCCGCTCGCTGGCGGCCTCGCCTTTCTTGGCGATGCAGGGCCCGATGAACACCACGGCAAGCTCCTGCCCGTGCAGGCGGCGCAGGGCCCGCGCGATCGCCACCATCGGAGAGACGATCGGGGCCAGCGAGTCCACCAGGTCCGGATGGTAGCGCTCGACGTAGCCGATGATGGCCGGGCACGTCGTCGCCACGTACCGCTTGTCATCTGCCTTTTGCAGCAGCTTGCGGTAGCGGTCGGCCACCAGGTCCGCGCCGAACGCCACCTCGGCGACCAGGTCGAAGCCCAGCTTCCGCACCATGCCCACCAGGCGATCGTACTCGATGTCGTCGAACTCGGCCGGGAAGCTCGGGGCCAGGCAGGCTGCCACCTTCACCGCCGGGTCGGCCAACAGCTCGCGAACGCGATCGACGCCCCGCAGGACCTGCTTGGCCCGCTGGCTGCACACGCGCACGCAGTTGCCGCAGCCGATGCAGCGCTCGGCGATCACCTCCGCCTGCCCGTCCGCGATGCGGATGGCCTTGGCCGGACACTCCCGCACGCACGTGTAGCACACGCGGCAGCGTTCCTTGATCGTCGTCACCAGCGCCTTGTTGGTTCTGAGTTTCACGGTGGTCCTTGGCTCACTGACTCATCGGCTCTTCGATTCGCGGTTCCGTCCGCGCTCTCGCACGCCGCCGGGCCCGCAATCGTCTCTCTAGGCGATCACCTCTCGCTTGACGTAGTGCGTGTGCAGCAGGTGGTGCGCCTTGTCGCTCAGGGGCTTGCCCAGGAACTCGCGATACAGCCGCTGAACCTGTTCGTTGCGGTGGCTGACCCGGACCGGCTCGTCGCGGTCGATCAGGTACAGGGCCTTCATTCGTCCCGCCACCGCCTCGAGGTCGGCCCCGATCGGCTGGCCGCCGCCGCCCACGCACCCGCCCGGGCAGGTCATGACTTCGATAAAGTGCAGGTCGCTCCGCCCGGCGCGGATCTCCTCCAGCAGCCTGCGGGCGTTGCCCAGCCCGCTGACCACGGCCACGCCCAGCTCCAGGTCGCCGATCCGCACGCGGGCCTCCTTCACGCCGTCCAGGCCGCGGACTTCCTGCACCTTCAGGTTGGTCATCTCCCGGCCCGTCAGCAGGAAGTGGGCCGTCCGAATCGCCGCTTCCATCACGCCGCCGCTGGCCCCGAACAACTTGCCCGCCGTGCTCCGCTCGCCGAAGGGCGTGTCCGCGCCCTGCGGAACCAGCGACTGGATGTCGATGCCCCGCATTCGGATCATTCGCGCCAGCTCCCGCGTGGTCAGCACCGCGTCCACGTCGCTGAGCCCGTCGTGCCCGTGCTCGGGCCGGCCGGCCTCGAACTTCTTGGCCGTGCAGGGCATGATCGACGCGACGAAGATCTTCGACGGATCGACGCCCTCGCGCTGGGCGAAATAGCTCTTGATGATCGCGCCCATCATCTGCTGCGGGCTCTTGCAGGTGGACAGGTTGGGGAGACACTCGGGATAGAAGGTCTCGACGAACTTGATCCACCCGGGCGAGCAACTCGTGAACATGGGCAGGACCCCGCCGGTGGCCACCCGATGGGCCAGCTCGCTGCCCTCCTCCATGATGGTCAGGTCGGCGGTGAAGGCGGTGTCAAACACCCGCTGGAACCCCAGGGCCCGCAGGGCGGCCGTCATCTGTCCGCAGATGTCCGTCCCGCCCCGCAACCCCAGTTCCTCGGCCAGCGTCACCGACACCGCCGGCGCGTGCTGGACGACGGCGATCCGCTCGGGATCGTTGATGGCGTCCAGCACTTCCTTGATGTAGCTCTGCTCGCGCAGGGCGCCGGTGGGGCAGACCATGATGCACTGCCCGCAGTTGATGCAGCTCGATACGTTCAGGCCCTGCTCGAAGGCCGTGCCCACGCGGGTGGAGCTGCCGCGACCGACGAAGTCGATCGCCGAGACGCCCTGGACCTCCTCGCACATGCGCACGCACCGCCCGCACAGGATGCACTTGGCCGGGTCGCGGACGATCGACGGGCTGGAGGTGTCGACCTTGTAGTCGTGGCGAGCCCCGCTGTAGCGGCGCTCGCGCACGCCCAGTTCCTCCGCCAGCGACTGGAGCTGGCAGTTGCGGTTCCGCACGCAGTACAGGCAGTCGTCGGGGTGATCGGCCAGCAGCAGTTCGATGATCGTCTTGCGGGCCCGGACGGCCCGGCGGGAGTGGGTCTGCACCTTCATCCCCTCGGCCACCGGGAACGCGCAGCTGGGGACGAGGTTTCGCTGGCCCTCGACTTCGACCACGCAGAGGCGACAGGCGCCGCTGGGCATCAGGTTGCTCAGGTTGCACAGGGTGGGCACGTGAATGCCGGCGCGGCGCAGGGCGGCCAGGAGCATCTCGCCTTTCTCGGCCTCCACCCGCTTGCCGTTGACTTCGATGGTAATCACTGGGGTCAGTCCTTCTTGGGGTCACTCGACGACGACGGCGTCGAACCGGCATGCGGCGGCGCAGGCCCCGCAGCCGATGCACTTGTCGCTCACGATGTAATGCGGCGTCTTGGGCTGGCCCAGGATCGCCTGGGCCGGGCACTTGCGGGCGCACAGCGTGCAGCCCTTGCACTTCTCCGCGTCGATGCGGTAGGTGATCAGCTCCTTGCACGCCCCGGCCGGGCAGCGCCGCTCGTACACGTGCGCCTCATACTCGTCGCGGAACCACCGCAACGTGCTCAGCACGGGGTTGGGGGCCGTCTGCCCCAGTCCGCAGAGACTGGTGTCCTTGATGACCTCGGCCAGGCGGTTGAGGTACATCACGCCCTTGAACCGCTCCAGGGCGTCCAGTCCGGTCTCGTTTCGCCGCCCGCGGGTGATCCGCTGGAGGATCTCCAGCATGCGCCGGGTCCCCTCGCGACAGGGAATGCACTTGCCGCAGCTCTCGCGCTGGATGAAGTCCATGAAGAACTTGGCCACGTCCACCATGCAGGTGTCCTCGTCCATCACGACCAGCCCGCCGCTGCCCATCATCGCCCCGACGGTCTTGAGCGACTCGTAGTCGATCTCGATGTCCAGGTGCTGGGTGGGAATGCATCCGCCCGACGGCCCGCCGATCTGCACGGCCTTGTAGGCCCGTCCGTTGGGGATTCCCCCGCCGATGTCGAAGATGATCTGCCGCAGGGGCGTGCCCATGGCCACTTCCACCAGGCCGGTGCGGGCGACCTTGCCCGAGAGGGCAAAGACCTTGGTGCCCTTGCTGCCCGCGGTGCCCAGGGCGGCGAACTTCTCGGGCCCCTCGCCCAGCACCGTGGGCAGGTTGGCCAGCGTCTCGACGTTATTGATCACGGTGGGCCTGTCGAACAGGCCGCGAACAGCCGGGAACGGCGGGCGCGGACGCGGCATGCCCCGCTTTCCCTCGATGCTGTGGATCAGCGCCGTCTCCTCGCCGCACACGAACGCCCCGGCCCCCTGCTTGATCACGACCTCCAGCGAGAAGCCGCTGTCCAGGATGTTCTTGCCCAGCAGCCCGTAGCCGCGGGCCTGGGCGATGGCGTTCTTCAGCCGCCGGATGGCCAGCGGGTACTCGGCGCGGATGTAGACGTACGCCTTGGCCGCCCCGATGGCGTAGGCGGCAATGGCCATTCCCTCGAGCACGCGGTGCGGGTCGCCCTCGATGACCGCCCGGTCCATGAACGCGCCCGGGTCGCCTTCGTCGGCGTTGCACACCAGGTACTTGATCTCGCTGGGCGTGGCCAGGGCATACTTCCACTTCGTGCCCGTGGCGAACCCCCCGCCGCCGCGACCGCGAAGCCCGCTCTGCTCGACGGCCTGGCACACCTCGGCCGGCGTGCGGGTGCTGATGACCGCCGTGAACGCCCGATATCCGCCCCGGGCGATGTACTCCTCGATCCGCGAGGGGTCGATCACGCCGCAGTTCGCCAGAACCCACCGCGTCTGCGGGGCGAAGAACGGGTGCTCGTCCAGGTAGGGCAGCATATCCCACGCCTGCTGGCCGTCGTCCGGGCGGAACTGACCCAGCACCTGGGCGGCGGGAACCTGACCGCTCAGCACGCCGCCCAGCAACGCCTCGACCTGGTCCGCCTGCACACTCCCGAACGACACGCGGGTCCGCCCGGGCAGTTGGATGTCCAGCATGGGCTCGGCGGCGCAGAGGCCGATGCAGCCCACCTCGACCACGTCGGCATCGATCTGGCCAACCTGGAGGTACTGGCGGACAGCCGCCAGCACCTTGCCCGCCCCGGCGCCCAGCCCGCAGGTGCCCGCCCCGACGAACACGACGGGCCGGTCCACCTTCTGACGGCGCAGGCGGGTGATCTCGTCCCGGCGGATGCGGCCGCAATCATCCGACTCGTGACACAGCGGTCCATCGAGCAGGCAGGCGATCACGTCCGTGCAGGGGCGATGCGCGTCATGCCAGCATCGGTCGCAACACTTGCGGTCAATGATCTTGGCCATCGGGGTCGGCCTTTCTCCGGTACGAATCGACGATCTCGGCGACCGAATCGCGCGTGACGCCGGCGAAGAACTCGCCATTGATGTTGATCACGGGGGCCAGCCCGCAGGCGCCGATACAGGCGACGACCTCCAGGCTGAACAGCCCGTCGCGAGCGGTCTGTCCCGGAGTGATGTTGAGCAGCCGGCATACCGCGTCCAGCACGTCGGCCGAGCCCTTCACGTGGCAGGCGGTCCCGCGGCACAACTGGATGTGGTAGCGTCCCACCGGCTGAAAACGGAACTGGTTGTAGAAGGTCGCCACGCCGTACACCTTGCTGGCCGGCAGGGAGAGAAACTCCCCGACCTTCACCACGGCCTCTCGCGACAGGTACCCCTGCGCGTCCTGCACCTCCTGCAGGATCGGGATCAGCGAATCCCGCCTGGCCTCGGGATGCTTGCGGAGGATCTGGTCAATCTGTGCGGTCACTTCAGTCCTTCCTTGTTCGCATGTTGGCGGCCGAAATAGGCCACCTTCTCCAGGGACATCGTCATGTCGATGTCCTCGACGTACACATTGGCCGGCACCCGCAGCGGGATGGGGGCGAAGTTGAGGATCCCGCGGATTCCGGCGCGGACCAATCGCTCGGCCACGTCCTGGGCGGCCTGGGAGGGCACGCACAGGATTCCCACCTCCAGCCCCTGCTCCTGGACGATCCGGGACAGGTCCTCGATGCCGTAGCAGCGGCAGCCATGGATGACCCGGTTGATCTTGTACGGATCGTTGTCGAAAGCGGCGGCAATGGCCAACCGCGGGCGGCGCCCGGAGAAAAAGGCCATGATCGCGCGCCCCAGGTTGCCCACGCCCACCAAGGCGACTCCCTGCATGTGAGGCGCGTCCAGGAAGTTGCCGATGCTCAGCACCAACTCGCGGATATCGTATCCGTGAGTGGGACTGCCCGAGTAGCCGACCGCCATCAGGTCCCGGCGAATCTGGGCGGCCGTACCACCGATCATCGCCGCCAGTTCGTGCGAGTAGATGTTCCGCTCGCCCTGGGCCTGCAAGTCGTTCAGCAACCGACGGTACAGGCTGAGCCTTCCGATTGTCCGTTCAGAGATCACGACCTTAGGCTTTTGTGAACTCATTCATTGTCTCCGGCTGTTAACTTGTTCACACTGTGAATCTCTTCACACAATAATGTATTCCCCTTCATTCTGCATGTCAATGTTTTTTTCGGATAATTCTGCATTCTGAACGGGAGAAGACTGCGACTGCGTTTGCCTGCGTGCTGGTCTCTTGTGACTGCACGCGCCATGCAAACAGCAGGAACTTACCGTCAACACGGCCGTTTGTGCCTGTTCCGGTTGTCCAATCCAGGCCAAGTCGGGGCAATCGTACCAACGCAGGGCCAGTCAATGGGCAGCCATCTGTGTTTGCGGACCGCACGTCCTGACCTCCCGGGGCTGCCTCGGGACGTGATGGCAACCGTTAGGGAGAGGCCGTATCGGAGGCATCAGGCTGTGAGATAAGAAGTTGGAACTGGAGCCGGAAGGTAGGCGGAGGTCGGCTGAACGCGAGGCGGCCGCCAAGGCTCTGCCGGGACCTCGCGGTCCTGATCGTGCGTTTAGTCTCTGTACGCCCACGCAGCCGTGGGGCACGCGGAGACGAGCTGGTCGGCCAGGCCCCCCACCGCCTCCTCGATCGTTCCGTTGAACGGGATGCTGACGGTGACGCCGAATCCCCGGCCGGTGAAGCAGAGCCCCGGGCTTTGCCCGGCCTGTTCGACAATGCGGATGCAGATACCGCAGGCGATGCACTTGCCGCTCTCGTACACCAGCCGCGGGTGGTCGGTCCGCTGACAGAACGCGACCTGGCGGTTGCGATAGCGGGCCGGCTTGGCGCCGTACTGCCCGCTGAACTGCCGCAACCGGCAGGAGTCAGCCTTGCGGCAGTCGCAGTGAAGGCAGCGGGCGGACTCGTCTCGGGCCTGCGCGGGCGACAGCGGCTGGTGCGGCTGGGTCTGCGTCCGGGCGGCTGGATCGGCCGACGACATGAATGCGGTGATCTCCCCCTCCAGCAGTTTGCCCAGGCTTACGTTGAAGGGTTTGACCGGGCCGGTCACGTCCGCCCCGGCCAGGAACTGCCCGATCGCGCAGGCGGCCGCTTGGCCGTCAGCGACGGCCAGGACAGCGTGCTTGCCGGCCCGCGTGGCCCCGCCGGCGGCGAAGACCCCCGCCAGGGATGTCCGGAACGTCCTGCGATCGACGGCCAGCCGGACGGCGGGCTTGCCCTGCTGGGGTGCGAGCCCGGCCTTCTGGGCTAGATCGCCCGCCGAGGGCGAGGCCTCGCCCACCGCCAGCAGGACCGCGTCGTAGTCTCGGCACAGTTCGTCCAGGGTCACGTCCGCACCCACGCGGCAGCCCAGGCGGAATTCCGCACCCAGGCGGACGATGAGGTCCATTTCCGCCCGGATGACATCCGGGGCCAGTTGCCCGGCGTCGATCTTGTGGAGCATTCCCCCGGGTCGGCCCTGTTCGTCGATGATTGTGACGGCGTGGCCTTCCTGAAGCAGATGCCACGCGGCGGAGGCCCCGGTCGGCCCGGCCCCCACGATGGCCACCTTCTTGCCCGTGGTCGCCTGCCGGACGGGCAGGTACGGCTGTTCGCGGGCCAGGTCCGTGTCGGCGACGAAACGCTTGAGCAGGCAGATGGACACGGCTGCGTCCGCCTGGGCCCTGCGACAGCCCTTCTCGCATGGGGCGTGGCAGACGCGTCCCAGCACGGCCGGCAGGGCGATGTGCCGCTTGACCGTGACACTGGCGTCTTCCAGCCCGCCCGCGCGAATCTGGCGGATCATCAGCGGGATGTTCATCCCCGCCGGACAGATGAGCTGGCAGGGGCCCATGCAGTCGCCGACGTGCTCGGCCAGCAGCAGTTCCAGGGCCACCCGCCGCGCCTCCAGGACCTCGTCGCACTGGCTTTGGATGCGCATGCCGTCTTCGGCCTTCAGAGCGCACGAGGGGGCCAGGCGCGGCTTGTCGTTGACCTTGACCACACAGACCATGCACGAGGTGGCCGGCGGCATGCCCGGCATGTGACAGAGCGTGGGGATGTCGATGCCGAGCTGACGGGCCGCGTCGAGCACAGTAGCGCCGGCCGGGACTTCCACTTCCTGGTTGTCGATCGTCAGCCTGGGCATGGGTCTTATGGGACCTCCGGTTACTCTACCACCACACTGTTCACCGGGCAGATGTTCCTGCAGCCGCCGCACCGGACGCACATTTCCTGGTTGATCTCGTGCACCTCGTGGGGCTTCATCGCGATCGCGCCGGTCGGGCACTGCTGGGCGCACTTGGTGCAGCCGATGCAGTCGTCCGTGATGCGGTAGCGGATGAGGGCCTTGCAGCGTCCGGCCGGGCAGCGTCCCTGGAGATGGGCCTCGTATTCGTGACGAAAGTATCTCAGCGTCGAGATCACGGGGTTGGGGGCCGTGCCGCCCAGCCCGCACAAGCTGCCCTTCTTGACCTTCTGGGCGAGATCTTCGAGCTGCTCGATGTCGCCCTCCCTGCCCTGCCCCGCGCAGAGGCGGTCCAGGATGTCCAGCATGGCCCGCGTGCCGACGCGGCAGAACGTGCACTTGCCGCACGACTGGTCCTGCGTGAACGACAGGAAGTAGCGGGCGATGTCCACCATGCAGTCGTCCTCGTCCAGCACGACCAGGCCGCCCGAGCCCATGATCGCGCCCACCGACGTGAGGGCATCGTAGTCGACGGCGATGTGGGCCAGTTCCGCCGGCACGCATCCCCCGCTGGGGCCGCCCACCTGCACCGCCTTGAGCTTCTTGCCGTTGGGCACCCCCCCGCCGATCTCGTGCACCACCTGGTGCAGCGTCACCCCCATGGGCACCTCGATCAACCCGCCGCGGACGATCTTGCCCGCCAGGGCGAAGACCTTCGTGCCCTTGGACCCGGCCGTCCCCATAGCCGCGAACGCCTCGGCCCCGTTGCGGAGTATCCACGGCACCAGCGCGTACGTCTCGACGTTGTTGACCAGCGTGGGCTTGCCCCACAGCCCGCTCTGGGCCGGGAACGGCGGACGGAAGCGCGGCATGCCGCGCTTGCCCTCGATCGACGCCAGCAGGGCCGTCTCCTCGCCGCAGACGAACGCCCCCGCGCCTTCCATGATCCGCAGGTCCAGCAGGCCGGGCGTCCCCGCCTCTCCCGCCAGCAGGCCTTTCGCGCGGAGCTTGCCCAGCGCCTCGCGAACCCGCTGGACGGCCAACGGGTACTCCGCCCGGATGTAGAGGTAGCCGCGGCGGGCGCCGACGGCGTGGGCGGCGATGAGCATCCCCTCCAGCACGCGGAAGGGGTAGCTCTCCATGAGCATGCGGTCCATGAACGCGCCGGGGTCGCCCTCGTCGCAATTGCAGACGATGTACTTGTCGTCGCCCGGTGCGTCGGCGACGGCTTGCCACTTTCGGCCGGTCGTGAAGCCCGCCCCGCCGCGCCCGCGGAGGCCGCTGTGCTCGATCTCCTGGATGATCTGCCCGGGCGTCATGGTATTGACCGCCTTGGTCAGTCCCGCCAGCCCGTCGCGGCGCTGATACTCGTCGAGGTCCAGCGGGTCCAGCACGCCGCAGTGCTCGCTGGCGATGTGGCGCTGGCGGCCGAGGAAATCGGTGACGACCTGCTCGCGGGTGTCCAGGGCGTAGCGGTCGGGAGGCGTCCAGGCGTCGTCGGTGAGCAGGCTCTCCAGCAGGCGGTTGGCGGCGTGGTATGCCCGCGCGGGCCAGGTGCGCGGCTGCAGGTGGCGCAGGGCAATATCGGGGGCGTCCTCGGGTTTGACCTGGGCGTAGAGGGCGGACGGCTTGCCCGGCACGACCACCTCGACCAGCGGTGTCTGGTGGCACATGCCGACGCAGCCCACGCGCTTGACCACGGCCTGGATGTCGTTGTCGGCCAGGGCCTGCTCGACGGCCTGGAAGACGCGCCCGCTGCCGCGTGCCTGGCAGCAGGAGCCCAGGCCGATGCGGACCTCCGGCAGTTCCCCGTCGGTCATGCTGACGGCCCGGCGGGCTCGGCGTTTGGCCGGCGCCGAGCGCGACTCCAGGAAGTCGCGGAGCATTCGCGGCACGGTCTCGCCGGTCAGGTGCCCGTAGATGACCTCGTCGATCTGCACGACCGGGGCCAGCGTGCAGCAGCCCAGGCAGGCGATCTTCTCCAGGGTGAACAGTTTGTCCGGATCGGTGTCGTCGCCATCGGGGATCTTCAGGGCCGTCTTGATCGCGTCGCTGATGGCCTGGGCGCCCTTGATGTGGCAGGCGGTCCCGTGGCAGACGCGGATCATGTGCTGCCCGACCGGCTTGTGGCGGAACTGGGTGTAGAACGTGGAGACGCCCGCCACGGCGGCCGGCGTAATGTCGCTGATCTGGCACAGTCGGCGCAGCGCGGGCTCGGGCAGGTAGCGGTAGTGCTCCTGGATCGCCTGGAGCAGCGCGATCACGTGCTGGCCGCTCTTGCCGATGCGACTCACCGCTTCGTCTACGAATGTCAGGTCCAGCTCAGACATGGTCAATGTTCTTCAACCACAGAGGACACGGAGAACACAGAGAGAAAGAAGAAGTTCCGACAGTAAAACGTTCAAGTTTCAATGTCCAAGGGAAGAGCAAAGCATGCAGTCCCATCGCTCCATCGGCGCTTCGCGTTGCCGTTCTGACTTGACCATTGACCATTGGACGTTCTGCTGTTGAACCTTTTCTTCTTTTCTTTCTCTCTGTGACCTCTGTCTCTGTGGTGGCCTTCAGGAACTACTGCTTGGCCGCCACGCACAGCACGTGCTTCCTGGTTCGGATGACGATCCGCCCGTCCACGAAGGCCGGGCAGGCGACGGTCTCTTCGCCCAGCTCGTTTCGCCTCAGGGCCTTCAGGTCGCCCGGGGCCTGGTCGCCGGTCGGGATGATGAAGCACGCGCCCTTCCTGGCCAACAGGACCAGCTTGTCGCCCACCAGGCTGGGCGAGGCGCTGACGGCCTGCTCCGTGTCCAGTTCCCACGCCTTCTCGCCGTTGGCCAGGCTCCAGACCGTCAGGAAGCCGTCGCTGGTCAGCAGGTACACCCGCTTGCCGTCGCTGAGGGGCGAGCAGATGTCGGGGATGTTGTCCTCGATGGCCCAGGGGATCCGCTGGTCATCCTTGGTGATGTTGCCCTTGCCGTCGGGCTTGATCGCCGCCATCTTCGAGGCGGTGTTGCCCGCGATGACCAGCCCATTGGTGAAGATGGGCGACGGCGCCCCGTCGCCCTCGAGCACCTCCGCCCGCCACAGTTCCGAGCCGTCCGCGGAGTTGTAGGCGATGACCCACGGATTGGCCAGCGTGATCAACTGGTCGCCCGTCGGCGTGGAGATGGTGATGGGCGAAGTCCACGACTGCTCCACCGTCGGGCGCGGCACCGTCCGGAGCGTCTTGCCCGTCACGGCGTCGATGATCAGCAGCTTGGCCTTCTTCTCCTCGAAGTGGCCCTGGTCGAGTTGCACGAACAGCCGCCCCTTGTGCAGTTCCAGGGAGGTGGCGTGCATGTAGTCGTTCTTGGGGGTGCCCAGCCACTGGGCCCACACGAGGCGCCCTTCGAAGTCGAAGCACGCCAGTTCGCCCGTGGCGAACAGGGCGTAGACACGCCGCCCGTCGGTCACGGGCGTGGGCGCGGCGTAGCCGGTGTCTTCCATCTCCGGCTCGACCGGCGGGGCGTCGGCCGGCCTGGCTTGCACCGCCTTCTCCCACAGGATCTTGCCCGCGGCGAGGTCGAGGCAGTAGACCACCCGCTTTTCCTTGACGCCGCCGGTGAGGAACACGCGATCGCCCCAGACGATCGGCGAACTCGTGCCGGACAGCTCGATGGGCGTCCGCCAGGCGATGTTCTTGCCGCTCTTGACGTCCCACTCCAGGGGCACGTTGGTGAAGGCCGACACGCCCGACCCGCCGGGCCCGCGGAAGCGAGGCCAGTTGCGGGCGATCTCCTCCGCCGTCGGCAACGTCGTCCACTCCGGCCCGCGGACGACGGTCTCCTGGCCGCCGTTGGCCGGCTTGGTGGCGGTGGGCGCAACCGGCTTGGTGGCGACCGCTCCTTGCGTAGCGGGGCTCGGGGGCTGGGTGGCCGGCACGGCGGGTCTGGTCTGCCCGGCCGCTACCGGGGCAGCCGCCGCGGGCTGGGTTGGCAGAGCCTTCTCGGCTGTCAGCAATTCCTGGAACTCTCCGGGCAATTGCCCGGCGGACGTCACGGCCAGCAGGCCACCGCCCGCCCCCAGGGCCACCATCAGCACGCCGACCGCCCAGCGTCCTCTGGCCGCACCCGCCAGCGGGGACTCCTCGCTCTTCTTGCCCGGCAGATGCGGGCTTTTGCGGAGGGTCATCAGCACGTGGGCGGCCGCCACCGCGACCGCCAGGCCCGCCAGCAGCAACCACGCGCCGCGAACGACCATGGCCTCGCGGCGGAAGTGCTCGGCCCGCTGGACCAGGTCCAGGCGGCGGATCTGACGCTTGATGTCCTCGTTTTTCGGGTCGCCGGCCAGGGAAGCCTTCAGTTCCCCCATCTGGCGGGACTCCAACACGGGGCTGGTCCACCCGCCCGCGCCGGCGGGATTGACCACCCACGACCTCAGCGTGACCAGGGCCAGCACGCCCACCACGGCCAGCGAAAACGCCCCGGCCAACCGGACGACGTGGCCGCAGACGCGATCGATTGTCTCTCGTTGCTCGTTCATGGCAGTCCCTGCTTGATGCGTTTTCGGCGTTGACGGTCCATGGGGCAGTGCTCGAAACATCGCCCGCAGGACAGGCAGGTGGCCCGATCGGCGGTGTAGTCGGTCCGCCGCCTCCGCAGCGACAGCGAAACCAGCTTGCCCCCGGCTATCAGGCCGAGCATCGCCCCCAGGATCGTCCCGCCGACGGCAAATCGGCCGAGCACCCTGTCTGCTTCGGCGTAGAGTTCGCCGCGGGAGCGGCCCGACTTGCGGAAGACCAGGCCCGGATCGGTCGGTTCTTCGCTGGGCATCCGCCAGCCGTTGGCGGCGGCGAATTGCCGCCCGCCGGCCTCCACGGCCTGGCGGTCCAGGCCCTGGGCCTGCAACTCCTCCATGTGCTGGATGGTTGGGGCTTCCTGGCGGATCTGGTTGGCCAGGCGGACCGTCACGTGCGCGCGGGCCAGCGCGGGCGAGACGAAGTACCCCAGCACGCCCAGACCCGCGATCAGCAGACCGGCCGCCGCGAGCATGGCCACCAGGTTGCCCATGCCCACGCGCCGGTCGGCGGGGAGTTGCTCGGCATTGGGCCCGTTGATGGCCCCGAACGGGCAACTGTCCTCGCAGAGGCGGCACTGGATGCACTTATCGGGCGTGATGGAGACGTGGAACCGCGACAGCCGGCTCAGCGGGCGGAAGAGCGCCCCCAGCGGGCAGAGGAACCGGCAGTACGGGCGGGCGACGAACACCCCCACCGCCAGCAGCGCCGTGCCCAGCACGATCATCCGCCACGGCCCGCTCAGGCGGAAGAAACCCACGAACGGGTCGTACTCGCAGATGGCGAACATGGAGCCCGTCGCCGCCAGCAGCACCGCCAGGCCCAGGTACACCCAGGCCAGCAGGCCCAGCGAGTGGGCCAGCCAGGCGGGCACGCGCAGCGGCTTGAAGGCCACCAGGTCCTGGATGGCGCCGAGGGGACACACCCCCGCACAGAACGTGCGCCCGAACACCAGCGTGGCCGCCACGGGGATCAGGAAGAAGCCCAGCACGCCCAGCGGGATCGAATAGGACGAGTCGAAGACGGCCAGGGCGACGTTCTGGATGGCCCCGATCGGACAGACGCATCCGCCGCGATAGAAGCCGAAGTAAGCCAGGCAGGCGGCCATCACGCCGAAGACGCCCCAGCGGCTGCGGCGGCGCAGGGCGAACCACGTGGCCAGTCCGATCGCCAGCGCCAGCACGCCCAGGTCCACGTACTCCATGAACGCCAGGCGCGGGGGGGGCTGGGTGGTCGTGGGCAGAACGTGACTGGTGAAGTCGGGCGGGGGGAACCGTTCGGTTCCCGGGGCCGGGCAGGCCGGCAGGACCAGCAGGATGACCAGGGCCCGCAGACGCATCACCCGTGCCGCTCCACGCTCTTGAACAGGTACGGGCGGTCGGCGGGCACCCGCACGAACGCCTGCGCGGGGCAGGCCGCCGCAATGGCGCATTGGTTGCAGTTCACGCAGCGGTCATGGCGGACCTGAAGAAACAGCGACCCGTTGCCGAACGCGTTGCACCCCTTGACGCACAAGGCGCAGCCGATGCACGACGGCTCGTCGATGTGGTACTCGAAGTACGGGTCCTCGATGAACTTTCGCTGGATCGCCCCGGTGGGGCAAAGCTGGTTCTCCGCCCCCGTGTTCAAGGCGTTGGGCTGCGGGTCGAAGTACCCCGTGCACAGTTCGCAGTAACCGCACATGGCGTACGCGTGGACGCACTTGACGGCTGAGGTCTTGAGCACGCAGTGGGTCGCGCAGTTGCCGCACGCGTTGCACTTGTACGGGTCGATCTGCCAGACGAACTTGTCGGCCTTGTCGGCCCGCCCCTTGGCGGCCAGCACGCCGCCCAGCCCAGCCGCCCCCACCAGGCACGCGCCTCTCAGTCCACCGGCCAGCAGATCGCGCCGGCGGACGGCGGGCTCGTTCTTGTGGTGCGGATCGCTCATGGGCGGCCCTCCCCGCGAGCGACCTGGGCCCGCGGCAGCAAGCACCGCCCGGCCAGGGCGCACGCGGCGCACGGATGAGGCCGCGCGCAGGCCGCGCCGGCCCCGGGGCGATCGCCCTGGGCCGCCCCGCCGTCGGCGGGCAGAGGGCGCGCGCCCAGCCAGCCGCCCAGGACAGCCAGGGCCCCCAGGCACCCGGCCCGGGCTGCGCCGCGCAGCCATTCGCGCCGTCGATGATGGATCAGGTTTTCCCGCGTCCGCTCCATGGCCATAGTCCAAACGCCTCACCGGCGCCCACAATTGCGTCAGGGCGCCTTCCGATTGATCTTCCGCACGAATACCCGCAGCTCCGCCGTCAGCGGGTCCAGCACCAGCACCCGCCCTTGGGAGTCCACCGCGACGTCGAGCGCGGAGCGATCGGCCAGTTCCAGGTTGCTCTCGCACAGGTCGTCGTGCCGCTTGAACGCCGACGGCGGGGCCACCACACCCGCGAACTTGCCGGACGCATCGTACACCTTCACCCGCGTCAGGCCTTTTTCCGCGGTGACCACCGAACCGTCCGGAAGGATCGCGAAGTTGGCGGGGTTGCAGCACCCGCAGAAGCCCTCGATGTCCATCCCGAACCGCCCCCATTGCCCCTTGAACTCGCCGTCCGTGCTGAACGTCTCCAGACGGTGTTTGCCCGTGTTGGCCGCGATGAGCTGCCCGCACGGGTCGATCGCCACGTCGAAGAACGGGCTGGGAATGCTGAAGTGGGCCGCCTTGGCCGATGGGGCCTTGCCGTCAATCGTCGCCAGTTCCCTGCCCGTGCGGTCGTACTTGTGGATCACGCGGTTGCCGTAGTCGGCCACGAACACCGCCTCGCCGTGCAGGACCACCGAGGTCAGGAACGTCCGGGGCCCCGGCGAGTCCCAGTGGCCCTGGAGCTTTCCGTCGCCCCCGTACACCGACACCCGCCCCCGCGAGACGACGAAGGCCGTCGCGTCCTCGGCAACCGCCACCGTGCGGGGCGCGTCTTCGACGGCCACCCGGCGGACCAGCGCGCCCTGAGCGTCCAGCACGCGGACCTCGTGGTCGCCCGCGACGTAGACGCGGTCCTGAGCGTCCACGAACAGCCCTGTCGGCGTCTTCAGGCCCGTCTGGACGGGTTGGGAGGCCTCCTCGTAGAGCACCAGGGCCGGATCCACCTGCCGGAAGGCGGCCAGATCGTATCCCCCCGCGGGCCTGGAGCCCGCCGAGCCCGGGGCCGGCCCGTTGCCGGTTCGATCGCCCAACAGGGCAATCGCGGCAGCCGCCGCCACCGCCGCCAGCAGGGCCACGCCACCGGCCAGCCGAACGACATGAGATTTCTCGCCGCTGCACTTCATGAGGGTATTAGACCAGAAATGACCCAGCCGCTGCAAACCGATCGGCACGCACCCGACTTGAGCTACTTCACTCCCCACGTGTCGCGGATCATCTTGTAGCCCGCCGGGTCGTGCTGCTTGAGTTCGACCCGCACGAACGGATAGAAATCGTTCGCGCCGAAGTACGCCTCGGTAAGCTCGGCGAAGTACTCCTGGTCGTTGTTGAGGGCGTAGTGGCGGGTCGTCCGCCCGCTGAAGTACAGGACCGACTCATAGCTCTTGGCCTTCACCGCCTGCTCAAAGGCCGCCCGCACCTTCTCGTTTCGGTGCTTCAGCACCCGGTGATGGTAGCCGTGGGCCAACTCGTGCAGCACCATCGACGGCTGGGCGTGCGACCAGTTCAGGAAGGTGGCCGCGTTGGAGATCTCGACCGCGCCGGCCATGTCCGTGTTGTACCCGTTCTCCCTCAGCCAGTCCCTCGACGGATGGTAGCACGCGCAGGGATGGCGTCCGTGCACGTCCCGAACGCCCATCCAGATGGGGATCTTGCGCAGTTCCGCCAGGGCCTTGGGCGGGACGCAGCGGGTGATGTCGTAGAGCTTGACCTCCAGCAGGCGCACGGCCTCGCGGGCCAGATCAGGCGTATCCGCGAGCAAGGCCTTCTGCACGTGCACCGTCCACCCTTCGATGCGGCGGAGTTCGTACTGGTCCGTCGAGGGGTAGGTTGGGCGGCTGGTCGGTTGGGGCGCTGCCCCGGCCGCCGTCGCCCACGCCAGCAGACACAGGCCCCCGCACGCCATGATTCGTCTCGCGTTCACGCAGTCTCTCGCTTTCGTTCCGGACGGACCCGCCTGGCAGTCCGTTGAAGAATGGGCTCCGTCGCGAGGGCGCGGAGTTTTGCCGAGCACCCAGGAGCGGAAGCGACGGCAAATCCAGGCGATTTGTCGAGCTTTCGCGACGCCGGAGCGCAGGCAGAAGACCCGCCCGCAGCAGGAGCAGCTTCTTCAACGGGCTGCTAGCCCGTAAACACCGCATTCTATCCTCCCGCCGCCGCCAGACCGACAGAAATGTGCGGATGGAAGGGCGCCAGGCCGGACCCGCGTTTTGGCGTCAGGGACCCGCCTGCGGGCGCGAGGATTTTCGACCGGAACCCAGCGGAAATTCCCTTAAGTGCCCCCCCTGCCGGGGCCGATGTACCTGTCGGAAGGAATAAGGACACTCCATGATTGTCTGTGACATAGACAACATCGCCGGACTGCCCTCCAGCCCCAGCCGCCAGACGATCGTCGAAGAACTCCGCCGCCAGACCCAGGCGCTGATGGAGTTCCGCAAGCAGTTCCGCACGACAACCGTCCCGTCGGCGTCGGCCCCGGACAGCAGGCAAGGCCGCTCCCGCCTGGTCGCCCGCGCCTGATCGGCCAGCGGCGGCGGCAAGACTGGAACAACGCGCCGGTCCGTATCTCCCGAGATATGACGACTGACGGCAAAGCAGCCCACGGAACCCCTTCCGCCACGGCGGACAGGTCCGTGGGTTCTCTTGTTCCCGCTCAACGCTGGGCGGGCTGGCTGGCCGGCGTGGAGGGCTCTTCGACGACCGTCTCCCCGTAGACGTGCATCCAATCCCACCAGGCGTACTCGACCCTCTCGGCCGGACGGGTCAGCGGGCCGTCCAGTAGCGACATCCACGCCGACGGCTCCGGCCCGAGGTCTCGCCCGGTCGCCTCCTCCAGAGACTTGCGGGCCTGATGGCGGACCTGGTAGGACGAGTCGTCCAGCAGGCGGATGAGCGTCTGGACCGCCGGGCGGGTCGTGTAGCGGCGCAGCGCCTTGGCGCAGGCGGTGCGCACGTCCGCGGACGTGTCGTCGCCGCCCTGGCGGCGAAGCGGCTCGACGGCCGCCGGGCCCGGCACCAGGTCCAGCGCCACCGCCGCGTCCCACCGGACCATCGGCGAGGGGTCCTTCAACGCCTCGATCAGCGTCCCCTGATACTCCTGCTTGCCGGACTTGCCCAGCGCCCGCACCGCCGCCGACCGGACCAGCGGATCCACGTCGGTCTTGGCCAGAGCGGAGTACCCCTTGGTGTAGGGCTCGTCCAGGCCCCATTTCTCGGAGGAGAGCAGCTTGATCCCCGTCCGCCGCCGGTCGGCGTCGTCGGGGTCGAACGCCATGGCCACCATCTGCTGCGGGTTCGGCCCGCCCCCGCCCAGCCCCTTCTTGATCAGGCTGTCCAGCGAGAAGCTCTTCTGCTCGCTCTTGCAGCCGACCAACAACCCAGCCACAGAGACACACAGGAGCGCAGAGACGGCAGACAGCAAGGTGTGGCGAACCGCAGTTCCAGATATCCTATTCATGCGGCCTTATCCTCTATCCAATTCGTCCGTGCCGATGAGTTCCACGTGATCGATCGTACGTCCGCCGAACCGCTCGCCCAGTCGGGCGAAGCGGTCGGGATTGTCAGTGGTGTAGCAGTGGAGGCTGCCCCCGTTGGGGCTGGGGCTGGCCAGGCGCGCGATCTTGAGACGGCGCTGGACCTCCAAAGCGGCCGCCTGCCCCGAACTGACCAACACCACCTGCGGGCCCATCAGCTTGCGAATGGGCTCGGCCAGCAGCGGGTAGTGCGTGCAGCCCAGCACCAGCACCCCCGGGCGGAAGCGTTGCAGCGGGGCCAGGTAGTCGCACAGGACGTACGAGACGATCGGGTTGTCGTCCGCCCGCCCTTCTTCGACCAGGGGCACCAGCAGCGGGCAGGCCACTGCCAGCACCTCGCGGCCGGGGTCGAGCGCGGCGATGGAGCGCTGGTAGGCGCCCGAGGCGATCGTCGCCTCGGTCGCGATCACCCCGATCGCCCCGCTGGTGGCCCGGACGGCGGCCTCCGCGCTGGGCTGGATCACGTCCACCACCTCCACCGGGGAGACCTCCCTCAGCAGGTCGATCGCCGCCGCGGACGCGGTGTTGCAGGCGACCACCAGCAGCTTGGGACGGTGGCGAAGGAGGAAGGCGGCATCCTGGCGGGCGAAGGTGCGGATGGTCTGGGGCGACTTGATGCCGTACGGCACCCGCGCGGTGTCTCCCAGGTAGACGATATCCTCGCCGGGCATGGCCCGCGCCAGCTCCCGAACGACTGTCAGCCCGCCCAGCCCGGAATCGAAGACCCCGATGGGGCGGCGGACCATCTGTTGGATATCGCTCTCTTCCACAAGCAGAGCGTACCGGAATCAGCCGCCGAAAGCAAGACGCCCCCAGGGCCACGAACCTGTCCGCCGCTTCGCTTGTGCGGTTTGATTTCCCGGCGGCGGCGTCTATACTCCTTGGCGAGCGACAGGCCAATACTTCAGGAGCACGAGCGGATGCTGGCACTGACATACGACGGGAAGAAGGCCGCCCTGCGGCGCAAGTACGCCGACCCCCAGATCGCCCGCGGGCAGGCCTTGGTGGCGGTGCACGTGGCGGGCGTGTGCAAGACCGACCTGGAGATCCTCAAAGGCTACATGGGCTTCACCGGCGTGCTCGGGCACGAGTTCGTCGGCCACGTGGTCGAGGGCCCGGCCGCCTGGAAGGGCAAGCGCGTCGTGGGCGAGATTAACTGCCCCTGCGGGCGGTGCGGGCTATGTCGCTCGGGCCTGTCGAATCACTGCCCCAACCGCACCGTCCTGGGGATCGACCGCCACGACGGGGCCTTCGCCCAGTACCTGGTCCTGCCCACCGCAAACCTCCACGAGGTGCCCGCGAGCCTGGAGGACGATCAGGCCGTCTTCGCCGAGCCGCTGGCCGCCGCCTGTCAGATCACCCGACAGGTCCGCGTCTGTCCCCGCGACAGCGTCGTAGTACTGGGCGACGGGCGGCTGGGCCAGCTCGCCGCACGGGTGCTCAAGCTCAAGACCCGCAAGCTCCTTCTGGTGGGCCGCCACGCCGCCAAGCTGGAGGCCGCGGAGAAGGCCTCCATCCAGACCGCCACGGACAAGGACTTCGTGCCCGCCAGGAAGGCCGACATCGTGGTCGACGCCACCGGCAGTGCCAGCGGCTTCGAGCTGGCCATGCGGACCGTCCGCCCCCGCGGGACCATCGTGCTCAAGAGCACGATAGCCGCCAAGAGCGGAATGAACCTCGCCCCGCTGGTGGTCGACGAGATCACGGTGGTCGGCTCGCGGTGCGGGCCGTTCGGCGAGGCCCTGAAGCTGCTGGCGACCGGCCAGGTGGACGTGACGGCCTTGCTGAGCCGGACCCTGCCGCTGGATCGCGGCCTGGAGGCCCTGGAGGCCGCCCGCTCGAGCAACGCGATGAAGGTGCTGATCGAGGTAGCCCGCCCATGACCCAGGCGGGCGGAACGTTCGGGCTGGTGGAGCTACCCGGCGGGTGGACCGTCGGACGCTTCGCCGCCCTGGAGGCGATGCCGAAGGTGGTGCATCTGGTCACGACCCGCCGCGGCCTGGACGTGGACCAGGTCCGCCTCCACCCCGACGCCGCCACCCGGCAGGCCGGGCAGGCGATCGGCCTGGCCCCCACCGCGTGGGTCCACCAGGTTCACGGGCCGACCTGCCTGGTGGCGCGGCGCGACGAGCTGGCCGGCCGGGAGGCGTTCTGCCTGGGCCAGGCCGACGCCATCGTCACCGACCAGCCGCTCCTGGGCGTCAGTTGTCGCTCGGCCGACTGTCCGCTTGTGCTGGCTGCCGGGTCCAACCCGGACGGGCGGACGGCCGTCGGCGTGGCCCACGCGTCGTGGCGCGGCACGGTCGCATGTATCGCGGAAGTCATGGTCCGCGAGATGGTGGACCGTTTTGGCCTCGCCCCCGCCGGCATCGTCGCCGGCATCTGCCCTTCAGCCGGGCCATGCTGCTACGAGGTCCAGGACGATGTCTTCCAGGCCGCACGCGAGTCCCTGGGCCCGTCGGCCGAGCGGCTCTTCCCCCGGCGCGACGGGCGGATGTTCATGGACCTGTGGCGAGCCAACCGCGAACAGCTACGCGCCTGCGGGCTGAACGACGGCAACATCCACACAGCCGGCCTGTGCACCCTCTGCCGCAACGACCTGTTCCCCAGCCACCGCAAGGAGGCCCAGCAAGCCGGGCGGTTCCTGGCCGTGATCGGAATTGTCCCGTGACCCTTATCCTTTGATCATCGAGCCTCCAAGAGCATGGCCGCAGACAAGAGACAACGCGAGAAGCTCAAGCGCATCCTCGAACGGCTCGAGCGGCATCACGGCCCGCGCGAGTGGGAGCACTGGGGCCCGGGCGTCGACGTGCTGGTGGGAACGATCCTCTCCCAGAACACCAACGACGCCAACAGCTCCGCGGGTTACCAGCGACTGGTCGATCGCTTCCCCGCGTGGGACCAGATGGCCGACGCCCCCGTCCGCGAGATCGAGCGGTGCATCCGCGTCAGCGGGCTCAGCCGGGTCAAGGCCCCCCGCATTCGCTCCATCCTCCGCCAGATCCGCCGCGAGCACGGGGAGATCACGCTGGAGCACCTGAAGGACTGGCCGCCCCCGCGGGCCATGGAATACCTGTTGGCTTTCGACGGCGTGGGACCCAAGACCGCCCTGTGCGTGCTGATCTTCTCGTTCCACATGCCGGTCTTCCCGGTGGACACGCACATCTACCGCATCGCCGTCCGCCTGGGCCTGATGGACGAGTCGGTCCCCTTCGCCCGCGCCCACGAGGTGCTCGGACCGATGATCGCGCCGGGCGACCGGTACGCCACGCACGTGCTGCTGATCGCCCACGGGCGAACGATCTGCCGCAGCCGCAAGCCCCGCTGCGACCGCTGCTACCTGCTGGCCCTGTGCCCCGAGGGCCGGAGGCGAATGCGCGCAGGACGTGCGTGATGCCCCAGTCGAAAGCCCGCGGGGGGCTTTGCGCGAACCGGCCGGCAGTCAGGCTTTGTCGCCCGCACGCTTTGACTCGCCGGAAGACCTGATGGTATGATGCACGTGGCGAACTGCGTGACTACAGGCACCTCACAATTCGATCGCCCGCGACGCCGCGACGCCTTCACGCTCGTCGAGCTGCTGGTGGTCGTGTCGATCCTCGCGCTGCTGCTGGCCCTCCTCACGCCGACCCTTCAGCGGACCCGCGAGCTTGCGCGCCGCTCCATCTGTCGCAGCAACCTCCACCAGTGGACGCTCGGCTGCACGCTCTACGCCCGCGCCAGCAGCGGGTGGTTCCCGGTCGCCCAGCCGGTGGGCAACCACTACAGCCCCATCCACGGCACGACGGTGGGCCTGTCCGGCTTCGGCATCGACACGATGTACATTTCCGGCTGGAAACTGCCCGTGGGCATCGGCGTGGTTCTCGACAAGGGGTACGTCACCGACGGCCGGCTGGCCGACTGCCCCAGCAGCACCCACCCGTATATGCGGTACGACAAGCTCGACACCGCCTACACGAATCGCGGCTACGGCGGCTGGCCCGCCCCCGGCAAGCCGGGTCCGCCCGGTCACCGCGAGTGCAGCTACCAGTACCGCGCGACGATCGGCCTGCGCGACGGCCTGGCCGCCCGCCCCCCGAGCATCGAGAAGGACCCCGGCGAGACGGTCTACCTGGCCGACTTCTGGGTCTACCACTGCTGGCACAGCGAGAAAGGCATCCTGGGCCTGGGCACCTTCATGCACCGCACCGGCTATAACGCCGCCTGTATCGACGGACACGTCCGCTGGCACGACGACCCCGACGAAGACATGATCAACGCCAGCTATTCCTGGTATGACTGGCCCCTCCAGGAGGCCATCTGGCGGACGTGGTTCGAGGGGCGAAGCGACTGACGCCGACGCCTGCAGGCGCCAGGCGGGTCGGCCTGCTCCCCTGAACGACGAGTCGCTTCACTCCGCGTACACGTCCACTTCCAGGCGGACCGGCTCGTCCGGCGCGACGTCGCAGCGAACGGTCCAGCCGTCGTCGACGCGACGGTCGGGCACGATGCGGAGTGCGAAGCCGCGGCATTTCGCCTCGCCGGCAGCCACCGCGCGGACCAGGCGGGTCACGTCCAGGGCGATTGGCTTGGCCGGCTTGTACTCGGGCGTATCGGCGGGCTGCTGTGGCACGATGCCCGTGCCGGCAATCTCGGTCAGCGCCTTCACGTCGCAGCCCTTGCCCGGCTCGGGACGCTCGCTCAGCGCGACAACCCCCAGCTTGGCCGGGGCCTTGTTGTGTCCTTCCCGCACGGGCACCATGAGCCTCGCGCCGGCCAGGCCCTTGGCGGGCACGTCTTTCAAGTCGGCGGCCAGCAGGACTGCGCCGCAGACTACCTTGCCATGCTCCTGGGCGTTCTTGGGCCAGCGAAGGGAGCCCTTGGCTACCGTCTCGCCCGTCTCGCTCACGAAGCCCACGTAGCTCAGCGGAATCTCGATGGTCCGCACGTCCCGCTGCTTGACCTTGGGCGGCGCAGCCGAGCCGATCAGGAACGGGTTGGGCAATTCCTTCAGTTGGTCGGCGGGCGCGGGGGCGGCCTCGACGGCCCCATCGCCCAGCGGCCGGGGCGTGCCGCCCGGCGCCACCACCTCGCGCCGCAGGAAGACCATCCGCGGATACACGGGGTACTGCCCCTTGGGCGTGGGGCAGTCGATGGAGAACGTCGCGGGCAGGTCCTCGGCCCGGAAGCTCTTGCGCACGTACGACAGCGTGTCGGACCACTTGGCGTTGTGCTGCTTGGCGATCTCCTTGCCCTCTTCGCAGAGCTGCTCGAAGCTCTTGCTCCGCGAGCCGGTGCGGAAGGCGTACGTCACCACCAGCGTGTTCTTGCCCAGGGCCTTGGGGTCGGCCAGCGTCACCGCGACCTGGTTGCGCCCGGGCGAGAGGTACGGCAGCGAGCCGGAGTTGTTCTGGATGACCGCCTCGACCTTCAGCGAGGTGAGGGCCTTGGCGAAGCTCACGCGGATCAGAACCGACACTTCCCCCTTGACCGCGGCGGAGAAGTCGGCCAGGTCCACGGCCTTGTACGTCTTGCCGCCGTCCACGGAGACCTCGGCGCCGTCGGCGCCGGCGGCCTGGGCGCCGGCCTTGACCAGGATGTACGGCGAGGACAGGGCAAAGACCGTCCGGCCGGGCTGGCCCGCCGCGGCGACCACGAGCGCCTTGCCTTCCTGGCGGGCGTTGTCCAGCGAGACGAACGACCGCGCCAGGTCGCTCGACGCGAAATCCGGGGCGAACGTCAGCGTGCCGTTGGCGTACGAGCGGGCGGGCTTGCTGTCGACGTACGGCTCGAGCACCAGTCCGTAGGACGGATCGTTGCGGGTGTCTTTATGCCCGCCGCAGGTGTGACGCGGGGCCTCCTTCGCGCCTCGCCAGTACCACGCGTCCGGCTGCGGGTCCCAGGTGTTCTCCAGGCACATGCCGGGGGCGAGGTCTACGTCGGCGGAGTAGTCGCCCGTGGCGTGGATGATGCCGCCCCAGCCCTCGGACCGCCCGGCCCGGTGGTGCGTCTTCAGGCCGTCTACCGTGCCCTGGATCGTGTCGCCGCAGCAGAGGAAGGGCCTGCCCTGCCAGTTGGCCTTCTGCCCGTTCATGACGAACGGGTCGGCCTTGGCGTAGACGACGTTGCGGGCCTTGTCCATCTCGTAGGCGGCCTGGATCAGCGTCTGCGGGTCGGCGGTGAGGTCGTCCTCGCCCGCGATGGTCCGCCCGCCCTGGCCGTCCGGCATCCAGGCGTAGAACTTGAGGAACACGTCGAGGTAGTGCCACCGCCCGTCGTACTGGGCCTCGACGGTGGTGTGCCCCTGCCAGCCGACGAAGCGCCAGTCCCAGCCCAGCTCGCGCCAGATGGCCGACTGCTCGGCGTGCAGCCCGCCGCACAGGCTCCACCCGTAGCAGTTGATCTCCTTGAGCACCGGCAGCCCGCCAGGCTGGGTGGGATACTGGCGGTGGTAATGCGCGAGGTTCATGAAGTTGTAGACGGCGATCGCCTTCTCGTCGTTGGTCTTGCAGCCGCGGGTGACGCTGTCCGCGATGGCCTTGAGCGACGTGCAGTCCGGCGCCTTGTCGGGCAGCACCTTGACCGCCCGCACCAGGCCCGGCGCCTGCGGGGGCGGCGCGGCCGACGTGCCGAGGCACAAGCTCATCACCATGACTGACACGACGATCCAAGGCCGGCGCTTCATACGTCGCTCCTTTCGCGATACCGCAATCCGCAATACGTTCACCGCTGCTCCTGGTCGCGAATCGTCTTGAACAGCTCCTGGATGGCCCGGTGGTTGCGAGTGTTGGTCATGACAATCAGCCGGCCCTGCGACTCGCGGATGTGGTGCAGCGGGTCCTTCCAGACATCCGGATCGATCGTCGCCTTGATCGTGTTGATGAGCTTGAAGGCGGTCTGGCGATTGCTGCCGACCAGGTCCGTCACGTCGTAGGTCTTGAGTTCCAGCGGGCCGGGCAGGTCCTTGGCCGGGGCGATGACGACGTACTCGTCCTGGACGGCGTGCTGGACCTCAGTGGTGGTGGCCGCCTCGCTGAGGATCATCTCCAGGGCCTTGGCCACGGAGATGCTGGACAGCGTCAGGCGGATGGGCGTCTTTCGCTGGATGCCGGCCGCGGCAAGCTGGTTCCACTTCACCCACAGGTTGAACTTGTAGTTCTGGGCGATCGTGTCCAGCACCTGTTCGAGGGCCTGCCCGTCGAACTCCAGGCGGGTGATCTTCTGCTGGAGCGCGGTCGCGGGCGAGGCGGCCCCCGCGCGCGGCGACGGGCGGGGGTCGGAGGCCCCCGGCGACGGGATCGGCGCCACGGGCCGGCTCGGCCTGACCGGAGTCGAAGGGACGGGGGCCGGCGCGACCGGGGCAGGTCGGACGGGCGCCGGTGCCACGGGCGCGACCGATCCGGGTGCGCCGCCCGAGCGGGCCTGCTCCAACTCGCTCTTCAGCTTGGCCACCTCCGCCTTCAGCCGCTGGACTTCGATCTTCAGCGAGTCGATCTGCCTCTCTCGCAGCTCCAGCGAGGCGCTGAGTTCACGGATGAGGGCGTCCTTTGATTCGTCCGCCCCAGCCGCCACGCAAGCCCCCCACGCCGTCAACACCACGCCGCACAAGATCCATCGCCCGCTCATGGTGTACCCTTTCCAAGTGTGGCGCCATTGTCGATCGCACCGAGACGAAAGTCAATCGCAGCCGGGCGGCGCCCAAATTGCGAATTGCGGCTGGCGGACCGCGACACGTAGAATGGGTGCGACGAGCGTCATGGACGCCGCGGCCGCAAGCGTCGTCGAGGAGAACAATCATGTTCGCATCGCATATTCGGGTGGTCCTGCTGGTCGCGGCGGTGGCGTCGGCGACGATGCCGGCCTGGGGCGAAACGTTGGAGATCGGCCAGGCCGCCCCGGACTTCCGCCTGCCCGGAGTGGACGGCAAGACCTGCAGCCTGGCCGACTTCGCCCAGGCCGACGTGCTGGTGGTCGTCTTCACGTGCAACCACTGCCCCACCGCCCAGGCTTACGAGGGCCGCATCAAACAACTCGCCGCCGACTACAAGGACCGCAAGGTGGCCCTGGTGGCTGTCTCGCCCAATGACCCGCTCGCGGTGCGGCCGGACGAGTTGGGCTACACCGACCTGAACGACTCGCTGGAGGAGATGAAGCTGCGGGCCAAGGACCAGGCGTTCAACTTCCCGTACCTGTATGACGGAGAGGATCAGAAGTTCTCGCGGGCGTGCGGGGCGGTGGCCACGCCGCACGCACTGGTCTTCGACCGCGACCGGAAGCTGCGATACTCCGGGCGGATCGACGAGTCCGAACGGACGCAGAAGCCGGCCTCGCCGGACCTGCGCAACGCCATCGAGGCCGTCCTGACGGGAAAGCCCGTGCCGGTCGAGCGGACCCGTCCGTTCGGGTGCTCGGTCAAGTGGGCCGCCAAGCGTGCCCAGGCCGCCAAATCCGCCCAGGCCGCCGCCAACGAGCCGGTGACCGTCTCCGCGCTGGACGAGGCCGGCCTGCGGGAACTGGCCCGCGGAGAGGGCGCCAAGCTCCGCCTGGTGCACGTGTGGGCGCTCGGCGAGAAGCCAGCCGCCGCGCCCGCCCTGGCCGACCTGGCGGCCATGAACCAGATGTACCGCCGCCGCGGATTGGAGCCGGTGACGATCTCGGCCGACCCTGCCGATCGCAGGGACGCCGTGCTCAAGGCACTCCAGGCCGGCCACGTTTCGGGCCGAAACTGCATCCTCGACGCGGCCAAGGACAAGCTCAAAACGCTCGACGAGAAGTTCGACGGCGCGCTGCCGCACACGGTCCTGATCGCCCCGGGCGGCAAGGTGGTGTGGCGTCAGTCCGGCCCGTTGGACGCCCTGGCAGCCCGCCGGGCGATCGTCGGCATCCTCGGGCGGACGTACAAGTAGCAGGGACAAGCCGGCCTCGCGGCGGGCGGGCCGGCGGACACAACGGGTTCGTAGCGATCGCCTTTGCGCGTCGCGGGAGTATACTCTCGTAGCGATGATCAAGCGGATACTGGCTGCGATCGTGGTTGTGGCGGCTCTGGTGGGCCTGCTGGTGTTCAGCCAGCTCCGCCCGCGAGCCAACAAGATCTCCGGGTTCATCGAGGCCGACGAGATCCGTCTGGGTTCCCGCCAGGGCGGGCGCGTGCAGACGGTCCTCGTGGAAGAGGGGCAGACGGTTCAGGCGGGCGCGGTCCTGCTGGAGCTGGCGCCCTTCGACCTGCTGGACCAGCGCTCGCAGGCCGCCGCCCAGGTGGAGCTGCGCCAGTCGGAGTTGAACAAGCTGACGGCCGGGTTCCGACTGGAGGAGGTCGCCCAGGCCAAGGCGAAGCGCGACGAGTTGGCCGCCCGGCTGACCGAGCTGGAGGTCGGGCCCCGCAAGGAGACCATCGAGGCCGCCCGCGCGCGGCTCGACCAGTTCAAGGCGGAACTGGCCTACGCCCGCTCGAACTTCGACCGGATGCAGGGCCTGATCGCCAAGCAGGCAGCCACCGCGCAGGAGCGTGACCAGGCCAAGCAGTCGCTGGACGTGGCCCAGTCCCGCGTTCAAGCCGCCCAGGCGGAACTGGCGGAGCTGCTGGCGGGCACGCGGGCCGAGGACGTCGCCGCCGCCCGCGCCCAGCTCGAGCAGGCCGAGCAGGCCTGGCAGCTCCAGAAGAACGGGCCGCGAAAGGAAGACATCGCCGCCGCCCGCGCCGCCCTCCAGGCCTCGCAGGCCGCCCTCCAGGCCATCGACACCCGCATCGCCGAACTGAAGATCCGCTCCCCCATCGACGGCGTGATCGAGTCGCTGGACCTTCGCCAAGGCGACCTGGTGGGCGCCAACGCCCCGGCCCTGTCGATGATCGACCCGAGCCGGCTGTGGGTGCGGGCCTTTCTGCCCGAGGACATGCCCGGCGCCGCCCCGGGCGCCAAGGTCTACGTCACGGTGGACAACCAGCCCGGGCGACGGTTCGCCGCCCACGTCGCCTTCGTCGCCCGCCAGGCCGAGTTCACTCCCTCCAACGTCCAGACGCCGGAGAAGCGCTCGCAACAGGTGTTCCGGGTGAAGGTCTACCTGGACGAAGGGCTGGACGTGCTCCGTCCCGGCATGCCCGCGGACGTCTGGCTGGAGGCGGCGGGCCAGCCATGAGCGTTGCCCCGATCATCGACGCCCGCGGCCTGACCAGGCGATTCGGTCAACTGGTCGCCGTCGACAACGTCACATTTCAGGTCCGGCGGGGCGAGATCTTCGGCATGTTGGGCCCCAACGGCAGCGGCAAGAGCACCACTATCCGCATGCTCTGCGGCGTGCTGGAGCCCTCCGCCGGCGACGCCGCCGTCCTGGGCCATCGCGTTTCTAGAGACGCCGAGGCCATCAAGCGACGCATCGGCTACATGTCCCAGAAGTTCAGCCTGTACGCCGACCTCACCGTGCGTGAGAACCTCCAGTTCTACGGACGCATCTATGGACTGTCGCCCCGCGAGCTGGTCGAGCGGACCCGCCAGGTCGTGGACCTGACCGAGATCGGGGACTACATGGGCCGCCTGGCCGGAGAGTTGTCGGGGGGATGGAAGCAGCGGCTGGCCCTGGCCTGCTCGCTCATCCATCAGCCCGAGTTGCTCTTTCTGGACGAGCCTACCGCCGGCATCGACCCCGTCGCCCGCAGGCAGTTGTGGGACCTGCTGTTCGACCTGTCCGGGCGGGGCGTGACGATGCTGGTGTCCACCCATTACATGGACGAGGCCGAACGCTGCACCCGCGTGGGCTATCTCTACCAGTCGCACCTGCTGGCGGCCGGTCGAAGCGAAGAACTCAAGGCCCTGCCCCAGGTGACGCCCGCCGGCCTGGCCCGCTACGAGCTGGAGGTGGACGACGCGACGGAGCGGCTGTTCCAGTTGCGCCGCATGGACGACGTGCAGGACGCCACGCTGTTCGGGCAGACGATCCACCTGCTGGCCGGCGAACGGACGCCGCCCGGGGAGATCCTGGCCCGCCTGGGCCTGCCCGAAGGACACGGCGCGATCCGCCCCATCCGGCCGACGCTGGAGGACGTGTTCGTGGCGTTGACCGCCCGGGCCCGCTCGGATCAGCCCGCCGCGCCCAGCCCCCGGAGCCCCCAGGACGCGCCGGCCTCCGCGACGCCTGCGAGCGAAGGCGAGCTGCCCTCCGCGCCGCCGCCCCGGCAGCGCGAGCGGGCGCGCAGCGAGTACGGGCTGCTGGCCATCCTGCTCAAGGAGCTGACCCACATCAAGCGTCAGCCCTCGACGCTGTTCTTCATGCTGCTGGTACCGGTGATGCAGACGCTGATCTTCGGTTTCGCCATCAACGTGGAGATCGAGCACGTCCCCACCGTCGTGCGCGACCTGGACGGCGGGCAGCAGGCCCGCGACCTGATCGAGTCGTTCCGCAACACCCGCACGTTCCAGGTCCTGCAAGTGGCCTACGACGAGGAGACGTTCCGGCGCAGTCTCACCTCCGGGCGGGCCCGCGTGGGCGTCATCATCCCGCCGGACTACAGCCAGCGCCTTCTGCTGGGGCAGCAGGCTCACGTGCAGGTCCTCATCGACGGCAGCGACTCCACCGTCGCCACCAACGCCCTCCAGGCGGCCAACCTGCTGGGGCTGAGGCGCTCGCTGGCCCTCAGCAGCCAAGCCCAGGTCGCCAGCCAATCCGCCGCCGCCCGCGACCCCGGCGGCCAGCCGGCCCTTCCCCTGGAGGTCCGCGCCCGTCTGCTGTACAACCCCGACCTCAAGAGCGCCTACTTCTTCGTCCCGGGGCTGGTGGCCATCATCCTCCAGATGGTCACGCTCTTTCTGACCGCGTTCTCCGTGGTGCGCGAGCGCGAGCTGGGCACCCTCGAGCAACTGTTCGTCACGCCCGTGGGCCGGGCGGGCCTGCTGCTGGGAAAGCTGGCCCCCTACGCCCTGATCGGGTTCGTCGAGACGCTGGTCGTCCTGGTGGTGATGGTCTTCCTGTTCGGCGTGCCGATCAACGGCAGCCTGCCCCTGCTGCTGTCATTGGCCCTGCTGTTCCTGGTCTGCGCGCTGGGTCTGGGGCTGTTGATCTCCACCCTGGCCCGCACGCAACTGGCCGCCGTCCAGGCGGCGTTCCTGGTCATGCTGCCCTCGGTCCTGCTGTCGGGCTTCATGTTCCCGCGGGCCGAAATGCCTCTACCGATCTACGTGGTCACCTTCGCCATCCCCGTCACCTACTTCCTGGAGATGCTGCGGGGCATCGTCCTCCGCGGGGCCGACCTGGTCGATCTGCTGCCCCAGGTGGCCGGGCTGACCATCTGCACCGTGGCCGTTCTGGGACTGGCCATCACGCGGTTCCACAAGCAGCTCCGCTGAGACGCCCGATCCGGACGACACCTCCTTGGCGCACCGCCCGGCCAGGGATATGCTCTGCCCATTCGCCTAGGAGCCAACCATGCGTGCTTCGACTCGCGCTCTCGCCGTCCTGGCCTTTCTCGCGGTCGCCTCCTCCCGCGTCGGCGCCGCAGACGCACCTCCGGCGGAAAAGAACCTGCTGGACGATCCCTCCTTCGAGCAGCCCAAGGAACGCGACCGCTTCGGCCTGGTCTTCGCCAAGTGGGGCGGCTGGAAGTATGAGGGCGACTGCGACTTCGCCATCGGTCAGCTCGGGCGCACGGGCAGGCACTCCTGCCTGCTGCTCGGGCGGTCTTCGCCCAAGATCCGCGTGGCCCAGCAGAAGGACCTTCCGGTCGGGCGATATCGCGTCACCGCGTACCTTCGCGGCCTGGACATCTCCACGGGCATCTGGAACCAGACCACCGAGTTCATGTTCGACGGCAAGTACATCCAGTTGAAGAAGAACGGCACGTTCGGCTGGACGAAGCTAACCTACGTAGCCGACGTCGACAAGCCCCGCAAGGCCGGCCCGTCGTTCGGGCTGATGGCCGCGGGCTACCTGTGGATCGACGACGTGTGCCTGGAGAAAGTCGGCCCGGAGGTGGCCCTGACGCCCGCGCCCGTTCTGGACAAGGAGGAGGCCCCGCTGGCGCCGCCGGGGCCCCTGCCCGCCTCGCCGGTGCGATGCGTCGAGTGTGGTTATCGCAACGACCCGGCCTGGAAACGCTGCTATGCCTGCGGCACGGAGTTGGAGGCCAGGCAGGCGGCGCCAGCCGGCCCGCCGGTCAGGGCGATCGCTTCCTTCGAGGCCCGCAGCGAGTTCTCCGGCGGCGTGGTCGTGACCGAGCACGCGACCGACGGCCGCCGGGCGCTCCGTATCGACCGCTCGTACGCCACCATGGACCGCCCGCAGGACTGGACGGGCTATGACTACCTGGAGGCCGACCTGTTCGTCGAGGGCGACCAGCCCCTGCCACTCTACGTGGAGGTCCGCGACGCCCAGACCCGCGACTACTGGACGCGCGTAAACTACAACACCATCGTCCCGCCGGGCGCCAGCACGCTGGCGCTGCCCGTCCGCCAGCTCTACGTGGGCGAGAAGTCGCGCCCGGGTCGGCCCCTCCAGGTCAACGCCGTCACGCGACTGGTCCTCAGCGTCGGCGACAAGCCGCCCGCGCCCCTGTTCGTGGACCACATCCGCCTGCGCCGCGACGACTCCGCCCAGCAGGCCAGGTTCGAGGGCCTGCACGCCTTCGACCTGGGCGCCGGGACCAGCCCCGTCCTCGAGGGCTTCACGCCCGTCACGTCGGCCACCCTCTACAGCGCGGGGCGGGGGTACGGCCTGAAAAACGCCCGCATCTGGCGAAGCTACGACGCCCTCCAACCCGAACCGCTCTTCCAGGACTTCATCTGCATCGAGTCCGGCGGCCTGGCCATCGACGTGCCCAAGGGCAAGTACCGCGTCTGGGTCAACATCGACAGCCCCAGCGGCTACTGGGGCGAGTATCAGACGTACACCAGGCGCGCCGTGCTGGCCGAGGGCAAGCCCGCCGTCAGCGAGACCATGGACTTCGACTCGGCCCGCCGCAAGTACTACCGCTTCTGGGACGTCGAGGACACGCCCGCCGACGACACCTTCGACAAGTACCAGCAGGCGTACTTCCAGCCCAAGACGTTCGACGTGGAGGTGAGCGACGGACAACTGAACATCGACTTCCAGGGCGAGAACTGGGCCTGCTGCGTGTCGGCGGTCGTGGTCTTCCCGCTGGACAAGGCCGCCGATGGCGAGCGGTTCCTCCAGTTCGTGCAGGAACGGCGGCGCTTCCACTTCAACAACTACTTCAAGCGGGTGCTCCACCAGCCCGCCCGCAACAAGCTCTCGCCCGCGCCCGCCGACGAGCGCCGCGGGTACCTCCTGTTCGTCCGCGACTGGATGCGGGACGTCTACTACAACGACCTGCCCGACAAGGCTGAGCGGGACCAACCCCTGCGGGCCGACGCGTTCGCCGGCGAGATGGAACCCATCACGCTGAGCGTCCTGCCGCTGAGAGACCTCGGCAGGAGCGTACTGGCCGTAAGCGATCTGAGCGGCCCCGTCGGGACGATCCCCGGATCGGCCGTCGAGATCGGCTACGTTTCGTACCGCCTCAGCCGCGTGACCATGGAGGGCTCGGTGTACACGATCGCGCCGCGGCTGGTCCTGCCGCGGGCGGAAGTGGACCTGCCCAGGGACGTGGCCCGGCGATTCTGGCTGACGCTTCGCGTGCCCCCCACGGCGGCTGCGGGGGTGTACAAGGGCACGGTGACGCTCCGCCCCAGCCAGGGCGCCACCGCCGCCATCCCCCTCGAGGTCCGCGTGCGAAAGGGCGCGCTGGACGAGGTGGACATCCCGGCCGGGCCGTGGGGCTCGCACATCCGCGTGCCGTGGCGGGGCGACGACCCGCAGGCCGCCCAGGTCAACCGCCAGATGTTCCTCGCCAGCCTGCGACGGATGCGGGAGTACGGTTTCACCTCGTGCAGCGGCATGCCCCAGATCCCGTACCGGGGGTTCAAAGACGGCAAGTGCGTGCTGGACTTCGAGCGGGCCGACGAGGAAATGCGGGCGGTCAAGGACCTGGGCTTCCGCGCGGTCGTCGCCTACGGGGCCGGCGTGACCGGCTTCAACGCCTACTACAAGGACCTCGCCGCCGCCCAGAAGGCGGGCTTCAAGGACTACCCCCAGTTCATCCGGGCGATCTACAGCGAGGTGCAGAAGCACGCCGAGCAGGCCGGGTGGATCCCCGTGTACTACAACCTGGCCGACGAGCCCATCGGCAACGATCTGGTCCGCTCAGCCGAGAATGCCGAGGCCTACCGCGCCGCCTTCCCCAAGAGCCCGCCCTTCTTCGCCGCGGCCAGCAGCTTCACCGGCTCCAACGCCGACGACCCGCACTTCCGCCTGGCCCGGGCCGCCCATGTCGCCAACTGGAACCTGCACGACGAGGCGTCGGTCAAGCTCCTGCACGACGCGGGCGGGGCGTGGGCCTTCTACAACGGGGGCAACCGCTGGACGTTCGGCGACTACATGTACAAGGCCGCCCGCCAGTTCGGCATGGTGTTCCGCCTGAGTTGGCACTGGAACTGCGCCGCGGGCGACCCCTACTACGCCCTGGATTGCCGCGAGGATGACTACGCCTGGTGCAACAGCGCGCCCGACGGGCGGCTCGTGCCGGCCATCCACTTCGAGCAGCTCCGGGAAGGCCTCGACGACTACCGGCGCCTCATCACCCTCGAGCGCCTGGCCAAGGCCAAGGCCGACACGCCCGCCGGCAAGATCGGCCTGGCGATCATCCGGGACCGCATGGCCGCCTTCAAGCTCGCTCAACGCAACCACGACGCCCTGCTGGGCGGCGACGACTGGACGCGGTTCCGGCGAAAAGTGGATGAGGCGATCGAGGGACTCAGGGATTAGGGAATAGGGAATACGGACGAAGGCGAAGGAAAGACGCAGGAGCGTGTTTGAAGATGAAAGCCCACGGAGAGCCGCCCGTGGGCTTCTTCAGTAGTACCGGTTAGTTACGTCCGGGCCTTCTTGCTTTCAATGATCAACGGCGCCCGTAGGCGTTTGTCTTCAATGGTCAATCAGGCCTGGGCCGCCTCCACGGGCGTGTACTTGCAGACGCAGTCGTAGACTTCTCCGCCGACCCGGGCGGCGACCAGAGGGTCCTTGAGCAGGGCCAGGTGGAGGGCGTCGACCTTGAAGGCGGCGTCGTAGTTGGACTCGATCGCCCTGCCCATGCCCTCCATGATGACCAGTTCGGCGTCGGCGGCGGCTTCGTTCAGCTCGTCGGAGACCTCGGACAGGTCGATCAGCGGAATGTCGTTTCCCGACGAGACGACCTCGAACATCTCGCCCCCGATAAGGGCCTCGAGGTCCGGGTCAACGGCAGCCAGCCGCTGCACGATGGTGATGCACTCGTCGACGGTGATGTCGTTAAGGCTGGGAACTTCGTTGGCGGCCAGGACGATCTTGCTTCCGCACAGGGCCAGTTCGCGGGCCAGGGGCATGACGCCGAGGATGAAGTCGCTGCCGGCGTTGTCGACGAAGAAGACGACCTTGGACCACTTGGTGGGCGGGGCGGGCACGAGCACCTCGGCCAGGTTGTCGTAGTGGTCGACCAGCCAGGGGCGGGGCTTGGTGTTCTCGATGGCTTCAAGGAAGTCGGGCGACTCGTCGGCCAGGCTCATGGTGGCGGGCGAGCCCATGTCGAAGATGTTGCCCGCGTAGACGCTCTCGATCAGGTGCAGCCACTTGGCCTCGCCCTCCATCGCGTGCAGGGCCCGCACGACCTGCGGGTACAACGCCATGGCCTTGACGTTCTCGCGATCCTTTATGTGCCCGAAGGGATCGTTGAGGCGGTGGGCCCGCAGGACCTTCTCCCGCTGGCGGACCATCTCGATGATGTTGAGCTTGCCGCCCGGCAGCGAGCCGGGAGCCTGCCTGAGCTGCTGGATCAGCTCGGCGAACTGCTTGGAGGCGTTGGCGATCTGGCGGTTGGCCGCCCGCCCGTACTGCGCCGACGCGTGGCGCAGCAGGTCCTCGAAGTGTTTCGCGAACAGGTCCAGCCAGTGCTGGCGGGCCGTCTCGTCGGCCAACAGGTCCCAATCATGTGCTACGTACGTCTGCGGGTCGCGTAGGAGGCAGAAATGGCTCATGACACCACTATCCAACCGGGGCGGGAGGGCTTGTCCTCAATTGTTGGTTACGTTTGGTCCACATGGCTGCGTCGTGCTGAGGCTGACTGTAGCAGGGCGAGAGGACACTTGCAAGTCTTACGTGCGAAAAACGAGACAGGAAAAAGGGGATATTCGGACCCTGAAAGGGGCGGCTGAACGGCCCGGCGTCCGGGGAGCCGGTCGGCAGGCGGAGGCCCGGGCTGTCCGGAAGCCCCGCAGGCAGGGTGTCCGCCTCCTCACTGGGCCCGCAGGGCCACCAGGGTCAGGTCGTCCAGGCGGCTTTGCAGGCCCGCGAAGCGGCGCATCTCCCACAGCACGTGCTTGACGATCTGCTCGGCGGTCGAGTGGACCGCCAGGGCCGCCGAGGCGGCTGCCTGCACCCGCTCCAGGCCGAAAGGCTTGTCCTCGAAGTTCATGGCTTCGGTCAGCCCGTCGGTATACAGCAGCAGCAGGTCGCCCTTCTTGAGATCGACGGCCTCCTGCGTCCAGGTCGCCTGGGGATCGATCCCCAGGACCCCCCCGCCGGCGGTCAGGCGGCGCCACTGCCCGCCTTTGTACAGCAGCGGCGTGGAGTGCCCGGCGTTGGAGTAGGTCAGCCGCCCGGTCGAGCGGTCCAGCACCCCGTAGAACAGGGTGGTGAAGTCGCTGGCCAGGCTGTCGGCGCACAGGTCGCGGTTGACCAGGCTCAGGATGCGCGACATCTCGTAGATGTTGACCGCGTGGGCTCGCAGCGACGCCCGCACCGAGGCCATCAGCAGCGACGCCCGCACGCCCTTGCCCACGACGTCGGCGATGGCCAGGCCCATGTTGTCCTTGGGCAGGTGGATGAAGTCATAGAAGTCGCCCCCCAGTTCGTAGCAGGGCACATAGACCGCGCCGATGTCCCAGCCCTCCAGGCGGGGCGGCTCGGCCGGGATCATCCCCCGCTGCACCTCGGCGGCCAGGCGAAGCTGACGCCGGGTCTCCTCCGCCTGCACCGCCTCGGCGTACAGGCGGGCGTTCACGATCGCCGCGGCGGCCTGCGCCGCCATCGCCTGCAACAGCGAGGTCTCGAACCAGTCGAACTCGTGGAGTTCGGACATGTACACCCGGATCACGCCCTCGGCCCGCCCGCGGAAGACCAGCGGGGCGCACAGGGCGCTGACGATGCCCTCGCGCCGGGCCTCGGCCGGGTAGAGCACCCGCGGATCGTTCCGCTCGTCGGCGATGTACACGGGCTGGAGCTTGCCCAGCACCTCCTGGTCGATCTGGCTCTCGGAGAGCGGAATGGGCCCCTTGTCGAGATACCATCCGGAGAGGTTGTGGACGGCCTTGATGACCAGTTCGCGATGGTCGTCGCTGAGCAGGCGGATGGAGCAGGCCTTGGCGCGCAGGACCTTGGAGGCGCTAGCGGTGATGAGGTCCAGCAGGTGCTGGAGGTCTCGCTGGGTGGCGAATTCCGCGGTCAGATGGTGGAGGGCGGCCAACTCCTCGACGCGGTCGTGGAGTTCCGCGGTGCGGTCGCACAGCCGCCCGATCACGTTGGCCATCAGGCGCAGGAGGGTGGCGATGCGTTCGGCCTGGGCGGGGTCGTTCTCGTAGCCCGGACCGGACACCCGCCCCACCACCTCGCAGTCCAGGAGAATAGGCACTTCCAGGCGGCCGTCCTCGCTGCGAAGCCCGGGCGGCTCAGAGGCCGATGGGGCCGCGCCGATCTCCGACTCGCCGGTCAACGGCGACCCGTCGCGCCCGCAGATGCGAATGGGCGCCTGGGCAACGACGGAAAACGAGTCCTGCAGTTTCTGCAAACTATCTGGACGTAGATATTTAAACAACTCAGACACGCTGAGGGTCCTTGTAAAGGCGGATTGTACTGCCTGCCGAGGCGAGCCAGAAGCGAAAAACGCCGCCCCGCCGGGTTCTCCTCCTGCGGCCAGCGGCCGCATAGACTACTAACGCACCGGCATCGGATTATTGCCGAGCGAGCCTCACGCAGACGCAGTTGACTTTATTGCCGTCGGCCTTACAATACATCATAGGGTGGCCGGAGTGCCATCGCTGGATGGTTGAGTTGCCCGCCCCCCCCACACCGGAGCGCGCGATGCGGCAAGATCGGGGCTTCACCTTGGTGGAACTGCTTGTGGTCATTGCCATCATCGCCATTCTGCTGGCGGTGATGGCCCCCTCGGCCATGAGCATTCACAAGTTGGCCCGCTCCAACATCTGCAAGTCGAACCTCCACACCATCGGGCAGGCGTCGGCCAGCTACTCCGCCGCTAACAACCTCTATGTCCCCCGCGACGCCTGCGACGCCAGCCAGCCGGGCCACTACCTCTTCGCCGCCTGCTTCATGAAGTACACCCACGGCATCGAGATCACCGGCAGCGATTTGCAGAACTGGTCGCTGATCTACGACAAGCTCGACGGGGCCGCACCCATTTACCGCTGCCCGTCCATCAGCGATCCCAAGTATGTGCTGACCTACCTGATCAACGCGATCGACCACGACCACTACCGGACCACCGGCCAATACGTCAGCGACGCCACCCGCGCCCTGCCCATCCAGTTGACCCACCTGCCCGGCGGGCCGGCTGAGATGTGTTACATCATCGAGATGAGCGACAATCTCTCGGCCGTCCCGTACAACAACTTTACGGCCTACGACATCTGGCATCTGGCCCACATGCCCTTCAAAGGCCTCACGCCCCAGCTCAACGCCCGCTGCATCACCTACGGCGACGAGCGCCACGACGGCAAGACCACGCTGGTCTTCTTCGACGGGCACACCGAGGACCTCCCCATCCTGCCGTACAACCTGCCCGTAACTCTCTTCAACCCGCTGGATCTCAACTACCCCCTGCCTTAGCGATTCGCGCGAAATGTCCGGCGCGGTTGACTCCTTGCCGGCACCCTCTACAATACACGCGGATACGGACATGCGCCCGGAACTCACGCTACCCGCGCCCCGCCGCACGGCGGGCTTCAGCCTCGTCGAACTGCTTGTGGTCATCGCCATCATCGCGATCCTGCTGGCGGTGATGGCCCCCTCGGCGCGGAGCATCCAGCGGCTGACCCAGATGAACGTCTGCAAGAACAACCTGCACGCGATCGGGCGTGCAGCCGCCCAATACGCCGCCGAAAACGACTGCCACGTCCCCCGCGACGCCTGGGACACCAGCCAGCCGGGCCACTACCTCTTCGCCGGCTGCTTCATGAAGTACACCCACAACATCCCACTCACGCCGGCCCAGACGCAGACCTGGAGCGAGATGTACAAAGTCCTCAAGGGCGCCGCCCCGATCTACCGCTGCCCCTCGGTGACCGACCTCGACCACGTGCTGACGTACGTGATCAACGCGGTGAACTTCGAGACGTTCATGACCGGCGGAGGTTACCAGAGCCCGCTGCCGGTCCGCCTGACACACCTGCCCGACAGCCCCGGCGCCATCGGCTACATCGTCGAGGGCAACGAGAAGCTCCTGCCGGTGAGCTACTTCGGCTACCACGACGTGTGGCACACCTCGCACATGACCTTCGTGGGGACGACGCCCCAGACCAGCCCGCGAAGCATCCACGCCGACGACATGCGGCACGAGGGCAAGACGACGGTGGTCTTCTTCGACGGACACTGCGAGGATCGAAACCTCACCCCGCACGACTTCCCCGTCACGCTGTTCAACCCGCTGCACACCGCCTACGCGCCGAACTGACGCCTGAGTCACCTTTGCCGATTCGCCCCGCCCGCCTTGGGTGCCTTGACGCCCGCCCCGATCGCCTTGCGGACCATCCCGCCGGCCTCCTCCAGCAGCGAACGGGCCGCCGCCGCGTTCACCCCGCGCAGCGCCATCACCAGCGCCACTTTGACCAGCCCGTCCGCCTGGTCCAGCAGGGCGCGGGCCCGGCGGCGGTTCACGCCGGTCTCCTGGCAGACGATCCGCTCGCTGCGGTCGCGCAGCTTCTCGTTGGTCGCCCGCAGGTCGACCATCAGGTTTCCGTACGTCTTGCCCATGCGGATCATCGCGCCCGTCGTCAGCGTGTTGAGCACGAGCTTGGTGGCCGTGCCCGCCTTCATCCGCGTCGAACCGGTAACGACCTCCGGCCCGACCACGGGATTGATGATGATGTCCGCCCGTATGTGCCCCACGGCCTGCGGGGAACACGTGACGAAGATGGTCGTCGCCCCGACGGCCCGGGCCTGGTCCAGGGCCCCGTGAACGTAGGGCGTCAACCCGCAGGCGGCAATGCCGACGACAACGTCCCTGGCGGAGATTCGCTTTTTCGCCAGCGCCCGGGCCCCGTCCTCGGCGTGGTCCTCCGCCCCCTCCACCGCGCGTACCAGGGCGCGGCGCCCGCCCGCAATGACCCCCTGCACTTGCGACGGCCGGGTGCCGAACGTCGGCGGGCACTCCGAGGCGTCCAGCACGCCCAGCCGGCCGCTCGTGCCCGCCCCCACGTAGAACAGCCGCCCGCCGCCACGCAGCCGGTCGGCGATCACGTCCACCGCCTTCGCGATCCGCACCCGCTCGCGGGCCACCGCCGGCGCCACGAGGGCGTCCTCGGCGTTGATGATCCGCACGATGTCGCTTGCCGATGCCCGGTCGATCTCGCGACTGCGAGGGTTCTCCCGCTCGGTGGTCAGTTTGCCGCGGTCCAGCGGCTTGCGTTCGGGTCGTTTCATAGTCTACGCCAACACGATCTTGCCCAGTATGACCGCCCGTCGGGCGCCGGTGGCCGACGGCACGTTGTTGGCCCGCCCGCGGAGGGTCTCGCGGGCGAGGATGGCGAAGGAGACCGCCTCCTTCGCGTCGGCCGACAGGCCCAGGTCGTCGGTGGTCATCACCGCCGCGGGGGCGAGTTGCCCGGCCAACATGCCCGCCAGCGTCGGGTTCCTGGCCCCCCCGCCGCACAGGATGACCTCGTCGACCGGAGCGGGCAGGAAGCGGCGATACGCGTCGGCGATGGAGCGGGCAGTCAGCGCGGTGGCGGTGGCGACCAGGTCGGCGTCCGCGAGGCCCAGCTTGAGGCCCCGCTTGCGCAGGCGGTCGGCGTACACCGCCCCGAACTCTTCGCGTCCTGTCGTCTTGGGCGGGCGGCGACGAAAGTACGGATGGCGCATCAACTCGCCCAGCAAGGCGGCATGGACGCGGCCTCGCCGGGCCAGGCGCCCGTCGCGGTCGTATGTCCGCCGTCCGCCCGTCAAGGAGGACACCAGGCGGTCGATGACCATGTTTCCCGGCCCGGTGTCGAACGCGAGCACGCCCTCTACGCGGAGCGCGGCGCTCGTAGTTCCGCCGTAAGGCGGGCCGTTCGGAGGCAGATACGTCACGTTCGCGATCCCACCGATGTTCTGGATTGCCCGGGCCTTCGTGGCGTGGCGATAGAGCACCACGTCCGCATAAGGCACCAGCGGCGCGCCCTGCCCGCCGGCAGCGACGTCGCGCGGGCGGAAGTCGGCCACCGTGGTGATCCCCGTTCGCTCGGCGATCACCCCCGGCTCGCCAATCTGAAGCGTGGACGCGACGCGCGCGCCCCACTGCCGCCTCGCGTTGGGCAGATGATGGATCGTCTGTCCGTGCGAACCGATCAGGTCGATTGACGCCAGCGGGATGCCGGCCCGATCGGCAGTTCGGCGCACGGCGGCGGCGAAAGCCTCGCCCACGGCGACGTTCAGCCGGCAGATCAGGTCCACCCGCCCCGTCGCCGGGTCGAACGCATCGAAGATCGCCCGCCGCAGGGCCGGACGGTAACTCACCGTCTCGAACGCCAGCACCGTCAGCCCGCCCCGCTCGAAGTCCACGATCGCCACGTCGATCCCGTCCGCCGACGTGCCGGACATGAGCCCGGCCACGCGAAGCGGGTCCTTGGCCGACAGACGGGCCAACGGATGAGGCAAGGCCGCAACGCGCCGTGTTTTTCGGACCGAGGCCATACCCGGTATTCTTCCGGCAAGGCAGCGCGGAGGCAAAGGAATTCAGGTCCGCAGCCGGAGAATCAGCCCGCGATTACGGAACCTCGGCCTGCGACGGTACCCGGCGCAGCATGGCAGAAAATTTTCCTAAAACAACTTGTACTACAAGTTATCCCGTGGTAGAATTTCTGCACTATGAAGACGACATCTCTTCCGAAAGGCGCGCTGGTGGCGGGCGTCGTTTTGCTCGCCTGGGTACCGGGTCTTCTCGCGGAAGGCTTCATCAGCGACAAGCCCAACGTCATTTCCTTCCAGGCCGTCGAGGCCAAGCTCGTGCGGCTTGTCGTCAATACCACCGCCAACGGGCAGGTGTGCATCGACGAGTTCGAGGTGTACGGGCCTGGCACGGGCAATCTGGCCCTGGCGTCGGCCGGTGCGAAGGCGTCGGCCTCGTCGGCGTTGCAGGGGTATCCGATCCACCAGATAGCCCACCTCAACGACGGCAAGTACAGCAACGACCGCAGCTGGATCGCGGGCGGCTCGACCCGCGAGTGGGCGCAGATCGAGCTGCCCAAGCCCGCCCGCATCGAGAAGGTGGTGCTGTCTCGCGACCGCAGCGGGCGCTATCGCGACCGCGTCCCGGACAGCTACGAAATCCGCGTGTCGGCCGACGGCCAGAAATGGACGACCGTCTTCCGGGCCAACGGCATCCTCAGCCCGCCCGACGACCCGAAGGACGAGGAAGGCCTGCTCCGCTATGCGTTCTCCTGCGAGAACGCCACCTGGACTCGCCACGACAAGACCCCGCCCGTCCAGCGCGTGATCGGCCAGATGGAAGAGATGGTCGAACGCTTCGCCCGGCGCGGCATCGACGTGTCGGCCGAACGCAAGGAGCTGGAGCAGCTCAAGGCCGAGGACGCCAAGGCCGGCAAGAAGGACGACGACCTGTACTACCGCGCCCGCCTGGCCAAGCGCCGCCTGTTCCTGCGCGACCCGGACTTCGAGCAGGCCCGGCGCATCCTGCTGGTCAAGCGGTACCCGTTCGAGCCCTCGCACAATTACAGCGTGATCTTCGACTCCCGCGGCGGGGGCGGCGGCTCGATCTGCACGCTGGAGTTCCCCACGCGCGACGGGCGACTGGACCCGATGGGCGTGAAGGTCAACACGCTGTTCGAGTCCGGCCAGGGCATCGCCCGCAACCCGGTGCTCAGCCTGGACGGCAAGCGGATCTTCTTCGCCTACCGCACGACCAAGCAGGACTACTTCCGCCTGATGGTCATGAACGTCGACGGGAGCGACGTCCGCCAGATCACCGACGGCCCGTTCCACGACTACTTCCCCTGCCCCCTGCCGGACGGCGGCCTGGCGTTCATGTCCACCCGCTGCAAGGCCCGCTTCCTGTGCTGGAGGCCCCAGGCGTTCGTCATGTTCCGCATGGACGCGGCGGCCCTGGCCGGCCCCCTGCCGCTTCAGCCGGGCGACCCGAACGTCCGCCCGCTGTCCTTTGCCAACCTCAGCGAGTGGACGCCCTCCCTCCTGCGCGACGGGCGGATCATGTGGATGCGGTCGGAGTACCTCGACAAAGGCGCCAACTTCGGGCACACCCTGTGGGCCATCCGCCCCGACGGCTCGCACCCCGAGTTGATCTTCGGCAACAACACCATCCACTGCTACGCCAACGGCAACGAGATCCCCAACAGCCGCGAGATCCTCTGCACGCTGGTCAGCCACGGCGGGGACCTGAACGGGCCCATCGGCATCGTCGATCCCGCCCAGGGCATCGCCAACGTCGCCGACGGCGTGCGGTCCATCACCCCGGACATCCCCCACCACACGGACATGTCCTGGCCGCGAAACCGCTGCTTCCGCGACCCCATGCCCGTGACGCGCGACCTGTTCCTGTGCAGCCACGCGGCTGCAGACCGCTTCGCCCTGTACGCCATCGACCGCTACGGCAACCGCGAAATCCTGCACATGGACGCCGAGTACGGGTGCATGCACCCCTCGCTGTTCCGCAGGCCGCCCGGCGCGATGGCCGTTCAGAGCCAGATCGCGGCCTTCAGCGCCCCAGCCGCCCCGCCGGACCCGGCCGGCGCCTCGCCGAACCTGCCCACCGGGCACTTCGTGCTGGCCGACGTGTACCATGGCCTGGAGCCCGCCGTCGAGCGCGGGCGGGTCAAGTATCTGCGCATTTGCGAGGAGGTGCGGGCCAACCTGATCCAGCTCCCCAACGGCGCCTACCAGGCCGACCACGAGCCGTTCCAGGACTGGTACGCCACGCCCGTCCACAAGGTCTCCGGGCCGTTCGGCTGGCCCTCGTACGTGGCCAAGGCCGTCCACGGCCTCGTCCCCGTCGAGGCGGACGGATCGGCCAACTTCATCGCCCCGGCCGGGCGGGTGCTGTACTTCCAGGCCCTCGACGAAGACTACAACGAGATCCAGCGGATGCGGAGCGTCGTGCAACTCCAACCGGACGAGACCCGAAGCTGCCTGGGCTGCCACGAGAACCGCAGTTCCACGCCGCGGGTCGGGCGATCGGCCTCGCCGCTGGCCCTGCACAAGCCCCCAGCGACCATCCAGCCGCCCTCGTGGGGCGCCGGGGCGTTCGCTTTCGAGAAGGTCGTCCAGCCCGTCCTGGAGGCCCGTTGCGTCCGCTGCCACGACGCCAAGCACAAGAAGGGCCTGGACTTCACCCGCACCCTCGACGCCAACGGCGTGCCCCGCTCCTACCGCACGCTGATCGAGAAGGGCCTGGTCCATTACTTCAACTGGGGCTACGGCGTCCGCCACCACAGGGCCGATCCGCTCACCTTCGGCTCGCTCAAGAGCAAGCTCTGGGAAGTGCTGGACAAGGGCCACAACAACGTCAAGCTCACGCCCGACGAGCGCCACCGCATCAAGTGCTGGACCGACCTGAACTGCCCGCTCTGGCCGGACTACATCTACCGTCCGACAAGGCTGGCCCAGGCGCGAAACAACTGACGCGGCACGTGCGCCGCATCACGCAGACAACGAAGCCCACCCCGGGGGTGGGCTTTGTCTTGCGCAAGCGGGGGGGGATTTGCATGATTCAAGTTTGGTTGGATTGACGGTTTCGCGCACGGTAGAGTAGCGGGACCCGGCGGCGAGCGCCGCCTGGAAGAGGAGCATCTCCATGACTATCGGCGTGACCGCCGCCCTGGCCGACTTCGTGGTCGACCCCGGTTCCCCGCATTCCGTCGCCGTCCAGAAAGCCCTTTTCCTGGCCCGCCGGCTCCAGGAACGTTCAGCCGCCCTGCAGACGCCGTCCGAGCGGCGCCAGCAGGCGGAGTTGGACCGGATGCTCCAGGAGCCGCGCGACAAGGCCACCCTGATGCAGCTCACCGACCAGGCCTTCCGCTCGCACCGCTCGCGGCGGGCGGTGGATCACCTCGTCCACATCCTGGACGTGCAGGGCGTCCCGCGGTTCTTCACCTTCTGGGACCGCACCATGCTCCGCGGGTTCAAGACCTTCGGCGGCTATCTGCCCGGCGTGGCCATGCCCTTCGTCAAAGAGCACATGCACAAGGAGACGGCCAACGTCATCCTGCCCGGCGAGCGCGAGATGCTGACCCACCACCTCCGCCAGCGGCAGGCCGAAGGCGTCCGCATGAACGTCAACTTCCTGGGCGAGGCGATCCTGGGCGAGCAGGAGGCCGAGGCGAGATTCAAGCAGTACCTGACCGCCTTGCAGTGGCCGGAGATCGAGGTCGTCTCGATCAAGATCTCGACGCTGTATTCGCAGATCTCGCCGCTGGCCCGCGAGCAGACCGTCGCCGTCCTGTGCGACCGCCTGGAGAGGCTGTTCCGCACGGCCGCCCACATGCGTTTCACCCGCCCGGACGGAAGGCGCGTGCCGAAGTTCGTTTACCTGGACATGGAGGAGTATCGCGACAAGGACCTGACCGCCCAGGCCTTCATGCGGACACTGGACCGTCCGGGGCTCGAGACGGCCTCGGCGGGCATCGCCCTGCAGTCGTACATCCCCGATTCGCTGTTGACGCTGCGGGAGATCCAGGCGTGGGCCCGGCGTCGCGTGGCCGCCGGCGGCGGACGGGTCACCGTGCGGCTGGTCAAAGGCGCCAACATGGAGACCGAGCGGGTCGAAGCGTCGCTTCGCGGCTGGCCCCAGGCCCCTTACACCACCAAGCGCGAGACCGACGCCAACTTCAAACGCCTGCTACACGAGACCATGAAGCCGGAGAATCTCGCGGCCATGGACGTCGGCGTGGCCTCGCACAACCTCTTCGACCTCTCGTACGCACTGGTGCTGGCCGAGGAGGCCGGCGCCACGGGCAAGATCCAGGCCGAGATGCTCGAGGGCATGGCCAACCAGCAGCGCCGGGCGGTCTTCGAGCGATGTCCCAACGTCCTCCTCTACGCGCCCGCCTGCCCGAAGGAATCGTTCACCACGGCCATCGGATACCTCATCCGCCGCCTGGACGAGAACACCGGCGAGGAGAACTTCCTGCGTTACGTCTTCCGCCTGGAGGTGGACGGGCCGGCGTGGCGGCGGCTGGAGCAGGGCTTCCTGGACTCATTCCAGGACATGGACTCCGTCAGCGACCAGCCGCGCCGCACGCAGGATCGGCGCCTCGATCCCGAGCAACCCCAGGCCGTCGCCGACGGCTGGCAGCACCTGGTCAACGAGAGCGACACGGACTTCTCCCTGCCAGGCAACTCGCTGTGGGCCCAGGACATCGTGCAGCGATGGCAGTCGCGTTGCGGCGAGCGGGCCACGGAGGTGCCGTTGGTGATCGCGGGCGAGGAGGTCCGAGACGACCGCCCCGTGCGCGAGTCCGCCGATCCCTCCCGCACGGGCGTGGTGGTCGCCCGCTACCGCCAGGCGACCAAAGAGGACATCGAGCGGGCCGTGCGGTGCGCCGACGAGGACCCTGACGGATGGCGCACGATGAGCCCCGCCCGGCGGTTCGACGTGCTGGGGCGGGCAGCCCATGAAATCCGCAAGGCGCGCGGCGATCTGATCGGCTCGGCCATGGCCGACGGAGGCAAGACGGTATCCGAGAGCGACCCGGAGGTCTCCGAGGCGGTGGACTTCGTCGAGTTCTACCGTGCGGCCTCGCGATGGTGGCAGGAGCGCCCCTCCCTGCGGGCGCAGGGTCTGGGCGTGGCGGTCGTCGTCTCGCCGTGGAACTTCCCCATCGCCATTCCCTGCGGGGGCGTGGCGGCCGCCCTGGCTGCCGGCAACACCGTCATCCTCAAGCCCGCCAGCGATACCGTCCTGCCCGCCTGGGAACTGTGCCAGTGCTTCTGGCGGGCCGGGGTGTCAAAACGCACGTTGCAGTTCCTTCCCTGCTCGGGGTCCGGCGAGGGGCGCAGCCTGGTCAACCATCCCAAGGTGCGGGCGGTCATCCTCACCGGCGGGACGGCCACCGCGCAGGCCATGCTGGCCGACAACCCCCGCATGAACCTCTACGCCGAGACCGGCGGCAAGGACGCGACGATCGTCACCGGCCTGTCCGACCGCGACCAGGCCGTCAAGCACGTGATCCACTCCGCCTTCAGCCACTCCGGGCAGAAGTGCTCGGCCACCTCCCTGCTGCTGCTGGAGGCGGAGGTCTACGATGACCCACAGTTCCGCCGGGCGCTGTGCGACGCAGCCGCCAGCATGAAGGTCGGTCCGGCATGGGAACTGGATACCCGCATGGGCCCGCTGATCCGCCCGCCGTCCGGGGACCTGCAGGAGGCCCTGCACGTGCTGGAGGAGGGCGAGGAGTGGGCTCTCATGCCCCGCCGCGTGGGCGACAGCCCCACCCTCTTCACGCCGGGCATCAAGTACGGCGTCCAGCCGGGCAGCTACACTCACATGACCGAGTTCTTCGGGCCCGTGCTCGCGGTCATGCGGTTTGAGACGCTGGCCCAGGCCGTCGACCTGGTCAACCAGACCGGCTACGGGCTGACCAGCGGCCTGGAGAGCCTGGACGACCGCGAGTGGGAATACTGGATCGAGCACCTGCGGGCGGGCAACCTCTACGTCAACCGCTCCACCACCGGGGCGATCGTGCTCCGCCAGCCGTTCGGGGGGTTCGGCAAGTCCGTGTTCGGGCCGGGCCTCAAGGCCGGCGGGCCCAACTACGTGACGCAGTTGATGGACCTGGCCGAGGCGGCGAACCCGTCCTTGCCGGGGGCGGAGCTTCGGCCCGCCCTGGCTGAGTTGTGCGACGGACTGGACCGGCGGGCGGGCGAACTGGGCGATGCCGGGCCCGGGCAGGCCGGGCGCATCCGTCAAGCGGCCGGCAGCTATGAGCAGGCCTGGCAAGAGGAGTTCAGCCGTGGGCACGACCACTTCCTGCTGATCGGACAGGACAACCTCCGGCGCTATCTGCCTCTGGGCTGGCTGTGCGTGCGTGTGCACGAGTCGGACTCGCCCTTCGAGCTGTTGGCGCGGGTGTGTGCGGCGCACGTGGCCGGCGCGCGCGTGACGGTAAGCGTGCCGCCCGGCGTCGACCTGCCGAGCCTGCGACTGCTGGAAGAGCTGACCGAGCCCTGGGCGGGAGCGATCGAGTTCGCCGAACACAGCGACCGGCAGGTGGCCGACCTGGTGCGGGCGCATGCTTTCGACCGCGTCCGCTACGCCGCGCCCGACCGCGTGCCCCTGGAGGTGCTGCAGGCGGCAGGCGAGAGCGGCGTCGCCGTCATTGCCCGCCCCGTCCTGGCTGACGGGCGGGCCGAACTGCTCTGGTACCTCCAGGAACAGAGCGTCAGCGTCGACTACCACCGCTACGGCAACCTGGGCATCCGCTCCAGCGAGCCGCGAGCCCAACCCCGGTAGACGTCGCTCGTCCGCAGCCGGGCGGTTCGCCTGGCGTCCGAAGGCTTCGCGGGACCGCCGCCACGGCTCGACGCCCGCACCTCAGCCAAGGCCCAGGAACGAGCGCAGCCGCCCCAGGGACGGGTTTTCTCCCGGCCGACGTCCCAAGGGTCGGCTTGGGGATGAAGATCGGCTACACCCCCGGCCCGTCAGGGACGTCCCAGGTCCCCTTGGCCGAGGATGGCTCCGCCGGACCGCCCCAACCGTAGGGGAATCCCCTAGTTTTGGGGCGCTTTGGGGCGCTCTTCGAGCCCGGCCGGGGGCGACTCACCCGCGGCTCATCGCGGAAAGTCAAAACCCCACAACGACTTGCAGATGCGACCCGCTGCGACCTCCCCGCGAACTGATGCGTACTACCCGCGAACTGACGCGACCGCTCCGCGAGCGCCCGCGTCCGGCGAGCGAACGGTCGCGTCCTAGCGGGGCCGGCTCTGGCGGCGGGGACGCCGCTCCCAGCGCCCACCCCCTCTCAGTCCGTCGAGCGAGCGTTTTGCGCGGCCGGGGCAATTGTCGATTCTCAATCCTCCCCGCGTGATGCTACAATGCCGCTTTCCTGACGGAGCGTGCGAATGATCTGTGCCGGAATCGATGCCGGGTCGCGGGCGGTCAAGGTGGTCCTGTGGGACGCCGCAAGCCGCTCCGTGCGCGGCGAGGGGTGCAGCGATCAGGGCGTCCGCCAGGACGACCTGGCCGGTCGGCTGCTGGACGACGTGCTGGACCGCGCGGGGTTGGGCCGCAGCGACCTGGCCCGCACCGTGGCCACCGGGTACGGGCGCAACGTCGTCTCGGCCGCCGACACCACCGTCACCGAGATCACCTGCCACGCCGCCGGCGTGCGCCACGTCATGCCGTCGGCCCGAACGGTCATCGAGATCGGCGGGCAGGACAGCAAGCTCCTGCGGCTCGCCGACGACGGCAGCGTGCGTGATTTCGCTATGAACGACCGCTGCGCCGCCGGGACCGGGCGGTTCCTCGAAATGGTCGCCGAGCGCCTGGGCGTCGCACTCGAAGACCTGGGCGAGTTGGCCGGGCGGGCCGCCCAGCCGGCTGCCATCAGCTCCATGTGCGTGGTCTTCGCAGAGACGGAGATCATCTCGCTGCTGGCCGCCGGCACCGCGCCCGAGGACATCGTCGCCGGCGTGCAGAACGCCATCGCCTCGCGCGTCTCGGGCATGGTCGGGCGTTCCGTCGCCACGCCCATCGCCTTCACCGGCGGGGTGGCCCTGGTGCCCGGCATGGACCGGGCCCTGACGGCGGCCCTCAACCAGGGCGTCGAGATCGTCCCCCGCCCGCAGATGACCGGCGCCCTCGGCGCCGCCCTCATCGCCGCCCGGCGAGGCCGGTAGGATTGCGGACCTGCCTGCCGGAGGCAGGTTGCGGATCGCGGAATCAACGGCGGGCCGCAGAGGCGCAGAGAGAGGAGAATAGAGAAGAGGGAAAGCGGGAGCCGCTCCGATAGCGTTGGGATCACTGGAACGCGGAAGCTCACCCCTAAGCGGTGGGCCCTTCTCCCCTCTCTCTATCTCTCTCGGGCTTCTATTTCCTCTGCGTCTCTGAGCCTCTGCGTCGGCTGGTTAATCCGCATTCCGCAATCGATCACGCCACCGGGCCGTAGCGCGGGCCGATCTCGGCGGCGATCTCCTTGCCGCGCTTGAGCAACTCCTCGCGCTGCTGATCGGTCAGCGGCTTGTAGCGCCGGGCGAAGTCCACGTTCTGGATCGCGTGCTCCAGCGTGAATGGGCCCACGACGGCCACCGAGATTCCCTCCAGGTCCAGGCAGTATGCCAGGGCGGCTTCCAGCCGCTCGGGCGGCGTGACGCAGCCGACCCGCCCGTTGCGGTGGTTCTTGAACCCGCCCTTGATGCCCACGTAGACCTTCATGGCCGCGGCGCCCACGTTGCGCTTGCGGCACTCCGGCAGGACCGTGCCCTCGAAGTTGTAGGTGTTGCAGTCGGCGTAGTTCATCACGCCCATGACCACGTCGATCTGGTCGGTCTTGAGCATCTCGACGAAGCGGTCGGGGCGGCAATGCCCGGACATCCCGATGAATCGCAGCTTGCCCTGCGCCTTCTGCTTGAGCAGGAAGCTCAGGATGCCGTCGGCGGCCTTCACCTTCTCCGGGTCCTTGCCGCCGATGTGATGGATGTGGACCAGGTCCAGGTGGTCGGTCTTGAGCGTGCGGAGCGACTCGGCGAAGAGCTTCTCGGCCTGCTTGCCGGACTCGGTCCACAGCTTGGTGACCAGGAAGAGCTTGTCGCGGCGCTTGGGTACGAGTTGGCCCAGGGCCTCCTCGGCGATGCCGTAGCTGCGGGCCGTGTCGATGTACGTCACCCCGCGGTCCATGGACTCGCCGAAGATCTTCACCGCCTCCGGGACGGGCAGGCGTGCCTCGCCGATCGGGGCGGTGCCCAGACCCAGGATCGTCACCTTCTGATTGGTCCGCCCCAGCACCCGCGTGGGCAACTCGCCCGCGGGCTCGGCCCGCAGGGGCAGGTTCCGCAGGGCCAGCACGGCCGAGCCGGCCAGGGCGGAGCGGCGGAGGAAGTCGCGGCGGGTAGGTCTGGAGGCGGTCTCGCGTCGTCGGTTCATGGGGTCGTCCTCTAAAGGGGCCCGGGGCATTTCATGTTCCGCAACGCACAGGATTATAGCCGCCGCCGGCCCCAACGACTATCATGTAGAGGACAAACCTGTCGCTTGGGAGACGGCTATGAGCGTGGAACTTCATGAATCGCTGAGCGGAAAGATGCTGGTTCTCAAGTTGTCGGGCAAGCTGGACAAGGATGACTACCAGACGTTCGTCCCCCACGTGGAGAAACTCATCCGGCAACACGGCAAGATCCGGATGCTGGTCGAACTGCACGACTTCCACGGCTGGACGGCCGGCGGCCTGTGGGAAGACCTCAAGTTCGACCTGCGTCACTTCAGCGACATCGAGCGGCTGGCGATCGTCGGCGACAAGCGGTGGGAGCACGGCATGGCCGTCTTCTGCAAGCCGTTCACCACCGCCGACATCCGCTACTTCGACGTCAGCGAACTGGCCGAAGCCCGCCACTGGATCGGACAGGACGTCGAAGTGGTCCTGTAGCGACCGACGTGCGCAATGCTGGTTCCGGCCCGCGGAGTGCGCGCGAGTCACAAACGCCCACGGGAGGCCTCCCGTGGGCGTTGGCTGCGTGTGACTACGGTTTGGGGATCGCCACGACCGTCCACAGTCGCAGGGCGGGCAGGTCTATTCGGGCCTGGCCCGCCTCTCTCGTAAGGGTGATCTCCGTCTCCTTCGCATCGTAACTCAGCAGGCGGGCCTTGCTCGCCCCGCCCGGCAAGAGGCTCGCGGGCAGGCGCAGGCTGATCTTATCGGCGGGGCGGAACTTCTTCGTATCCTTGTCGTAGTCCAGGTTCAGCACGTGCAGGGCCGCCGCCCCATCCGCCCGCCGCCGCAGCGCGCACAGCACCGTCTTGGGCCTCTGGATGGCCGCCACCGCCTTCAGGCCCGCATCGCTGGCATCCTCCTCGAAGCCGTCGAACCAGGCGGCGTTGCCCGAGATGAACTGGTAGACGGGCGCGAACTCGTTGACCGGCGCGGCGTACCAGTGCGTGCCCTTCTGGCTGGTAAAGCACCACTGTCGCTTGGGGTGAGGCACCATGAAGCGCTGCCCGTGGGCGTAAGCCACGGCCACCCAGAACCGCACCAGGTCGTGCGGGTTGTTCTCATTGGCGAAGGCCCAGTCGTGCCCCGAGGCGGTGGCGGCCAGGGGCCGGTCCAGGCGGGCGGCCATCCGGTAGCCCTCGATGGCCTGGCCGATGCCGCCCGTGCCCGAGGCGGCGTTCTGCCCCACCTCGCAGATCACGTGCGTCAGCTTCGGCAGGACGTAGGCGTGGGCGTTGCTGGGCAGCCCCGCGTTGGCGCTCAGCAGCGTCGGGTGGCCCGCCACCTGCGTCGCCAGCTCGCCGAGCTGGCGGACGTTCTCGGCCGCCGTCTCGCCGTGGAACCGCAGGAACAGGTCCATCAGCGGGATCTTCCGCTGCACCTTTTTGTACTCCGCGCGGGTCTTGGCGTGCTTGCGGATGATGTCGCGGTAGTCGAACTTCTCGATGTCCGCGACGCCCGCATCCTTGAGCTGTTTGGCGATGGCGGCCTCGCCCGCGTGGGCCTTGAGCCACCCGCGGAAGGCGGCCATGCAGTGGTCGCACAGCCCCCCGCCCTGCCAGTGGGCGGCGTGCGAGACGCCCATGTGGTCGTCCACGTGGAGCCCGTCGGCCCCGCCGGCCATCTGCTGGCGGACCATGTCGCGGTTGTGCGCCCGGAAGGCCGGGCTGTTGGTGCAGCCGAAGTACGAGGGCGTGCTCTTGTACGTGTGGTCGAACAGCCAGGGCACCGCGATGGGCTTGCCCTCGATGTCCACCGCGACCGCGCCCAGCAGGTCGGCCTTCTCGTGCAGGAGCTTGGCCCCGGCGGTCAGACACCACATCGAGCCCGTGCAGCGGATCCCCAGCTTGTGATGCCGCTCGACCTGCTCCTTCGTATTCGCCCCGCCCCAGCCGACGAACGTCGCCCGGTACGCCTTGTACGACTCGTCGTCGGCGGCCGACATGAAGACGATCTCCGAGTGCTTCAGCGTGGGGGCCTTCTTCCCCGCCGCGCCGCCCTGGGCCCACGCCGCCCCGCTGATCATCCCCACGACCGCCCCAGCCAGCATGTAACTACATGATCTCTTGTCCATGACATTCCTCTACGGATGAAGTAGTCAGTTCATTCGTCAAACGCATGAGCCGACGGCGTATCGTATTCGGCGAACGGAAATTGACACGGACGCTTCATTCAGCCACAATGGAAGCATCTGATTGCTGCGGGAGAGCAAGAGCTTCTCCGGACGGAATCGAAAGATACTGGACCATGCCCAGCAAAAATCACATTCTGAGCGAGATTCGCAGAACGGCGGAAGCTAATGGTGGTTCACCTTTGGGCGTTCGCCGCTTTGCTACCGAAACCGGGATCAAGGAGTCTGACTGGCGGGGAATCTACTGGGTCCGGTGGAGCGAAGCGCTTTCAGAGGCAGGGTATGGCGGAAATGTTTTCGTCAAGGCCTACACGGACGATGAGCTTCTTGAGAGACTGGCGGGGCTAGTCAGAGATCTGCGCAAGTTCCCAACCAGTGCGGAAATGAAACTTCGCACTCGGTCCGATTCGTCCTTCCCCCACAACCGTCCTTTTCGTCGTTTCGGTGGTCAAGTCGGCATGGCCAGAGCTTTGGAGGAGTATTGCGCTAAGCATGGCACGCATCACGATGTTGCACAGATAGCAAGAGGATACTTGGTATGCCACGACGACTCGGACAAGCCAATTCCGGATGCTGCTGAACCAGAATTCGGGGGTGTGTACCTTGCCAAGTCGGGCAAGTATTACAAGATTGGCAAGTCTAACGCCCCGGGACGACGGGAGTACGAACTTCGTTTACTGATGCCAGACACCTTGAAAGTCATTCATGTTATCAAGACCGATGACCCCACGGGCATTGAAGAGTATTGGCACAAACGATTCGGCGCGAGGCGAAGAGGCGGGGAGTGGTTTGATCTGTCCCCAGCCGACGTGAAGGCATTCAAACGCCGCAAATTCCAGTAGCGCGAGTCTATTGTCGGAGAAAGAGAATGTCAGGACAGGGCAAAGGCCAGATGACAGAGGTGGCCTTCTCAGGAAATCGGGAACGGATATCTGAATACGGGCTTGAATCGGTATCTGTCCTTGAATTCCAAAGACATAAACTTATTGGCGGGTACAATTCCTGTCATCGCTCAGTTGCTTGTCCCTGGGCTTCTTGTGCTTTTACCCAGCCAGCCAGGAGACGCTCATGACGATGTCAGGGGATCAGAACCCAGACGGTGCGCACGCAAAGGACCTCCACTCCTGGGAAGAGTTAGCGTCGGAACTGACTGCTATCCGAAACGAGTACCCACGGGCGCTGATTCTCTACAGAGGGCAACCGGATAGCAACTGGAGCCTTGAGACGACTCTAGATCGTTTCATGAGAGAGGAACTGTCTTCAAGCAAACCGGTAAAACCGGTGGGATTGAAGGAGTATCTCCGGTATTGTCTGAAATGCTCACCCCATATTGAGTCTGTCACCGGAAGAAGCTGGGAGTTGCCTGAAAAGGTGCCGAGTGTGACGACCTTGAAGAAGCGCCTGAATAGCAGCGAAATCCCATGGCTAGAATATCTTGCTTACCTTCGGCATCATGGTTTCCCTTCCCCGCTGCTTGATTGGACACGCTCGCCCTATATTGCTGCCTTCTTTGCATTTGCCAAAGTAAGTCTTGAGTGCAAACGGGTCGCCGTGTTTTGCTACATAGAATACCCTCGGGGATCAAAAACATGGGACCTGGACTTGCAGGAGCCTCGAATTGTTTGCACGAGCCCCTATTACTGCACCCACCAAAGGCATTTCCTACAAAAGAGCACATATACTTGCGCGGTACTGTGGAATTCTCTGGCGAAACGCCTTGAGTTCGCTGGCTATGGCGAGATTATTGCCGGTAATTCTCCTGATCAAGATCGCGTTATCAAACTGACCATTCCCGCAAATGAGCGTACTAGTGCACTAGAAAGCCTGCATTGGGACCACAATGTTACGGAGTTCAACCTGTTCGGGACAGAAGAGTCTCTCTTGGCGTCGTTGGCATGGGATGAGCGGAGAGCATTATTGCAAATGCCCTCCAAGCAACCTTCCAGTCCTCCTGATGAGGGACCCTCGCACCCCCACGGACATATATAGCAGCTTACTCGTTCCTCATCATATACCCGACGGTTATTTGACATTACGGCACTGCCTGACCACAATTACCGTTGTCAGTTTACCCGCTCTGGGAGATCGAACATGTCCCCACAAGGTACAACTCAGATGACGCGGCGTGGGTTCCTGGAAGCGACGGCTGTGGGCGGGGCCGTGGCCGCCGCGGGCGGCGAGGCGCCGGCCCCGGCGCAGGCCAGCGCCGCCTCGACGCTCGCCCCACCGGACGACGGGAAGCTGCGGATCGTCGTCTTCGGGGCCCACCCCGACGACGCGGAGATCCGCGCGGGCGGCATAGGCGCCCTGTGGGCCGGCCTGGGCCATCACGTCCAGCTCGTCTCGGTCACCAACGGCGACATCGGGCACTTCGCGATGGCCGGCGGGGCGCTCGCCCAGCGCCGCACCGCCGAGGTGGCGGCTGCGTCCAAGGTCATGGGCACCCATTCGCTCGTGCTGGATATCCACGACGGCGAGCTGGAGCCCACGCTGGCCAACCGCCGCCTGCTCACCCGCGTCATCCGCCAGTGGGGGGCGGACATCGTGATCGGCCATCGCCCCAATGACTACCATCCCGACCACCGCTACGTCGGCGTGCTCATGCAGGACAGCGCGTACATGGTGGGCGTGCCGTTCTTCTGCCCCGACGCGCCGCCCTTGAAGCGAAACCCGCTCTTCCTGTATTCGCACGACTACTTCCAGCGGCCCAACCCGTTCCGCGCCGACATCGTCGTGGCGATCGACCCGGTCATCGACAAGAAGGTCGAGGCCCTGGTGCTCATGGAGTCGCAGTTCGTCGAGGGCGGGGCGATGGGCAAGCCCAACCCGGCCCTGGACGACCCGGCCGGGCGCGACAAGAAACGCCAGGGCGTCCGCGAGGCCTTCCGCCGGCGCTTCGCCTCCGTGGCCGATCAGAACCGCGAGAAGCTGATCGAGACCTACGGCCCGGCCGGCAAGGACGTGAAGTACGCCGAGGCATTCGAGATCTGCGAGTACGGCGCCCGCCCCAACGCCCGGGAGCTTCGCAGGCTGTTCCCGTTCCTGCCGGCCAAGGCGTAGTGCCACCCGACGGGCGGCGGTCTCCGGTTGCCCGCCCTCTTTCTCCATGATGAAACTGGCGACAGATCGAGTCCGGTTCCTGTTGCTGGCCGTGGCGCTGGTTTGGGCGGCCGCCCCGTCGCCGGGCGCCGGTCCTTCTGTTGTGTTCCCACGGGCACGCTGGGATCAGGCGACGCCCCGCTCTCAGGGCATCGACGAGGTCAAGCTCCGCTCCGCGATCGCCCACATGGAGAAGGCCTTCGGACCCGACGGGGCCAGGCAACTGGTCATCGTCCGCAACGGGCGTCTGATCTGGCAGGGTCCTGACAGCGAGGCCTGCCATGAGATCTACTCGGCAACGAAGGTCTTCACGAGCACGGTTCTCGGCGTACTGATCGGCGATGGGGCTTGCACGCTGGACACACGGGTGGTCGAGCTCCTGGCGGATCTGGATGATCGGCATCCGGCCTACGGGCGAATCACCCTCGGTCAACTGGCCTCCATGCGGGGCGGTTATCGCGGGAAGGTCGTCCGGGTCCTGCCCGGCCAACCGTGGGGCGATCCGTGCGAATACGCGCTCCGGCCGGAGAAGCCTGAGTTCGAACCGCCCGGCTCGCATATCGCCTACAACGACCACGACGTGCACCTGTTGGGGCGGGTGCTGGCGACCCGCCTGGCCAAGGAGCCGCTGAACGTCTTCTTCAAGCGCCGCATCGCCGACCCCATCGGCATGACCCGGTGGGAATGGGGCGTCAGCGGACGGGCCGACGGCATGGACCACTGCAACGCCGCGGGCACTCCCGCCCTGAAGGCCAACGGCGGAGTCCGAACCACGCCCGGCGAGCTGGCGCGGCTGGGATGGCTGTATCTCAACCGCGGCGCCTGGAACGGCAAGCAGGTCCTGCCGGCAGCGTTCGTGGACCAGGCAACCTCAAACCAGGTGCCCGCGAACCTCCCGGGGCGCAGCCGGAGCCTGCTCGCCGGCGCCTACGGGCTGTATTGGTGGACCAACGGCGTGATGGCCACCGGCAAGCGACGCTGGCCCGCCGCCCCGCCCAGGACTTGCGGCGCCCATGGCGCGAGCACCAACTTCTGCGTCATCGTTCCGGAGTGGAACCTGGTGATCGCCCGGCTTGGCCACAAGCCCATCCCGGGCACCTATGTCCAGCAGGACCGCGCGTGGGACGAGTTCTTCGCTCTTCTGGGCGCCGCGATGCTTGCTCCGCCGGCTGCCGCCCCGTAGGCCCCTCAGTGCCAGCCGGGCCTTCACAAAGCTTGACGGCCTTCCTGCGTTAACCTACTGTAGCGGCGGCCCACGTGGACCCTGCGGGAGAGCGACATGTCCGGACAAGAGAAGCGAAAGCTGACGCGTCGGGAGTTTCTGGAGACGGCCTCGGCGGCCGCCGGTGTGGCGGCGTGCGGGTCGGCGGCGCAGGGGGCCCAGACGAGCGGCGCGGGCGGCATGAAGTATCGCCGCCTGGGGCGGACCGGGTTGAAGATTTCCGAGATCGGCCTGGGCTGCGCCAGCGGGCTGAGATCCAGGCAGCTCGGCGAGACGCTGTTCAACCGTTACCGTGAGGAACTGCCCGCGATCGTCCACAAGCTGCTGGAGCACGGGGGCAACTTCGTGGCCACCTCCGCCAGCTACCACGACACCGAAGAGATCCTCGGGCGGGCGCTGAAGGGGCGGCGCAAGGAGGCGTACATCTTCACCGCCAGCGGCGCCAAGACGCCCGAGAAGATCATCGCCGAGTGCGAGCGGAGCCTCCAGCGCTTCCAGACCGACGTGATCGACGGCTACTTCTGCCACGGCGGCTGGCGCGAGGAGTTCCTGGAGGCGGCCGGCAAGCTCAAGCAGCAGGGCAAGATCCGCTTCATCGGCGAGAGCATCCACGTGCCCGCCAAGCATCGCCCGCAGGTCGAGGCCGGCGTGCTGGACTTCCTGCTCCAGCCGTACAACTACATGAACCTGGCCAAGTGGACCGAGCAGACCGACCGCCCCGGCACGGAGGACCTCTTGAAGCTGTGCAGGAAGAAAGACGTGGGCGTAATGGTCATCAAGCCCATGACCGGGCACTTCGTCCCCAACTGGGCCAAGAACGCCGACGACCCCAAGGTGAGCAAGCTGCTGGGCGAGTTGAAGGAGTTCGGCAAGGCCAACCTCTACCAGGCCTTCCTGATGTGGGTGCTCAAGAACCCCAACGTCTCGTGCGCGATCGTCGGCTTCAACGCCGTCAACGACGTGGTCGACGACTGCCAGGCCGTCGGGCGCAAGCTCACCCGCCGTCACGAACGCCTGCTGGAGCAGTACGCCGCCGCCGCCACCGCCGACTACTGCCGCATGTGCGAGACGTGCGCAGCCTCCTGCCCGGCCGGCCTGCCGATCGCGGACATCCTCCGCTACCGCATGTACTACCAGAACTACGGGCACCGCGCCGACGCCCGCGAGTACTACGCCGCCCTGGGCTGCGGCCGACAGGCCGACGCCTGCATCGCCTGCGGCGCCTGCGAGAAGGCCTGTCCCAACGGCCTGGCCGTCATGGCCAAGCTCCGAGAGGCGCATCAGATCCTGGCGTGAGGCGCGCCCTGTCAGCTACCGGTTGAAGAAGACGGTCATCTTCGAGGCTCGCGGGCCAACGCGTGACAGGAAGAGCGTGTTCCGAGGAGTGCTGAAGTATGAGCCAGTCCACGTCTTTCACGTACAGATACTGGGCCTTTATCAGCTACAGCAGTAAGGACAAGAAATGGGCGAAATGGCTGCACCGAGCCATTGAGAGCTATGGGATCCCGTCCCAATTCGTCAGTCATCCCACACCGGCCGGACATCCCGCCCCCAAGCGCTTTCACCCTCTCTTCCGTGATCGTGATGAACTCCCGGCGGCTCCCGCCTTGGGTCGAGAAATACAAGAGGCACTTCTCGCCTCGCGCTATCTCATTGTAATCTGCTCGCCCAATGCCGCACGCTCCCAGTGGGTCAACAAAGAGATTTCGACTTTTCAGCGTTTCAAACGTCACAACCGCATACTCGCCCTGATCGTGGACGGTCTCCCGAATGCCGGAGACGATCGCGAGTGCTTCCCGGAGGCGCTCCGAACGACCGAGCCATTGGCAGCCGATGCGCGATCGGAAGCCGACGGGAAGACGAATGCGAAGCTCAAGCTCCTGGCGGGGATGCTCGGGATCAGGTTTGACTCGCTTAGGCAACGGGACAGCCATCGTCGTATCCGCCGGCTCAGTTACTTCGCGGTACTGGCCACAGTCCTCCTGACCGTAATGGGGTTTCTGTCTGTCTATGCCTTCTATCAGAAAGCCATGGCAGATTCCCGGCAGCGCGAGGCGATGGTCCAGAAACAACAAGCCGTGTCCGCCCGGCAGAAGGAGACGATTGCACGGAAGAATGCCGAGGAGAATCTGTATGCCAGTCAGATCTCCATCGCCTGGGAAAAATGGCGAGACAATGACGTCAGCAACGCCGAGCAGGTTCTGTCGCAATGCGTTCCGGAGCTACGCAATTGGGAGTGGGGCTATTTGAAACGCATCTGCCACCTGGACCTCATGACCTTTGCCGGACACAAGACTCCGGTGTGGGGTGTGGCGTATAGCGAGGATGGGAAGCGAGTCGCAGCGATTGGCGCTGACCTGCTCGTTAAGGTCTGGGACTTGAACAGTATGTCCGAGATTGCCGCCTTCGGCGCCCCGCGCAAGCCCATCTATGAGAAGGACGGCGTGGTCGCATATGCGGGAAACGCCGGAATTGCGTTTGACCCGAACAGTGGCGAACTCGCCACCGGAAGCACGGATGGAAGCATCAAGATATGGAATGTCGACGCACGCCGACAGGCCTCCGCTCTTGCCGGATCCAAGGCCCTCCCGAGAGCCATTGCGTTCAGTCCGGACGGCAAGTATCTGGGGGCAGCTAGCGACGATGAGACGGTACGAATCTGGGATAAAGCCTCCCATGCATTGGAATGGATTCTCCCGGACCCTTCGACGGTGAGCATCGCATTCGGACCCGGGGGCAAGAGACTGGCTTCTCTTGACTGCCATGGAAGAGTCAAGGTGTGGGACTTGACGACCGGCAAGGTCATTGCCGTGGGGCAGAATCGGATCAAGGCGGTGGCCGCTTCTTCTGAATTCCTTCACGTGGCACTCAGTCCCGACGGTGGGCGGATTGCGTCTGGGAGTTTCTTCAACGTGGTGAACCTGACTGACGCAACCAACGGTGCAGAACTGCGCGAGCTTTACGGACACGAAGGCGACGTCGTCGCGGTAGCTTTCAGTCGGGACGGCAAGCGGATTGCATCGGGCGGCGATGATCGTTCTGTGCGAATCTGGAATGCTCTGAGCGGGGAAGTCATTCTCGTTCTCCGCGGCCACGCGGGCGGCGTGAACGACGTGGCGTTTAGCCCCGACGGAGAGAGAGTCATCTCAGGGAGTGCGGACGGGACAGTCAAATTATGGTCGGCCACTGCCGGGCGGGAATGTCGTGAACTCCGGGGGGGCAAAGGAGGGCTGATCAAGGGCGTGGTATTCAGCCCGGACGGCAAATGGCTGGCGTCCGCGGGCGAAGATACGAGTGTGAGATTGTGGAGTACCCAGTCGTGGCAGAACAGCATCACTCTGGAAGGACATACCCAAGTGGTGCAAACGGTCGCGTTCACCCCGGACTCCGGACTGCTGGTATCCGGGAGCTATGACGGAACGGTAAAGGTGTGGAATACCTCGGCTCCCGGCCAGCCGCGGACTATAGGCAGGCATCAGGATGGCGTATACGGCGTTGCCATCAGCCCGGACGGAAAGCGAATTGTGTCCGGAGGCGGGGACAGGACCGTCAAGCTCTGGGATGCAATGAATGGAAGCGAAGTATTTGCCATGCCGGGACATGGCGATGACGTTACCAGCGTGGCGTTCAGCCCGGACGGCAAGCGGATCGTGTCTGCCAGCGGCGACAAGACCCTCAGAGTATGGGACGCCTCCACCGGCAGTGGCATTCAGACATTCACTGGACATACCGGATGGGTGTGCAGTGCGGCGTATAGCCCGGATGGCGGACGTATCGCCTCGGCGAGCAGTGACGGGACTGTGAGGTTGTGGGATGCCGCCACAGGGGTGAACGTACTCACTCTGCGTGGGCATGACGGTACAGTCAGAGGCGCAGCCTTCAGCCCGGACGGAAAGCGAATCGTATCAGTCGGTCAAGATGCGACGCGGAGGATATGGGATGCCCTCAGTGGGCGTGAGATGTTTGTCTTGCGAACGAAGGATGCTGCGGTCCAGTGCGTGGCCTTCAGTCCAGATGGCAGGACAATTGCGACGGGCGACTGGGATAGGGCATTGAGGGTCTGGGAGGCAAGCCAGTTCCGTGCGGCCGCGGGCGCCACAGCGGCCGAAGCCAACTGATCGGCATTGCCGTTGACAGCCCCTGTGGTGCCCCATTGGGTGTCGGGGTCTTATGCACGCACGAGGACTGAACCCACCGCTTCAGGGCCCCTGCTGGAGCAAGCACTGCCTCTCGCCCAGAGATCCGCCAACCAAAGGGCAACCAGACAGAGATCACAGTGGTTCTCTTTCTCCTGGGGTGGGCTCTGGCTCCAGGCGTGACTGCAGTTCCGCCACGAAGGCGTCGGGATCGGCTGGCGAAATGACCAGCGGCCGCCCGTCGCGCCGGTCGACGCGGACCATGCGGTGAAGGTTCGAGACGTACGCGTCGAACTTGCCCACGTTGCGGGACCACATCAGGCCGAACCCGCCCCACAATCCGCCCGCACCCCAGAGTCGCAGCGCGAGGCCCATCTCGTCCTTGGTGATCCGCCCGGCCTGCACGACGCCCGAAAGCGGCACTTCCCTGGTCCGAAGGGGGAAGCGGATGTACAGGCGGTCACTCGTAACCTCGAACCCGCTCGGGCGCGCGTAATACCAGACGCCGGCCACCACCAGCGCGATGGAGAGCGTCACCGGGATTCCCACCCAGGCTTCCGGCTCCAGCGCGGCTGCGATGGCGAACCCCCCTGCCAGCACGGCCATCAGAACCAGCAGGAGCCACGTCATCACCTGGAACATCCGATCCATCGGCGCCAGCGGATACCACCGCCCGCCGCCTGCTGTTGATCCGCTGTCGCTCATCGTGGTTCTCCCGCGAGCCATGGCGCCGGGCCTCGACGCCAGAAACGTTGGCGTTCCGCGGCCCCGTCGGCCGATCAGAGGAATTGTAACGCCTGGGGCGATCGGCGGGTATAGTCAGGAGGAAAGCTGACCCTTCGGACGAGGAGTCGATGATGGCGCACAGGAAACGATGGCAATGGGCGGCCGTTCTGCTGGCGGTGGCGTGGGTGCACCTGGCGGCGCGGGCGGAGGTGGTGGAGAAGACCTCCCGGACCGATCCGCTGCTGCGGGCGGCCCTGCGGCTGTTCCCCGGCGCCGATGCCAACCGCGACGGCGTGCTCACCGAGAGCGAGGCCAAGGCCTACAAGAAGAAGGTCGAGTCCGAGAAGCGAAAACCCATCCCCGACGCCACGGGCCAGAAGGGCAAGGTCCACACCATCAAGGTCGCCATGCGCGACGGGGTGAAGCTCGCGACCGACATCTGGGTGCCCCCGGGCCCGGGGCCCTATCCGGCCATCGTCTACCGAACGCCCTACGGGCGCAAGGGAGCCATGCGCGTGGCGGTGCCGGCGGCGCTGGCCGTGCCCTGCGCCGTGGTCAGCCAGGACATGCGCGGGCTGGGCGAATCCGAGGGGACGTTCACCCTCTTCGAGGACGAGATGAACGACGGCTACGACACCGTCGAGTGGGTCGCCAAACAGAGCTGGTGCACGGGCAAGGTGGCTATCACGGGCGCGTCGGGCCCGGGCATCGCCGCCAAGCACGCCATGATGGCCAAGCCCCCCCACCTGGTCTGCGCCGCCTCCAGCGTGGCCGCCAGCGACGTCTACCTCCACTGCGCCTACAGCGGCGGGGTCCTGCGCGCGAACATGCACGACCGCTGGCTCCGCGAGCGGGGCGTCAAGGTGGCCCAGTGGCCCAAGCCCCGCACCCAACCCTACGACGAGAGGGCCCGCAAGGGCTCGATGGCCGCCAACGTCGCCGGCAACCGCGTGGCCCTGTACGACCAGGCCGGGTGGTACGACATCTTCCTGCAATCGGCGCTGGACGACTTCGAGGCCCTCCAGCGGCGAGGCGGCGTGCGAATCGCGGTCGGCGGGTTCGGGCACGGAAACCTCTCGGGCCTGAGCTATCCGCCCAACGCCCGCCCGGCCGACCGGCTGATGGACTGGATGCTGCACTTCCTGATCAACTCCAAGCGGGAAGTCGCGCCCATGCCGCCGGTCCTCTATTACCTCATGGGCGACGCCCGCACGCCCGGCGCGCCGGGCAACTGCTGGAAGCAGTCCCGCACATGGCCCATCCCCCACACCCTCCGCTCCTACTACCTCAACAGCGGCGGAGGCCTCGACGTCAACCTGCCCAGACAGGCCGGCAAGCTCGCCTACAAGTACGACCCGCAAGACCCGGTGCCCACCGTCGGCGGGGCCAACCTCTACCTGCCCAAGGGACCCATGGACCAGAGGGGCCTCGCCTCGCGACAGGACATCCTCCGCTTCCAGAGCGACCCGCTCCTCCAGCCGCTGGAAGTCACGGGGCGCATCACGCTGGAGTTGTTCATCTCCACCGACGTCCCCGACACCACCTTCATGGCCAAGCTCATCGACGTCTACCCCGACGGTTACGAGGCCCTCGTGCAGGACTCCGCCATCATGGCCCGATACCACAAGGGCCTGGACAAGGGCGAGCCCCTGGAGAAGGAGAAGGTCTACAAGCTCACGATCGACCTGTGGAGCACGGCCCTGATCTTCAACAAGGGCCACCGCATCGCCGTCCACGTCGCCAGCTCCAACCACCCGCGCTACGAGGTGCATCCCAACTCGTACGAGCCGGTGATGTCGTACGAGAAGGCCCCCGTGGCCAACCAGACCGTCCACCTGTCGAAGCAGCACCCCTCGCGGCTGCTGCTGCCCGTGATCGCGCCCGGCGCGAGCATCGATTACCCGTAGCGCAGGCCGGCGCTCGCGGCTTCGCGAAACGGCGGCAAGGATCGTCAGCATGAACAAGCCTGTCCAAGCGTTCCTCGGCGCAGCGGTCCTGTGTCTGCTGTCGGTCCCCCCGCTTGCCGCCGGGCCGATGGCCTTTCCCGGTCGAGACTGGCAGGAGGCCCCGCCGCAGGCCCAGGGCGTGGACCCGGGCCGACTCGCCCGGGCGGTGGCGGACCTGAAGGCCAGGCTCGGGCGCGACGGCACGAGCGAGATGGTGATCGTCCGGCGCGGGGTCCTGATCTGGAAGGGCGCCGACATCGACAAGGTCCACGGCGTATGGTCGGCGACCAAGTCGTTCACCAGCACCGTGCTGGGCCTGCTGATCGACGATGGCAAGTGCACGCTGGACACCCGGGCCTGCCTCCACGTGCCGGCCCTGAAGGCGGCGTATCCTGAAGTGACCCTGCGCCACTTCACGACGATGACCAGCGGCTATCGGGCCGTGGGCGACGAGCCCCAGGGCACGTACATCCACGGGCCCAGTTCCACGTGGTCTCTGCCCGGCGATTCTCCGCTCTTCACGCCGCCCGGCTCGAGGTACGCCTACTGGGACTCGGCCATGAACGAGCTGGGCCTGGTGCTGACGCGGATCGCGGGCGAGCCCATGCAGGAGGTGTTCCGCCGGCGCATCGCCGAGCCGATCGGCATGAACGCCCGACGCTGGAAGTGGGGCGACTTCGGCAAGATGGACGGCCTGACGGTCAACGGGGGCTCGGGCAACGGCAACAAGCACGTGCAGATCTCCGCCCGCGAGCTGGCCCGCCTCGGGCACCTGTTCCTCAACCGCGGGCGATGGGACGGCCGGGCGCTGATCAGCCCGAAGTGGGTGGAGCAGGCGACGGCCGTGCAGGTGCCCGCGCTGACGCCCCCGGGCCAGCCTCAGTGCCACATCAAGGGCTCGGGCGTGTACGGCTTCAACTGGTGGGTGAACGGCAAGCTCCCTTCGGGCGCGCGGAAATGGCCCTCCGCGCCGCCGGGGACCTTCGCGGCCAGCGGGTACAACAACAACCACTGCTTCGTCGTGCCCGAGTGGGACATGGTGATCGTCCGCCTCGGGCTGGACGGCAACGTGGAGGACGGCGTCTGGGACGCGTTCTTCAAGGCGGTGGCGGGCGCCCTCCGGTGACGGGCCGCGCACGCCGGCCCGAAACGCATTCGCCGCCCTGCGCCTGGCGCCGGCCGCCGGGGATGATGTCAGGGACACAGAACCTTGGGATTCCCTCAACCTGACCGCCGACTTTTTTCGATAGAATACCTACAGCGCCGCCGGGCCAGCGCGCCCGGCCGACGGAGATCAGGATCATGCGACGGATTGCGATAGCAGGATTACTGGGCTTTGCTTGTCTTCTGCTTTGCTCGTGCGAATCGGTCCCGGGCCCCGAAGGTCCGGCGTTCAGTCGCAAGGAGATCGAGAAGTTCGCGCCGGCCTATAAGGAAGACTTCCAGCAGGCCACGGACCTGGGTCCATGGAAGCCGCTGGACGCGGGCAGTTGGAAGATCGCGTCGGCCGGCGGCAACAAGTTCCTCTCGCTGCACAAGCCCGGCAAGTACAAGCCGCCCGTACCTTCGCCGCGGCACCTGGCGTTCCTGAGCGAGAACTACTTCAAGAGCTTCGTGCTGGACCTGCGGATGCAGTCGACCTCGCCCCCCAGCGACCATCGTTCGCTGGTGGTGGCGTTCGCCTACCAGGACCCCGCCCAGTACTACTACGTCGAGTTGGGACCCAAGGCCGAAGGCGACGCGCACTCGATCTTCGTGGTGGACGGGCGGCCTTCCGTCTCCATCGCCGAGAAACGCCACCCGGGCATCCAGTGGGACGACAAGTGGCACCACGTGCGGATCGTCCGAATCGCCGAGGACGGGCGCATCGAGGTGTACTTCGACGACATGGACAACCCCATCATGACCGCCAACGACCAGCGGCTGGAGATCGGGCTGATCGGCGTGGGCTCGTTCGAAGACCTGGGCAACTTCGACGACATCCAGATCCGCGGCTTCGCTTTCACCAAGAAGGACGTCACTCGCACTCTGCCGGGCGCAACCCAGCCCGCGACCCAGCCGGCCACCAAGCCCGCCGACGGGTCCGTTCATCGCTGACGGCCCGTCCGGAGAAGATCGCTCCCCTGTCTAGGCCAGGGCCTTGCGCACGGCGGAGCGCATCTTCTCCAGGCCGATGCGGGCGACCTGGAGGGGCTCCATCTTCCAGTAGTCGCGGTTGAACAGTTCCAGCGAGATCATCCCGCGGTAGCCGATCGCCGCCAGGTCCCGGAATATCTGTCCCAGCGGGGCCACGCCGTCGCCGGGCATGACGCGATGGGCGTCGGTGCTCTGCTCCCGCGGCGGGTCGGCTGGATAGTCGTTCACGTGAAACACGGCGATGGCCTGTGCGGACAGCAGCCGCAGGCCCTCGAACGCGGAGCCGCCCCGGTACATGTGGAAGACGTCCGGCAGGATGCAAGCCTCCTTGCGCCCGCAATGAATGGCCACCAAGGCCGCCTCACCCAGCCGCCCCATCGTCTGTGAACGGCCCCAGATCTCCGCGGCCGGCACGACGCCGACCTGGCGCCCGATGTCGACCAGGGCGGCGTAGCGTTCGGCGGCGGCCAACAGGTCCACCTTCTCGTTCGTGGCCCCAGCCGGCGGGGCTGCGATCCGCCGCCCGCCGATGGAGGCCACCAGTTCCATCTCCTGCCTGGCCTGTTCCAGCGCCTTGGCCCGCCGGTCCGGCTCGTCCACGATCCAGTCGAAAAAACCGATCGCCCCTTCCACCGAGAGACCCGCGTCCGCCGCCCGCTTGGCCAGGTCCTTGGCGGACCCGCCGCCCTCGACGTACGCCTTGATCGACCGGGTCCACGGCTCGATGCCGTTGTAGCCCGCCCGGGCGGCCAGCTCGATCTCCCGGTCCAGGGTGAGCTTGTGACCCATGACCGTACCCATGTTGAGGCAGTAGCCGAAGGGCTCGTCCTTGGGGCGGTCGGCCCCGCGTGCCGGCTGGGCGCAGGCCTGCCACGCGGCCGCGCCGGCCACGGCCGCCCCGCCTGCCCAGGCCAGCATGCCTCTGCGATCGGTCCTGCAGTCAAGATTCATACGGACTCCTGTTAAGGGCGTCGCCAACCCGTTGACACTAAGCCATAACGAACAGGGCGAGCGGCTTATGCCACTCGCCCTGAAGTTGCTCATACGCGCCCCGAATCGACGGGGGCTTACTCTCTCTCGGCCTGGGCGACCGCCGACGTCCGGAAAGGCGTTCGCGCCTTGGCGGGCGTGGGGATCACGATCTCCTCGGTCGGCGCGAAGACCACGCCCTTGGCGTCCATCCGCCGCTCGGCCATCGCCGTGCCCTCGTCGTCCAGATCCAGCGCGGCGTCCCTCGCCAAGACGACGCCGAACCCGCGCGTGCGCAGCCCGATGGCGGCCTGGGCGATGCCCTTGGCGAGCCCGGCCCCGCAGATGACGAAGGTGCACGGGTCCAGTTCAGTGATCAGCCGCTCGATCCGCTCATGGGTGAAGATGTCGGTGAAGCGCTTCTCGAAGATGACCTGTCCGTACTTGCGAAGCAGGTGAGGCGGCAGGTCGGTGGTGTTCCGCAGCCCCATGTTCACCCGCAGCGGCAGGAGAGTCTGGGGGAGTTTCTCCTCCCCGCGAGTTCCCTCGATGCAATGGGGCTTCTGCGCAAGCGGTCCGATATCGTGCAGGCGGACGCGCAGCACCGTGCTGACGACGGGGATGTTCGCCAGCTTGGCCCACTGGAACAGGCGTGCGATATTCCTGGCGGGCTCCTCGGCCCTGGAAGTATAACAACTCCCGTCGCGGTCAAAGAAGTCCCGCTGGGTTTCGATGTCCAGGAGGATGGTTTCGTATTTCATGTCTGACTCCCGCACGGATCGATGCGGCTAATCCGGTCACTGTGCAATCCATCATAGGGCGACCGGAGCGGCATTATCAAAACGGCGTCCTTATCATCTTTTCGGCAGCGGAGTTAATACGGCTTGAGTCGATTCGAGGTTCGGATTATTCTCTGGGTGGAGGGCGGACGGCCGCCGGTCAGGGCCAATACTGCTGGACCAGCCACAGGGCGGCGCCCAGGGCGGTCAATCCCCCCAACATGTACCCTACCAGGACCAGCGTCTCAAGGGGCAGGCGGCGTATCTCCTGAGCGCGAACCGTTTTATACACGACGGCAACGCCGACCAAAAGGGGCAGCAGGAGCCACAGCATCCATCCCGAATGCAGCTCCATGGGGTTGTAGAACAACATCGCGATCATGGTTGCCTCCCCGCCGTCGGCGACGGAGGCGGCGGCTCGCCGAACCGCCCCATCAGGGCCAGGATCGTCGCGTCGAAGATGCACAGCAGGTTCAGCAGCCCCGCGATCCCGGCGTAGGCGCGGGCCACGTTGTCCACCGGGTGGACCAGGGCAATGCCCTTGTCCTTGAGCCACTGGTCGACCGCCATCTCGCCGGAGGCGCCCGCGCCCATCGAGACCTCCCGCTCGATCTGGCGGTAGACCTGTTTCTGCCTGTGGTAGCCGACCAGCCCGTGAATGCCGGTGAACATGTCGGCGATGAACCACCAGCGTTCGGCGTGGTAGTCGACGGTCATCACGCCCCCCATGGCCACTCCCGCCCAGAAGAGGGCGGCGATGGTCACCAGCAGGACCACCCCGCGGCGCATGCGCCCGAGGTACATGTGTCCGGCGCCTGGCACCAGCCAGGACAGCAGGAGCGCCACGACCGGTATCGGTCGGTGTTTTGCGGCAGCGTCAGTCATACGTTTCAGAACTCGCCGGCCCACCGGGCCAGCATAGACCCAGCACTTTCGCCGATATCGCGAAAAAAGTCAAGTCTTCTGTTCGACTCGCTTCGCCCGCACCGGGCCGTTGCGAGATTCCCCCTGGACAGGACCGCGGTCTTGCGATATCCTTGGGCGTTACAAAGTTGAGGCTTTTTTCCGTAGTCCGGCATGTGGACCACCGGGTGGAACCGGTCCGCGCGTCACGTTCTTTTCGATTCAGAACGCTGCTTCCGGAGCAACAAAGGAGACAACGATGAACAAGTCCTGCACGATTCTGGTTGGGTGCTGCGCTCTTCTGGCCGCTGCCGCGGCCGCCCCTGCCGGGCTGATCAACCGCTGGAGCTTCAGTGAGACCGGCGGAGCCGGCACGATCCTGGTCGATTCGGCCGGAGGGGCCAACGCCACCATCATCGACGTCGGCGCCAGTGACGCCACGGTTGGCGGCGGACAGGTCACGCTGACGGGCGGGGCCAAGACCTCCAGCGACTACGTCGCCCTCCCGGCCAACCTGCTGAACATCTACGGCAGCGCCACCGTCGAAACCTGGGCCACCCAGATCAGCGTCCAGAACTGGTCCCGCGTGTTCGACTTCGGCAGCTCGACCACCAACAACCTGTTGATGTCGTGGACGCAGGGGACGAATTTCAGTTCCGATCGGGCTGCCTTCAAGATCGGGAGCACCGAGACCAACGGCAACAACTTCAACGCGCCTTACACGCTGAACCAGCAGTTCCACATCGCCATGACGGTAGTGGACAACGGCGCGGGCTCGACGGTGAGCATCTACCGCGACGGCGCCTTCCGCGGGAGCTTCAGCACGCCCTACACGTTGAATCAGCTTGTGGAGACTTCCTCCGCCCTGGGCCGCTCGCAGTACAACGATAGCACCGCCAACGCCTCGTACAACGAGTTGCGGATCTACGACACCGCCCTGTCGCGGCTGGACGTGGCCCGCAGCTACGTCGCCGGGCCGGACAATCTCATCGCCGCCTCGCCGGGCCAGCCGGAGATGATCCACCGCTACAGCTTCAACGAGGCCTCCGGCACGGTCGCCATCGACTCGGTGGGCGCCGCCCACGGCACGATCGTCAACGGCAGCCAGGACGGCAGCGGCAAGCTGACGTTCACGCAGGCCAACCAGACCTGCGTGTCGCTGCCCATTGGACCCGTCGTCGCCGCCCTGGACAGCGTCACCGTCGAGGGCTGGGCCGACTGGGCCGGCGGGGCCAACTGGCAGCGGCTCTTCGATTGCGGGAACAACACGACGCAGTACCTGTTCGTGTCCCCTCACGGCAGCACCGGCGGAAGCCGGTTTGCCATCACCACCGGCGGCGGCAGCGGTGAGCAGAAGGCCGACGGCGTCAGCTTCGGCACCGGGCCCATCCACTATGCCGTCACCCTCGACGACGCCACCGACACCGCCCGCGTCTATCTCAACGGGCGCCTGATCTCCACCGCCACCGGCGTGACGCTCAAGCCTTCCAGCCTCGGCGCGACCGTCAACAACTGGCTGGGACGCTCTCAGTACAGCGCCGACCCCTACTACAACGGCACGATGGACGAGTTCCGCATCTACTCGCGGGCCCTCACCGCCACGGAGGTCGGGCAGAGCCGCCTCGCCGGGCCCGACAACTTCAACGTCGCCAACCAGGCCCTGCTGGGCTTGGGCGAGTTCCACCCGGTCAACCTGGCCCAGGCGGTCGGCACGGCCAAGATCAACTATGACCAGCCCGTTCTGGTCGGCGGGGCCCAGGTACTCGGTACGGTCCCGTTCGACATCGCCGATGTCAACGGCAACAACGGCTGGAACAGCTACGTCGACGGCGGCGACGGCTCGGACGTGCGTTCGTTGACCATCCCGGTCAACGTGGACCACGCGTTCGCGGTGGACGTGCTGCTCGGGACGTACTGGGGCGAGCAGGCCGGCGGCACCCGGGCGTCGCTGATCTTCGAGGCCCAGGACGGGACCCTCCTGGAGGTGCCGCTGGACGGCAACAGCGAGCTGCGAGACTACCAGCAGGGCAGCTTCGCCAACCTCATCAACGGCATCACGACCACGGCCGTGCTGTCCTCCGGCAACATGCGCGTGGACATGACCCGCATCGTCCTGCCCGATGAATGGCTGGCCAAGTCGCTGGCCTCGGTCACGCTGGAAGACCGCGGCCAGAACGGCGTGCAGCGGACGTTCATCACCGGACTGACGGTTGAGGCCGTGCCCGAACCGGCCACCATGGCTCTGCTCGCACTGGCGACGGGCGGGCTGGGCGGCTACATCCGCCGACGCAGACGATAAAGCACGCACTGTGGAAATCGCCCGCACAAAGCCCACGGAGGCTCTTCCGTGGGCTTTGTCGTTTACGCTATAATCGGGCGGAACGGAAAGGCCCCACCGCCATGATTATCATCGAGCCGCACATCCACATGTATTCCCGCACGACCGACGATTACCAGCACATGTACGCCGCCGGCATCCGCGCCTGCGTCGAGCCGTCCTTCTGGCTGGGGACCAACCGCCGCTACGCGGGCACGTTCTGGGACTACTTCCAGCTCATCCTCGAGTTCGAGACCGTCCGCTCCCGGAGGTTCGGCATCGACCACTTCGCGGCCGTCTCGGTCAACCCCAAGGAGACCGAAGACCCCGCCCTGGCGGACGAGGTGCTTGACGGGATCGACGAGTACCTCAATCACGAGCGGTGCGTGGCCATCGGCGAGATCGGTTACAACAACATCACGCCCAACGAGGAGCGGGCGTTCGTCCGCCAGCTTCACATGGCGCAGCAGCGCCGCCTGCCCATCATCATCCACACGCCCCACGTGGACAAACTGCGAGGCACGCGGCGGATCGTCGAGGTCCTGCGGGCCGAGAAGATCGACCAGGACCGCGTGGTCATCGACCACAACACCGAGGAGACCATGCCCGTCTCGCGCGAGACCGACTGCTACTGCGGCATGACCGTCTACCCCATCTCCAAGCTCACGCCCGAGCGGGTGAGCAACATCATCCGCCAGTTCGGCTCGGAGAAGATGACGGTGAACGGGTCGGCCGACTGGGGCATCAGCGACCCGTGCAGCCTGCCCAAGGTGGTCCAGTTCATGCGCGGCGACGGGCACGACGACGCGACGATCCAGCGGATCGTCTTCGACAACGCCATGGCCTTCTACCGCCACAGCCCCAACTGGAAGCCGCAACTGGACCTGACGCCGGTGGACCCCCGCCAGTTCCAGCGGTAGCGAGAGAGTTCCCCCATGCAACGCATGACGTCATGGACGATGACCCTGGCCGCGGGGGCCCTGTTGGCAGCCGGCGGCTGTGGGCGCCCCTCCGCGATGAACGACCTGCCGCCCCACCAGATGGACCTGTCCGCTCCCCTGGCGGCAAGCCGGGCCGCCTCGCCAGGGCGAAACGGCGTCCCGCCGACGCGCGGGCCGTCGGCGAACCCCTGGGCCCCCGCCTCGGGCTATCGCCAGTGGAAGTACATCGTCATCCACCACAGCGCCACCGAGGAGGGCTCTGCCGCCGTCTTCGACCGCGCCCACCGCCGCAGGGGCTGGGACGAGTTGGGCTACCACTTCGTCATCACGAACGGGCAAGGCGGCGCCGACGGGGCGGTCGAGGTGGGCAGCCGCTGGCTGTGCCAGAAATGGGGCTCGCACACCGGGGGCACGCCCGACAACGACTACAACAACCGCGGCATCGGCATCTGTCTGGTCGGCGACTGGTCGGTCAAGTTGCCCACGTCGGCCCAGGTGGCCAGCCTCCGGAGGCTGGTGATCTACCTGGCCCGCACCTATCACATCTCTCTGCACGACGTTATCGGCCACCGCGACGCCCCCGGCGCCAAGACCGCCTGCCCCGGCGACGCCTTTCACAAGTACCTCCACGGCCCGCTCAAGGCCGACCTGGCCCGCGAGTGGCCCTGACTGCCCCCCTGGAAACCACTGGACAGATTTGCCGCGGCGCTATATAGTAGTAGCCCGGCAGACGCGGTCCAACTGAACCTGCCTGAGAAAAAGGACTTAACGGAGGTCCGACCATGGGAGCAACACGTATCGTGCGCGCATCGATCCTGGCCGTCCTGGCTGTTGCCGTCTTTTCCCCCGTCTCGGCCGCCCCACTGACCTGGGACGCCACCCTCAACGGGAACTGGGACACGACCACGGCGAACTGGAACGCCGGCGCTGCCATGTTTGCCGACAATGACGACGTCACCTTCGACGACACCGCCAGCGGCACTCACAGCGTCTCGATTGTCGGGACCGTGTCCCCCCTGTCGGTCACGGTGGACACCGGTTCGTCCTACACGCTCAGCAACGGGACCGGCACCGGGACGCTGGCCGGTACGTCCGGCGGACTGGTCAAGAACGGCACGGGCACGCTCATCCTCGGCCCGACCAACACGTATACCGGCTCGACGCTCGTCAACGCCGGCACATTGCAGTTGACGGCCCAGTCGCCGACCTCGGCCTCTCTGGGCAGCACCAGCGGCGTCACCGTGGTGTCGGGGGCGGCCCTGGACCTCAAGGGCGCCAAGCTCAGCAGCGCCAAGACCGTCACCATCGCCGGCGCCGGTCCCACCGGCGCGGGCGCGCTGGTCAACACGGGCAGCAGCGTGGCCGACTACGGCCTGTCCGTCATCCTGTCCGCCGACGCCACCGTCGGCGGCACGGGGCGATGGGACATCGGCTGGGGAGGCACGACGCTCAACGGCGCCGGGTTCGCCCTCACCAAGACCGGCTCGGGCTATCTGGACATCCGCGGGGCTGTCAGCAACCTCGCCGCCCTCAACGTCAACCAGGGCTACCTCTACTTCGAGACCAGCGAGTCGGGCATGGGCTCGACCGTCATGACCGTTAATCCCGGGGCGGCGGTGGGCATCTACGCCAACCCGACCGTGAACACCCAGATCGTCCTCAACGGGGGCACGATCGGTCAATTCGGCAACAACAATACGCACACCGGCACCTGGAGCGGCCCGGTCACCGTGGCCGCGAACTCCACCATCAGCTCGCAGGCCGCCAGCGCGTGGGGCGGCGGGAACGTGGTCATGAGCGGGGCCATCTCCGGCACGGCGAACCTGGCCGTCGCGGGGCCCCACATCGTGACCCTCAGCGGCGACAACAGCGGCTACAGCGGCGCGATCTCCGTCCAGTCCGGCATCCTCAAGGCCGGCTCGACTACCGCCCTGGGAGTCGGCGGGGTTACGGTGGCCTCGGGCGCGACCCTGGACACGAACGGGCAGAACTTCGTGGACGCCAGCCGCCCGAACATCACAATCGCCGGAACCGGAACCACCGGACAAGGCGCGCTCATCTGCAACACCGGATACAGTGACATCGGCGCCCTGACGCTCACCGCCGATGCCAAGATCAACGTCGGCGGGCGGCTGGACACCTTCGGCGCCATCAGCGGCGCCGGCTTCACCCTCACCAAGACCGGCACGGGCGAGTGCATGGCCATCCGCGGCGGCGTGACCGATCTGGCCGGCCTGGTCGTCGAGCAGGGTCGCGTGCGGTTCGAGGACACCGCCTTCGGTTCCTGGACCGGCCCGGTCACCGTCAAGACCGGCGGGACGCTCTCCCGCTGGGCGACCGGCTCGACCAACGTGAACGTCATCCTGGACGGCGGGACGATGGAGGACGAGTTCAACGGCACCGCCACCTGGAACGGCACGGTCACGGTCAACAGCGATTCGTTCATCGCCAAGAATTCGGGCAGCATGGTCCTCAACGGGGCGATCTCCGGCGCCGGCAAGATCACCTCGGCCGGCGGCAACACCGCCACGGTCAATGCCGACAACGCGGGCTTCACGGGCGCCTGGAACCTCACCGGCGGCATCCTGCGGCTGGGCAACGCCAACGCCATGGGCAACACCAGCGGCGTGACCGTCGCCTCCGGGGCAACTGTCGACTTCGTCGGCCTGAACATCACCAACCAGCGCAACTACACCATTGCCGGCACGGGCGCCTCCGGGCAGAACGGCGTGCTGGTCAACTCCGGCAGCACCGCCCGCATTCAGAACCTCGCGCTGACCGCGGATGCCAAGATCCACAACAACGGACGCATGGACATCTTCGGGCCCATCAGCGGCAACTACGTCCTGACCAAGACCGGCACGGGCGAGTGCCTGGCCATCCGCGGCGGAGTGACCGACCTGGGCGGCCTGGTCATCGAGCAGGGCAAGGTGCGGCTGGAGAACACCGCCCTGGGCAGTTGGGCCGGCCCGGTCACCGTCAAGACAGGCAGCATCCTCACGCACTGGACCACCGGGTCCAACAGCGCCGCCATCATCCTCGACGGCGGGACCCTTGCCGACGAGAACAACGGAACCGCCACCTTCAACGGGCCGGTCGCGGTCAACAGCAACTCGTTCGTCAGCACCGGCGGCGGCAACGTGGTGCTCAACGGGGCCCTGTCCGGGACGGGCGGGTTGACAATCTACGGCGGGGCCACGGCCACCATCAACACCTCGGGCACCGTGGGCAGTCTGGGCGGCAACTCAAAGCTCGCCCTGGGCAGCGGCGCGGTCCTCACCACGGGCGCCAACGGCGCCACGACCTCCTACACGGGCCTTATCAGCGGCGCGGGCGGCCTGGCCAAGACCGGCGCCGGCACGATGACCGTGTCGGAGTTGGGCAATACCTATGGCGGCGGGACCGTCGTCAACCAGGGCACGCTGGTGAGCTTCGGCCCCGGCTCATTAGGCACTGGCCCGGTCACCCTGGACGGCGGGACGCTGGTACTCTCGGGCGGCCAGGCGGTCAGCGGGTTCGGCGGCAACGGCGCCGGCTGGACGCTCAACGGGGGGGCCACCGTGGCCGCCGACGTGGCCACCATCACCACCGCCGGCGGCAGCCAAGCCCGCTCGGTGTTCTGCAACAGCGTCGTGCCGGTCAACAGCTTTGGCATGAACTTCACGTACAGCGCCAGCGACAAGACGACCGGCGACCCGGCCGACGGACTGGTGATCGTGCTCCAGAGCGATCCGCGCGGCCCAGCCGCCCTGGCCGCCTCGGGCGGTGCCCGCGGCTATAGCGGCACGGGCGTTATCACTCCCAGCGCAGGGATCGGTTTCAATTTGTATCCTCCCGGAACACCCGGCATCAGCAACAACGTGTACATCAACGGCTCGACCGGCGGCGGGAACACCTCCGTGAGCCCGGTTGTCATCTACGGCACGCCCTTCGACGTGCAGTTGACGTATGATTACGGAGCCAAGACGCTGACCGCCCTGTTGACCCAGGGCGCCAACACCTTCACTCGCGTGTACACCGGCGTGGACTTGCCCGCCGTCTTGGGCGGAGCCGCCTACGTCGGCTTCACCGGCGGCACGGGTGGGGCTAACGCCGTCCAGACTGTCAGCAACTTCAGCTTCGTCTCCGCCCCCGCCACGACCGCCACCACGTTCGTCAACGACCTCGCCGTCAGCGGCGGCACGGTGGGCAACCTGGCCGTCGGTGCTGCGGCCGGCACGTCCGACTTCAGCATGGGCAACCTGGCCATGGGCAGCGGCGCGACGCTCAGCCTGGCCGCGGCGGGCGGCTCGGCGGCCGACATCGACTACAGCCTGACCCTCGGCGCGACGAGCCTGGCCGGACCGGCCGCCTTCGCGGTGGCCAACAACGGCACGGGCACGGGCACGCTGGAACTGGGCGCCGTCAGCGGCGGCGCCGCGGCCTCGCTCACCAAGAACGGCCCGGGCACGCTCGTGCTCAGCGGGGCCAACTCCTATCAGGGCGACACGACCGTCGCCGACGGCACGCTGGCCCTGGTCACGGGCGGGACCAACAACATCGCGTCCTCCCCCACCGTCGACGTCCGCGGCGGGGCCGTGCTCGACGTCACGGGCGTGGCCGGCGGGTTCACACTGGACCCCGCTCAGTACCTCAAGGGCAACGGCACGGTGGTGGGGAACGTCACCGGGTCGGCCGGCAGCATGTTGTCGGCCGGCAGCTCGCCCGGCACGCTTACTATCGTGGGCGACTACGTCCAGGGCGGCGGGACGTTGCTGGCGGAACTGGCCGGCTACGACCAGGGCGCCGCGACGGCGACCGGGTACGACTGGATCCTCGTAAACGGCGAGGCGACCCTGGGCGGCGTGATCGCCGTGGACCTCATCAACGGCTTCCTGCCTTACGAAGGCGCCGTCTTCACCATCCTCACCGCGACCAACGGGATCACCAACGTCGACTTCAGCGGCATCGAGTTTGACTTCGACTACGGCCCGGACGGGACGTACTCCTACGCCCCCCGGTTCGTGGAAACCCAGGACGGCGTCTCTCTGCAACTGCAAGTGGTGCCCGAGCCGATCACGCTGACCCTTCTGGGCCTGGCGGCGACGGGCCTGGGAGGCTACATCCGGCGACGGCGGTAGCGGAACCGCATGAGAACAGGAAGACCCGAAGGACGTAACGCGTCCTTCGGGTCTTCTTTTGTCCCTTTGCCTCTACGTGAGCGTGCGCACAAGCGTGCCGTATCGCTCGATCTTGTCCAGGTCGACCGCGACTCCCAGGCCCGCCAGGGCGAGCGGCTTGAGCCTGCCGGCGTAGCCGAATCGCGGGGAGGAGGTCACCAGGTCGTCGCGGAGAAGGAACCGCCCGTAATTGCCCTCGACCTCCAGCGGCTTCATGCCCCACTGAAGGGCCAGGCGCTGAGCGGCGGAGAGGATCCCGCTCTCGCCCACCATGCAGCCGAGGATGTAAGGCACGTGGTGTTCCTCGGCCAGGCGGGCCAGCATCAGGCTGCGAACCAACCCGCCGTTCTTGCTCAGGCGGATGTTCCACCAGACGCGTTGCGGCTCGTCGAGCAAGGCGCGGGCGTCGGCGTCGCCCAGCAGCGACTCGTCGGCGATCAGCGGCAGTTCGCACCGCCGCGCCAGGTCCGCCAGCTCGCCCGCCGGGCAGAACACCGGCTGCTCGACGGCGCACACGCCCCGGCGAGCCAGTTCGGCTACGCGGTCCGGGGTGTCAGCCGTCTTCCACCCGCCGTTGACGTCCACTCGGAGCCTGTAGCGGCCCGAGGCCAGAGCCCCGCCGATCTGCCGGCCGACGACGTCGAGGTTGGAGCGGTCAACGTCGTCGCCCAGCCCCAGCTTGAGCTTGAAGCGCCTCAGCCCGTACCACCGCATGAGCCTCAGCCGCCAGGCGGTGCGCGCGGGGTCTCGCGAGCCCAGCACGCCGGTCACGCGGGCGTCGATGGTCGAGCGGCCCCGGCCCTTGGACCCGGCCAGGTCCGCCCCCCAGATCTGATCCAGGACACGGGGGAGCACCTGGCCCCGGTCGTCCAGCAGGCGGTTGAGGGAGGCCAGGTCGTAGGCGCAGAGGGCGGCGTTGAGGCATCGCGGACCTCCGGCGTCGTCAGGCACGGGCAGGAACCCCCCATCGGTCGTCTCGGCGTTGCGGCAGGAGGGCCAGATGATCTCGGCCAGGTCGGCCACCACGCTGTCGAGGCTCTCGCCGGTTACGTAGGGACGGGGAAGCGTCTCGCCCCAGCCGACCCGGGCGTCGTCGAACTCCAGACGGACCACGATCGCCTCGGCCAACTCGCGTCGGGCCGCGGCATGCTCGAAGCCCCGCATCGGGATCGCCGTGCGGTACAAGTGCAGACGGGTCGGGTGCGCCATGGACTCTCCCGATCTTCGATTGTCGATCTGCGGACGGCGTTGGGGCAAGGATGGCCCAACCGACAACCCGCCCCTGAGGGGCAGGCCGCCAATCGAGAATCGCAAATGTCAGTGAGGCCCGCCGCGACGGGCGGCGTCGGCGACGGCGCTCTTGCCGCCCAGCGAGCCCACGCTCGGCTTCCAGTGCCCGCGGAAGAAGGCCATCGCGATCTCCGGGCGGCGCTGGTGGCCCAGGCCGCCGATGGTCTGCGTCTGAACGACAAAGCCCTTCGAGCGGAGGTACTGGATGGCGTGCTCGCTCTGGCCCTGGATGGCGCCGAAGTCGTTTCCGCCGTAGTAGACCAGCACGGGGGTCTGGCGGGCCTGCTCGGGGAACCACCCGTCGACGTTGCCCCGGCTGAAGTTGGCCGACCGGGCGGCGATGGCGCTGAATACGTCCGGGTGGCGCAGGCCCACCCAGTAGGTGGGGAAGCCTCCGCCCGAGAACCCGGTGATCATGATGTTGGCCTTGTCGATGTTGAAGCGGTAGCCCAGGCTGCTGAGAATGCTCAGGATCCGCCTCTCGTTGTGGATCATCCCCACCAGGGGCCCGTCGCCCAGCAGCCCGTCGGTGGCGACCAGCTTGGGGGCCAGGATGATGCACCCGTTTTGCTCGCCCAGCATCTTCCACTCGCGGATGTGGTGCTCGGCGATGTCGTAGGGAGGCGTGCCGTGGCAGGTCACGACGACCGGGGCGGGACGGTCATGCCGGTACGTGCTGGGCACGTACAGGTAGTAGTCCTTGTCGATGACCGGGTCGGTCTCCAGCCGCTGCCAGACCGGCGTGTTCTGGGGCTGGGGAACCGCACAGCCGACCACCAGCGCCAGCGGCGCCATCACCAGCAATCGTGTCCATCTTATTCGCACGGAAACCTCGTTTGGCCCCTGGAGCGGGGTGTGTTTCACTATATCACGGGCCGGCCGGCTATGAAAGACGATCTGCCGCCAGGCCGGCCCGAAAGGACCGCCGCCCGCGGCGAAAACGACGCAATTGGGACCGGCCCCTTGTAAGACGGGCCTCCACCGGGTATACAAGATGCGGGCGAGGGAGACGGCGTAAGGGATGTTCAGCCCGATACAGAAGAAATGGAGATTGTTCCGCGCTTGGGCGTCGCGACACCCCGTGTGGTGCGCCTGGCAGGTGACCTATCGCTGCAACTTCCGTTGCCGCTTCTGTCACTACTGGCACGACCCGCTGGGCCTGACCGGCGAGCCCACCGTGGACGAATACGACCGCGGAGCCCGAAAGCTGGCCCAGCTCGGCACGCTGCTGATCTCGCTGGCCGGCGGGGAGCCCCTGCTGCGGCTGGACCTGTGCGAGATCGTCCGCCGCATCGGACGGTATCATTTCCCGTTCGTCACGACCAACGGCTGGCTGGTGACTCCGCAGTCGGCGCGGGAACTGATGGAGGCCGGCGTGTGGGGCGTGTCGGTGAGTATCGACTACGCCGACCCCGCTCGTCACGATCAGCGCCGCGGCATGGTCGGCGCGTGGGAGCAGGCCTGGCGGGCCGTCGAGATGCTCGGCGAGGCCCGCGTTCACAAGTGGCAGCGCGTCAACGTCATCAGCGTCCTGATGGACGACAACATCGACCACATCCAACCGTTGCTGGAGATGGCCTCGCGCCGGCGGGCGTACTACATGGTCCAGCCGTACGGCTATCTCAAGACGGGCAGCCGGGCCTACTCGCACAATGACGGGCCGGTTTCCTCTCGCCTGTTGACGCTCCGCGAGCGCTGGCCCAACTTCCTGTCCAATCCGTACTACCTGGGGCGGTTCGACGAGTTCCTCCACGCGGGAATCCCCGGCTGCAAGGCCGGGCGGGCCTTCTTCAACATCGACTCCACCGGCGACATCGCCATCTGCGTCGAGCAGAAGCACCGGCCCATCGCCAATCTCTACCGCGACGACATCCGCCACATCCGCGACCGCCTGCGCAGCACCGCCCACGGCAACCGCTGCACCCGGTGCTGGTACAACTGCCGCGGCGAGGTCGAGAGCCTCTACAACCCCGTCGGAGTGCTCAAGTCGCTGCCCACCCTCCTCCTGGACCGCGGCGCCGCCCGGAAGCAGGCCCCGCCCGCCACGGACGCACGCAAACCTCAGGGCGGAAAGCCGTCATAGAAACGCTTCAAGGCGTGATGCCCCCGGCCCGTCGCTCAGGCCCCTTCCTCGGCCGCGCCGTCGTCGCCTTCTTCGGCGTTCAACACGGCGTCATCCAGCATGGGCACCTGCGAGCGCACGCCGGTGTGGGACTGCTGCTCGTGCATCTTGTGCTCCAGCAGGGCCAGGCGCTGGGCGATCTGGCGGACGTCTTCGCTGGAACGGCTGACGATCACCGCCAGGTGCAGCAGCACCAGGGCCAGGAAGCTGAAGACCAGCACCACCACGGTGGTCAGGTAGAACACCCCCATGCCCACGCTGAGGTGCAGCAGCAGGCGAGGGAAGATCGCGAAGATCAGCAGCAGCCCGCTGGCGGATATCCACAGCATGGCGTACTCTTCGCGGAGCTTCCGCCGACGGATCAGCTCGACGGTAACCAGGGCGATCAGCAGGGCCGCCCCCAGGGGCAGGATCCGCTGCAGGAGGGTGATTTCGACCTCATCGACCGGAATCAGTGGCTGCATCGTCCACCTCCTTGGTCGCGTGCGGCAGGCGGGCGGGCGCCTCTTGTGCGGCGCGGTCGTCGTCTTCCTTGACGCGAGGCTCCAGACAATCCACGAACACCGCCAAGGTGATCCGCAGCATGTGCAACAGGCCCTTGAAGTTCGTCGCCGCCGACGCGCCGCCCTGGCGCTGCCGCATCCGCGTGGGGATCTCGCGGATCCGCATCTTCTGACGGGCCGCCCACACCAACGCCTCGGCCGTGTCGCCCAGGTACGTCTGCGGATAGTGACGCGCGAAGAACCGAATCGCCCGCGACGAGGCCGCTCGGAACCCGCTGGTCGGGTCGGTCGTGCGGACGCCGGTCAGCAGGCGGATCAGCCCGGCCAGCAGCCGGCTGCCCACGAAGCGGGCGAAGGCGAAGCGGAAGCCCACCTTCTCCAGCAGGCGACTGCCGATGACCAGGTCCACCCGCTCGCCGGCCAGCGTGCTCACCAGCGGCTCGATCTGGTTGGCGCGGTGCTGCCCGTCGCCGTCAAACTGGACGGCCACGTCGTAGCGGCGCCGCGCCGCGTACAGGTACCCCGTCTGCATCGCGCCGCCCACGCCCAGGTTGCAGGGCAGCGACAGCACCGAAACCCCGCGCAGGCGGGCCACCTCGGCCGTTCGGTCCGTCGAGCAGTCGTCCACCACCACCACGTCCGCCCAGGGCGCATGCGTGGCCAGGTCGGACAGCACTCGCGGAAGGCTGTCGGCTTCGTTGTAGGCCGGCACGATCACCAGCGTGCGCGGCATGTCCGTTCGTGTGGGGACCGGTTTCATCATCGGTATCTTACCCGTCCGCCAGCCGTCTGTAAACGCATGGGGCGATGGCCGACAAGTCCTGCAACTGCTCGCCCAGGGCGGCCGGCACGATCTGCGTCTGCCCGCCGTTGAGTTCCAGGGCCTCGTCGGCAAAGGCCGCCCGAACGCCCTCCAGCCACCAAGGCTCGAAATAGCGGGCCATCGAACCCAGCACGATCACCTCCGGCGAGAGCAGGTCGGCCAGCATCCCGCACACCTGCCCCGTTCGCCGGGCCGATTCTTCCAGCACCGCCCGCGCGGCCTGGTCCCCCCCTGCCGCCAACTCCGCCAGCCGACGCGTCGGGACCGGCTCGCCGAACACGCCCGGGAACAGGTGGTTCGCGAGCTTGCTGATTCCCCGCCCGCCGCAGAACGACTCCACGCACCCCCTCTTGCCGAACATCTCCGGGCCGTCCGGCGCCAGGCGAACGTGCCCCACCTCGGGCGACTGCCCGGCCGGACCGTACAGGACTCGCCCGTCGATCATCACGCCCGCCCCGCAACCCGTGCCGCAGGTCAGGTAGACGGCGTGGGTGGTGCCTTGCGCCGCCCCCCACAGCCACTCCGCCAGCAGACAGGCAGCCGCGTCGTGCTCCACCACCACCTCAAGGCCCAGCTCGCGACCCAGCAGCTCGACCAGGGGCACTTCGTCCCACCCTGGAAGGTGCGGCGGAGACAGGATGATGCCCTTGCGGGCGTTCATCGGCCCGCCGATGGACACCCCCACCAGTTCCGCCTGTCCGTGTCGGGCGACCAGCTCGCCGGCCGCCGCCAGGAAGTCGTCCATCATGCCGCGCCAGCCCTTGCGAGCCACGTCCGAGGGCCACTCGCGCCGGCCGAGAATCCGCCCGCCGCTGTCGCCCAGGACCGCCGCGGACTTGGTGCCGCCCACGTCCCAGCCGAGGACCCGATATGCCGTCTGTTCACTCATGGGCGCGAATCCTACATGCCGCCACGGTCCGGCTGCAAGCGCAGCGCACGACGCCCTCGCCAGGCCCGCCGATGCGAGCGGCCTACGAGACTTGCGCGGCCGCGCCGGCCGCCGCGGTCCGCACCAGCCGGTTGAACGCCCCCAAGGCCTTCCGCAGCTCGCTGAGCGACCAGGAGATATACGCCCCGCTGTGGGCGGGCCGGCCGCGCCGCTCGACCATCAGGCCCTCGTGCACGGTGGAAAGAAAGTTCTCGATTTCGTTCTGGCTCAACTCGGTCGGACGGACCCCCCACTCCAGCAGTTCCTCGAACAACTGGCGGTGTCGCGGGCTGGTCTGGTACTGGCGGGCGGTCATGAACGTGCCCGGGCGCAGGTTGATCTGGATGCCCTTGAGGGCCATGGCGATGGGCTCGTAATTCATGGACGCGCTGAGGCGGAGGAACTTGAACTGCTGGACGAATCGCCCCTGCTGGTCTCGCCGGTCGTCCACGAGCAGGGCGTCTTCGCTGGCGCTGTGTCGCTTGGAGATGTCGCTAAAGAGCATGTGCACGGATCGCTCGCAGCGGATGATCTCCTCGGTGGACAGGCGGCGGATGACCAGGCGTCCGGCCTCCATGCCCGGATCGCCGGCCAGCGCGAACAGGCACTTGAGCACGTACAGCGGCACGAGGTTGTCGCGCGCGGGCTGGTGCTGGCTCTTCATCTGCATCGACAAATGCAGGCTGTGGGGGCGGATCTCGTAGAATCGCCGGGCCTCGTGAATGAACTGGTTGAGCAGCCAGGGGTCGTCGGTGATCGGCTTGGAAAGGTTGGCCTCGATGGACAGGTTGCCCAGGGCCAGCTCGAAGAACCCGCGGCGCGGCCGGGCGACCGCCTTGTCGCGATGGTCGTCCACGTGCCCGCCCAGCTTCCAGGTCAGCGTGTCCAGGCCGAAGTCGTAGAAGTAGACGAACCCGTCATACTGCGGGTCGCACTTCTGTCGCGCGTCCGGGTCGCGGATCACCTCGTGCCCGATGTTGGAGAACTCCAACTCCACGCCCATCGGGATGTACCCCCGCCCCATGTGGCTGCGGACCAGTTCCAGTTCCCGCTTGACCTGACGGGGCTCGTAGATCGCGTCGGCGGCCAGCACGCCCCACCGCACGAAATCCACCAGGTGGTCCTGGGAGAAATCCAGGTCGGTCAGGCAGTCGCCCACCAGGACGTCCAGCAGGCGCGGCTGGGTGTTGAGCAGCCGCAGGGCCAGCACGGAACTGATGGTCCGCTCGTAGAACAGTTCCCCGGGCGATAGATGGTCCAGCTCGTAGCGGAAGTCGCGGTGGACCATCTCCTCGATCTGGTTGAAGAGGACCTGGCGAACGACCATGGAGAGGTAGTTGTTCGCGAGGGCCTGCGCGCGCGGCTCGGTCACGATCCGCCCGTAGTCGCGCAGCGGGTCGTCCAGCAGCGTGCGTTTGATGGCGTAGTCGCTGATTCCGCCGGCCTCGAAGTGGTGGCGGATCAGGTCGCGGATCTTCGAGCCGTGCAACTCGCCCAGGGCCCGCCGGCTGAGCTTGTCTTCGCTGTGGATCTGCTGGCGTTCGGTCTCGACCAGTGCGGCCTCGATCTTGGCCTCCAGCAGGATTTCCTGCTTGAGCGGGTCGCGGAAGGCGTAGCCGAAGCTGTGCTCGAGCTGCTTGAGGTTGGCCACAAACAAGACCGCCCCCACGCTGCCTTCTCGCGTCTGGACCTCGACGGTGCGCTTGGTGTAGTTTCGCCCCTCGTATTGGCGGAGGGCGGCCATGCACTCGCCCGGCAGCGGGCCCAGGACGTATCCGCGGATGCGACCCTGGGGGTCCGGGACGGCGTACAGGTAGGTGCCGTCGGGCGTGATCTTCTTGTAGTTGGACAGCACGGCGTCGCGGGCGTAGAAACTCTCGACGTTGTCCGCCTCGCTGGAGACGAACACCATGCGTTTTCCGAGCACCGCCCGAAACACCGACGGGCTCATCAGCGTGCCGTAGACGAACAGGTTGAACGGTCTTACTCGAGACATACAATAGCGCGTCCTGGCCGAGCGTGTCTCCTGGGCGCCGGCCGCACTACGGGCGAATCATCGCGTGGTGCGGCACGACAGCCAGGACGTGTTCCCGTCCCAGCAGGCGGGCAAGGTTGACCATGTAGGCCAGGTTCTGCTGCCCGCTCGCCAGGTGGCGCAACAGGGCCAGTTCAACCGACGCGTGGGCGTCCATGGATGTCTCGCCCTCCGACAGCATGTCCATCAGCGACCGCGGGCGGGGCAGGACGATGAAGTGGCTGGACCCGAGGTTGGCGGCGGCCTGGGCGGCCAGGATGGCCTCCCTCAGCCCGCCGAGTTCGTCGACCAGCCCGTGGGTCTTGCCCTGTCGGGCGGTGAAGATCCGCCCCTGGGCCACGTCCTCAACCCGGGGCACCTTCTTGCCGCGGCTCTCGGTCACGCGCGAGGTGAACACGTCGTAGATCTCCTGGGCCATCTTGCGCATGATCTCGACTTCGCGCTCGGTCCAGGGGCGGCTGGTTCGCAGCCCGGCGTTGGCCCCGCGGGTGATCTCGGTGGTGGTGATGCCGACCTTGTTCATCAGGCCCTTGAGGGCGAGCTTGCCGCTGATCACGCCGATGCTTCCGACCAGCCCGCACGGGTCGGCGTAGATGGTCTTGGCCCCCAGGGCCACGTAGTACCCGCCGCTGGCGCCGGTCTGGGCGATCGAGGCGATGACGGGCTTCTTGGCGGCGCAGGCCTTGACGGCCTGGTAGATCATCTCGCTGGCCAGGGCCGAACCGCCCGGCGAGTCGATGCGGAAGACCACCGCCTTGATCCGGTCGTCGGAGGCGATCTCATCGAAGCACTTGACCAGCGTCTTCGATCCGGCCATCGCCCCGCCCAGCAGCCCCTCGCCGCTCTGCCCGTCCACGATCATCCCCTCGCAGTTGACGATGGCGACGGTGGGCTCGCGGATCTCGTCCGTCTTGACCCGCGTCAGCGCCCCCAGCAGGGCGAACGGGTTGGAGAAGTCGATCTTCGTCGCCTCCTTCTTGCCGTAGTCGCCGGTCCACTGGCAGGCCTTGCCCGCCGCCTTCTTGCTCAGTTCCGCCTGCCATTTCTGGCGGCTGATCGAGCGGTCGACCAGCTTGTGTTCCAGCGCGCCCTTGGTGGTGAACGGGCCGGCGTCGACAGCCTTGCGGGCCTGGTCGAACTTCAGCCGGCGCTGGCGGGCGATCTGCCCGACGAGCTGGTCGAACAGGTCGTCGAGGATCTTGTTGTACTCGCCGGTCAACTCCTCGGAGGGTTGGCTGCGGTCGAACGGCTCGGCTGCCCCCTTGAACCGCCCGATCTGGATGAACTGGGGCTGGATGCCCAGCAGGTCCATCGTGCCGCGGAAGAACGTCAACTCGGCCGCCAGGCCCGTGATCATGAGCGAGCCCATGGGCTCCATGGCGATCTCTCGGGCGGCCGAGGCGATGAGATAGTCGCTGGCGCCGCCCTCGGTAAGGAAGGCGTAGACGGGCTTGACCTCGTCGAGGCGTTTGACGGCGTCGGCCAGTTCCTGGGCCTGCGCCCACGACAGGGAGGGCCCGTCGAGTTCCAGGGCGACGGCGTGGACGGCCTGGTCGTTGCGGGCCTGGGCCAGGCGTTGGAGCCAGTCGCGAAGGGTCATCTGCGAACCGCCGCCGAAGAGACTGAATCCGGGCGGACTGGTGAGCACCGTCCCGCCCAGGCGCATGTGCGCGATCCGGGGCGTGGCCTGCTTGGCGGGGGCGGGCTGGCCGGCAGCCGGCTGGGTCGTCGGCGAGTTGGCCGCCGGCTTGCCGCTGGCGACGGCCTTGGCCTTGCGGGCTGCTTTGGCGGGCTTGGCCTCCGCACCGTCGGCCCGGACGGTCCAGCCGTCCGTCGCGACGGCCCACGCCAACAGAACCGCCACCGCCGCCACCACCGTCCCGCACGATCGCCGTCTATTACCCATGGTCACACTCCTGTTCTAGTGACGTGACCTATTGTACCCCTGACGGGTTGCAGAAAGAAAGTGCCCGACCTGCGCCTTTGCACGCAGCGGGGGCAGAGTATCAGGAATCACCAGACGTCACAGCCACGGAGACGCCCACGCCGCCGCTCGCGAAGCCGACCCCGTTCGCGCCGGGCAGGCAGGAAAGTTTGAGTACCCTCTTTCTTCGGCGGCCCGCAGACCGTACAATTGCTGGTTACAGATACACCCGGTCCGCGTCCTTGGCAGACAGCGTCAGCACCGCGGCTCCTGCACTCGGTGTGAGGCGAGGACATAGCCGTTTCCGGATCGTCCGGCGGGAGGTGTTCCCGCGGCCCGGAAACGCTCAACCATGAGTGCAGGACAATCGAGTGCGCAATGACAGTCGTAGATGCCCCTCTTTGCCTGGATGACGGTTCGATCATTCCTCGAACCCATTGCCCCCCGCCGCGGCACCCCTTGGGCAGCCAGGCCAAGGTCCTCCTGTGCAGCGTGTTCGGACCGTACGCCCAGGACGACGAGTTCGGCAGCCGGCGAATCAACCCCATGGAACTGTGGCACAACCAGGTGACGCGGCTCCAGGGGCCCTTCTCCCTGCGGATGTTCCACCGCAGTTGGGGCCTGATGCTCATCCAAGCCAACATCTCCGCCCGATGCGCCTTGCTGGACTACCCCACGCTGGAGCGGTTCATCCAGGAGTTGGAGGAGAATCGCTACGACGTCATCGGCATCAGCGGCATCCTGCCCAACCTGACCAAGGTGCGCACCATGTGCAAGCTGATCCGCAAGCACCAGCCGCAGGCGGTGATCGTCGTCGGCGGGCACATCAGCGGCCTGGCGGACCTGGACGATCGGATCGACGCCGACCACATCGTCCGCGGCGAGGGCGTGCGGTGGTTCCGCGAGTTCCTCGGCGAGGACGGCGACCAGCCCATCCGCCACCCGCAGCTCTGGTCCGGCTTTGACCGCCGAACCATGGGCATCGACCTGCCGTTCACGGGCGAGACCGCGTCGGCCGTTCTCATCCCGTCGGTGGGGTGCCCCCTGGGCTGCAACTTCTGCTCCACCAGCGCGATGTTCGGCGGCAAGGGACGTTTCGTCAGCTTCTATCAGTCGGCCGACGAACTCTTCGCCGTCATGTGCCAGCTCGCCGACGCGCTTCAGACCCGCTCCTTCTTCGTCATGGACGAGAACTTCCTGCTTCAGAAGACCCGCAGCCTGGAACTGCTGGAGCTGATGCGCAAGCACGACAAGTCGTGGGCCCTGTACGTATTCAGTTCGGCCAACGCCCTGCGGATGTACACCATGGAAGAGTTGGTGGGCCTGGGCATCAGTTGGGTGTGGATGGGCCTGGAAGGCAAGAACAGCCAGTACGGCAAGCTCCGCCAGACCGACACGCACGCCCTGATTCGTGAACTCCAGGCGCACGGCATCCGGGTGCTGGGCTCGTCGATCGTGGGCCTGGAGGAACACACCCCCGAGAACATCGACCAGGCCATCGCCCACGCCGTCAGCCACGACACCGACTTCCACCAGTTCATGCTCTACACGCCCGTGCCCGGCACGCCCCTGCACGCCGCGCATCAGGCCGACGGGTCGCTGCTGGATGAGAGCGAGATCGCCTTCGAGGACACCCACGGCCAGTACCGTTTCAACTTCCGTCATCCGGGCATCCCGGCGGGAATGGAAGAAGAGATGCTCCTGCGGGCGTTCGCGGAGGACTTCCGCGTGAACGGGCCCAGCGTGCTGCGCGTGGTCCACACGACGCTCCAGGGCTGGCGCCGCCACAAGAACCACGCCGACCCCCGCGTCCGCAGGCGGTTTGTGATGGAAGCCGACGGGATGCGCAGCTATTACGCCGGCGCGGTGTGGGCGGCCAGGCGGTTCCTGAAGCACAACCCCGTCGCGGTCAAGCGACTGACCGAACTGCTGCACGAGCTCTATCGCGAGTACGGGCTGGTCGCCCGCCTGTCCGCCCAGGTCATCGGGCGGATCGTCCTGCACAAGCTCCGGCGCGAGGACAAGCGCCTCCGCAACGGCTGGACCTGCGAGCCCCCCACCTTCTACGAGCGCAACTACGAAGATCCCGCCGCCCCGCGACAGGCCGACCTGATCCAGTCCGTGCCGGGCCTGGCGAACAAGCCGATCGTGGTGGGCGGTTGAATCAGAGGAACTTCCCCCGCCGCCGCATGAGGTCTTCGTAGCGGGCCTTGGCCTGGCGGTCGCGCTGCTCGGGCGTGACGGTGGAGCCCGCCAGGGCCGCCAGCAGCTTGACCAGGCACTCGAAGTCGCCCGGATGGACCTGCTCGGAGCGGATGCGCCCGTCGTCGCCCTGGTTGTGATAGTTGCCCAGGGGCAGGCAGACGCCCGTCGCGCGGTAGCCCCACAGGCACCAGATGGTCGACTCGCAGCTCCCGCCCGGCATGAGTTGGCGAACCGCACGGAAGTCCCCGTCGCGCCGGGCCAGCTCGTCGGCGACGGCGGCAACGGCGGCGGTCAGCGACGCGTCGAACGTGCGGACGCGATCGCCCACGCGAACGACCACGCCGTCTCCCAGAGCCGCCCGCGGCTGGGCCTTGGACGTCTCGATGCCCACCACAAGGCTGTCGCCCGGAAGCACGCCGTCCTCGGCGGCCGCTATGACGCCCATGCCCCCCACTTCCTCCGCCCGCGCCAGCAGCACCGTCACGTCCGCGTCCTGCCCGCAGGCGACGATCTCCTCCAGGGCGGCCAGGGCGGCGGCGCAGCCGACGACGTCGTCGCAGGCCCGGCTGGTCAGGCGGTCGGCGGTCAGCTCGAAATCCGGCAGGTCCCACATGCCGATCGTCCCGGCGGGGACCTGGGCGGGCGAGTCCAACTCGACCTCGCAGACGGGCCACTCGGCCCGGTCGGCCCGGCAGTAGCCGACGATCCGCCCGGCGACCGGCCCGGCCGGCGCGAAGAGCCGCACCCGGCTGCCCGGGAAGTACGACTCGCCCACCGTGCCGAGAAAGTCCGCCCGCACCAGCGAGCCGTCGGCGCTGACGGCCTGGAAGCCGGGATGGTCCAGGTGGGCCTCGAACGCCCACCGCATGACCGGCTGGCCGACACGGTGCCGCAACACCACGTTGCCCGCCCGGTCCTGCGAGAAGTCGATCCCCCGCCCGGCCGACCACTGCCGCACCTGGTCCACCACCGCCTGTTCATGGAAGGGGGCGGTCGGCTGGCCCAGCAGGGCTTGGAGAATCTCCACATGACTGTCTTTCATGGTTCACCGTTCATGCGAATGGACTACGTCTTGAGGAACGAGGGAAGAGGCCCCAACGCCCGCGGGAGGTTCTCCGGAAGTTGCCTCTTGTCTCACGGATTGACGAAAGCCAACTCCCTGAGGCGGATGATCTGCCGCCCCAGCTCGGAGGCCGCCTGGGTGCCGGGGAAGCGACGGACCACGTCCTGGGCCAGGCGCAAGGCCTCGTTGTACTGCTTGGCGAGGATGTTCTCCCGGATGAGATCGCGCAGCTCGCGGACCTCCTCGATACGCGCGTTTTCTTCGAGGGTGGCCATCTGCGTGCGCAGGTGCTCGGCCTCGGGCGTCTGGGGATAGTCCTGGATGAGGCGGTGGGCGGCCTCGACGGCCTGGCGCCAGCGTCGCATTTCGGCGTGCTTCTGGACGTCCATGTAGAGGCGCTGGCCGCGATCCATGCGGAAGGCCAGCGCGTCGCGTCGCACCAGGTCCAGCAGGGCCAGCGCGTCCGCGCTGCCCGGGTGGCGATGCGCCACCTCCACGGCGGCGGCCTCCGCCTTGTCATAGGCGGCCATCGCCATCAGCTCCTGGATGTGGCGCCGCTGCTCGGCGATCTCCTCGGCCCGCACAGCCGCCCCGTTCTGCTCGATCCGCTCGCGCAGGGCCTGGATCTCGGCCCGCTCGGGCCATCGCTGGCGGAGGCGGTCCAGGCGCTGGTTGGCCAGGCCCAGGTCGTCCGAGGCCAGGGCCCGCTCCACGCCGGCTGCGTAGCCTCGCGCCAACTGCTCGTCCAACTCGCCCAGCCGGGCGTGCCCCGGGAACCGCGACGCCATCCGCTCCAGCTTCTTCTCCGCCGCATCGAGATCCCCCGACTCGACATCCGCCTTCACCTGGAGGGCCCACTGACGGGCCAGACGGTCCCGGAGCAGACCCACCCGCGACTCGTCGGGGAACTGGCGGGCCAGGCTCTCGATGTCCTCGTAGGCCTGAGTCAGCCGCCCGTCCTCGATGGTCCGCTCGATCTGGTCGACCAGTTCGTTGGCCACGCGGATCGCCTGCTCCTGGAGCTTCGCCTGTCGCTGCTCGGGCGTGAGCAGGAGGTTGGCGTTCAGCTCGGCCATCTGGGCCAGCAACTGCTTGGACACTCCCACCTCTCCCAGGTCGGGCTTCTCCGCCAACTCCACGCCGGCGCCCGGGGCGACCGCGCCGCCGGACTGGAGCATGACCTCGAGCGCTCGCTTCTGGCAGTGGAGGATCTCGCCCTGGCGCCGCACCAGCCAGGCGGCCGCCCACAGCAGCGCCCCCAGGATCCACCCGGCCAGGATGAGCCCCAGCCCCTGCAACAGGACGGACCAGGGGTTCTCCTCGAAACGGGCGGTCGCCAGCCGCAAGGCCCCGCCCACCATGCCGCCAAGCGCCGTTGCGCAGGCGACCACCAGGAGACACGCAACCAGCGCGAGTGTGGAGGCGGGTTCGGAGGGGCGATCGGACTGAGCGGTATTGGACGCATCGCGTCTCATGCCCATGACTTCCTGCATAGATTGACGTCCTCGTTCCCTATTATGCCGCCAACCCGCCATACTGGCAAACGAAAACGACTTGCACCAGAGGCCGATCCGGCAGCAGAATATGCCTGCCGTCCCTTCGGCGGACCGGGAGACGAGCACTGGAAGGCAGGAGAATCAGACATGGATGAGACGGTGGAACCGGCGGCGGCCCGCGGCGGCGGGGAGTTCTGGATCATCCTGGCGGGACTGGCCACCTCGGCGGCCACCCTGGCGATTACGTTCGCCCTGGCGCAGGCGGACGTTTCGGTTATGGGTTTCTACCTCAACTGGGTGATACCTGTCGGCGCCGTCGGCGCGGGCCTGGTCGCCGGCAGCGGGTACGCGCTGGCGACGTGGCTCAAGGGCGTCAAGGTGGGCAAGTGGCTCTGTCTGCTCATCGTCGCGTTCCAGGTGGCCTGCTACTTCGAGGCGCAGGTTCTGGACTTCCGGCGGCTGGGCCTGGTCTACGAAGACGGGACGCGGGTCGGCTTCTGGGAGTACTTTGACTTCAGCACGCGATCCTTCGCCTGGAAGCAGCGCGACGGCTCGCTGGGCGAGCCGCTGGGCCTGTGGGGCTACGCCCTGCGGGGACTCGAAGTGACGGGGTTTGGCCTTGGCGGACTGATCGGCGCGCTGATCCTGCGGGCCAAGCCCTACTGCGAGCGGTGCCGGCGATACATGAAGAGCGTTGTGGTGACGACCATTCCGGCGGCCCCGCACAAGCCCAAGGCGAAGAAGAACGAAGTCCGGGACGTGGCGCCGGATCTGCCGGACAAGGCGGCGGCGGCAGCGGCGGTCGAGACGGCCGCGGAGAAGGCGGGCAAGACGCTGGAGCGGCTGATCGAGTTGGCCGCCAACGGCGACGTGGAAGGGTTCGACCGCCTGGCGGAGGAGTCCACCGCCGCGGCCAGGGCGATCCCCAAAGGCCTGCGGCGGCTCCAGGTGCATCTGGTGCACTGTCCCGCGTGCTCGGGCGGGCGACTGCGAGTCGTGGCCCAGGAGGGCAAAGGCGACAAGACAGCCGTCCAGGAAGTAGGGACCTGGGAGGCGCCCGGGGAGTTCGTACGGGGCCTGTTGCAGCGCCGAACGGCGGTATCGAGCGGCGCGTAGTTGACTGCCCAGCCCGGCCAAGCGTACAATACAGGCATGAAGATACCCGCCTATTCCTGCCATCGTATCCGGACAGGCTTCACCCTGGTCGAGTTGCTCACCGTGGTCATGATCATCATGCTCCTGGTGGGCATTCTGCTGCCCAGCCTGGCCGCCGCCCGCATCGCCGTCATGCGCGAGCGATGCAAGCACAACTGCAAGGAACTGGCCAAGTCCGCCGTGGCCTACGCCACCGGCGGCAACTACAACCGCGGCACGGTCGAGAACGCCCTGCCCAGCACCTACGCCGGCGGGAACTTCGCCACGGGCTCCACCACGGCGGGCAACATGCCGGTCGGCAACGTCGGCGCGTTCTGGCTGATGTACAAGCTCGGCTACATCGGCCCCGAGCACATGTTCTGCCTGGAGGCCGAGCAGCAGCGCGAAATCCGCCAGGTCAACGAGACCGACAACGACAAGGGGTTCGATTGGGACACCAACAGCAGGACCGCCTGCTATTCCTACGTGTCGCAACTGGCCTACACCGTCGACAGCGTCCAGTACAAGGCCATCACCACCACCGACGCGCCCAGCTACCTGGTGGTCGTCGCCGACTGGAACCCGGGCGTCACCTGCAACGGCGGGGTCTCGTCCACCACGGACAACTCGCTCAACCACAAGAAGGAAGGCCAGAACTACGCCCGCATCGACGGCTCGGCCGAATGGACGGAGAAGCGCAAGGTCTTCATGAAGGTGATCCCGGGCGCCCCCGCCGTGGACGGCTTCCCCGCAGACAAGTACCACAACGACATCTACAAGTCGGCCGACACCGGCAGCGAAGCCGGGCCCCGCGCGGGCGCCACCATCGGCTCGGGCAGCTACACGGCGGCCGAAGACTTCCTCTGCCATTAGACCCCGTGCAGGTCCAATGAGAAAATCAGGTGATTACCTGATTTTCTATTGTGCGCGCATCGCGGATTGATATAATCAGAATTGTCAGCGAACGGTCCGGGCAGCCTGCCTAGAATGATACGCAGAAGGAACCCGGACTGGAATCGAAGATGACCCTGTTCGGACCGGCTCCCCCCCCGGCCGGTTCGAATGCTGAAGCGAGCCGTGTCGTCCCCCCCCACGACACGGCCGCTTTTTTTGCAGCCACGCCGCCTTGCCTTCCGCCCCGTTGGCCCGGATCTGCTTCTCGCCAACGTGGGCTTTGGGTGATCGTTCTGAGCCTCTTGGCCGCGACAGAAGCCATGCAGGCCCCTTGACCCTGTCCCCGCCCGACGCTAGCTTGCGTGCATGATTACCGAAGCCATCACCCCGTCGTCTACCAACCAGGCTGCGAACCGGCTTGCCGTTCGGCGGCACTTGAGTTTGTTCGCTCTCCTGCCGGCCGTGCTCGCCCTCTGCATCACCGCCTTCCGGTCCCCCGCCCTCGCGGAGGACAACTGGCCCGCGTTCCACCATCCGTGGGAGGCCCCCAAGGACGCGGCCGCCGACGCGAGCTTCCTGCTGGACGCCCCGGCGGGCAAGCACGGGCATACGATCGTCCGCGACGGACACCTGGCCTTCGAGAAAGGCAAGCGGGTGCGGTTCTGGGCGACCAACCTGTCGGGCGAGGGCGGCTGCCCGCCCAAGGAGGTGGCCCCGCGACTGGCCGACCGGCTGGCCAAATTCGGCTTCAACCTCGTCCGCTTCCACGGGCTGGACTCCACCTGGGGCAACGCCCTGTTCCCGCGGAAGGCGCCGGACACCCAGCACTTCGACCCGGCCCAACTCGACAAGCTCGACTTCGTGATCGCCGAGTTGATCAAGCGCGGCATCTACGTGAACCTCAACCTTCACGTGGGGCGGCGGTTCACGCCCGGCGACGGCCTGCCGGAGACCGAACTGCTGGGCTACTCCAAGTACTGCGTGCAGTTCAACCCGCGGATGATCGAGCTTCAGAAGGACTTCGCCCGCAAGCTCCTGACCCACCGCAACCCCTACACGGGCAAGACGTACGCGGAGGACCCGGCCGTGATCATCGTCGAGCTGACCAACGAGAACTCGCTTTTCGGCGGCTGGACGAGCGGGTTTCTTCGCGGCCGCCAGGCCAAGAGGAACCCCGGCACGTGGACGGACATCCCGCCGTACTACGGCAGGCAGCTCACCGAGTTCTACAACCGGTGGCTGGCCAAGCGCTACCCCAGCCGCAAGGCCCTGGAGGCCGCCTGGCGGGGCGATTCCCGTCCGCCGGGCCCGCAGATATTGACCAACGGCGACTTCTCGGCCGGCAAGGACAAGTGGGACCTTTCGCAAGGCAAGACGACCCAGGCCGAGTTGACGACCACCAAGGATGCCCCCGGGGGCAAACCGGCGGCGAGAATCACGGTCGGCAAGGTCGACGGCACGAGCTGGCACGTGATGCTGACGCAGCGCCCGCTGACGCTCCAGAAGGGCAAGGACTACCGCGTCGCCTTCCGCGCCCGCGCGTCGGCGGAGCGGGACATCGCGGCCGAGGTCTGCCACAGTTCGCCCTACCGCGGCTACGGGCACAGGCGGTTCGAAATCGGGACCGACTGGCAGGAGTGCTACTTCGCCTTCACCGCGCCCGAGGACGACTCGGACGTGCGGCTGAGCTTCCAGTTCGGGCAGGCGACCGGCACGGTCTGGATCAGCGACGTGATCCTGCACGGGGCCCCGCTGTACGGGCTGCGCGAGGACGAAGACCCTGCCCGCGGCACGGTGGCCCGCCTGGGCCCGGAGGACTTCGCCAGCTACACCGTTGCCCGTTTCCGCGACGAGGGGCGTTTCTACTACGACCTGGAAAGCCGCTACAACCTCGACATGGCCCGCTTCCTCCGAGACGAACTGAAGGTCCGCGCCTTGCTCCAGGGCACCAACCACAACTACGGCCTGCCCAGCCTGCGGGCCGAGGCCCTGATGGACCAGATGGACTGCCACGCGTACTGGCAGCATCCGCACTTCCCCCGCCAGCCGTGGTCGCGCACCGACTGGTTCATCAAGAACACGCCCATGCTCGACTCGCCGCGGGCCAACTGCATCTCGCAGCTTGTGCGCTCGTCGGTCGCGGGCAAGCCGTTCACCGTCAGCGAGTACAACCATCCCTACCCCAACGACTACGGCTGCGAAATGCCCCTGACGCTGGCCGCCTACGCCTGCCTCCAGGACTGGGACGCGGTGTACGGCTACACGTTCAACCACCGCTACGACGAGGACCTGCTGGGCGGCGACAAGGTGACGGGCTACTTCGACCTGGCCAACGAAGCGACCAAGATGGCCCAGATGCCGACGGCCTCGCTCGTCTTCCAACGGGCCCTGGTGGCCCCGGCTCGCAAGGTCGTGACCGTCAACTACGATGAGAACCAGACCTACGACAGCCTCAAGCAGCGCCGCTGGGACCGCCTGCAGTTCCACATCATCGGCGAGTTGTCGCCCCTGCTGCCGCTGGTCCACCGCTTCCGCGTGGGGCGGTTCGACGCGGAGGCCACCACGCGGGCCGAGGAGATCGGCTTTGTCGAGCCCGCCGGCGCGATCGCCAGCGACACCGGCGAGCTGATCTGGCGGGCCGGAAAGGAACGGGAGGGTCGCCTGACGATCGACACGCCGAAGGCCCAGGCCGCCCTCGGCTGGGTCGGCGGACGGACCGTCGCGACCGCCGACGCGGAGTTCCGGGTGAGGACGCCCTTCTGCGCCGTCAGCCTGGCGGCGCTGGACGACCAGCCGCTGAGCAAGTCGAAGAGGATCCTCCTGGTCGCGGCCGGTCGCTGCGCCAACACGGACATGCAGTGGAACGCCGACCGCACCAGCATCACCGACAAGTGGGGCAAGCCCCCGCTCCGGATCGAGCCGATCACCGGCACGGTCTGGCTGAAGCGCGACGCGGGGGCGGGCAAGCTGACGCTCACGCCGCTGGACGGCGCGGGCCGGGTCAAGGCCGGCGCCTCAGCCGCCCACGCCGACGCCGGCCGGGCACGCCTGGACCTGAAGGCCGATGCCGCCACGCTGTGGTATCTGCTGGCGGAGTAGGCCAGGAACGGCATCATCAACGGCTATTCCGGCGGGGAGGCGTAGACCTCCACCTCGGTGTAATGGTTCATGTCGTTGGAGGTGTTCCCGTTGCTCCACAGCCGCACGTACCGCCCAATGACCGGGCGCGGCGGCATGACCAGCTCGCCCTCGAACGAGTCGACGTACTGGAGGTCCTTGCCCACGCCAAGCCCGCTGCTGTTGTCGTAATCGTTGTTGAACAGCGTGACCACGCCCTTGACGAAGTCGGGATCGTTGGAGACCTGCACGATCACGTCGCGGTAGACGCGGCCCTCCCTGTGGTACTGCCAGAACAGGATGAAGCGGATCACGTGCTCCTCGCCCAGGTCGATCTGCACCCACTGCCTGCCCGGGCTTAGTTCCACGTAGCTGCCGTCGATGCCCTCCTTGTCGCCGTCGGTGATCTGCGCCAGGTCGCCGATAATCGGCTCGGTGTCGCTACTGGTGACGCCTTTGCGGAAGGCCACGTTCTTCACGCGGACGCCCTCGGGCAGGACGATCCGTCGTGGCCCGACGCGGGGCGGTCGGAGGTTCTTGGCCCGGATGTTCCTGGGCGTACCGGAGAATAGCGGCCTGGGCAGCTCGGGCTTGAATTCGCCCCCGGCCGTGTTCGCCCATGCGGGGGCGGCGGTGTCACGCCGAGGCTCGATCCGTACGCCGTCGCGGCGTTGGCGGTCGGACATGGCCTCCACGCCTTCACGCAGGGCGGCCAGGCGCTGTCTGGTTTCCAGGTCGCCCTCGCGGTCCCAGGCCGTACGCAGGGCGTTGGTGCGCTCGATCTGCCACTTGCGGAACTCCGCGTCGTTCTCCAGCACCAGGAAGCTCGTGTAGTCGGTCGCGATCGAGTGCAGCTCGCCCAGGCGGACGATCCTCCAAAGCGTTTCCTGCTGGGCCTGCTCCTTCTGCGTCCGCGACAGCTCGACCAGGTCCTCCACCCGGCGCGTCGCCCACATCCGCTCGATCTTGCCCTTGCTCAGGTCGCACTCCGGCAGCGCCGCCGTCGCCTCGCGCAGGAATTCTCGCCCGCCCAGGCGTCCCCTCAGCCGCATCGTCACCCGCCCCGACCCGCGGTACCGCCCGTACACGCTGATCGTCTCGCCCGGCCAGAGCCCGCGCAGGTTCGCCGGCGTCACGTCCGTAATCTCCGCACCGTCCCACTCCAGACGCGGCTCGACGACGGCTGGGCGAGCCAGCCGGTACGCTACCGCGCCGGCCGCCTCGTCGCCGTGGCGCCCCGGAGGCAGGTGCTCCACCCATCCCAGCGACTGGCGCACCAGGTCCGTCAGCGTGCCCTCGACCCGGCACGTCAGGGGCACGTACACCAGCCGCCCGGCCGACACGAGCTCCCCCACCCGCCGCCCCAGCGGTCCGGGGTCGTCGAAGTCCAGGATGCCGTCGCTGATCAGCACCGCCGCCAGCGGGCGGCCCGCCTGCCGCAACGACAGGGCCGAGGCCAGGATCGGCTCCATGATTACGCTCCCGCCGGGGCGAAGCGTGCTTAGGAACTCCTTCGCCTTCGCCAGCGCCGCCTCGTCGGCGGGCGCCGGCATCTCGAACAGTCGCCTCTCCGTCGGCCCGGCTGCCAGGATGGTGAAGCGGTCGCCTGGCCCCAGCCGCCCCAATAGGGCGGTCAGGAGTTCGCGAGCCCGTTCCAGCCGAGCGTCGTCCTTCATGCTGCCTGACACGTCCAGGACGAATACGTAGTCCTGCCCGTCGGCGGGGTCGGGGCGGACGTCGTCGCCCAGCGTGAGCACCGCGCGGAATGTGCCCGTCTTCTCGTCGCCCCGGCTGCCGTAGAGTTCCAGCACGCCAGGCCGGCGGGCAGTGGTCCAACTGACGGCGACGTCCTGCTCCAGCGACTGGTTGGCCGACTCCAGGCCCGCCCGCCAGTACACGTCGGACCGGCGTTCGATCTTCAGAGGCGGGTGCGACTCGCTTCGCATCGAGGCCACGCCAAGGGCCGAGTGCACGTGCAGCCGCAGCGAGAATCGCTCGGCCCGGTTGGCGTCATGTTGCGGCCACCATTGCCTGGGCATGTCCACGTGGAGCGGGTAGACGTAGGTGTACCGCCCTCGGCGGAAGGGCAACTCCTCGTAGTAGCGCAGGCGGACCTTCTGGGTCGCCTTGGGGTTGACGGGGAAGATGCGCATCTCGAAGGCGCCGTCGTCGGTCTTCTCGACCAGGCCCGGGTCGCGGACGACGGGCTTGTAGCTGTCGTAGATCTGCCTGGCCCGCCGGCGCTCGACGACCTCGCCCACCATCTCCTTGCCGTTGATCCACATGGTGAAATCCGCCAGTGACGCCCCTTGCGGCAGGGCGAACCGATACATCGCCTCCACCACCCGGTCCTCCAGGTTCTGGAAGACCTGAAGCACCTCGGTGACGGCGATGCCGTCCTGGACCTCGACGCGGACGCTGTGCTCGCGAATGGCCACCCGCCCGCCCGGACCGTTGGTCACCCACATCGTGCCCGCACCATCGGCCGGCCGCGCCAGGAACAGCGCCATCACCACGGCTGCGCCCGTTCGAGTCACCGCCCGCACGACCCGCGCGCACCTCGACCACCCACCGCTCAACATGGTTGTCTCCTTCCCGAGAAGCGGATGGGACGCCCCGCTCCCACCCTCTACGACGCACCGAGCGGGGGTTTCTTAGACCACGACAAAAGACTCTGGACACCCTGCCGCCGCGCGGTACAATGAAGTGCGTAGTTCCATATTCCGTTTTCGCTCACGTCGTCTGAACGATGTCCGGATCAGTCAGCCGCCCAAATCGGCTGCAACCCGGAAGGAGGCTGCACATGAAACGCTTGGCCTGTCTGGTTCTCCTGGCTGTTTTTGTCTTCTCTTCCGCCGCCCCCGCCGACCTCATCAGCGACAATCCCGCACTGGTCGGGTACTGGAAGCTCGATGAGCCCGCCGGCGCCCTGTCCGCCGCCGACGCGTCCGGCCACGGCTACGCCGGTACGCCCGCGGGCGGGGTGGTGTTCGGCCAGCCGTCGGCCATGTCCACCTTGGGCGCCAGCGCCGCGTTCAACGGGACCGGCAAGATCGACGTACCCTATCAGGCGGCCCTCAACCCCGCCAGCTTCACCGTGTCTACCTTCGCCCGCTATACCGGCGGCGGGTCGTACAATTCCCCCGTCACGTCCCGCAACACCTCGGCTGCCCAGGGGTACATCCTGTATCGCGCCGCGGACTCCGGCGGACAGTGGCAGTTCTGGACGGGCAACGGCACCGGCTGGGACAACCAGAATGGCTTGGTCCCCGCCGTGCAGGACCAGTGGGTCCACCTGGCCGGAACGTACGACGCGGCCACCAACACCAAGTCCTTCTACGCCAACGGACACTTGGCGGTCTCGGGCTCGCCGGCCGGCGGGGTCGTGCCCAACAATGCCCGTCCGCTCCGCATCGGTTCAGGCAGAACGGAAAGCTCCACGGGCGATTACTTCTTCAACGGCAACGTGGACAACGTCGCCGTCTTCAACCAGGCCCTGGCCCACCAGACCATCTCGGACCAGTACAATTCCTTCTCGCGGTACGCGACGGCCGTCCTGAACGACGGTCCGGTCGGCTACTGGCGCCTGGGCGAGCAGACGACCTTTAACAACGGTCTGCCGCAGACGCCGGTCTGGAATTCGGCCGACGTGTCCGCCCATCGAGGCGGCTGCTTCACTAACGTCGTGCTCAATCAGGCGGATACCCCGCTGGTGGACGACATCGACACGGCCGTCGACTTCTCCGGCGCGGCCAACATCAAGATCGACATCCCGCACAGTCCCGACTTCAACGGTCCCAGCTTCACGGTCGAGACGTGGGCCAAGGTGGAGGGCGGCGCCGGCAGCTACCGTTCGCCCGTCACCAACCGCGACCAGTACGCCTCGCCCAATTACGACCAGCGGGGCTACCTCCTCTACGCGGACAGCGGCAACAACTGGACCTTCAACACCGGCACGGGCAGCGGCTGGGCGGGCATCGGCGGCGGGCCGGTCGTCAACGATGTCTGGACCCACGTGGTCGGCACGTTCGAGGCCCAGAGCATCGACGGCAACGGCGTGGTGACCGGGATCAAGACCCTCTACGTCAACGGCGTCCGCATGAGCCAGGCCGTCCAGTTGTATAAGCCCAATGAGCGAGCCCCGCTGCGCATCGGCGCGGGGGCCAGCGAGGGCAACGGCGCCTACTGGTTCAACGGCAAGGTGGACGAGACGGCCGTCTACGCCGCCCCGCTGACCCGCCAGCAGGTGGTGGACCACTTCGTCACGGCCACCTCTCCCCCGCCGCGGCTGCTGGGCTACTGGGCCCTGGAGGAAACCGTCGCGCCCGGCCTGGCCGCCGACTCCTCGGGCAACAACCTGCACGGACAGTACTCCGCCGGCGTGAACGCCAACGTGGCCGGGCCGGCCGGGTTCGACTCGGCCGCCCACTTCGCCGGCGGCGACCGCGTGAACCTGGGCCAGCCCGCGGAACTGGCGGGGCTGAGCAACAACTTCACGCTGGCCGCCTGGATCAACCCCGACAACACCAGCGGCTGGAAGAGGTTCCTCGCCCGCGACCGCAGTTCGGCCAACGCGGGCTTTGGCTTCGGCATCGCTAACGCCCAGCTCGCCTTCACCACCTGGGGCGTCAAGGACTACTACTCGGGCGTGAACGTGCCGGCCGGGCAGTGGTCGCACGTGGCCCTGGTCTTCGACGCGTACAATACGGCGCACTTCTATCTCAACGGCGAACTGGTCAACAGCATCGCCGGACCCGGTGCGGTCCGTTCGGGCGGCCTGGGCGATTTCCTGATCGGCACGGACTCGTACTACAGCCAGCACTTCGCCGGTCTGATCGACGACGTGGCCATCTGGGACGGTGCCCTGACTTCGCAGCAGATCTGGGAGCACTTCAGCGGCACGCTGCACGACCAGATGGTCCCCGAGCCGGGCACGGCGACGCTGGTGCTGCTGTCGCTGGCGGGACTGGCCGGGCGGCTGCGGCGGCGACGCGGCACATAAGCTTGTTCCGCCGGACGGGTTGGGGTATCTTGGCGCTCGTGAGGCGCAGCGCGCCTTCCGAGAGTGCCGATGGCCCCGAACCCAGAGCCCAAATCCGAAATCGCCGAGAACGAAGCCGAGCTGACCAAGCTGGTCATGGAGAAGGATCTGGCCAGCCGGGCGGAGGTCGAGGCCTGCCTGAAAGCCCAGAAGGAAGCGTCCGCCGCGGGCAAGCCGGCGGCCCTGGGCGACCTGCTCGTTCGACGCGGCTGCCTGACCCCCTCGCAGTTGGCCCGGCTCCGTTCGTCGATGGAGGCCACTCGCGGCCAGCAGATTCCGGGCTACCAACTGCTCAGCAAGCTGGGCAGCGGCTCGACGGCGGCCGTCTTCAAGGCCCGCCAGATCAGCCTCAACCGCATCGTCGCGCTCAAGGTCATGCCCCAGCGACTCAGCCGCGACCCCGACTACGTCAAGCGGTTCTACAAGGAAGGCGAGATCGCCGCAAAGCTCAACCATCCCAACATCGTCCAGGCCATCGACATCGGCGAGGCGAGCGGCTACCACTACTTCGTCATGGAGTACGTCGAGGGCAAGACCGTCCACGACGAGCTGGCCGGGGGCAAGGTCTATACCGAGGCCGAGGCGCTCGCCATCATCATCCAGATCGCCAAGGCCCTGGAGTATGCCCACGCGGCCGGGCTGATCCACCGCGACGTCAAGCCCAAGAACATCATGCTCATGCCGGACGCGACCGCCAAGCTGGCCGACATGGGCCTGGCCCGCGCGGTGGACGACGCCGCCGCCGCCCAGGCCGAGGCGGGCACGCTGTTCGGCACGCCCTACTACATCAGCCCCGAGCAGATCCTCGCCCGCGACATCGACGCCCGCTGCGACATCTACGCCCTCGGCGCCACGCTCTACCACATGGTGACCGGTCAGGTGCCGTTCATCGGCGACGACCCCAAGAGCGTCATGGTCAAGCACCTCAAGCAGCCGCTGGTCTCGCCCGAGAGGCTCAACCTGGACCTGTCGGCCGGGCTGTGCAAGGCCATCAACAAGATGATGGCCAAGGACCGCGCCAAGCGGTACGCCAACATGACCGAGGCGCTGAAGGACCTGGAGTCCATCGAGTTCCTGCTGGACGTGGAGGAGACGCCTTCGGGCCTGGCGGCGATGGCGGACGAGGACGAGTTGTCAGCCTCGAAGAGCGGGCCGGGCGGCGCCCAGGCCGCCAAGAACGGCGCGGGCGCATCCGCCGAACCGGCCAAGAGCGGAACCGGCAAGGCCCCTGCCGGGGTAAAGCCCACCAAACCCGCCGACAAGAAGACCTACGCCGCCCCCCCCGCACCGCGCGGGTTCACCATGGAGCCCATCCTGCCGTCGGTGTGGAAGAACCCCGCGGTCATCGGCATCATCATCGCGCTGATTCTCAGCGTGATCGTGAACGTCCTGCTGCTGATGAAATGACGCACGCCCTGCCGCCCGAGTGGCCTACCGCTTGACCGTCGCGCGGGCTTCGAGGTCCAGATCGGCCAGCCGGCCCGCCCCCAGGAGGTGGTAGCCCAGTCCCGCGATCATAGCGGCGTTGTCGACGCAGTACTTCATGGGCGGCATGCGGAGGGTGCAGTGGAGCTTGTCGGCCAGTTCGCTTGCGGCGGCGCGAAGGGCGGAGTTGGCCGCCACCCCCCCGCCGATGACGAGCGTCCTGGCGGCGGTGAGCCTGGCGGCCCGGCGGAGCTTGGTCCGCAGGACGTCCACGACGGCGGCCTGGAAGCTGGCGGCGACGTCGGCGACTTCCTGCGGCGAGAAGGTCTCGATCCCCCGGGGGCGCCGGTCGTCTTGGTTTCGCCGCCCGCCCGGCACGCCGTTGACGTGGTAGAGCACGGCGGTCTTGACGCCGCTGAAGGAGAAGTCCAGGGACTGCCCGCTCAGCAGCGGGCGGGGGAACTTGACCGCCAGCGGATTGCCCGAGCGGGCGACCTTGTCGATCACGGGCCCGCCGGGGAAGCCCAGCTTGAGGATGTGGGCCACCTTGTCGAAGGCCTCGCCGGCGGCGTCGTCGATGGTCGTGCCCAGCAGTTCCAGGTCCAGCGGCGAGCCGCAGCGGTACAGGGCTGTGTGCCCGCCCGAGCAGACCAGGGCGGCGGCGGGATATTCGATCGGCTCGGCGTCCAGGGCGGCCGCGTACGCGTGGGCGTACACGTGATTGACGCCCACCAGCGGGCGGTCCAGGACGAAGGCGGCGGTCTTGGCGGCCATCAGGCCCACCAGCAGCGAGCCGATCAGACCGGGCTCGCACGTGACGGCCACCGCGTCGATCGCCTCCCGCCGGACGCCCGCCCGGTCGAGGGCCTCGCCCATGACCGTGTTGATCGCCTCGATGTGCGCCCGCGAGGCCAGCTCGGGCACCACCCCGCCAAACCGCGCGTGCAGCTCGATCTGGCTGGCCACCGTGCTGCTGAGCACGCGCCGGCCGTCTTCGACAACGGCACAGGCCGTCTCGTCACAACTGGATTCCACGCCGAGGATCAACATGGTTCGTACCTGGTGGTCAGTAGTCAGTAGTCAGGAGCCAGGGGCCATTAGCCGGGACCAGGACTCAGTAACCAGGAGTCAGGAGCCAGGAGTCTGGGGCCAGGAGTCAGGGGCCTCCTGGCAGCCCCGAAGGGGCGACAGCAGATAGCCGGGGGCGCAAGCCCCCGGAAGGCTGGCGCCCATTCCAAGAAGCCCCGAAGGGGCGACAGAGTATCTCATATGCGATTGGGGTCATCTTCGCTTGTCTTCCTTCTGTCGCCCCTTCGGGGCTCTTTCTTCCAACGTTCGCTTTCCGGGGGCTTACGCCCCCGGCTATTCGCTTCGGGCCCTTCGGGCCTGAAAACGCGACGGCTTACTTCCGGCGCTTCGGGCCTGAAAACGCGACGGCTTGCTACCGGCCCTTCGGGCCTAAGCCCCCCGCTGCTCTCTTCCGGCCCTTCGGGCTTGAAGACGTCGGCGGCTTCTTGCCGGTCCTTCGGGCCCGGGCGAATCAGACATTCCCTTCCGCCCTGAGGGCTCTTCCTTCTTCTCTTGCTGCTCTGCTCGCGCTGCCGCTCTCTCGCCGGGCGGATCAGGGCGTCGGCTCCTTCCTGGGGTTGTCGGGCCTTTTCCCGGTCGTCTTTGTCTTGGCCCGCTCGGCCTCTATCTCAGCGGCGGCCAGTCGCAGCAGCACGTCCATCTCCTGGGGGTTCTTGAGCAGTTCGACGGCCCGGGCCAGTTGGGTGTCGGCTTCGAGCATTCGATCGAGCATGCTCACGGGCTCGCTGGCGGTCTCGCTGGAGGGGCGTGTGGTCGCCGCCCGCGTGGCGGGCAGGACTTCGGCCTGGTCGCGCAGATCGGCCAGGCGTTCGCGCGACGAGGGCAGCAGGATGACCTGTTCGTGCGGGTCCACGCCCCATCGCTCGCCCCCGCGGCGGCGCGAGACGGCCCGCGAGCCGTCCAGGAAGTACTCCGACGTCGTCAGGTTCACCTGGCCCAGGCCGCCCGGCAGGGAGAGCATCGACTGGACGCACCCCTTTCCGCACGTCCGCGTCCCCACCAGCACCGCCCGAGCGTGCACCCGCAGCGCCCCGGCGACGATCTCGGCGGCCGATGCCGTCCGCGAGTCCACCAGCACCACCACGGGTATGGGCGGGAAGGTGCCCTCGGCGGTGGCGTTGTAGCGTTCCACCGGCCCGCGGCGTCGCGTCACCTGGACGATCAACCCCTCGCGCAGCAGCAGGTCCGCCGTGGCGACGGCGGAGTCCAGCAGCCCGCCCGGGTTGCCCCGCAGGTCCAGCACCAGGCCCTGCGGCCGGTCCATCGGGCGCAGCAGCCGTTGGATCTGCTCGGGGGTGTCGCGGACGAATTCCCGCACGCGGACATAGGCGGCTTCCGGCTGGATCGCGCACACCCACGCCCCGCTGCGGTCGCGATACAGGCCGGTCACGCTCTCGACGGGGAACTCCTCGCGGGTGACTTCGAAGCTCTTGCGCCACCCGTCGCGGATGATCGTCAACTTGACGGCCTTGCCCACCTCGCCGTCCAGCGACGAGCGGACCTCGTCCAGCGTCATGCCCGCAGCCGGCCGGCCGTCGATCTCGCTGAGCAGGTCGCCGCTGAGGATGCCCGCATGATAGGCGGGCGAGCCGGCCAGCGGACCGACCACCACCACCTGCCCGGCCACCTGGCGGATCCGCAGGCCCAGTCCGCGCTCGGTGCCCATCAGCCTCTGCGACAGGGCGACCGAGCGACCCGGCGGGACGTAGCTCGAGTACTCGTCGAGCGACTCCACCATCCCCCGCACCGCCCCCCGCAGGAGGCTCTGGCGGTCCACCGGGTGCAGGTACTGCTGCTCGATCAGGTTGTAGGTCTCACCCAGCGGGCGCATCGCGTTCGAGGTCCCGTCGCCCGCGGGCGGCGGAAGCCGGCTCACCCATACCAGGACCAGCGTCCCGGCCAGGATCGCCGCAAGCCAGATGAGGTTTCGCTTGGGCATACGCGATTGTCGATCTTCGATTGTCGATTGTCGATTGTCGATCGGGAAGACCGCTGGCTCAGTATCGTACCACCAGGACGAGGGGAATTGCCACTCGTCATGAGGAAAAGCCCACCCCTTAGAGGGGTGGGCTTCGGTCAGGTCGTTTCAGTGACGCGTCCGGCAAATCGACAATCGTCAACCGGCAATCGAGAATCTACTCGCTCTTGATCTCGATCTTGCGCGTCTGGGCGGAAGCCGCCTTGGGCAGACGCAGCGTCAGCAGCCCGTCGCTGCACGAGGCCTCGATCTTCTCCCGGTCGATCTCGTCGCTGAGGGCGAAAGCGCGGAAGTACGACGCCTCGCCGAAACTCACGTAGGTCCGCGAGTAGGCGTCGCCAGGCTCTTCGACGACCGCCTGTGCGGAGATCGTCAACACGCCCTTCTCGACGCGGATGTCGATGTTCTCGGCCGGCGCGCCGGGCACCTCGGTCAGCACGATCACCGTCCCGTCCTGCTGCTCGTAGATGTCGACCAGGGGGGTCACGGTGGATTCCGAGTGACGCGGTTCGACCCGGCCGGCGCTCACTTTCACGTTCTTGTCGCTCTTGTCGGTCATGGCTGTCTCCTTCACTTCACCGGGATCTGCCTGGGCCTGGCCGCCTCGGACTTGGGCAGGCGGATGGTCAGGATGCCGTCCTTGAGGGTCGCCTGCACCTGGGAGGGCTCGACCCGATCGGGCAGGACGACGGTGCGGCTGAACTCGCCCACGCCTCGCTCGCGGCGTTCGTAGCGGACGTCTTCCTCCTTGGCGGCTGTGTGCTTGGCGCCCTTGATCACGAGCGTCTCGCCGGTGATGGAGAGGTCGATGTCCTCGCGTTTCACGCCGGCCAGTTCGCACTGAACGACCATGTCGTCGCTTCCGCTGAAGACGTTCACCGGGGGATAAACCCCTCCGCCCACCTGCTGGTACTCCTGCTGCCGCCCCATCAGGCGGTCCAACTCGCGGGCCATCACCCGCAACGGAGCGAACGTATCCAAATTGCCGGGCCATCTGAATGTTGCCATTTTCACGTCTCCTTCCCAATCTCTGGAGTGCTCAACTTCATCACACATGATAAGGCAAAGAAAGTGCCATACAACCTATCTTCTTTAAAATAAGAAGGTTAACATCTGTAGCCCCCCGAGGAGACATGCGGGTTTTTCCGCCGATTCGGCAGAACGGGCAGGCGGAAAGGGCGCGTTTGGCGGGCTGGCCCGAAATGAGGAATGAGAGGCGGAATGCAGCCAGGGTCTGTGCGGCCCGGGCTGCTGCCCAGACGCTACGCGCGTCTGTTCATCGCCCAGCCCACCAGAACGGCTGCGGCGGCCAGGGCGACGTACACTGCAACAGGCCAGAGAGGTTGCGGCCAGAAGGCCAGGCGCGAAGCGGCCTGCGACCACAGGAACGTGACCGGCGCCAGGTCATACAGGACGCGATGGGCCGCGCCGGCGGGGGCGAATTCCAGGGCCAGGTAATACGCGGCCGGCAGGCCCAGCGCCAGCAGCGCCCCCGCCAGCACGCTGACCGATCGCCCGCCCGGCGAGCGGGCCAGGCGGCTTGCGATCGCCCACCCTGCCGCATAGACCCCCGACAGGCACAGGAGAACGCGAAGCACGTCGCTCACGACGGCGTCGCCAAGGTAGGCCGCGACCAGAAAGAACGGCCCACCTGCAATCGCAAACGCCAGCAGCTCGCAGGCTGTTGCGGCAACGAAGCCCCCGTGAACGCTTGTAGCGACGCCGTCAGGCGCGTTCGTAGTGGCGCCGTCAGGCACGTTCGTAGTGGCGCCGTCAGGCGTTTGGCTTGGAGGATTCTCCGGCGCCCCTGCGGGTCGGCTGCGAGCGAGCCGGCGCATCAGCACCAGCGGGTAGATCAGCAAGGCGTGCAGGACCAGACCGGCCGCCAGCGTCCGCAGCGCGGGCAGCGGCGCCGCCGGGAACGCCAGGCGCGTGGGGTAGACCAGGCCCGGCCAAATCCCTACAGCCAGGCTCGCCAGGCACACGAGCAGGAAGAGTACGCCCCCGCCGCGCCACAGGGCGGTGCGCGGGACAGGGGCGGCAGCTTGTTCCGATCCGGTGGTCATCGAAAAGGACCTGGAGGACCCAAGGGACCCAAGGGACGTAAAGGACCTTCTCACCTGGTCCTTTGGGTCCTCCTTGTCCCTTGTGTCCTTCGGGGTCCCTCCACTGGTTCACCGCGTCAACGTATCCGCCACCCGCGTACGGTCGAGGTCCATCCAGAGATCGTCGTATCGCAGGTCGATTCGGCCCTTCAGGCCGATCAGTCTGCCGCCGTTGACGGCGGCGGTGTAGTCGAGCAGTTCCATCTTGCGGGAGGTGGGCACCTCGTAGTCGTTGCGGTCGACGGGGAAACGTCCGAACCAGATCTCGGTGGGCGCCAGGCGGGCGACGCGGGCGAGCATTCGCAGGCAGGGCTGGTTGCGGCTGATGCGCCCGGCGTGGTTGCGAACGTCGACCTCGGCGATCTGGTTGGCGTAGCTCCGCGTCGAGACCAGCGCGACGAGCTTGAGGCCCTCCATGAGGTCCTCTCCGGCCCACTTCTGCCCGACGGGCGGCGACTTGGAGGCCACTCCGCGAATGGTGACGTAGTGGATTTCCGCCAGGCCGCGATCGCTGGGGATGGGGCTGGCGGGCAGGTAAGTGGTCTGGGTGGGCGGCTGGCCGTTGTGCCCGGGGGTGGTGACGACCCAGCGGGGCACCTGGTGCTCGGGCAGGACACATCCTTCGTTGTCGACGAAGTGCAGCCCGCCCTGGCGGTCCTCGACGCGGGCGACGGGGCGGCGGAAGTCGAGATCGAGCTGGACGTACCCGCCGGGACGACCGGCGTGGCGGACCTTCTGGATGCGGTTGACCTGGCGGATCCAGGGGTTGGACCGGCAGCGGCTGTTGACCTCGTCCACCGCCCGCGGATCGAAGAAACCCACGTCGGGCGGCACGAGGCTCTCGACGATCTCGCGACCCAGCTCGCGCGGCATCCAGGCGGGGATCGTCGGCAGGACCAGGGTGAGCGGTGAGTTGTCCGGCGGGGATTGCAGGATCCGCCGCTCCAGGGCCCGCAGGCCCAGGGCCACGCCCTCGGCGAGGACGGCGATCATCACCACCCAGACCACCGCCCGGACCACCGTGCGGCGTCGCTCGGCGCTCATCCCCGCCCACCGCCGCTCCAGCCACGAAGGCTGGCGCGGCCGGGAAGGCTTGATGCGCACCGGCTTGGACTTCTTTCGTATTGACATCCAACCACCTTCTTCGCCTGCAGCGCGTCCCGCGCCGCGTCACGATCAACTGCACAACACCTGACGACGGTCCGGCAGACGCTGCCACAAATCAACGCCTTACGGCGTCACTAGAAACGCGCCATCACGAACTCATCGCTCCAGCGACATCTTCACCAACCGTTCGACAAGCTCGTCGAAGCTGATCCCCGCGTGGGCCGCGGCCTTGGGCAACAGCGAGTGGCTGGTGAAGCCCGGGATCGTGTTGATCTCCAGCATGTATCCGCGCTCGTTCCCGTCGACAATGAAGTCCACGCGGGACATGTCCCGGCAGCCGATGGCCCGGTGCGAGGCCAGGGCGGCTGCCTGAAGCTCGGCGGCCGCACGTTCGCTCAGGCCGTGCTCGAAGCTGTAGCGGGTGCCCGCGTCGTCGTCGTACTTGGCGTGGAGATCGTAGTACTCGGCCTCGGGGATGATCTCGAGCACGGGCAGCGCCTGGTCGCCCAGGATGCCCACGGTGAACTCCCGTCCGCGAATGTACTGCTCGACCAGGGCCCGCCCGTATCGCGCGAGCAGGGCGTTCAGGGCGGCGTCGCGCTGGGCGGCCGTGCGGGCGATGGTGATGTCGACGCTCGATCCGCCGTCGACCGGCTTGAGCACCACGGGCGGCGCCAGCAATTCGTCCGGCGCCTCGCCCTCGACAAGCTGCCAGGCCGGCGTGAGCACGCCGGCGGCTTTGCAGGCCCGCTTGGTCTCGTCCTTGTCGATGGCCAGCGAACTCGCCCGCACCGACGAGCCGGTGTACCGCAGGCCGCGACGCTCGCAGAGGGCCTGCACTTCTCCCGACTCGCCGAACACCCCGTGCAGGGCGATGAAGACCGTGTCGATCCCGCGCCGGTCCAGTGCGGAGGGGTCCTCGGGCGAGATGTCCGCCCGCGTGACCCGGTGCCCGAGCCGCTCCAAGGCGGCCGCGATCGCCTCGCCGCTCTGCAGCGAGACTTTGCGCTCGCTGGACGGCCCGCCCATGAGCACCGTGATGTCCATCTGCGGGCGGTAGGCCGCCGCCCGCGGCTGCGGCTGGCCCTGCCCACGGCAGCAGCATGATTTCGCGCCATCCCTGACGCCTGCTTCGGCATCCATCACCACACCTCGAGTTCCAGTTCCAGATACACTTCCGACTTGCGATAGACCGTCTCGCGAATGATGTTGATGAGCTTGAGGACGTCGCTGGCGGTCGCGCCCTCGCGGACGAGGATGAAGTTGGCGTGGCGCTCGCTGACGACCGCCCCGCCGACCCGCCGGCCCTTGAGACCGGCGCGGTCGATCAGCGCCCCGGCCGACAGGCCCCGCGGGTTCTTGAACACGCACCCGGCGTTGCGGTAGCCCAGCGGCTGGGTGTTCTTCTTGTAGATCCAGATCTGCTTGACCTGCTTGAGGATGCTGTGCGGGTCGTCGTCGGCCAGGCGGAACTCGGCCGCGAGGATGAACTTGGAGGCGATGTTGGTGGACCGGTAGCCGAAGGCCAGGTCGTTGCGGAATCTCGTGAAGACCTCGCCTTCCTCGCTCATGACGGTGACGCTCTCGACGGAGCTTCCGATGTCTCCGAAGGCCCCGCCGGCGTTCATCCGCACGCACCCGCCGACGCTGCCGGGGATTCCCGTGAGGCACTCCAGCCCGCTCTTGCCCTCGCGGACGCAGCGGAGGACCAGCTTGCCCATGTCGGCGCCCGCGCCGGCCCGCACGCCGACGTCGGTAAAGGCGACTTCGCGGAAATCGTCCTGCATCAGGTGGATGACGGCGCCCTTGACGCCGGCGTCGTCCACCAGCAGGTTGGCCCCCGAGCCCAGCACGTACATGGGCACGTTGTTGTCGCGGCAGCGGCAGACCGCTTCCTTCAACTCATCCACGTTTCGCGGGCGCACGAAATACCGGGCCGATCCGCCCAGGCGAAACCACGTGTGCGGCGCCATCGGCTCGTTCTCGCTAACGATCTCTTCCAATCCAGCGAACAATGTCATCGGCCACTTCCCAGATGGTCCCCGCCCCCATCGTCACCACCAGATCGCCCGCGGCGAGGTTGGCCCGCAGGTGCTCGACGATCTGACCGAACGTCTTGAGGTACAACGCAGAGCCGCCGTTGAAGCGGATCTGCCCGACCAGGTCCTGCGAACTGACGCAGTCCTTCTCCAGTTCGCTGTCGCGGACGAAATAGATGTCCGGAACGAGGACCTCGTCGGCCTGTCCGAAGCTGCGGGCGAAGTCCTTGAGCAGGAACCGCGTCCGGCTGTGCTGATGAGGCTGAAAGACGCACCACAGGCGGCGCGGCTGGTAGAAGTCGCGAATGGCCCGCAGGGTGGCCTGGATCTCGGTGGGATGGTGCGCATAGTCGTCCAGGACGGTGATGCCTCCCGCCTGGCCCTTGAGGGTCATGCGCCGGCGGGTGCCCGTGAACGAGCCCAGGTGGGTCGCGATCTGCTCGGCCGGCACGCCCGCGTGGTGCAGCAGGGCGCAGGCGGCCAGCGAGTTGTAGACGTTATGCAGCCCGGGCAGGGGCACGTGCAGGCGCGTGAACAGGGCGCCGCGGCAGTAGATGTCGGTGACGTAGCGCCCGCCGACCATGCGGAGGTCGCGCCCCTGCCAGGTGCAGGCGTCGGTCAGGCCGAACGACTCGACCTCGCACGAGGCCTGGTCGGCCGCCTGGAGGGCGTTGCGGTCCTCGCCGTTGATCACCAGCAGGCCCTCGGCCGGGATGCGGGCGGCGAAGGCCCGGAACGCCTGGACGATGTCCGACAGGTCGCGGTAGCAGTCGAGGTGGTCTTCCTCGACGTTCAGGATGGCCGCGTAGGTGGGGCAGAGATTGAGGAAGCTGCGGTCGAACTCGCACGCCTCGGCCACGAAGTGCCTCCCCGCGCCCACGCCGCTGGGCCCGCCCAACTGCTCGACGGTCGCCCCGACCACGAAGCTGGGCTCGAGACCCGCCTGGGTCAACACGTAGGCGACCATGGCTGTCGTGGTGCTCTTGCCGTGCGTGCCGCTGACGGCCACGCCGACGCGCTCGGCCATCAGCCGCCCGAGCATCTGGCTGTACTTGAGGACCTCCACTCCGCGCTGGCGGGCGGACTGGAGTTCGGGGTTCTGCTCGTGGATGGCGGCGGAGTAGACGACCACGTCGCAGTCGTCGGGGATGTTTTCGGCCCGCTGGCCGAGGGCGATGGCGGCCCCCGCCCGGGTGAGCCGGTCCACGGCGGCGCTGGGGGCCGACTCCGACCCGCTTACGGCGACGCCCCGATCGATCAGCATCTGGGCCAGCGCCCTCATGCCCGACCCGCCGACGCCGATGAGGTGCACCTTCCGGGTGGCCTTCACGTCCGCGTCCGCGCGAGCAGGAACCCTGCGGGTTTTCTTTCCGGTCTCCATACCTTCGAGCATCCTACCGTCTCCGTCCTGAACGTGTCAACGAAACGCCGCGCAGACACCATGCCCCGCCGCGTCCTTGCGCGCGACACAATACCCGTTTAACGGACGAGCCCGCTCGCCGCTCCCCTACTCTACATATCGCCAACCGCCCGGCCTTTTCTTTACGGAAAAGCGCTCGGCGGGCAAGCCGGCGGCTACTTCAGTTCCTTGACGCGGATGTTGCGGAATTCGACGTGGCTGCCGTGCCCGAGGAAACCGATGTGGCCCTTCTCGTTCTTGAGCCCGGGGTGCTGGCGGTGGTCCATCGTGCCGTCCTTGCTCGCCTCGTCCAGGTCGGCGTCGACGATCGTCACGCCGTTGAGGATGACGGTGATCCGCCGCCCCTTGGCGATGATCTCCTCGCAGTTCCACTCGCCCACGGGCTTGAGGTGGCCCTTCTTGGCCGGCACGATCCCGTAGATCGACCCGTGATACTGGTAGGGCTGGAGCTTGGCGTAGGCCGGGCCGTCATTGTCCAGCACCTGGATCTCCATGCCCGCGTAGGCGGCGTCGCCCTTGGCCGGCGTGCGGATGCCGATGCCGTTGTTGGCGTTGCGGGTCAGCTTGAACTCGAACTTGAAGCTGAAGTCGCTGTACTCCTTCTCGGTGTACAGGTTCCCGCCGCCCTTGGGCGGATAGACGATGCATCCGTCCTTGACCTCGACGGCCTTGGTCGCGCCGATCCAGCCGGTCAGGTCCTTGCCGTTGAACAGGCAGACGTAGCCCTCTTCCGAATCCTTCTTGGCCTCTTCGGCGGCAAAGGCCGCGCTCGACAGGGCCACGCACAACACCATCGACAGCACTGCAAGTTTCTTCATGTGTTCTCTCCCGAGAAATAGGATGTAGGGAACCAGGCCCGCGGGCCTGTCACCGACTGCCGGCCGGGCTACTTCTGCGCCGCGGCCGCATGCTTGAGCATCTTGTCCTTCAGGGCCTTGTCCTTGCACACCTCAGCCGCCAGGCGAAGCGCCTGGGCGACGTCCGCGCCCCGCAGGCCTTTGTCGCCCCGCTTCTTGGGGTTGGGCAGGGCGATGGCGGCGACCGCCTGGGCGGCCTCGCCCGAGACCGTCTGGTCCTTGACCAGCGAGGCGGCCAGTTTCAGCGCCTGCGGCGTCTTGACGTTGCCCAGGGCCGACAGGATCGCCCGCTTGTCGTCGTCGCGCGGGGCGACCGACAGGGCCGCCGCGAAGACCTCGACCGCCTTGGCGGCGTCCTGGGCGGCCACCGCCGAGGCGATCCGCGTGAGCCCGCGAACGGCCAGCACCTGCTGGGCGGGCTTGGGCGCGGTCTTGGCCAGGTCGGTCAGAGCGGGCACAGCCGTGGCGTCGGGCCAGTCGACCAAGGCCCGCACGGCGGCGTCCTGCACGTCGGAGGCGTCCTTCTTGGCCTCGGCGACGACGGCGGCGAGGGCCTTGTCTCCGCCGACACGTCCCAGGGCCCGCAGGAGAATGGCCTTCTTGGCCGGATCGGCCTGGTCGAGGACGGCCAGCACGCTCTGGGCCCGCTGTTGCGGGTCGGGGCTGCGGTTGGCGACCATGACCAGGCTTTTCTGGATGGCCTCCTGCTCGCCGGCGTCCTGGGTGCGCATCAGCAGGTCGACCAGCTTGGGCGCGACGCTGAAGTCGCCCAGTTCGCCCATGGCCTTGACGGCGGCGGCCTTGGTGGCGGCGCTGCCGTCCTGGGCAGCCTCCAGGACGAGCTTGACGGTCTCGGGCGATCGGCGGGCGGTGAGGATCTCGATGAGGGCGGCCTTGGCCGGTCCCTGTGCCTTGCCGGCGGCCTGGGCAAGGGCCTTGGAGATGCTCTCCCCGGCGGTTCGGGCGAGGACGGCCTGGGCGTGCGTGGCGACGTTCTTGTCGGCGTTGCCCAGTGCGTCGATGAGGGCGGCGACGGCCTGGTCGGACTGCGGGGCCAGCCGGCCCAGCGCGTCGATGGAGGCGGCCTGGAGGGCCGGGTCATCGCTCTTGAGCGCGGCAGCCAGCGCGGGCGCGGCGGCGGCGTCGCCCCGCTTGCCGAGCATCCAGGCGATGTCGGCGCGGACGGCGGGCGAGGCCTTGGCGAGCTTCTCCGCCCAGGCGGCGGTGACGGCCTGGCCTTTGAGCCCGGCCGCCAGCATGAGGGCGGAGGTTCGGATGTCGAGGCTGGGGTTGTCCGCCAGGGCCAGCAGGTCGGCATTGGCCTCGGCGGCGAGGATGTCCACCAGGGCGGAGGCGGCAGCGGCCTTGTTGCCGGGCGCGCGTCGGGCCGCGAGCAGTTCGCGGCAGATGGCGGCGGCTTTGGCCTTGTCGGCGGCGCCGAGGCGGCGGACGAAGACGAGATACTCAGCCGTCCCGACGGCGGCCTCGTTGGCGTTGGGGTTGGCGGCGGCCTTGGCCAGGGTGCCGGCGGCGCCGTCGAGGCTGCCGGCCTGGGCCAGCAGCCGCCAGGCGGGCTGGTGGATCTTCAGGTCGGCCTCGCCCGCGTCGGCGATGACGACGGCCTCGGCGTCCTTGGGCAGGGCCTTGAGCTTGCCCGCCCTGGCCAGTTCGCCCAGCGCGTTGAGGACGCTGGAGCGGCAGGCGGCCTTGGACGCGGGCAGGGCCTTGAGCAGGGCGTCGATGGCGGCGGGCGTGGCGATGCCGGCCAGCGCGCGGGCGGCGTGGTCGCAGAGGACCGGGCCCTGGCCCAGGTGGGCGGCCAGGGCGGGCACAGCCTCGTCCTTGCCGCACGCCTGGAGGAGTTGGATCAGCAGCGGCTTGACGTCCGCGCGCTGCTCGGCCTGGAGGGCGGCCATCAGGCCCGCCACCACGACTTTCCGCTCGGCTTCGGCGCCCGGGCGGATGACGTGCAGGGCCAGCCCGTTAAGGGCGAACTCCGCCTTGACGTCGCCCTCGCCGGGGGCCGCGAGCTTCTGGCACAGGGCCTGGATGCCGGCGGGGCCCAGCTTGACGATCTCGCCCAGGACGGCCTGGCTGTCGGCCATCGACTCCATGGGCAGCTTGCCCGCCAGTTCGAGCGCGTCGGCGGCAAAGGCCGATCCGCCCAGGAACATCACGCATATCGCTGCAGTCAGGGTGATCTTGTTCATGTCGTTGTCCTTAATCCGCATTCCGAAATCCGCATTCCGCAACCTGCCTGCCGGCAGGCAGGTCCGCAATTCCTACAGGTGCCAGGGCCCGCGCATGGGCTGGTCGACCAGGCGGTTGGCCTCTTCGTCGTCGATGAACCGCTGGGCGACGGGGTCGAAGCGGAGCTTGCGACCGGTGCGGATGGCGGCGTTGGCCAGGTGGACCAGCATGTTGCTGCGGTTTCCGTTGACCTCGTTCAGCCCGAACTTGCGGCGCGTGCGGACCGAGACGTTGAAGTCGCTGATCATGGGTTCCGGGTCGGGCAGCGAATTGACCATGGCCGCCAGCTCGGGCGGGTCGGTTCGGAAGCCCGGATACAGCTTGCCGTTGGGCCCTTCGAGATAGGGCTTGCCTTCGGTCTCGCTCTTGCCCCACTCGCAGGAGTCCAGGATGATCTTCGTTCCGTCGGCGTACTTCATCTCGACCATGCCCCAGATGCCCACCGCGTCATGGTGGACCGGCCAGGGGGCCGTCGCCTCGATCTCCACGGGGCTGGTGTCGTCCTTGTCCAGGATGTACTGGAGGGCGTCGAGGTAGTGCTGGCCCATGTCGGCCAGGCCGCCGCCGTCGTAGTCCCAGTAGCCGCGGAACGAGCCGTGCGTGCGGTGGCGGAAGTAGGGCTTGAAGGGGGCCGGCCCCAGCCACAGGTCATAGTCGAATCCGGCGGGGACCGGTTCGCTCTTGACGCCCACTTTGCCGGTCCACATCTTGACCTTCCAGTTGAAGCCGGTGTGCTGGCTGACGCGGGCGGTCAGGGGGAAGCCCAGGGCGCCGGAGGCCACGAGCTTCTTGATGGGTTTGGCCTCGCTGCCGAAACCGTAGAGCCCGCTGTGCAGCCGGAACCAGGTGTTCAGACGGAACATCCGCCCGTTTCGCTGGATGGCCTCGATGACGTGCTTGCCCTCGCCGATGGTGCGCGTCATGGGCTTTTCGCACCAGACGTCCATGCCGGCGTTGGCGCAGGCGATGGAGATGAGGGCGTGCCAGTGAGGCGGCGTGGGGACGTGGGCGATGTCGATCCCGCCGTTGGCGATCAGCTCGCGAAAGTCCGTGTAGGCCTTGCAGTCGCTCCCGCCGCGCTTCTGCGCCCGCTCGAGGTGGCCCTTGTCCACGTCGCAGACGGCCGCCAGGCGGGCCGTCTTGTCGCCCAGCACGTACCCGACGTGCCCGCTGCCCATGCCGCCCACGCCGATCACCGCGTGCTGGAGAATCTCGCTGGGCGGGGTGTTGCCCGGGCCGCCCAGCACCCACCGCGGGACGATCGTAAATGCCCCAGCCGCCGCGGCCGAGCGGGACAGGAACCGGCGTCGATTCATTCGAGACATAGCTTTCTCCTGAGGGCCTGGCAAAGGCGGGCCCGAACGGGGTTCAATACAGCAGAACGAAGCTGCGGGCACGTTTATTCAGTTCCGCAGCCGGCAATCCAGGTCGGCCCGGCGCCACGGGCGGCGCTCGGGCGGGTCAGTCCCGCCCCGCCGGCTTGGCGGGCCCCTTGGGGGCGGGCCCGGGCGGGACGCGAATTTCGATGTCCTTGTACCACACCTGGCTGGGCGGCCCGCCGTGGATCTGAAGTCCGATCAGCCCCTTCTGCTCGATCTTGTCGTCCGCCTCCGTGTAGTCCACCGTCTGCAAGCCGTTGATCCACAGCCGCACCCGCTTGCCTTCGCAGCGGATGAGATACTCGTTCCAGTCGTCGGCCCTGAGGACCTTCGCCAGCTCGGGCGGGGCCTTCGCCAGCACCTTGCGCCGCCGCGACTCGTCGTACAGGCAGCCCCACCAGCCCTGGCCCATGTCGGCCTGGTAGCCGATCATCTCGTGATGATTCGGGATGCGCCGGCTGCGAATCTGGATGCCCGCATTGGAGCCCTTGCCCACCAGCTTGAACGTCAGCTTCAACTCGAAATCCGCCAGCTCCCGCTTGTGCGTGAGGAACTCGTTGCGCGTGATCTTGTCCTTCATGTTGCCGGCCGTGATCGCGCCGTCCTCGACGCGAAACACCTGGGTGTTTCCTTCCCAGCCTTCCAGCGTCTTGCCGTCGAACAGGCGCTCCCATTGGGGCTCGGCGGCGGTGAGGGTGGAGCAGACCAGGCACAGCAGCGAGGCGGACGCGATCAGTCTGTTCATGGGCGGTCTCCGGTTGTGGAGGAATAACGCGATGTTCAATTGTGAAATGGCAATTGTCAACTGGCAATTCCACACAGTACACTCCTGCCTCAAGGAGAACCGCATGGACACAGCCGAACTGGCCAAGCGAATCAAGGCGGTGGCGTACCTGGAAGGCGACTTCGTCCTCCGGTCGGGCCGGCGCAGCAAGTATTACCTGGACAAGTACCTCTTCGAGACCCAGCCGGACATCCTGGCCGAGTTGGGGCAGCGCTTCGCCGCCAAGGCGGGCGACGCCGATATCATCGCCGGGGCCGAGCTGGGCGGGGTCGCCCTGGCGGCGGCCGCGTCGATGGCCGCGGGCAAGCCGTTCATCATCGTCCGTAACGCCAAGAAGGGCTACGGCACGGACAAGCAGTTCGAGGGCAAGCTGCCCGAGAAATGCCGCGTCCTGATCGTCGAGGACATCGCCACCACCGGCGGGCAGGTGCTGGAGGCGGCCAAGGTGCTCCGCGACAGCGGCGCGACCGTCACGAAGATCGTCTGCACCATCGACCGCCAGGAAGGCGCCCGGGAAAACATCGAAGGCGCGGGCTTTGTCTTCGAGTCCATCCTCACCCGAGGCGACCTGGGCATCTGACCTGCCTGCCGGCAGGCAGGTGGAACGGTGATTTCCGGTCAGGAAGGGCTCCACCCCCGAGCTAGCCGACGAATCATGCCTCCACCGGGACAAGCCCGGTGGTGGGCGAAGGCTCGCACCCTCAACTAGCCGACGAATCATGCCTCCACCGGGACAAGCCCGATGGTGGGCGAAGGCTGTGGCTTGGGTCGTCGGTATGCCCCTTCCACCCAGGTGCAGGGCTTGATCCTTTCCCCGCCCGGCGGCGCCTTGTACAATGCGCTCAACTCGAACCTGGAGAGCCCTGATGAGCCAACGCCACGCAATCGAGTCCCGTCGCGAGTTTCTGCGCAACCTGGTGCTGTCGGCCGCCGCCGCGGGCGCCGCCCCCGCCCTGCTGGGCCGGACACAACCCGCGCAAGGTGCAACGGCCGGGGCCGCCAAGAGACCCAACATCGTCATGATCATGGCCGACGACATGGGCTTCAGCGACGCCGGCTGCTACGGCGGCGAGATCCACACGCCCACGCTGGACCGCCTGGCCGCCGGCGGATTGCGATTCACCCAGTGCTACAACACCGCCCGCTGCTGCCCGACGCGGGCCAGCCTGATGACCGGGCTCTACCCCCACCAGGCGGGCATGGGCCACATGACCAGCGACAACAAACTGCCCGGCTACACCGGCACGCTCAACCGCTCCTGCCGCACCATCCCGGAGGTGCTCCGCCCGGCCGGCTACCGCACGTACATGTGCGGCAAGTGGCACGTGGTCCGCAACGACTGGTGCGGGCAGGACGGGCCCAAGCATAACTGGCCCCTCCAGCGCGGCTACGACCGCTTCTACGGCACGATCCAGGGAGGCGGGAACTTCTACGATCCCGTCACCCTCTGCCGCGACAACACGTTCGTCAGCCCCGACGCCGACTCGCACTACAAGCCCAAGACGTTCTACTACACCGACGCCATCAGCGACAACGCCGTCGCCTTCCTCCAGGACCACGCCCGCGACAACGCCGACAAGCCCTTCTTCATGTACGTCGCCTACACCTCGCCCCACTGGCCCATGCACGCCCTGCCCGAAGACATCGCCAAGTACAAGGGCAAGTACGACGCCGGCTACGGGCCAATCCGTCAGAAGCGGCTCGAGCGGGCCCGCGAGCTGGGCGTCATCAACAAGGAGTGGGAACTCTCGCCCCAGGCCGGCGACTGGGACAAGCAGGACCACAAGCAGTGGGAGGCCCGCTGCATGGAGGTCTTCGCGGCCATGATCGACCGCATGGATCAGGGCATCGGGCGGATCGTGGCCGAACTGGACAAGCAAGGCCGGCTGGGCAACACGGTCATCTTCTTCCTCCAGGACAACGGCGGCTGCGCCGAGGGCATGGGGCGCGTCGAGCCCAAGAACTGGGACATCCCTCCCCGCGAGCCGTTCAAGCCGGACGAGCTGGCCAAGACGATCTGGCCGCCCATGCACACGCGCGAGGGCAAGCCGGTTCGCGGCGGACCGGGCGTGATGCCCGGCCCCGCCGACACGTACATCGGCTACGGGCGCAACTGGGCCAACGTGTCCAACACGCCCTTCCGGGAGTACAAGCACTGGGTGCACGAGGGCGGGATCTCGACGCCGCTGATCGTGCACTGGCCCGCGGGCCTGCGCCGTACGGGACAGCTCGAGCACGCGCCCGCCCACCTGATCGACATCATGGCGACCTGCGTGGACCTGGGCCAGGCCAGCTACCCCAAACAGGTGGACGGGCAGGACATCACGCCCATGGAAGGCGTGAGCCTGGCGCCGACGTTCAGCGGGGGCAAGCTGGGCGAACGGGCGATCTTCTGGGAGCACGAGGGCAACCGCGCGGTGCGCCGCGGCCAGTGGAAGCTGGTGGCCAAGGGCCCGCGGGCGCCGTGGGAACTCTACGACATGCAGGCCGACCGAACGGAACTGAACGACCTGTCGGGCCGGAAGCCCGAGCTGGCCAAAGAGCTGGCCGACCAGTGGGAGCAGTGGGCCAGGCGGGCCCATGCCGTGCCATGGCCCTGGGGCCTGCCCTACGGCAAGCCAAAGGGCGAGGGCAAGAAGAAGGCTGACGGCGCCGCGAAGAAGAAGGCGGCGAAGAAGGACTGAAGAGACTGTCAATTGTCGATTGGACCGCCCGGTTTTCAAACCGCCGGCACCCCATCGGAAATCGAAAATCGCAAATCGAAAACATGGAATGAGGCATGGGAACCTACGAAATCAGCGTCGATCATCGATTCCGGGCCCGCCACGCGATCGTCCTGGGTGACGGCGAGTGGGAGGAGAGTCACGAGCACGAGTGGCTGGCGACGGCCACCTTCCGCTGTGACGAGTTGGAGCCGGTCACCGGCGTGGTCGTGGATTTCCTGGACGTGACGGACGCCCTGAAGGAGATCGGCGACGGCCTGGAGGGACGTGACCTGAACCAGATCGGCGAGTTGGCGGAGGGCGCGACGGCGGAGCGGGTGGCCTGGTATCTGGCCCGCCGGCTGGCGCGGATCCTGGGACCTGACGGCGACAAGCTCTACCGAGTGTGCGTCACCGAGGCCCCCGGCTGCCGGGCGGCCTACTACCCGTCCGGGCCGGGGGACTTGACGTTGGGGTGAGCGACCTCTACCATGAGGGTATGAAGTTGAAATGCGATAAATGCGGCAAATCGGCGACGATTCATCTGACCGAGATCGTCGGCGGGCAGAAGATCGAGAAGCATCTCTGCGAGGACTGCGCGTCGGCCGAGGGCATCACGGTCAAGTCCAACGTCCCGATCAGCCAGCTTCTGGAGGACTTCATTCTCCAGACCTCCCCGTCGCACTCGCCCGAACAGGCGGCCCAGCACGCCGTGCCGTCGGACCTCAAGTGCGACGTGTGCGGCATGGACTTCAACGAGTTTCGCAGCAAGGGCCTGCTGGGCTGCCCCCACGACTACGAGGCCTTCGATCGCGGGCTGCTGCCCCTGCTGGAACGGGCCCACGAGGGCGCCACCCAGCACATCGGCAAGGTGCCGCACTCGGCCGGCGATTCCCAGAAGAAGCAGAACGCCCTGCTGCGTCTGCGGGCGGAGTTGAAGTCGGCGGTCTCGCTGGAGGACTATGAGCGGGCGGCCAGCCTGCGCGACCAGATCAAGGAGTTGGAGAAGTCATGAAGTTGTCGGACCTGACGCATCGGGCTGGTGAGTGGCTCCGCGGCGTGGGGCCCATGCACGACGTGGTGATCTCGTCGCGCGTGCGGTACGCCCGCAACCTGGCGGGCATGCCCTTCCTCTCCCGCTGCACGGGCGAGCAATTGCGCGAGCTGGAGACGCGCCTCCGCGACACCGTCCTCGACTCCCGCCTGGCCGACGAGATGCTGTACGTGGACGTGGCGGCGGCGGGCAAGCTCGACCGCGAACTGGTCGTCGAGCGCCACCTGATCTCGCGTCAGCACGCCGACGGGCGCCACCCCCGCGGGGTGGCCATCAGCGGCAGCGAGACCATGGCCGTCATGGTCAACGAAGAAGACCACCTCCGCATTCAGGTCCTCCGCAGCGGGCTGCAATTGTCCGAGGCGTTCGAGGATCTCTCGCGCATCGACCAGTTGCTGGAGGAGCGGGTGAGCTTCGCCTTCCACGACCGCTACGGCTACCTGACCGCCTGCCCCACCAACGTGGGCACCGGTCTGCGGGTGAGCGTCATGCTGCACCTGCCCGCCCTCAAGCTCACCGGGCAGATCGAGAAGGCCTTCCGGGCCGCCAAGGAACTGCACCTGGCCATCCGCGGGCTCTATGGCGAGGGCACCGAGGCCACCGGCGACTTCTTCCAGGTCTCCAACCAGACCACCCTGGGCAAGAGCGAGCCGCAGATCCTCGAGGAGTTCAGCACGGAGATGGTGCCCAACTTCATCGACTACGAGCGCAAGGCCCGCCACGCCCTTTTGAATCGCCAGGCCCGCGCCCTGGAGGACCGAGTCTACCGCGCCCACGCCGCCCTGCGGTCGGCCCGCCTCATCAGCTCCGAGGAGACCATGTACATGCTCTCGCTGGTCCGCCTGGGGGCCAGCCTCGGGCTCATCAAGGACATCGACGTCCACACCCTCAACGAGCTGTTCCTCCAGACCCAGCCCGCCCACCTCCAGCGCCTGCTCAACCGCGAGATGGACGGCCAGGAACGCTCCGCCGCGCGCTCCGACTTCATCCGCAGGAGACTCTCGCAGAACTGATCATCGCCGAACGGCAAGCCCTGCCCAGCCCATGTCGCTGTCGAAGGGCTTGCCGTTCGGCGGCGCCGGCGTCCGGCGTTCGCTACTCGAGCGTGGGACGGGCGATCTCGCCCCGCAACTGGGCCTGGCCGCCCTCTTCCTCGTAGACCCCGTAGAACAGCGAGCAGGAGTCCAGCCAGACGGTGATGCGGTGCATGTCCTGGGGGCTCAGCTTCACCTTGTGGTGCCCCTTCTGGAGCATCTGGTAGAGTTTGGAGGCCCTGGCCCCGAACTGACCGGGCGTGGTGCGGTAGAACGAGGCGTCACCCCATCCGCCGCCGTAGTTGTAGAACCCGTATTGGGGCGCCAGGCTCTCGTAGGACGCGTAGTACAGCGTCCTGGGGTTCATGTAGCTGCCCTTGGCGGTCCGCACGACCTCGGCGTCCAGGCGCGGGGCCTTGTCGGCGTTCTTCTTGTGGCACTCCACGCAGTTGCGTTCCAGCACCGGCTGGACCAGCCGCGGATAGCTGAACGGGTTCGTGCCGTCGACGTCCGGCTCGAGCCTCGACGGAGGGCGGCCCATGGCCATCGGCACCGTCCGGCTGACCGAAGCCGGGGAGCGCTTGGTCGGTTCGTGGCAGCCCTGGCAGGCGGCCGTTTCGCCCGGCTGGAAGTGCGTGCCGCTCCGCATGGAGGTCACCGCCAGGCCGTTCTCGTCCAGCGCCTGGAAGTACAGCTCTTTGCGGGCGGGGACGATGAAATGCGCGCTGCCGTCCGCCTCGACGGGCACCGTGCCCAGCACGACGCGGGCCAGGTTGATGGAATCGCTCGCCTGGGGGATCTGCACACCCGTGGCGTGCGTGACCTTCGCCGAGGCGATGGACAGCGGCATGATCTGATACACGCGCAATTGCTTGATCTTCGTGTTCTCGGGCCATTTCAACCGGCTGTTGTACACGTCCAGCACGGTTACCGTCGCCTCGGCGGGCTTGCCCGGTTCAGGGCGATGAGACCCGTCGGGCACGATCGGCGGCCGGGACCGCTCCCGCAGCGGCATGGGGTTGTGGCAGGCAATCGACTCGTCGCGGTAGATCAACTCCTGGTTGCCGAACCGGTCCAGCAGGTAGATCGCATGCTTGCCCTGCGGCTGGAGTTCCTTGATCTCATACGGCTCGTACACGCACAGGAAGTAGTCCTCGCTGAGCGGCCAGGCCTGACCGTAGCTGAGACCGCCCGTGGGCGCCTGACTCTCGGGAAACTCGACTCGCGGGGTGATGCGGCGCACCGGCGACCAGGCGTCGTCATCCTTCTCCTGGGGGTCGATCGCGACCAGCGAACCATAGGACTGGTTATGGTGCGGCGCCGCCGTGGATACGTAGAGGTACGAGCCCGGGATCGCCCGCACGTCCTGTTCCATGTCCGGGCGCTGTTTGCGGACGGCGTAGTTGCCGTGGACCGGCCGCGGGTCGCGACCGTCCGGCGTGGTCAGCCAGGGCATGTGGGCGATCTGTCCGTGACGGTCGACGTAATCCCACCGCGTCCAGACGATCATGCCGGAGTTGTTGACGCTGGGATGCCACTCGTTGGTCTCGTGCCAGCTCAGGCAGCGGATGTCCGAGCCGTCGTCGGCCATGTCGTAGAGGGTATAGGTGGGACAGACCCGCCCGCATCGGAGGTAGCCTCCGCGCCGCTCCGTGATGAAGGCGATTCGCCCACTGGGCATGAAACAGGGATCGAAGTCATTGAAGCCCCCGTCGGTGAGCATCCGCAGGTTCGACCCGTCGATGTCGGCGGTGAAGACGTGATAGCTCCAGCCGGGGTCCCAGTGCCCCTTGTCGTGTTCGAGGTGAAAGAGGTGCCCCTTGCTGCCGGTACATTCGACCCATGCGAAGGCGATGCGCCGGCCGTCGAACGACAGATCGAGCGAAAGGTACGATCCGTCGGTCAGCTTCTTGCCCTTGAGCCGGCCGTTCTGCACGATGGAGTCGCCCAGCAACTCCGTGACGGTGGGGTTGTCGCTGAACGGATTGTTCAGGACGCAGACGCCCCCGCCGGGCCGCTGGGTGATGCCGTAGTACTGGTCGCACATGTGGCGATAGCTGGACAAATGGCGCTTGAGGAAGAGCAGCTTGTCGAAGTTGAGCAGCGGGTTGGCGAAGGCGATCTCGCGCCGCAGCTTGCAGGCCTTCACGAACAGCGACGCGCGGGCGGCGAGGTCTTTCACGTCGGTCGCCCGCCCCTGCTCGACCAACTGCTGAAGTCGCCCGGCCTGGCCCGACAGGTCCGGCGCCCGGGCCATCTTCCGGAGGTCCGCCAGCAGGGCCGATGTCCGCCGCAACACGACGTCCAGCGGATCGCGGTCGGATTCGAGGATCAGGGCCTCGCGGTCATAGGCCTGGTCGGCAAGCTGGTCAAATCGCGCGCGTCGACCGAGGTCGTGCAGCAGCATCACGTACTGGCGATACGCTTCGCCTGCCAGGCCGGCGCTCGCCGGGTCTTGGGGCAAGCCGCTGATCGTTGCGGGCGGCTTCTGTTTCGCATTGGCCTTGCCCTTGACTGCCGCCGGCGCACCGGTCTGGCCCAGCACCGCCGCCAGCAGAGTTGCCGCGGCCAACAGTGACGTCTTGGTCATGACGTTGTTCCCTTCGCTTCCTTTCCTGCCGTCGGGTCTTTCTTGCCTAACGTCTGGAGCCGTTTCAGGATTTCCACGGCCTGCCTGGCTTCTTCCGTTTTGCGGTACTCCAGGCGTTCGGCCGCCTCCTGCTGCATGGCCCGGCCCTTGCCGCGGTCCACGAGCGTCTCGGCCGGGTCTTCGCTTTCGGGCCAGTCCCAGTTGTCGGTGCGGAAGTTGTGCAGGGGCAGCCACGGCTTGCCGTTGACCTTCAGGTTGCCCATGGGGCTGGTCGCCCAGGCGTACCGCACGGCTGCCGGTTCCTTGACCAGCGGGCTCCACACGATGACCTTCGTGGCGTCGAAGTTCTTGTTGGGCGTGTTCCAGACGCCTGCGTCCTTGGTCTGGGGCCACGCGGCGTAGGCCATGTAGAACTTGCCCGACTTATCGGCGATCGAGAAGCCCTCGATGGCGGTGGACATGTCGTCCGGCATCACCTTCTTGTCGAAGGTCAGCACCATGCAGTCGCCGTCCCGCTCGGCCGAGACCAGCGATGCAGAGTCCCAGTCGATCTTCATGCCGTAGACCCTGTTAAGGGCCCACCGGGCCGCCCTCTCGCCGTGCTCGACCTTCTTGGCGGGATGCAGCCCGGGGATCTGGACGTCGCAGGCGGGCAGGAAGGCCGTGTGTTCGGGGTCCTTCACGTCGGCCAGCCCAAGCCGCTGGGCCTCGCGGATGTAGGCCCCGCCCGAATCCGACCAGGCCTCGAAGTTGTCGCGAGTCTGCGAGATGCTCCCCGCGCAGAAGCCGATGACGCCGACCGGCAGGTTCGGCTCTTGAAAGTCTTCTCGCCAGCCCTCGACCATGAGCTTCATGAGGACCCGGTAGCGTTTGGGACGGCAGGCCGACGACATCGCGTTGTTGTAGCCCTGATGGAAGAGCACGCCCTTGATGTGCAGGCCCTTGAAGACGGCGAACATGCCGTTGTAGCAGGAGGCGGCGTCGCTGGGGCTGCGACCAGGGATGCTCCAGGAGCGCAGGTCGGCGCGGGTGGGCTTGGGCGGCAGCTTGTCCTCGCTGACGCCCTTCTTCCGCTGCTCGGCGACGGTCTTCTCCCACTTCTCGATGAGTTTTTGGACGGCCGCGTCCCAGTCGAACTCCGCGCGGCGCTGCACCACCGATTCCAGGTACTTCGCGGCCAGGGGGTGGTCCTTGAACTTGTGGCGCGGGACCAGGCTTTCCAGCGAGGCCCCGCCGCGGGCGTTGTCGATGATCCCGACGGGCACCCGCAGCGCCCGCTGCAGGCGCGAGCCGAAAACGTAGCCGATGGCCGAGAAGTCCCCCGCGGTCTCGGGTGTGCTGACGGTCCAGGGCTCGAGTTTCTCGGTGGGGATGTCGGTCTCCAGGTTCTCCGACTCGTTGGGCGAGATGCCCACGCACCGCAGCAGCGGCAGGTCGGCGGCCGCGGTCTCCATGTCGGCCCCGTGTATCTTGGCCAGACCGAACGCCATGTTGCTCTGGCCGTTCATCACCCAGACGTCGCCGATGACGATGTTGTCCATCTCGATCGTCTGGCCGCCGCAGGTGACGACCATCTTCTGACCGGCGGCATCGGCTGGGCGGGCCGGCAGCGTTACCTCCCATCGCCCCTCCTTCTCTCCGGCCGTGGCCTGGGCCTTCTCCTGACCGAGCTGGACGGAGACCTTCCCGCCGGGCGCAGCCCAGCCCCAGATCGTGATGGGCTTGTCGCGCTGGATAACCATGTTCGAGCCGAAGATATTGTGGACCCGCAGCGTCCCAGTCTGGGCCGACCAGGCAGCCGCCGGCGCCAGCGCCGCCAACGCAATCAGCGCTGCCGCGACGCATCGCAACCGGCGGCCCTGTTGCTCCATCCCGCCCGGGCTGAATCGAACCCCCTGGAGGCGACGTCTGTTCATGACTGCTTTCCTTTCTTGCCAGGACACGTCAACATGCCAGCCGGCGTCGGCCGTGCGGCGTCTGGAAGACTAAACTCCCGCACGCCGTCTGCCAACCCAATTTTGCCCCACGGCGCCACGGCCCCCCCGCCAGTAGTGTAACTAGTTGTGTGTAAGTTTTGATGATCGTGTCACGCGGCGGAGCGGAGGCGAGCGCAGCGAGCCGAAGCGAAGACGCGTGACACGGCGCAAAAAGTTGGGTACGTACTGCTTCTTCA
>JAKJER010000052.1 GCA_022705325.1 Planctomycetota bacterium | reverse complement strand
CGCCCGCCCCGGCCGCCCAGGCGCGGGCCAACGCCGTGCCTTCGCGGGAGGCTTACCTGGAGGCTGCCGACCAGTACGTCCTCAAAAGCGACAAGTACCTTCACCACTCCAAGCTTCGCCGCGGGCAGAAGGGCTTCGGGCGGACGGTCTTGCAGGGCACGCAGATCGTGGTCTTCCAGGCCGAGATCCTCTCGGTCATGAAGAACTGGAACCCGCATCAGGACGTGATTCTCGCCCGCCTGGCCACGCAGAACCTGGAGAATACGGGCGTGATAGCCGGCATGAGCGGCTCGCCCGTGTATGTGACGGGCGACGACGGCAAGGAGCGCATGATCGGCGCGGTGGCCTACGGCTGGCGCGGCCAGAAGGAGCCCATCTGCGGCATTCAACCGATCGCGCAGATGCTGGCGGTGGCGGCCATGCAAGGACGGATCGCCCCGCTGAAGGCGCCCGGCGCGGGCGGCGAATCGGGCGGAACGTCGTCCAAGCCTTCCGGCGCAGCACCCGCAGCGGACGGCAAGGCGGCCTGGTCCGCCGGCGCCGCCGTGATGGGGCACCGGCCCCTGGGCCGCGGCGAGCACGCCAGGGCTTTCCTCGACCCGCACAAGCTGGATTTCTCCGCCGTCGCCTGGGGCGAAGCGGCGGACGCGCGGAAGGACGAATCCGGCGTTCGTCTGGCCCCGCTGAGCACGCCGCTGATGGTCCGCGGGCTCAACCCGCGCACCGTGCGGCGCCTGGCGGCTGAGTTCGAGCCGGCCGGGCTGGTCCCCGTACAGGCGGGGGGGGTCAGCGCGGGCGACAAGGCCGCCCGCAAGGGCCCCGACTACGCTCCCGGTTCGGCGGTCGCCGTCGCGCTGGTCACCGGCGACGCCGACATGAGCGGCGTGGGCACCGTAACCGAGGTGGTGGGCGACCGCGTGCTGGCGTTCGGACACGCCATGTTCGGCGAGGGCGAGGTCAACCTGCCCATGGGCCCGGCCTACGTGCACGGGGTGATCGCGACGATTCTGGGCAGCTTCAAACTCGGGGCGACCATCGATCTGACGGGCACCCTCTCGTGCGACGAGAAGGTCGGCGTCTGCGGCATCGTCGGGCGCAAGCCCCAGCTTGTTCCCTTCAACGTGAACGTCGACTGGAAGGGCATGGGCGGCAAGCGGACCTTCCACTACCAGGTCGCCCGCCATCGCATGCTCACCGCCGCCCTGACGCGGATGCTGGTGATCGACTCGGCCACCACCTGGCAAGAGGTTCCCGAACTGCACACCGTCACGCATGACATGAAGATCGACTTCGGCCCGTTGGGCGTCTACCGGGCCAGGAACACCTCCAGCATGATCGACCTTCGCTCGCCCGCCAGCGACCTGGGGCGGGCCGTCGCCGGGCTGTTGAACAACCCGTTCGGACCGCCCGCCGACCTGCGGAGCATCGACCTGGACATCACCATCCAGGAAGGCTCGACGCTGGCGAAGATCCTCGACCTGAAGCTGGACGGGGCGATCTACCGGCCGGGCCAGACCCTCACGGGCGAGGTCGTCGTCCTGCCGTTCCGCGGCGAGCGCACGAGCCTGCCCGTGCGCTTTGTCCTGCCGGACGACTTGGCCGAGGGCAAGCACAAGCTGATCGTCTGCTGCAACACCGCGGCCAAGGTGGGTCTCCAGGCGGAGAAGCCGCATCGCTTCGACCCCCGCAACATGCAGGAGCTGTTCGCGGCCATCCAGGAGGTGGTCGAGGGCGACGCCCGCGACCTGTACCTCCGCATGGGCGTGGGGCGACAGGGGCTGGCCCTGGATCGACGTGAATTGGACGACCTGCCCAGTCACTGGTCGGCTGTGCTGGCCGAGGCCGGGCGGATCGACGCCAACGCCTATGCTTCTGCCCTCGAGCGGACCCAGCGGACGAAGTTCGTGCTGGACGGGTTGGCTGTCGCCGAGTTCGAGGTCCGCAAGGAGATCGATCAGACCCTCCTGCGAGGCAAGTAGGACTTCCACGACACCGAGATCATCAGGACCACGAAGACAAACAAAGAGACCCATGGAAAAGACAGGGAACATGAAGATCAATACGAATCGGCGGATGGTGGCGGGCGGCTTGATGACGGCGGTCCTGTTGGCGTGCATGCCGGCGCTGGGCGTGCGCCCGGCTGCCTGGAACCACACCAGCGAGGCCGACTTCGCGCAGGGCAAGACCGAGGCGACGGTCGTCACCAGCCAGGGCGAACTCACGCTTGGTCGCGAGATGACGGTCGTCGTGAAGGCCGACGACGCCCCGGCGGTGGTCTCGGCGGTGGTGGGCGACGGCAAGGGCGTCTTCGTCGCCGCCGGCGACAAGAACATCGTCTACCGCCTGGAGAAGGACAAGCTGGTGGAGCTGGCCCGGCCGCCGGGAACCATCGTCACCTGCCTGGTCCGCTCGGGCAAGGACCTGCTGGCCGGCACGGGCGGCAAGGGGGCGGGCGTCTATCGGATCGACCCGGCCGGCAAGGTCGCCAAGATCTGGACCGACCCGAAGGTCCTGTACGTGTGGGCCCTGGAGAACGGGCCGGACGGCACGCTCTATGCCGCCACCGGAAACGAAGGCAAGGTGTTCGCGATCGACAAGGCAGGCAAGGCCAGCGTCCTGTGGGAGGCGGGCGAGCTGGCCAAGAACGTGCTCTGCCTGGCGCGGGCCGAGGGCGGACTGCTTTACGCCGGCACCGACACCGAGGGCCTGGTCGTCGAGATCGACCTGGCTCGAAAGGCCGGACGGATCGTTCTGGACGCGACCGAAAAGGAAATCGCCGCCCTGGCCGTGCGTCCGGGCGGGGGCGTGTACGCGGCGACGGCGGACCTGGCGAAGGTGGCCTCCGACGGCGCCACGCCGCCCAGCACGGAACGTGCGGGCCGGCCCGCGACGGCCTCGGCCAGCAAACCCGCCAAGCCCGCCCCGAAGGCCGACGCCCCCGCAGCCGAGAAGAAGGACGCGCCCACGACCCAGCCCGCCGGAGGCGACGCATCCGGTGGCAGGCCGTCCGCCCCCGCGGGCAAGCCCGCTCCCGCCAAACCCGCGGGCGAGGTAGGCGCTCCGGCGGCGGCGCCTGCGGCGGCCGTCAGGCTGCCCACCACGCGTCCGGCCGCCGAGCCCCAGTCCGCCACGGCCTCCAGATCGGCGGCGCCGGCGGCCCCCAAACCCGTGCCCACTCGTCCCGGCATGGTCATCGTGCGTCAGGGCCCGCCCGCCGGCGGCGCGCCGGCGCCCCAGCCGCAAGGCGCCCAGCCGCCCGCACAGCAGGCCGGCAACGCCGTGTACCTCATCGACAAGGACGGGCTCGTCCACACCGTTTTCCGCCGGCCCGTCGCCATCCTGTCCATGATCCGGCTCGACGGGCGGCTGATCGTCGGCACGGGCAACGCGGGCGCGGTGTACACGATCGACCCCGACGCCGAGGAGATCGTCCAACTCGCCGACACCGAGGCCAAGGCCGTCACCGCCCTGGCCGCCGGGGCGGACGGTCGCATCATCCTGGGCACGAGCAATCGCGGCTCGTTGGCCCACCTGGGCACGGGCGTGGCCGCCAAGGGGACCTTCACCTCGACGGCCCTGGACGCCGCCCAGATCGCCCGCTGGGGCACGGTGCAACTCACCGCCCACATGGAGGGCGGGGCCAAGCTCACGCTGGCCACCCGCAGCGGCAACGTCGCCAAGGTCGATGACAAGACCTGGTCGTCCTGGTCCAATGAGCAGGCGGTCAATGGCGACTTCCTCGCGGTGACCAGCCCGCCGGGCCGGTTCCTGCAGTATCGCCTGACGTTCCAATCCGCCGGGGGCAAGGCCCCGATCGTCCGCCAGCTCCAGGTGATCTACCAGACGGCCAACCTGCCCCCGGAAGTCAGCGGCGTGATGGTCATGCCGTCGGCCCGGGGCGCGGACCAGAGCCTCAAGGACATCGGCCCCAAGGTCTATCGCCACGTCATGATCCGCGCCGGCGACGGCAACCAGGACCAGCTCGCGTTCGACATCGAGTGCCGCCGCCTGGACCAGCAGGCCTGGGTCAAGATCGCCAAGAAGCTCGCCGAGCCCCGTTACATCTGGGACACCCGCACGGTCGGCGACGGCGTCTACGAACTTCGGATCACCGCCAATGACTCGCCCAACAACCCGCCCGGGCAGGCGCTCGAGGCCGTGCGCCTGAGCGAGCCGGTCGTGGTCGACAACTCCGCCCCGACGGTGGGGGACCTGGCCGCCAAGCTCGACGGCAACAAGGCCTCTCTTCGCGGCACGGCCAACGAGGCCGTCAGCCGGATCACCGCCATCCACTACAGCGTCGACGGCAATGACGAGTGGACGGCCGTCCTGCCCGCCGACGGCATCTGCGACAGCCAGAAGGAGAGCTTCTCCTTCCAGACCGAGGACCTGGAGAAGGGCACGCACGTGATTACCGTGCGCGTGACCGACCTGTACGAGAACACGGGCTACACGACGGTGACCGTAACGCGCTGAGTTGGCAGCCAGTCGTCAGTAGCCAGTGGCCCGCAGTCAGTAGCCCGTAAGTAGTGGTCCCGTAATCGGTGGCCACCGGATACTGGCTGCCGGCTACTGGCTACTGCTTTTACGAACTCGTTACATCCGGGCGGGCATTTCGAGCGACTATATCTGCAGACACTCAGCAGAAAGGAACAGCCATGAACAAGAGCATTCTGGTCGCTGTGGCGGTGGCGATTCTGGCGGCGCCCTGGGCGGCCTGGGCGGACCCGGCCCAGCCGTTGGGGGCCCTGGCCAAGATGCCCGTCAAGGAAGTGACCGTCTTCAAGGACGGGCACGCGTACGTGATTCACCAGGGGCGGATGGCGACCGACGCGCGCGGCAACGTCGTGCTGGACTACCTGCCCGCCCCGGTGCTGGGGACGTTCTGGCCTTTCTCGGCGGACAAGGCCGCCAAGCTGACGGCCGTGACGGCCGGGCAGCGAAAGGTCCAGATCGACCGGACGGCGCTGGCGCTGCGGGATTTGATCGAGGCGAACGTGGGGGCGGCCGCCGTCATCACCGAGGCCCCGCACGCGGGCGCGACGGTCCCGCCCGAGCCGTACGAGGCGACGATCGTCTCGGTTCCCGTCCAGAGCGGCGAGGAGCTCGAGGCGATTAGTCCCCCCAACACCGGCGAGAAGCTGCCCGTCCGGGGCGAACTGGTGCTGCTGAAGACGGCCCGGGGCGTCAAGGCCGTTCCGCTGGCCCGCATCCAGGCCGTGACGTTCAAGGACCCGCCCAAGTCGAAACTGGCCCACGAGGAGTTCCGCAACCTGCTGACGCTCAAGTTCGCTTGGCAGGGCCAGGCGGCTGCCAAGGTGGACGTGGGCCTGATGTACGTCCAGCGAGGCATCCGGTGGATCCCCAACTACAAGGTCACGCTCGACGGGCAGGGGCAGGCCAAGGTCCAGCTCCAGGCCACCCTCATCAACGAGCTGACCGACCTGGAAGACGTGACGTGCAACCTGGTGATCGGCGTGCCCACCTTCGCCTTCAAGGACACGGTGGACCCCATGTCGCTCCAGGCGACGGTGGCCCGCCTGTCGCAGTACTTCCAGGAAGACCAGGTCGGCTCGCAGATGCTTTCCAACGCCATCATGACCCAGACCGCCCGCATGGGCGAATACCGCGGGCGACGTCCCCAGCCGGACCAGCCGCCCCCGCTGGACCTGGGCCCGGAGGTCGGCGGCGCGGAGAAGGCCGAGGACCTCTACGTCTTCAGCGTCAACCATGTCAGTCTCCGCAAGGGCCAGCGGATGGTCGTGCCGGTGGCGGAGTTCACGCTGCCCTACAGGGACGTGTTCACGCTGGACATGCCCTTCGTGCCTCCTCCGGAGGTCTACCGCAACTTCAACACGCAGCAGCAGGCCGAGATCGCCCGCCTGCTGGCGGCGCCGAAGGTCATGCACGTCATCCGGCTGACCAACAAGTCCAAGTACCCGCTGACCACCGCCCCCGCGCTGATCATCCGCGGCGACCGCGTGCTGGCCCAGGGCATGATGACCTACACCTCCGTCGGGTCCGAGACGGACCTGGAGGTGACGGCGGCTGTCGACGTCCGCGTCAAGAAGACCGACACGGAGACCATGCGCACTCCCAACGCCCATGTCTGGGACGGGCACCAGTACGCCCGCGTGGCCCTGGCCGGCACGATCAAGCTGACCAACTACCGCGACGTGCCGGTGGAGTTGGAGGTCGTCCGCAACGTGCTGGGCAACGTCACGGAGGCCACGCATGACGGCAAGGTCGAGATGGTCAACGTGATCGAGGACGAGGCGTACGGCCGCTCGTACTCGCACCCGCACTGGTGGGGCTGGTACAACTGGCCGTACTGGTGGCGCCACTTCAACGGCGTGGGTCGCGTGACGTGGAAGCTGACGCTGGAGCCCACCAAGAGCGCCGAACTGGGATACACCTGGCACTACTTCTGGCGGTAAAGGCCGAAACGACTGCAAGGACTACAAGGGCTACAAGGACTACAAGGACCAGAAGCACCTATGCGTCCTTGGGGTCCTTGTAGTCCTTTGTGTCCTTCTGCTCGTCGCCTTCTTCCACTCCCGGCATGGGCTGGGCGAGCAGTTGGGCGCCGGCGCGGGCGGCGAAGAACGCCCCCAGGGCGATGATGACGAAGTCCCAGAACCGCAGCGACAGCAGGTAAGCCGCCACCTGCGGGTCGGCGACCCGCACGCCGGCCAGCGTGAGCATGCCGATCAGCCCGCCGTCCAGCGTGCCCACGCCGCTGGGGGTGAGTTGGAAGGCCAGCAGCACCTGGCTGGTCACGAAGATCAGCGCCAGCTCGGGCAGGTCCAGCCCCAGGCGCCAACCCAGCCAGAAGAACGCCAGCGGCTTGACGAACATCACCACGTGCGTCACGAAGTACAGCAGGATCGCCGGCAGGATCAGCCTCTCCTCCTGTCGCCACACCCGCGAGGCCTGCTTCTCCACGCCCACGGTCCGCCTGCGCAGGCGGCGCATCCGCGTGGGGAAGAATCGCAGCCGCTCGGCCCCGAGCATTACGGCCGCCAGCGGCGTCCAGCCGCGCTGAAGCGTCATCACCAGCGAGACCGCCAGCGTCACCAGCAGCGCCAGTACGATCAGCAGCGTCACGCCCAGGAACAAGCCCGCACCCTCGAAGAGCATGTGGTGGAAACGCTCGATGGCCGCCCCCGCGCACAACAACAGGAAGCCCACGAAGCTCACCGCCTCGAGGTACTTGCTCAGCAGCACCGTGCCCGTGAGTTCCTGGTATCTCAGCCCCGTCCGCCTGCCCACGTACAAGACCCGCGCCGGCTCGCCCCCCAAATACGTCGAGGGCGTCAGGGTGTTGCCCGCCTGGCCGACCACCATGGCCTCCAGCAGCACATGGTAGGGCACCTTGTGCCCCACGCCCCCGTTGAGGTACTGCCACGCCGCCGCCTGCACGAGAACCAGCAGGAGCATGCATGCGCCGGTGGACAGGAAGGCCGGCAGGCCCGCCTGGAGCACCGCCCGCCACGTCTTCTCCAGCCCGACCAGGGCCATCACGCCGACCAGCAGCGCCGCGGCCACCAGCAGCAGGACCCAGATTTTCTTTGTGCGAAACATGGAGTAGCAGACGGATAGTACTCGCAAGCAGCCAACGGCTTCAATGAACAAGGCGCTTCATTGACTCCCGGCCGTGGCCTGTCGGCAATGGAAGCGAGACCCTGCGCTACTTCCCCGCCCACAGGATGATGTTGCGCATGACGGCGTAGGCGGAATCCGCCGCGTAGCCGTCCAACGCCGCGCCCTCGAGGGCCAGCAGGGCGCAACTGATGTCTTCGGCGCTGAAGATCACGGCGGTTCGCGACCCGTCGGAGGCGTCCTTCAAGACGACCGTCTGGAGGTTGGGCGTTCGCATGTTGCCCAGGCGGACGGTCGTTTTCGAGCGGTACTTGACCCGCTGGATGGGACACTGGCTCAGGCCCATGGGCGGGGCGGAGACCGAGATCGGCCTCAGCGGCGACTGCGGGAACAGCTTGGCCAGTGTCTGGCGGGCCGACTCGGCGAACTCGCGGTTGCCGCCCACCGCCTCCACCAGCAGCGTGCCGCCCTTGTTGACGAACTCCCGGATCGCGGTCTGCTCGGCCGGGCCCAGCTCCAGCTTGCCCACGCCCACCAGGCTGGCCAGCTTGGCCTGCTGGCCGCCGAGCGAGGAAATCTCCACCGGTCCGGTCACCGTCAGGTTTGCCTTGGCGTGCGCCGCCATCAGGCGGGCCAGGCGCTCATACGCGAGCGGCTCGGGGTCGCAGTTGCCCGAGTGCTTGAGACGAACGATCTTGAGGTCCTGGCCGTTGGGGACGGGGATCTTCTCGGGCCAGTGGTTCGTGCCGCGGGGGCGGAGCATGTCCAGGCCGTTGACGTACACGCCGATGTTGGCGGCCAGCTCGAACGTCCATTTCTGGGCCGTCCATCGCCTCGCCTGCCAGCACAGGGGCAGGTCATAGTCGCAATGAAACGCCAGCGGGCGGGCCCCGTTGTTCACTTCCTGCAGCGCGGTGCGGGGCACGGTGTAATAGGCCTTGAACACCTCGTGGTCGGCCCGGCAGGGGGTCATCGGAGAGCCCGGGAAGATCTTGGCGTAGAGCTTCTGCATCGCCTGGCGGAAGGCGCCCCCGTTGCACTCGGTGCAACTGAAGATCGTGCCGCCCTGGTAGACGAACTGGCGCAGGCTTTCGGCCTGCTCGTCGGTGAATTTCGGGTCCTTCGAGCCGCTGATGTACAGCACCGGCGCGTCGTGCCACTGGTCGCTGGAGATGCCGAAGTGCACGATCTGCCAGTTGACGGGCTTCTCGAACGCCTTGCTCATCCACCGCGTCAGCATGGCCAGGTCGCGCGGGCGGTTGCGCCAGTCGCCGTCGTGCTGGAGCTTGTTGAACAGGATCGGGTGCCGCCCGCGGGCCAGGAAGAGCAGGGCGTAGGCCGTCGAAACCGTCGCGTCGCCCCAGCCGCCCATCCACGCCGAACCGTTGGGCTGCTGACGCTGCAGGACCGCCGTCGCCCCCACGCGGTACCAGTCCACCTTGCCGAAGTACTTGTACCCGCTGGCCAGGGCCACGCGCTCCACCCCGAACAGGTAGTACGTGTCCAGCGGCATGCGCATGATCCGCCCGCCCTGCTCGATCGTGCTGTCCAGGCCGAGCTGGGCCATCGAGTCCTCCAGCCACTTCAGCCCGTCGCGGATGGCCTTGATGTCCGTGTCGCCCGTGCAGCGGGTGAAGCGGTCGGCGCCGAGGTTGTCCACGCAGACGAACAGGCTGGCCAGGCCCGCCACCGTCATGCTGGGGTAGCTGGCGGGGCGGTGGAAGCCGGCGTAGCCCCATCCCCCGTCGCGGTTCTGCGACTTGATCCAATGCTGCATCACGACGTCCCAGTACTTGGAGGGCACCTCGATCCGCGGCGCGGACGTGGACGTCCAGACCCCCAGCAGACCGTACTGGCTGTTGGAGTTGTCGGTGATCCGCCCCTTGGCGTCGACGTCATAGGTGTAGCAGCCCTCCGCGCCGGCGCGGATCAGCCGCTCGCAGTCCTTCTCCAACTGCTTGCCGTACTCGCTGTCGGGGTCTTCGTGGAGCACCGCCGCCCACACGCAGCACCGCATCGCCAGGGAGTATGTCCGCTTGTCGGTGTCTTCCCGCGACAGCCATCGCAGGGCCTTGGCCATCCGCGCTTCCTTGATGCTCACGCCGCTCTCCAGCAGCGCGTAGCACGCCAGGGCGGTCGGCCCGGCTGGGAACTGCCCGATGTTCGGCATGTTGAACGGGCCCCAGCTTCCGTCCTCCTTCTGCTGCGACCAGAGGAACTCGACCGCCTTGGCGATGCCCTTGACGACGGCCTCGTCGAACGCGTCGGTCAGCTTGGGCAACGCGGGCTCGACGGGGCGCGGCGGGACGGGCATGTTCCGCACCGCCGGAACGGGGAAGGCCTGAACGGGTTTCTTGGATTCGATGAGCTTGAGGACCATCGACGCGGGCACGGCGAAGTTGATGTTCTGCACGATCGCCGCGTTGCCCCCCAGCGTGTTGACGCCGATGACCACCGCGTCGGAGGTCATGAGCGGGCCGCCGCTGGAGCCGGGACTGATCGGCGCCGTGGTCTGGATCAGGTCGCGGTCGTTCATTTTCCGCAGCCCGCTGACGAGTCCCTCGCTGAGCGTGTTGGTCTGCCCGACCGGGCTGCCGATGGCGAACACCTTGGTCCCCACCTTCGGAGGCTCCGACGCGGACACCCGCAGCACCGCCGGCTTGTCGATCTTCACCTTCAGCAGGGCCAGATCCTGCTGCGCGTTGAACGCGCAGAACCCTTCGACAGGACACTCCTTGCCCTCGACCTCCGCGGCGGCTGTGTACGCGTTGTTGACCACGTGGTAGTTGGTCACCAGCAGCCCGTCCAGCGAGACGAAGAACCCCGATCCCTGTCCGCATGGATGCCCATTCTTGTCCTTGACGACAATCTTGGCCACCGCGGGCGAGGCCACCTGGAACAGGTCCGCCGCCGACATCGATCCGCCGCCGGCAGGCGGGGCGGGAGCGGCCGGCTCGACCTTGCCGGGCTCCCCCTTTTCGTCCTGCCCGGGCCAGTTCATCTTCGTTCCGCAGTTGGGGCAGAACTTCGATCCGAACGGGACCTCCTGCTTGCACTTGCCGCAGCCGAAGCGGAACTTCGTGCCGCACTCGGGGCAGAACTTCGAGCCTTCCGGCACAGGCTTTTTGCACTTGGGGCAGTTCAGCGCCAGCGCCACCGGGGCCACCATCAGGATGATCAGACACGTGAGAAACAGGCGTTTCATCTTCTCACCTTCCTCGCGGCAACACGTCAGCCGAACCGCACCACGGGCCGTCCGCGACCAACGCGGGTTCGCTCGCGCTCCATTGTGACAGATCGCGCGGCACGGTCAAGGCAAAAGGTCGCCACCGGGCGGGCGCAGCGGCTGCCCGCGCGTCGGCGGGGCGGGCGTGTCCGGGCAGGGTCACCCCGGCGCCTGCCAGGGCACCTTGGCGTACCTGGCCAGTTGGTCCGCCAGCACCTTGGCCATCTCGGCCAGCTTGTCCTTCTCGCTGCCGGCCAGGTCCTGCTTCTCATAGGGGTCGGCGGCCAGGTTGTAGAGTTCAAGCTCCGCCCCGGGTCGGGAACGGATGACCTTCCACTCGCCCCTCCGGGCGCATTCGATGGTTTTGCCCTTGAACATGCCGCCGCCTTCGCGCCGGCCCCAGAACAGGTCGCGCGGGGGTTCCTTCATCGCCTGGCCCTTCAGGGCGGGCAGGAAGCCGCGACCGTCCAGGTCGTCGGCGGCTGCAAGGCCCGCAACCTGGAGGACCGTGGGCACGACGTCCATGGTCAGGCTGGTGCGGTCGCACTGCGAGCCGGGCTGGACCTGCCCGGGCCACCGGATGGCCGCAGGCACGCGGATGCCGCCTTCGTACAGCGTTCCCTTGCCCGCCCGCCACGGGCCGTTGAACGCGCCGGGCGGCAGGTCGCCGCCGTTGTCGCTGGTGAAAACCACCAGCGTGTTCTCCTCCAGGCCCGCCGCCTTCAGGGCGGCCAGCACCTTGCCTATGCCATCGTCCATGTGCTCAATCAGGGCCACCAGCTTGGCCCGCTTCTGCGTGATGTCCTTCTCCCGGTCCGTCACCCGCTGGAGGTGCTCGGGGGGCGGTTGGATCGGCGTGTGCGGGGCGTTGTAGGCCAGGTAGAGCAGGAAGGGCTGGTCGTTGCCCTTTCGGCCGGCGAGGTACTCGCAGGCCCACTGGGTGAACAGGTCGGTCGCGTGGCCCTTGGGGTCGATCTCCTTGTCGTTCAGCCGCATGTAGTTGATGCCGTGGCGGCGGTGATTGTTGTAGTCGTCCATCATGTCGCCGAGGAACCCGTGGAAGTGGTCGAAACCGCGCAGGTTGGGCAGGTTGGGTTCCTTGAGGCCCAGGTGCCATTTGCCCACGGCGGCGGTGGCGTAGCCTGCCGGCTTGAGCAGGGCGGGCAGGAGCGTGGCCGAGGGCAGCAGGTAACCCCAGGAGTTGTTGGGATGAGTGCGGATGACGCCGGGCACGCCGACGTTCTCGGGATACTTGCCGCTCAGCAGCGCCGCCCGCGTGGGCGAACAGACGGGGCAGTTGGCGTAGAAGTTGCTCATCCTCATGCCCGCGGCGAACAGCGAATCGACGTGGGGCGTTCGGATGTCCTTGCCCCCACAGCACGACAAGTCGCCCGCGCCCAGGTCGTCGGCCAGGATGATCAGCACGTTGGGCTTGCGGGCAGATCCGCTCTGGGCGAGAGACCATTGCGGCCGGGCGGCGGCAGCGGCTGCGACCAGCGACGAGGACAGGAACGTTCGACGGGAGAATGGCTGCTGCATCGTGGTCACCTCAGCGACAACAGGACTCAAAGGGCATAAAGGACGCAAAGGACTTAACGTTTTCGACCGGCACAAACAACAAGCAACTACTTCCGCTTCTTCGGCAGACCGCTCAGGATCAGCTTCTGGATGGCGTTGGCGGCCCCGTCGGCATCATGGTGGTCGGTGACGTAGTCGGCCACCTTCAGGGCCTCCGGCGAGGCGTTGGCCATGGCCACGCCGATTCCCGCCCACTGGAGCATGCCGACGTCGTTGGCGTTGTCGCCGATGGCCATTACCTGTTCGCGGGTGACGCCCAACTCGCCGGCGACGACCCGCAGGGCCTGGGACTTGCTGGCGGTGGCGTGGGTGACCTGGAGCAGGTAGCCTTCGGTCTGGACGATGGTCACCTGGTGAAGGAACTCGCGGCGGATGGCGGCCGCGATGTCGGCCAGGCGGTGGGGCGGGCCCAGCAGCAGGAGCTTGGTCACCGGCTGGTTGAGCCATTCCTCCAGCGGCGCCACCACGTCCGGGCGGTGGAGTCGCGCGGTCTCGGTGAGATACTCGGCCTCGAGGCGGTCGGTGTACCAGCGGTCGAGGATCTCCGCGGACACGAGCACGTCCGGGACCATCTCTCGCGCGAGGGCGGCGATCCGCCGGGCGATCTTGGAGGCGACGGGTCGGTGCAGCAGCACCCTCTGCGAGAGCGGGTCGTAGACGAGGGCCCCGTTATAGTTGATCATCGGGGCGTCCAGGTCCAGCAGGGTGTAGAACGGCATCACGCTGCGAGGCGGGCGGGCGGTGGCCAGGACGATGTGCACCCCCGCCGCCCGCGTGGAGCGGAGGATGGCGGCCGTGGCGTCGGTGATCTGCTTGGCCGAGTTCAGCAGCGTCCCGTCGAGATCGATCGCGACCATGTGGATTTTCATGGCAGTCCCTTGCGACGCCCATGATAATATGAGGCGTCGTCCGGTGGAACAGCCAGCCCAAGCCCCAGGCGAATGGCCGGCGTCGCCGACAGGTCCGCTACCCGCCCGTAGCGGATGGGGCCGCGGAACCGTTGTCCATCCCGGGCGTCTAACGTGCGAGGGTCCGCTTTCTTTCGGCGGCGCCCGGAAAGGTTGACCGATGAGGCCGCTTCCGTTATGTCTGATTCTGTCGCTGGCCACCGTCGCCCTCTCCCAACCGGTGCAGGTTCAGGCGGACGGGCCCCCGGGCGAGGCCGCGCACGGCCTGCACATCCCCCAGGGAAACCGCATCAACTTCAACTACAACATGTCCGACGGCGCCGGCTTCCGGTGGGACATCCAGTACTACGGCACGATCGGGCAGGGCACCAACAACGCCTTCAGCGGCTGCATGTACCTTCAGGTCAACAACAGCGGCCTCCAGCCGCGGGGCGCGGGGTGGGTCAACAAGGCAGGCGACGAGGTCGAGATCGGGCCTTTCCAGTTCAACAGTCCGGTCCGCGTCTTCCGCCGCATCCGCGTCTACAAGGACCTGCCCCTGGCCCGCTGGCTGGACATCTTCGAGAACCCCTCCGGCCAGGAGCAGGCCCTCCAGATCCACTACCACACCAACACCAACTACACCGTCTCCGAAACCCGGACCAGCAGCGGGGGCACGACCTTCACCGACAAGGACTGGGCCTTCGTCACCAAGACCACCAGCGGGGGCAACAGCCCGACCGTCCTGAGCATCGTCTGCGACCCTCGCTCGAAGGTCCGGCCCAGCGTCCAGGTCCACTCCAACACGGTCAACCTGCGATACAACATCGTCGTCCCGGCCGGCAAGAGCGTCATCCTCTGCCATTTCCAGTCTCAGGGCAACTCCCAGACCCAGCACGACAAGACGATGAAGGGTTTCCGGAGCTATCGCCTGGTCAAGGACCTGGCCGCGCCCGTGCAGAAGACCATCCTCAACTTCACCTGCGCCCGCGGCGTGGAGGGGGTCGACCTGGAACGCAGCGACAGCGAGGACAGCGTCATCCTCAAGCGGGGCGACACCATCTTCGGGCGAATCCAGAACACCGGCTTTACCCTCCAGACGCTGTTCGGCGAATTGAAGCTCAAGCAGGAGGATGTGATCGGGATGGCCGCCGGCCTGGGCGGCGACACCCAGGTGCGCTTCGTCCTGACCAGCGGGCAGGTCGTCCGCGGGCAGGGAGCGGACCTGCGGCTGTCGGTGGCGTTGGGCGGCGGGGGGCAGTTGGACGTGCCCATCGCCGACGTCTCGCAGTGGTCCTACCGCATCAGCGAGACCAAGCCCGCCGACCAGCCCTTTGCCGCGCCGCAGGCGGTCCTGCGGACGGGCGACATCCTGAAATTCGATCCCGCCAAGGTCCGCTTTTCTTTCCGCAGCCGTTACGGGCTGGCGACGCTGCGGGCTGAGGACGTGCAGTCGATCGCCCTGGACAACCCGGGGAACATCGTTCACCGCTGCACGTTTGTGAATGGCACGCGTCTGGGCGGGTTCCTCGAACCGGCGCGAATCTCCCTGGCCCTGGGGCTGGGCGCCCCGCTGGAGGTGGATCGCGACTTGCTGGTCCAGTTGCGGTTCAGCGAAGAGGAGAACCGTCCGCCCGTGCTGGCCCAGGTGATCATGAACAACGAGGACGAGCTGTACGGGCGGTTCGTGGAGCGGTCTTTCCGCCTGGCCACCAAGTACAATGCGGTCGACCTGGCCATGGACCATGTCAAGACCATGAAGCTGGAGGAGGGGCAGTTGGCGGTGGAGATGTGGAACGGGACGGTCCACCGGGGCTTGCCCGCCCAGCTCGAATTGCCCTTCGAGATTGCCCCGGGCACGGTCTTCAAGCTGCCGACCGACCAGATCGTGTCGGTCCTTCGGCCCGACCCGCTCCCGCCCGAGGACATCCGCAAGCAAGTCGAGGCCCTCGTGGCCCGCCTGGGGGCTGAGAGCTACAAGGACCGCCAGGAAGCCAGTGACAAGCTCGGGCAGTTGGGCAAGGGCATCGTGCCCCTCCTGCAGAAACTGGCCGAGAACCCCGACGTCGAGGTCCGCCATCGCATCCAGGAGGTGCTGGACAAGCTCGGGGCTACTTCCGCGCCGGACAATGCGGACCCCAACAATCCCTTCGTCCAAGGCGCGTTCTTCCCCAGGTAGGCGGAGATAACGGTAATGAAGGGTCCACTGTCAACCGTTTCCCGCGTCACAGAGGTGTGTGCCGTCATGACCACTCGTTCCCTCCCCATGCCGCAGCGATGGCTGCGGCTTACCCTGCCGGCCCTCCTGCTGCTTGCCGGCGCCCTCCAGGCCAAACCCCCCGACGGCATTCACTTGCCGGCCGGCGGCGAAGTCAACTGGATGTGGACCCTCTCCGACCCCAGCGGCATGCGATGGGACTTCGACTCCAACGGGCGCGTCAGCGACGGGCAGAACGACGCCTACGACGGCGGGATGAGGCTGCAGGTCAACGACAGCGACTTCCAGTGGAACGAGGCCGGGCGACTGGGCGGCGACGGGCGAGAGGTCGAGATCGGGCCCTGGAGCGCCGGGGGCGTTCAGGTCAGCCGGCGGATCTACATCGACGGGAAGGTCGGGTATTGCCGCTGGATCGACATCTTCGAGAACACCAGCGGCGGGTCCCAGACCCTGAAGTTGCGATGGATGACCAGCCACGGCGGGTCCAACAAGCAGGTGGTTGGCGTCGCCTCCAACGCCATGCCGGGCGAAAAGGACTGGGCGTTCACCGTGTTCAACCCATCCGATTCGCGCCCCGGCGTGCTCCACTTCCTCGGCGACCGCGCGTCGCGGGTCCGCCCGGCGGTGCAGTTCGACAACGGCAATCGCCAGGTCAACTACAGTCTCGACATGACCGTTCCCGCGGGCAAGGCGTCGGCCGTCTGCATCATTCACGCGCAGCGCAGCGCCGGTTCGTCCGTCGCGGAGATGAAGAAGTTCAAGCTGGAAGAGGAGCTTCAGAAGATTCCCCAGGCCCTGCGCCGGATACTGGTCAACGTCGGCGGCGGGGGGATCGTGAGCGTGGGCGACATCGACCTGCCTCGCCGCGAGAACGGCGATCTTGTGGTCCTGCGAAACGACAACGAACTGCTGGGCACCCTGCTCAACAGCGACTACCAGGTCGAGACGTCCTTCGGCATGTTGACGTTGCCTGCCGAGCGCGTGATGGGGCTCACGTCGGCCCTCATCGATCAACACGTGCAGGTGGTGCTGACCGACGCGCAGGTGGTGGTGGGGCGGCTGGTCAACCAGCCGCTGCGCATCCGCCTGGGCAACGGGAACGAAATGAAGCTGCCCACCCACGAGATCCGCACGGCGGCCTATCGCCTGGCGTCCTCTCGCCCCAAGAGCCTGACCGCATCGGGCAGCTTCGTCGTGCTGCGCCGAGGCAGCAGGCTGCTGTTCTCCCCCGATGCCGCGGACTGCACCTTCCAGAGCGAGTGCGGGAAGCTCAAGCTGACCCCCCAGACGCTCCAGGCCATCGACCTGGACACGCCGGACAACGGGCTGCATCGCGCGGTCTTCCGGAACGGGTCGGTCCTGTCGGGGCTGCTTCTGGCCGAGGCGTTTGAGCTGCCCCTCCAGGCGGGGCCCACCCTGTCGGTCCGCCGCCACGAGATCCAGCGGTTGATCTTCGGCCCGCCCGCCCCGGGCGACAAGTCCCAGATGGTTGTCCAACTCCGCAACGACGACGAGTTGATGGGGACGTTGGCCGACGCGGAACTGGTGGTGGAGACGCCGTTCGGAAAAGTAACGGCCGCCACGGCGGAGATGGTCGAATTGACGGCAGTGGAGGGTCCGCCGGGCTGCGTGCAGATCCGGATGCGCAGCGGCACAACCATCAGCGGACACCTGGCGGCGCCCTCTCTGAAGTTCCAGATCGAGCCCGGCCCGTTGCTGTCGGTGTATGCGGGGCACGTGGTGTCGATCTCGACTGGCGGGGAGGGGTCCGGCGCGGCGCCGAAGGCCGGGCCGGGAACTTCTTCGGCCCGGCCGGTGCGGGTGGACGGGGCGCCTGTGCCCGAGGCCCCGGCGCCGATCCCCGGAGTCATGCGGGTGGGACCCGCACGCGCGGCCCGGGCGGAAGTGATGCGCAAGCTCGAGGCCGCCAAGGCCGAAGCCGCCGCCAAAGCCGCCGCCGACGCCGCCGCGAAGGCCGCCCACGACAAGGCCGTCGCCGAGAAGATGGCCGCCATGGACAGAGAAGCCGCCGCTCGGATGGCCGCCATGAAGGCCGAAGCGGATCGCCGCGCGCCAACCACCCGGCCGGCCCCGACCACCCGGCCAGGGCCGGGCACGAGGTCGCCTGCGACTCAGCCGGCCCGGCCGACTGTCCGGCTGATCCCGCAAGAGTAACCGGCGCCGGAACCGCCGCCTGCCCCGCGGCAGCCGTGCACCCGCAGTCACTTCGGCGTCGCGGCCTGCTCGGCCGCCATCGTCTCCAGCATGCCGATCACCAACCGACCCGCGTTAGCGGCGGCGGTGCGGTGGAAGGCCTTCACGTCGGTGACCGCCCGCTCGTCGGCGCGGTCGCTGATGCTGCGGATGATGACCCACGGCGTGCGCAGTTGCAGGCACACCTGCGCCACCGCCGCTCCTTCCATCTCCACCGCGCACGCGTCGTGGCGCAGGCGGATCTCCTCGCGTTTCCGGGGCGAGGCGATGAACGTGTCGCCCGTCGCGATCGTGCCTGCAATCACCTTCGGCTGCCGCGGGCCGGCCTCCGTCTCGATCTTGTCGAACTGGATCGCTTTGGCGGCCTCCAGCGCCAGGGCCACCAGGTGCGGATCGGCCTCCAGCACAAGGGGGTTTCGAAGCCCGTCGATGGGGCTGCGGGTCTGGGTCGACTCGAAGCCCTCCGTGTGCAGCTTGCCGAAGTCATGATGCACCGCCCCGCTGGCCACCACGATGTCGCCCGGCGCCAGGTCGCCGCGCAGCGAGCCCGCGATGCCGGTGAAGATCACTTCCGCAGGCCGGTAGTGGGCCACCGCGACGGCCGTGGTCATGGCCGCGTTCACCTTGCCCACGCCCGTCTTGGCAAGCACCACCCGTCGTCCCGCGAGTCGGCCGGTGCGATAGGCGATGCCGGCCACCTGCTCCTCGCAACTGTCGGTCAGCCTCTCCTCGATCAGTTGGGCCTCTCGTCCGAAAGCAGCCAGCAGCAGGGTGGGTCTGGTCGAAGTCGGCCGCGGGGGCTGAGCGCACCCCAGCGGGGCCAGCGTCAGCAGGGCCGCCATCGCCGCCATCCGCAGCAGGGGCCGAATGCACGCGGGACGCGTGGGCGAGCCGTAGGGGTCCCCGGCGGGGAGGATCGTGCGACGACGATGAGAGGGTCCAGCGGTCACGGGGCCTCCGAGCCGGCCGGCGGAGCCGCGGCCAACGGCGCCACGTGCCGCCCCAGGTGCGCCTGAAGCACCTCGTAGTAGGCCTCTTCGTTGGCCTCCAGGGCGGCGTAGAGCCGCCCGCGGAATCGCTCGCCGGCGTCGGCTGTCAGCACCGACCCGAACGTCACGTGCAGCACCTGGCGGGCGTCAAAGTCCTCCAGCAGCATGGGCAACCTGTCCGCCGCGACGTCGCGGGCCTGTGGGACCTTCCGCACGTCCGCCGACACGTGATACGTCGCCTTGTCCTTCTCGTAGCAGCCGCGGGCGAAGTCCAGGATCTCCGCGAACAGGTCCGGCTCGACCTTCGCGACCGCCCGCAGGGCCTCCAGGTAGCTCGTGCCGGCCGTCTTGAGATGGATCCGCCCCCCGGCCAGTTGCGCCAGCGTGCGGTACGCGCTGAACTTGTCGCTGCCCGAATGGATCGACAGCTTGTACGGGCCCAGGGCCTCCATGACGGCGACGTGCTGGGCGAAGCTCCGGGACAACTCCTCCAGATCGCCGATGTAGTCGACGCCCTTCTCGAAACGTCCCACCAGCCGCGGCGCCAGCGAGAACCACCGCACGCCCAGGCGGGCCAGTTCGGTGGCGATGAAGAAATGCTCGGCGGGCGTGGTGGGCGTCTCGGTCTCGTCCACGGAGACCTCCACCTCCACCGGCTGGCGGGCCACGTGCAGCAGGTGGCGGTACATCCGCGCCGTATGGGCGACGGCCCGCCCGTATTTCACCGCCGCCCGCAGGAAGACCATCGCGTCGAAGTCGATTCGCAGGTGCTTGCCCACGGTGAAGGTCCGCCCGACATAGGCCTTCTCCAGGTCGCGCGCGGAGGTCTCCAGCAGCGGGAAGTCCATGCTCTCAAAGCGCTCGGCCAACTGTGCCTCGTCGAGGCTGTCGGCCTGGTCGTCCACGTGCCGGCCGGGGTCGATGGTGAACATGGTGAAGCCGGCCGTCGCGGTCCTCTCCACGTCCTCGGGCTGTTGAAGGTGGTCGGCGTCGCTGCCGAAGCCTTCGGCGAAGCCTTCCTGGAAGACACCCCAGGTGGCGGCGTCCATCACGTCCTGCGGCGATCGCCCGGTGCGGGTCATCTCGCGAATGGACTGCTGGGCCAGCACGGGCGTCACCCCGGGGCCGTGTCGGCGAATCGCCCGTATGTGGCCTGGCGTGGCCAGGCCCAGGCGGTCGCCCAGCCCGGCGCTGACGGTCATGCCGATCAGTCTGGGGGCCGTCCACGGCAGCACGCGGCGGATGACGGCGGCGTTGTAGGCGTCGGCCGGGCCCACCTGCACCACCTTGCCGTCCGCCGTCCGGGCGGTCTGCTCAGACGCGAGCGGCGAGGGGCCGATGCTGGCTACCAGCTTGCGCCCGTCGCGTCGCCCCAGGAAGTACATGGTCGCGTCCGCGACGGCCAGGCTCCTGGTGTACACGTCCAGGGCGGTCAACTGTTTCAGTTCGCATGGCGTTTCCATTCCGCACTCCTTGGCAAGTCCTCCTTGTACACAGCCCCGCGGGCTTTGGCAAGCCAGACCCGGGGGCGGGCGCCGCCGACCTCGGCGCGAGGCGCAGCGGCTGTCCAGCCGATGGGTTTACACCCATCCGGGCATCGGCTACACTCCTGCCGCTGCCTCAGGAAGGACGATCATGGTCCTGGCGAAAGCGGAATTCACCATTCTGGACACCGTTGTGCTGGCCGGCTACTTCGTGGGCATCGTTGCCTTCGGGCTGTGGATGGCCGGGCGGATCCGCACCAGCGGCAATTACTTCCTGGGCGAGCGGAAGCTGCGCTGGTGGATCATGATCGGGCAGGCCTTCAGCACGGGCACCAACGCCGAGAACCCGGTGGCCCAGACGGGGGCGACCTTCCGCGGGGGCTTCGCCACCATCTGGTACCAGTGGAAGAACATGCTGATCACGCCCTTCTACTGGCTGATGGCCCCGTGGTATCGGCGCAGCGAGAAGACCACCATCGGGGAGATCATCGAGGAACGATACGGGCGGTCGCTGGGCCTATTGTACACGGTGTTCGCGATCGGCTTCTTCGTCTTCAACCAGGGCGGGATGCTGAAGGGCGCCGGCAAGGTCATCGCCATGGCCACCGGGGGCGACGTGATCTCCCCCAACGGGGTGGTGCTGCTGATGTCGTTGACGTTTATCCTGTTCAGCTTCTTCGGCGGGCTGCGGGCCTGCGCCTACACCGACTTTGTGCAGGGCTTTCTGATCATCATCTTGTCGTTCCTGCTGATCCCGCTGGGGCTGGCGATGGTGGGGGGGTTCTCCGGCATGCGCCAGACGCTCTCGCCCGCCAACGTCCGTCAATACGCGCAGGAGGTCCATCAGCGCGCCGGCGGGGAGGAACTCGTGCAGGCGCGCAGCCGCCTGGCGGAGCTGCAGGCCCGCCGTGACGCCGCGGGCTCCGCGGGCCTGGATGAAGAAGTGCTCGCCCAGCGCGAGCGGGTGCGCAAGCTCGAAGACACCCAGGCGGTTGTGCCCGGCGGGGCCGAGGGCACGGCCGGGTTCTTCGAGGTCTACAACGACAAGAGCGGCATCGACGCCTTCACGCTGCTCATGCTCACGATCAACGGCCTGGTGGGCATCACGGCCATGCCGCACATCCTGACCATGAACGCGGCGGGCAACAACGAGCGGGCCGGTCGGATCGGGCAAACCTACGGCTCGCTGGTCAAGCGTTTCTGCACCATCGGGTGGGGGCTGACGGGGCTGATCGTGGCGGCCGTCGTCATCCGCCAGGGGGCGGCCCTGCACGACGCGGAAGAGGCGTTCGGCTATGCCAGCCGGGAGCTGCTCTGCCCCGGACTGACGGGGCTGCTGGTCGCCTGCGTGCTGGCCGCCAACGTGTCGACCTGTTCGACGTTCATGGTGAACGCCGGCGCCCTGTTCACTCGCAACATCTACAGCGAGTACATCAATCGCTCGCCCAGCGACCGCCAGTTGTTGATTATGGGCCGGCTGTCGGGCCTGGGCCTGACGGGCCTGGGCATTCTCTTCGCGCTCTCGGTGGACAACATCCTGGCCGCCTTCATGTTCACCGAGACGATCGCCGCCTACATGGGCATCATGTTCCTGGGCGGCATCCTGTGGAAGCGGGCCAATCGCCAGGGCGCCTTCTGGGGCACGCTGATGGCGTACGCGACCGCCTACGCCCTCAACTACCTGATGAGTTGTCATCCGCTCGGGCAGGGCGCCCGTTTCAGCTCACTCTCCGCCGCCTGGCAGGACCTGCTGGCTGCCCTGTCGGCCGGGCGGGTGGGCGACTTCCTGGCCACCGGATCGCTCAAGCTCGTCTACACCTGGACGGCCGGGCCGTTCGCCTGGGCCATGCTCGTCGGCTTCGCCGTGTTCATCGTCGTCAGCCTGGTGACCCGCCCCGAGGACGCCGCGAGGGTGGAGGCCTTCTTCGACAAGATGCGCCGCACCACCGATGAGGAAGCCTTGCCCGAAGGCCAGCCCAAACCCCTGGCCGGCGAGCGCGGGCAGGAGCTGATCCTCCTGGACGCCCCCTCGTGGTTTACCCGCGCCAGGTGGCGAGACTTCTGGTCTCGCTACCGCGAAGACGTCACCGGTTTCGCCCTGGCCTGGCTCAGCGTGGCCGCCCTCATATTCACCGCCTGGGCGGTCATGCAGATCCGCTGACGGCGTCCACAACCGGCCCGGCGATCTTGAAACCCACGCCCCGCCTGGGTATGCTCCCTGCCTGGCATTAACTGGAGCCTATTCGCATGACCCCAAACGCTGCCTGTGCGCCCACGTGGAAAGACCTGCCCGCGGAGCTGCGTCGCATGAACTGGTGGCCTCTGCTGCTGGCCCCGGCGGCGGTCATCGCCGTCAGCATCCCCTACGCCCTGGGCGACACGCGAGTGCTGAGTCTGCAAAACAGCCTCGACGACTTTGCCCCATTCCTGATCGGCTTTGCCGCCGCCGTGTACATTCTTCGCGCCTTCGTCACGCGCAACCCGCTGTATATCCTCCTGGCGGTGCTGGCGACGGCGATGACGATCCGGGAGATCCACTTCGAGAAGACGGCCGCCGAGCCGTACATTCAGAAGGGAATCTACGTCGCCGCAGGTCTGGTGGCCATCTGGGGCATCGCGTGGCACAAGCGGCTGATTGGCCTGCTGACAGGCGACCGGCGGCACTGGTCGTGGCTGACGTGCACATTCGTGATGTACTTCATTTCCGTAGTCGTCTCGCGGCGGGTGTTCAAGTTCGTCCCGGGCGAGCGGATGATGCACCGCGTCCTGGAGGAAGCGCTCGAGACGGTGGCCCACGCGATGTTCATCGTCACCTGCCTGCTGGGCAGTTGGCGGCGATCCGCGGGGTCCGGGAGCGAGTCGTCGCCGGCGGACGCGCCGGCCGCCGACCGCTGAAGCGGAACTGCTGGACCGGGATCGCTGAAGCGACCCGGCCTGGTCACTTCAGTGACCCAGGCGAGGGCGGAAGTCATGCAGGGCGACCCATCCGCAGAATCCCTTCCGCGTCAGTGGCGTCGGGGCGCGGCATCCGCTACCATACCGCACATGGCCCCTATCCGCGTCTGCCACCTGATCACCGAGCTGCGCCCCGCAGGGGCGGAGCGGCTGGTGTACGAGTTGGCCGTCCGCCTGGACCGCCGACGCTTCGAGCCGTCCGTCGTCGCGTTGCGGGGCGGCGAGGTGGCCGACCGCCTGCGCGAGGCGGGCGTGGGCCTGCACGTCCTGGATATGGGTCACAAGCTGGACCTGCCTCGCCTGCTGAGCCTGCCCGCGATCCTGCGGCGCGTGCGGCCCGACGTCCTGCACACCCACCTGTTTCACGCCGACCTGGCCGGGCGACTGGCCGCCGCGGCTGCGGGCGTGCCCGCGGTCGTGCACAGCGTCCACGTGGCCGAGCAGCGGTTTCGTCCGTGGCAGTTCGCGTTCGCCCGCCTGGCCGACCCCTGGTGCAGGCGGATTGTCTGCGTCAGCCAGGCCGTCGCCGACCACCACCGCCGTCGCAGCGGCCTGCCCGCCAACCGCTACCAGGTCATCTACAACGGAATCGACGTGGACCGCTTCCGCCCGGACCGGACCGCCCGACGACGGCTGCGCGAGCAGTGGGGCGTCGGGAAGGATGAACCCTTGATCGCCTTCGTGGGGCGACTGGACCCGCAGAAGGCGCCCGAGGTGTTGCTGGATGCGATGGAACTGCTTTTCGCCCGGTCCAGTCCGTGCCGCGCGGTGTTGGCCGGGGACGGCCCCCTGCGGGCCGCGCTGGAGCGCCGCCTGGCCGGCTCGCCCGCCGCCGCACGCCTGCGCCTGCTGGGCCACTGGGACGACGTGCCCGGCCTGCTGAACGCCGCCGATGTCCTTGCGATGCCCAGCCGGTGGGAGGGTTTCGGGCTGGCCGCGGCCGAGGCGATGGCGGCCCGGTTGCCGGTGGTCGCGACCGCCGTTGCCGGACTGACGGAAGTCGTCGAGCCGGAGCGGACCGGACTGCTTGTTCCGTGCGACGATCCCGCCGCACTGGCCGGCGCTATCGCCCGCCTGGCCGGCCAGGTGGACCTCCGCCGGGCCATGGGCCAGGCAGGGCGGGCGCGAGTGGAAGACCTGTTCCGCATCGAAGACTGCGTCGCTCGGCATGAGCGTTTGTACGAGGACCTGGCCCGGTGACGTGCAGAAGCGTGGCACGTCGTCGGACGGCCTCGCGTCGGGCATCGTCGGTTGACATGGCTTGCGGCGCGGCGATAATGCCCGCTTTCGCAAGCGAGACGAAACGCACACGGGGAAGAAGGGTCACAGGACGGCCTCTTTGATCTCTGTGCCCGTCGGGCGGGCGGGTTCTTCGTGGTGGAGTTGTCCGGATGTCGAAAACGAAGATTCAAGAACTGAGCGACCTGGTGCTGGACGGACAGGCCCTGACGCGCGAGCAGGGGCTTGTGCTGGCCCACTGGGACGAGGGCCGGCTGGAGGAACTCCTCGACGGGGCCGACGCCATCCGCCGCCGCCACTTCGGCCGGGCCGTGCGGTTCTGTTCCATCGTTTCCGGCAAGACCGGCGGCTGCAGCGAAGACTGTGCCTGGTGCGCCCAGTCCGGGCGTCACCGCACGCACATCCCGGAACGGACCGTGCGAACGGACCTGGACGAGATCGTCCGTTCGGCCCGGCAGTCGGCGGACAACCGCGCCGCCTGCTTCTGCATCGTCAACTCGGGGCGGCGTCCGACGCAAGCGGACCTGGAGCAACTGGCTGCCATCCAGGCGCGTCTGGCAGGCGAGAGGCTTGCGCCCGCGTGCGCGTCGCTGGGCGAACTGGATGACGCGACCGCCGCCCGCCTGGCCGGGCTTGGCGTGCGTCGCTACAACCACAACCTTGAAACCTCGCGCGGATACTACGCGCGGGTCGTCAGCACCCACGGTTATGACGATCGCCTGGCGACGCTGCGGGCAGCGCGAAAGGCCGGACTGGAGCTGTGCTGCGGGGGGATCTTCGGCCTGGGCGAGCGGTGGGAGGACCGCGTCGATCTGGCGCTGACGCTCCGCGACGAGGTGCGTCCGCACATCGTCCCGCTCAACTTCCTTCACCCGATTGCCGGCACCCGCCTGGCCGACCGGCCGCGCCTGGGCTCGGCCGAGTGCCTCAAGATCATCGCCCTCTTCCGTTTTCTCCTGCCGCGGACGGACCTCAAAGTCGCCGGCGGCCGCGCGGTGAACCTGGGGGCCGCCCAGCGCGACATGTTCCGCGCGGGGGCGACGAGTTGCATCGTGGGCAATCTGCTGACGACGTGCGGACCGACGCCGGAGGAGGACCGAAGGATGGTAGCCGATCTGGGCCTGGAGTTGGTGGAGCGATTCAGTTGACCGACTGGACGGTCAGGCGATCTTGCCGCCGCCGTTGTTCCCATTCTCGCTGAGCAGGCGCTGAAGGGTGCCCACGATCTCGTCGGGGTTGAAGGGCTTGGCGAAGTACGCGTTGGCCCCCGCGTCGAAACCGCGCCGGCGACAGTCGTCGCTGTCCAGAGCGGTCACCAGCACGATCGGCAGATTGCGGAAGATCTGGCGGAGCCGCTGGCACGTCTCGAACCCGTCCATCTCCGGCAGCATCACGTCCAGCAGGACGGCGTCGGCGGGCGTGCGGCTGGCCAGGTCGAGCGCCTCGGTGCCCGTGTAGGCGGGCAGGCTGCCCAAGCCGTAGGCCGCCAGGAGTTCGCACTCCAACTCGTTCATCTCCAGGTCGTCCTCGACGACCATCACCATCGGGCGTTCACTCATTCGGTTCTCGCCGCTGCCGGGGGACCTATACATCGTTCTTCCACACTATAGCGAATCCGTGAATTCCCGTCCAGTGGATTCTCTCTCAGGGACATGATAAGATAATAGCGTGAATCGGCCAAACCCACCCACCGTGCGGCTGCCGCAGGCGAAGGAACTCCGCCGGGCGGTCGAGTTGTACCTGGTCATTGCGTACGGGCAGGGCGAGCCGCCGGCAACCGTCGGCGAACTGGTGCCCCCTGAGCAGTTCGATCCGGCGTCCTGGCTGATGGGGCCGCAGATCGAACGCGACCCCCGCGACGCCCTGTTGGAGAACGTCCGCTCCTTCGGCCTGCGGCTGGGCAACTGGGCGTATCCGCACATGAAGCTGCGGCTCTCGCGCCCGCCCAACGAGCACGAGTTTCTGCTCAGCGTGGACGCCCACGACGCGTTCCTGTTCGCCCCGGCCGGCTCGTCCGACGCGACCGCCCTGGCGCAGATGAAGCAGAGCAACGCCACTATCGGTGCGGCGATCCTGGCCGCCTGGGATGAGGCCAACCTGCCCACCGAGCGGAACTACCTGCGTCGCAAGATCCGCGAGGTTCGCACCCGCGATCACGCTCGCCACGGGCACGCCGACGGCGAGAGCGACGTCAACCGGCAGTGAACCGCAACACCTCCGCCTCGGCAGCCAGCATCTGGATCGGCTGGTCGTGTTCCTGCGTGGGCACCTCCGGCAGGATCTGCTCGCTGAACGCCAGACCGCACGTCACCGCCCGCAAGGACGGTTGCGAGAGGAAGCGGTCGTAGAACCCTCCGCCCTTGCCCAGCCGAAAGCCGCGCAGGTCATACGCGACGGCGGGCACCACGACCAGGTCGATGCGGTCCACGGGCCAGGCGGGCCCCTCGGCCGGTTCGAGGATCTGGTAACTCCCGCGCTCCATCGGTTCGGTGAGCGAATGGCAGGCGATGGCAGCCAGGCGCGGCGGGTCGCGATAGACCCGCGGCAGGAGCAGCGTCTTGCCGTGCCGCAGCACCGCCTGGTTGACTTCCGTCGCGTCCACCTCGCCCGAGATGGGCATGTACGACATGACCACCTCAGCCCGCTGAAACTCCGCCAGGCCCAGCAGCGTCCGGCAGGCCAGACGGGACTTGCGGGCCGCCTCTGCCGGCGGCAGCGACTTGAGACTGCGGAGCAACCGTTTGCGGAGTTCGCTCTTCATGCCCCCATCGTAGGTCATATCGCAAACCCGCGGCAAGGGTCTAGCAGCCCGTTGTGAAAGCTGCTCCTGCTGCGGGCGGGCCTCTTGCCTGCGCTCCGGCGTCGCGAAAGCTCGACAAGTCGCCTGGATTTGCCTTCGCTTCCGCTCCTGGGTGCTCGGCAACATGCCGCGCCCTCGCGACGGAGCCCATCTTCCAACGGACTGCTACTCGCGGCGGTCGACCCGCCGGGCGTGACGCCGGATCAGTCTCTTCGCGTTGCGGAACAGACCGTCCTTGTACATGAACGCGCACGCCCCAGCCGCCTGCATCGTATCGGCGTGATCCAATACGCTCATGCCGATGATCTGCGGCGGGCAGGGCAGCGAAGCCGCCTGGAGCGTGGCCTCCACCCCGTTCACGTTGGGCATTTCGACGTCCATGAGTACGACGTCCGGTTTGAGGGTCTGGATCAGCGAAAGGGCCTCCGCGCCGTCGGCCGCCTGGCCCACCACCTCCAGGTCGGCCTCGCGACCAAGGAAGAACGCCAGGAAGTCTCTGACCTCCCGGTTGTCGTCTGCTATCAGCACAGTGATCCGCATTCGAGTGTCCACGGTCGACACATGGGGCGTTGAGGCCGCAACGGATGCCCGTCGCCCACCTCCGGGTTGAGCGAGCGGGGCGCCACAGACCAATAGCAAAGGTACGACACACCCATGTGCCGGGGTATCGGTGAATACCCCGAAGGTCTTCCATGGAGGCTGCCGCTTTTCGCGGCAGGGGCAGGATTCGAGCGTCAGGCGCACTGGGGCGCACGCGGGCGCGATCGAGACTTACTTGCGGGCCGGCGTGTTGGCGGCGGGCTCGGCATAGGCGACGACCACTTTCAGGCAGGCGCCGCACACGTCCTTCTGGTCGGTTTCGAAGACGAAATCGACGCTGTCGCCCGCCTTGACCTCGCCCGAGCAGGCGATGGGGGCGGCGTTGGGGGCGACCTTGGCGCCGGCTTTCTGATTGAGAGGGATCGAAAGCCACTCCTTCTTCCCGGAGACGATCGTGACCGTCCCGCGCGTGAGGAACACTTCGTTGGGGTGGCGAACGCCGGGCATGCCGCGGGTGGAGACCTTCAGGCCGGTGACGGCGCCGCTGATGCGGACGACGCCGTCGCGCGGAGCGGTCCACCGCAGGACGGGGCTGTCGCCGGCGGCGTTGGCCATGTTCACGCCCAGGACCAGTTCCCTGGTCGGGTAGAGCGGGCCGTTGGGCGGGACGGCGTCCGTGTTCAGCAGGATGTCCGTGCCGCGGTGCTTGGGGTCCTTCTCGGACCATTGCACGTAGGCGGTGCGGCTGGTCCCCCCGAACTTGCCGTGGTCCGTGTATGCGTGAAAGACGTCGCCCTCGTCCAGATACCCGTAGGTCCAGGCGCCGGCGGGGTTGTTCTCTTCGGAGAAGTCTGCCACGCAGTCGAAGCTGGACTTGGTGTCGGCTGGGGCGTCCTTGCCGGGGGGAGCATTCTCGACGGACCCGCCCTCCAAGGCCTGCCGGCCGGTCACTTTCCACTCGGTGAGCTTGATCTCCTTCAGCCACGGCCGCTCCCACACCTTCGCCTCGACGGTCTGGAGCGTCCGGCCCTGGCGGACATGCAGGGTCAAGATGTAGTTCATGCCCGCGACGACCTGCTTGCGGGCGCTGACGATCTTGACCAGCGCGAGTTTGTCGCCCTTTCTGGCGGCCTCGGCGACGGCGAACTCAGCCGCCCGCACCACGTCCTTGTCGTTGACGGGGGCTGGCGAGGCCGCGCCGGTGCGCGGGGCGAGGGCAGGTTGAGCCGGCAGCCGCCCCGGGAACAGGCAGAGAGTCGCAACGAGGGTGAGTTTCCAGTTCACGGCGGTCTCCTTCACGATCGGAGCATGCGGTCTCGGGGGCGTGTGGGGTCCGCAGGAGACTCCATCGGACGCATCCCACGAGGCCCCCAAGTGCTGCCGGTCGCGCCCGCCATAGCTCCCCCCGCCTCGGCGGCCAGCGAAGGCGGATGGGCGATATAGGACTCGAACCTATGACCTTGCGGGTGTGATCCGCACGCTCTAACCAACTGAGCTAATCGCCCGGTACAGACCGCTTATTATACCCGCCGGTCCAGACCATGCAACGCCCCGGCCTGCGGGCACGATGGAAAATTTTGACCCAAGAGGCGGAGATCCCTGCCGGCTACCGCCTCATCTCGTGCAGGCGGTCGAGTTCGGCGAGGGTCTCGGTGAAGTCGGCCGGCCAGGCCGCTTCCAGGTGCATGCGCTCCTGGGTGCGGGGGTGGCGGAACTCGATGGTGTGGGCGTGGAGGGCCTGGCGGGTGATGAGCGGTCCCTCGGCCACCTCGGGGTGGCCCATGAGCTGGCTGCGGTAGAGCGGCCCGCCGCCGTACATCTTGTCGCCGATGATCGGATGGCCCAGGTAGCTCATGTGGACGCGGAGCTGGTGAGTCCGCCCGGTCTGCGGGTACAGCTCGACCAGCGTGAAGCCCGCGTTGCTCAGGCCCACGCGCTCGAGGCGGCGGAGGACCTTGTAGCGGGTGACGGCGGGCTTGGTGGTGGCGGGATACGGTTGCCCGGTCAGGCGGTGGACGGCGTACTTCTCGCGGATCTTGGGGTGGCGGCCGATGGGCATGTCGATCACGTCCTCGTCCAGGCGCACCAGGCCGTGGACGATGGCGGTGTAGGTCTTGTGGACCTGGCGGTGCTCGAACTGCTTGCCCAGCCGCCACAGGGCCAGTTCGCTCTTGGCGACCAGCATGATGCCGGTGGTGTCGCGGTCGAGCCGGTGGACGATGCCCGGGCGGAAGGCCTCGCCGCTGGTGGGCAGTTCGCTGATGTCGCGCCAGCGGAGCTTGAAGTAATGGGCCAGACCGTTGACGAGCGTGCCGGTCCAGTTGCCCCGGGCCGGATGGACGATCAGGTTGGCCTGCTTGTTGATGGCCAACAGGTCGTCGTCCTCGTAGACCACGTCCAGCGGGATGGGCTCGGCGGGGATCTCGTGCGGTCGGACGGGCGGGAGCATCATGTCGATGCTGTCGCTCGTGCGGATGATGTAGCTGGGCTTGACGGTGCGGGAGTTGACGGTGACGTTGCCCTCTCGGATGTAGTTCTGCAGCGAGGTCCGCGAGAAGCTCTTGCCCAGCCGGCCCGAGAGGTACTTGTCCAGTCGGCGCCCGGGCAGGGCGCGCCGGATGTCGATGCGGAGGTGTTCGAGCCCGTCCGCCTCGACCTCCAGGGGGGTCTCGACGACGTCCATTCCGTCGGCGTCGGTGCGAGACTCCCGGGCGTCGGGGGCGGGTTCGGCCAGGTCGTCGGGGGGGAGGGTTCCGGCTTCCTCGTCGTCGGCCAGGTTGTCGTGGTTGGCGGGCATCGGATAGAAATCGAGCCCGCGGGCGGCGCCGACTTGCGTTCGAGCGGCGCCGTCCGGGGGCTCGGGTGAGACGAAGCGAAGGACGTCGTCAGACGCCCATCAACTGCTTGCACGAATCCGCGGCGCTGGCGGCGTCGGGCGCGTAGGCGTCGGCGCCGATCTCGTCGGCGAAGTTCTGGGTCACGGGGGCTCCGCCGATGATCGTCTTGACCGTCAGCCCGGCGTCCTTGACCGCCTTGACCACCACGGGCATCTGGGGCATGGTGGTGGTGAGCAGGGCGCTCATGGCGCACACGGCGGCGTTGTGCTCCTTGCAGGCCTGGACGAACTTCTCGGCCGGGGCATCCACGCCGATGTCGACCACCTTCATGCCGGCGCCGGTCAGCATCATGCCGACCAGGTTCTTGCCGATGTCGTGGAGGTCGCCCTTGACGGTGCCCAGGACGACGGTGCCGACCGGCTGGACGCCGGCGGCAGCCAACTGGGGCTGGAGCACTTCCATGCCGCCCTTCATGGCACGCGCGGCGATGAGCACCTCGGGCACGTACACTTCATTGGCCTTGAATCGCCGCCCGACGACGGCCATTCCCGCGATCAGCCCCTGCTCCAGGACGTCCTTGGGGGGGGTCGCCTCATCGAGAGCCTTCTTGGTGAGCTCGACGACCTTGTTACGATCGCCCTTGATCAGGGCGTCCGCGAGAGCTTGCAGATCTGCCATGCCAAACTTCCTCTAGACTATCGTCTGGTTTGTCAACGACATTTCCTGCTGCGTCCGCTGCCTCCGCTGGCAACGGCAGAGAAAAAGATAAACGATCGCGCTTTTCCTGTAAATACTTCAGCCGGAAAAAACTAGGTCACTTCTTGGCACCCGCCGCGGGCTGGGTCGCCGCCGCCGGTTTGGTGGCGACCGCCGCCGGCTTGGTCGTCGCCGGCGCGGGCCTGGTGGCCGGGGCAGAGGCCGGCAGCGTCTGCGGGGCAGGCAGCGTCTCGGGCACGGGCAGCTTGGGCGCCGGAGCGCTGGCGGCCATCTTGACCGGGGCCTTGATCCGCTCCAGGCCTTGCAGGCTGTCCTTGGCCACCTGGCTGACCGCGGGGGCGTTGAGGTCGATGGCGGCCTGGTACTGCTTGGCGGCCTCGTCAAACTCGCCGCGGTCCACCGCCAGCTTGGCCAGGCCCATGTGGGCCCGCGCGGCGAACATGGGCATGTCGGAGAAGTTCTGAAGGGTCTGGCGGTAGTAGGCGGCGGCCTGGTCGGCCAGTTCCTTCTGCTCGGACCGGCTCAGGGGCTTGCCCACTTCCGTCTGGTCGGCGCCGGAGGATTGGCCCAGGACCGAACGGATGAGGAGGTGATCGGCCAGGCGCAGGGTGGCCTGCGCGGCGATGCGGGGGTCCACGTCCTGCTGGGCCAGCGGCTTGAGGCTGGCGACGAGGTCTTCGAACCGGGCCTCAGGGCTCTGCTCCTGGGCCTGGTAGTGCTCCCACTGGATGCGGACGTCGTTGAGGCGGCCCTGGTTGCGTCCCCGGACGTAGACGACCACGAGGATGATCAGGGCGACGGCCAGCGCGATCCAGGCCAGGAGGTTGCCTCGCTTCTTGAGGAAGTCGCGGATGTGAACCAGTTCGGTGCCCAGGGCGCTCTGTTTCAGGTCGTGACGGCGTTGTGATTTCATCGAATATCTGCGCAGTTCTAGTTGGGTTTTCTAACGGCCGGGGCCGGCAGGCGGGCACTGGTGGTGATCGTCACGACCACTTCCACCCGGCTGGACCACGTTCCGACATCCTTGATGGTAATGTGACAGCGTTCGTTCTCTTTCTCGAAATCCAGGGCGATGTCTCCGGTGACGAACATCGCGGAGACCAGGGCCCAGCGTTGGATAACCATCTGTCGCTCGTAAAACTGCTTGACGGCGAGTTTGTCGCCCTTGCCGCGGTACACGTGGTCGACGATCCTCCCGCTGCCGATGGTGTAGTTCCGCGACCGGCCCTCGTCCAGCGAGAAGCCGATCGGGATCGGCAGGTCGGGGATCGGCGGGCGGGCCATGCCCACCAGGTCCTGCGTGGGGGCCACCTCGCGGGGCGCCCCGGAGGACGCGTCGATCACCTGCGTATTGCTGTTGCGGCATCCCGAAAGCAACGAGAGCGCCGCAATCGCCGCCGGTATCCACCATCCCTGGTTCATCGTGCATCTCCTTGCGGCAAACGACTGCCCAGCCGCGACCACGCTTCGAGGGGCGGCATGGAACCCGATAAAGTGGCCCACGCTCCGCCCAAAGTCAAGAAGTTTCTCCCGCTCCGCCTATCCTTATCGGCCAAGCCGCGGAAGAAACTTTCCCCCGATTTGGCCGGACGGAGATTCAAAGCGGGGAGGACTTCTTCCGGCGACCGTTCCCGCACCGAGACACGGGCGGACCTGAAGACGAATCCGGGAGACTTGCACTTGCCTCCGCGGTACAATGGCCGCGCGCCGCGGCGTCCACTCCGCGAACAGGAGCACAGGCCATGATCGCACTGGTGCAGATGTCGGTGATGCTGGCGTTGATGGGGCCCGCGGAGGCGTCGCAGGCCCCCAACACGTTGAGCGCGCAGGAGAAGCAGGCGGGCTGGCGGCTGCTGTTTGACGGGCGGACCACCGAGGGGTGGCGGGGGTACAAGATGGACAAGATGCCCCCCGGCTGGCGCGTGATCGACGCCGCCCTGGTCCGCGTGAGCGGGGGCAAGGGCGGCAAGGGCGCCGGCGGCGGGGACGACATCATCACCGTCGAGCAGTTCGACGACTTCGAGCTGCGCCTCCAGTGGCGGATCATGGACCGGGCGGGCAACAGCGGGATCATCCTGCGGGCAACCGAGGACGCCGTGACCTCCTGGCACACCGGGCCGGAGATGCAGGTGCTGGACAACACCGGCTATCCCACGCGGAACAAGAAGCAACTGGCCGGGGCGTGCTACGACCTCTACGAGCCGGTCAAAGACGTCTACCGTGGGCTGGGGCAGTGGAACGACGTGAGGGTCATCGCCAAGGGGCCGCACGTCGAGCACTGGCTCAACGGGGTGAAGCTGCTGGAATACGAACTGGGCAGCGACGACTGGAAGCAGCGCGTCGCCACGAGCAAGTTCAAGAACATGAAGTGCTTCCGCGAGCCCCCCATGAAGGGCCACATCTGCCTTCAGGACCACACGGCCCGGCTGGAATACCGCGACATCAAGATCCGACCGATCGCGAAGACGGACAAGCCGTGAAGTGCCAGGCCCGCAACCCGCGCAGCCCCAACGGGGCGGGGTAAGCCGTAGAACCTCGACACGGCAACGATGGTCACGCGCTATCCGCTATATCGCCCCTGCAGGGCTCGGGCATCCCGCCGCCGCCACCCTGGCCTGCGCTTCGCTTCGGCCAGGGCTATTCTACGCCAGCCCGTTGGGCCTGTACGGCGGAGGGAATGAAGATGTGGGTCATTGAGAGTCTGCGGACCCGCAGAACATGTCGGGCAGGACCGCCCTGTGCAGTTGGCGCCTCTTGAAGGTGGGGATGAGTCAGCGCTGCCCTGACTTGACGGTGCCGCGGGCGGCGGGGTATCGTCCCCCCATGACAAGAAACCTGGCTGTTCTCATGGCGGGCTTGATATGTGTCGGTTCCGCGCTGCCGGCGGCGGGGGCGGATCGGCCAACGGTGTTCTGGGCGAGCGACCCGGTCCGCCCGGGCGAGGCGGTGATGGTGCTGGGCCACGCCCTGGGCGACAAGCCGACCGTCGAGGTCGTGCGACTGAATGACGGTCCGTGCGGGGAGCCTTCCACACTTCAAGCCGCCTCGGCGCCGGCGACCCAGCCGGCACCGGACGCGCCGGGGCACGCCGCGAACATTGCCTGGCCGGGCGGCGGGCGAGCCGTCGAGGTGCTCCAGGCGAGCGAGCAGTCGCTGAAGTTCGTTCTCCCCGCCGACCTCGCGCCGGGCCTCTTCGCGTTTCGCATCAGCACCGCGGGGCAGGCGGCGGGGGTGCTCAATCGGCCGCGGGTTTGGTGGGGCCAGGGCGACCTGGGGGTCTCCGCCTCGCCGGGCGGCTGGCTGGCGCTGTACGGGTTGAACCTGGCCGAGGGCGGCTGGGCAGACCCGCCCGCCGCGGGCGCGACCCAGGCAAGCCGCCGATCCGTGGTGCGGCTGCGCGGGCCCAAGACGTTGACGTTGGAGGCGGACTGCTCGCCCTCCACGGCGCGGCTGGCCCTGCCCGCGGACCTGCCGTGCGGGCAGTACGAGGTCTCGCTTCACCGCGGCTGGGGCGGCGAACTGGGCTGGAGCGCCCCGGTTCGGTTCGAGGTGCGCGAGCGGAGCGCCTGGCCCGCGACGGTGTTCAACGTCAAGGACTTCGGTGCCGAGGGCGACGGCGTGAAGGACGACACCGCCGCCGTGCAGGCGGCGCTGGCCAAGGCCGGGCAGGCCGGCGGGGGGGTGGTGCTGGTTCCGCGCGGGCGGTATCGGCTGTCGGAGGGCTTGACCGTTCCGCGGCTGACCGTGCTGCGGGGCGAGCGCCGCGACCTGGCGTGCCTGGCCTGGACCGACCTGGCCGACCCGTCCGAGGCCCTGGTCCGCGGCGCCAACTCGTTCGCCCTGGAGGAACTCACGCTCTACGCCCGCAACTATCGCCACGTGATCGTCGGCGACCACCCGGGCCGGGCGACAGACCGCGACCCCCGGCCGGACGCGGGCGACGTGCGCCTGCTGGGCGTGGTGGTGCGGGCCAACGCGTATCGCGGGCATCTGACGCCGGCGCAGGTGGACGAGCGATTCCGCGCGTCGCTGAAGCACTCCACCGGCGGGGGCGATACGGTCCGCCTGGGCGGGCGGAACATCGAGATCCGCGACTGCGATCTATACGGCAGCGGGCGGGTGCTCTACCTCAGCCGCGTCCGCGGCGGGCTCGTGCGGGGCAATCGCCTCTACAACGGGCGGTGGGGCTGGTATTGCATCTCCGGCAGCGACGGGGTCGTCTTCGACCACAACACCCTGGTCGGCGCGGACCTGATGTCCACCGGCGGCGGGCTCAACTGCCTGGACGGTTCGACCTCGTCCCAGAACGTGTTCTTCGGCCACAACCGCCTCAGCCTGATGCACGGCTGGGACCGCGAGGCGATGACCACCGACGCGGGCGGGGAGCTGTATTTCGGCAAGGTCGCGTCGGCCGAGGGCGCGAAGCTGACGCTGGCGGCCGAGCCGACGACCAAACGCCCCGAGTGGCGGGGCGCGGGCGTGTTCATCCTGAACGGGCGAGGGGCCGGGCAGTATCGGCGCGTCGTCGCCCGAACGGAGCGGACCGTCGAGATCGACCGGCCGTGGGCGGTCGCGCCGGACGGCGAGTCCGAGCTGGCCATCACCATGTTCCAGGGGCACTACCTGGTCGTGGACAACGAGTTCGCCGACTGCGGCGCGATGCAGTTCTACGGCACGTCGATCGAGTGCCTGGTCGCGGGCAATCGCGGCGCGCGGATGCCGGGCTTCCGCGGGCTGGGCCTGTGGTATCACGGCTACCAGCCGAGCTGGTTCTGCCAGTTCCTGGACAACGAGCTGGCCGCGGGGAACTACTATCACTTCGACTCGGTGGCGGAGGCGTCGCTGGAAGTGTTCGGCGCGCGGCGCGCGCCGTACGAGGGGCCGATGAACCGCTGCGCCGTCGTGCGACGCAACCGCCTGCTGGGCAACGCCCACGTCCGCGTGGGCGGGACCAGCCGCGACGTGATCGTCGAGGCCAACCGCGTGACCGACGCCGACCAGGGCGTGTTCGTCAGCCGCACGTGCGCCGGGGTGCTGACGCGAGGCAACACCTTCGAGAACGTCGTGCGCGAAGTGGTCGACGAGGAGGCCCTGCGGCTGGCCGCACTGGAGCGGCTCAAGAGGTTCATGGGCCGGCAGGAGCCGGTAGCCTCCTGGTCGTTCGAGGCGCTGACGGGCAAGCGGTTCCCCGACGGGTCGGACAACGGCTTTGCCGCCGCCGTCCGGGGCGACGCGCGCTGCGTCGCGGGCGGCATTCGCGGGCACGCGGTGCGGTTCGACGGCGAGGGGTGTCTGGCGGTGGAGGAGCCGGCCGTCTTCAACGCGCCCGACATCACCGTCTCGCTCTGGGTCAAGCCGGCCAAGGTGACCGGGCGCCGCGGGCTGATCGCCAAGCGGTTCGCGGGCGCTGGGGCGCCGCTGGTCGTGTCGCAGAACGGGGCGGCCGTGGGCTTCGAGTCGTGCGAGGAAGACGGCCGATGGACGTTCAACTTCAGTTCCCGGCCGGTGCTGAAAGAGAACCAGTGGACGCACGTGGCCGTGGCCGTCAAGCAGGGCGAGGGCATCACCATCTACGCCGACGGGCAGGCGGTAGCCGAGAAGAAGAACCCCGCCCTCCGGGCCACCAACAGCGAGCCGCTGATCCTCGGGCGCGAGGCCTGGGGCGGCGAGCCGCCCAAGGGCAATACCCCGGGCTTCTACGTCGGGCTCATGGACGAGGTGAAGGTCTGGACGCGGACGCTGTCGGCCGACGAAGTGCGGCAGGAATACGAATCGTTGCGCAAGGCTCAGCAGGCTGCTTCCGCTCCCGCTTCCCGCGCCGCCGCTCCGTGATCCGGTCGGGCCAGCCCAAGGAGAGAGGCCGAATGGTGCCACCCTCAAGCCGGAACCCCTTGGGGGTGGAGGCTTGGGGGTGTCCCGGCGGGGGGGCGGCAAGGTTCTCGCGTTCTTCCCTCGACCACGCGATAATATCCCGGCCTTGGGCTGACACATGCGAGGCCGCCATGCGGCGCCCTATGAGCCGAGAGCCAGGGCCTTGGTTTCAAGGCAGGAGAGTCTCGATGGACATGAAGCTGTTTGAGCGAGTCTGCAACACGCCGGGCGTTTCGGGCTTCGAGGATGAGGCGCAGGACGTTGTGGCCGAGGCCCTGAAGGCAAGCTGCGACGAGGTCACCCGCGACCGGATGGGCAACGTGATCGGCCTGAAGAAGGCCACCTGCCCGCCGAAAAGGGGCAAGAGGCCCTTGCGGGCGCTCCTGGCCGCCCACGTCGACGAGATCGGCGCGATGGTCAAGCACATCGACGACAAGGGCTTCATCCGGTTCATTCAGGTCGGCGGGCTCAGCGTGCTCAGCATCATCTCGCAGCGGGTGGTGATTCACGGCCGGAAGCCCGTGCGGGGCGTGGTCGTGCCGGACGGCCGGGCGGAGAACAAGGACAAGGTCCCCGCGCTGGACGACCTGCGGATCGACACCGGCCTGGCGGGCGAGGAGCTTCGCACGCTGGTGGACATCGGCGACGTCGTGACCTTTGAAGCGTCCGTCGAGCGGCTCAACGACAAGGTGTACGTGGGGCGGAACTTCGACAACCGCCTCGGCGTGTACTGCATGATCGAGGCCATGAAGCGAGTCGGCAAGACGTGCGTGGACGCCTATGCCGTGAGCACGGTGCAGGAGGAGGTGGGCGTTCGTGGAATGCCGGCCGCGGCCTTCGCGATCGATCCGGACGTGGGCCTGGCCATCGACGGCAGCCTGTGCTGGGGGGCCTACGGCGACGAGCACCAGAAGAACACCGCCCTGGGCAAGGGGACGGGCATCTACATCATCGACGGCCTGACCATCGGCAACCGCCGGCTGGTGAGCTTCCTGTACGACCTTTGCTCCAAGGCCGGGATACCCTTCCAGAAGAACATCGGCGGCGGGACGGACGCCTCGGGCATTCAGCGGTCCCGGGCGGGCGTTGCGGTCACCACCGTCGGCGCGCCGACGCGGTACATGCACTCGACCGTTCAGCTCTGCCACCACGACGACGTCGAGGCGACCATCGCCCTGCTGGCCGCCTTCCTCGAACGCGCCCACGAGTTCGTTGCCGGCGGGAAGTAACCGCTGAAGGACCCTGACCCTTTACTCGGGTCATCGGGGGACAAGGACCTATTTCTTGGCGGTCTTTTCCCTTTGAATCTCGCGGAATATCTTGCCCTGTTCTTCGGTCAAGACGGTATCTAAGACGGTCACGGCGGCCGCCCTTGCGATCTTCATCTGCTCGATCCTGTCGGGAGTCGCCTTGGCCTTAGCTGCGCCGTCCTTGAGGATCGTGCGGATCTGCGCCTTCTGATCATCCGTCAACTTGAGCCTGTCGGCAATGGGGCCGAAAATCCCCAGGCCGGCGCTGGCAGGCCGGGAGGTCGCGACGGCGGGTCGGGAAGTGGTGGGTCTGGTAGTCGTTGCGCGCCACCTGGCGGCCGTTTCCTTTTCAACCTCAGCGACGATCTTGCGCTGCTCTTGGGTCAAGACGGTATTCAAGACGGTCACGGCGGCCGCCCGTGCGATCTTCACCTGCTCCAGCCTGTCGGGAGCCGCCTTGGCCTTATCTGCGCCGTCCTTGAGGATCGTGCGGATCTGCGCCTTCTGATCATCCGTCAACTTGAGCCTGTCGGCCATGGGGCCGAAAATCCCCAGGCCGGCGCCGGCAGGCCGGGAGGTCGCCGCAGGCTTGTCCTGTGCCGGCAACAGCCCCGCAAAAACCGCCAACGCCATCACGAATGATGTAGTCACAATGCGTTTCATGCCGTCTCCTTTCAGTCTATCAGACGTTTCCGAAATGACCGGTCGCCCCGACCGTCGATAGTGTGGTTAACGATTCTACCTGACTCTGGGATATCGGCAAATCATTTATGGCTCTCATCCACAGACACGGCGGGTGGCCTTCCCAAGGGTCCCTTGGCGGTGGCATTCCCAAGGCTTCAGTTGCGGAGCCACCCCCAAGCGCAGCTTGGGGGTGTCCACAGCGGATGGTCTGGGCAGTTTCGACCATGACGGGAGCTTATCCTTCCGCAGCCGGCTTGACACGCCATCGTGCCGTTCGATGTCATCGTGTCGTTCAACGGTCTGTCCAGACACCCCCAAGCGGCCCCTGCGGGGCTCTTCGCTTGGGGGTGGCACCGCTCGTCAATCGTACTCGGGGAGGCCACCTCCGGGGGTATGGCTTGAGGGTGCCACGATCCACACACTCGCCTTGGGGTGGCCACCAGCCGGCCGCCCGCCCAAGGAAAAGAAATAGGTATGGTGTTTCCTGATTACAGAGGGGGCCTGCTGTTACCCACATTTTCCACGGGCCGACCCCCGCCGGTTCATCCGGCGGGTGAAGAAGTTTGACCGGGCTAGCAAGCGGCCGGGGTCCTTTCCCCGGCCCCTGCCGGTTTATCCGGCAGGGGAAGAAGTCTTTCCGCTGGTGGTCGGCTCCCATAGTCAAGCAAACTTGTTCACCTGCCGCTCAAGGCGGCAGGGGTCCCAACCGAGGAGCCTTGGTCTAGCCGCCCAGACTGATCCACCCGCCGCACAAGGCGGCGGGGGTGAAGATATGGGTAACAGCAAGTTCAGGGGGCGGGGGGCATTTCGGCCCCCGCCGACCGGTGGCCTTCCCAAGCAGGACCAGTGATCGGTGCCATCCCTAAGGGATGCCGATAGCGACGAACCGTTCCCGTGGTCATGCTGGTTTCCTATACCATCGAGCCTGCCCGCCGGGTGGCCTTCCCAAGGCTTCAGTTGCGGTGCCACCCCCAAGCGCAGCTTGGGGGTGTCCACAGCGGATGGTCTGGGCGGTTTCGACCATGATGCCAGCCTATCCTGCCCCAGCCAGTTTGACAAGAGCCATCGGTTCGTTCCATGTCCCGGCCGCACCCCCAAGCTACGCTTGGGGGTGGCACCGCACGACAATGCTGCTTAGGAAGGCCACCAGCCGTTCCAAATGAGCCTGTCAAGCTGAATTATGGTATCTGTCCCCTTATCTCCTTCATTATCTCCTTCATTATGTGCCGCACTAGCATTTCCCTGCTCTTACTATTCTTCTCTTCGGTTATCAACTTCACCGCCCACTCTTTGCCTCCTATGTCACGCCAGTTCTTCATGCTTCCCTCAAATAGCGACCGTATCTGACCGTAGGAAAGCTCTTTGACGGGATTCTCCGGATGAACGAGAAACTGAGTAGCAAACCGACCTACAACTGTACACTAAGGCTGCCCCCTCCCAGGAGGAAAACAACCAGACATAGCTAAGCCGAAATCTGCTGGCTCACGTGAAGAGCACATCAATACATGAACCTTGCCACTGGCTAAACTCGGTACGATCAGCCGAGGGTTGGAGCCAACAACACTAATCTCCACAGCAGTGTTCTTTTTGAATGCATCTCCCAATGCGGTCACAGCCGCATAGCCTGACCAGCTACCAGCGCACACGATACGATCCCCCTCAGTACCGCCAAAGATGGCAATAGCGACTATAACCACAGATGTCATCTGTCACCCCCTCCAGCCCTATCTCGTTGCGGAATATCACGAATGTGACGCCGCAGCTCCATGTATTTCTCGGTTACCGGATGCCACTCGCTTAGTCCTGCCCGCATTTCAGCATATCGTTTTAGCGCATCAACGAGACCCTCTTGTCCAGCCAACATTCTCTGGCTACCATTCCATCCGTCCTTTAAGGATGCAATGATTATTACAAGTATCTTCTCTTGCCGAGCCCTGTCCCCCTTTTGCAGGAACAACACGAGGTTATCCGAAACAGCCCGTGGCGAAGCTTGATAATCAGGAAAATACTCATACACAAACGCCAGCCCCACATCTTTTACGTTTTCAATCGCAACACTGTTAATGGCATTCCCCCAATCTCCGGCTTTACAACCCCTCAGCTCTCGTAACCTAGCCAAGCCTGTAAACACCAAGAGCGGATTCTCCTGTCTTGTCAGCTTACGAGCATCCTCTTCCGGTATATTCATGTAAGAGTGTGTCAGATGGTAGTTCACGAATTCCGCAGCAAATCGATTCATCCCCACTCCAATATATGCAAAGCGTCCCTCCAACAGGGTCTTATCGTCCGGTCGCCCCACCACAAGCAGTTCTTCGGGAGAATATATCCGACCATCCTGACTTCTTGCTGTGCCTGGCCGGACCAATGCCTTAAGGCGGTCATAATCATTCGCCTTCCCGCCCCAAGAAGAATCGAGAACATATGTCGCGTCCACAGCACCACCCGGTGGTGGCTTCTGATGATAGCTACGGACGATTCGAAATGTACCAGCGATTCTTACCTTGCGACTATATATGGTCTGCTGGGGGTCATCCGCGGACCAAGCCACATCGGTGACAGCAACACCGCGACGCTCGCCCTCGGCAGTAGAAGGTATTCCTTCAGGAGGACTGCACGCGACCATCGCCACGTACCGATCTTTGGCAATGCCCCCCGCAAGAGATTGAATCCCAGAGAGGGAGAGCCCTCTATCTGGCGAGGTATCTCCCTCACCCCGACAGGGTCCGTATACCGACAAGGCTACAAGGACGGTTATTCCTAGTTCTCTCCACTGTGACATGGCTATGCTACCTTCCATTACTTGCGGTACACGGACCAAGTATCTTTAGGGTCTTCCCGAATCGGGGGACACCATCAATCCTGTTCGGCCCATGGATTGCACCACAGCAGAAGGGACAGGGCAAGCGCATAATTGAGGGTTGGAAGGAACCGGATTCACGGGGTTGAGGGGCGGCTGCGGCAGGGCATGGCGCATAGATTCC
>JAKJER010000082.1 GCA_022705325.1 Planctomycetota bacterium | reverse complement strand
TGCGCACACCCTGCAAAAACAACGCAGTGGCGGTCGCCCCTCAACGGATTAGAGGGCAGTCTGGCCCTCTTCCCGGGGCATTTTGGCCTTGGATCAGGAAGGAGAATGTGCAAAATGTGGATTGACATTGAAGCGAGTGATTGCCCCAAATCGCGGGGCGACAGGTATCGTGTACTGGACGAAACACGAAGAGGACATAGAAGAGATCGAGAAGCAGTTGCCTCAGCACATGGCTGACTTCTCTCCCGCCTTTCTTCTCTGCCTGAAGGACAAACACCATCTTGCTGCCGACCCCGTGCGCCTGGCTGCCGCTATCAGGCAGAAGACTGCCGCCCTCCCCGGCCAGAGCATCCTCTGGGAATGGGAACACATTGTTCACAACGCTGCAACGAGGACCACCGACCTGATTCTCCAGCAATCCCATACCGGAGGGACCGATGTGCTTTCCCTTTTGTGTGCGTTGATTAAGGCATCAGCCGGCAAAGCCGCCATCGAGGACAACTCACGGCTCAGTCACCTATATGAGGCTCTTAATCCTCTACACTACGATCAGTTGGAACAGGCCAGTCGGCTGACAAGATGCTCGCATGAGGTTGCACAGGCCCTGCGTGACGCGATGGATCGAAAGGCCGCACTTAAGGCAGAGCACAAAGCCAGCCTGAATCGCGCGCTGCTTGTAGCCGACATCCCACCAGGTAAAGCATGCCCCGTACCGGGAAGTGTATATATTGGCACTCCGGCCAAGAAGTGCCAGTGCCCTGTTACGAGATGCAGACTCACGAGTGCAATTGTCGACGAATGGACACCTCAGGGATCCTCCTGGCCGAATTGGGTGACCGATGCCAACTATAAAGCTCTGAACAAGGCGTCCGATGGCGACCCGGACATGACCACAGCTAGAGACTCACGGAAAGCAGCGATACTCGCTGAATGCCATGCGGCACTGGTAGAAGTGACCCCAAGTTGTGATTACGCACAAGCAAAGACTGGTACTGCACGGTTTCTCGCAGGCATTCTCGTCCCTGAGCAACATGTTCCCATCTTCAGGGTGCAGCCGCATGATCGACTCTATCTCAAAGAGCTTCCTGGGATTGAGGTCGGGACGCTGAAAGGACCCTGGCACCTGATCTTGAACGCCCGATTCCTCTACAGTATCCCAAATCCAGTGCGGCGCGTCTCATCGAGGCCACTGCTGCGACTTCGTAATCACGTGCTCGTAGATATACAGGCATGGTTTGCCGCTCATGCAGCCCGACCCGGCTATCTCAGCGTCTAGTTCAGATTCTGGATGGCCCCGTTGAACGCCTCCTCCAGTTCGGCTACGCAGGCATAGCGATCTTTCAGTTCCCACGAGGTTGCCTTTGCGCATATTGGCTCGAGTGCTGGCGGCAGCATGAGTGCTTCCGTTCGGCGAGGAGGCCATGCGGAACTGAACAACTCCCATAGAAGGACGCCGAGAGAGAATACGTCGCCTCTTTCGTCCACGTGCTTGAAGTCTCGATACTGCTCCGGCGCAGCATAACCCTCGGTTGCCCAGGCTTGGCCGCTTTGTGTCGCAAATGCGGTGGTAACCGGGGCGGAGTGCAGAAACTTGGCTAGGCTGAAGTCTGCAAGAACCCACACGCCATCTGGCATAAGGAGGACATTTCGTGGGTTAATGTCACGGTGGATGATCCGCGGAGTGGCTTTGTGTAGCGCTGCAACGGCCGAGAGTACCTGGGTGAACACTGTGACGGCATCAACACGTCTGAGGAGTGGCCGGGCGACAGAGTCACCCATCTCTCGGGATCGCTGCATCATGTACTCATGGAGACTGGTCACGGCAAGGTCCATGATGAAGGCAGGGAGTTCTTCCTCGGAATCCAGGTTTTCCTCGTGCAGGCATATCACGTGCGGATGCTTGATTGCCTTGAGCGCCCGCATTTCCCTGATGAATCGTTGTCGGACCTCGTGATCATGTATCTTGTCTGTCTTGATTATCTTGATCGCATAGGCACGCGATGTATCCGTGTGAAGGCAGGAGTAAACGGTGCCAAATCCGCCATCACCGATGAGATCACCAAGCTCGTACTTGCCGAAGGCCCTGGGAATGATGACGGGGTCATCAAACAGGGGCATGTCCCTGGCGCGCGCCTCTCCTTGTAGGAACTCCGCCAAATCTCGAAGTGATTCTCTCTTCTGGAAGTACTCTTCGAAGATTCTCATGCCAAGAGGGCTAATATGCCCAAGCCCTTTACGGGTCTCACTTCGAGCGGGGTCAAGGCTGGCGAAGTTCTCCATCCTCATGACGACCGCCGCGGGTGTCCGCCCGAGCAGCTTTGCCAGTACTCTTACTGGCGCATCCTCGGGCGAAAACCAGGAGCAGTCACTTTGCAGGTAGGCGTCGAGAACGAGAATGTATTCTCGACGTCCCCAAGGCATCCCATAGAGTTCTTGCGCTTTGCCCATTTGGGGCTCCTTCTGTTGGCGGCTTTGTCACCAAATGACCTTTCTATTGTACTCAGCAGGCTGTACCATCGGTTAATATGGTCGATGTCCTGACATCCGAGCAGCGACGGCTGTGCATGTCCCGAATACGCGGCAAGGATACCAAGCCTGAGATGGTTGTCCGTCGGCTTGTTCATGGCTTGGGCCATCGCTACCGTCTGCATTGCCATGATCTCCCGGGCTGTCCGGATATCGTGTTCCGCAGGCAACGATTGGCCATCTTTGTCCACGGTTGCTTTTGGCATCGTCATAAGTGCCGTTACGGACAAGTGATGCCCGCCACAAGGCGAGCTTTTTGGAGGGCCAAACTCGAAGGCAATCGCGATCGTGACATGGTGAACCTGAAAAAACTGCGCAAGTTGGGCTATAAGGTATTGGTGATCTGGGAATGCCAGACCCGCAAGCCGGAATCGGTTTTATCACGGATTGCGGAGTTCCTTGAAGCCTAGCGTTTATTGTCGCATCGTGGTTCATTGCTGCTTGCCATGACATTGGCTGTGCAACCATTCCTCGCGCGTTCGCGCCTCTTCAAATCTGAAGGGCTCGAACAGGAGACTGCGGCAGTTCTCGGCAACATCCCGAACCAGTCTGTCCGAGGCGTCATCTGGCAGTGGTGGATTCACATCGTAGCCGGCCGGTAGCCCTGCCAAGTGGGAATATGTTGGGCGATGCCACTCCACAGCGAGTAGTCCCGCAGGAGCCGCTCAGGAGCGGCACCGCAAGTGGATTCTCAGCAAGGTCACCGACTGGGTCCTTTCCCACGTCAATATTGTATGGTAACCGTCCACGTGTGTCCAGATACTCGGCGATCGCCTTCACAGGCTAACCAGAACGACAGGCACGGGGTCAGACAAGGCGGCTTGGGGAGAGAGTTCCTCGCGATCGCCGCGGGGTTCATCCGTTTTCGACGAGACTATCACAGCGTGCGAGAAACGGAGCGGCGGTGGGCGCGCGAATGTCCCATTTGGGGTCCGAATGTCCCGGTTCTGCGCAGGGTTTTCCTATTATGCCGAGTTCTATGAGTTGCGAGGAATATTCGCAACATCATGCTAAATAGCAACTTATGCCAGAATGATCGAGCCTGAAGGCGAACTCGATTTTTCGGAAAAACGGGACATTGCACGCTCCTTGCGAGGCGACGGCGCGAGTGCCCGCCCGCGGAGGAGCGGGCGCAACCCCGGGATTCTCGGTCTTGCCCCTGGAAGGACGTCTCGGCGAGCGTTAACCTAGCAGCCCGGTGCGAAGGAGTTCATCATGAAGGTCCGTTCCCGTCTAGTGGCGCGTGGGTTGCTTCCCGCTGTCTTGCTTCTGGCGCTGGCTGTCTGGGGTCCGGGTTGTGCAGCCCAGCCGCCGGCCAGGCACGTGGTGCTCATCACGATCGACGGGTTTCCCGCGTGGCTGCTGGACGACCCGCGGCTGTGCATGCCCACCCTGCGCCGCCTGATGCAGCAGGGCGCGGTCGTCAAATCCGTCCGCGCGACCAACCCGAGCATCACGTGGCCCACGCACACGTCGATCGCCACCGGTTGTCGCAGCGACCGCCACGGCGTGCTGCTCAACGGGATCATCACCCGCCAGGGCCCGAACCTGCCGGTCAAGGTCGAGCCGTCCAGGGACCGCAGGGAACTGGTGAAGGTCCCCACGCTGTACGACGCGGTCCACAAGGCCGGGCTCACGACCGCGGACATCAACTGGCCCTGCACCCGCTCGGCGGACACGCTCGACGACAGCCTCCCCGACGCCCCGCTGGCGGTGGCCCGCGCGACGCCCCGGCTGAGGAAGGAACTCATCGAGGCGGGCATCCTCCCCGACCAGACGGACGCCGCCTTCATGCGGATGGGACAGGTCGCCCGCGACGAGGCCTGGACGTCGGCGGCCTGTCACGTCATCCGCGCCCGCAAGCCGAACCTGCTGCTGTTTCACCTGCTGAACGTGGACGCCCTGCACCACGCCCACGGGCCCGGCTCGTGGGCGGGGCTGACCGCGCTGGCCTACGCCGACACGTGCCTCCAGCGCATCCTGGAGGCCATGGACGAGGCCGGCATCCGGGACTCCGCGACGGTGATCGTGATGGCCGACCACGGCTTCACCGCCACGCCCAAGAGTCTCCGCCCCAACGTGCTGCTGCGGCAGGCGGGGCTGCTGACGGCGACGCCGGCGGGCAAGATCGAGTCGTGTCGCGTCCACGTGCTATCGGGCGGCGGGGTCGGCCTGGTTTACGTCACGGCCGACAAGGACGGGACGGAAGACCTCCGCAAGGCGCGACAGTTGCTCGAGGGCAAGGAGGGCATCGCGGAGATCGTCGAGCCCGCCCGCTTCGGGGAGTACCACCTTCCGACTCCGCGGGAGAACCCGCAGATGGCCGACCTGGTCCTGGTGGCCAAGGACGGCTACGCCTTCAACGACTCCGCCGCCGGGGAGCAGGCGGTCGTCTCGTCGTACGAAACCCGCGGGTCACTCGGCTATCATGGGCACGTGGCCAGCCTGAGCAAGATGAGCGTGCCGCTGGTGATGTGCGGCGCGGGCGTCAAGGCGGGCGCCCGGATCGAGCAGGCCGAGTTGATCGACGTGGCCCCGACCGTCGCCCGCCTGCTGGGCGCAGCGATGGACAAGGTCCAGGGGCGCGTGCTGGACGAGCTGCTGGCCGTCCCGGCGGCGCGGACGGCGAGGACGGGCAAGCCGGGAGAATAATTCCGGTCCGGTCTCGTTGAACGAAGGGGGAAAAACTTATAGGATAGGTTGTCATCAATGTCCTCGGGAGCTCCGCCGAACGGCGTCCGGGCGCCCTGAAAGGAGTACGCCATGCAATCCGGTGCAGCACCTCGCCGATGGGTCAGCTTTGTGGGTGCGGCAGTCTTGGCGGCTCTGGGTCTGGCCCTGCTGTCCCAGGCCGCCGACGCCCCCAAAGCCCCCGTCGCGGCGACCGCCCTGCCCGCCATGCCTCCCCGTGAAGGGCCCCAAGGGCAACCGCCCCGGATCGACAAGCCCCTGCTGGCCTGGTGGAGCTTCGACGAGGAGTTCACCATCGAGTGCGAGGACGCCGGGCCGGGCAAGTTCCAGGCTGCCCCGGCCAATGCCCGCAGGCCCGGCTACACCCGGGCGCCGGGCGTGTACGGCAACGCGCTGGTCTTCTCCGGCCAGCACGCCGTCCGCGCCCCCAAGATGACCGACCTGGGCACGCTGGAACGCATCGGCTTCTCCGCCTGGGTCCGCCCGTCGGCCATGGAAAGGTACAACGAGATCTTCCGCAAGGAAGACGGCGAGAACCGCCTGCTGTTCTCCTTCCAGGAGCACGCCACCATCCTCTCGCTGGGGCTCAACATCAACGGGTACATCGAATGCGACGCCCGCATCGACCCCAAGACCGTCATGGACGGCAACTGGCACCACGCCGCCGCCAGCTTCGACGGCAAGACCATGAGGGTCTACCTCGACGGGCGCGAGGTCGGCTCGATGGAGAGGCCCGGCAAGATCGCCGCCGGCCCCGCCGCCGCCGGGTTCATCGCTTCCAGCCACGGGGGCGAGTGCTTGCAGGGCGGCCTGGACGATCTGCGGATCTACCGCGAGCCGCTGACGGCCCAGGAAGTCGTCGCCCTCTACCAGGACGGCGTGAAGGCCCTTCAGGAGGCGGCGATCGCCCGCCTGAAGGCCAAGCCCGCCCTGGCGGCCGCCCTGCCACAGCTTCTGGTCGAGGAGGACACATTCGCCAAGACCATCGCCCGCATCCGCCGCAACATCCACGACAAGAAGATCCACCTGAACGCCGAGCTGGCCGACCTGGTCCTCCAACGCGTGCGGGCCAAGTGGCCCGGCGAGATGGGGCGCTTCGGCGAGCTGGCGGGCGACGTGAGGCAGTACCTGGCCGCCCCGGGCAACCGATTCAATCTCCAGGCCACCACCCGCGCAATGGAGATGGCCACCGAGTACCTCCCGCTGACCGACAACCAGTGGAAACGCCAGAGCCCCGAGCAGCGGGCCCACTGGCAGCAAGTGGACGCCCTGCGCAAGACGTTCGAGTCTCTCAGGGACCGCGGCGACCAGACGCAGTTCGACCCCGCCTGGGTCGAGATCGTCTTCGAGGCCGCCAAGTACATTCAGGTCCGCCCCTACCAGCGTGAGGCCGTCGCCCCCTACCGCACGCCGGAGACCCCGCCCACCGTCGCCCTCGCGCCCGAGAAGGCGCAGGAAACGCTGCAGCGCGACTGGCTCCACCAGGCCGGCAACAAGCCCACGCCTCAGCGCATCCGCGATGAGATCGCCTGGGCGCGCCAGCTTGCCGCCAAGATCAAGGCCGCCGCCGACAGGCCCGTCGAGTTCGCCAAGGACCTGGCCGAGCTGGACCGCCTCCAGAAACTCGCCGACGCCGCCAAGGCCGACGACAAGGACCTCTACTTCCAGGTCCGCCAGGTCAAGCGGCGCATCATGCTGGCCAACCCCGTGATCGACTTCGACAAGGTCCTCTTCGTGGACATGCCCTTCCCCGCCGGTTCGGAGTGGCCCCACGAGACCCGTCACCGCCTGGGCTACATGGCCGTGCCGGGCGGAAAGCTCGTCATCCTCCAGGGCCTCTCGCCCTCGGGCCAGCCCAGGCAGCTCATGCCTCAGTCGCCACTGCACGGGTCGTTCTGGCGGCCGGACGTGTCGTGGGACGGCACGAAGGTGCTGTTCTGCTTCAAGCCCCACAACGAGAAGTCGTTCCACCTCTACGAGATCAACGCCGACGGCACGGCTCTGCGCCAGCTCACCGAGGGCATCTTCGACGACTTCGACCCCATCTATCTGCCCGACGATCACATCGCCTTCTCGACCACCCGCGGGCACACCTACGTCCGCTGCATGCCGCCCACCAACGCGTATCCCCTGGCCCGCTGCGACCGCGACGGGCGGAACATCTACTTCATCTCCGCCAACAACGAGCCCGACTACCTGCCCTCGGTCATGAACGACGGGCGGATCGTCTACACGCGGTGGGAGTACACCGACAAGCCGCTCTGGCGGGCCCAGGGCGTCTGGACCGTCAATCCGGACGGCACGCAGGTCAACACCATGTGGGGCAACCAGAGCGTCTGGCCCGACCTGGTCAAGGACATCCGCGCCATCCCAAACAGCCGGCGGATCATGGTCACCGGCTCGGCCCACCACAACTGGTTCTCGGGCTCGGTGGCCATCATCGACCCCGAACTGGGCTTCAACTTCCCCGACGGGCTGACCAAGGTCACCGCCGACATGGCCTATCCCGAGTCCGGCAACGGGCCCGTGGACCCTGTCGAATCGACCGATTACCACGCCAGCGGCGCGTACGCCGCTTACTACTCGCCCTATCCGCTCAGCGAGCGCGACTTCCTCGTCTCGGCCAACCGGGGCGGCAAGTTCGTGCTCTACCTGATGGACGTCGACGGCAACCGCGAGCTGGTCTGGGAAGGCGACAACAACGTCTTCCACGCCATCCCGCTGCGCCCGCGGAAGCGCCCGCCGGTGCTGATCGACCGCGTGGCCTGGCCCACGCGCGAGCAGCGGGCCAACCCCGCCCCCGGCGCCGTCTACAGCACCAACGTCTACTACGGCGCCCCGCCCGAACTGGCGGGCAAGGTCCGGGCCCTGCGCGTCATGACCATCGAGCACAAGACCTACACCTACTGGTTCAAGAGGCCCTACGCCTCCACCGGCCCGGTCGTGTCGGCCGTTCAGTCCGACGGCGTCAAGCAGGTCCTGGGCACCGTCCCCGTGGAGGCCGACGGGTCGGTCCACTTCTCCGCGCCGGCGGGCATCCCCCTGCACTTCCAGCTCCTGGACGAGCGGGGGCTGGCCCTTCAGACCATGCGGAGCTTCGCCAACGTCATGCCCGGCGAGAGTCGCGGCTGTCTCGGCTGCCACCAGCTCCACAGCCGCACGCCCTACCTGTACGACTCGCGCAAGACCGCGCTGGCCCGCCCGCCCAGCCCCATCGAACCGCCGCCCTGGTCCGACACGTCCATCGGCTACGAGCGCTACGTCCAGCCCGTGCTGGACAAGTACTGCGCCAAGTGCCACCAGGGCGAGGGCAAGGCCCGCGCCAAACTCGACCTGACCTTCCGCCCGGGCGGGCTGTTCGGCGAGCCCTACCTTACGATCATCGGGCGCCCGAGTTGGGGCCGCCCCTACGAGCGCCCGGACAAGCCCCCCTGCGGCTTCGACATCGCCGGCACCCTCATGGTCGAAGGCTACCATCAGCGAGACCCGGTCGCCTACAAGACGCCCGAGCCCATGACCCGCCTGTCCTACCGCAGCCGGCTGATCGAGATCGCCTCCAGCGGCAAGCACAACAACGTCAAGGTGGACCCGGTGAGCCTGTCCCGCCTGGCCGTCTGGATCGACGCCATGTGCCCCTACGTCGGGCGAGACGAGATCAGCCAGATCGACGACCCCGAGTTCCAGGGCGTCGACTGGCTCTCCATCCGACCCAGGATCAAGACCGCCCCGACGATCCACCGGCCCGGACCGGTCGAGTAGCACCAAGACCTGACTGCCGCGGGCTAAGCCCGGACGGAAGTCGCAACTGACGAGAACGCCGCCGTATCATCGGCGAAGAAAGGTCCAATTAAGTGGGAGAATGAAATGGTGGATTTTGACAAGTCGATCGAACAACTTGAAGATTGGTTAGTCGAAATCGTCCGTGACCAATTGCAGGCCTTGGGGGCCAAGGGTTCGGATCGTACGGAATTGCGAGGACTCATTCAGACTCTTGGAGACTCGCAGTATAAGATTCTCCGACAACTCCTGAATGAAGGACCGTTTGACGACGTTAGAGACCAAGCTGTGGGTGCTTGGATAGAACTCTGTGCAGATGAGTTTGAAACTGGGAAGCACCCGTCGGTCAGTAATGCCCTGGCGGACGTTGCCGGAGCTCTTGGGCCTTGGGTGAAGAAGTATCAGGGACTGGAATCCGCTGCAGCTAAGCTGCGTAGAGGTTGAGCGAACCTGCTGACGGGGATTGGCGTTGCCGTCCACAGTTGCCAACATACCTGACTTTCCCGCACAAGACGCCCACCCGCTGCCAGATGGCTACAGTCAGCGCACTGGTATTGAAACATCTCCAAAGTCATGGTTGTGGTATCAGCGTGATTGAGTTTATGCCAGCCACCCCTTCAGCACCTTCAGGTCCTTCCGCATCGCCGCCAGCATCGCGGCCCGGTCGCCCATCGGGTACTCCTGGTGCGCCGAGATCGGCCCGGCGAAGTCGCTCTTCTTGAGTGCCTTGAAGAACTCCCGGCTGACCATGCCTTCGCCCAGCGGGCCCCACTGGGCCTTCCAGCCCTTGTCCAGTTTCTTCCAGACGAAGTCCTTCACGTAGACCGCCGCCATGTGCGGCCCCATCAGCCGCGAGTGGATGTCCCACGCGTAGCCGCCCTCAACGGTGGCGTGGCCGATGTCGAAATGCACGCCCATGTGCAGCCGGTCCATGTCCTGGATCATCGCGTGCAGGTCCCACACCGGGGCGCCGACGAAGTCGCGCCCCGAGTGGTTCTGGAAGCCGCCCTGCAGGTCCAACTCCTTGTTCAACTCCGCCAGCCCGCGGAGAGCCTGGCCGATCTCCTTCACCTGCGGCCAGATCGGCTGGTCCAGCTTGTACTTCCACACGCCCATGCGGTAGCGCTTGATCCCGGCCTTGGCGATCGTCCGCAGCAGCTTCTCGGCGGCAGCGTCGGCCCGCAGGATGCCCGTGGTCGCGATGCCCAGCACGAGCTTCCGCTTGCCCAGCGCCTCGACCATCCGCGGCAGGTCCTGGTCGGCTCGCTCCGGCTCGACATGCCCCTTGGGCCGCACCGGGCACTCGATGCCGTCCCAGCCGACCTCGGCCACGAACTGGGCCGTCTCGTCCGGGCTCATCGATTGGAAGGGCTTGGAGAAGCCGATGATCGCATACGTGCCCCCCTTGTCCGCCCCGGCGGCGGGCAGTCCGGCAGCCAGGGCGGCGGTCGCCGTGGCGGTAGCGAGAAACTCGCGGCGGGAGACGGGCGAACTCATGGCAGCACTCCTGATTCTGGGGTCCCGGTTCGACGGCAGAACGACGTTCAGCCGCAGCAGTATACCGGCGGATCCCGCCGGCCGCCATCGACCAGGTGAACCGCCCAGGGCAATCGCATGTACCACTTCGTCGTGATTTTTCTTGAAGTTCGGCGCATGTTCGGGTTGCGCTCGCGCCGCGCAGGGGGTATGGTGCTTCCCACAAGCCTGCAGGTGGCCACGCAGGGACAAC
>JAKJER010000019.1 GCA_022705325.1 Planctomycetota bacterium | reverse complement strand
AGAAGCAGTACGTACCCAACTTTTTGCGCCGTGTCACGCGTCTTCGCTTCGGCTCGCTGCGCTCGCCTCCGCTCCGCCGCGTGACACGATCATCAAAACTTACACACAACTAGTTACACTACTCCCGCGACGTCGGCACGGAACACCGCGGAGGGGTGGGCATCAGAGGCGGTGAGCCCCCCGTGGCGGGGCGGGATTTCGAGGGGCGAGGCGAGGTTCACAAGCGGAAATCCAATTCGCGATTGACAACCGCCCTTCGGGCGTTTAAGATTACCGGTCTTTACAACCTTCACGAGGACGTGTTATGGGAAAGCGAAGAGACCGATTGGATAAGCGTCTGGCCCGTCAGGAAGTGACGCGGGCGAAGAACCGCACGCGCAAGGTCAAGGAACGTGCCCGCCGCGAGGCCCACCGGGCCGCCCGGGCGGCTGCCGCCGCCTGAGACAAGGCACGAAGACTCGACCCAACCGCCACACCCTCCGCCGTCACGGACGGCTGGAAGGTGTGGCGGTTTTTGCGCGCTGTCGGGCCGGTTTGGCGGCGCCGCCTGTGCGGGGTCTGCCCCATCGCTTTGCGGGCGGCGCCGCGGTGGGCCCGGCCGATGGCGTCGAGGGTTCAGGCAGGAGAATCCGCAAGATCGGACTGGGCGCAGTTCCGGAAGGGTGGTATAATACAAGTGATCGATCCGACAACGGGTCGAGCAGATCATCCGGGAGATCCCGGCTCTGAAGCGGAGTTGGTCAGGTCGTCCGGAAATCGAGGGATAAGTTGTCCTGAGGATTTCATTTCGAGGAGAGTGCGATGAACAGCCGAACCCGAATCAGCGGCGTATTGATCCTTGTCGCTGCGGTCTTTGCGTTGGCAGGTCTGGGACTCCGCAGCGTCCAGGCAACAACCCTGTCTTTCGGTCCAGGTTCGTACGCGGGGCCGTGGACGCTCGACGCCGCCAGCAACACCTTCACGACGGGCGGCCCCCTGGCAGATCCTACCATCCTCAACGGCCAGATATCCGAGAGCTATGCCGGCGCCAATCTGCTCCTGACAACCCCCGACAAGAACAACGCCGTGTGGATTACCACCCTCAATACGGTGAGCACCTACACGGGGAATACGACCGTCCGAAGCGTCGACGCGCGGGCGGGCTTCCGCATCGGCGTTGACAACGCCCTGCCCACGGGCACGGTGCTCACGCTGCAAGGCGCCAACGACGGCTCGGGCAGGCCTGTCTGGTTCGACCTGAACGGGCACTCCCAGGAGTTGGCCGGAATCCTGCACAACGTCCGAACGGACAGCGCTATCGTGAACGGTGACACCGCCAACGCCGGCGCCCTGATCATCAACAACAGTGCCAACGTCACGTACCAGGCCTTCCTCGGGGCGGACAACGCCCACAGCAACATCACCAGCAGCAGCACGGGGATTCTCGACGGCGAGGGGAACAACTTCAGCCTCACCAAGATGGGGGCCGGCACGCTGACGCTTACCGCCAGCAATTCCTACACCGGCGGCACGACGATCAACGGCGGGACGCTGGTGACCGCCTTTCATCAGGACGGCAACCAGACGAACAACGGCCTGGGCCTGATGATCCCCACCAACGTCGTGACGGTCAACAGCGGCGGCATCTTGACGGGCACGGCCAACAACTGGGCGGGCAATGTCGCTTCCCCCACCGACGGCTCCGCCTCCCACACCTACGTGATCAATGCCGGCGGACTGATCAGCAACCCGTCCGGCTGGGTCACCGGCCTGGGCAACCTCACGCTCAACGGTGGAACGCTGCAAGTGAACAACGGCTACAACCCGGCCTCCTGGAACGCCGCGTACGTGCTGGAGGGCGACGTGACGGTGGGCGGGGCGGCCGCCTCCAACATCACGTGCCCGGGCACGACTGCGGCCAACATCCGCCTGGCCTCCGGCACGGGCGGGGCGCGGGTCTTCAACGTCGCCGACGCGGCGGCCGGCACGGATCTCACCGTCGCCGCCCCCCTGATTGACGCCAACGGCGGCCCGGCCAGCCTGGTCAAGGCCGGCGCGGGCACGATGGCCATGACGGGCGCCAGCACCTACACCGGCGGGACGATCATCCAGGCCGGCGCCGGCACGCTGATCGCGACGGTCAACACCGCCCAGAACGCCCTGGGGACCGGCGGGGTGGACATCGGCGCCGGTTCGACGCTCCTGATCGACGACACTTCCACCTCCGGCAGCACGAACATCAACAACGCCTTTACCGGCACCGGGCTGCTGAACTTGAACTTCGCCGCCGGCACGACCGCCCGCAACACGTACATGCCCAACGTGACGGGCTTCATGGGCACGATCCAGCTCTCCAGCGCCGGCACCAACGGCGACAAGTGGAACGCCACGAACCTGGGCACCATCCCCGCCGCCCTGATCATCGACAGCGGCAGCCAGCTCTTCCTCAACCCGGGCACGACCAGCTTCAGCGGCGGCATCAGCGTCTCGGGCACGGGCAACAGCGAGAACCGCGGCGCCATCCGCGCCCACGGGACCCTGGGCGGCAATGTCGCGCTGCTGGGCGACACCATCATCGGCACCGAGGGCGGCGAGCTCACCGGCAACATCGCCAGCGGGGCCGCCGGCACGCAGACGCTGACCCTGGGCGGCTCCAGCGACAGCGGCGGCAACCTCACCCTCAGCGGCAACATCGGCGGCGGGACCGGGACCATCACCATCAGCAAGGTGGGCAGCGGGACGTCGTACCTCACCGGGACCAACACCTATACGGGCGAGACGATCTTCGGCGGGGGCATCGTTAACGTGGCCTCCGTCAGCGACTACGGCGCGGCCAGCGCGATCGGCGCCCGCGGAACCTCCGACGAGAACAACACGGTCACGGGCATCGGCCTGCACTTCCGCGGCGGGACGCTCCAGTACACCGGCTCGACGCCGCAGAGCACCAACCGCGAGATCCGCATGCTCAACGGCAATGGCGCGACCATCGACGCCTCGGGCAGTTCGCCCTCGGCCACGCTGAGCTTCACGCACAGCGGCGCGAACATCAACCTGTTCGACACGCCCGGCACGCGAACGCTGACGCTGACCGGAACCAACACCGGCGACAACACCTTCAGCATCTCGCTGACCAACCAGGGGTCCAACGCCACCAGCCTGACCAAGAGCGGCACGGGGACGTGGGTGCTCAACCCGGTCGATGGCGCCGGCGGCAGCACGTACACGGGCACGACGACGGTTTCCGGCGGCGAGTTGCGGCTGGCCAGCAGCACCGCCCTGGGCAGCGCCGCCGGCGGCACCACGATCAAAGGGAACGTGAGCGGCTCGGGCGTCGTCACGCTCACCAACAACATCTCCATCGGGGAGGTCTTCACTCTCGAGGGCCGGCAGGCCGGCACGGCGGACATCCCCGCCCTGTCCAACCGCAGCGGCGCCAACACCGTCACGGCCCAGATCGTGGGCACCAGCGGCGGCAACCAGTACAACATCGAGTCGCAGGCCGGCAAGCTGACGCTGGCCGGCGGGTTCAAGCAGACCAGCGGCACCGGCGACCGCTACTGGAAGCTCATGGGCAGCGGCGACGGCGAGGTGGTCGGCCCCATTGAGGACGGGACCGCCCGGCTGAACCTCGCCAAAACCGGCACGGGGACCTGGACGCTCAGCGCGGTCAACACGTACACCGGGCCCACCACCATCAATGAGGGCACGCTGAAGCTCGCCCAGCCGACCGCCCCCGTGGGAGGCGCCTCCCGCTGGTTCGACGCCTCGAACCTTCCGCTGGCCGACGGGGCGGACGTCACCCAGTGGAACGACCTGAGCGGCAACGGGGCCAACGCCGCGCCCGCCACGGGTCACGCCCCCAGCTACGTCGCCGACGCGGGGACCGGCACGGGATTGGGAGCCATCCTCTTGAACGGACCGGCCGGACAGGCCAACAACGCCGAGAGCCTCAACTTCACCCGCGACTCGGGCATCCGCTCGGTCTTCTCCGTCTTCAAGGGCGCCAGCTTCCTCCTGACCGACCTCAACTCATATCACTTCCATCGCCCCAACGACAATAACGCCGCCAGTCCGCTGTGGACCGGCTACACCAGCAACAACATCAAGAACGGCTCGACCTACGTCAACGGACTGCTGGTGAACGGCACGAGCTACGCCATGCCCACCGGCCTGTACAACGGCTTCAACCTGGTCGAGGTGCTCACCACCGGAAACGTCCAGTCCGACGGATTCAACCGCGACCGCACCTACCACTCCGGCGTCCAGTACCAGGCCGAGGTGATCCTGTACGATTTCGTGCTGGACGACGCGCAGCGGCTGACCAACGAGCAGTACCTCAACTACAAGTGGTTCGGCATCCCGGCCAGCGACATCCTGCCGACGACGACGGCCGTCCAGATCGGCTCCAGCGGAACGCTGGACCTCAACGGCGTGACGCAGACGATCGGCTCGCTGGCGGGTGTTGCCGGCGGCAGCGTCCTGCTGGGCGGCGCGACACTGACCACCGGCGGGGACGACTCCTCGACCACATTCGCGGGCAACATCTACGGCTCGGGCCTGGTGGTCAAGACCGGCGCCGGCACGTGGCTGGTGGACGGCTTGATCTCCGCGCCCGTCAACGTGCTGGCCGGAACGCTGGGCGGCACGGCCAGGATCGCCGGCGCGGTGAACGTGGCCGCCAACGCCCACCTGGCCCCCGGCGACAGCCCCGGCAGGCTGTGGACGGGCAGCCTGATGCTGGCGCCCGATTCGCTGCTGGATGTCGAGCTTACGCCCACGGTCTGGGACGTGGTGGACATGGCGGACCTGGGCGGCTCGGTCAGCCTCGCCGACGCCATCTTGAACCTGAGCACCACGGGCGACTTCGCCGCCTACGGCGGCAGCCAGTACATGATCATCAACAACGAGGGCTCGTTCGCTATCGACGGCACGTTCGTCGACATGCTCGGGCAGAACCTGCCCGAAGGCGCCATTCTGAACGTCGGACAGGGCCAGTTCGCGCTGACCTACGTCGGCGGCAACGGCAACGATGTGGTCCTGACCGCCATCCCCGAGCCGGCCTCCGCTCTGCTGATGATGCTGGCCGTGCCGGCAGTGGCGGCCCGCCTGCGCAGGCGGGTGCGCGCCCGCGCGTAGAAGGGCGCCGGCGGGCAGGCCGTACCTTCGGCAGGCAGGCCGTACCTTCGGCAGGCAGGCCGTACCTTCGGCCAGCCATCGTAATGTGTAAACCATGCGCCCGGTACAAAACGTAAACCATGCGCCCGGTTTGGACCCTACGGCAGCCTGCCCTGCCGGTAGGCAGCGCAGGGCCGAAGGCCCGTAAGAAAGTAGCCCAGGCCGGAGCGCAGCGAAGGCCTGGGTGCCAGGCCCCCAACCCGCGGAGCCCCAACGGGGCGGGGTAAGCCGTGGAACACCGACACGGCAACGATGATCACGCGCGTTCCGTTACATCGCCCTTGCAGGGCTCGGGCATCCCGCCACCGCCACCCAGGCCTTCGCTGCGCTTCGGCCTGGGCTATCCTACGCCGGCCCGTTGGGCCTGTACGGCGGAGGGAATGAAGATGTGGGTCATTGAGAGTATGCGGAATTCAGGGAATTCAGGGACGGAATTCACGGACAGATACCGTAATTCGGCGAATTATGGCATCCGGCCCCGTATCTTCAAGGGGCGTCGCCAACCGCTTTCCGGCAACTCGCGGCCTGCACGGAAAGTCCCGAAGGGACGCAAGAGTATAGCCGGGGGCGCAAGCCCCCGGAAAACGAGTGAGGTTTCAAGCAGAGCCCCGGCGGGGCGACAGAGAACGTTCCTGCGTATCCGACGGCTTACGCCGTCGGCTAATTGCTTTCGACCCTTCGGGTCTTCTCTGCGAAACGCTCGCCTTCCGGGGGCTTGCGCCCCCGGCTAATTGCTTTCGGCCCTTCGGGCCTGAACTCGACACGCCTCGCTCCGCACACCACGCCCAAGCTCCGCTTGAGCGTGCCACCGGGAAGGCCACCATCCGGTGTCTTCCGCCGTTCGGTGTCCAGGGCCGAAGGCCCGGCATCGCTTAGCCCAGGGCGCAAGCCCGTGTTGTCGCGCACATTCCTGTGGCGCAAGCCTGGGCGTCTCAACCCCAGAGGGGTGTCTTTGCGAGCCCAGGGCGAGGCCCTTTGGGCTGAGCCCTGGGTTTGCGGCCACGTTGCGCGGAGCCCCAAAGGGGCGTCTTGGATTCTCCGCCGAGCGTCACGCCCAAGTCCAAGGCGCCCCGTTGGGGCTGGGGGTTCCTGGCCATCGCTTCCCAGGGCTCGGCTCGCGGCCTCGCCCTGGGCTTTCCTAGACGCCCCCAAGGGGCTAATTCACACGGCGTTCCGCAGGTTTACGCAGCCGGCAAATCGCTTTCGGCCCTGCGGGCCTGAATGCACCGGCCCCAAGGCGGGGCGTCACCAATCGCTCACCGTGGTTGGAGAGGCCACTTCCGTGGTTGGTGCCACCCTCAAGCGCAGCTTGGGGGTGCAGACGACCGGGCATGGCGTTTCAATCGAATCCGTCTTTCCCACCATCACCCTTTGTCCGGCCCGGGTTGGATGCACCCGATCCCAGCCAGCCTCGTGGGCGGGATCCGTGCTCAAAACAAACGCCACCCCCAAACCTCCGGTTTGAGGGTGCCACCGCGCGTCTATCGTTCTTAGGGTGGCCACCTGCCGTCCGACGGCCCTTCGGGCCTGAACGCGCCGGGCGCTGTCTTCCGCCGTTCGGTGTCCAGGGCCGAAGGCCCGCGGGAAAGTAGCCCAGGCCTGCCTACGGCAGGCCAAGGCTATCCTACGCCGGCCCGTTGGGCCTGTGCGGCGGAGGGGCGGAGGGAATGAAGCTGTGGGCCATTGAGAGTCTTCCCGAGCCCCCGCTCACCCAGGCAGCCCTGGGCACGCCCAACAGTCCGTTGAAAAAGGGGCACATGGGCGAGGCGCCCATGTTGGCCCCCCGGTCGGCGCGCCAAGTGAAGTGGCTGGTTCGCGGCATGCCTCAAGGCGGGGCCGGACCGTGGGGGCGGGCACGCCTTGGGAGTGCGGCTGGCGGCGGGGATGCGGCGGCAGCGCTCTTCCGGCGTTCGGCCGGGGCGCGAGGCTCACCACCCCCCTTGCGGGGGTGGGGGCATGGTTCTATTGTCCGGACGTTTGCGGGGGAGTTTTGTGCCGGCTGGAGGGGGTGGCGGCGTGGCCGGGCGGGGTATTCTCGCGTCCTGGGGCGGGTTTTCTCGTGCGGCCGGGGCGCAAAACGCCGCGGCCGGGGGTTCCGGCGCGCGGCTGCGGAGGAACCGAAGGTCCCCGACGAGCGTTCCTGAATTCTCCCGGTCACGGCTCCGCGCTGCGCCTGGGGGCTTGTCGCGTGCGGTACAGCCGCTCGGTGAAACCGCCCTCGCGCTCGAACGCGGCGGCCAGGGCGGGCCCCACAGACTCCGACGCCCCGGCGGGCACATCAGCCGGCGGCGGGCGGCACTCAGGCAGGAATGCCCGGGTGGCCGGCTCAGGCCGTGAACTGCTCGAACAGCTTTCGCTGGGCGATCATGGCCTCGATGCGGTCGTCGACCTTGGTGGCGGCCTCCAGCAGGATCCACCCGTCGTAGCCGTCGGCCTTGAAGAGCTGGAGGAGCTTTCGGAACGGGTAGACCTTGTCGTCCAGCGGGCGGACGTGGACGGTGTGCCCGAAGCGGTGCTTGACCAGGCTGTAGTTGGCCAGCAGGTTCTCCTCGGGTTTGCCGGGTCCCTTGAGGTCGTTGGTGTTGGAGTTCCAGCAGATGCGGGCGTTGGGGTGGTCGGCGTGGTCGAGGATCGCCTTGATGGTGGGCACCTCGCTGCACGAGCCGTGGACCTCCATGCGGATCTCGATGTTGAAGTCGGCGGCGTGCTTGGCGGCCTGGTTGAGGCCCTTGCCGATCTGCTCGATGATCTTGTCGCGGTCGGCGCCCTTGGGGAAGCTGTCGGGCTTGACCTTCACGCCGCCGGCGCCGGTGTCCACGGCGAGCTGGACGTACTTGCGGATCATCTCCTGGTCGGCCTCGCGGCGGGCGGGGTCGACGTGGTCGAACTTGTAGTTCGTGCCGTAGCCCACCAGCGCGACCTTGGAGTCGGCGAAGCGCTTCTTGACCTCCGCCCGCTGGTCGGCGGACAGGGCCGGGCTCACGCCGTGCTTGTGGTCGACGCGGAGTTCGACGCCGCCCAGTCCGGCCTTCTCGCAGTTGGCGATCAGCGTGGGCAGGTCCCAGGCCGCCCCCCACATGTAGGTCACCAGGCCCAGCCGCATCTTGGCCTTGTCGGCGGCCAGGGCGAGGGGCAGGCGCCCCGCCGCCAGCATCGCTGCGCCGGCGGCTGCGCCGCCCAGCCACTGCCTTCGAGTCATCCGGTTCATGAAGCGTTCCTTTCCGTTACGGGTTGGAGATATCCTAACATGTTTTTCGAGAAGATGTTGCGTCGCGGCAACCGTCGAATGTCCCATTTGAGGGTCCAGTGTCCGGTTTCTGCGCCTGTTTTTCCTATTATTGCTGTTTTTCAGATTTTGCCATGCCGTGGCCAACTCCAGCACGGGCAGCGTCTTATGTCGCGTTCTCCCGGTCTCCCGATGCGGCCCGATTTTTCGCAAAAACGGGACATTGAGGGTCCCTGTCCGCCCGTGGGGCGGGGCTACTTCTTTTTCGCCTTGCCCGGCGCGCGGGCCTGCCCGTGGTAGACCGGATAGCGGTCGAACACGTCGCCCCGGCCGGTGGCCCGCGGGTCGCCGGTGGCGGTCAGCTCGGCGATCAGTTGCTCGTCCAGCCGCTTGAGGGTGTCCGCGCAGGCGGGGTCGTCGGCGAGGTTGTGCAGTTGGTGCGGGTCCTTCCTGACGTCGTAGAGTTCGCGCTCGGGCCGCTTGTCGAAGGCCATGCGGCACAGCGGCGCGACGGCGGGCTCGTCGCGGTGCAGGAGCATCCAGGCCTTGGAGGGCCCGGCGTCGACGTCGGCGTAGGCGGTGAAGGTGTTGCCGCACAACTGCTGATAGGTCGGCGGGCGGGCGGCGTCGGCCATCGCGTCGGGCGGGCCGGCGGGCCAGCGGTCGGGCTTGAAGTTGCGGATGTAGTGGAACTCGTGCGTTCGCAGGCAGCGCGAGGGGTAGCAGTCGGCCCCGCCGTCGGGCCGCCTGCGGGCCCAGACGTGCCGCTCGATCCCGGTCAGCAGGTGGTCGCGGGCGGGGTCGACCCGACCGGACTTGTCGCTGGTCAGCACGTTCATCAGGCTTCGCCCGGTCATGGCCTGTGGCACGTCCAGGCCGGCGGCCTGGAGGAACGTGGGCGCCAGATCGGTCAGGCTGACGAAGTCGTCGATGACCCGTCCGCCCTTGACGCGCGCGGGCCAGCGGACGGCCAGGGGCACGTTCGTGCCGCTGTCGTAGAGCGTGGCCTTGGCCCGCGGGAAGGGCCAGCCGTTGTCGCCGCTCATGACGACGATGGTGTTGTCCAACTCGCCCATCTTCTCCAGCGTCGCCAGGAGTTGGCCGACCTCCTTGTCGAACCGCTGGACCTCGACGTAGTAGTCGCAGACGTCCTTGCGGACGGTCTCGCAGTCGCTCAGGTACGGCGGGACGTTGACGTCCTCGGCCTTCATGCCGCCCTTGACGCCGCTCTCCCACGCGTAGCCTCGGTGGGGATCGAGGCTGCCGAACCAGAAGCAGAACGGCTGGCCCGCCTTGCGCTGGGCGAGGAACGCGTCGAAGTCCTTGAACTTCGGCCCGGCGGGGTTGCGCTTTCGCCCGCCGGCGGTCTCGTTGCCCGGGCCCCATCCCTTGCGCGTGTGACCCACGTGGTAGCCCGCCCGCTCCAGCAGGTCGGGATAGACGTCGAACTTGGCCGGCAGCGTCCCGTAGAGGTAGCTTCCCTCCTCCAGCCGCCAGTGCCACTGCCCGGTCAGGATCGCCGCCCGCGAGGGCGTGCAGGACGGGGCGGCGACGTACGCGCTGCGGAAGACCGCGCCCTCGCGGGCCATGCGGTCGAACGTCGGAACCTTGACGACCTTGTCGGCCGTCAGCGACGCGTGGGGCCAGGACCAGTCGTCCGCCAGGCAGAACAGGATGTTGGGACGCTTGTCCTGTCCGCTGGACGGCGCCGAAGCCTGCTCGGTCGGCTTGCCAGCCGCCCATGCGCCGCTCGCGCCCGCCCCGCCCGCCGCCGCGGCTGCCTGAATCAGAAATCTCCGTCGCGTACATGAATCCGCCATGGGCCGTCTCCTCTGACCGGCCGCCGCTGTCGGCTGCGACGGGCCGTCACAGGAACAACGCAGAAGCGGGCTGGGTTTTGACCGAAAAAGGCCTCCGGCGGGATGAGGGGTGAAATCGCGCCCGGCCGCCGGGCGGTCGTGGTATGCTAGTCGCCCAGAGGTGAGCCATGACCCGCCGACTGCTGACCGCGTGCGCCGTGCTGCTGATGGCTTGGCCGCTGGGGGCGGCGCCGAACTTCCAGATCCTGGACGTCCAGGCCCCGCTGGCCGCCCCGCAGGGCCAGGCCGTCACCGTTGTCGTTTCCGTCCGGGCGACGGAGCTGGCCGACGAAGGCGGGACGCTTGAACTGCTGGACGGCGAGGAAGCGGTCGACGGGGCGGCGCTGGCGGTCGAGAAGGACCCGCAGGTGCTGACCGTCCGCCTGACGTGGAGGCCGAAGGCCGCGGCCACCCAGCCCGCGCAGGGCCCGCCCGGCTCGAGGTTTTTCGGCGCGGGCGGCCCGCCCGAGGTGCGGAAGCTCCGCCTGCACATCCCGCCCGAGCCGGCGGAGAGCGTCCACCGCGACAACTCCGCCGACCTGCACGTCCTCGTCTATCCGCCGTCGATCCGCGTGTTGTGCATGGACAGCCCGCGCGGCGAACAGAAGGCCTGCCGCGCGATCCTGGAATCGGCCGGCGGGTTCCAGACCGCCTGGCTGCTCCAGACGCCGGCGGGGCGACTGTTCTCGACGGGCGAGTTGGACGGGCGGAAGTTCCTCGGTCCGCCCGGCGCGGACGATCTGAAGGCCGTCGACGTGGTCGTGCTGGGTCGTTTCGACGCCGCCCACTTCCACCCCGCCCAGATGCGGGCCCTCGCGGGCTTCGTCCAGGCCGGGGGCGGGCTGCTGGTCCTGGGCGGAGCGGACGGCCTGAACGCCGCCCAGTATGCCGGCACGCCGCTGGAGGACGTGTTGCCGGTTCGACTGCCCCAAGCCGCCACCAGACCCGCCGCACCAGCCCGCCCGGCCCAGACGGCGTCGCTGCCCTTGACGACGGCAGAGGGGGCCGCTCATCCGATGCTGGCCGGCGTCGCGCCCTTCCTGAACGCCCCCGGCGGCCGGCCCCCGCAGAAAGTCGCCGTCCGCCGCGACGAGCGTCCGCTGCCCGGCCTGACGGGCTGGGCGCCGCTCGGCACTGTCCGCAGCGACGCGGTCGTCCTGGCTGTGCGATCGGCCAGCGACGCGGCGCCCGTCCTGGTCTGTCGCTCGGTCGACCAGGGACGCTCCGCCCTCCTGTGCGCGGACTCGACTTGGCGCTGGGCGGAGATCGACCCCGGCGGGCAGGCCGTCCACGCGCGGCTGTGGCAACAGATGCTGGCCTGGACCGCTCACGCCCCCGCGGCCACGTCGGACGAGGCCCAGGCCCTGCTGGTCGCCCGCACGGATCGACCCTGGCAGCACGTGGGCGAGTGGGTCACCGTGCAGGCCCTCGTCCGCCCCCTGCCCGGCCAGAACGTGGAGAAGGTCCGCCTGGTCGTTCAGCCGGAGGGCGAGCTGGCCGACCGGCCCGTCGAGCTCAAGCCCGCCGGCGACGGGGTGTACAAGGGGACCTTCCGCGTCAAGCAGATGGGCTACCTGGGCATCAGCGTGACCGCCCTGGACTACATGGGCAAGACGATCGCCGCCGACGCGCTTCGTCTCTGGGCGGCCCCGTCCGCCGAGCGATGAGCGGCGCCCGCGCCCGCGCGAAAATCGCTCGCCACCGCGCCGGCCCGGGCGTATCATGCAGCCCATGATGCTCGCCAAGAAGTTGACGTTCAGCGCCGTCGCGTGCCTGTTGTTCCTGCTGGTCTTGGGTGCGGTCCTGGAGTTGATCGCCTGGCTGGCCGGTTACCCCGCCGCCCCCACCAAGTACCAGAAGGGCCTGTGGCTGGCCGACGCCGAGCTGGGCTGGGTGTGCAGGCCCAACGCCCGCTTCCATTACCTGGCCTCGCCCGGATGGGTCGCGGGCACGACCGACGCGTGCGGCTACCGCCCGACGGGGGGCGGCGGCGACGACCCGCAGGCCCCGCTGGTCGTGTGCCTGGGCGACAGCACGACCTTCTCGGCGGAGTGCCCCGACGAGTGCACCTGGCCCGAGGCGGCCTCGCGCGAGATGGCCCGGCGCGGACGGAAGGTCGCCTTCGCCAATCGAGGCGTGGGCGGCTACAGCACGGTGCAGGCCCTGCTCACGCTTCGCCGCACGCTGGGCAACGGCTCGCTGGGGCGCCGCCCGGCCGCCGTCGTCTACCACTTCGCCTTCAACGACCCCGCCGACAACTTCGTCTGCGACGAGGAGATGCCCAAGCCGTACCTGACGGCTGCGCCCGCAGCCGCGAGTCAACCAGCCGCCTGGTCCTTTGCCATCCAGCCGGGGCGGGCGTGGGAGATCCCCTCGTCCAGTCCGTCGGCCTGGATCAAATCCAATCTGCGCTGCTACTCCATGCTCCGCTCGTGGACGCGTCGGCGCTCGCCCGAGGCGTTCGCCGATGCCGCCCGCGACATCCTGACGCACATGGACGGCCCCTGCCGCGACCTGTCCCAGCCCACCAGGGAGCAGGCCGGCGTGCGATATGTCCTGGGCCTGATGAAAGAGGAGTGCGACGAGTTGGGCGTGCCCCTGTTCGTGTCGTTCTACAACATCCCGCTGTGGGACGACAATCCCCAGGCCCGGCGCGAGGTCGAGCAGCTTCTGGGACTGGACGCCCGGACGGCCGAGGCGAACCGCACCGCCTACTATGCCGCCTGCGACGCCCTGGGTCGCGTGGTGGCCGACTGCGGCGCACGCTTCATCGACACCCGCAACACGCTGGCCGGCATGCCCTGCCACGAGTGGGCGGCCAGCCCCAACGACGCCCACCTCTCCCCAGCCGCCAACGAGAAAATCGGCGCCCACATCGCCGACGCCGTCGACAAGGTCCTGTTCCCAAAACCGTAGGCGGCGGTTCCTTGCCTGACCGCGCGCCGTGCTGTAGGCTGCCCGCCGGGCGGGCGCGTCTGCCTGGGGACTCGACGCAGGAGAGCGATCATGAACTGCCCGCACTGCGGAAGCGAGATGAAGCAAGGCACGGCCACCCTGGACCGGACCTGGGAGAACTGGCTCCTGTTTTCCTGGGGGTCGTCGCAGTTGGTCTTTCACGACCCGGCCAAAGGCAAAGTCTGGCTGATGGACCAGTGGGAGGAGAGCGAGGCGTTTCTGTGCCCAGCCTGCGGGGCGCTGACGGTGGCCACGCGCGGCGCCGACAACCAGAACCAGACCCGCCACCCCAGGAAAGGCTCGCGTCGCCGCGGCCGACGCCTCCCGAATGACCCTGCGCTGACGCGATTCGTCAAGGAGTTCACCAGCCGGGTGGCCCGGCGGGACTGACGCGCCCGAGCGCCACTTGCCCGGCAGGGAGGCCGCCGTCATTTCTTCGAGCGGCAGGGCCGTCACACGGTCGGCGACAGGGCAGCGCCGCACGCCTTCACTTCTCCATGATCCGGATCGTGTACGCCAGCTTGTCGCGGGCCGCCACGCGGGCGTGGTGACATCCGTCGCGCGGCTCCAGGCCGATCACCCCTTCGCCCGCCAGGCGGACCTCCAGCGTCATGCCGTTGCGCGAGACGGTGAGAACGCCTTCCTTCGCGGCCGCCCGGTCCCCCGCCCGCGCCACGAAGGGCAGTTCCTCGCTGAACGTCCCGGGGTGCTCCACCCGGACCTCGATCCGGTCGGCCAGGAACGTCACCGTCTTGCTCCCCTTGTCACCCAGGGCGTAGCGGACGGCCAGCGTCCGTCCGTCGCGATCGCGGTTGCCCGTCTCGGGCGTAAACGGCTGGCCGTCCATGCGGTACTGGACGTCGCGCAGCCTGGACTCCAGCACGTCGGCCTTGCCGATCCGCGTGCCCCAGGCGGGCTTGGAGACGACCTTGCCCGTGGGCTGCTGGAGGAACGTCCCCGTCCGCGGATGCCACAGCAGGCCCAGGCCGTAGCGGTGTGCCGCCCGCCCGGGGCCGGCGTTGAAGATCGCGTAGTACGAGGGGCGGCGCACGTAGCTGACGGTAAGCGGGGTGCGCGGATCGACGCGCTGGTGCACGAAGCGATCGCGGGCCAGGTAAGGCAGGGCGCGCCGGGCGGCATCGCGCTCGGCGTCGGTGGGGTAGTAGTTCGGGTGTCGCAGGTGGAGGAAGGCGTACGGGCTGTAGCCCATGTGCTCGCCCACGCGGAGCTTGGCGACCGCGGGCCAGGCGGCGGCTGTCCGCTGGCGGGCCAGGCGGAGGCGCTGCTGGTGCTCGCCGCGGCTGGCGGCGAAGGCCCGGGCCCCTTCCACCGTCTGGGCCAGCGGGGTGTTCAACTGCGCGAAGCGGTCGTGGCTGGTGCGGGTCTCGATGGCGCGGTTGAGCAGGAAGAGCGAGCCGTCCGGCTCGGGCACGGCGTTGTACGACAGCCACTCGATCCACAGCCGGTGCTCTCGCTCCAGATCGCCCGCCAGGTCCGCCAGGTTCATCTGGCGGGCCAGCGTCCAGGCCATGCGGATGTTGCTGTGGTGCGTTCCGAAGTTGTAGCCCCAGTCCGGCCCGCCCGCCTCGTACATGTAGCCGGCCGGGCTCTGGAAGGCCTCCTTCGCCTGGGCCCACCGGCGGGTGAACTGCTCGCGGACCTCCCGGTCGTCCGGATTGAGCTTCAGGTGGGCCAGGGCCCCGCACCAGACGTTCTCGTACTGGTTGGTGTAGGCCGTCCCGTGCTTCCAGAAGTCGTCGCGCGTCAGCACGGCCAGGATGGCCTTGCGCTGGGCGGCGGCGACGCGCTTGTGCAGTTCGGCGTCGATCGCGGGCCCGCCGGCCAGCAAGAGCAACCCTTCGCCCATGAACTTGGTGGCGAACGCGCTGGCCGCCAGGTTCCATTGCCCGGAGCCATACTCGCTGAATCGCCCCTGCGGGTCCTGCATGCCCAACCAGTACTCCAGCGCCGCCTCCAGCCGCTGCCGCACGGCGGGGTGGCCCCGATACGGGTTCCACTTCCGATCGGCGGTGTAGAACCAGATCAGCGACAGGCAGCTTTCCATGATGCGGGCATTGTGGGGCTTGTTGAACTGCGGGGGGCGCCAGACGCTCAGGTCGATGAACCCGCGCTGGGGACCGTCGGGCCGCACCGCCTCGGCCAGCGTCTTGAAATGGGCCAGGTAGTAGGGCACGGCTGTCTCGTGGGTCAGGGCCCCCAGGTCCAGCACCCCGGCCGCGTACTCGTAGCCGGTGGCCAGGAACAGCTCCTCATCGGCGAAGTCCGCGGGCGACAACGCCGCCAGGTCCACCGCGGGAACCGCCTGCCATGCGTCCGGCCTCGTCGCGGGCATCGGCTGCCGCGCGTCCGGCCCGGCCGAGGCGGCCCGCGCGGGGGCCAGGACTGCGATCGCCAATAACAATATCTTGCTCGCTGTTCTCATGGTCGCCCTAACGCGGCCGGGGCGGGGGCGATTGCGGATTTGCCCCTTGCCCTGCCACGAGTGGGCCGGCCGGTGGTCTCCCTAAGCGGTGGGTGGTTCGTGCCACCCCCGTGGCGGGGCTGGGCGGACCTGGCTGCCGGCAGCGGGAGACAGGTGCTGTTCCCGCCCGGCCTCGCCTTGGGGGTGCGACAGACGCCTGGATCTGGGGCGACCGTGATCGTCCGCGGCAGCACCTTCTCATGTGCTGAGATGGCCTGTGTCGCATACGGAGGCTCGACCCTGTGGGGCGGGCGGGGCGCCGGCTCGAGGATGGCACGAGTTGCTCATTCTGTTGAGGCCACCGGCGGATTACCGCCTCTTGCGCAAAGTCGAAAATGATTTGCGCACGGTTGCATGGACCGGCGGCCTCAAGACCTCTACGATATCAGGAGGTAATCGTTCGAGGACTACGCATGAGCAGACGCTCCGGATTCACGCTGGTGGAACTGTTGGTGGTGGTGGCGATCCTGTCCCTGCTGCTGTCGATCCTGGCCCCCTCGCTTCGCCGGGCCAAGTCGCTGACCCGGCGCGTGGTCTGCAGCTCGAACCTTCACCAGTCCGTCCAGGCGATGATCTCCTACAGCGCCCACAACACCGGGCGGCTGCCGCGAACGCTGGCCCACCCCGGCTACGGGGGGTATTACTGGGACCGCGACTTCGGCCAGCAATTTGTGGACGGCTACCTCGGCGGTCAATACGACGTCCTGTACTGCGGGGAGCTGCTGGCCAGCCTGCCGCACACGATGCGGGCCTATGCCTATCTCGACCAGGCGGTGCATGCCAAGTGGTGGTGGATCACGCGATCGGACATGATCCTCCAGCAGGGCTACTCCTTCCGCAACATCATGTACGAGTCCATGACCAACGCCGGCATGCCCCAATCGGTGTACGTGCGGAGGAACACCGAGAGCCCATCCAAGGCCCTGATCGCGGACTTCGCGGTGTTTGACTTCCAGGGCGGCGGCTGGAGCTGGACCACCGCTCACTGGGATGATGGGCACAGCCAGTGCATCGGCGGCAACGTTGCGTTGTTGAGCGGAAGCGTCTTGTGGAGGACCCTCAACGAGAACCAGGACAAGAGCGAGATGAAACCGCAGTACGTCCTCGCCGGACGGTGGCAATACTGGTGGTGAGGCCGGCTCTTCATGGCAATAGCATTCACCGTTCAGTCCGCCCCGCCACCAGCTTCTTCATCCCCTCGCCCAGGGCTTGGCCGACCAGGAAGTAGGTTTCAGCGTTGCCGAACTCGTGGTGCCCGTGGCTGGGGTTGGGCGAGTCCTCGGGTTTGCGGACGAAGTCGTGCGTCTCGACGAAGACGACGCTGCCGGTGGGCTTGGCGTTGCGGGCGGCGGCCGCCTGGGCGCGGCGCAGATCGGCCCAGCGCCCGGTCGCTTCGACCCACGGGCCTGTCAGCTCCCCCACCACCACCGGCAGTCGCGGCGACTTGAACTCCTTGCGGAAATCGGCGATCAGGTTCAGCAGGTTCTGTTCGTATTCCTCGACGGCCCCCTTGGGCCCGCACCCGTCGTTCCAGCCCTGGTACCAGACCAGCCCGGCCAGCTCGTAGCCCTTGCCGTCGTACGCGGGGAAGTGCTTCTTGATGTCGCCCAGGCACTCGCGGATCTCCTGGATCATCTTCGTGTAGTACTCGCCCGTCTCGCCGCCTGAACTGGGCGGGCGGAATTCCTTGAACAGGCTCTTGCCTCCCCAAGCGGTCTTAATGATCAGCACCTGGTTGTCCAGGGCGTCGCCCATCACGTGGCCGAACTGAAGCTCCGGCCCGAAGTGGTGCTTGCCGCCGTAGCCGGCGAAGCCCATCGACAGGGCGCCCCTCTTGAGCCCCGAGGCGGCCTGGAAGTACACCCACACGTCGTCGCGGACGGTCCACGCGTCGCCCTTGCGCAGGTGGCGGACCAGCGGCGCCTTGGCCGGGTCGCGGAGCAGGCTCATCAGTGTGCCCTTGCCCTCGTTGTAGTGCTTGCCTTCGAGGTCGGCGACGGCCTGGCCTTCCATGTTCGACTGCCCGGCCAGGACGAATACCTTGAGCGGACCTCTGCCCGCCTGCGGGCCCGCCCAGGGAGCGGACTTCTCCTCCGCGCCGCACAAGACGGACGCAGCAAGGACGACCAATGCCATACCGACAAAACCAGTGATGCGGACGATCATGGACAGACTCCTTCCCATAGTTTTCTTCGCGTCCCCGCCGAATGGCAAGCCCTTCGATATCGCCCTGGGCTGATTAAGGGCTCGCCATTCGGCGGTGTTCTGAAACACGCCCGCGCCGGTTCAGGCACCGGTCATTTCTTCGTCTGCTGCGGCGGGTGCACGATCCCCGTCACGACGCCGTTGTCGTCGACGGTGAACTCGTAGTAGCGGTCGCGCAGGTCGATGCGGTCGATGCAGCCCTTGGGCGTGCGGCGCAGCTTGACGTACGAGATGACCTGCCGGCTGGCGTTGTCGATCTCGTAGAACTTGGCCTTGGGCAGGCCCAGCGACCAGATGTCCAGGAAGAACAGCACCTCGGTGATGTTGCTGGCGTAGCCGCGGCGGAAGCGGTCGATGGCGACCTCGATCCGCCCCTCGGTGGAGTTCCAGTGCTGGTTGCCCTGGGTGGCCAGGCTCTCCTGCGGGGCGGAATAGAACCACGGGATGTTGCCCCGCATGAAGCCCATCTCGCGCCAGCCCTTGCCCCGGTCGCCGTCCCAGTAGGCCTTCCAGGCGGCGTCCCAGGTGGAGCGTTGTCCGTCCCACAGCCCGGCCTGTCGGAAGTGCTCTCTCGTCCGCTCCATGCTGAGCCACCCGGTCTTCGGGTCGGCCCGCATGTCCGGTCCGCCCGCCAGCACGAGCGTCTGGCCCCAGCGGCGGTTCAGGTCGCCGTGGCGGCGGACGTAGGCGTCCAGGTCATGGCAGGCCTCGTGGCGGACCACGGTCATGAACCAGTTCTCGCTGCCGCGGTCGCCGATGATCGCCCGGGCGTCGCGGCCGAAACCGTACTCCCCACCGTCGACCGGGTAGCCGTTGAACGTGTTCTTGGCGTGGGCGCGCACGAGGTATCGCGGCGTGCCCAGCCAGTCGGCGGCGGTGATGCACGTGCCGTCGTACACCTCGCGCGGGATGGTGCGCACCCACTGCCAGATCGCCTCGGCGCCGCGGGGGTTTCGGGCGTTATCCGCATAGATCAGGCCCAGGTCCACCAGCAGCTTGCGATAGGCCCCGCCCATGCGGGCGGCGTCGGCGACGGCCTGGCGATGGGCGGGGTTGTAGTAGTCGCACAGCAGCAGCGTCAGCCACATCTGCGGGCCCAGCGAGGCCAGGCCCGGCTGCTTCTTGAGGTCGTAGCTCTGGTGCGAAAGGCACTGCGGGCAGTCGCGGACCAGGTCGATCAGTTCGCGCGCGATCTGGCGCTTCTGCGAGGGGGTGGCGAAGCCGACCACGTAGTCGTACAAGGCGGCCTGGAGGGTCTGCATGAAGGCCTGCTGGGCGGAGCGGGACGGGTCGGCGAGATAGGCGCCCAGGTCGTCCTTGTGGGCGCGGACGAGGGCGGCGATCTCGCGGAGGTAGGACAGGGCGCTTCGCCCCCAGGCCACATGAACCGCACCGCCGCGCTCGCACCCGATCAGCAGGTCCAGCGCGCCGTCGCCGTTGAGATCGGCGAAGTCGCAGGCCGGGCCGTCCGTCAAGGCGTGGAGATTCACGGCCTGGCCGCCGGGTCCGGTCACGCTGAACGTCCCCCCGCCGGTCAGTCGCGGGCGCCGGCTCGTGCCCGCGTTGAGGCGAAAGCGGATGGTCCCCCAGTTGTAGCTTTCGACCAGGTCGCTGACGCCGTCATGGTTGAGGTCCGCGACGCGGACGTTGAGGTTGTACGAGCCGGCGATGGTCAACCCCTCGCTGTCCAGCGCCTCGACGGGCGGCGCGAACGCCGGCTGGCCGGGCCGGCCCGTGTTGTAGGCCACCCGCACCGCACCGCTCCAGGTCCCGGTCAGCAGGTCCGGCAGCGAGTCGCCGTTCCAGTCGGCCACGTCCGCCCGCACGTCGGCGGCGAGGTAGTCCCCGCCGCCCTGGGCGGCGATCGGGGCCGGGACGGCGAAGGCCGGCTGGCCGTTGGTCGTAGCGAGCCGGCGGAGCCAGTAGACCTTTCGGTCGCCGGCGACGACCACCAGGTCCGCCCGCCGGTCGCCGTCCATGTCCGCCAGCGCCAGCGACAGGCGCCCCTTGGGGAAGCTCACGTCCTTCCCGCCCGCCTGCACGCGCCGCCCCGCCGCCAGCGCCGCCAGCAGAGGCGAGCCGATGTTGCGATACCACCAGATCTCCCCGTCGGCCGCCGCCAGCAGGTCGAGCTTTCCGTCGTCGTCGCCGTCCCACGCGCGAACGCTGACGGCGCCTCGGCCCAGGCGGATCGGCTGCCCGCCCGCCGACATCTCCTGGAGGTCGCGGAAGCTGCTGCTGGCCCACCGCCCGCCGGGGCGGACCACGTTGAGCCTCATGCGGGCCGGCTGCGAGCGGGCCCCGCGCGCGTCGGCCAGCACGAACGTGAACTCGTCGCCGCCGACAAAGCCCGCCCGAGAGCGGTAGGTGAACGTGCCGTCGTCGTTGAGCGAGACCGTCCCGTTGGCGGCCTGGGTGAACGAGGCGACGGAGATCGCGTCGCCCTCCAGGTCGTACACGCCCAGGATGGCGCTGGGAGTGCGACAGGCCAGGCCGGTCTCGACCACCGCCTCGCGGTCCAGGGCCCTGGGCGGCACGTTGGGCAGCCAGTCCTCCTGCACGGTTGTGGTGACGGCATCGGGGGGTTCCGGCGCGGCCGCGACAATGCCGCCATCCGGCGCCAGCGCCGCCAGAATCCACAAGGCCGCCACCCATCCACTGCCGAATCGCCCAATGCTCGCTTGTATCATGCCCGCCACTTTACCCGAAATCTCCCGCCTCCGCATCCGTTGCTTGTGAGAGACGTCTGCCGCCCGGCCAGGTCGGTCGGGGGTTGCGCCGCTCGCAAGGACAGGCCTATGACCACACGCCACAGTCGCCGTCGTTTTCTCGGCCATGCCGTCGCCGCATCGGCCGCCGTCGCCGCCAGCCGGACGGTCCACATGCCCTACGTGCTGGGAGCGGCCCAGCCGGGCAAGAAGCTCCGCGTCGCCGTGATCGGCTGCGGGGGGCAGGGCACCGGGGCGCACGTCCCGCAAGCCGCGAGGGAGCACCTGGTGGCCCTGGTCGAACCGGACCCCAAGAAGCTCGCCGGCGCCCTGGAGCGGGCCAAGAAGATCAACGGCGACCTGGACGTCTCGACGGTCAAGACCTTCAGCGACTATCGCAAGATGTTCGACACGATGGCCAAGGAGATCGACGCGATCCTGGTGGCCACACCGAATCACCACCACGCCCCGCCGGCGCTGATGGCGATGAAGTCGGGCATCGCCGCCTACGTCGAGAAGCCCATGTGCTACCAGATCTCCGAGGCCCGCCGCATGGCGGAGTTCTCCAAGCAGTATAAGGTGGCCACGCAGATGGGCAACCAGGGCCACAGCGGCGAGGGCTACCGGCGGCTGTGCGAGTACATCTGGGCGGGAGCGATCGGCAAGGTGACGGAGGTCTACTGCTGGTCGGACCGGGCCAACGGCGGGGTGGGCCCGCGCCCGCCGACCATCAAGCCGCCCGAGGGAATGGACTGGGACTGCTGGATCGGCCCGGCCCCCTACCGCGACTACCACAAGGACCTGCACCCCCACGAGTGGCACGGGTGGCACGACTTCGGCGACGGTTCGCTGGGCAACATGGGCTGCCACGTCATGGACGGGGCGGTCTGGGCGCTGAAGCTGGAGCACCCGACCAGCGTGGTGGTGGAGGAGCAGGCCGGCGGGACGGAGGAGCGCTTCCCGATCGGCACGAAGATCCGCTGGGACTTCCCCGCCCGCGGCGAGATGCCGGCGGTCAAGGTGTACTGGTTCGACGGCAAGCGCAAGGGCATCCGCAAGGCCGGCCAGGGCGAGACGGCCGACAGCGTGGACAGCAGGTCGCAGAACAAACCGCCCCTGGTTCTGGAACTGGAGAAGAAGTACGAGCGCAAGTTGGGCGGCAACGGCACGCTGTACGTGGGCGACAAGGGCATCATGTACACCGAGACGTACGGCAACGGCACGCGGATCCTGCCCGAGGAAGCCCACAAGGCCTTCCCCGCGCCGGACAAGACCCTGCCCCGCGTCAAGGGCGGGCACCACGGCGACTTCTTCCAGGCCGTCCGAGGCGGGCAGCCCGCCTGCTCCAACTTCGAGGTCGCCAGCCGACTGACCGAGGTGGTCCTGCTGGGGGCCCTGGCGATGAAGGCCGGGCTGGGCAACAAGGTCGAGTGGGACGGGCCCAACATGAAGTGCACCAACATCCCGGACCTCAACCGCCACATCGGCCGGCAATACCGCAAGGGCTGGGAAGTTTAGAAAGACATAAGGGACCGAAAGGACTCAAGAGACAAGAAGGGAACGTCCCTTATGTCCTTTGAGTCCTTTGGGTTTCTCCTTCAGGAGTTCTCACATGCATCGTCTGGCTTGGCTGGTGGTAGCGTGCGTGGCGTGCGCGGGCGTGGCTGCGGCCGCGGTGGAGATCGACAAGGCCCAGGGCCTCTACGAGGGCACGGTGGGCGACCAGAAGGCGGAGGCCCGCCTGGTGGCCGTCAAGGAAGGCTTCAAGCTGCTGATCCGCCCGCTGGACAAGGACAGCACGGCGCCGAAAATCGAACTGAACGGCAAGGTCGAGGGCGACTCGATCGTGCTGAGCGGGGGCGGCGCGGAGGCCAAGTGGGGCGACTTCGCCGTCAGCGGCAAGGCGGGCGATAAGGCCATCCAGCTCAAGCGGGTGGAGCGGCTCTCGCCGACGCTGGGGCTCAAACCGCCGGCCGGCGCGGTCGTGATCCTGGACGGAAAGAACTTCGACGAGCTGGTCAAGAAGCCGCTCAAGGGCGGACAGGAGCAGGAGTGGAAGATCGTCGAGGAGGGCGCCATCCAGGTGCCCAAGGGCGGGATGAACTCCAAGCGACAGTTCGCCGGCAGCTTCAAGTATCACGTGGAGTTCCGCTGCCCGCTCATGCCCCCGGCCACCAGCCAGGGGCGGGGCAACAGCGGCTGCTTCCTGCCCAACGGCGAGGAGATCCAGGTGCTCGACAGCTTCGGCATGAACACCTACACCGGCGGCGGGTGCGGCGGGCTGTACAAGTACAAGGACCCCGACACGTTCGACGTGTTCTCGCTGGCCTCGGCCCCGCCGCTCCAGTGGCAGACCTACGACGTGGAGTACCGCGTGGAGGTCAAGGACGGCAAGCCGACCGGCAAGCCCCGCCTGACCGTGCTGCACAACGGCATCAAGATCCACGACAACGTCGAGCTGCGCCGCGAGGCCAAGCCGGGCAACCTCAACTGGCAGGACCACGGCAACCCGGTGTGCTACCGGAATATCTGGGTGCTCGAGGAAAAGTAGCCCGTAGCCCGGAGCCAGTAGTCTGTAATAGGAAGAGGACCTGAGGGTGGCAGAACGCCCTCAGGTCCTTATCTTTTCAGCGTGGACTCCAGGCTACCGGCTACGGGCTACCGATCACCGTTCTTTCGGCACACATGACGCCGGCGTGGCCCCGGGCATGTCCATGCGGGGGCGCTCGCCCAGGCCCTTGAGCACCGGATCGAACGTGGCCAGAATGGCCTTGTAGTCCGGGTCGTCGGTGTTGGCGAAGACGGCTTGGCCACACTTCTCGGTGCCGCCGGCGGACTTGGCCAGCGGGGCCCGCAGGAACGGATTCAGGTGCGGGTTGGTGATCCGCAGCCATCGCCCGCACGGAATGGGCGGCGCGGTCGGGGCCTTGCTTTCGGCTTTGGCCTTGCTCTTGGCCTTGGGGTTGGGCTTGCCCTTGGCCGGCGCAGCCGCCGCCTGGGCCCCGGCGTGGCACGTCGCGCAGCGGCGCGTCGCCACCTCCGCCAGCGTGGCATCCAGCTTCTCGGGATACTGCCGCCGGCAGCCGGGCATCTCCGGCCAGGCCGTCTGGGCCGTCCCGTAGTACGGCACGTTCAGGTCGATCCAGGTAAGGACTCGCTGTTTTTCGTCGGCCGACAGCTTGACCTTTGGCTTGCCTTCGGCGTCCGGGTGGTCGGCCAGGATGATCTCCGCCAGCTTGCTGGCAGGCGAGCCCCAGGTTCGCGGCTCGATCTTGAGGATGTTCCATTCCTGCCCGTTGTAGGTCGAGATCCACTTGGTGTAGGGATTGTCGACGGACACCTCGTTGCCCGGATACACGACGCGCAGCACGCGGTGCCCGCGGGCCAGCGTCTCGTAGCTGACGCAGAAGTAGTCGGTCAGGTCGCCGCTGAGGTCCACGCCCTTGGGGGCCTTGTCCGCGGAGTGACACCGCGTGCAGTGCTTGTCCAGCACCGGCTGGACGATCTCCAGGTAGTTGAAGCCCTTCACGCCCCACTCGGGCGGCTGGATCTTCGCCGGCGTCCGGCCGATGGAGTCCGCCGGGACCCGCGAGTGCGACACGTCGGTGCGCTTTTCATGGCAGCCGATGCAGCCCTGCGTCTCGCCCGGCATCAGGTGGGTGAAGCTCCGCATCCGCTGGACGGCCCGTCCCTGCTCGTCCAGGGCCAGGAAGTAGATGGGCCGGCGAGCGGGCACCTCGAAGACGGCGGACCCGTCCTCGGCCACGTCCACGAACCCGTAGACCTTCTTGGGCACGTAGGTCGCCCCGCACGAGACGACGACGCGCTGGAAGTCGAAGGCGGGGCGGCGGATGCCCTTGGAGTCGATCAGCCCGCGCTCGATCTCCTGGACGACGGCCAGCCGCTTGATCTCGCCCCGTTTGACGGTCGGCCCCAGGCCGCGGTAGACGTCCTGGAGGTACAACACGGCGGTGTCGGTCTCCGGAGCCTTGGGCGGCAGGACGCTGGCCCGCACGGGCGGGCGCAGGCGCGGGCGGACCGGGCGGGGATTGTAGAATCCCATGCCGTCCTGGGGCTCGATGATGACGGCCTGCTCCGTGCACCCGTAGTCGCGCAGGAGTATCCGCCCGTCGTAGGAGACCAGGAAGTAGCGGTCGTCGATCGGGTAGGGCGTCTGATAGGGCCCGCGCGGGCCGTTGGAACTGTGCTCGATGCCCCGCAGGCGGACGTCCGGCGTGACGTTGCGGATGGAGGCCTGCGCGTTGTCGCCCAGGACCGGATCGATGACGCCGATGGCCCCGCGGCACGAGCCGTTGTGCCCGGTCAGCGTGCAGAGGATCTTGTCGGTCCCCGGGATCGCCTGCGGCTCGATGAACGAGGCCGGGTCCAGCACCCGGTTGCCGTAGAACCCGGCCAGGTTCGTCCCGTCGGGGTTGATCGTCCAGAGGCTCTGGATGGGGATGGCCGGGCGGTCGACGTACTCCCACCGCCCGTAGATGATCCGCCCGTCGTTGGTGATGGCGGGGGTGAAGTCGTTGAGGTAGTTGGCCGAGATGCACCGCTGCTGCGAGCCGTCGGGCCTCATGCGGAAGAGGATGCCCACGGGGGTGAAAAAGCAGTAGGCCGCCAGCGGCTCGCGGGTGGACAGGAAGCAGACGTCGCCGTCTGGCAGCCAGCAGGCGTCGTAGTTGTGGGCCTCGCCGTCGGTGAGCTGGACCAGGCCGCTGCCGTCGACGTTGATGCGGTAGACCTGGTAGCAGGTCTCCTTTCGCCAACTGAAGAGGATCTCGTTGCCGTCGTACGAGAGGTCGCAACTCGAGATCTGCCCGTCGGCCGAGTCCACCAGCTTGCGAAGCCGGCCCGTGCGGAGGTCCAGCACGAACAGGCCCCCGCCGTTGCGCTGGCCCTCGCAGTGGTAGGTGTACACGTGCGAACACTTGATGTGATGGCGCTGGACGAGCAGCAGCTTGTCGAAGCCCATCGACCCGTCTTTGGCCCGCTGGCGCAGCAGGGGCGATTCCTCGATCTCCGGAAGGACGGCGTTGTCGCCGTCAAAGGGCGGGATGAACTTGCCCAGCTCCTTGTCGGTGGGCTTGGTCGGATGGATGCGGATCTCCGACGCGCCGGGGTTGGGCCCGCCGTACGAACCGACGAACTTCAGCTCCAGCTTCCGCAGCTTCACCGGCGCGGGCAGGTGGATCGGCTGGGCCCCGTGCCCGATCTTCAGCGCCGCCTTGACCGCCGGCGCGGCCGCGCCGTCCACGTACACCTCGCAGCTCTTGAAGTTCTCCTCCCACACCCATCCGGTCCGCCCGAAGTACACCACCGTCTGCACCGTCACCGGCTGGGGCCACTCGAAGGTGATGCGGGCGCCGTCGCGGTGGGTCTTGCCGTTGACCACCCAGGCCTTGCCCGCGTCGTCCTGCGCGCCCGGGTCGGGGACCACCCCGTCGGCTGCCAGGGCGGGGCGGTACTGGGCGGAGTGCTGCGAGTCGGCGGTGATCTTCGCCTTGGGGGCCAGGTTCTCGGTGGCCGCCCAGGCCGACGCGCAGGCCAGCAGCAGACCCGTCGACACGGCAAGACAGAACCGGTGATGCATGATTCACCTCGTCGCAAAGGGTTCGACCTTCAGTATAGGTCACAGCACCGACGGGGGCAATGGGAGTTCGGGGACGTTCGCAGCCGCCAGCCGCTTGCCCGTCGTCGGTTGCAGAACCGGCCACGGGCTACAGGCTACTGGTTCCGGGCCGCCTGCTTGAGTTCCTTGGAGATCCGCACGGCGCACCAGTCCCGCCCGCACATGGAGCAGTAGTCGCTGTCGCCGGCGAGGTCACGGTCGCGGGAGCGGATGGCTCGCGCGGCCTCGCCGTCGAAGGCAAGCTCGAATTGCCGCTGCCAGTTGAAGGCGGCGCGGGCGTCGGCCATCGCGTCGTCCCAGTCGCGGGCGGCGGGCAGGCCTCGGGCCACGTCGGCGGCGTGGGCGGCGATCTTGTAGGCGACGCAGCCGGCACGAACGTCCTCTGCCGTCGGCAGGCCCAGGTGCTCGGTGGGCGTCACGTAGCACAGGAAGCTGGCGCCGTGGAAGGCGGCCGCCGTGGCCCCGATGCACGAGGTGATGTGATCGTAGCCGGGGAACACGTCGCTCACCACCGGTCCCAGCACGTAGAACGGCGCGCCGTCGCAGACGGCCTGCTGGCGCTTCATGTTCATCTCGATCTGGTCGAAGGGGATGTGCCCCGGCCCCTCGACCATCGCCTGCACGCCGGCTGCCCGCGAGCGGTCCACCAGCTCGCCCAGCACGTCCAGCTCGGCGAACTGGGCGTCGTCGCTGGCGTCCGCGAGGCAGCCCGGGCGAAGCCCGTCTCCCAGAGAGTAGGCCACGTCGTACTCCTTGAGGATGGCCGTGATCTCGTCGAACATCTCGTACATGGGGTTCTCGCGCCCGTGGTGGACCATCCAGCGGGCCAGCAGGCTGCCGCCCCGCGAGACGATGCCCATCTTGCGCCGGCAGGCCAGGTCGATGTGCTTGCGGAGGATGCCCGCGTGGATGGTGAAGAAATCCACGCCCTGGGCGGCCTGGTGGCGGATGGCCGCCAGGATGTCCTCGCGGGTCAGGTCTTCGACCTTGCGCCCGACGATCATGGAGTACATGGGGACCGTGCCGATCGGCACGGTCGCGTGGGCGATCAGGTGCTCGCGGGTGGCGTCCAGGTCGCCCCCGGTGGACAGGTCCATGACGGCGTCGGCCCCGTAGCGGACGGCCCACTGGAGCTTGGTCAGCTCCAGGTCGCGGCAACTCGACAGGGGCGAGGCGCCGATGTTGGCGTTGATCTTGGTGGTGCAGCAGCGGCCGATCCCGCAGGGGTCGAGGACCGATTCGCCCCCGCCCGGCCCGGCCAGGTGAAGGCGATTGGCGGGAATGACCAGCCGACCGGCCGCCACCTCGTCGCGGACCGTTTCGCCGGCCAGCCGCTCGCGCTGGGCCACCCGCTCCATCTGCGGGGTGATCACGCCCGCCCGTGCCTGTTCCAACTGCGTCATGGTTTCTCCGGAAGACAAAGGGAGTATTTTACCGCGAATGGACCCTGGTTTCCACAGGCGAAACGATTGCGTCTCCGGGCCCCTTCGCTATAATCGCGTGCATCATGGAAGGAGACGCACAGGCCGCACAGGGACGGACCCGGCGACGCTGCCGCTGGGAGCTGGCTGCACCGATGGAGGGCGTCGAGCAGGCCGCCCGCCGCCTGGGGGTGACCGCCCTGGTGGCCCAGATCCTCCACAATCGCGGGCTGAGCAGCCCGGAGGCCGCCCGTTCTTTCCTCACCCCCCGCCTGGCGGAACTGCACGACCCCGCGCTGCTCAGCGGCACGGTCGAGGCCGCCCGCCGGATCGCGCACGCCGTCAGCAAGAAGCAGCGGATCGTCCTCTACGGCGACTACGACGTCGACGGCATCACCGGCGTCGCCATCCTCCACGCCATCCTCCGCATGGTCGGCGCCGACGTCCGCTTCTACATCCCTCACCGCCTCGACGAGGGATACGGCGTGAACCGGGAGGCCGTCGACAAGCTCCTGGACGAAGGCTGCGACCTGCTGGTGACCATCGACTGCGGCATCTCGGCGGCTGGACCGCTGGAATCGGCCATGGCCCGTGGCACGGACGTGATCGTCACCGACCACCACACCCCCCCGCCGGTGCTGCCGCGGGCAGCAGTGATCGTGCACCCGGCCCTGCCGGGCGAGCTGACGCCGAACCCACACCTGGCTGGATCGGGGGTGGCCTTCAAGCTCGCCTGGCAGATCGCCCGCCAGATCTGCGGCGAGACCCGCGTCGACGCGACCATGCGCGACTTCCTGATCAACGCGACCTGCCTGGCCGCCCTGGGCACCATCGCCGACGTGGTTCCCCTGCAAGGCGAGAACCGCGTCATCGCGACCCACGGGCTGCGAGGCCTGCCCGCCTGCCCCCTGCCCGGAATCCGGGCCCTGCTGGCCTCGACGGGGCTGACCGGCGAGAAGCTCGACGCCTACGACGTGGGTTTCAAGCTCGCCCCTCGAATCAACGCCTGCGGGCGAATGGGCCACGCGGCGCTGGCCGTCGAACTGCTGACCAGCCGCGACGAGGCCCGCTGCAACGAGATCGCCACCTACCTGGCCGGCCAGAACGCCGAGCGGCAGAAGGTCGAGCGGGAGATCGCCCAGCAGGCCGCCGACATGGTCCGTGAACTGAAGATGGACAACCCCGACTGCCGCGGCATCGTGCTGTCCAGCGAGAACTGGCACGGCGGGGTCATCGGGATCGTGGCCAGCCGGATGGTCGGCCTGTTCTGCCGCCCGAGCATCCTGGTCGCCCTCAACGGCGAGGGCGGACAAGGCAGCGGACGGTCGATCCCCGGCTTCAACCTCGTCGACGCCCTGGCCGCCTGCGCCGACCATCTGGAGGGTTTCGGCGGGCACGCGATGGCCGGCGGCATCCGCATTCAGGGCGACAAGCTGCCCGCCTTCACCGCCAGCTTCCTGGCCTATGCGGGCGAGCGGATCACGGCGGACCAGCTCCTGCCCGCCCTGCGCGTGGACGCCGAGGCGCCGCTGCCCGCTCTGAGTCTCCCAGCCGCCCAGTGCCTGGAGAAGATGGCCCCCTTCGGACAGTCCAACCCCGCACCGCTGGTTCTGGCCCGCGCGTGCCGCCTCCTGGGCCCGCCGCGCCGCCTGGGCAGGAACGGACAAACCCTCAGCCTCGTCCTGGGTCAGGGCGGAGCGACCCTGCGGGCCGTCGGATTCGGCCTGGGCGACTACGCCGACCGCCTGGCCGGCATCAACCAGGTCCACGTCGTGGGCGAACTGGTCGTCAACCGCTTCAACGGGAACGTCGCGCCGGAACTCCAGATCAAGGACCTGGACTGGGACTGACGATTCTCGGCTGGGCCCGCCCGGACATTCGGGGAAAACGGGGTTGTCAATATCCGGAGCCGGGGTAAAATGAAGGTGGATGGCGATGGCGTTGCAGATCGAAAGCTCCGCAGAGCGAGTTCACTTCGTTCCGCCTGACTTGTACATGTCACGGTTTGATTGATTGGACAAGCTGTCTTTTGGAGGACGGATTATGACTCATCGTTCTTGGATCTGTCTTGGAGCAGCCCTGTTGGCTGCGGGCCTGCTGGTCATTTCGACGGCGCAAGGGGGCATCGTCTATACGTCCACCAACGGCCAGTTCGTGATGGAGGGCGAGTGGTACAGCTCCCGAGCGGACACCGCATACCCCGACTCGTGGCTGGTCGTTCCGGATGAGAACGGCGGCGCCGGCACGCTGAACTTGGCGCGGGGAGGCAAGTTCGTCCAGTCGCTGCCCGACCAGGTTGGCACGGGAGGCGGGCCCATGGTGGCCCCGAGCATTCAGTATTCGGTGGCCGTCACCGACCCCGGGACGTATCGGCTCTACCTGCGCTGGGGGAACAACACGAACATCGGCGGCGGGGGCAACAGCGATTCGATGTTCGTGGACCTCGTCGAGATCAAGGACGGCACCGGCACCGGCCAGGCCGACTGGTACGAGATGACCCACAACAGCAACACCTTTCGTTGGGACGGGGGCGGCCAGGCGGAGATCAACTCCGCCGGAGCGGCTGACAACCCCATGACCTGGAACATCGCGACGCCGGGCGTGTACAACATTCGCGTCAGCCAGCGGGAGGACGGTTCGGCCGTCGACGCCCTCGTCTTGCAGAAGGCCAGTTTGCCCGCCCCCACGGGCCTGGGGCCCGTGACCAGCCTGCTGGCCGCGCCGGACGGGCGCATCGGCCAGGAGTTCGCGCTGACGCCCGACGCGGATTCGTATGTCCGGCTGGGAATCCCCAACGAAAACTACGGCACCGACTCCGACCTGCCCGTCAAGAACTCCGACACCAGCGGCACGACGCGAAAGGGGTACATCCGGTTCGACCTTTCGGGTGCCTCCGATGAGGTCATCGACGCCCAGCTCGATCTTCAGGTCATTGTCAACAACAACGGCACCGGTGACGACACGCCGCAGACCTATACCGTCAACGTGTTCGGCCTGCGGGACGATGCCGCCGGCAACAACTGGATCGAGGGCAACGGCGGGACCGATAACGACCCCGCCGGCGAACTGGACTGGAACAACGCCCCGGCCAATCTGGGCGGCAACGCGATCGACACGGACCTGGCCCCCCTGCTGGGCCAGTTCGTCGTGCCGGCGATCAATCCGCAGACCTCCGGCCAGACCGTGCTGGTGTCGTTTGGCAATCTCCAGTCGGTCACGCCCAACGCGTTCATCGACTTCCTGAAGGCCGACACCGACGGGCTGGTCACGTTCATCTTCACCCGGGAACCCGGCGGGAACAACCTGGTGTTCGCTTCTGAGGAGCATGACACCGCCATGGCCCCGACGCTGCGCCTGGCGACAGTGCCCGAGCCGGCCACGATGGCCCTGCTGGGTCTGGCGACCTGCGGCCTGGGCGGTTATCTCCGCAAACGCCGCCACGCGTAGGCCCCATAGCGACAACCCGACGACAAGCCCGCGGACTTGCCCCTCACGGGAGGCGTGCCGCGGGCTTTCTTTTGCGCGCGAAGGAAATCAGGCCGAAACGCGACATGAGGGGAACGGCGTTCTCACTGGACGGTGCACACCCGCATCGCAAGTGCGGTGCGGTCGTCGGTCTGGGGGGCCTGGTGGGCGAAGCAGGCGACCTCGCGATCGATCGCGGCCAGCAGGTCCGGGATCTCGGCTGTGCGGTTGCGTTCCAGCAGTTCGTCCATCTGCTCGGACCCGAAGATCTCGCCTCGCAGGTTGCGGGCTTCGGTCAGTCCGTCGGTCAGGAACAGCAGGGTGTCGCCCGGCAGGAGTCGGCATCGCCCCGGCTGGAAGGTCAGGTCCGGATCGAACCCCAATACTGTGGCCCGGGCGCTGCTGAGCGCCCGGATGGGCGCCTGCCGGCTGGCCGGGATCACCCACGGCTCGGGGTGGTGCCCGCAGTTGAGGTACGTCAACTCGCCGCTGGGCACGTGGTAGACCGCCAGGAAGATGGCGGCATAGTCCTCCTGGGGGGTGAGCTGACAGAGATGGCGGTTGAGGCGTCCCAGGAAGCCGGGCATGTCGCCCCCGTCGTCCACCCAGGCGGCGAAGGCCGTCTTGACGATGACGGTCATGAGGGCGGCGGCCATCCCGTGCCCGCTGACGTCGCAGAAGAGTATGGCCACCCGGTCCTCGTCGAGTTGGGCGAGGTCGAAGTAGTCGCCTCCGACCTCGGCCTGGGGCTTGAACAGCCCGCCCCAGTCCAGTCTGCCGGACATGGTCATGTCGGTCATGTCGGGCAGGAGCCTCTCTTGGACGGACCGCGCGCGGGCCAGGTCTTCCTGGGTCCGCATGGTGTGGCGCTGGAGGTCCTGGTTGGCCCGGGCCAGGCGGTGGGCCTTCTCCTCGTTGTCGTACTCCACCCGGCCGACGATCATGAAGAACACGTGCGTCAGGACGGTCAGCGTGGCCGCGCCCAGGACGGCGACGCTCGCCAGCACCCAGCCGGTGCCGAAGAACTTGGTGATGATGTAGGGGATCAGGGCGACCAGCCCGGCCAGCAGGGCAAACCGCGGGGCGGCGCGGAACAGGACGCGGTGGTCGCGGAACTTCGGGTGGTGGGGATCGAACAGGGGGACCGCATGCGAGAACCGCGTGGCGGAGTAGCTGTAGTCGATCTTGAGCGTGCCGGCCCGCAAGCTGGTGCGGGTACAGGCGACCGACACGCCCGACTCGGTGAGCAGCCGGCCCGGCACGCCATGCGGGACCGCCCCGTGCTGGGCTTCGTGCAATTCGCGACGGTACGTCCACAGCAGCGTCAGAACCTGGCGGATCTGCTCGGCCTCCAGCCGGCTGGACAGATCGATGCGGAACAGGTCGAGCAGGCATGCCAGCTTGCCGATGTGGGCGTAGCGTCTTTGCATCGCCTCGCCTGCGGCCTCGAAGCGGACGGTCCCGTCGGCGGCCACCTCCAGCACCAGGTTGTCCACGCCCCGCTCGCGGGCGCGGGGCAGAACCTCCCATGCAAGGTGGTGGGCCAGTTGACGGGCCTCGCGCCACAGCGGGCACAGACGAACGAACCACGTGGCCAGCGCGTGGCGGAAGCTGCCCCCCCAGCCGAGGCAGGCGGAGAGTTCGGATCGCAGCGAGCCGGCCGACGGCTCCATCCGGATGTCGCCTTCGCCGTGGGCGAAGATCCCCCTCAGTTGGGCGCGGGCCTGTGCCAGGCGGGGGTCGAACATGGACCTCTCCTCCGCCTGCACGCGTCTGGCCCACGGGGCGGACGACTGACCGGAACGGACCGACTGAGACGCCAGATCAGACCTCACCGACTCGGGGACAGGAAAGACCAGGATATTCCCGCCCGGCGACATCGAGGAGCGGGTGCCGTGGGCAGCAGCGACGTCGCCAGGGAACCCGTCAGTAGTGACGTTTCCGGGCGTTTTGTCTGCCGTGGGCCCCACCGTCCGTGCAGCGTCTTCCGCGGCGGTGTCGTTACTGTCGGCGCGTGGTGCGTTTGTCACCCTTGCGGGCACGCCGCGAACAGGCACGAACTGTAGCAACTGGCTTGGCATAGGCAACCGCTTCGGCTAGGATGCCGACAACATGGAAGCACCTGCACCCGATGCACACTACGATTCAGTCTTGGCCGCGGCGATAGAGCAGGCAAGATTGGCCTTTAAGGCCGGCGAGGTGCCGATCGGGGCGGCCATCGAGCGGGATGGACGGATCATCGCGGCCGCCCATAACCGCCGCCTGCTGGACGCCGACCCGACCGCCCACGCTGAGATGCTCGCCATCCGTCAGGCTGCCGCCGCCGTCGGCGACTGGCGCCTGACCGGCTGCACCCTGGCCGTCACGCTCGAGCCCTGCTGCATGTGCGCCGGCGCCATTGTGCTGGCCCGCATCCCCCGCCTGGTTTATGGCGCCGCGGACCCCAAGGCCGGGGCCGTCGACACCTTGTATCGCCTGTGCAGCGACAGTCGGCTCAACCACCAGGTCGAGGTGATCGCCGGCCCGCGGGCCGCGGAGTGCGGTGCGATGCTCACGGAGTTCTTCAAGCAGCAGCGGGCCATCGGGAAGAAGTAGTTGTTCGTTGTTTGAATGGGGCCCGTAGGTCCCATAGGTCCTGCAAGTTCCATGGCAATGCGGCACGGTGAACGGTTATGACAGACACTCCCCCCACTGACAACCAACAACAAACAACCAACAACCAAGCCCTCTTCGACCTTCACGGGCAGGTCGCGCTGATCACCGGCGGGTCGATGGGCTTGGGCAAGGAGATGGCCCTGGCGCTGGCGACGGCGGGGGCCGACGTGGTTATCACCGCCCGTCGCCAGGCGGAACTGGACCAAGCCGCCGCCGAGATCGCTGCCGCCACCGGGCGGCGGGCGGTGCCGATCGTCATGGACGTCGCCGACCGCAACAGCGTGGAGGCGGGCTTCGACAAGGCCCTGGCCGAGTTGGGCCACATCGAGATCGTCGTCAACAACGCCGGGCTCAATATCCGCTCGCCCATCGCTCAGATCCGCGACGAGGACTGGCGGAAGATCCAGGACGTGAACGTCAGCGGGCTGTTCTACTGCTGCCGCCGGGCCGCCAACGAGATGGTGGCCAAGGGCTACGGGCGGATCATCAACCTCGCCTCAGCGGTCGGACTGGTGGGGTTGAGCGGGCGCGTCTCGTACACCGCCAGCAAGGGCGCCGTGGTCCAACTCACGCGGACGCTGGCGGTCGAACTGGCCCGCACGGGCGTGACGGTCAACGCGCTGTGCCCGGGCCCGTTCATGACCGAGATCAACCGTCCGCTGCTGGAGGACCCCCAGGCGGCCGCCTTCGTGCTGGACAAGGTCCCCATGGCCCGATGGGCGGCGATGCACGAAATCCGCTCGCCGGTGGTCTTCCTGGCCAGCCGGGCCTCCAGCTACGTCACCGGATGCATGCTGACCGTGGACGGCGGGTGGACGGCGCAGTAGAAGAGACCACCACAGCAGACGCAGAGGACACAGAGGTTTCTTGTTGTTGGTTGTTGGTTGTTGGTTGTTGGTTGTTCGTTACTGGTTGGGCTGGCTTGAGAGAGAATCTCGGTGATCTCTGTGGCCTCTGTGGTTGACTTTGATCCGACGAGCAAAGGAGCTTCCATGACGCCGAAAGAGCGCATGTACGCCACGCTTCGCGGCACGCCGCGTGACCGCGTCGCCGTCACACCGATCTTCATGGCCTGGGCGGCCCACTACGTCGGTCGGACCTACCGCGAGTTCTATCTGGACGGTGACGTGCTGGCCGAGGCGGCGATGGCGGTGACGCGGGCCTTCGAGGTGGACCAGGTGTCGGCCATCAGCGACCCCTGGCGCGAGGCGGAAGGCTACGGCATGACCTTCGACTACCCCGACGAGGGCGTGGGCATGCCGAAGAACCACGTCATCACCTCCCCCGCCGACGCCGCCGCCCTGCCGCGGCTGGAGGTCGACGCCTGCCCGCGGATGCGACAGCGGGTGGCCAGCGTGGCCCGGATGGCCGCCGAGATGGGAAGCACCCACAGCATCCTCGGCTGGGTCGAGGGCCCGCTGGCGGAGTACACCGACCTCCGCGGCATGTCCGAGACGATGATGGACCTGATGGACAATCCCGAGATGTTCCACCAGGCGGCTGACCGCATCGTGGACAACGCCGTCGTCTTCGCCCGCGCCCAGGTGGCGGCCGGGGCGGACATGATCGGCGTGGGCGACGCCGCGGCCAGCCTGGTCGGCCCGGCCATCTACCGGGAACACGTGCTCGCCTGGCAGCGAAAGCTCTTCGAAGGCATCCACGAAGCCGGCGCCACGGTCAAGCTGCACATCTGCGGCAACATCCGCGACATCGTGGGCCTGATGGCCACCACCGACGCCGACGTCATCGACGTGGACTGGATGGTGGACCTGGCCGCCGCCCGGGCGGCGGTCGGGCCGGGCGTGACGCTTTGCGGCAACATCGACCCCTCTGGCGTGGTCCTCCAGGGCACGAGCGAGACCGTCGCCGCCGCCGCCCGCAAGGCCATCGCAGACGGCGGCGAGCGCTTCATCTTCATGCCCGGCTGCGAGATTCCGCCCGGCACGAGCGAGGCCAACATCCGCGCCTTCTGCCCGTGCGAGGGGTCGCTGGTGATGGATGCGCTGAAACTCTGACCTCCGGAACCCTACGGACCTATGGCTCCTGCTTTCGGTACGCTGCGGGGTCCTTCGCGCCCGCCGCCGCGAAACCCGCCAGGCGCAGGCGGCACGAGTCGCAGCGCCCGCAGGCCAGCCCGCCCGGGCCGGGGTCGTAGCAACTGTGCGTCCAGGAGTAGTCCACTCCGAGGTCCAGGCCCGTGCGGATGATCTGGGCCTTGTTCATGTGGATCAGCGGGGCGTGAATCTTGAACGCCCCGCGCCCTTCCGCAGCCGCCGCCGTGGCCAGGTTGGCCAGCCGCTCGAACGCCTCGATGAACTCCGGGCGACAATCCGGATAGCCGCTGTAATCAATGGCGTTGACGCCGATGAAGATGTCGAACGCCTCCACCGCCTCCGCGAAGGCCAGCGCAATGCTCAGGAAGATCGTGTTGCGGGCGGGCACGTATGTCACGGGGATGCGCCCGTCGTCGTCGCGGTCTTTGGGCACGTCGATGGCGTCGGTCAGGGCCGAGTGCCCGAACCCCGCATCGGCCGACAGGTCGACGCGAACCACGCGGTGCTCGACCGCCCCCAACTCCCGCGCGACGCGCCCAGCCGCCTCCAACTCGTAGCGATGACGCTGGCCGTAGTCGAAGCTCAGGCAGCAGCAGGCCAAGCCCCGCGAGCGGGCGATCGCCAGCGTGGTCGCCGAGTCCAGCCCCCCGCTGAGCAAGACTACGCAATTTCGACTGGATTTCGAGCCATTCTGCATGTATCGTAGCCTATCGTAGCATTCTGTCGGCCGCAAGTGTGCTAGAACGAACCCAGGTAAGGCACGTACTGCGACTGAGACATGATCTTTCTGTGGACCATTCTTCTTCTGATCACCGCCGTCTTCAGCGTCTGGACGTGGTGGATACTCTATTCCCTGCACCGCCGCCGGCGCAAGCAGGAGTTCCTGGAGACGATCATCAACAGCATGGGGGGCGGGTCCGCCCTGGTCCTGCCTCCGGAGAAGGCGATCTTCCGCGGGGCCTACATGGGGTTCGGGCGACAGGTGCGCCGGGGGATCCTCTGCCTGTCGCGTCAGCGCCTGGTCTTCTTCCGGCTGGACGACACCCGGATCGATCTGCCCCTGGAGGGGGTCAAGGCCTGTAGCATGAGGCGGTTCTTCCTGGGGCGCGGCAGCTCGCGATACCACCTTATCGTCACGCTGCAGGACGGCAACGAGGTCGGCTTCTACGTCAGCGACCCGGAGACCTGGGCCCTGGCTGTCGTCAACCACGAGAAGGAAGCCTACGTGCACGACCCCTTCCACCCCCCCACGACGCCGCAGGCGTCCAGGAAGTCCTCGACCGCGTCCTCCGGCAGGCCCGGCGCGAAGTGGTTGTAGCATCGCTCCCGCCGGACGGTTCCATTTCGTGACGCGGCTGCTTCTTTGTGCTATCCTCTGGACACTGCCAGAGGCACGGAGACACGAATACCCATGGTCCAACTGGAAACATTCGACAACCCGCATCCCCACCGCGACTACGTGATCCGTCACGTGGCCCCGGAGTTCACTTCCGTCTGCCCCAAGACGGGACAGCCGGATTTCGGCACGATCGAGATCGAATACGTAGCCGATCGCCTCTGCGTCGAACTCAAGAGCCTCAAGTTCTACCTCCAGGGCTTCCGCAACGTGGGGGTGTTCTACGAGGATCTCGTCAACCGCATCCTGGACGACCTGGTGGGCGCCCTGGCCCCGCGCCGCATGACCGTGACCGGCCGATTCACCCCACGCGGCGGGATGCACTCGATCGTGACGGCCGAGTATCGGGCCGAGGGGCAGTAGCACAATGGACTCGCCCGATCTGCGACCGCGCCCGGCGCCCCCGTGGAAGCGATTGGCCTGGCCCGTGCTGGCGATCCTGGTGGCCGGCGGGATCTACATGGCCTGGCAGCACCACGCCCACCAGCGCCAGGTCTACCGGGCCCAGCCGGCGGCGATCATGGGGACCGAGACGAACCTAGTCGCCGTGGCGACAGGGGCCGACCGGGAGCGGGCCCACCGGGCCCTGGAGGAGGCGGAGGCCGCCCTGCGCGACGTCGAGGCCCGTATGAGTTCGTGGATCCAGGGAACCGAACTCTCCCTGCTGAACGACGCGCCGGCCGGCGAACTCGTGCCGCTGTCGGCCATGACCACGGACGTGCTGCGCCTCTCTCGACGTTTTGCGGACCAGACGCAGGGCGCGTTCGACGTGACCTGCCGCCCGGTCATTGAACTGTGGAAGCGGGCGGGCAAGAGCGGCAAGCTGCCCGAGCAGGAGCAGATCGACCAGGCCCGCCAGGCCACGGGCTGGCGGCACTTCGAGCTGAGCGACCAGGGCGCCCGCAAGAAACTCGCCGCCGCCGGCCTGGACCTGGGCGGAGTGGCCAAGGGATACGGGATCGACAAGGCCGTCGAAGCGATGCGAAGGACGGGCATCGAGAGCGGCCTGGTGGACGTGGGCGGCGACGTGCGGACCTTCGGCCTGCGGGCCGACGGCAACCGTTGGCGCGTGGGCCTGCGCGACCCGTTCCACACCGACCAGATGCTGGCCGCCCTGGAGCTGGGCGACGCGTCGGTGTGCACCAGCGGCAACTACTTCCGCAACGTGACCATCGAGGGGAAGCGCTTCAGCCACATCGTCGACCCGCGAACGGGCCAACCGGTGGACTTCGCCCCGTCGGTGACGGTGGTCGCCCGAGACGCCGCCACCGCCGACGCCTGGGCCACCGCCCTGAGCGTGCTGGGCAAGAACGGGCTGCCCCTCATCGGCGGAACCGCCGGCATCGAGGCCCTGATCTTCGAGGGCCACGCCGACGACTACCGCCTCTACGCGACCAGCGGCTTTCGGCAGTACCTGGCCGAGGGTGAGAAGCTGCCCAAGGACGTAACGATCATCGGTCGTCTGCCGTGACGTTCCGCCTGCCGGGATTCTCAGTGGACAACCGGGAACTCGCGCCCCCTCCCCGCGTCTACAATAGGTGAGGGCGCTTAACGCCGGGCTTTGCCTTTGCGCGGGCCCAAGGAGCGGCATCATGAAACGCGGGTCATTTCTTCCGGCGGTCTGCGTGGCGGCGGTGTTGGCGTTGCCCGCGGGACTTCTCGCACAGGTGGACAGCGAAGAGGCCCTTCGCGTGGACGGGCCCTTCACGCACCAGAACCTGTCGATCTACATCCTCTTTCGCAAGCGCCTGCCCGGCAACCCGCCGGACTACCTGACGCTCAAGGAAGGTCTGCGAACGGGCCAGGTCGCGGTGAGCGAGGCCTCACGCGCCCGCGTCGAGCAATTGCTGGTGACCAACAAGTCCGACAAGCGACTGTTCCTCCAGGTGGGCGAGCTGCTCCACGGGGGCAGGCAGGACCGCACCCTCCAGACCAGCCTGGTCATCGCCCCGCATTCGGCCGACGTGCCCATCCCGTCCTTCTGCATCGAGAAGAGCCGCTGGTCGGGCGGCAAGGAGTTGTCGGCCGTGGGGGCCATCGCGCCCCAGAGCGTGCAGCGGTCCATCGCCTCGGGCAGCCAGGCCCGCGTGTGGGACTCGGTCCGCTCCTACAAGGAATCGGCGCGGGCGGCCGCCGGCATCGGCGGCGCCAGCTCCGGCTCGAGCCTGAACGAGGAACTCCGCAGCCGCGAGTTCCAGAAGGTCATCGGCGGGTATGAAGCCGCCCTGGGCCACCTGATCCGCCGCTATCGCAACCCGATCGGCATGGTCTGGGCCATCAACGGACAGATCGAGCAGGCGGAGGTCTACCACAGCAGCGACCTGTTCGCCGGGCTCTTTCCGCAGTTGCTGGCCTCCGCCGCCGCCGAGGCCGGCTCGCGAGCGGGGCGGGGAATCCCCGTGCCCCTGCCCATGCCGCGACCCGGCCCGCGGGAACCCCACGTCGAGCGAGACGTGATCCGCCTGCCTCGACCCGTCCCGCCGCCGACCCACAACCCGCCGGCCCTCAAGCAGGTCAGCGACTTCCTGGTCGCCGTCTGGGACGGCTCAAGCAGCCGCGAGGAACTCGGGCACGGCAACGTCCGCGTCCGCGTGACCAACTCCGCCGGCACCAAGGACGACCTGCTCTACCAGGGCGAGTGGATCCACGCGCACATCCTGCCCCGGCAGAGCGGCGTGATCGTGCCCCTGCCGCGGCCGCCCGTTCGCCCCATGCCGCACCCGGTCCCATACCCGCGAGAGGACTCCTCGCCGCGATAAGGGGCCGCGGCGCCCACGGGGGCACAGGCTGGTCCTTCTGTACGCGATCCGGCGGGGATATACTCAGCCTCACGCCACGCGTCGGTGGCGATGAGGCAATACCATGAACACGTTCCGCACGTTGCTGCTGACCGCCCTCGCTCTCGCGTGCGCCGCTCCGGCGCTGAGGGCCGCACAGGTCTCCGTCAGCGTCGTCGACGCATCGGGCCAGGTCCTGGCCTCCGGGTCGGCCGACGGGCAGGCCGCCGTCGTCAGCGTCAAGCTCGTCCGCAAGTATCAACCGGGCGATGCGATCAAGATCGAGGGCGGCCCGCACCTGGCGATCAAGCTTTCGGCAGCCGGGCCGGAGCACATCGTCTACTGCCCCAGGAATGTCTTCGTCTTTCCCGTGCCCGTGGCCCAGGCGGCCGGACCGTACAACCCCGCCTGGTTCAAGGGCGAGCGGCACGATATCTCCGTCCGCCTGCCGAAGGTCGAAGAGCTGGCCACCCCCCGCAACCTGGCGGCCAATGCCTACGACACGCTCGACAGCGCCTGCTTCCCGCACGCCTCAGCCAGCAACTACTACACGGCGAAGAACCCGATGCCGATCTTCGCCCCGCGCAACGCGATCGACGGCGAGCGCCGCAACGACGGGCACGGCGGCTGGCCCGTCCAGTCCTGGGGCCCCGACCGCCTCGGCGACCTGTGGTTCCGCCTCGACTTCGGCCGGGCGGTCGAGATCGACAAGCTGGCCTTCACCCTGCGGGCCCAGTTTCCGCCGGTGTCCAGGAGCGATCACGACGACGTGTGGCAGTCGGCGGTGATCGAGTTCTCCGACGGCTCGAGCGAGAAGGTCGAGTTCAGGAAGACCGGCGACAGGCAGGAGTTCCCCGTCGCCAGACGGACGATCACGTGGCTGAAGATGACGAAGATCGTCCTGCCGGCGTCCAACAAGTGGGCCGCCCTGACGGAGTTAGAGGTCTGGGGGCGCGAGGCCCCCGCCAAGCCCTGATCGCAACCCGCTGGCTCACTCGATCACGAACCAGATCATCGATTCGGGCTCGACCCGGACGGGAAGGCTCACGCCGTAGTCGCGGTCGATGGGGTAGTCCTTGGGCGGGCCGTCCTGGCACCGGATGCGGGCGGTGTCGCGCAGGCCCGTGTAGTAGAGGTTCACGCGAAGGGGCTTCTCTGCCGGGCGGGTCAGCGGGTTGTACACCACGAGCATGCCCTTGCGCTGGAGGGCGGGATTGACGTGGAGCATCCAGTCGAGGTCGCGCCCGTCGCAGCGGCGGCCGTGGACCACGTCGCTCTCCAGGATGTCGCGATAGGTCTTGAACCAGGCGACGCGGCCCTTGACCATGTCGCGCGTGCGGGGCGTGTCGAACAGCCGGGGCCCGCGATAGCACGCCTGCACGCCCAGGCCCAGGTTCGAGTCGATCATCCGCCGGTAGTGGTCCAGGTGCGTGTCGAGCGGCTCGATGGTAGCCGCCGCACCGCCCCCGTGATACTGCGAGAGGGGCACGAACATCCAGCCCATGGAGGGCGTCTTGGTCCACGTGCCGTCGTAGACGTTCTGGCGGGTGTGGATCACCTGCATGGCCCGAGGCAGCGACCAGTTGGTCTCGCGGTAGCCCATGCCGCACTTGTTGGACCCGGCCAGGTAGTAGAAGTCCGGCACGTTCAGATAGACGCCCCGTCCGCGGCACCACTTGTAGAAGTCGCTGATGATCCGCCACTGCACCCAGCGCGAATCGTTCTGCCCCTTCTGGAGCGGGGGGCGTGGCGTCACGTCCACGTCGCCCGGATACGATCCGTCGTGCTCCAGCAGGTCGAAGCCCGTCTTCTCGTAGAACGCCTCCAGCCGGCGGAAGTACTTCTGTCCCCACTCGCTGGTCAGGGCCGGGCACGTCCCGTGCGTGGGCTTCTGCCCGGGCGGGCAAACGATGTCGTTGCCCCCGCCCACGCGCCGGCTGGACAGCAGCGAGTACGAGCCGATCTCGATCTTCCTGGCGTGGGCGTAGTCGGCGATCTCCTTCCAGGCGGCCAGGTAGGCTGGGTCCTCGTTGTCCATGTTGAACCCGCTGCCGAAAGACAGGATGATCATCTCGAAGCCGACCTCGGCCGCCTGATCGATGGCCGCCCGCACGGCCTGGGGTTTCGCGATGCGCATATGGTGCATCAGCGGGTTCTCGGTCACCCACGGGGCGATGGTGCGGTACATGCGGCGCAGGGCCAGCCCGCGACGCTCGCGGTCGGTGCTGTCGTAGAGCAGCTCAAAGGTCCGGAAGCTCTCGAAGGTCTTGCCCGGCTCGACGTCCTGGGCCGGGCCGTACGTCGGCTCGACCACCAGCAGGCACGGCGTCTGGCGGAGGTAGTTCACCTGGGTGGCGTATTGAGGGTCGTTGCGCCAGTGGACGACGTGGCGGCTGGTGTTTTCGGGGTTGAAGCCGCCGAAGGCGAAATCGGTCTCGACGTGGAGGCAGTCGGGGCGCGGCTGGGCCACGCCCTCGCGGGCCTCCACCCAGTTGGTCTGCTCCACCACCGCCAGCGTCTCGCTTGTGAAGCGATCGACAGTGAGCCTGGCCTGCGAGTCGTTGCGGACGGTGATCCACTTGCTCAGCACAGGCACGTGGTCGTAGAGCTCGTAGTGCACGCAGACGCGGAGCCCGGCGGGCACGCCCTTGGCCTGAGGCCCAGCCGGCGGGGCATAGTCCATCCGCAGGCAGACGCCCTTGGGCGGCCAGTCCACGCCCCCCGCGCAGTGGCGAACGCGCTTCCAGGCGAACCGCTCGGTCGGCTGGGAAACGTTGAAACCCACCAGGCACATGGCCGCCGGGCTGGCGGTCATCTTGTCCAGCCACTCCGGCAGGAGGTAGGCGTAGTTGGGCTGGCCGATCAGCCCGCCCACGTCGAGTCGGCGGCCGTTGACCGTGACCGAGGCCTCCGGCTTGACCCCGCGCAGGATGCTCTGGCCGGTGACCAGGTTGTCCAGGGCGACGGTCGCGGCATTGGGGCCCAGGCGAAACGCGCGGCGGACCAGGCCGTTGCTCAGGACGATCTCGTCGCCCTCGGCCCGGCGGTACGCGCCGGCCTTGTAGGGCGAGGGGTCGATCAGCCAGTCGGGCCTCTTGTCGCTGGACAGCGCGGGCTCCAGCGGCAGCGAAGCCGCCGCCTTGCGAAGCTCAGCAATATCGCCCCACGCCGGACCGGCAGCCGCCAGCAGCAATAACGTCAACGCGATTCGTCTCATCATGCGACCCTTCCTGTGCTTGTCCGCGAGGCAAAACGGATGGCGGGGACGATCCTTACAACCTTTCCCCGCCGCCGACCGCGCGGTACGATCTGCACTTGTGACATCAAGCCGAGACCCTTCAACCAAGAGGCGCCCATGTTGAACCAGACGCGAACGATCGGATTCACCGCCGCCGGTCTCTGTGTCCTGCTCCTGACTGGACCGGTCTTGTCGGGCGACCTGGAACACGTCAACGTCTACGTGTCGGGCGCGGACGGGTACAACACGTTCCGCATCCCGACGATCGAGACGGCGCCCGACGGCTCGCTGCTGGCCTTCGCCGAGGCCCGCAAGCACAACGCGGGCGACCCGGGCACGGGTAAGAACGACATCGACCTGGTGCTCAAGCGCTCCGGCGACGGCGGCAAGACGTGGTCGGCCATGACGGTGATCGAGGACCCGGGCGACCGCTGGTCGGCTGCCAACGCCTCGACCGTGGTGGACCGGCGCAGCGGGCGCGTGTGGGTGTTCTACATCCGCTGCAAGCCGGGCCGCGGCACGCACCAGGCCCGCGGCGGCACCGACGACATGCAGGTGCTCGCCCGAACCAGCGACGACAGCGGCAAGACCTGGTCCGATCCGATCGACCTCACGCCCGTCGCCCGCGACATGAGCGACAAGCGCTGGGGCGCGAGCGTGAACGGACCCGGCGGGGCGATCCAGACGAGCAAGGGACGGCTGATCGTGCCCGTGTGGGGCTACCCGTGGCGGAACTTCGCGATCTTCAGCGACGACGCGGGCAAAACCTGGCGCCGCGGCCAGTGCGTGCCCGGCGAGCAGACCGGCGACGAGTGCCAGCTCGTCGAGCTGGCCGACGGGCGGGTCCTCATGGACTTCCGCCAGCAGAAGGGCCCCCACCGCTATCTCAGCGTCAGCGAGGACGGCGGACAGACGTGGTCGCCCGTGCGGGCCGGGCAAACCGTCACGCCCGTCATGTGCGCCATCGAGCGGTTCTCGCTCAAGTCCGCCGGCGCGGAGCAGGACCGCATCCTCTGGACCGGGCCCAAGGGTCCCGGGCGGGCGAACCTCGTGGCCCGCGTGAGCTACAACGAGGCCCGGACCTTCCAGAACGAGCGCCCGATCTACACCGGCCCGGCTGCCTACTCGGACCTGACCATCCTCAAGGACGGCGCGGCCGGCGTACTCTGGGAGCGCGACAACTACAAGTTCATCACCTTCACGCGGGTGGACAAGTCGTGGCTCGAGCCGAGGTGATTGCGGCTTGTCGCGGGTCGAAACTCGGCTCGATCAGGGCTTGTCATTCGGGGGTTGACCGACTTCTGCCGCGTCCGCGGCCTGCCGCTATAATACGGTAGGATGTAGTGGTGCCTGCTACGGTTTGTGGGGTTCGTCCGTGGCGCTCGTGTCCGCAGGCCGGTGTGATGGGTGTACCGCCACAGCGGGTGGCCGGGCGGGGTTATATGGGGTCTTCTCCCTCACGCTCATGCTCTCGCGACGGTGCAACCTCCGCTGCGACTACTGCTATGTGCCGCGGACGGACTCGCAGGTACTGAGCGAGGCGGACGCCGAGCGGGCGATCGAGCGGGCGGCAGACTCGACGCGGCAAGGGGGGCGGCTGGAGGTCGCCTTTTTCGGGGGCGAGCCCCTGCTGCATGCAGGGAAGATACTGAGCCTGGCGGATTTCGCCCGGCGGCAGACGGCGCGGCGGGGGCTCTCGCTGGCTATGCATCTGACCACCAACGGCACGGTGGCCGAGGGCGACGCGTGGACCGTCCTGGCTGGGAGAGACTTCGACATCGCCGTCAGCTTCGACGGGCAGCCGGAGGTTCACGACCGTCACCGCCGGACCCGCGACGGCGGGCCCAGCAGCGGCCTGGTGCTGACCACGCTCAAGCGACTGATTGACATCGGGCGGGGTTTTACCGTGATCGTGGTGGTCCGGCCGGACACGGTGGCGGACCTGGCGAGCGGCGTGGAGTTCCTGCTGGAGTTGGGGGTGACCTCGATCCATCCGGCACTGGACATTTGGGCGGCTTGGGACGAGCCGGACCTGGCGGCGCTGGACGCGGCGGTGACGGGCTGTGCCGAGCTATGGCGTCCGGTGGCCGGGCGAGCGGGGATCAGTTGGCTGGACCGGATGGCGGCGCGAGTGGCGGGCCTGGACGGCGGGCCCTGCGCCCGATGCGGCTTCGGGGCCGGGGCGGTGGCCGTCGCCCCCAGCGGCGGGCTGTATCCGTGCGAGCGGATCATCGGGCACGACGCCGACGACCAACCGCACCGCCTGACCGGGCATGTCCGCATCGGCGAGGACTTCCTGGGCTATCCGCCCCAGCCGTCGCGCGACTGCGCCGCCTGCCGCGACTGCACCATTGCGGACCTCTGCGACACCACCTGCCGCTGCAGCAACTTCGTCCGCACGGGCGATGCCGCCCGACCCGACGCTCTCCTCTGCCGCCTCAACCGCGCGTGCCACCGCGAGATCATGCGTCTACTTGCCCCTACGGAAAGGAACACGCCATGACAGACCAACCGAACACAGATCCACAGGGCCCGCCGCCTTCAAACGGCCCGTCCGCCCAGCCCCAGCCGTGCGACCAGCCGGCCCGCCCGAAAAGCCCGTTGCGGGGGTTGGTGACCTTCTTGGCGGGCGTCGCAGCGGTGGGCGTGACTTGCTCGCTCATCGTAACGCACCAGACCATGGCCCTGCCCGGCAGCACGCAATCCAGCCGGCTACTGCTGCAGGAGCGCCAGGCCCAGATCGACGCCGCTATCGCCGAGCAGGCCCAAGCCGCACCCGCCGACGTGGATGAGAATGCCGACGAAACGCCCGACCAGGACGGACAGCAGCCGTGAATGGGCAGACTCCATCGCGACTGAGGCGCTGCATCCGGCCGGTGCTGCGCACCCTGGAACACATGCTGGCCGTCGTCGGGCTGATGTTCCTGCTTTACACTTTCTTCTTTCAGATCGCGCGGATGACGTCGTCGTCGATGGCCCCCGCCATGCAGGGGCCGGAACGCGGCGCCCGCCCGGACTGGGTGCTGTTTGAGAAGTTCACCTACCGTTTCCGCCAGCCGCGCCGATGGGAAATTGTCCGTACACGCTTTCGGGACGGATCCCTGGTGGCCAAGCGGGTGGTGGGACTGCCCGGCGAGGAGGTGTCCATCCGCGACGGGCGCATCTGCATCAACGGCGTTATCCAGCAGCCCCCACCCGCCCTGGCGGGACTGAAATACCAGGCAGCCATCCTGCTCCGCCCGGGCAGGAGCATCACCTGCCGAGCGAACCACGTGGTCGTCCTCGGCGACGACACCCGCGACTCGTGGGACAGCCGCTTCGAAGGCGACCTCGACCTGAACACGGTGGAAGGGCGGGCACTGGCTCGCGTCTGGCCGGCGGATCGCATCGGCCTGCTGACACCGTGACCGCGGCAGCGGGATCGTTCCCTTTCACTGGTCCAGTTCCGCGGGGATCAGCGCCAGGGACGTCTGGAAGGGATACTCGCAGGTGCAGCCGGCGCTGGCCTCGGGGATGACCACGAGCCCGCCGGCGGGGATGGTGTTGATCCAGCAGCCCGGGCGGGTGACGGTGGTCATCGGCGCGCCCTGACCCGACTGGAGGTCGAAGATGTACGGCAGCTTCTCCTTGGAGAAGCGGCTGAACGCGCAGTAGCGCGAGGTGGAGATGGTGGCGCACTTGTGGCTCTTCTGCCAGGCCCAGCCGTCGTGCTTCTTGCCCGTGAGCAGGTTGAAGGCGAAGCCCGGCCCGTAGATCACGTCGCCCACGATGGCCGGATGCTGCACCTGCTCGCCGTGCGAGCCGCTGAGTACCTCGTCGTAGCTGGGGATGCCCGTGGCGGCCCACCTGGGCGAGCCGTCGGCGGCGTCGAACGCCAGCAGGTCGTAGCGCACGCGCGTGAGTTGCTCGGGCTTCTTGAGGCCCTTGGTCTCGGCGGGTGGAACCTTGGCGTACCGGCTGCCGGTGATCACCACCGTTCCCCGGGTGCAGCTCAGGTAGATGATGTGCTCGAGCGAACTGAGGTCCGCGTCCCTCTGCCAGAGGATCTTGCCGGTCTTGAGGTCCAGGGCGGTCAGGCGCGCGCCGAGCCCAAACAGCGCTGGCACGGAGAGCCGCCCGTCGCTGGAGCCCAGGGTCGTCGCGTCGGCGCTCTCGACGAAATACACTCGCCCGTCGGCGACGGCGAGGGTGGGGTTCGCGATCGCCCCGCCGGCGGCGTAGGTCCACACGCATTGCCCGTCGTCCTGGCGGGCGGCGAACAGCGACGTGCTGCACACCACCGGCTGCTGGTTCCGCCAGATGATGCTGTCCTCGAGCTTGGTCATCGCCCGCAGCGAGCCGCCCGGCTTGGCGACGCTGCCGACGACCAGGCCGTCCACGCGGGCCAGGTAGCCCCAGGCCTTCTCGCCCGCCGGACCCGGCGCGGGGATCGTCAGGCGGCACTTGCCCGTCTGGGCATCCAGAACCAGGCAACTCTCCCCTGACGCCACCAGCACCTCGCGGTCAGTCGCGACGACCGAACTGGAGTCCTTGAACGCGGCCACGCGAACCGAGTCGGCGATCGGCTTCTCCCACAGGACGAACCCGTTGTAGGCGTCGAGAACCGACAGGTGATTGAAACCGGGCACGAACAGCCGCCCGTTGACGACCAGCGGGGCGGGGCCCTTCTTGTGGCGGTCGACCATGTCGTGCGGGCCCGGTCGGCCGAACCACTGAAGTTCCATCGGCCCGGCGTGCATCTGGTCGTTGCTGCACGCGGTGTTGCCCGGGTCGCCGTAGAAATGCGACCACTCGCCGCTGCCGGCCAGCGGCCCGCGCCGCGCCACGCCGTGGGCCACTTCCTTCCCGGTCGTATTCCACCCCGGCAGCAACCGAATGCCCCATCCAGACAAATGGCGGTGTGGGTCCGTGCCGCCCGCCAGGGCGATGTCCACCACCCCGCCGAACGGACGCATCACGCGCAGGATGCCCTCCACAGCCTCGGTGGGAGGCAGACGCCCGCTCAGCGAGCCCTCGCAGACGATGAGGTTGGCGAAGTACCGCGGATACGGCAAGCTCTCGGAAGTGCCGCAATGGACCTCGATGCGATTGCCGTACAGTCCTGTCCGCATCAGCGCGGCCCGCATGGCGCGGGCCTTGGCGGCATCGGCCTCGCGGCAGATCACGCGGAAGTCGGACCGCTTGGCAATCTCCCAGGCGAGTTGGCCCGTGTTCGCGTCCAGCACCAGGCAGTAGCCGGCCTTTACTCCGGCGGCCGCGATGGCGTGCTCGGCGGCCTGCTCCAGCAACGCTCTGGGCGGGAATGGGGCGTTTGTCCTGGGCTCCTCCGTCGTGCGGGTCTGGGCCGTCTTGGAGGCATAACAGAGGGTCCGCCCGTCGGCCAGGCTGACCAGCAGCCGCCCCTCGGAAACGGCGAGCCCCTCGACCGTCCCGTACACGGCCGTCCGCCACAGCCGCTTGCCGTCGGCGGCGTCATGGATGGCGATCTCGCCGGGCCCGGCGACGATGAGTTGGGCGCCCGCCTGGATCATCGTGCGGGCCTTGCCCGCGGGCACGGACCATAGCGGCGCGGGCGGCTTGGCCCCCTTCTTGTCGCTGAGGTAGGCCTGTCGATCCACCGCCCACAGCTTGCCCCCGCCCAGCAGGCAGATGCGCTTGCCGCCGACGACCACACAATCGACCGCCCCGCGCAGCAGCGGGCTCTTGGAGGCCACCTTGAACCAGTGGATCTGCCCATCCTCGCTGGGCCCGGTGGCCAGGTGCCCGTCGATCACGAGCGCCGTCGAGCCGCCCACCAGGTTCTTCTTCCACGGGTCGCTCGATCCGTGACGAAGCAGAGGCTCTCCGTCCTCGCGGCTGCAACTGCGAAAGGCCGTGCGTCCCGTGGCCACGAACAGCCGCTCGGCGTCGGCCAGCAGCGTGCCCTGGGCGGCGAAGTCCAGCGGGCGCTTGAAGACCTCCTTGCCCGTGCGCGCGTCCAGGCAACAGAGGAAGACGCCCTGGTTAGGGAACAGACCCGCCGCGAAGAACACCTGGTTGTCGTCGACCGCGATGCCGCAGCGGATGGGCCACATCGAGATCATCCTGCCGTTGCCGGGCAGGCGCTTGTCGCTCGCGGCGGCGCGATACTTCCAGGCGAGCTTGCCCGTTCGGGCGTCGAGGGCATAGAGGAAGCCGTCGTCGCTGCCGGCCAGCACGAGCCCGCCATGCAGGGCCGGCGCGAGCCGGATGGGCCCCTCGGTGATGAACTGCCAGCGGAGTTCGCCCGTGGCCAGGTCCAGGCAGCGGACGCTGTCGTCGGCGGACGAGCCGAAGTAGACGCTTTGCGCGTCGGCCACCACGTGAAACGCGCGGTCGAAGGTGAGAGTCTGGCGGAGCGGGTTGTGCATGACGGCGTAGTTCGTTTCGGCCGGCTCGGGCCAGGCGGGCGTGGGCCCCTGGTTGGGGCGGTAGCTCCAGGCGGCGCGGAGCGGCAGCGGCAGCGCCTGATCGCTCACGCCCGAGCGCTGCACGTCGCCGCGGAAGGTGGGCCACTGCCCGGCCGCCAGGATGGCGGGCAACAGCAGGACGCAGATCGCGGCCAAGGATGCCCTGGAGACAACGACGCTCCTGGATGTTCGATTCATGCTTTGCTCACCGTCACGAGTAGCCGTTCTCGATAGAGGTATGCCCTCCGCGGGCATTGTATGGGAGAACGGCCGAGACGGTCCAGCCTTGCCGCGAAGTCGCGGAGCGGCGCAGCGGCGGTGGCGCCGCGGAGGCTCGTTGCATTGGCGTCTCCATTGGTCCGTTCTACCAATCAATGAGAAGTCCACGTGCATGGCCGATGTCCTTGGCACCTTTCCTGGCTGCGATTCTATCCCTGCTGCCGGGTCCAGTGGGTGCAAGGGCAGAGAGTGCAGACGCGTCGGCCCCCGGGCCGCCTCCGCCGGACGGGGCGGGATTGGTCCTGTGGCTGGACGCACAGGAACTTGCCCGCGCAGGGCGGCTGGGCGACGGATCGCCGATTGAGCACTGGGGAGATCGAAGCGGGCGGGGCCACCACGCGCTCCAGGCGGTGGCAGGGTGCCAGCCGACCCTGCGGCTCGCGACGAAGGCAACCGCCTTCGGAGCCGTGCGGTTTGACGCGTCGAAGAAGCAACATCTATCGGTCTCCGCCCGCGGCGCACTCGACCTGCGACGGCTGACGGCTTTCGTGGTAGCCCGCGGCGAGGCGGGGCCGGCCAACATGTGGCTGCTGGGCAGGAACCACTGGGGCCCGCCGTGGAGCGGCTACGGCATCGCCGTCAGCGCCGCCGGGCTCCACCCCTGGCCGCACCTGGGCCTGGAGCGCGGCGGGCAGTCGGCCAACGTCAACCCCAGGTTCCGCCACTCCATCGCTGATGCGTTCAGCATCGTCGAGATTTGCTTTGACGGTCAGCAGTTGATCGCGTTCCAGAATGGCAGCGTGGACTCGATTCGTCCCGCCGCGGGCGAAATCCGGCCAAACGATCGCGCACTGCTGATCGGGGCCGGGCCGCAGACCGCCCCGCCCTGCGAGTACTTTCAAGGCGAGATCGCGGAGGTCCTGCTATACGACCGGGCGTTGGACGTGCGACAGCGCGGGCAGGTCCGCGAGTATCTGGCACGCAGGTACGCCATCGAGTTGTCGGACGACCAACCGGTCAACGTGGTGAGCGACAACGGGTATCTGCCGATCACGGTAACCAATCCCGCCACACCGCAGACCCGCATGTTGACGCCCGCTCAGGCGGAGGCGGCGCTGGAACGGGACTGGCTGTTCCAGGCCGGCGGGTCGGCGTCGCCCGAGCGGGCCCTGGCGGAGATCGGCTGGGCGCGACAACTCGCCCGGCGGCTGGAGCGAATGCCGGGCGGGCCGTCGCTGGTCGACGAGCGGGCGGAACTGGACGCACTGGAGCAGCGGCTGCGTTCGCGGGAAGCGCCGGCTCCCCCCGCCGTTGGTGAACTCTACCTGGCCGTGCGACGCGTCAAGCGGAACATCGCGTTCAAGAACCCCGCCCTCGACTTCTCGCGGGTGCTGTTCATCGACCAGCCGTACCCTGCCGGGCCGGAGGCCCGCCACGAAGCGGTTCACCGCCTGGGCCACCGGGCCGTGCCTGGCGGGCGGTTGCTCGTGCTGGACGGCCTGCACCCCGGCGGGCGGGTCCGCAAGCTCGCGCCGGACCGCCCGGGCAGCTTCTGGCGGGCGGATCTCTCGTTCGACGCCCGCCGCGTCGTCTTCTGCTACAAGGCTCACGACGGGAAGGCGTTTCACCTGTACGAGACGGACTTGAACGGTTCGCCCCCGCGACAGCTCACCGACGGCGATTATGACGACGTCGACCCGATCTATCTCCCCGACGGGCACATCTTCTTCACCTCCACGCGGGGCAACACGTATGTCCGCTGCGGGCCGTACATCTACTCCCATGTGCTCGCCCGGTGCGACCCGCCTGCCGGCGGGCAGGCGCCCGACGGGCGGAACGTCTATCTCATCAGCCAGAACAGCGAGCCGGACTTCGTGCCCGCCCTGCTGAACGACGGGCGCGTCATCTACTCGCGATGGGAGTATTCCGACAAGGACCAGAATCGCGTCCAGAGTCTCTGGACGACCAACCAGGACGGGACCGCGACGGCCGCCTTCTGGGGCAACCAGAGCGTCTGGCCGGATCACCTGGCCGAACCCATGCCCATCCCGGGCAGCCGGCGGGTGATGTTCGCCGCCGTTGGCCATCACGACTGGTTCACCGGCTCGATCGGAATCGTCGACGGCGACCGCGGGACCAACTATCCCGACGGCCTGACGCGGGTGACGTGGGATGTGCCCTGGCCGGAGGTGGGCGCGGGTCCGGCCGATCGGCCGGAGGCAGCCGACTACCACCCCGCCGGACGCTACACCAGCTACAAGACGCCGTACCCGCTCTCGGAGGAGGACTTCCTGGTCAGCGCCCGCGGCGGCGACGGCAAGTTCCGCCTGTACCTGATGGACGTGCGGGGCAATCGCGAGCTGATCTACGAGGGCGTCCACAACATCTGGCACGCGGCGCCGGTCCGGCCGCGGCGCGTCCCCCCGCGTCAGAACGACACCGTCGCCTGGCCCGGCACGGGAAGACACCGTACGCCTCTGCAAGCGGGTTCGTTCTACAGCGTCGACGTCTACCAGGGCGTAGCGGACCTGCCTCGCGGCAGCGTCAAGAGCCTGCGGGTCTTCCAACAGCAGGCCAAGACGTACTCCACCTGGGCCAAGGTCTTCGTCTTCTCGGGGCCGGCCGTGTCGGGAGTCCATACCGAGGCGGTCAAACGGATTGTCACCACCGTGCCGGTGGAGGCGGACGGATCGGTGTACTTCGAGGCCCCAGCCGGGATAGCCCTGTTCTTTCAGCTCCTGGACGAGCGGGGGCGAGCCGTGCACGTGATGCGGTCGTTCACGGGGCTTCTCCCCGGGGAGCGGCGCGGGTGTGTGGGCTGCCACGAACTCAGGCCGGCCGACGCCCCGCCCAACCGCCCGGCCCTGGCGCTGCGGCGCCCGCCCACGCCCATCACCCCGCCGCCCTGGGGCGACCAGACTATCGGCTATGAGCGCTTCGCGCAAGGCGTGCTGGACCGCCACTGCGGCAAGTGCCACCAGGGCGATGGCGAGGGGAGGAAGAAGCTCGACCTCACGCTCCGCCCGGCTGAGGGACGATTCCGCGGGCACTTCAAGGAACCGTACGTCACGCTGATCGGCCCGGCCGCCTGGCCGGTGCCCGCTCCCGGGCGCGACCGGCCCGGGTACGGCCTGGCTGGGGCCATCCCGGTCTATGCCATGACGCCGCAGGACGTAGCGCCCAGTTCGCTGGTCGGGCATCAGCCTTCGCGGATCCTCCAGACCCTGCGCCCGATGCACTATCTGTCGTATCGCAGCGGGCTCATCGAGCGGGCGACCAGCGGCAAACACCACAATGTGAAGATCGACGGCCCGGACCTTCAGCGTCTGATCGCCTGGGTGGACGCCAACTGCCCGTATAACGGCGAGGAAGAGCTGCGGGCGATGGCGGACCCGGACTTCCCGGGCATCGACCTGCTGCCCGTCCGCCCGCGGGTGAAGACTGCCCCGGTCGTAGTGCGCCCGTAGAAGCGTCGGGCGAGTTGATTGCCCGATGCAGCGACTAGGCCGCCTTAGGACGAAACCGCCAACGGGGGAAAGAGTGGCCCATCCGGAGCGGGTCGGATAGAATCCCCCGGCAAGACGAACAGGTGGACCGGCATGATGAAGATCTTGTGCATAGCGTTGGGCGGGGCGGCTGGGGCGCTGGCGCGGTATGCGGTAGGCGGCAAGGTGCAGGGGTGGTCGTCTTCGACGTTTCCCTGGGGCACGATGGCGGTGAACCTGAGCGGCTGCCTGCTGATCGGGCTGCTGGCGGGCCTGTTCGAACGGGCGGCGACGGGGCCGGACGTCCGGGCCCTGGTGCTGATCGGATTCCTGGGGGCGTACACGACGTTTTCCACCTTCGGCCTGGAGAGCCTGAACCTGCTGCGCGACCGGGAGTACGGGTGGCTGACGGTGAACGTACTGGTGAGCAACGTGGGCGGGCTGACGTTGGCCGCGGCGGGACTGGTGTTGTCGCGGACGCTGGCCGGGCTGCTGGCGCGGGGCGGGACATGAGGAGACGGGCATGAAACTGGCTGGCCAGGCGGTGCTGCTGCGGGTGTTCGTGGGCGAGGCGGACGCGAGCGGGCACAAGCCGCTCTACGAACAGATCGTGCTGAAGGCGCGGGAGCTGAACGTGGCCGGCGCGACGGTGACGAGGGGGATCATGGGCTACGGGGCGTCCAGTCGGCTGCACACGTCGAAAGTGCTGCGTCTGAGCGAGGACCTGCCGGTGGTGGTCGAGGTGGTGGACAGCGCGGAGAAGCTCCAGCCGCTGCTGGCGTGGCTGGATGAGCACGTCTCGGGCGGCCTGGTGACGATGGAGAAGGTGGACGTGATCGCCTACCGGCCCGGAAAGAACGGAGCGACATCATGACGGCCAAACGCGCGGCGGTGGCGGTTGTGGTGGCGGCGGTGGCTTCGTTGGCGCGCGCGGACGACTGGCCGCAATGGCGCGGGCCGATGCGCGACGGGGTGTGGCGCGAGCAGGGCGTGCTGGAGAAGTTCCCCGCCGGCGGGCCGAAGACGCTGTGGAAGGCGCCGGTGGGAGCGGGCTTCTCGGGCCCGACCGTCGCGGGCGGGCGGGTGTACCTGACGGACCGGCCCGCCAAGCCCGGCGAGCAGATCAAGCTCGGGTCGTTCTCGCGCAACGAGTACGCCGCCCTGGAGCGGGTCCTGTGCCTGGACGCCGTCGACGGGCGCGTGCTGTGGACGCACCAGTGGCCGTGCAGTTACAACATCGCCTACGGCACGGGCCCGCGGGCGACGCCGACCGTGGCCGACGGGAAGGTGTTCGTGCTGGGGGCAATGGGCGACCTGCTGTGCCTGGAGGCCCGGACCGGAAAGGTGGTCTGGCACAAACACCTCAAGGAGGAGTACGGCGCGTCCTCGCCGATCTGGGGCTTTTCCTGCTCGCCGCTGGTGGAAGGCGGCAAGATGATCTGCACCGTGGGCGGGCGCGGCGGGACGGTGATGGCCTTCGACGCCGCCACCGGGCGGGAGGCCTGGCGGGCCCTGTCGGCCAAGGAGATCGGGTACTCTTCGCCGCTGTTGTGCACGCTGGCGGGGCGCCGTCAGATGGTGATGTGGCACGCCGACGGCCTGGCCGGGCTGGACCCGGCCACGGGCCAGGTGCTGTGGTCGGCGCCGTTCCCGGCGCGATTCGGCATGGCCATCGTCACGCCCGCGGTCGACGGCGACCGCCTGGCCGTTTCCTGCCAGTTCGATGGCGCGGCGGTGTTCCGCGTCCGAGCGGACGCGGGCGGCACGCTGGGAGCCGAAGTCGTCTGGAAGGCCAGCACGGGCGGCGGGCCGGAGCGACAGTGGAAGGACGCGGGAGTGAACACCGTCCATAGTCCGCTGCTGCTGCGGGGGGAGTGTCTCTACGGCGTCTCGACCTTCGGCGAGTTGTGCGGCCTGGACGCGGGCACGGGCAAACGTTTGTGGACGACGCTGGAGGCCAGCGGCCAGACGGAAGTCCCCAAGGACCGCTGGGGCTCGGCATTCATCGTCACCAACGGCGATCGGGAGTTCATCCTCAACGAGAAGGGCGAGTTGATCATCGCCCGTCTTTCGCGCGACGGTTACAGGGAACTGGACCGGGCCAGGCTGCTGGAGCCGGACATGGACTCCGGGGCCAAACGAAAGGTGATCTGGTCGCACCCGGCCTACGCGGAGCGGTCGATCTTTATCCGCAACAACAGCCAACTCGTGCGGGTGAGCCTGGCGGCGGAACAGTAGTCGGCGCGAACGGGGACGGGCTTGGGGCACTCCTGGATCACTGAAGTGACCAGGCCGGGGCGCTTAAGCGATCCCGGACGCAGCCCCCCGGTCTGCGGAAGGCCCGCGGAAAGCCTCCCCGAAGGGCAGGTCTGCAAGCATTGCGTTCTCGTGTGCGCATAAAAAAGGGCGATACTCAGGTGGAGGGAGACCTAAGCACCGCCCCAATAGCCGCAACCCTGTAATGTAGGCGGAGGGAGACCTACACTGTCCAAGGGTGCAGCGGACAACACGCGGTTAACCCAACTCTATTATATATTCGCTCGCTGCTCCGCATAATGTTTCGGCCAACCTTTTTCAGAATCTTTAGGGTTTTTTGGGTTGGCAGATTATTTTCTAGGGGATTCCCCCCACAGGGCTTGTTTTGCCCGCCGGGGCGGCGTGGCGCCGCGTCCGCCGCCCGCTAACGAGTGAAGTCCTTTGCCGGCCGATCGGCCTCCGTATCGGACGAGATACGGCGGCGCCGAGACTATCGGCCGAACCCGCGCCCGCCTCCGCTCGGCGCCGGTTGGATCCCGGCGACCAGCCTGGTTGCCGGACCGACTCGCGGCGGCGGACTTAGTGTAAGGGGCGCTCATCCATAAGCGCCTTTGCAACCGGGAGGGAGCGAGGCCCCCAGCCAGGGCGCCGCGCTGTCCCGTTCACAAACTCCTCTGAACTTGTCAATCGCCCGCCCGTGCGACGCGGCGAGCGCCCGGCTCAACTGCAGCCGGAGGTGCCCCCGCAACCGGGGCACAGGTAACAACTGCCGTTACGGTACATCAGCGTGCCGCACCTTCCGCAAGTCGGAGCATCCTCCTGGAAGTGGGCATACTGCGAATCCAACCCGTCCAGACGGAGACGGCGTTGAGCGGCCGGCGAAGCCACGGCGGTCGCGGCGGCGGCCACCTTCTGGCCCGTCCGCGACTCCCCGTTGCCCCGCCCGCCGGGCAGGTCGGCTTGGTAGCCGCCCAATAATGCGCCGCCAGACCTCCGGACATCCTTGTCAGAGGTCTGATCGGCGCGGCCAGGTTCCGAGGAAACATCGTCCTTGACAGCCTCGGGCGCTGCTTTAGCGGAAGCTTTGCCCCCCGCGTCGGCGTTCTTGCGCCGCGCGGAGTCCAGGAACTGCATGTCCATCCATCGGAAGACATAATCGACAATGGACTTGGCAAAGGGAATGTCGCGGTTGGAGGTCATGCCGCTGGGCTCGAACCGCTGGTGGGAGAACTTCTTGATCAGGGCCTCCAGGGGCACGCCGTACTGGAGGCACAGGCTGATGGCCGTGGCGAAGGCATCCATCATGCCGCCGACGGTGGACCCTTCCTTGGCCATGGTAATGAACAGCTCGCCGGGATAGCCGGTGTCTTCATAGAGCCCGACGTTGAGGTAGCCCTCGTGCCCGGCGACGTCGAACTTGTGGGTGACCGAGGGCCTGGTGGCGGGCAGGCGCCGGCGATGCGGGGTCCGCTTGATGGCCTCGAGCTGTTCGCTGGTGATGCTCAGGATGCCGTTGGCGGCCTCCGCGGGCTTGGCGGTGTCCTTCTTGACGTTGAGAGGCTGGGTGCGCTTCGAGCCGTCCCGGTAGATGGCGACGGCCTTGAGGCCCAGCTTCCAGCCCTCCACGTAGACGCTGAAGATCTCCTCGACGGTGGACTCCTTGGGCATGTTGACCGTCTTGGAGATCGCGCCGCTGAGGAAGGCCTGGACGGCCGCCATCATGCGGATGTGGCCCATGTAATGGATGGACCGTTGCCCGCGGGCAGGCTTGAACGCGCAGTCGAAGACGCCCAGGTGGTCGTTCTGGAGGTGCGGGGCGTCCTCGATGGTGTCGTGCTCGTCGATGTAGTCGATGATGTCGCTGACCTGCTGGGCGGAGTAGCCCAGGCGCTCCAGGGCCAGCGGAACGGTGCGGTTGACGATCTTGAACATTCCCCCGCCGGCCAGTTGCTTGTACTTGACCAGGGCGATGTCGGGCTCGATGCCCATGGTGTCGCAGTCCATCATGAACCCGATGGTGCCCGTGGGGGCCAGCACGGTGACCTGGGCGTTGCGGTAGCCCATCCTCTCCCCGGCCTGGAGGGCCTGGTCCCAGGTCTGTCCCGCCGCCGCGAGCAGATCGGCGGGGCAGTGCTCGGCACTGATGGAGTCGACCGCGGCGCGGTGCATGGCGATGACCTTGAGCATCGGCGCGCGGTTGCGGTGGAATTTGGGGAAGGTCCCCAGGCGGCTGGCCAGCTCGGCGCTGGTGGCGTAGGCGGTGGCGGTGAGGACGGCGGTCACGGCGCCGGCGACGGCCCGCCCGCCGTCGCTGTCGTAGGGCAGGCCCAGCGACATGATCAGCGAGCCGAGGTTCGCGTAGCCCAGGCCCAGCGGGCGGAAGTCGTGGCTGTTGCGGCAGATGGTCTCGCTGGGATAGCTGGCGTGGTCGACCAGGATCTCCTGGGCGACCGTAAAGACGCGGATGGCCGAGCGGAAGCGGTCGATCTCGAAGCTGCCGTCGGTGCGGCGGAACTTCATGAGGTTCAGGCTGGCCAGGTTGCAGGCCGAGTCGTTGACGAACATGTACTCGCTGCACGGGTTGGACGCGCAGATCTCGCCGCTGTTGGGGCAGGTGTGCCAGCGGTTGATGGTGGAATGGTACTGGACGCCCGGATCGCCGCAGACGTGCGTGCCCTCGGCGATCAGTTCCATCAGCTCGCGGGCGCGGTACTTGACCATCGGCTCCTCGGTGGTCACCGCGTAGGTCTGCCACTCCAGGTCCTTCTCGACGGCCGTCATGAACTCCTCGGTCACGCGGATCGAGAGGTTGGCGTTCTGGTAGGCCACCGACGCGTAGGCGTCGCCGTTGAACGAGCCGTCATACCCCTGCTCGATCAAGGCCCAGGCCTTCTTCTCCTCGACCATCTTGCAGGTGATGAATTCCTTGATGTCCGGGTGGGTCACCCGCAGCGACTGCATCTTGGCGGCCCGGCGCGTCTTGCCCCCGCTCTTGACCACGCCGGCGATCTCGTCAAACACCCGCATGAAGCTCAGCGGACCCGACGGCTTGCCCCCGCCGGCCAGCTTCTCCCGGCTGGACCGCAACGTCGACAGGTCGCTGCCCGTGCCCGAGCCGTACTTGAAGAGCATCGCCTCGGCCTTGCACAGCCGCATGATGTCTTCCATGGTGTCGGCCACCGACTGGATGAAGCACGCCGAAGCCTGCGGGTACTCGTAGCTCCGCATGGTCTTGACCGGGCGGTCGGTGACGACGTCCCAGTGGTAGTTGCCTTCGGACCCCTCGATGCCGTTCTGGTGGTAGAGCCCCACGTTGAACCACACCGGCGAGTTGAACGCGCCGTACTGGTTGACGCAGAGGTAGCACAGTTCGTCGTAGAACAGTTCGGCCTCGTCGTCGCCGGCGAACACGCCGTCCTGCTTGCCCCAGTCGGCAATGGTGCGGGCGACGCGATGAACGAGCTGGCGGACGGAGTTCTCCCGCTGCGGCTTGCCCATCTCGCCGTAGAAGTACTTGCTGACCACCACATTGGTGGCCAACTGGCTCCAGTCGGCTGGGATCTCCGCGTCGGTCTGCTCGAAGATCACGTTGCCCTTCTCGTCGGCGATCTTCGCTGTCCGTTTCTCCCATTCGACCTGGTCGAAAGGATGAACGTCTGGACTGGAGAATACCCGCTGGAATTGCATACCGTCCGCCGCCTGAGTCACCTTTTGGTCCGATCCGCCGACTGGCTTTCCCGATTCACGCAGCGCCATATGAATCTTCTCCTCTACCCACTGCCGATGCGAACCTGGCAGGCGCACCGGAAGACATACGAGGCTAATCCCTATTCCTACACGGGCGATGAAACGAAGGCACGGAACTACACAACCTGTCTTCGTTCACACCCGCGACGTGACATAGCTTCCACTAACGCCCACTCACAGGTTCCACTTTGTACCGCTATATCTTGGGGCGATCAAGAAAAAACACCCTAAATATTGGGACTATCTGTAAATCACTGTCGTGTTTTAGGTTGGAAGCAAAGATTTTCGTTTTCAACAGGTCTCAACAGGGCCGGAAAATGCATACGTAATCCTAACATATGACAAGTGTCCCGTCAAGAGCCCCATTTGTAGGGGGCAGGCTCGGTTTGGGGCACAAGCTGTAGATAAACTGTGCATGGGCTGTGTACAAGCCGTGGGAAAGCTGTTGAGTGGCCGAGAGATAGGCGTCCAACCGTGCCAGTTCGTGCCTGCCGAAAGCGATCCGGCGGGGTGCGACGAACGTCGTCGACAACCGTAGACGCATAGGCCCGCATGGGCGCCGACGGATGCTGCGCCCGTGGCGCTTTTGGCCTTGCCCTGTGGGCCTTTCCTTCTATATCACGAGCACGCCCGTGCCGTTGATGCGGTCGGCTTTGAGGTCCTGAAGGGCCTGGTTGGCCTCGCGCAGCGGGTAGGTGGTCGTGTGGGGACGGATGGGGATGGCGGCGGCTTCGGCCAGCAGCTCCTGGCCGTCTTGGCGGGTGTTGGCGGTGACCGAGCGCACCTGGCGCTCATAGAAGAGATGTCTCTCGTAATCCAGCGTAGGGACGTCGGTCATGTAGATGCCGGCCAGCGCGAGCGTGCCGCCCTTGTCCAGGCAGGTCAGGGCGTCGGGGACGAGCGAGCCGGCGGGGGCGAAGATGATGGCGGAGTCGACGTGGTCGGGCATGCCGGCGGCGATCTCGGACGCCCAGGCGGCGCCCATCCGCAGGGCCAGGTCGCGGTGGCTGGCGCCCCGCGTCACCACGTACACCCGGCAGCCGCGGTGCAGCGCGATCTGCATGATGACGTGGGCGCTGGAGCCGAAGCCGAAGATCGCCAGCCTTCCGCCCGCGAACAGGTTGCTCCGCTTGAGGGCGCGGTAGCCCACGATGCCCGCGCAGAGCAGCGGAGCAGCCTGCACGTCGTCAAAGCCGTCGGGGATCTCGTAGGCGAAGTCCTCGTCGACGACGGCCAGCTCGGCGTAGCCGCCGTCGGCATGGTAGCCGGTGAAACGCTGGGAGTCGCAGAGGTTCTCCTTGCCCGCGGTGCAGTACGAGCAGCGGCCGCACGTGTGGCGCAGCCAGGCCACGCCGACGCGCTGGCCGACACGCAGCCGCGTGCAGCCGGGGCCGAGCCGGTCCACCACGCCGACGATCTGGTGGCCGGGGATGATGGGCAGCTTCTGGCGGGGCAACTCGCCCTCGATGACGTGCAGGTCGGTGCGACAGATGGCGCAGCAGCGGACGGCCAGGCGGACCTGCCCCGGACCCGGTTGCGGGTCGTCGACCTGCTGCCAGACCAGGGGGGAACTCTCGACGGGCGCGATCTCGTTGAGGACCATGGCGTTCATGACGTCGAATTATACGGCCGCCCGTGGACGCGGCACAGGTGCGAGCGGTTGTTGGGGCGGCTTCGACTTGACCGGCGGGATCGCCGAGCATAGTGTCATAAGGGTCACGCGACCTTACGAGGAGAACGATCATGCTTAAAGGTGTTCTTGCGGTTGGACTGGTGATCGCGATCGGTGCGGCCCTGGCGCCGGCTCTGGCGGCGGAAGTGGGCCAGAGCAAGAGCTTCCGCGGTCCGGTGGGGCTTCAACTCTACAGCCTCCGCGACATGCTCAAGAAGGACGGAGCGGTGGCCATGCTGGACCTGGTCCAGAAGTGGGGCTTCAAGTACGTCGAGATCGCCGACCTGGGCAAGCTGACGCCCGTCCAGTTCAAGGCGGAGTTGGACAAGCGCGGGCTGGTGCCGGTGGGCAAGCATTTCCCGTACGAGAAACTCCGCGACGACATCCAGGGCGTGGTCGCCGAGGCGAAGGCCCTGGGCCTTCCGTACTTCGGCTGCGCGTGGATCTCGCACAAGGCCCCCTTCGATGAGAAGCAGTGTCGCGAGGCGGCGGCCGTGTTCAACAAGGCGGGCCAGGCGGCGGCCGAGAACGGCATGCTGTTCTACTACCACAATCACGGGTACGAGTTTGGCCCGCACGGCGACGGCACGCTGTTCGATCTGTTGATGGCCCAGACCGATCCCAAGACGGTCTTCTTCCAGATGGACGTCATGTGGACGGTCCATCCCGGGCAAGACCCGGTGAAGCTGATCGAGAAGTATCCGACGCGCTGGCTGACGCTGCACCTGAAGGACCTGCGCAAGGGCGTGCCCACCGGTCCCAAGGCGGGCAAGACCAAGCTGACCGACGACGTCGCGCTGGGCACGGGCCAGGTCAAGTGGCCCGGGCTGCTCCGCGCGTGCCAGAAGATCGGCGTGAAGCACTACATCATCGAGGATGAATCGCCCACGGTCACCCAGCAGGTGCCCCGGAGCCTGAAGTACCTCGAGCAGGTGGAGTTCCAGGGCGACTGATACCGGCAAGTCACTCCGCCAACCGCCGGTCAGCCTCGTCCGAAGATGAAGTAGGCGGCAAGCGCGATGGTGATGAGGATGAGGGCGGTGGCCAGGAGGATGAACAGTCGGAAGCGGGCGTTGGTGTGCCTCAGGGGCGGGGAGTCGGCGGTGGCGCCCTGGGCGGCCTGTCGCGCGGCGCGTCGGCGCCGCTTGGCCTCGGCGGGGCTGAGGAGTTCCTCGGCGGGCATGATGTCGGTCTTGTGAGAGGCGTTCTCCTCGGGCAGTTCGACGTCGTCGTTGTCGATGGGGTACTCGGGCAGCGGCGGAGGGGGCGGGGTGCGGGAGTCGAGCGAGCCGTCATGGCCGCCGCGGAGGGCCTGCGCGAGCTGGGCGACCTCAGCCTGGCCGGGGATGTGTACGAGAGCCCCGCATGACGGGCAGCGTCCCGTCTTGCCCGCGTACGCGGGCGGCACCCGCACAGGCCAACCGCAATGTTCGCACTTGAAGCGGATCATGGCGAACCTCGACGCAAGGCATCGCTACTCTAACGTGATTCTCTTCTCGCTTGGCAGATCCTCGCTGGACCTGAACAGCAGGGCGGTCCGTCCCAGCGTTCCGACCAGATGACTGGCGGTTCGTCGGGCCAGGTCGTCGGCGAGCTCTTTCCGCTGGTCGCGCGGGAGGGCCGGCAGACGGACTTTAACCAGTTCGTGGCGGGCCAGGCGGTCGGCAAGGTTAGCCAGCAATTCGTCGGACTCACCTGCCCGCCCCACCTCGACCAGCGGCTTGAGCCGCTGGCCCATGGCTCGCAGTTGTCGTTTCTGCTTCCCGCTTAACTCGTTCACGGTTATATCCCCAGGGCCGCGATCGGCTTGACGCACTCGAGCGCGATCTCGGCATTCATCGCCAGGTCGCCGGAGAACTGAACGATGTAACCGTGCTCGTGGTCGCTGGCGATGACCAGGCCTCGGGGGGCGAAAACCTCGTAGCCGGTCTCGACGTGGCGATGGCCGAGGATGAAAAAATCGGCGCCGAGTTCGGTGGCGAGTTGATCGAGCTGCTCGGCGGTCTGGCCTCGGCCCCAGGTCCACTCGTAGACGCTGCCGCCGCGGTGGTAGTCCTCCTCGCGGTAGTCCCGCTGGAGGACATCGGTGCCGGCGAGCGTCATGCGGCTGGGGGCGGGCAGCGAATGGGACAGCATCGCGCCGTTGGGGCATCGGATGGCCAGGGGCATGGAGCGGAAGAACTCGTTGACGCCGGCCAGCACCTCGTCCCCCTGATCGCCGAAAGCGAAGTGCGTACCGGCGACGAAGGCCTTGCAGACGCCGCGTCCCTCCTTGGTGATCTCGTTGCCCGTAAACTGGGCCAGGTCGTGGTTGCCCATCAGGAACAGGACCTGCTGAGGGTGCTGGATCTTGAGGCGTGCGGCCCGCAGGAGCAGGTCGATGGAGCGGTCTTGCCCGCTCTTGGGGTCGAGCGGTCCGTGGCCCATCTCCTGGAGGACCAGGCGGCAGGAGGGGTTGGCGTCCAGCGCGGCGTGGGCGATGATCTTGTTGAACGCGTTGCGGTTGCCGTGCAGGTCGCCCGAGACGATCAGTTCGCAGCCTTCTTCGAGGTAGATGGTGCTGCCCTTTCTCCGCGGATCGGAGACATTCAGCTCGGCGGCCTGGCGGAAGATGTCCGCGGCGGGAGAAACCATCAACTCACGTCCTGGTCGGAAACCGGGTCCTTTCGCTTGATCGTATGAGCGATCAACCCCAGCCGCCCGGCCACTTCGCTCATGGTCTGGGGCCGGCGGGCGGGATTGAGGTCAATGCAGTCGATTGTCAGTTTGCTTAACGGTGCGGGCACGTCGCTGTTGTGCTGTTCGGGCGGCGTGATGGCCAGATCGCTCTTGAAGGTAACCCCGGCGGTCTTGGGCAGGACGGTGGGGATGGGCCTTCCGGTGAGCGTCCAGTAGAGGGCGGCGCCGAAGTTGAAGACGTCTGTCCGCCCGTCGAGGGGGAGCCGCCGGACCTGTTCGGGGGCGATGAAGTCGGGGGTGCCCTGGATGCGTTCCTTGATGGTGCCGACGCGGCAGCTCTGCCCGAAGTCGATGATCTTGACCTGCCCGTCGGGGGCGACCAGGATGTTGTTGGGCTTCATGTCGGCGTGGACGATGTTTCGTCCGTTGATGTAGGCCAGGGCCTGCGCGACCAGCGTGAAAATCCTCACGGCCTCATAGACGGATTCGGGGCGGTTCTCCTGCACGGTCAGCCCGTCGCAGAGTTCCATCACCAGGTGGATCTCGCGAAGGCTCAGCCAGCGGTTGACCTTGCGGAGGCGGTAGATGTGGCGGACGTTGGGGTGGTCCAGTTCGCTGGCGAAGCGATACTCGTTGGTCGCCTGCTCCAAAAAGCGCGCATCAGACCTCTGGCGCTTCACAACTCGTTTCAGCGCAAAGAGTCTACCCGTCTGGCGATCACGAATCTGCCAGATGGTACTACGTGCCCCACTACCCAGGAACTGCACAACCTGGTAGCCGGGCACCTCCAATGTCGGGGTGCTTCCCATTCAGTTTGTCGAAATCTCGTATGAAGTATAGATGAAGCAGAGTATGCATCGGATTTTACCATCTTGTCGAGCGTTGTAAACCCAATCTTGAAATAAAACGCCTGCATTCAGGGATTTTCCCTATCCCTGGGCGCCTTTCCCGGCCACGGGGCGGGGGCGTTCGGACGACATGCGGGCAAGCGGCTCATGCACGGGCACAGGTTGGCCGATACAATTCCTGGAGGCAGGGCCTCCATCCGCGTGTGGACGAGCGGGCGAACCGTCGTCCGCGCTTCTTTTGCCCCCGCGGACCGTGGTATAATACTTGTTTCGTTCCGCCCCGTCCGGGACGCCGCCGGAATTCGGGGCCTAGACCCCAGGCGATGCCATGAACAAGCGGCAGAAGAAGGTATTGGTCCTATCGGTCAAGGTGCTGATCGCCGTCGCCCTCCTGGGCTGGGTGCTTAGCAAGGCCCACTGGTCGGACTACGTCACCGCCAAGGACACCGGCAAGACCTACGCCGTCGTCGAGGCCCGGCCCAACCCGGACACCCCCCAGACCATCACCATCTCGGGCGGCTCGCTCTGGTGGAGCTGGCAGAAGCAGATGCCTGCCGACCAGTTCGTCGTTCCCGAGCGCGGCGGCTCCCCTGTTCAGCCGGGTTTCGTCTCCACGCTGATGCGGATGAGCCCGCTGTTCCTGGCCGGCGGGTTCCTCGGCTTTCTGATCTCCCTGCTGGTGGTGGCCGTGCGGTGGTGGTTCCTGCTTCGCCTCCAGGATATCCACATCCCGCTCTGGGAGGCCGTCCGCCTGACCTTCCTGGGCCAGTTCTTCAACACGCTTCTCCCCTCGACAGTGGGCGGCGACCTGGTGAAGGCCTACTACGTCTCGAAGCACACGCCCAAGAAGGGCGCGGTGCTGGTCAGCGTGGTGGTGGACCGCGTGCTGGGGCTGACCGAGCTGACGCTGCTGGCGGCGATCATGCTTACCGTGGTGCTGCTGGGGAACCTGGCCAGCCTGGACGATCCCAACATCCGGCGCTCCGCCATCGCCATCGCCATCGTTATCGCCTTGATCGTCGGCGCGGTGCTGTTCCTGTTCAGCCGGCGATTCCGCCGCCTGTTCCACCTTCAGAAGATCTACTCCCGCCTGCCGATGGCCCACCACATCGCGGCCGCCGGGGACGCAGCCATACTCTACCGCCAGCGGATCACCGGGCTGGTCAAGGCGGTCTGCATGACGTTCGGGGCCCATCTGATGTGGGTGGGCGCCCTGGCGTTGCTCGGCTTCGGACTGAACTTGAAACTCCCCTGGTTCGAGTATTTCCTGTACATCCCGCTGGTGTACATCATCGGCTCGATTCCGATCTCGCCCGGCAGCGTGGGGCTGATCGAGAGCCTGTACCTGGCCTTTTTCCACGCCGCGGGCGTCAGCCCGAGCGAGATCCTGGCCTTCGCCCTGCTGGCCAGGCTGATCCCCATCTTCTGGGGCCTGCCCGGAATCATCGTCGCCGTTACCGGGGCCAAGCTGCCCAAGGCGGAGACCCTCGAGGCCGAGCTGGGCCTGGCCGGCGAACAGGCAGAATAGTCGAACCCTCCGCCGCAAGGGCCACGTGGTCCCCTCGCGACCCGAACGCGTTTGCCGTTTCACGGCCTCCGTGTCCTTCGGGATCAAGGCGCCTTCGAGATTCGCCCCCTCGCGGTCCGTATCGTACGCTTCTGCCTGAGGCGGCTGGTAATCTGGTCGCACCGTTTAAGTCGCCGTGGTTGTTTTCCGAATACAACCAATGGGTAGATGCCTGTCGGCAGGCAGGCCCAGGACCCGAAACGGAAGGATGTTATGCCTACACTACAGGAACTGACCCACGTCCAGGTCGAAGAGGCACTGCGATCGGCAGTGGAGAAGCAGGTGCCCGCGGTAGCCACCATCCGCAGCGGAGGCGGGTGGATGAATCTGCACACCCGGTTCCTGGCTTGCCGAGGCGCCCACCTGCTGATGAGCATGCCGTCAGCGGAGGGCGACATCGGGCCGCGCAGTTTCGCCCCAGCCGATAAGATCGGCATCAGCTTCAAGCTCAAGCACCACAAGCACGTGTTCACGGCCGTGGTGGCCGCCAGCGAGTCGTACCTGGACGGCGACACGGTGCTCCCGGCGTTGCGGCTGTGCTGCCCGACCAAGATGCAGAGGCTGCAACGGCGAGCCTTCCTCCGCGTGAACGTGCCGCCCAACCGCATCGTCCGCGGCTCGTTCTGGCTGGGCGGCAGAGAGGCCGAACCCGCCGGCACGACGGTCGAATGCCCGGTCTGGCAGGGACGAGTGACCAACCTCAGCGCGGGAGGCTTCCAACTCCTGACCTCGCCCGAGTGCGTCAGCCTGCTGGAGGTGGGCGACCTGGTGGGTGTGCGACTGGTCTTCGGCGCGGGCCTGGAGGCCGTCTACGCCGACGCCCAGTACCGCCACGTCGAGCCCCAGGACTGCGAGGCCCTGCTGGGCTTCCAATTCCTGGGCCTGCCCCTCACGCCCGAGGGGCGAGAGACCCTGGACGCCCTCTCGGCCCGTGTGGCCGAGTTTCAGCGCATCGAAGAGGCAGCCGGGCGGCGGGCTGTCTAGAAACGAAACCGTCAAGAACAAGAGCCCACGGGGATCTTCCTGCCTCCGGCAGGCAAGCCCGTGGGCTCTCTTCTTGCGATGCTACGGGAACTTCACTTCTTCTGTTCGACCCTCACCGGCCCGAACCGGGGGCCCCACTGCTCGGCCAGGGGTTTGCCCAGGGCCAGCAGCTTCTGTCGCTCGTCGTCGGCCAGTGGTTTGGCGGCCTGGACCAGGGCGAAGTCCTGGCGGAGCTGGTTGACATCGTGCACGCCGATGTTCAGGCAGTCCACGCCCTCCATGAAGGCGGCGTAGCGGATGGACTGGCCGATGTGTTCGACGGGCATCTGGCAAGGTAGGCGAGTGGGCGTGTAGTTCTTGAACCCGCCCTGGATGCCGCCGAACACCTTCATCGCCACCACGCCCACGCCGTGCTTGCGGCACAGGCCCAGCACCGAGTCCTGCATGCCGTACACGTGGTGGTCCACGAAGTTCAGCACGAACATGGCCGCGTCCAGCTTGCCCGTCTCGACGAAGGGCGCGAGCTTCTCCATGCGGGCGTGCCCGCTGGCGCCGATGAACCGCACCCGCCCCGACTGCTTCTGCTTGAGCAGCCACGGCCAGACGCCCTCGTCGGTGAACACCACGTCCATCTTGCGGTCGCCGATGTTGTGCATGTAGAGCAGGTCGATATAGTCGGTCTTCATCAGTTTCATCGACTTGGCCAGCGACTTCTCCGCCTCGGCGGCGGTGTTGGCCCAGACCTTGGTGGTCAGGAACACGTCCTTTCGTCGTTTGCCCAGGGTCCGGCCCAGGCACTCCTCGGCCTTGCCGTAGATGGGGGCGCAGTCGAAGTAGTCGATCCCCAGGTCCAGGGCCAGCTCGATGGTCTGGACCTGTTCCTCCATGGTGACCTTGACCGAGTGCCCGGCGGGGGCGGTGCCCAGGACCATCAGGGGGACCTGGACCCCGGTCTTGCCGAGCTTTCGCCGGGGCAACTCGCCGCCCTTGGCTGCCGGCGGCGCCGCCAGCGACAACAGGTTGCCCGCCCGGCCCAGGATGCAGGCGGCGGCCAATCCGGCTGAGCCGCGGACCACGGACCGGCGGGAGACGCTTACGATTGACGGATTCATGGGTTGCTCCTTCCAGACAACGCATTGTAGCAGAAATCTCTGGCGTCCGGCCGCGATCCGTGTACTCTGTGTTCACTGGACAAGGAGAAACAGATGAACGCATTGCGGCGAGCGCTTGTGGTGGCGGTGGTGGCGGCATGCTCGGCGGCCTGGGCGGAGGACAAGAAGGCCGGCTGGAAGTGCATCATGCCGGGCAAAGACCTGGACGGCTGGACGACCAAGACGCCCGAGAAGTTCAAGATGGAGGACGGCTGCCTGGTCGGCTGGCAAGAAGACGGCAAGGGCGGGGACATCTTCACCACCGAGGAGTTCGACAACTTCGAGCTGCGCTTCACGTACAAGATGAAGTGGCCGGCCAACAGCGGCGTGTGGTTTCGCACGGGCTATCAGTTCGACATTCTCAAGTGGACCAAACCCAAGACCTTCAGCGGCGCGTTCTACTATCCGGGCTGCCCGACGACCTTCGCGTTCGTGAACCTGGACGAGTCGATCGAGAACCGCGACGATTGGAACGAGGGCCAGGTCTACGCCAACGGCGACAAGATCATCATGTGGCTCAACGGCAGGAAGATGGGCGAGGCCACGGTGAACAAGATCGCCAAGGGCAAGGTCGGCGTGCAGGTGCATGGCGGGGCCGGCTTCAAGGGCATGAAGATCACCATCAAGTCCATCGAGATCCGCCCGCTGGCCAAGGACGAAGGCCCGACCGAGCCGAAGAAGTAGCCCTTACAGGCTTCGTCCGCCGGTCAGCAGGTTGATCGCCTCGGTGCGGGTGGCCAGGTTGGTCTTGAACAGGCCCCGCATGGCCGACGTGACCATGACCGAGCCGGGCTTGCGGACGCCGCGGATGGTCATGCAGGTGTGGTTGGCCTCGATGATGACGGCGCAGCCCTTGGCCTGGAGCTTGGTCATGAGCAGGTCGGCGATCTGGCTGGTCAGCCGTTCCTGCACCTGGGGGCGCCGGGCGCAGATCTCGACCACGCGGGCCAGCTTGCTGATGCCCACGACCTTGCCCTTGGGCAGATAGGCGACGTGGGCCTTGCCCATGAAGGGCAGGAGATGGTGTTCGCACATGCTGTGAAACGGGATGTCGCGAAGGACGACCATCTCGTCATACTGCTCGCTGAAGTGCACGTCCAGGTGTCGGGCGGGGTCTTCGCTCAGGCCCCTGAACAACTCGGCGTACATGCGGGCCACGCGGGCGGGGGTCTGCTTGAGGCCCTCCCGGTCCGGGTCCTCCCCCACCGCCGTCAGGATGTCGCGGACCGCTTTCTCGATGACCGGCAGGTCCACCTGCGGCCCGTCGTGCGGCAGGGCGGTCTCGTGCGGTTTGTCGGTTTCCATTACGCCACCTCGCATCCCTTTATACGCGCGCCGGGTGCGGGCGTCAATTGCGCCCTGGTACGACAGGCGTCCCGCCTGTCGCGTCTGGCCCTTCGCGTCCGCGGCGCACGGGGCAATTGCCTTGCCGCCCGAACCGTTGAACCAGTATCGTAGCGATACCTTCATCGGGAGACAGCTATGTTCGCCAGAATCGCGTTGTCTATCGTCGCGGCCTGCGGAACGATCCTCGCCTCGCCCGCCCGCGCCCAGACCCTCAAGGTCCTGATCCTCAGCGGGCGCAACAACCACGACTGGAAGACCACCACCCCCGCCCTCCAGAAGGTCCTCGACGACAGCAAGCTCTTCGCCTGCACCGTGACCAACGAGCCCCAGAAGATGACCGCCGACCTGCTCAGCGGCTACGACCTGATCGTCAGCAACTGGAACAACTGGCCCAAGGTCAACCAGCGAGACTGGGGCAAGCAGGCCGAGGACGCCTTTCTCGATTTCGTCCGCCAGGGCAAGGGCGTGGTGATGATCCACTCGGCCTCGTCGGCGATGTACAGTTGGCCCGAGTTCCAGGAACTGGTGGGCACGTGGTGGAAGCTGGGCCAGACCGGTCACGGCCCGGTGCACAAGTTCGCCGTCAGAATCGCGGACAAATCGCACCCGATCACCGCCGGGCTGGAGGACTTCGAGACCGCCGATGAACTCTGGCACCGCATGGGCACGGCGGGCAAGCTGACCGTGCTGGCCGAGGCCATGAGCGACAAGGCCAAGGGCGGCTCGGGGCAGGTCGAGCCCATCCTGCACGTGCGGGAACTGGGCAAGGGGCGGTGCGCAAACCTGCTGCTGGGGCACGACGCGCGGTGCATGGGCAGCGAGGGCTTCAAGGCGCTGCTGGTGCGGTCGGCGCAGTGGGCGGCGACGGGGAAGGTGTCGGCGGCGGCCAAGGGGGCCAAGGGCCCCGCGGGCGAGAAGAACCTGACCGGCCGGGAAAGCGCAGCCGAGCTGGCGGAGGCGGCTGCGGGCGCGGACGCGGGCCTGGCGGGTGCAGCCGTCGAGGCCCTGAAGGCCAAGGCCGGCCCCGGCGACGTCTACGAGCTGGCGGAACTGCTGTCGCGGGTGCGGGCGGCAGCCCATCGCAAGGCGGTGGAAGCCCTGGTGGTCGAGCTGTGCCTCAAGAACGCCGACGCCGACCAGCGGGCCCGCCCCGTGCTGCAAGGCCTGCCGGGCGCGTCGCTGGCCGGGCGGTGCTCGCTGCTGCGGGTGCTGGGCAAGCTGGGCGGGCGACAGGCCCGCGAGGCCATCGAGATTCACCTGAACCACTTCGATCCGACGATCCGGGCGGGCGTGATGGGCATGATGCTCGCCTGGCCCGGGCGGGAGTTCGCCCCGCAGGTGCTGCGGATCGCCTGTCAGAAGGACAAGGCCGCGGCGGCGGCGCTGGCGGTGCGGGCCTGGTGCCGCATGACCGCCGACATGCAGACGTACGACGCCGCCAAGGCCGCCGAACTGCTCCGCAAGGCCCAGGCCCAGGCGGCCGGCGCCGAGGAAAAGCAGGCCCTGGAGGCGGCGATCGAGGCGGCGGGCCTGTCCGCCAACTACGCCATGCTGGCGACGGCCTCCAGCCCCGACGATCTCGACGACGACGGCGCCTCGGTGGGCGACCAGGGCGCCATCGACGGCAGCCTGGCCACCTACTGGGACGAGCAGGACCGGGCGAAACTCTACGTGCTGCAACTGGACTGGGCCCATCCGGTGCGGGTGCGGACGCTGCGGATCGTGGGGTGGGGGCACCACGACTTCGCGCCCAAGGACTTCGACGTGCTCTGCGACTCCAAGACGGTCAAGCAGATCCGCAACGCCCAGTACAAGAGCAACTGCCTGACCTTCGAGATCGAGCCCACCGCCTGCTCGCAGCTCCAGTTGCGGATCACCGGGTACTACGGCAACTCGCCCGCCGTCCGGGAACTGGAGGTGTTCGACGAGGGCAAGCTCCCGCCCGAGCCGCGGTTCAACGTGGCCTTCCAGGGCCAGGCCCGCAGCCTGCTCAGCATCCGCGAAAAGGCCGACTCGGGCGGGCCGGGCGCCGCCATCGACGACGACGAGAACACCTGGTGGGCCCAGGAGGATGGGCGCAAGCTCTACCGCCTGGAGGTCCAGTTCCAGCGCACGCTGAAGGTGAGCGGCCTGCGGATCATCGGTCTGGCCCATCATGCCCAGGCCCCCAAGGACTTCCAGGTCCTCTGCGACGGCAAGGCGGTCAAGGAAGTCAAGAACGCCCAGTATGACCGGAACGTCCTGGATGTGGAGCTGGCGGCCACCTCGTGCAAGGCCATCGAATTGCGGATCACCGGCTGCTACGGCGGCAGCCCCGGCATACGGGAGTTGCAGGTCTTTGCCGCTGACCAGTAGACCTTATCCCCGGGAGAACCTCATGCGGAAGACGGCGAATCGGCGAACGTTCCTGAAGAGACTGGCCGGCGGCGCGGCCGCCGCGACGGCGGGGCCGTATGTCCTCACCTCCAACGCGCTGGGCGCCGCGGGCGTTCCGGCTGCCAGCGAGCGGATCGCCATGGGCTTCATCGGCTGCGGCGGGCACGGCGTGGGGCACAACCTCAACTCGTTCCTGACCAACGCCGACTGCCAGGTCGTCGCCCTGTGCGACGTGCACGTGCCCCAGATGAACAACGCCCTCAAGCGGGCCCGGAGCAAGTACGGCCAGGACTTCACCTGCTTCCAGACGCAGGACTGGCGCGAGGTGATCAGCCGGGCGGACGTGGACGCGGTGATGATCTCCACGCCCGACCACTGGCACGTGCCGATCTCCATCGCGGCCATCCGCCGGGGCAAGGACGTGCTGTGCGAGAAGCCCACGCTGACCGTTCGCGAGGGACGGATGCTGGTGGAGACCGCCCAGCGCTACGCCGCCGTGTTCGGCACGTCCACCGAGGACCGCTCGCTGGGCGTTTATCTCCGCATCGCCGAGTTGTGCCGCAACGGGCGGCTGGGCAAGCTCCAGCGGATCTACGTCAAGCTGCCCGCGGGCCCGAACAACCCGGCCGACCCCACGCCCCAGCCCGTCCCGGCGGACCTGGACTGGGACATGTGGCTGGGCCCGGCCCCCTACGCGCCCTACTGCGCCGCCCGGATGCACTGGAACTTCCGCTGGATCCGCGACTACTCGGGCGGACAGCTCACCGACTGGGGCGCCCACTGCATCGACACCGCCCAGTGGGCCAGCGACACCGAGAGCACCGGACCGGTCAGCGTCGAGGGCACGGGCAAGCGTCACGACAAGGGACTGTACGACACGTACTACGAGTACCACATCAAGTACGCCTACGCCGACGGGCTGGAACTCCTGGTCGACAGCGGCGGGGTGGGCGTGCGCGTCGAGGGCAGCGACGGCTGGGTCGACAGCCAGGGCTGGATCGGACCGCTCCAGGCCAGCTCTCGCGAGTTGCTGACGGCCCCCTTCGGGCCGGGCGACACCCGCCTCTACACCTGCCCGCGCGGCGAGCACCGCAACTTCCTGGACTGCGTCAAGAGTCGTCGCACCCCCTACTTCAGCGCCGAGGCGGGCCACCGCTGCTCGTCCGTCTCGCACATCGGCAACATCGCGATGGACCTGGGGCGCAAGCTCCGCTGGGACCCCAAGAAGGAGATCTTCCCGGACGACGAACAGGCCAACCGGATGCTGTCGCGGACCATGCGGAGCCCCTGGACGCTGTAGCGCCAGGCCATTCCCTGCACCCAAAGAAAGCCCACCCCTTGGGGGTGGGCTTTGCTTTCAGACGATGTCCGGTCTGCGAAGCCTAGAACTTCCAGACCAGGTCGGCCTGCACCAGGCAGGTGCGCTGGTCGTCGACCAGTCCGTTGGAGGGGTCGGTGGTGACCGGCTCGGTCCAGAAGAAGCTGGCGCCGATGGTCAGATCGTCGGTCAGGTTGTAGGTTCCCCGAAACACGTGGCCCTTGCGGTTGCTGTGCCCGAAGTCGCTGTCGTTGAACGCCCCGACGGTGCAGTTGGACTCGATGCGGGCGTACTTGTAGCCCAAGGACCAGTCGCCCTTCTTCTTGTTCTCGCCGAGGTTGAAGCCCAGGGCGAAACCGTTCGACTGGTTGTCGAACCGCGGGTCGACGTCCTCGTTGCCGCAGGTGTGAACGATGTCGAAGTACGGCGACCACTTCAGGCCAAGGGCCTTGAACTTCATCTTGGTGGTCCAGTTGATCATCTGAAACTTGCGGGCCAGCAGGTCGCTGCCGTTGCGGTGCATGTTGCCGCGGGTGGCGTTGACGGCGCCGGTGTTGAGCGAGTTCATGTGATCGTAATCGTAGTAGGCCAGGGCGGTGGTGAAGCCCAAGTCCTGAATCACCCCGCCGACGTCCTTGGCGACGGCCCAGTCCACGCCGGCCTGGTAGGTCATCAGGATGGTGTCGTGTCCGCCGCCGGACTCCTGCACGAGGAAGTAGCCGGTGCTCACGAACGGCTTGACGTCGCCGAAGAACGGGGCTTCATACTGGGCGAAGAAGCCCTCGGGGTTCACGTCGCTGTCCCACACCAGGTCGGTGTGGACGAGCGGCGTGGCCATCTTGCCGCCGATGATGGTCAGGCCCTTGACGGACTTGGGCGTGTACTTCGCATAGGCCAGGTCGATCCAGATGGACTTCTCGGAGAAGAAATCCGTCATGGTCTGGTTGGTCGAGGTAGCGCCGGATCCGATCGTCCTGCCGTCGGCGGCGCTGGTGTCGCCGCTGGCCAGGCGGAAGCCGACTTCCATTTCCTTGTCCAGGAACGTCTTGATGAACCCGAACCGCAGGCGGAAGCGGGCGCGGTTGCGGTCCTTGGGCGATACGGCATCCGCGGCACTGGTCGTGGACTGGCCCTCGTATCGCAGGCGGAAGTCGCCCTTGAACTTGAGGTCCTTCAGCCAACTCGGCATGGACCCGCCCTTCTTGGCTGCGTCGGCGTTGATCTCGTTGATCAACTTGATCACTTCCTCTTTCTGAGCGTCCTTGAGGCGCTGGTCGCTCTGGAGGGCCTCCAGTTCGGCGATCCGCCTCTCCTGGTCCTTCAGGCGCTGCTCCAGGGCCTTCAGGTCCTGTCCCATGGCCGGTGCGGCCAGCAGAATCGCCCACAGGCCTGCCACAAGTCCTTTCGTCACGCGCATCAAACGCTCCTTTCCGTTGTCGTGCCGGGCCAGGCGGCCGACCCTCGGCCCGAGCGAGCCCGGCGTTGCGCGTGGGATGATCGCTCAGTCCCGCTAGACTTTGATGATGCCCGCATGAGGAATGCGCTAAATCGAAAGGCCGCGAACCGAGGGTGGAATGCAGGAACGCGACGGCGCACGCAAGACCCCGTCGGAGGGTGTCCGGCGGGGTCTTGGCCTCCTTCCCGGCTCAGGCCGCACCCTACTTCTTGACAGTCGCGACGTACAGGTCCAGCGTCCCCGTGTCCGGGGCCTTGAGCGTCATGCCGTTGGGCCCGGCCCCGACGCGGGTGACGTTCTTGGCCAGTTCCCCGTCGCGGACGTACTGTCCGAATTCGGCGCAGCCGTTGCGGAAGACCCACAACCGTCCGTCCACGTGGCGGACGATGAACTGCCTGTCGGTCATCAGGTAGTCCTGGAGCGTCTCGCCGTCAGGGGCCTTGAGGCTCAGGCCCTCGGGCCCGGCCGCCGGACGGATCACGCCCTTGGCCATGTCGCCGCTCTGGCGGAACTTGGGCAGGTCCTTGCTCTCGACGCGGAAGACGGTCAGGACGTTCTTGTTGAGGAACGTGACGAAGCCGGGCTTGGAGAAGGGCCCGACGCCGACCGTCGGCACCGGCGCGGACGGGGTCCCGGCAGCCGGCGCGGGGACGGCGGGCTTGGCCGCGACGGGGGCGCTCGAGCCCTCCTCGCATCCGACCAGGACGAAGACGGCAATGAAACCCAGCGTCAACACAATCAGTTCTCTCAGCATGAATAGCTCCTTAGATTTCGTTGGTTTCCTGTGTTTCGGGTTCAGGTTGCGGCGTCGCGAGAAGATGATCCCCCGGCCGCGTGAGGGTTGGATAAGTGCAGCATGAGAAACGCGCTAATATAGCACCTGCAAAGAAGCCCACGGACCTGTCCGTGGGCCTGCTCTGCCTGCCGGCATCATTCCCGCCTGAGACCCGCCTGCGTTACCCGAAGCGTCCGGTGATGTAGTCCTCGGTCTCGCTGAGGTGGGGCCGCTCGAACATCTCCGGCGTCCGCCCGTACTCGATCAGTCGGCCCAGGTACAGGAAGGCGGTGAAGTCGCTGACCCGGCTGGCCTGCTGCATGTTGTGGGTGACGATGAGGACGGAGTAGTCTCCCTTGAGCGAGTGGATGAGGTCTTCGATCTTTCCGGTGGCGATGGGGTCCAGGGCGGAGCAGGGCTCGTCCATCAGGAGCACCTCGGGCTCGGCCGCGATGGCCCGGGCGATGCACAGCCGCTGCTGCTGCCCGCCGGAGAGACTCAGTCCGCTCTCGTGGAGGCGGTCCTTGACCTCGTCCCAGAGGGCGGCTCCGCGGAGGCTGCGCTCGCAGACCTCGTCCAGCACGCTGCGGCTTCGCTCGCCGTCGATCCGCAGCGGATAGATCACGTTCTCGTAGATCGAGATCGGAAAGGGATTGGGCTTCTGGAAGACCATGCCCATGCGCTTGCGCAGCTCGATGACGTCGACGCTGGGCGAGTAGATCGAGTCGCCGTTGAGCCGCATGTCGCCGGTGATGCGGACGGTGTCCAGAAGGTCGTTGAGGCGGTTGACCGACCGCAGCAGCGTGCTCTTGCCGCACCCGCTGGGCCCGATCATGGCCGTCACCTTCCCGCGCGGAATGGCCATGTTGATGTCGAAGAGGGCCTGCTTGCGCCCGTAGAACAGGTTGAACCCGTCCACCTCCAGTACGCACGGATGGCGGGCAAGGTCCGGGTGGATCTCAGCGGGCACGTTCTCGCCGGCGGCGATCGCCGTCAGGCGGTCTTCCTTGACAGCCGGCGCGGGACGCACCGGGCGCCGCAGGACGTCTTCCTCCACGTCCGCGACGGCCCCGCTGCCGCGGCTTGACACTTCCTGAATCATGACTGTGCTCATTGTCTTGTCCTCTCGCGGTCCGCCGCCGGCGGGGCCTGCCCCGCCGCGGTCAGAACTGGTTGGTTACGAATTTCTTCCTCAGCCTGGACCGCAGGGTGATGGCGGCCAGGTTCAACACGGCGATGATGGCGATCAGCAGCAGCGTGGCGGTGAAGACCATGGGCTTGGACGCCTCGCTGTTCTGGCTCTGGAAGCCCACGTCGTAGATGTGGAATCCCAGGTGCATGAAGCTCTTGTTGGCCCCGAAGGGGAAGCTGGAATCGACGGGCAGCTCGGGGACGTACTTGACCGCGCCGACGAGCATGAGCGGCGCGACCTCGCCCGCGCCGCGGGCCATCGCCAGGATCGTCCCGGTCAGGATGCCGGGCATGGCCCGGGGCAGGACGATGCGGCGGATGGTCTGCCACTTGCTGCCCCCGCAGGCGTACGAGCCCTCGCGCATCGAGTTGGGCACGGCCGCCAGCGCTTCCTCCGTGGCCACGATCACCACCGGCAAGGTCAGCAGGGCCAGCGTGAACGAGCCCCAGATCAGCGCCCCCTTTCCGAAAGTCGGGTTGGGCAGGCGGGCGCGGTAGAAGCCGTGGAAGAACGGGCTCTTGGCGACCATGGCGACCGCCAGCAGCACCGTCGCCAGCCACAACGCCAGCGCCAGGTAGCCCCAGGCGGGGCTTCGCCGCCCCTGCGACGGGTGCGGACGCCGCCAGGCGATCGAACCGACCAGCAAGGCCGCCCCCAGCACGCCGCCCAGGACGCCCAGAGAGCCGTACCACACCCATCGAGGCCAGGCGGTCTGAGGCCCGGCGTCGATCCAACTCCCGATGCCGTAGCAGAAGAACCCCAGGCCGAACACGCCGAAGACGATGCTGGGCACGCCGGCCAGGTTGTTCACCGCGATCCGCACGGCGCTGACGACGGGCCCCGCCTTGGCGTATTCGCGGAGGTACAGGGCGGCCAGCACGCCCAGGGGCACGACCGCCAGCGACATGATCAGGGTCATCAGGACCGTGCCGAAGATGGCCGGGAACACGCCGCCCTCGCTGTTGGCCTCGCGCGGGACGTCGCTGAGGAACTCCCAGGCCCGCGAGCCGTACACGCCGAGCTTTCCCCAGAAGTCCAGGCGGTTGGCCGGGTAGGCTCGCACCACGTCGGCCAGGGCGATCGTCGCGTCTTTCCCGTCGGCGGTCCGCATCCGCAGCTTGTAGCGGTCGTTCTCGGCGTTGAGCTGCTGGATCTGGCCGGTGATGTGGGCGAACTCCTCGCGGGACCAGCCCTCGACCTTCAGGAACCTGGCCTGTGCCTTCTGCCAGGCCTGCGAGCCCCTGCCGCTGTCGAGTTCCGCCTCGCGGACGGCCAGGCGGGCGTCCTCCAACGCGCGATTGACCTGCCCGATCTGGTCGGTCTCCAGGAGGCGGCGCTGCTGGAACCGCCGGCGCACCTCGTCGTGGTGGCGGTTGAACAGGTCCCATGCCTCGGCGGGCGTCTGGGCCTGCTCCTTGCCGTCGATGGCGAAGCCCGCCAGCGCGCCGTAGAAGCGCCCCCACGACTGGCGCTCGACCACCATCGCCCATTCCGGCCTGTCCTGGCGGTCGATCGTGAAGTCGTGGATCCACGTGAAGTGCGTGTTGGTGAGGTCGAAGTTGCCCGTGCGGAGCAGGCGGCGGACGGCCTGTCCGCCCTGGGCCTCCAGGCGGGCGCGGGCCTGGGCGGCGGCCTGGCCCAGTTCATCCAGGGCGTCCGGACCGGGCGTGTAGGTCTCCTCCCGCGTGACCTCGCCCAGCAGGGTCTTGCCCGTCAGCGTGCGGACCTGCACAAGCCCCTGGGGCCAGAACGTGCTCATCCCGTTCCAGAGCACCAGGGCCAGCAGGCCGATGATCATCAGCAGGCAGATCAGCAGCGATCCGCCGGTCAGCCAGACCATGGGCTCGCCCGCGGCAGGCAGCGACGCGCTGAGCATGCGCCGCCGGCGCGGCAGCGCCCGCGGCTGCGGCTGCGCCTGGGGCGGGATGGTCTCCACGGTGCTCATAGCTGGTACGCCTTCTTGCGGAACCGCAGGCGGACCACCTCGGCCAGCGTGTTGACCAGGAAGGTCATCACGAACAGGACCAGGGCAGCCAGGAAGAGCGTCCGGTAGTGCGTGGAGTCCTTGGCAGCTTCGGGCATCTCGATGGCGATGTTGGCCGACAGGGTGCGAAAGCCGTTAAAGAGGTTCCACTCCATCACCGGCGTGCCTCCGGCGGCCATCAGGACGATCATCGTCTCCCCGACGGCCCGCCCGAGTCCGACCATGACGGCGGAGAACAGCCCGCTCATGGCGGCGGGGATGATGATGCGGACGGCGGTCTGCCAGGGGGTCGCGCCGGCGCCGAGCGAGGCGGCCCGCAGGTGCTCGGGCACGATCGAGAGGGCGTCCTCGGCGATGGTATAGATGATGGGGATGATGGCGAAGCCCATGATGAAGCCCACCACCAGGGCGTTGCGCTGGACGTACGGTCCCAGGACCGAGTCGCCTCCGCGAAGGTCCCATCCCAGGTGCGCCAGCACGTTCGACAGCAGCAGGGCCAGGGCGACCGCGGCCACGGCGGACAGGACGAATCGCCCCAGTTCGAGAACGGCCAGCCCGGTGCGGTCGAAGCCGGCGCCCAGCCGCCGCGTCCAGCCCACGACCACGACCGAGTTGACGATCGCCACCGCCGCGCCCGCCAGAGGCAACAGCAGGATCAGCCACCCGCCCACGCTGGAGCCCTGGTTTCCCGCCAGCCACTGCTTGATGTCGCCCAGGAAAAACCAACGTTCGAGAACGGGCCCCGCCCACCAGGCCAGCAGTACGCCCGCCGGAAGAGTGGGCAGGATGAACAGCAGGCGGTACGGCGCCAGGCGCCGGGTGAAACCGCCCGGAAGGAGCTGCCACAGGTGCGCCCCCAGCAGGATGACAAAGGGCACGCTGAAGATCCCGGTCAGGACGGCCGGCACGACCCCCTCCACCAGCGGCGCCAGCACCAGGGCGGCCAGGAAGCCCAGCACCACGCTGGGCAGCGAGGCCATCAACTCGATGGTGGGCTTGACGCGGCTGCGCAGACGCGGGTGCAGAAACTCGCTGGTGTAGATGGCGGCCAGCAGCGCCAGGGGCATGCCGAAGATCAACGAGTAGAAGGTGGCCTTGATCGTGCCGAAGATAAGCGGCCACATGCCCAGCTTAGGCTCGAAGGCGTCGTCGCCGCTGGAGGACTGCCAGATGTGCGCGGGCCTGGGCTCGCCCTCGTACCAGACCGGGGCGAACAGCGAGGCCATCGTCGCCTCGGGGTGGCCCAGATCGACGCCCCAGGAGTGCAACTGTCCGCCGGCCAGGGCCACGATGGCGTCGTCCTTGGGCGCGACGGTCACTGCGTCCACGCCACGCGGGCCCTCGCATGCACGCACGTCGACCAGCAGGTTGCCCGTGGTGACGTGGAACAGGCGGACCTGCCCGCCGGCGTAGCCGACGGCCGCCAGGCGGGCGCGGGTGGAGGAGTCCACAGCCGTCACCGCCGAACCGGGCGAGGCGAGTTCCTGCCCGCAGACCAGGGCCCAGCCGTCTCCACCTTCGTCTTCGTTTTTCACGCGGGTGCGGAACCAGGCCCGCAGCCTCCCGGCGGAGTCCCCCGCCAGCAGCGTGCCCCGTCCCAACAGCCAGTCCAGCCGGGTCAGCGCGAGCGAGGCGTCGCCCAGCAGGTTGACCTGCTCGACCAGGCGGGGATTGTTCAGGTCGCGGGTGTCGAATCGCAGCAGCCGCCCGTTGGACCAGGCGGCGAAAACGCTGTCGCCGGTGCTCGACAGCAACAGGCGCATGGGCCGCCCCTGCTGCACGTGAGGCGTGAGGTCCAGCTTTCCGCCCGACAGGCGATAGGTGGTCTCGCCCGTCAGCATGTTCTCCACCTTGCGGACCGAGCGAATGTGGAGTTGGTTGTCGTCGCTCAGGGCGGCCAGGATCGGGCCGGTCGGCCGATCCACGCGGTCGAGCAGTTCGATCCGCCGCCCGGGGGCGATCTTCAGCGGCTCGTCCAGGACGACCTGGAGACGATGAAGGCGGAAGGCCTCTTCCAGTCGCACGAGCACGCCGCCCTCCACGGCTTGCTGGCGGCCCGGGTGGAGGTTGCGGTGCTCGACGGGCACGTCGGTGTCATCGACGAGCTTGGCGGTGAAGCCCACGTGGGCCAGCCGGACGGTGCCGTCGGCGAAGCCCATGAGCACCTGCGTGCCGTCGATGGAGAAGGCCCAGGCGGTGGGCTTGGCCGAGCCGCCCAACTCCCGGCTCTCGATGCGGCCAGCGTCGCCCAGGCGAAAGGCGGTAAGCGTCCCGTCGGCTGTGAGGGTCCAGCCGAGCACGCGGTACTCGTCCACCCCCACGCGGAGGACCTGACGCGCGGCCAGAGACACGTCCTTGGCCTGGTCCACCTTGGGCGGCTGAAAAACCGGCCAGACCACCCACAGCAGGTACAGGAAGACGGTGGAGACGGCCACGATCGTGCCGATCCCTCCGACCGAGATCAGGGCCCGTGCGGCTGTGTCGCTGGCGCGGACCCTGAGCCTGGTCTTTCGCTGACGGGTGCGGCCTGTAAACGTCTTTTGCGATTCAGGACTCACGCGTACCTCGCTGCGGCGGGAAGCACGACGATCCGCGACGCGGGGGCCGGGCCTGGGTGGGGCCGCGACCCCCGCGGGCGGACCGCAGAACTTACTTGCCGGCGGTGGAGACGGTTCCACCCTGGATGCCCACGGCGCCCAGGGCCCGCTCGGCGATCTTGTTGGAGACGGGGAAGTACCCGTCCTTGACCACGTCCTGCTGGCCCTGCCTGCTGAAGATGTAGCGGATGAACTCGCGGCGCAGGGGGTCCAGTTCGGTGCGGGGCTTGTAGTTGACCGTCAGCAGCAGGAACCGCTGCAGCGGATACTCGCCGGTGTAGGCGTACTCGGCGCTGGCGGGGATGAACTTGTCGCCCTCGTGGGCCAGCGGAACGGCCTTCACGTCGGCTGTCTTGTAGCCGATGCCGCTGTAGCCGATGGCGTACTTGTCGTTGGCGACGCCTTGGACGACGCTGGCCGAGCCGGGCTGTTCCTTGACGCTGTCCCTGTAGTCGCCGTTGGCCAGCACGTGCTCCTTGAAGAAGCCGTACGTGCCGCTGGCGGAGTTGCGCCCGTAGAGGCTGATGGGCTTGTCGGCCCACTCGCCGGTCAGTCCCGCGTCGCCCCAGGTGACGATGTCCTTGGCGTAGCCGGCCTTGCGGTTCTTGGAGAAGATCGCGTCCACCTGCGCCAGCGTCAGGCCCTTGATGGGGTTGTCCTTGTGGACGTAGACCGCCAGCATGTCGATGGAGATGGGCAGGGCCGTCGGCTTGTAGCCGTACTGCTTCTCGAAAGCGTCGACCTCTTTGTCCTTCATGGGCCGGCTCATGGGCCCGAAGGTCGAGGAGCCCTGGATCAGGGCCGGGGGAGCGGTCGAGGAACCCTTGCCCTCGATCTCCACCTGGACGTTGGGGTACATCTTGAGGAAGCCCTCCGCCCAGAGGGTCATGAGGTTGTTCATGGTGTCGGAGCCCACGCTCTTGATCGAGCCCGACACGCCCTGCACGGGCTTGTATTCGGGCAGGTTCTCGTCCACCTTCACGCCCTGGGCCAGGGCCGGCCCAGCCGCCGCCAGCACGAGCATCCACGCCACGACCAGTTGCTTACTCGTTCGCATTCGACTCTCCTTCTCGACTTCGAGGTTCCTTCGCGTCGGAGACGGGCCTCCGGGGGCCTTGTCCGGGCGGTTCGATCACTCGCCCGCCCAGGATCTGCCCCAGGACGGTCCACATCTCCACCTGCCACGTCGGCCGGTCCGTCCCGGCCGGGCGAACACGGTGTATCCGCCACTGGAGAAGCCGGGATAAAGGCCTGATGAAGAGTTCACTAATTCGGCCGGTCAAGATCATCGCTCGGTCTCCTCATATTCATTCTCCCGGGCGGGCGCTAAGGCTTTGGCGGGGAATTGTTAAGGTTCGGCTAAACCTGTTTTGGCCTATTGCCTCGGACAGTTGGCGACTTTAGGATTGATTCGAAGGAAGGAGTACATGAGATGCGACACCTAAGATCAGCGTCCCCCAGACTCGCCTCCTGGGCCTGATGGGCGGGTCGCATCCCCGGATTGGGAGCATGTCCAAGAAACGAATCATCCTGATCGAAGACGAGCGGGACCTGGCCGATCTGGTCGCAGCCCGGCTGAAGCGCGAAGGCTACAGCGTGGAGGTGTACCAGGACGGTGCAGCCGGGCTGGACCACGTCCGCTGCGATCCGCCGGACCTGGTGCTGCTGGACATCATGTTGCCGGGCCTGGCGGGCACGGAGGTGTTGAGTCGGCTGCGAAACGACAGCCGGACCGCGGCGCTTCCGATCATTCTGCTGACAGCCAAGAGCGAGGAGAGCGACATCGTCGTGGGCCTGCGGTTCGGGGCTGACGACTACATTACCAAGCCTTTCAGCATGTCGGTGCTGGCAGCGCGGATCGAGACGCTGCTGCGACGCCTGTCGGCGGCGCCGGCCTCGGGCAAGGCGGTCATCCGCCTGGGGCCCCTGCTGATCGATCCCGAACGCCATCAGGTGGAGATCGACCAGGAGCCGCTGTCGCTGACGCTGACGGAGTTCCGGCTGCTGACGGCCCTGGCAGCCGCCCGCGGGCGAGTGCTCAACCGCAACCAGCTCATGGACCAGGCGATGGGCCTGGACTGCGTGGCCACCGACCGCACCATCGACGTGCACATCACCGCGTTGCGGCGCAAGCTCGGGCCGCTGCGAAGCTGGGTGCAGACCATACGCGGCGTGGGCTACAAGCTGGAGCCGGAGGGCGCCGAGGTCTGACGCCCGAGCCTCCCCCGCGTGCCAATCCCGCCCAGGTCGCGACGGAATTTCCCCCTATCGCGGTTCTCATGATTCCTATAAGATTCAGAATTCCCTCCGGTCCGGCCTGGTGCAAGTCAGGCCGGCCTGTGGCGTTACCCTTATGTGGTGTTCAGAAGGTAGAAGGTCCCCGAATAGGTACAGGCACATGATGAAGACGTCGATCGTGACGGTCTGGCTGTTCCTGGTTGCCGGCGTGTTGTGCGCAGCCCCGGCCGCCCAGCCCAAGACGCCCTCCGGCGACAAGCAGCCCAAGGCGGCGGCCAAGCCGGCGCCCCGACCCCAGGCGCCCGCCAAGGCCGAGCCCAAGGCCTTCTCGCGAGCCGAGGGGGAGGTCTTCGAAAGCCCGGCCGCAGTGACGCCCGTCAACGAGATCGACCGCCTGGTGCTTCCCCGCCTGGCGGCGTTGAAGATCAAGCCCGTCCTGTGCAGCGACGCGGTGTTTGTCCGCCGGGCGTACATCGACGTGATCGGCGTGCTGCCGACCGCGCAGGAAGCGCGGGCGTTCATTCAGGACAAGGACCGCAACAAACGGTCCAAGCTGATCGACCGCCTGCTGGAGCGAGACGAGTTCGCCGACTACTGGTCGATGAAGTGGGGCGACGTGCTGCGGATCAAGGCGGAGTTTCCGGTCAACCTCTGGCCCAACGCCGCCCAGGCCTACCACCGCTGGCTGCGGGCGTCGATCCGGGACAACAAGCCCTACGACCACTTCGCCCGCGAACTGCTGACCTCCAGCGGCAGCAACTTCCGCGTGGGCCCGGTGAACTTCTACCGGGCCATCCAGAACCGGACGCCCGACGGCGTCGCGACGGCGGTGGCCCTGGCCCTCATGGGCTCGCGCATCGACAAGTGGCCCAAGGACCGCGCCGAAGGCCTGGTGCCTTTCTTCTCGCAGATCGGCTATAAGCCCACCCGGGAATGGAAGGAAGAGAACGTCTTCTGGGACCCGTACGGGACGCACCCGCCGTCGACGGGGACGGGGGCGGCCGCCCCGGAGGGCAGCGAGAACAAGAAGCCCACGACCCTGCCCGCGAAGCTCAAGCCGCTCGCGGCCGTGCTTCCCGACGGCACGAAGGTCAAGCTCCAGCCCACCCGGGACCCGCGCGAGGTCTTCGCCGACTGGCTGATCACGCCCACAAACCCCTGGTTCACGCGGGCCATCGCCAACCGCGTGTGGGCCTGGCTGCTGGGGCGGGGCATCATCCACGAACCGGACGACATCCGCCCGGACAACCCGCCGGCCAACCCCGAACTGCTGGCCTATCTCGAGAAGGAGATGATCGCCGGCAAGTACGACATGAGGAGGCTGTACCGGCTGATCCTGACCTCGGCCACCTACCAGTTGGCCCCCGCGCAGGGGCTTGCGGACGCCAAGGCGGAGGCCAACTTCGCCGCCTATCCGCTTCAGCGGCTGGACGCGGAGGTCCTGATCGACGCGGTGAACCAGATCACCGGCACGACGGACCTGTACACCAGCCCCATCCCCGAGCCCTTCACGTACATCCCGAAGGACATGCCCGCCGTCGCCATCGCCGACGGCTCGATCACCAGCCCGTTCCTGGCGTTGTTCGGGCGGTCGGCCCGGGCGACGGGAATGTGGAACGAGCGGGACAACAGGCACATGCCCGCCCAGTGGCTGCACATGCTCAACTCGAGTCACATCCAGCGCAAGCTGGAGGGCAGCCCCACGCTCAAGGCGCTGTTCGAGTCGAAGAAGCCGCCCCGGGAGATCATCGAGGAACTGTACCTGACGGTGCTCTCGCGGTTCCCGACGCCCGGCGAGATGGCGCGGGCCGAGGCGTACTCGACGGTCAAGGGAGCCAAGCCCGGCGCGCCCAAGCGGCGGGAAGACTGGATCGACATTACCTGGGCACTGATCAACAGCATCGAATTCCTGTACCGCCATTGAGAATTGCGGACCGCGGATTGCGGGCCGCCGAGTAAACTGAAGGCTGGTCGCTCAGATCTGACACATAAAGAAGGACCTGAACATGAGCACGAACGGCAGACTCGACGACAGGGTTTCGCGGCGCGAGGCGATGCGGCTGGGGTTGTGCGGCGCAGCGGGCGCGCTGGCGGCCGGAAGCGGCGGGCGGGCGTTTGGGGCGGCGACGGTCATGCCCGGCGAGGGCAAGTCCTCGCCGGCGATCAAGCCCAAGGCCAAGTCGGTGATCCAGGTGTTCCTGTGGGGAGGGATGAGCCACAACGACACGTGGGACTCCAAGCCCGAGTCGGGCGCGGAGTACATGGGCGAGTTCTCGCAGGTGGTGGAGACCAACGTAAAGGGCATCCGCCTGGGCTCGCTGTTCCCGGAGTTGGCCAAGCAGGCGGACAAGTATTCGCTCATCCGCAGCATGACGCACGGCAACAACGGGCACGAGACCGCCGCCTACCTCATGCAGACGGGGCACCTGCCGGGCGAGCGGCTGGCGTATCCGAGCATCGGGGCGGTGTTCGCGATGTTCAAGGGGCGGCAGTACAAGGGGATTATCCCCCCGTACGTGGTGCTGACCCGCCCGCAGGGGCGCTTCTCCGAGGAAGGGTTCCTGGGCCCCAGATACAAACCCTTCGCGACCGGCAGCGACCCCAACGCCCAGCGGTTCGAGGTGGAGGGCGTGGTCCTGCGGAGCGTCAGCGACGACCGCCAGAAGGCCCGCCGCGAACTGCTGGAGCAGACCAACACCCTGGGGCGTACGCTGGGGACCAACCCGCAGGTCCGCGCGGCGGAGACGGCCAAGAAGGAGGCCTACGGGCTGATCCTGGGCGAGGGGCGCGAGGTGTTCGACCTGGAGAAGGAGAAGCCCGAGCTTCGCACCCGCTACGGACGCCACACGTTCGGACAGGACTGCCTGGCCGCCCGGCGGATGGTCGAGGCGGGCGTGCCCTACGTGGTGATCAACTACCCCGGCGGGTGGGACACCCACTCCAATCATTTCAACACGATGCGCCGCCAGTGCCCGCAGCTTGACCAGGGCCTGGCCGCCCTGCTGCAAGACCTGCATGACCGCGGGCTGCTGGAAACGACCATTGTGTGGTGCTGCGGCGAGTTCGGGCGCGGGCCGAAGATCGACTGGCAGCCTCCCTGGAACGGCGGGCGCAACCATTACGGCAAGGTGTTCTCGGTGCTGGTGGCCGGGGGCGGCTTCAAGGGCGGACAGATCGTCGGCTCGTCCGACGCCAAGGGCGAGAACGTCAAGGACCGCCCGGTCTACCCGGTGGATCTCCTCGGGAGCATCTATCGCCTGGGCGGCATCGACGCGCGGGCCAAACTGCCCCACCCGATGGGGCTGGACGCCCACGTCCTGCCCGACGTGTCCGAGAAGGTCAAGTCGGGAGGACTGCTGACGGAGATCATGTGAGACAGTAGCCGGTAGTCCGTGTTCAGTTGTCCGTTGCTTGTGCCTCGCTTGAGGAGCAGCGCATGGTGAAAGTGCAGTGGCGAGTTCTTCTGGTCGTAGCGGCAGTGCTGTTGGGCTCATCGGCGGCGTTTGCCCAGCCCCGCCCGTACATCGGTTACGTCTATCCCGCGGGCGGACAGCAGGGCGCGACGTTCCGGATCCGCCTGGGCGGCCAGGGCATGGACGGGCTGACGGGCGCGGTCATCACCGGTTCCGGCGTCAAGACCAAGGTGGTGGAGTATTTCGGGCGCTTGAACAACCAGGAAGCCTCCCTGATGCGCGAGCAGCTCAGCCTGTACCGCAAGGAGGCCCACGCCCTGGCCCTGAAGGCAGCCAAAGAGGCCAAGAGCAAGAGCGGCAAGTCCAAGCCCAAGACGCTGACGCCGGCGGAAGAGGTGAAGCTGCTGGACGCCGATGACCGCAAGGTCCTCTCCAACATCCAGAGGCGGATGGCGGAATACGAAAACCAGCCCGCGTGCGCGTCGCTGTCGAGCCTGGCGTTCGTGGAGGTGACGATCGCCGCCGATGCCGAGCCGGGCATGCGGGAGATCCGCCTGGTAACGGAGCGAGGGATATCCAACCCGATGGTCTTCCACGTGGGCCAGCTTCCCGAGCACACGCGAGAGGCCATGCACACCTCCCAGAAACAGATCCTGGGCAAGGAAGAGAACGCCCTGCGGAAGCGCCCGGACGATCAGGTCGAGGCCCGCGTCAGCGTGCCTTGCACCCTCAACGGGCAGATCGCCTCCGGCGAGATCAACCGCTATCGCTTCGAGGCCCGAAAGGGCCAGAGGCTCGTCGTCTCCGTCAGCGCCCGCCAGCTCGTCCCCTACGTCGCCGACGCCGTGCCCGGCTGGTTCCAGCCCGTCGTCGCCATCTTCGACGCCCACGGGCGCGAGGTCGCTTACAACGACGACTTCCGCTTCAAGCCCGATCCCGTCCTGCTCTTCGAGCCCCCCGTCAACGGCGAGTACGTGCTCCAGATCACCGACGCGATCTTTCGCGGCCGCGAGGACTGGGTCTATCGCATGACCGTCGGCGAGGTGCCCTTCGTGACCGGCGTCTTCCCGCTGGGCGCCCAGGCGGGCAAGCCGATCAAGGTCGAGGTCCAGGGTTATCACACGGACAAGGCGCAACTGCTCCTGCCGCCGGCGGACGCCAAGCCGGGGATGCACTCGATCGCCGTCCGCAAGGGCAGGCACGTGTCCAACCGCGTGCCCTTCGTCCTGGACACGCTGCCCGAGTGTCTCGACCAGGAGCCCAACAACCACGTCAAGCAGGCCCAGAAGGTGAGCCTGGGAACGATCATCAACGGGCGGATCGACTGCGCCGACGACTGGGACGTCTTCCAGGTCGCCGGCAAGGCCGGGCAGGTCCTGGTGGCCGAGGTCGACGCCCGCAAGCTGGAGTCGCCCCTGGATTCGGTGCTGAAGCTGACCGACGCGTCGGGCAATCTGCTGGCCCTCAGCGACGACGTGGAAGACCCGACCGCGGGCACCAACACCCACCACGCCGACTCGTACATCCGCTTCAAGCTGCCCGCCGACGGGACGTACTACGTGCACCTGGGCGACACGGCCCGCGCGGGCGGAGCCGCGTTCACCTATCGCCTTCGCCTCAGCCAGCCGCGGGCGGACTTCGAGCTGTTCCTGGTGCCCTCGAGCCTGGCCATGCGAGGCAAGCAGTCCACTACCGTCGGGCTCCAGGTCATCCGAAAGGACGGCTTCGAGGGGGAGATCGCCTTGAGCCTCAAGGGCGACCCCAAGGATTTCAAGCTGTACCCGACCAAGATCTCGGGCAAGCAGAACTCCCTCCGCCTTTCGATCAAGACCACGCTGGCCTCCACGGACACGCCCGTGGCCATGTGCGTCGAGGGGCGGGCCAAGACGCCCGCCGGCGAGATCGTGCGAGAGGCCAAGGCCTGCGAGGACCGCATGCAGGCCTTCCTGTGGCGCCACCTCGTGCCGGCCGACGAACTGCGGGTGCTGGTCTACGACTCGTCGGACAAGAAGACGCTCACCCGCCCCCTGCCGCCGGACTCGGACAAGCCCCCGCCGCCGAAGCTCGACCCCAAGGCCCGCAAGTTCTCCAAGCGCCAGGTAGCCGGGCGGTTGAAGCAGCTCGCCTGGCTGTACGAGGAGTTCCTGCTCAGCAAGGAACTCTACCTGCGCAAGGTGGTCGAGTGCGAGGCCGCCATGGCGGAGTAGTCGACACTTGAACCTTCAAACCGCGGCCCGCGGAGCCGGCCTTTCGGGCTGGCCTTCCGCGGGCGCCTTTTTGCGCGAAGGTCAGCGCCACCGCATGCCCGCGTGGCGGAACTCATCGATGATCGCGATGGCGGTGGCCGAGGGCAGGAGAATGTTCTGGTAGATGTCGTAGAACGGCAGGACGTGCAGGAGGCTCGCCCGGTCGCGGTGCATCGCCACGTAGAAGGCGCCCAGCGTGGCGTTGAGCGCGCCGAAGCCCAGCAGGAACCAGCCCGCCGAAGCGGCGCTCTGACCGTGAAGGATGGAAACAGCCAGCGCCGTGATCGTGCACGCCATGAGCAGCGGTTGCAGGATCAGGTCGTAGACGTAGCTGGCACAGACCCAGGCCAAGGGCCGCGCATGGCGCCGGGCGGGGTCGCGCCGCAACCGGTGGGCGTACTTGCGGAGGGCCTGGATGGTGCCCCGCATCCAGCGATACCGCTGGCTGATCAGGGCCAGCGGCTCGGCCGGCGCCTCGGTCTGCGAGACGGCCCGCGGTTGATAGACCACCCGGCCGCCCAGCGACAGCAGGGTCAGGCTGAGGTCGAAGTCTTCGGCCAGGGTGTCGTGTTCCCAGGGACCGGGCGTGTGGGCCGTCTCGGCGCCGACCGGGCCGCGACCGTTGCGAAGAAAGACTTCCTCCAGGGCGCCGCGCCGGAACAGCCCCAACGCCCCGGCCACGACCAGCACCGAGCCGAAGAGGCTCTGGGACATCCGGACCGCACCATTGCCCAGGAGGTACTCCAGGGCCTGCAGGCGCGTGGTGAGGTTGCGCCGGTTCCGCACGCGGACCTGCCCGGCCACGGCGACCACCGCCGGATCCGCCAGCGGACCGACCATCCAGCGGAGACAGTCGCTTTCTAACCGCGAATCGGCGTCCATGCAGAGGACCAGCTCGCCCACGCTGCGGAGAAAGGCATAGTTCAGGGCGCTGGACTTGCCCCCGTTGGGCTTGTGGAACACTCGCAGGCGACAGCGCCCGTGGTCGCCCTCCAGCGTGCGGGCCAGCGTCAGCGTATCGTCGGTCGAGCCGTCATCAACGAAGACGATCTCGTAGCTGGGATAGTCCTGCCGCAACAGCGACCTCAACGAATCGACGACCGTCTTGCCCTCGTTGTAGGCGGGCACGAGGATGGACACCAGCGGCCAGGGACCGTTGCGCGAACGGCAGGATTGTTCGTTGCGACGGTACTGGAGGAACGAGCAGACGTAGAGAAACACCCACCGCAGGGCGACGAGGCAACTGCTGACGGCCAACACGGCCGGGGCCCACGCCAGGATCGCCGTGCCTCCGTCCCGGCAAGCCTGGCGCGAGACGGCCAGGAGGCGAACGGGCATGTAGAGAAAGAGGAACGGGGCGATGAGCATGCCCACGACGAACCAGAGTGTGACGGCGGAGGGCAGGCGGATCCGCCCGCCCGGGCGGTCACTCGAGGCGGACAACGCTGGATCGAGCGCGGTCACGGCCCGTGGGCTCCCGCGCAGGAGAGATCAGCGGCTTCATCGCCCAACAGGAGCCGGCAGACGCGGGCCAGGCGGTCGCCGGTGGCGCCGCCGATCGGTTCCCGTGCATCCAGATACTCCTGGATCATGGACGCAGTCAGTTCCTGTTCGCTCAGGCACTGGCGGAGAATGGAGACGGCCCGGCCCTGGTGGCGGTCGAGGGCCCACTCCAGGGCCGCCAGCAGATCGTCATCGACTCGCCCGTCGCCCAGGGCGCGTGCGAGGCGGTGACCCAGCAGGTGCAGGCGCCGCCCTTCTTCGCCGTAGGCGACGCTGACGTAACGGCCGAGGGTCTGGTCGAGATCGACCGGCCCGTCCGAAGGTGCGGCCTTCACTTGTTCGGCCTGCCCGGTCGCGGCGGCGTCTGGCGCCGGTCCGCGGTTTCTCTTCCATGTCGCGCCGGCCGCCAGGAACGTCCCGACCAGGGCGAGGGCAGCGGCCACCCAGGCGACCGGCAAGCTCGTCAGCGGGGGTTTCCAGTCGAGTTCCACCTCCACGCGTTCGCCCTCGGCCAGGGCCTGGACGCACTCCTCGGGCGGCTGACAGAGCAATTCCGCCAGCACGTACCCAGCGTCCTGGTCGAGCGTACGATGGGAGTAGAGTCGCCCGGTGAAGCGGCGATAGACGCCCGGTTGCTTGAGCAGGAGGACGACGCTCCCGGCCTGTTCGAGCGAGCCCAGCTCGCTGGCGGTGAGGCGCAAGCGGGCGCGGAAGGCGTCGACGGGCCCGACGCAGAGCAGGGGCGCGCGGTCCAGGGCCATCTGGGGCGAGGCGCAGCGGAAGAGCACCCTCCCCTCCACCGGCGAGCGGACCGCCAGGGTTCGCTCCAGCCCGTCGCGCTCGGCGCGGCACTGGCGGATCTCGAGGCGGGTCTGCTCCAATTGCCGCTGTCGCAGCAGTTCGGCCCGCGTTTTGTCCTCGGCCAATCGGGCCACGAGCCGCTCGCGGTCCTGTTGCGACTGCTCGACCGACTTGTCCACCTGCTCGACCTGGCGGCAGAGATCCCGGCTCTGGGTCTGCGTCATGGCCTCCAGTTTTTCCAGATCGCCCTGCACGTGCTGCTTCTGCTTGTCCACCTCCCGGATCTGGGCGGTCAGCTTCTCCACTTGCGCTTGCGCCACTTGCAGTTCCAGGGCGGCCTTGTCTTCCTCGTCGCAGCAGGTCGCGCCGTGCACGGCGATGCTATTCAGTCGCTTGGCGTGGGTGCGGCTGTAGTCCGCGCGGGCCTGGGCCTGCCTGTGCTCGGCCTGCAGGCGGGCCGCCTCCAGTTCCAGCTCTCTCAATCGCTGGCGATACACCAGTTGTTGAGTCATCTGCTCGCGGAGGACGGCGTCGCGGGCGGGCAGGAGCGTGTCTCGGGTGCTCTGGAACTGTCGCAGGTCGGCGGAGATTTCCTGGTGGCGCCGCACCAGCTCGCCGTCCAGGCGAACCGGCTCGCGTTCGATAATCTCCTGCTGGGCCTCCAGCGAGGCCTGGCGGAGAACAAGCATGTCCGCCTTGGCCTGATTGGGCGGCGAGGTGAAACGCGCCAGCAGGTCGCCCTCCCCCACGCGAGCCTCCTGGGTCAGCCAGGCGGCCTGCAGGTCCTCAGGCGAGCGGAGCGTGAAGACGCCCTCGGCCGACAGCACGCCCTGGCGGTCGCGCAGCTCGATCTGGATCCACGTCGCCGCCAGCAGGACGGCGGCGCCGCCGAGCAGCGCCTTCGCCAGCACGGACCGCCAACGCCGACCGCCCGCGGGCACGGCGTTCCGCCGCCGCCACACCAGCACGGCGCACGAGATCGAGAAGACCGCCGCTCCCGCCAACACGCCCATCAACAGAACGCTTAGAAGTTTCGTATCGCTCATCATCCGTGTCCAGGAGTGAGAACTCTCTCTTTTGCTGTAACTGTATGGGCGACAGCATGGTCTGACTATCCGGATTTTCCCCGGCAGGGTTATCCCACCCCCTCGACTCCGCCGGGCGACCGCGGGGAAGCCGGAGACGCCGCCGCCCGCACGCGCAGGGCGAACCGGACGCTGGCGGCGGCGCAGATGTGGGCCCCCTCGAACCCCGCGCTCACCTGGCGTTCTTGAGGAGGTTCTCCAGGAAGTCGACGTGGTTCTTCCCGTTGTTGGCGTTGTCCTTGCGAGGACGCCAGAGCTTGCTGATGATGTCCAGGTCGCCGTCGCCGTCGAAGTCGGCGGCCACGGCCGCGTGCCCGCCGAGGCGGGCGTCGAGAACCACGCGCTCGGCGAACCGCCCGCCCTTGGAGTCGAGGTTCTCCCAGATGAACCACCGGGGCTGCTTGTCGCCGGAAATGCCTTCCATCTCGCAGGTGAAGACATCGGCGTCGCCGTCGCCGTCGAAGTCGGCGACGATGAGCGAGTGATACGCACCGCGGGGCGCCTGGTCGCCGGGCGCGAGGTCATGGCGTTTCCACGATCGCCCGCGTCCGTCGGCGTTTTCCAGCCAGGCGATCCGTCCTCCCTTGATCTCGTTTTCGGTCATCACCAGGTCGTTGTCGCCGTCCCCGTCCATGTCCAGCACGGCGCAATGGGTCGCCAGCGGGTACGGCGACTTGGGATTGCCGAAGGGGATGTTCTCGTGCGTCGCCCACCGCGAGCCCTTGCCGTCGGCGTTCTCGAACCAGAGGTTCGACCGCACCACGTCCAGGTCGCCGTCGCCGTCCAGGTCGCCCACGCCGATCCCGGCATGCACCGACGGGCCGACGTCGTGCCGCGTCCAGGCCTGGCGCGGATCGGGCGGGATCTTGTACCAGCGCAGGTTGTTCTTGTCGGACATCGTCAGCACGTCGCTGCGCTTGTCGCCGTCCACGTCGGCGACGACCAGGTCGTGCACTCCGGCCAGGTCCTTGTCGAAGACGATCCGCTCGAACGCCTCGCTCAGCGGCTTGCCCGTGTTGCGGTACCACGCCCCGCCGGTCACGAAGTCCGTCCACCCGTCGCCGTCGACGTCCAGAACCGCCCCGCCCACGTCCGAAGGCGACCGCTCACCCAACGTTCGGCGCACCCAGCGGCCGGGCGATTCGAGGCGATACCACACGATCTCGCCGCGGCTTCGTCCGGTGATGAAGTCCGGCCGGCCGTCGCGGTCCAGGTCGGCGGCCGCCGTCTGCCCCCACGACGACCCGGGCAAATCGGGATCGATCATGTGATGGCGGAAAGTCAGCTTCCCCTGGGCTGTCGCCCGGGCGGAAGTCGCCGCCAGAACCATCGCCGCCGCCACGGCGGCCCAGGCCAACGCACGGTTCGTCACGCATGCCTTCATGGTGGTTGAACCTCCTGACACGCCAAAGAGAGAGGATACCCCCCCGCCGGCCGCAGTCAAGTGCCCCCTCGCCCGGCGGGTTTTTCGGCCGAGGCTGGACGCCGTCCGCCGGGCGGGAGTAGGATGATGCCGCTCGGTAAGGAGAGTGCTGATGAGCGGCTGGTCGATCGGTCGGGCGGGGCTGCTTGCGGTGCTGTCGGCGGCGGCGGGCGGGTGCTTCGGCGACCTGCCGCAGGCGGTGCCCGGGACGGTGTACGAGTTGGAGGGCGAGCGGTTCCGCGTGGAGACGGTGGCCGCCAACCTGGAGATCCCGTGGGCGATCGCCTGGCTGCCGGACGGGCGGCTGCTGGTGACGGAGCGGCCGGGGCGGCTGTCGGTGGTGGAGAACGGGACGGCGCGGTTGCTGACGCGCGTGCAGGGGGTCCATTCGGGCGAGGAGCAGGGGCTGATGGGGCTGGTGGTCTCGCCGAACTTCGCCGCGGACCGAACGCTCTACCTGAGCTACACCACGATCAAGGGGCTGGGGCGGGTGAACCGTCTGGCGAGCTTCGTGCTGGAAGAGACGCAGTTGCGGCTCCAGCGCGTGCTGGCGGAGGCGCCGGCCAACGACCATCACAACGGCATGCCCCTGCGGCTGGGAGCGGACGGCAAGCTCTATGCGGGCACGGGCGATTCGTGGAGGCCCGAGCTGGCCCAGCGGGCCGACAGCCTGGCGGGCAAGATCCTGCGGATGAACGTGGACGGCTCGGCCCCGGCGGACAATCCGCTGCTGGGCTCGGTGGTGTACGCCTTGGGCCTGCGGAACTGCCAGGGGTTGGACTGGGACGCCGCGGGGCGCCTGCTCGCGATGGATCACGGGCCGTCGATCTTCACCGAAACCTACAGCGGCGACGACGAGATGAACTGGATCCGCCCGGGCGGCAATTACGGCTGGCCGGGTCATTACGGCTCGGACACGGGCGCGAGCCACGGGTTCCTGGCGCCGGTTCGGTTGTGGGAGCAGCCGATCGCCCCGGCGGGCGCGGCGTATTACGCGGACGGCCCGCTGACGCGATGGAAGGGGCTGTTCTTTTTCGCGACTCTTCGCGGGCAGGCGTTGTACGCCTGCCGGCTGGTCCAGGCCGACAACGGCCAGGGCCTCCGCGCGGATCGCGTGATCCGCTCGCTGTACCGCCAGTTCGGACGGCTGCGGGCGGTGGCGGTCGGACCGGACGGGTTTCTGTACCTGACCACGTCCAATCGCGATCTGCGGGGCAAGCCCGGGCCGCAGGACGACCGGATCCTTCGCCTCGTGCCGGCCTCGCATCCGCCCCAGGCGGCCAGGCAAACGCCTTAGCAGTCGCTTGCCGGAGTGTGCAGATGGACTTCTACGACCCAATCGCGTCGCGGTACGATCAGATCACCGGCTCAGCCCAGCGCGGGCCCGCGGCCAAGGCTCTGGCCCGCAAGCTGGTGCGGAAGTACAAACTCGCCTCGGCGGTCGACGTGGCCTGCGGCACGGGCCTGTACGCGCTGGCCCTGGCCCGCCTGGGGCTGCGGGTGGTCGGCTCGGACGTGTCCGGGGCGATGCTGGCGCAGGCGCGTCGATCCGCCCGCCGGGAAGGGCTGGACGTGCAATGGGTCCTCTCGCCGATGCAGGAGCTGGCCAGGCACGTGGCGGGCGAGTTCGACGCGGTCCTGTGCATGGGAAACTCGATCCCCCACCTGTTGGAGCAGGCCGATCTGGAGGCGGCGCTGCGGGGGTTCGGCCGGCTGGTCCGCCCGGGCGGCGTGGTCGTCATCCAGTTGTTGAACTACTCCCGCGTAGTGGAGCGCGGTGAACGGATCGTGGGGATCCAGCGCCAGGGCGAGGTGGAGTACATCCGCTTCTACGACTTTCTCGACCGATGCGTGCGCTTCAACATCCTGGAGATCAACGGCCCTCGCCACCGCCTGCACTCGACGCTGCTGCGAACGTACACGCGCGAGGGGCTCAGCCGGGCATTGGCGCGATGCGGGTTCGAGGACGTCGAGGCGTTCGGCGGGCCGGGTCTGGGGGCGTTCGATCCTTCCCGGTCGCAGACGCTCACGCTGGTGGGCAGATCATCGCGCCGCCCTGGCTCGCTGAAGTGACCAGGCGGGTCCCTGCTGCCGATTGACGGACGGCGCAGAAGCCCGTACACTTCCGGGGCGACAGGTTGCACGCGGAAACAAGGAGCAAGGGATGACAGCTCTCGTGATTGCGTTGACGACGATCCTGGCTGACGGATCGGTGCTGGTCAAGAGCGGCGACCAGATGGTCATGGAGTATCTGTATGCGGGCAAGGAGCACACGGCTTTCAAGCCCTACGTCCGCAAGCTGCTCTCGCCGGCGGGCGTGAACCCGCTGCGGGACAACGTCATCGACCACATCCACCACCACGCGCTGATGTTCGCGGTGGCGGTTGACGGCGTGGACTTCTGGATCGAGCACAAGAACGGCGGGCGGCAGGTGACCAAGGACGTCAAGGCGGTCAAGCGCGCCGAGGGGCAGATCCAGGGCCTGCAATCGACGGTGGAGTGGCGCTCGGCCGACGGCAAACTCATCGCGTGCGAGACGCGGACGGTGGAGGTCAGCCGGGAAGGCGGCGCGACGCTGCTGTGGTGGGCGACGACGCTCTCGCCGCCGCCGGGAAAGGACTCGATCAAGCTGACGGGCTCGCACTATTTCGGGTTGGGGCTGCGGTTCGTGCAGTCGATGGACAAGGCGGACCGGTTCCTCTTCGCCGACGCCGAGCCCAAGTCCACGCTGGTGCGGGGCGTGGAGAAGGTGACGCCCGGCGCGTGGGCGGCCTTCGGCGGCGCGGCGGACGGGAGGGAGGTGACGGTGGCCATGTTCGATCATCCCGCCAACATCCGCCAGGCCTGTTGGTTCACCATGTATGCCCCGTTCGCCTATCTGTCGGCCACGCTCAACCTGTACCGCGAGCCGCTGACGGTGACGGCCGACAAGCCCCTGACGCTCCGGTACGGCGTGGCGGTGTGGGACGGCAAGACGCCGCGCGAGCAGATCGAGAAGACAGCGCGCGGGTGGGTCGAGATGAGCACCAAGCCGTAGCCGCCGGCCCGGCCGCGGCGCCAGGCGACGCGGAAGGACCCGCCCTCTCGACGACGGGTCCGGTCTTGCCCGTCCAGCCGCGGGCGGGCGCAGGGATGACCATGTCCGAGCAGATTCGTCCTGACGTCAAGTGGAGTCCTTTGTTTGTGAGAAGGGAATCAGATGGCCGCCAAAGAGTTCTGTGACTTGCCGACAGTTCGAAAGAGCCTGGGCCTCAGCCAGAGCGAGTTCTCCAAGCTCCTGGGGCTGTCGATCCGAGCGGTTCAGAGCTACGAGCAGGGGTGGCGGCCCACCCCGCCCTACGTGCAGAAGATGGCGGCCTTCTTGCTGTACCTGAACTGGCGAAAGACCAGCAAGAACGCCAGGCCCTGCTGGAAGATCAGCGACTGTGACCCCGCCATGCGGGCCGGCTGCCAGGTCTATCAGATGCGGGCCGGCGACCTCTGCTGGCTGCTGGGTCAGACCTGCAAGCGCGGGTCGGCCCGGCCGGCCGGCCGGAAGTTGGACGCCTGCCGCGCGTGCCCGGTCACCAAGCCCTGGCTCATGTAGAGAGGAGGGGGCGGACACCTGCTCCGTCTTCGGCTGGCCGTGCGGCGAGGAGGGAAAGGCGCCTGACCTTCTTCACCGACGGTCCGCCGGCAGGCCGAGCACGTGCCGGACGAGCGAGAACTGGAGGTTGAAGACCTTTCGCAGCTCCGGGCCGGGCTGGACGTCTCCCGTGGCGCCCATCTGGTCGTCGTTGAACCGCGAGGCGAAGCCGATCAGCGTTACCGTTCCCTTGCCCAGCGCCGCCTGGGCCGCCACCGTCTTGCCGCCCATCGTCGCCAGCGCTCGCCCGCCGATGACCTCGTACGATTCCGGCGCCGTCACCTCCTGGTCCGCGCCGCACCCGACCGCGTCGAGCGCCCCGCCGGGGACGCGCGGGCCGACGGCCAGGCTGAACGGCTTGAGCAGCAGGTTCGTCGTCGACTCCGCGTTGCGGGGCGAGTCCAGCACGAGGAGCTTCCCCCCGTCCTGAACGTAGCGGACCAGGTCGTCGCGCCAGGCCTGGTCGCCCGCCAGGTGCGGGTGCAAGAGCACCAGCAGGTCGCCGCGGAAGGCGTCCGCCCCCGCCCGCCGCCGGGTGAACACCCCCAGCCGCAGGAGCCAGCGCTCGAAGATGCCAAAGCCGTCGCTCTTGCCGCCGATGAACCCGCCCTTGGACAGCCGCGCGTCGCAGACGGTCCGGTCGATGACGACGTTGATCAGCTCGCGCTGCGCATGCGGCAGAGGCATGGCCGCGCGCGAATAGGCGCCGACGCCCATGGATGTCCCGGCCCAGCCCAGCGCCCCGCCGGCTAAACACAACAGCCACGTGGGTCCGCGGCCGGCGCGGCGGCTGAACCACGCGCAGCCGACCGCCAGGACCGCCCCGATCGCCAGCAGCGCCCAGCGGAGGTCGAAGGAGACCTCGTTGCGATGGTTGAGCCACTCGATCATGCCCATCCACAGCTCGGTCTTGCCGGGCTCGAACGTGCTGAAGTTGGAGAAGATGGTCGAATCGGTGAACGCCAGGACCCGCCCGGCCCCGTGCCGGGTCGCCCAGAGTTGCACGAACGCGCCGTAGCGCATGTCCGGGCGGTCCTCGACCTGGGGGTAGAGGTTCAGGGCGTGGTAGTCGGCGGGCAGGTTCTTCAGGCCCACGCCGGTGATGACGGACCGCCCGCAACTGCCCCGGGGATCGATCGAGCAGGAGGTGGCGAAGTCCATGGGGGGCATGTGCTGAACGACAGGGTGAGGCGTCAGCGGAGGCGTCCACAGGTCGTCGAAGACCGAGTCCACGCCGAACAGGCAGTCGTAGCGGAAGCGGAAGCCGAACCGCCGGGCGATGGCGTTGAGGCTGCGCCCGCTTCCGAAAACGTCGGTATGCTCGCCGATCAGCAGCAGACCGCCGCCCTGGCGGACGAAGTCCTCGATCGCGTCGATCTCCCGGCGGGCGTATTGCAGCAAGGGGGTCTTGATGACCAGCACGTCGCAACCCGCCAAGGCGGCCGGCGTGATCGCCGTCTCCTGCCGCCCGGTATGGTAGAACCGTGTCGAGTAGTCGTAGATGCAGGCGTAGTTGTAGCCGCTGAGGTGCCCGTACCACTCGGTGTCGTACGGTCGCTGAGTGGGTTCCCAGTCGGTGGCGTGCTCGTCGACGAGTACCCGCCCGGCCTTGCGCGGTCCGACGGGATCGAGCAGTACGGCGGCCGTGAAGGCCGCGCAGGCCAGCGCCGCCATCGCCGCAGCCAACACGCCGCGACGCGGCAGGGACGAGTCGGAGGCTTCCTTCCGTCGGGCGGGGTCGGGCGCCGGCGCGGGCTCAGCTACTCGAACCAGCCGCCAGGCCAACAGGACCGGCGCCGCCTGCAAGGCCAGCAGCACGGCGGTGGACCAGAACTGGTCCATCGCATCCAGCGGGGCGTCGTAGTTCGTTCGCAGGACGCGGTGCATGTACAGGGCGAACATCAAGCCCGCCCGCAACGGCAGGCAGATCGCCCACGTCGCCAGCAGGACCAGCCCGCGCCGCCAGGCGGACCGCAGGGCCCGCCCGGACCCGGCCACCGCCCACGACTCCAGCAGGACCCATCCCAGACCCCCCGCGAGGAAGCCCACGCTCACCGGGTCGATCAGGAGCGAGCAGGAGATGCCGAAGTCGTGCGCCTGCCGCATCGTCTGGAGGTTGATCGTCTGCGGCCCGGCCGTCAGCGGCACGCCCAGCCATCGCCCCGCCCACGCCGCCAGCCGACTCGCCCACACCCCCAGGTCGCAGAACCGGGCGGTCCACTCGACGTAGCCCACCACGACCAGGCCCTGGACCACGAGGACCAGGCCCGCCGCCAGCAAGGCCCAGCCGAGGGCACGGACGAACCGCGGCAGGAACGGCAGGTGAAGCGGCGCGGCCAGCCCCAACATCAGCAGGCCCAGCCGGTGCGGCCAGGGCGCCCACATCGCGGCGGCCAGCAGCGCGGCGCCGAGGGCGGCCACCAGGTACGCCTCGCGATTGGACTTCGCGGTCGGCCAGAGGCCCGGGCGGGCGCTCAGCGCGTGCCCGGCCGGCACGAACATCGCCGAGCCGACCAGCGCGAGCGCACACCACGCAGCGAGATCGGGCAAGTGGTAAAGGCCGACACCCGGCAGCCAGCAAGCCGCCAGCACCGCCACGCCGATCCAGGTGAGGGCCTGCCTCATGGCTGACCTCCCTTGGCGGCCGGCTGGGTCGGCTGAGTGGCCGGGACGGTTGGCTGGGTCGCGGGCTGGGTCGCGGGGGAGGTCCGCTCGTACAGCGAGATCTGCCTGGGCGGATACCAGGGGCGGCCTTCCAGCCGCCCCATCAGCGACCGCCAGAAATCGGCGTTCTCGTACATGCCCTCGAAGGGCTGGCCCCCCTCCCACTCCAGGTTCCGGTTGGCGGCGAAATGCGTGTCGCCCACCACCACGACCTGCCCCTTCTCCACCGAGCGAAGAAGGATCACCGGCACGTCGCGAGGACGGCGGGCCGCCGATCGCTGCCGCGGGTCGTCGATCTCCGCCTTGAGCAGCCCGTCCAGGTACAGCCTCCCGTAGGCCAGCGCCTTGGCGCCGTCGGCCTGGCCGATGCAGCCGACGGGCCAGGCGGCGTGAAAGCGGACGTACGCGCGGTACGTCCCGCCGTCGTAGTACGGGGCCTTGAAGTGGCCCATGGAGATGGGCTCGCGGGCGTCCTCGCCGGCCTCCACGACCAGGCTGTTCTCGCACGTGGCGAAGCCGATCCGCAGGCCGAAGTCCTCCAGCAGCGAGCGGCAGCCGGCGGAGTGATCGTAACCGGCCATGCAAATGAGGATCCCGCCGCCCCGAACGAACCTGCCGATGGCCTCCCGCTCAGCCGGACTGTACTCCTGGAACGGGGCGATGGTCACCAGCAGCTTGCATCGGTCGAGGTACTCGCTGGTGCAGGCGGGCAGATTCAGCGTCAGGTAGCCGCCCCGCATCAACGTCAGGGCCAGTCCGCCCGTGCCGTTGTACCGCCAGGACTCCTCGCTGAGCGCGGAGGAATGCGTCGTGTCGACGTACGCCAGGTGGCGGCATGGCGCCTGGCCTGACGGCAGAGGGGGCGGATCGGTCCGCGCAGCCAGCCGCCGGCCGTCGGGAACCAGGCGCCCGCTCCAGGCCTCGGCGTTGAGGCTCGTCGCGGCCAGGAACGCGAGCGAGCCTGCCAACCCAGCCGCCGCCAGCATTCGCCAGTCGCCGCTCAGCCATACCAGGACCGCCAGGGCCGCCGCCAGCATCATGCCGGCGACCTGGCGGGAGGGGTGATGGCCGGTGCCCGGACGGTTGGCCAGGTAGCTGAAAACGCGAGCGGTGAAGCGATGGGCGCCCATGTTCACGCCGTTGGTGAATCCCGACGTGTCGCCGAAGGCCATGATGAGCCCGTCTCCCACCGGCTGCTCCGCCGCGAGGACCAGGTCGCCCAGTTTCTCGCCGCTGTCGTACGCGCGATTGCCCAGCAGGGCGCGGCGCGTGGCCCGCACGTCGCCCGGGTCGGCAAAGCCCCACTGTCCGATCAACACCGGACGGGCCGGCCAGTCCGCCCGCACCGAGGCCCCGACCACCACCCCGAATTCGTTGCGGTAGTCCGAAATGCCCGCCGTCATCGGATGGGCCGTCGTCTGGTAGGAGTGCAGCCAACCGCCGATCTCGAACTCCGCCGAGTCGAAGCGGACCTCCATGGCCGTGCCCTCCAGGACCTCGTTGAACCTGGCCGAGCCGCCTGTCTTCTCGTCCCGGATCGTGTGCTCGCCCAGCACCAGCAGGGCTCCGCCCCGGCGCACGTAGTTCTTCACCCGGTCCAGTTGTCCCGGCGTCCAGGGCTTGTCGGGGAAGAACATAGCCAGCACATCCGCGTCGGCCAGGTCGGCCTCCGACAGCTCGGAACTGATCTGGCAGCGGGCCCCCAGGCTGGCCAGGAAGTCGGGCATCATCCCGTACATGCCTGTGTACACCCGCCCGTACTTCCCGAAGGCCGGCTTCTCCCAGTTCAGGAAGCCCTTCTCGAAGAGGACGATCTTCTTGCCCTCGAGTCCGCCAGCCGAAAGGGGCCAGGAAACGACGGCCGCCAAGGGCAGCAGGGCTGCGCACGCCGCCGCCGCGATCGCCGCGGTCGCGGGCTTGAACCTCGTCGCCGCCTGGCGTGCCTCCTGGCGGACGGACCACGCCAGCAGCCAGCCGGCCAGGCAGAGATGGATCAGCCCCGCCACGGCGGGCAGGTTCCAGGGAACCGCCTGCTTGGCCAGGCCCGGCCAAAAGGCCTGGCGCGGCGCGTGGGCCGCGGGGCCGCGGACCGTCTCGACGGGCAGGGCCTTGACCCAGCCTTCCACCACGCCGGGCAGGTGGGCCAACAGCGCCAGGTAGGCCAGGTGGCCCAACACGATCGCCCCCGCCAACACGCCCAGCCGGGCTGTCGAAAAAGCCCGTTCCCGCCGGGCCAACGCCAGCAGGGCCGCCATGACAATGAGGTAATCCAGCCCGGCGAAGGTGGGTCCGGTCCAGAGCCGTCCGCCCGACAGGGCGCCCGCGGCCGTCGACAGGCCTCCGGCCAGCTTGTCCGCGGCCGTCCACGCCCACGGGATGGCCTCGATCGCCAGGCGGTAGACCCCCAGGATCGCCGTCGCGCGGGCAGCCAAGTGCAGGGGGAACTTATCTTCGTCCCGCCCGGCCGCGGAGAGGACCGCCAGGAGGACGCAGACCGCCCATACGGCCACTGCGGGCTGGTTCGACGTGGCCAGACCCCCTGCCGCCAGCACCCCCGCCAGCAGCACGCCCCGGTGGGGCCAAGACAACTTCTGCCTGGGCCAGCCCAGGACCGCCGCCACCAGGCCCGCCAGGACGACCACGGCGGAGCGAAGCGGATGGGCGAGCAGCCCACCCCCGCCGACCGCCACCCACGCCGCCGCCAGGCCGGCCAGCGACGAAATGAAGCTCCCCATGCTTGCCCGGCCGGCGGGCGAGCATGGGGAGGTCGTTGCGCTATGGGCGTTACTGGGAATCAACTACAGTTCTCAGTCAACGGGGCATCTTACATCGGCGATCGGGCAAGGCCTTTCAAATCGGCCGGCCAGGGCGAACTGGCCCAAACCTGCCGTATCGGTCTGGACGCAGGTAGGACACTGCGTGTCCACCCAGGGACACTGGGTGTTGACAGGTGGGCAGCGGGTCTCCTGGGTCGGGCAGGTGGTGTCTCCGAGCGGGCACATCGTCTCGGTCGCCGGGCACCGCGTTGGGTCTTCCGGACACTTCGTGCTGGCGGCCGGGCACTCGGTCTCAGTGGGCGGGCACCACGTGGCGTAGACCGGGCACTGTGTCTGGGCCACCGGACAGCGGGCTTCCTCGGCGGGGCAGCGCGTCTGCCTGGGCGGACACTCCGTCTCCACCGACGGGCACCGCGTCTGGATCTCAGGGCATCTTGTGCCTGCCGGCGGGCATTGGGTCTCAACCGGCGGGCACTTGGTCTCGTATGTCGGGCATTCGGTCACGACCACCGGGCAGTGGGTCTCTCCGACAGGGCAGATCGTCTGCCTGACCGGGCATTCCGTCTCCACCGACGGGCATCTTGTCTCGGTCGTCGGGCATCTTGTCATCCCCGGCGGGCATTTGGTCTCTTCCGGAGGACACCTTGTCTCCACCGCGGGGCATTCGGTCGCGACCGCTGGGCAGTGAGTCTCGCCGACCGGGCAGACCGTCTGCCAGGCCGGGCACTCCGTCTGCACGGCCGGGCACCTCGTCTCAGCCGGCGGGCATGTCGTCATCCCCGGCGGACACTTGGTCTCTTCCGGAGGGCACCTCGTCTCCAACACCGGGCACTCGGTCTGGACAGGCGGGCAGGTGGTCGCCGTCGCGCCGCCGGCGGCGCATTGAGTCTGAACGGCCGGGCACTCCGTCTGCACCGCCGGGCACCTCGTCTCGGCCACCGGGCATTTCGTCATCGCCGGGGGGCACGTGGTCTCTTCCGTCGGGCACCTGGTCTCCACCGCCGGGCACTCGGTCAGAACCACCGGGCAGTGAGTCTCTCCGGTGGGGCAGATCGTCTGCCTGACCGGGCACTCCGTCTGCACGGCCGGGCACCTTGTCTCGGCCACCGGACATTTCGTCATCCCCGGCGGGCATTTGGTCTCTTCTGTCGGGCACCTCGTCTCCAACACCGGACACTCGGTCTGGACAGGCGGGCAGGTGGTCGCCGTCGCGCCGCCGGGGCTGCATTGCGTCTGGACGGCAGGACATTCCGTCTCGACCGGCGGGCACCACGTTTCGAACGTCGGGCACGTTGTCCGAACCATCGGACAGCGGGTTTCCTCGGCGGGACAGACCGTCTGCCTGGCAGGACACTGTGTCTCTATCGGCGGGCACCTCGTCTCACCCACCGGGCATTTCGTCTGTGCCGGCGGGCATTGAGTCTCGGCCGCCGGACACCACGTCTCGAATGTCGGGCACGTCGTGCGGACCATCGGGCAGCGGGTCTCTTCGGCGGGGCAGACCGTCTGCCTGGCAGGACACTGTGTCTCTACCGGCGGGCACCTCGTCTCGGTCACCGGGCATCTCGTCAGGGCGACCGGGCATTGGGTCTCAGCCGTCGGACATCTCGTCTGCATGGGTGGGCAGGTTGTCCGAACCACCGGGCAGAAGGTCTCGCCGTTGGGGCAGACCGTCTGCTTGGCCGGGCATTGGGTTTCCACGGCCGGGCAGCGGGTCTCGGCCGTGGGGCAGGTCGTCAGAGCCACCGGGCAGCGCGTTTCCTCGGTCGGGCAGCGCGTCTGATAGGCCGGGCACTCGGTCTGGACCACCGGGCAACGGGTCTCGGTTACGGGACACCGGGTGCGAGTCGGCGGGCATTTGGTCTCTTCCGACGGGCAATAGGTCTCGTACACGGGGCACGTCGTCCGGACAGGCGGGCACCTGGTCTCCTCCGTCGGACACCTGGTCTGGAAAGCCGGACAGGTGGTCAGCACGACAGGGCACCTGGTTTCCACCGCGGGGCAATACGTGGGCGCCTGCGGGGAAGTGGTGGCAAGGTCCTGCGCCGAACACAGGGCCGCGGTACAAAGCACGGCCAGAATGCAATAGTGGATGGAGATTCCTCTTCGCATGCCGCACTCTTCCTTTCTCTGCAACTTGACCCGAGCCCGTGAGACTTGTCTGCTTTGCAGCAAATGGGGCTTCCTTGAGCGTAATTGTTGGCCCGCGGCGGGCAAAAGGCAAGGAAAAATGCGTCGGGAATTACCCCTGAGAGAAGGGTAGGGCCCGATTTCCCGGCGATACCGGTTGCGCGTGGACGTTCTTGTCTCTTGGAGCTGCAAGACCGCGGGCGTCTGGAACCAATAAGGAGACGACGGTGAAGTCCCTTGGCCATGTGGCGTGGATGGCGGCGGCGGTGGCGAGTGCAGCCTGCCTGGCCCCGTCCGCCGACCACAACCAGTACGGACAGCGACACACCCGCAACCAGGTCAGCGCCGAAAAGGGCCTGGCGGACGACTTCGATCCGGGCCAGCGGCAGAGCGGCACGCGAGAGGTCCTGCTCGACAGCGCCCGCAACGTCCGCTGGTCCGTCCGCACCGGCTCGGAGACCTACGGCGGGCCCATCGTCGCCGGCGGACGGGTGTACATCGGCACCAACAACTCCGCCCGCCTGGACGACCGCCACAGCGGCGACCGCGGCGTCCTGCTCTGCCTGGACGAGCAGACCGGCAAGACGCTGTGGCGGCTCTTCGTGCCCAAGCTCACTTCCATTCGCAACGCCGACTGGTGGTACGTCGGGCTCTCCAGCCCCCCCACCGTCGAGGGCGACCGCGTCTACGTCGTCTCCAACCGCGCCGAGGTCCTCTGCCTGGACGCCAAGGGCCAGGCCGACGGAAACGACGGGCCCTTCACCCGCGAGGCCGAGTTCGTCGCCGCCGACGGCGAGGGCGTCGCCCAGCGCAAGGACGACGCCGACATCCTCTGGCGCTACGACATGGTGGCCGAGTTGAACGTCAGCCCGCACAACGCCTCCAACGGGTCGGTCCTGATCGACGGCGACCTGTTGTACGTCTGCACGTCCAACGGCGTGGAGTACACGCACACCCGCGTGCCCTCGCCCGACGCCCCGTCGCTGATCGTGCTGGACAAGCGGACCGGGCGCCTGGTCGCCCGCGACGACGAGAAGACCGGCCGCGGCCTGGCGCACGGGCAGTGGTCCTCGCCCTCGATGGGCACGGTCAACGGTCGCAGGCTCGTCTTCCACGCCGCGGGCAACGGCATCTGCTACGCCTTCGAACCGGCGCCGGCGCCACCCTCAAGCCCGAGCCCGTCCGGGGCGGGCCTGGGGGTGTCTTCCGACCGCGCGGAGCGTGCGCCCAAGCCCACACCCCCAAGCGAGAAGCCTGCTTGGGGGTGCCACCGGCTCAAGAAGGTCTGGCAGTTCGCGGTCTACCCGGACGATCCTCGCCCCGCCGACGGCGGGCCCGTCCCCGGCGGGCGGGAGAAGATCCACGTCATCTACGGCTGTCCGGTGCTCCACGAAGGCAAGCTCTACTTCGCCGGCACGCACGACCCGTGGCACAGCGAGCGGGAGGGCAAGCTCGTCTGCGTCGATCCGTCCGGCACGGGCGACATCACGAAGAGCGGCCTGGTCTGGTCCTACGACCTGGGGCGCTGCGTGGGCAACGTCTCGGTCGCCGACGGCCTGCTCTACGTGGGCGGCGAGGACGGGCGGGTCCACTGCCTGGACGCGAAGACGGGCAAGCCGCACTGGGTCCACGACACCCGCGGGCCCATCTGGGGCGGCGGGCTGCTGGCCGACGGGAAGTACTACATCGGCAACGGGAGGCGGGGGTTCTTCATCTTCCGCCACGGTCCCAAGCTGGAACTCATCCGCAAGATCGAGCTGCTCCCCGGCGCGTACAACTGCCCTGCCGCCGCCAACGGCAGGCTCTACGTCGCCAGCCAGGAAAACCTCTACTGCATCGAGCGGAAGTAGTCACGGAGCAGGCGCATGAGACGGTCCCTTGTGGTCCTCCAGATCGCCTTGCTGGCCGGGGCGGCCCCGGGCCAGTCCCGACCCGCCGGCGGGTGGGAACAGGTGTTCCGCCCGGGCAAGGGCGACGGCGCCGTCGGAGGGACGGAGATCCTGCACCTGGTCGCACACAAGGGCCGGCTGTTCGCGGGCAACGGATACTGGATGGACCCCCGCGGCCCCGCCAACACGCCCTGGGCCCAGGTGCTGGTGCTGGATTCGCCCGGCGGCGCCTGGAAGGTGGACCTGGCGATGGGCGCCGGGCACCTGCGAGCGACGGCCTTGAAGTCCGTGACCTTCGCGACCGACGCCGCCGGCAAGCCGCTCGATCCGCCGGTCAACCTCCTGCTGGCCGCCTCCGACATCCAGACCGGGCCGAAAGCGACTCACATCTGGACCCGCGACGACGACCGCGGCACGTGGGTCCGCACGACCCTGCCGGCCAGCGAGGCACTGCGACGTTCCACGCGGGCCTTCGCCGTCCATCGCGACCGCGTCACGCACGTCGATCGCGTCTTCGTGGCGGCCGGGGCGCCGGGCATCTTCAGCGGCGCGTATGATCCAGCCCTGCCGGGCAAGATCCGCTGGGACCAGCAGCCCGAGTTGGGCCCGCTGGCCATCCGCCCCATGTCCTTCGCCGAGGCCGACGGCCATCTGTACGCCTCAGCCGGCACGTCCGTCTACCGCCGCCGCGACGGCGCGGGCCCATCCTGGGAGAAGGTCTACTCGGACGACGACACGCCCGAGCACTGGGAGCTGGGCGGCATCCGGGGGCTCACACCCATCCCATCGCCGGCCAGGACGGGCGAGTCGCTGCTGCTGTCGCACACGGACCGGATCATCCGCATCGACTGCGCCCAGGGCCACCACGCGACGCTGGAGCTGCGGATCGGTCCGCTGCTGGAGAAGCACTGGGGCACGAGCGTGGCAGGCGGCGTCATCGCCGCCTACAACGACATGCTGCCCCTGCGCGACCCCGCTACCGGGCGGACGGTCCACGTCTTCGGCGTGCAGGGGCGCATCCGCCGCGTGCGCCGCGGACAGAGCGACGCCGCCACCCAGGGCGGCTGGCGCCCCGCCGGGACGTACCTGATCCGCGAGGCGGGCGGCGCCTACCGCCTGGGGGAAGTCGACGGCCCGTGGCAGCCGGGCAAGCCCATGCTTGTCGCGCCCCGCGCGCTGGCGGTCTCGCCCTTTCCCGCCGACGCGGGCAGGGTCGTCTACGTCGGCGGGTTCGACTGCAACTTCTTCCCCGCCCGCGACAGCGCCTGGGTCTTCCGGGCGCCCGTTGAGACGGTTCTGGCAAACGGGGAGCAAACTGCGCGTTAATTCGTTGTGCCCGGGGAAAAACTGGTATAGTGGAGCAGACCAGGAAAGGGAATCCGTAGATGTGGACTCGTAGTGAATCCCACAGGCGATTGATCAGGCGGGCGACGTGTGGTCTGTTGGTCCTGCTGGCGGCGGGGCCGGTTTGGGCGGCGGTCTCTCGGGAGTCCGGCGACAAGGCCGACGAGCTGACCATCGAGCAGAAACGACAGATCGCCGCGTATCGCGCTGCCGCGAACGGGCCGAACTTCGTCAAGGTCGTGGCGGCCCTCAAGGGCCTGGAAGAGATGGGCCCGCCCGCGAAGGAGGAGTTGGAGAAGCTGCTCAAGAGCCTGCTGGCCCGCCACGGCAACCTCGTGCTGGCGGCGGCCCGGGCGGCCGGCCCGGCCGACGCCTCCGCCCAGGCGGACAAGGAACTGGCTGACCTGCGGGCCGAGGCGCTGGCCAACATCGCCGTGCTCAAGAAGGGCGACGACTCGATCCCCAAGGCGGAGGCCTACTACAAGAAGCTCATCCCGCTGGCCAAGCGATCGGTGGCCGCTCTGGAGGCCCGCAGCCGCCTGGTCGACGCGCTGGCCCAGTGGGCCGTGCTGAAGGACATCTCGACGCGAAGCCAGAGCGGCGCTCTGGTCATCGAGACGAGCGAGGCCGCCTCGCCCGCCCCCGCGAGCAAGCCGGCTGCTCCGGACCCCCTGGAGGCCGCCCGCAAGGCCCTCGGCGCGCCGCTGGTGGGCTTTGGCGGCGAGCAGGACATCGAGCAGGAGCCTGCCCTGAAGGACCTGGTGCTCCACCGCCTCAACCGCCGCACCGCCGAGTGGAACCGCCGCCTGGCCGGCGAGTGCCACGCCCAGGAACTCGCCAACATCCAGGCCGTCAACGACTATCGCGAGACCCTCGGCCTGGCCCGCATGGAGATCGACCTGCGCCTGATGCAGGCCGCCCGGGGCCACAGCAAAGAGATGACCGACCTGAAGTACTTCAGTCACGTCTCGCCCACCAAGGGCCGCGAGGGCTTCGGCGACCGCTGCCGCCTGGCCGGCTACCAGGGCGCCGGCGGCGAGAACATCGCCAGCGCCAACAACGTCACCGGCCAGCAGGCCTTCCAGATGTGGTTCCACAGCCCGGGCCACCACCAGAACATGGCCAACGCCGGCTTCACCGCCATCGGCGTGGGAAAATGGGGCTCGATCATGACCCAGAACTTCGGCGGCGGGCAACGCCTCGTCCTGGCCGACGAGGAAACCCGCAAAGCCGCCGCGCCCAAGGGCGAACTCGTGGGCAAATCCAAGTAGCCGCGCACATGCCAGGCCCGCCGCGGTCCGACGGGTTCCCTGTCCGACCGCCAACCCCGCCGGAACCGTCGAAGCAAGGCAACCCCCCATAGGGCGCTTGCGGGCGGATGAGGGAGCAGATAGACTCAGACTCGCGCAAGACGCGATGGTTGTGCCGTACGCGAAGCCCGCGAAGGACCTTTCGTAAGCGGTGACCTCCGGACGCACAGGATCGACAGCCGGACGGAGGGGTCCAGCCCAAGAGGAATGCAATTCGATGGAACCGGCGGCACGGGACATTGCCCGGGATAGCGGGACCACCGCGGGCCCCGACGTCGGCATTTCGCCCGCCCTGGCCAACGCACTGGACCTGGCCATCGCCACGATCCCCTACTTCCGGGCCCTTCGACCCGATGAACGGGCCCGCGTGGCCGGCCTGATGCAGGTGGTGTCTCTGCAGCCCGCGCAGGAGCTTCGCCTGGGCGGCGACGGCGCCGTCGTGCTGGTGGTCCTGGCGGGCGAAGTGACGCTCTCCCGCGGAGGCCTGGGCGACATCGAACTCGGCGAGGGAGACTGGACCGACGAACTCCGCGCCGTCTGCGGGCAGGGGCGCGAGGGCGCCGTCGCGGCCCGCTCGCCCTCGCGCCTGGCCCTGCTGGACACGAGCGCCCTCGACCGGCTCTTCGAGCACATGCCCGTCATCGCCGTGCCCCTGCTGGCCGAGCTGGGCCGCGAATCGTCCCGCTGCAACGACCTCATGCGCGACGTGGCCCTGGCCCGCGCGTCGGGGCTCGCCCCGCCGGCCTTCGCAGCCTTTGTCGCCCGGCGGCGCAGGCGCCTGCTGCGGCGGCGCCAGGCCTCCACCGCCCGCCTGGGCAGTCTCCTGTGGCGGGCCCTGGTCATCGAGCCAAGCCGCCGCCTGGCCTTCTGGATCTTCCTGGGCACGGCCCTGGCCCTGGTGACCGCGCGCACCGTCGTCGCCATGATTCTCTACCACGGGCTCCAGGGCCGCCTGTTCGCCCTCATCGGCGGCAGCGAGGACCAGAACCCCATCCACATTCACCACTTCAACTACGGCCTGATCCTCGTGTCGCTGGTGGGGCTGCTGTCGTTCCTGCCTCGCACCCGGCGGGCCCTGAGGACCCTCAGCTTCATCTTCGGCTTCGGGGTGGGGCTGGTGGTGGACGAGTTCGCGCTCCTGTGGAACCTCAACCCCGACTACTACCAGCCCGAGTCGCTGCTGGCCGCCTGGGCGGTCCTGTTCGTCCTGTTCCAGGTCGTGTACTTCCGGTCGCTGTACCTGGCCATCGCGCGGAGATTGCTGGCATGGATCCGCACGTGACACAACCCGCTGACGCGCCGTCGGCCGGCCTCCTTCCGGGCGCCTCCGTGCAGGAGGCCCTGCGGCGGGTCCCCTGGCTGGCCGAGCTGGGAGGCGAGGCCCTCGCCCACGTCGCCGGCGAGGCGACGCCCGTCCGGTTCGACAGCGGCAAGATCCTGATGGCCGAGCTGGAGGGCGGCGAGAACCTGTACATCCTGCTGTCGGGGCAGGCAGCCGTCGAGGTCACCAGCATCGGCGGCTCCCGCAGGCAGATCGGCACGCTGGGCCCCGGCGACGCCTGCGGCGAGATCGCGGTGCTCACCCGCAGCCTGCGCTCGGCGACCGTGACCGCCCGCCAGCCGGTGCGGGCGCTGCGACTGGAGCGGGGCGACTTCGAGCACCTGCTGGCGTGCTACCCCACCATCGCCGTCCACTTCGCCCGCCTGCTGTCGCGACGGCTGAGCGAGTCGGACGCCTCCCTGGACGCGCTGGTCGCCTCCGCCTCCCACGGCGTGACCCCCGCTGGCGAGTCCACCCAACCGCTCGACGACGACGCGACGCCCGCCGACGCCGCCCAGCCGACGCTCGCCCGGGCCTGGCGAGAACTCATGGTCAGCCACCGCCGCGAACTGCCCTTCCTGACCCTCGCCTCCTTCCTGGGCGTCCTGCTGACCGTGCGGGTCCTCATCGCCGCGCTGGGCCTGGGCGGAAACGCCCTCTTCGTCGCCCTGAGAACGCTCTACACCGGCGGCATCGCCATGGTCTTCCTGTCCACCGCCGCCGCCCTCCTCCGCTTCCGCATCGCCGTCCAGCGGGCCCTGGCCGTCGTCTTCGGCGCGGGCTTCGCCCTGATCCTCAACTGCCTGTCGGTCTTCCTGGCCTTCGACATCTTCTACCTCGACATGACCACGCGCGACCCGAAAATGGTCTTCCGCGTCGAAGACCTGTACCACCGCACCGACAGCGAGATCGCCATCGCCCTCATGGTCGCCCTGCTGGTGACGCTGACCTACCTCCGCCATTTTCTCCACCGCGCCGCCTTCGTCCTGTTTGCCCGGGTCCGAAAGCCCCGGAACCCCTAGCCCGGATGCCCGGGCGGCGGACTTCCGAAGCGGGACCCACCTCCGGAGCGATTCGCAATTCTGACAGAACCGTGCGCAAAATTGCGTGGACCGGCCGGTTGCTTCGGCGACAATGGACTCCGTCACGAGGAGACGACCATGAACACGCGAACAACCCTCATCGTCATCGCAGCCGCCTTCGCCCTGGCTGCGAGCGCATCGGCCGAAGTGAGCCTCACCGTCGACGCCGGCAAGCCGGCCGGGCGGATCGACCCGAAGGTGTACGGGCACTTCCTGGAGCACATCTACCACTCGTGCAACGGCGGGCTGTGGGGCGAGCTGGTGTGGGACCGCAGCTTCGAGGGCGGCGCGACCGGCGCAGCCTGGAGCGCCAAGGACGGCCTGATCGCGCAGGAAGGCGGGGCCGACAACGTCCGCCTGACGTTCGGCTCGCCGCAGTGGAGCGACTACGAGTTCACCGTCGAGGCCCGCAAGACCGGCGGCGAGGAAGGGTTCCTGATCCTGCTGCGGGCGCTGAGCGGCAAGGAGTTCTACTGGGCGAACCTGGGCGGCTGGAGCAACAAGAGCCACGCGCTGGAACGCGGCACCAGGTCCGGGGGGCGATGGGGCTCGGTGACGCCCCATCGCAACGGGCGGATCGAGACCGGCCGATGGTACCGCATTCGCGGGCGCTGCGAGGGCAAGCGAATCCAGGTGTGGCTGGACGACCAGCAGGTGATCGACTACAGCGACGACGGCAAGGGCCCCGCGCGGGGGCGGGCGGGCGTCGGCACGTGGCAGACGCAGGCGGAGTTCCGCAACTTCAAGGTCGTCTCGCTGGACGGCAAGACGCTGCACGAAGGCCTGCCGCCCCTGCCCGGCCGGCAGGAAGCCCAGGCCCCGGGCTGGTTCGCGTGCGGTTCGGCAAGGGTCTCGTCGACGAGCGACAATCCGCTCAACGGCGCCAGGTGCAGGCGTATCCAGACCGGCGACGAGGGCGGCGGGCTGGCGCAGCAGCCGATGAAGGTGCAGGCGGGCGAGACCTATCGCGGGTCGCTCTGGGTCCGCGGGCAGGCGCCCGGGGGCCTGCGGGTGCGGCTGACGGACGGCGAGAAGGTGCTGGCCGAGCAGTCGCTGGCGGGGCCGGACGACTCATGGCAGGAGCGAGCGATCGAGCTCAAGCCGTCGGCCTCGTGCGACAACGCGGCGCTGCGGATCGAGCTGGCGGGCAAGGGCGACATCCGGCTGGACCAGGTGAGCCTGATGCCCGAGTCGTGGCGAAAGGCGGGCGGCTGCCGCCCGGACCTGCTCCAGGCGATCGCCGATCTCAAGCCGCCGGTCATCCGCTGGCCGGGCGGGTGCTTCGCCTCGCCCTACCGCTGGAAGGATGCCATCGGCCCGCAGCACAAGCGAAAGGCCCACCCCCGCAACATGTGGGACGACAAGGAGGTCAACTCCTTCGGCACGGACGAGTACGTCGCCATGTGCCGCCGCGTCGGCGCCGAGCCGCTCATCGTGGTCAACATCGGCACGCCCCAGTGGAATCGCGACGTGATGGACAACGACTTCCTCCAGGAAGTCCTCGACTGGATCGAGTACTGCAACGGCCCGGCCGACTCCAAATGGGGCAAGGTCCGCGCGGCCAACGGGCACGCCGAGCCCTACAACGTGAAGTACTGGGAGATCGACAACGAAACGTGGGGCATGGGCGCCCAGACGTACGCCGAGTGGGTGAACCGCTTCGCCCCGGCCATGCGGAAGAAGGACCCGAACATCAAGCTGGCCGCGTGCGGCAGCGCGGGCTACGGCGAGGGCGGCAACGGGCTGGCGTGGAATCGCGTCCTGATCGACCAGTGCGCCGACAAGATCGACTATCTCAGCATCCATCACTACGAAGGCCCCAACCGTTTCGCCGAAGGTCCGCCGGCGTACGAGGCGTTCTTCCGCAAGACCGGCGATCTGATCGCCGGGTCGAAGAACCCCAAGCTGAAGATCTACGTCTCGGAGTGGAACGCCCAGTCCACCGACTGGCGGACGGGGCTCTACTGCGGCGGGCTGCTCAACGCCTTCGAGCGGTGCGGCGACGTGCTGGAGATCGGCGGGCCGGCCCTGTTCCTGCGGCACGTGTCCGCCAGCGGGTGGGACAACGCCTTCGTGAACTTCGACCACCGCACGTGGTTCCCCGCACCCAACTACGTGGTCATGAAACTCTACCGCGACCACTATGCCCCCGAGCGCCTGGAGGTCTCCGGCGAGGCGGGGCGGCTGAACGTGGTCGCTACCCGCTCCCAAGACGCTACGCGCGTGGTCCTGAAGGTGGTCAACCCCACCGGCGAGCCCGTGGACCTGCGGGTAAAGATCGCGGGCGGCTTTGCGCCCAAGACCGCCACGATGGACCTGGTGGCGGCCGACGACCTGTCCGCCCGCAACACGCTCGACCAGCCGCACGCCATCGGCCCCGTGAAGGGCAAGGTCGCCTGCAAGGACGCGGCCGTGAGCGTGTCCCTGCCGCGATGGTCGGTCGCGGTGGTGGAGGTCAAGAGCAGGGAATAGGGACGAGGGAATAGGGACGGGGACGAACGGAAGCAGAGTTCTCGCACCGGCCGGGCGATGGTGACTCAGTGCGGTTTGGCAACCCGCGACGAGTGGTAGCCTTTGCTGACGCCGTAGGTCCGGCTGTCATAGTTGCCTCCCGTTCCATCCCAGTCGGGGGCCGGGTTGAGGAATCGCGCCGGATTTGACTTCATCGCCTCCCGGTGAATCGCGGTGCGGTTGTACGTGACGGTCACGTCGCGCTCATGGGGTTCAGCCGCCCCGTCCCGGCCCTGGGCATCGGGAAGGCACAGGATGCAATCGTTCAACGTCGCCCTGCCGGATTCGCCCCAGATCGCGGGCACGGGACTGCGGACATGGAAGGTGCACGACTGGGCGGTAATGCGCCCCCCCAGGGGGCCGTTCTTCCCTCGATTGTTGACCTCCAGGGCACATCGCGTTCCGGTCATGCGGAACCGTCCGCCCTCCGTCAGGACGGCAATGCAGTTCGTCATCGTCATGGTCTGCGACCAGAGTTTGAAACAGCGGGCCGGGCCCACCGCCACACAGTCCGCGAATTCATCGATCTCGGCCTTCAAGTCAAAGCAGCCGTCCGACGCGTTAAAGGAACGGCAGCGTCGAAACGTCAAGTGACGGTTGGACCGCTCGGCCACGAAGCCGTCTCCCTGCACCCAACTCTGCTTGCGGTCGGTTTCCAGGTTGTTTCGGGACACGCAGTCCTCGAACGTCAGGTAGGCGTTCCCGTCGCTGGCGGCGTCCTTGCTGCCGCCGCACTGGAAACCCACCTGGCTCACGTCTGCGCGAGCGGCCTCTTGCGGGGTTCCGTCGGCCTGGCAGTTCTTCACCGTCACCCGGGCGCAGTGCTTGACGAAGAGGAACCCCTGTTGCGAGTAGCGAGAGGCGAAGCAGTTGCGGAGCACCGTCTCGTGGCAATCCGCGAGCTTGAACCCCGTGTAGCAGCGCGTGGCGCGAAGGTTGTCGAACACCAGTCCCGTGTGCCCCCCCTCCGTGCAGACCGTCGGCTCGGCGTAGAGCCTGAAGCCCAGGTTCCTGATGACCCAGTGACTGCTCCCGGACTTGATCAGAATGCCGAACTGTCCCCAGTTCATCCACTCCTCGTCGGTCGGGCCCAGGAGGGGCGGCCCCTGGCCGCAATCTTCGCCGACAATCGTCTTGGGAGACCCGGGGGCGCCGCTGGAGTCGATGACAAGCTGCACGCGCCCGTAAACTCCGCCCCCCACGTGCACGGTGTCGCCCGGTTTCATCGTGCGATTGAGCACATCCTGAATCGTGGAGAAAGCAAAGGCATCGGTCCAGCTCCGCCCCGTTCGCGCACCTGCGCCCCTGGCGGTGACGTAGTAATCCGCGGCCGGGACCGGGACGGTCAGGCCCAGCACCGCCAGGCCCGCCAGCAGAAGGCACTTCGGATAGTTCATGGACCTTCTCCTTGACCGGGGTATCCCGGATGGTCGGGGCCGCGGCGAGGCGTGCCCGGCGCGGTCATCCCCCGGACAACAGGACCCGGAACCCAAAGAGGTAGGTCGTGCTGGAGGGCACGTCCGCCCAGTGGTTGTCGGATCGCCCATTGGCGGGTTTGTTCCACCACGAAGCCCCGCGAAGCAGCTTCTTCTCTCCGGTGGGCGGCCCCTCAGGGTCGCCCGACCAGGCTGCACTCCCCAGCCAGTCCCGGCACCATTCCCAGACGTTCCCGCACATGTCGTGGAGCCCGCCCGTGTTTGGCAAGCGCGTGCCCACCGGGTGGGTCCGCCACCCGCTGTTGCCGCCCATCCAGGCACAGTCCGGACGGAACTCGTCCCCCCAGTAGTAGGCGGTCCGCGTACCGGCCCGGCAGGCGAATTCCCACTGGGCGTCGCTGGGGAGCTGGTACAGCAGGCCCTCCAGCTCTGACAGCCACTGGACGAACCGGGTCGCGTCATTCCAACTCACGCAGGTGACGGGGTGCTGGTCGGTCTGCTCGAATCCGGGGTTCTGCCAGGTGACGTCTTTGCGGGCCACCCAGTCCTTGCCCCGCTCCGGCTGTATCCAGGCGCCCTCATCCAACTGGGACTCCGTGACGTACGAGGTCGCCTGAACGAACCGGGCGAAGTCGCGCACCGTCACGGGGTGGGCGCCCAGGTAGAACGACGCCGTGGTCAAGATCGGATGCTCTTCCTCGCGGGAGGCGCCGTCGCGCGTGACGCGGACTTTCCGGAGAAGCCGCCCCGGCGGGACGAGGACGAACTTCATCCCGATGGTGTTGGTCCAGTAGCAGATGACCTTCTCGATATCGCCTGCGGGCGACGCCGTCAGGACGCGCTGTCGCTCGGCACGCCAGCACCGCGGGGCGGAGGGCTCCTCGTTCGCGGAACCAGGCGCCGCCGGCGGCGCGACCGGCGGGGGCAGATCCCGCGCCGGCTCCGGCGTCCGCGCCGAATGCGAACCCGCTCGTCCGAGCAGCTTCAATATGCTGCCCGCCAAGCGATCCAGGTGCGCGTCCAAAGGCTCGGACAGGGCATCCATCCAATGGTGGGTGCTGACAAAGAACTCCAGGCTCTTGCAGGGAGGCACGTCTTCGATCCGCAACGGGAGTATCGGGAGCCCCTTGCCGGCCGCATGCGCGACTTCCCGAAGCACCTGCGGCGACTGGTTGGCATGGGAGGAGTAGATCAGCAGGAAGACAGAGCTCTCCTGGATGGCGTCGATCAGGGCTTCCCCCCACGGCATGCCCGGCGTAATGTCGCGAGGGGCGATCCAGCAACGAATCCCCACGCGCTCCAACGCCGCACACGCGGCGTCGGCCATGCGCTTGTCCACAGCGGAGTGGCTGATAAAGACATCGTGGCTCATCGCCTGATCTGGATCAATCGCCTTCAACCGAAGAGGCTCCTGGTCGTCAGCCCCAATGCTACCCAGACCGGTCCGCAACCGTCAAGCCGTCCGTCGGACTCCTATTCCTCTGTTTCCTTACGGTAGTTCACATCGAGCTGGTCGAGGCGGCGCAGGTGGACGGCCAGGCGGGCGCGGAAGTCGGCGAAGTCGCGCGGCCCGGCCGGGCTCCAGACCGCCTCCGCCAGCGCCGCCGCCCGCGGGAAGGCGAAGTACTCCACGTCCTTGCGCCCGTGCAGGTACTCGCTCCACAGGTTGCCCTGCGCGCCCAGGATGTGCTTGTGTCGCTCGGCCGGCAGGCCCGGCGGGATGGGCTCGAACCCGTACACCCTGGCCAGCGGGATCAGTCCGCCGATGGCCTCCGGCTCGCCGGGCGCCTTCGACTGGGCGTAGTCGAAGTAGCAGTGCGACGTGGGCGACATGACCACGTCGTGGCCCGCGCCCGCCGCGGCCAGTCCGCCGGCCGTGCCGCGCCAGCTCATCACCGCGGCCTGCGGCGTGAGCCCGCCTTCGAGGATCTCGTCCCAGCCGATCATCCGCCGCCCCTTGGAGGCGAGGAACTTCTCGATGCGGCTGTTGAACCACGTCTGGAGTTGGGCCTCGCTCGCCAGGCCCTCGGCCTTCATGCGGGCCTGGCACTTGGGGCAGGCCTTCCAGCGGTCGCGAGGGGCCTCGTCGCCGCCGATGTGGATGAACCGGCTGGGGAACAACTCCACCACCTCGGCCAGCACGTCCTGCGCGAACTGCACCGACTCGTCGTTGCCCGCGCAGAGGATGTCGTGCGAGATGCCCCATCGGGTCCAGGGCTTGAACGGCCCGCCCGTGCAGCTCAGGTGCGGGAATGCCGACAGCGCCGCCAGGAAGTGCCCGGGCATCTCGATCTCCGGCACGATGGTCACGTTGCGCTCGGCTGCGTACGCCACCAGCTCGCGGACCTGGGCCTGCGTGTAGAAGAACGGCCCGTAGGGCTTGCCGTCGCCCTTCCTGCGGTCGCCGAGCCGGGGCGATTCGGCCCGCACCGAGCCCACCTGCGTCAGGAGCGGATACTTGCGGATCTCGATGCGCCAGCCCTGGTCGTCGGTCAGGTGCATTTGGAGCGAGTTGAGCTTGTGCAGGGCGATCAGGTCGATCATCCGCTTGACGTCGGCTGGCGGCAGGAAGTGCCGGGCCGGGTCCAGCAGCAGCCCGCGCCAGGCGAAGCGCGGGCGGTCGGCGATCCGCACGCAGGGGATGGTCCACCGCACGGGCCGGGGCGGCTCGCGCCGGACGTGCCCGCCGATTTCCGGCACGGCGAGCGAGACCTGCTTCACCACGGTGTCGCTGAAGATGAACTCCGGCAGCAGTTGTCGCAGCGTCACGCCTCCGTAGAAGAGCCCGGCCGGCGCGGCGGCGCGGATGATCACGCCCGCCGGCTCGACCGCCAGCGCGTAGCCTTCTTTGCCAAGCTCGGCCTCCAGCGCGGCGTCGAGCTGGAGCCGGATCGCCGATCCGTCTTTCGCCTTCGCCCGCACGGGCAGCTCAAAGCCCGTCGCTGTGCGCAGGGCGGCGGCGAGCTTCTCCGCCTCGGCCCGCGCATCGCCCTCGGCCAGCAGCACCGTCCCGCCCGTCAGCTCAAACGTGCCCTCCCCCACTTCGACCTTGGCGGGCCTGGGAATGACATTCAACTCCGCCCCCTTCGGGGGGGCGGCGGCGAGAGGGGCGGCGATGGCGGCCATAAGCGTTACCTGGATAGTCAGTCGTGCGAACATGGGATGTCCTCGTGTGCGTCTGCACGGGTCAACCCGGGCGAACGGAGCTTATTGCGGCGGCGCGGACCCGGTTGGCCCGGGACGGACCGGCTTGCCGCTTGACGTTTCGCCGACCGCTGAGTACTGTTTGGGTCGCGTGACGAGCGGACACCCCTCCACCTCACGCGTGTGTTGCGGCAAGCGGGACGTTGAAGCAGGTACAAAGGAGACCAAATGAACCACCGTCAGTCCACGTGGATGTTGCTGGCCGGCTGCCTCGCCCTCCTGGGCCTCTCGATCGCATGCAGCGTCAACCCCGTCACCGGAAAGCGCGAACTCATGTTGATCTCGACCGAGCAGGAGGTCTCCATGGGCCTGCAGGCCGGACCGCAGTTCGAGGCCCAGTTCGACGGGCCCGTACCGGACGAGGGCCTGCAGCGGTACGTGTCGGAGATCGGCATGAAGCTGGTGGCCAACTGCGACCGCAAGGACCTGCCCTACGAGTTCAAGTGCGTCCGGTCGGCCATCCCCAACGCGTTCGCCCTGCCGGGCGGAAAGGTGTTCGTGACGGCGGGGCTGATCGCCTGCATGAGCAACGAGCGCCAGTTGGCCGCCGTGCTCGGGCACGAGATCGGGCACGTCAACGCCCGCCACAACGTCAAGGGCATGCAGCGCCAGATGGGGTCGGAACTGTTCGGCAAGATGGTCGCGCAGATGGCCTCCGGGCAGGAGGCCGACAAGGCCGAGAAGGCGAAGGGCGCCGCCCAGTTCGTGGCCGGCATGGTCACCATGAAGTACGGGCGGGACGACGAGTACCAGGCCGACAGCCTGGGCATCAAGTACATGGCCCGCTCCGGGTGGAACCCCCAGGGCATGGTCGAACTGCTGGAAGTGCTGCTGGCCATGCACGACAAGGAGCCCTCCTCGCTGGAGGAGATGTTCCAGACCCACCCGCTGACCAGCAAGCGGGTCGCCGAGGCCAAGGAGACCGTCGCCAAGGACTTCCCCCAGGCCAAGGCCGGCGAGGCGGACCCCAACGTCAAGACATTCGACCAGATGAAGGCCAAGGCCATCCAGCACGCCACGAAACTGTAAGCGGCAAGGATTGCCGTCCCGCACGGTTTATCTAGGCAGAGGAACCGTGCCATGAAAACAACAGCCCTCGCCTCGTGCCTGTGCGTCGTCCTGTTGGCCGCCATCCCGGCCGCCGCCCAGCCGGCTGCGCCCGCCCCGGCCGCGTCCAAGCCCTACGTCCCGCAGCCCAAGCCAGCGGCCACCGACATCCTCGTCGGCGCGCACAACTGCCCGCTGTGGGAGGCCGACCGACCCGAGCTCTGGGCCCAGGTCGTCAAGCACCCCGAGCGCACCCCCGCCTTGGGCTTCTATTCGCAGGAGAAGCCCGAGATCGCCGACTGGGAGACCAAGTGGGCCGTCGAGCACGGCGTGTCGTTCTTCGTCTACTGCTGGTATCGCGACGGCCAGGGCGGGCCGGTCAAGATGCGATTCTCCAGCGCGATCCACCAGGCCCTGTTCAAGTCGCGCTACGTCTCGAACATGAAGTTCACCATCATGTGGGAGAACCAGGCCCGCGGCAAGGCCGGGGTGGCCGACGAAGCCGACCTGATGAACAACCTCCTGCCCTTCTGGATGGACAGCTACTTCCGCCACCCGAGCTACCTGAAGATGGACAACAAGCCGCTCCTGTTCATCTACCGCCCGGAATTCCTCGTGCAGGACCTCGGCGGGGTGGACAAGGTGCGGGCCGCCCTGGACAAGATGCGCTCTGCCTGCCGCAAGGCGGGCTTCGACGGGTTGTACATCCTGGGCGAGTATCGCGGCCTGGACCCCAAGCACCTGACGCTCATGAAGCAGCTCGGCCTGGACTACACGTTCGCTTACTGCTGGCACGTCCAGGGCAGTCCCAAACCGGACCGGGCCGTCGCCGCCCAGCTCGACTGCATCAAGAGGACGCAGGCGATGAACATCCTGCCGCAGGTGGCGACCGTCTCGCAGGGCTGGAGCGGCTGGCGCGACGAGGGGAGCATCTGGAAGCTCCCGCCGGCCGACTACAAGACGCTGCTGCAAAAGGCCAAGGCGATCGTCGAGACCTTCCCCGCCCAGTCGCTCGGGCGGCGGATGATCCTGCTGGACAACTGGAACGAGTGGAGCGAGGGCCACTACCTCGCCCCGCACAGGGAGTACGGGTTCGGGTATCTCGACGCGGTGCGCGAAGTCTTCTCCACCGCGCCGAAGGAACACAAGGACCTGCTGCCCGGCGACCTCGGCATGGGCCCGTACGACCAGGAATACAAGAAGCGGATGGGGCAGAAGAAGTAGGGGAGACCATCTGTTATCCAGTTTGTCCTTGATTTTTGGGAGTCTATATCCCAAAATACAAGGATGATACCTCGATCTATACAGGCTGAGGTGGAGCGATCGCTCGCGGCTTTTCCTATCGTTGGGCTGGTAGGTCCGCGACAGGTGGGCAAGACGACCCTGGCTCGGCTAATAGAGGGCCGCTGGGCGGGCAGCACGCTGCACCTGGACTTGGAGAGCCCAGCCGACTTGGCCAAGCTGGCCAATCCTGAACTCTTGCTGTCGCGATATGAGAGCCATCTAGTCGTCATTGACGAAGTGCAGCAGCGTCCAGACCTGTTCCCCGTGTTGCGCGTGCTGATCGATCAAGATCGCCGGCCGGGGCGTTTCCTGATCCTGGGCTCGGCCTCGCCAGACCTGAAGCGCCAGGCCTCCGAGAGCCTGGCCGGCAGGATCGTCTACCACGAGTTGGAGCCGCTGACGCTGGAGGAGGTCGGGGCGAGGGGCGACCTGGAAATGTCCCACCGCCTGTGGCTTCGCGGGGGCTATCCCGAAGGCTACCTCGCCGCCAGCGACTCCGTGTCCGCCCAATGGCGGGAGAACTTCATCCAGACCCACCTCGAGCGCGACATGCCTGTGCTGGGAATCCGTGTCCCAGCCACGGCGCTTCGGCGGTTCTGGACCATGGTCGCCCACTGTCAGGGGCAAGTCTGGAACGCCAGCCGCATCGCCGAAAGCATGGGGATCGACCACAAGACTGCGCGGCGCTACCTCGATATCCTCTGCGATACCTACATGCTCCGCCAACTCCCCCCGTGGCACGGCAACGTCAAGAAGCGGCTGGTCAAGTCGCCCAAGGTCTACCTTCGCTGCACCGGTCTTCTTCACACCCTGCTGAACATCCCCGATTGGTACGCCCTCGCCGGTCATCCGATCCTCGGAGCGTCGTGGGAAGGCTTCTGCATCGAGCAGATCGCGGCGACGATCCCGTCGAACTGGGGACTGAGTTTCTATCGAACGGCCGCCGGCGCGGAAATGGACCTGGTGATCCATCCGACAGCCATGAAACCGCCCATCGCCGTCGAGATCAAGGCATCCTCTGACGCACGTTTGACCAAGGGCAACTGGATCGCCCGCGACGACCTGGCCCCGCGGGCGACCTTCGTCGTCTACCCCGGGCAGGATCGCTACCCGATCGAGGAGACCGTGGAGGCTTTGCCGGTGGGCCAACTCGCGGCCATCGCCGAAGCAGGGGCATGAGCTACTTGACCGGCGGAGGAGGATCTCCTACCATCGCGGCATGCTCTCCGACAGGAATCCGGGACTGGTCCTCGTCTCGGCATGGGTGGTTTGCATCGTCGCCGGATGCAGCCAACCTCCGACTCGTTGGATAGAGCCGGAGATGCTGCGGGGAGTCCCCATCTGCACGAACGAAGCGCAGTTTCGGAAGGCAACGAAGGGACTGCTCGTCTTGACCGTGCCCTGGAACGGTTCGATCTCGGATGCTCAGATCCCGCTTGAACCGGTTGCTGTGCCTGCTACCGGGGAGAACGCGGGGAAGTT